>NZ_JABEQF010000001.1 GCF_014174355.1 Gluconacetobacter azotocaptans
AACGGACGTGGGCATCTTCAATGCCCACGCATCACCAGGCCCAAAAGTAAAGGAGCGGCAGCCCTGAAAATCCACCTCCCGCAGGCAATCCACTACCCGCGCACAGGTCTCTGAACGACCAGGCTTTACGGCTGCCTCGGTAATCTGATGCCTGACAATCAGACGACCGCACCTGGCCATCTGTCCGCCGACGAGCTGAGACGGCTCAAGCGCGAGCTGGTGGGGACGTGCCAGGCGATCGATGTGGCGCTAGAGAGCCTAGCCCTCGATATCCCGCCGGACGTGGCCGCGAAGCGCGGACTCGCACGGCGCGTGGCGGACGAAGACGAGGGTGATAACGACACGACCGGGGAGGACAGCCTCACAATGGGAACGTGGATCACCGGCATGGTCGTCGGCATAGCCTTGTTCGCGCTCGCCTATCATTTTGGCGTGCTCGACTCAATTATTGCGACCTGGACTCCGGCAGGCCATCAAGGTGCGCGCGCCAGACTGGAGTGGGGATAACGATGGCCGCCAAGCAGACGACCGCCAGACGAATCATACTCCAGCCTCTAGGCTCAGGACCTATTGATTTTGTAGGGCTGGCGTGATTCAGGCTCCCATGAAGGAGCCCCGAAGGATGAGTGATTTATTCTGGCTGACGGATGAGCAGATGGCGCGGCTTGGGCCGTATTTTCCGAAGAGCCACGGCAAGCGCCGGCTAGATGATCGTCGGGTGCTGAGCGGAATTATCTTCGTCAATCGTAATGGGCTGCGTTGGCGGGATGCGCCGAAAGACTATGGGCCGCACAAGACGCTCTACAATCGCTGGAAGCGGTGGGGTGACAAGGGCGCCTTCCTGCGGATGATGGAAGGTCTGGCTGTGCCCGAGGCTTCCGAGCGCAAGACGGTGATGATCGACGCGACGTATCTCAAGGCACACCGTACGGCTTCGAGCCTGCGGGTAAAAAAGGGGATGCGGGCCGCCTGATCGGCCGCACGAAAGGCGGTATGAACACCAAGCTTCACGCCATCACCGATACAAACGGCCGCCCTTTGAGCCTCTTCATGACCGCAGGCCAGGTCAGTGATTATATCGGTGCCGCCGCTTTGCTCGATGAGCTGCCGAAGGCCCAATGGCTGCTCGCCGACCGGGGCTATGATGCCGACTGGTTCAGGGACGCCTTGCAGGGAAAGGGTATCAAGCCCTGCATCCCGGGCCGAAAATCCCGGAACAAGGCCGTCAAATACGACAAGCGCCGCGTTGCGACCCGCTACGACAGGTGCCCGACCGTCTTCTTCTCAGTCATCTGCCTCGCCGCAACCGTCTTGTTCTGGTTATGAGTCCTGAGCCTAGCGGAGTGCGGGTCTCGTCTGCCCCCTTCGATTGGCATCGTGTGATGCCTGACCGGAACCGTTGTGGTGCCACCCAAGGGGGCATCCACCCCACCAGGAAGCCGTTGTTTAGCCAGTTGTCGGCATCAGCTTCGTTTCTATATGATACATCATCCACGCTCGCGGGTTCTGCCGCTGTGGCCGACCAAAAAAGAGGATATAACTTGGAAGCGTATTCGATCTGGAACAACAAGGGTGGTACTGGAAAGAGTACCATTACTTTCCACATTGCTTCTCGCTTCGCTGAGAAGCACCCGGAGCGTAAAGTGTTGGTCGTCGACATGTGCCCTCAAGCTAACAGCTCGATGTTGTTGCTTGGCGGAGGCGTCAAAGGTGAAGCTGAGCTTCTCAAACTATGCTCGTTCGCCAAGCCCAAAAGTGTCGTCGGCTATATTAGTGATGCCATTCTAAACCGCACCACGCCCGACATCGGTAGCTACTCAATCCAGGTTGCGACGCTCAATGATAAGGTGTCGCACAACTTGTATCTTCTTAGTGGAGACGGCAATCTGGAGTTGATGGCTCCTGCCATCAATGACGAGGCTAATCGGACCCCATTTCCCGGCTTAGCTGACCCATGGGAGTGGGTTCATCTCATCTTCAAGCGGATGGTGGATGCACTAGACGGTGACAATTGGACTGTGTTTTTCGACACAAACCCTTCGTTTGCAATCTACACGGAACTTGCTATTTGCGGATCTTCGCGCCTTCTAGTTCCGGTCAATGCAGACGACTCCTCCCGTGTGGCAGTTAAGGCTCTTTTTGCACTACTTCACGGGACGACGCCGCCACATCCGTTTTTCGGCAACTACACCTTCGCCGCAAAAGCTGGAACGCGTAAGATGGCCATCCCACAGGTCCACCTAGCTATCGGCAATCGCTTCACTCAGTTCAAGGGAGCGGCTGCTGCGTTTGAGGCTTTCTCTGAAGCGACGGCTGACCAGCTTTGGTCTGAGTACACGGCGAATCCGGCTCGTTTTGCGCCGCGCCCAACCCCTCCGACGATCCGCGAAGAATTCCTTAAAACGTACGTCGGCGAACTCCGTGACTTCAATACCGCTGGCGTGGTCGCCGCTCACCATGGCACGCCCTTGTCTAAAATGCGTCAGGACTACTACTCCGTTCACAACGATCCGGACGTGAAGGTGAACAGGAGCCAGTTGAACGTGGGTCTACAGGCTATCGACAGCGTGGTGGACCGTATCGCCCCTTAGTGTTCGAGTGACGATTATTTTCGTGACTTCAGTAGGTTATGATTTGTGGATTTGTGAGACCTGATGAGATCACGATGGCGTGGGCTGAAACCACCAGCGCACAGTATCACGGGGACGATTTGGAGTAGGCGATATCAAACTTTTTGATACCGAACGGTGTGCCGGCCGCTGTCGAATAGCTTTCGGCGGTTGCCGCTCGGGCCGTGGCGGCGATAAGGACGCACGCCACCGAAGCGGCCAACAAAATACGCATATGTAGCTCCCGTTTTTGCAATCGGTTGAACGGTCCACCACTTCACCCGGGTCGGAGCCCTGACGCGGATAGATGGACCGTTCTCAACCGTTATACGGACCTTGATTGTGAGTGCGCGCATGTGACCCGGGATTTGGTTGTCAGGCGAGTTCGGGCACGGACCAGCCGCACGCTTTTTGGTGTTCCAACCCCCACAGACGCATGATGTCGCGTGTCGTCTCGGGTGCGTCTGGGACGTGCCGGCGGTCAGCACAGGCGACATGGGCGGCCTTGGTGCCGTTGTTGATGCGGCACATTACCACGCGCTCACCCGGCTGCACGATCCGGTTGCAGCAAACGCAGCGATGGCGGTGCTTCCGCCGATCTGCGGCATAGTCGGTTTCCCAGATCGCATCAGGGCGGCGCATGGTCTGTCTCCGGACGATTGGCCGCTTTCTCTTGCTTTTATATAAAGCCTGTTCTAAACACGCAATACCTAGAATGCACAACAGGATTTATAATTGATACATCGGCGAGGGTACGTGCGGGAGGGGGTAGCTGGCTGGCCGGTTGCGCGTCAGCTTCAAGTGCTGACTGATGCCGGATACGGGGCCAATATCTATCACGACACAATGACAGCGGCGGATAAGCGGGGACGCCGCGTATCGGCCCTGAGCGAACGTGCCGCTATGCTACGCCCGACGAGCCGGAAAGCTGGTAACGACGTGATCGGCGTTGCTACGATCCGGGCGTTGGCACTGAATGGTGGCCCTGACCTGATAGCTGTCTTAATGGCTGCGGCAGAGCGTGGAGCAACCGTTCACGCCCTGGCGGAAGAACTGGAAGTGCCACCCGGCGCACCGCTTGCGCTTATTCGTGATGCTGCGTCTGCATGGGACACGGGCCGACGTAACGCCCAGACGGCTGAGGGGCGCGCGATCGGCACCCAGCGGGCGTCGGAAGCGGCGGCAGCGCGCCGACAGCGCGCGTTGGCCATTGCACGGCCGCTGTGGGTTCTGCCGACTAACGAAATCACGTCCCAGGAAATCGCCACCAGGGCGGGCGTGTCCATCGCTACGCTCCACAATCATCTCGGCGGCCGGCGTGCCGCTCAACGACGCCAAGGAAAGGAGAAAGGCAGTGCCTGACAACGATACGAACGATGAAAATGCATGGGGAGCGTGGGCGTTCTTCGGACGTCTTGCGATCGCTTCTATTGCTCTTTTCATGCTTATACATTTTGGGTTTCTCGACTCGTGAGCCACTCGATGCCGTGTATGGGCACTGACAAGCAGATGACCACTCGACAAGCTTTGGATCAGGCGCTCGCTGTTTTCGGCTACTCAGATGCAGTCCCGTCGCATGTGCGTTACGGTCTTCTGTTAGCCATCATGCGGTTCGCTGGGACAAATGGGCGCCCGGAGATCGAGGCTCTATGCGAGGCTATGATGATCGCAATTCGGAAGGAGAACTCGCATGGCTGACAATCAGACGACCCAACGCCCATGGGGCGATCTCGCCACCGGCGATCATGGTAAGAGCGGGAGTCCCTTCCAGTTTAAGGTCGGTGACGCTCACGGGCATAGCGTGGTCCTTGTGCCAACCCGCACCGGAATGTCGTTCCTGAAAGACGCCCGTAGTGATCAGGAGCAGCGCCTTGACCGATCGGTCGGCTGGACGTCTGGTCCCGATTTCCATTGAAGTCGGACCGCGGGGCCGAAACCACGACTTGAGCGATATTGGCTTCAATCGCCTCTAAACGATTCAGAAAGGGGAAAAGTATTGTCCACCCAATCGAGCCGCGCTGCTTATATTTCATTTTTAACAACGCTTCGGGAAAAAGGAATTCCCGGCGACCAATTTGAGGCAAACATTTCTTACACAATTAACGACATTGAAGATCACTTCTCGGGTACAGTAACGGCATTGTCCGACACTTACATCCGAGGTCCCGAGGTCTCTCTGCCAGACGTCCCCGGCACACCCAGAGAAGCCGTCAACCAAGCGCCAATCCCCCGTTCGTATAAGATCGAATGTGATCGGTTTCCCGTTACCTTTGCGATCGATGACGGCACGTTAGTCTTAAGGGGCAACCGAGGTGGGAACGCCCCCGTCGCCTATCATGGAGTGTATGAAGTTCGGATCACCCCCCAGCAATAATTGTTTTCTTCATCCATTACGAGCTGAAAGGAAGAAAAAGAGATATACCGGCGGGAGACCGGACGACAGAACGGTGTATCGCCCCGACGAGTTACGCTGCGCTGGACAGGGCCGAATAGTCATGGCTCCAGTCAAAGAGAAATGAGGATCATCGTTGAACACGCAGTTACGGCGTCTGACCGCCCGGATCGTTTCCGCCTATGTTGCCCACACCAATACGCCCGCCGTGGCGCTGCCCAGCCTCCTGGCATCGATCTTCGACACCCTGGCCACCCTCGGAAAGACCGTGGAGGCGCCGCTGCCGCTCACGCCGGCGGTTCCGCCGAGAAAATCAGTCTTCCCCGACTACATCGTCTGTCTCGAAGACGGCCTGCAATTCAAGACGCTCCGGCGCCACTTGCGCAGTACCTACAACCTTACGCCAGAGCAGTACCGAGCCCGCTGGGGCTTGCCTGACGACTACCCGATGGTCGCCCCCAACCATTCGCAGCGCCGCTCGGCAATCGCGAAGCAACTCGGACTTGGCCGCAAATCCGCCGCCGCGTCAGCCACCGTACCGGAGAGGATCGACGGGATCGAAGTCACCAAGCTCCCCGCAGCCAGGCGCGGCCGCCCCCGGAAGAGTTGACGAACGGGGCGCAGCGTTGGTCACTGGTGCAAGTCCTGACGTCTCGCCCTACCCGACGCCTGTGGATATGTGCACCGTCCTGCGGACCGCGCTCTGCCCGTGGGCAATCGGTGGACAACGGGACGTTGCCCACCGATTGCCCACCGGCGCCACGCTCGGCACACATCTCCACCGGCCCATCCAACAGAAGAGCTTGTTTTAATTAACTCGGCCTTTACGAGGGTCCAGCAGCCCCTGGCTGCCGACCATCATCTTCACATTCCGGATCGAGCCATGAGCAAAGCATTTATTGCCGCCGTCCTGCAGGATTCCCTCGATTGCACCGGCGTCGCGGCAGCCAGAGGCGCTGAAGCCCTTGTCGGCGCGATCGTCGCCGAGCTGCAGTACGAGGGCAGCTTCACCCTGCCGTCCTTCGGCACCTTCACAGTGCGCGAGACCAGCGCGCGCCAGGCCCTCAACCCCCGCACCGGCGAGCCCGTCTCGGTCGAGGCCGGCAGAACCGTCCGCTTCAAGGCCAGCCCGCTGCTCAAGAAGGCAGTCTGATTGATGCCTGGGACCGGGAGCGGGCCAACAATCCCCAGCCCGCCTCTGGTCCTGGTGGTCCGCCCGCGCCTCGCGCCAGACGCACCGCCGCTCGCCCGGATCCTGATCAATCAGGAGGAGAGCCGTGCCCGTGACGAGGCCGGTGCGATCGTATGGGCCAGGCTGACGATCACCTATCGGCGCCTTGCCGGCCCGCCAGCCGCAGCCGACCCGGCGGTTCCTGGCATGCTACGCACGGCAGTGGGACGACCGCGCCCGTATCAGCCTGACCTCGCACAACCCCAGACGTGGTGCGGTCTTTCTCGACCTGGAGGAGCTGGAGGGCAACCGCATCGGCTCTTATCTGATGAACCTCGTTGTGGCCTGGGCACGGCAATGGCCTGACGCCTCGGTGAACCCGATCACCCTGCTCGCGCACCAGGCGCGCGGTGAAAATACGATCCGGCGCAGCCGGCCCTACGAACAGTTCGGCATCACCTTCCGCTAGACGGACGAGACCAGGGCCGCAGGCGTCGCCAACGAGATGTCCGCCGGCCAGCTGATCCCCTGGGACCATTTGCCGGAAAATCTGTCCGTGCTCTCGCTCGACGCAGCCTTCGACGAGCAGCATCGCGAACTTGCCGCCCTGCGCCTGGATCACCGGACCATCCAGCTGCGCGACCGCGCCCTTCGCGATGAACTGCAGCGCGCGATCGCCGATCCGCTTCGCTTTGCCGGCCGGCAGATCTGGTATCGCCATGCCCCGTTTCTGCTCGGTGCGGCGTCACTCGCGGTCGTCGGTGTCGTCTTCCTGCTGGCGCGATCGCGCTGACCCGCCGCGCCCTCCAGGCCCCGCGAGGCCCAGGGCCTCGAGACGGCTGCCCGCGTTGCGCACCACCTGGTCCGCCGCCGCCATCGCGGCCTCGAGATCCGCATAATCCGGCTGCCAGCGCGCCAGCGGGGAGAGGGCCACCGGCGTCGGCGCGGCGTCGACCAACGGCTCATCCAGCTCCGGCGAACGGACCCGACCACTGCCGCGCCGCGCCCGGCGCGGCAGGGCAACCTCTTCGGCCAGCGGCGCCAGGCCCTTCAGCCCGAACAGCCGGCGCGCGCTGCGATGGGTCACCTCGACGACGATGCCGCGCTCGACAAACTGATCGAGTAGCGCCAGTGCATTCTTCGGCGCCATCTGCAACTGCCCGGCCAGCGTAGTGGCCGAGATCAGCGGTGCGGCGGCGATGCGGTCGAGCGCCGCTGCGGCGCGGGAGTGCCGGCGCCGGCCGGCCACATGGGTGCGGGCCTGGCGCCAGGCGTGCTCGAGCAGGCCGAGCTGACGCAGCCCGTCGCGCGCCTCGGCGCCCAGCGCGTCGAGAAAGCACGGCAGCCATTCGGCATATCCCCATGGCGTCTCCGCCGCCAGCGCGGCCGCGCCGGTGAACGGCAGGGGCGTGTGCAACATGCTGCGGCGGAAGTGGCGGATCAGGGCGGTGCGCATCGGCGGCCGGGCGTGCCCGGCCTCGAGCCAGCGATGCAGCCCGGCGCCGGCGCCCAGCAGCGGCCCGGCGCCGGCATCGTGCGCCCGCAAAAACGCTTCCGCGTCCTGGATCTCGCCCTCCTGGTCGACATCCGGCTCGACCAGCCAGCGATATTGCCCCAGGGCGTAGCGCGCCGCCTCGAACACCCCGCCGCGATCCGCGTCGCCGAGGCGCAGCGGCAGGTGCTCGAGCACCGCCGCCAGATGCCAGGGATCGATCGCGTGGCCGTCGACCGTCGCCTGGCGGCGCACCGCGTCAAGCCGCAGCCGGTGCAGCGCCGCCGGCAGCAGCGGATGGCCGTGCAGCGCCTGGTCGAGCCGGCCGAAGGCGAGGGCGGCGCCGCTCAGCGCCGCGCCCCAGCCGGGCGGAGCAAGATCACCTCGTCTGTCGCGCCAGAGCGCCATGCCGTCTATGGCCCCGTCGTGCCGGGGCGGACACCCGGGGTGGGTGCTGGCGCCGGGGCGGCCACGGCTGGCCCCTGCGGGATCTGTCTGATATCCGCCTGTGGCCCCGCAAGCTCCCGGACCAAAGCCGCCGCTCCCTCTGCGGTCTCCGCCGAGCCACCCCACACTAGCCCCGGCATCAGCCCGGAGATGATCGGCGCCCAGACTGCGACATCCCGTCGCGGCAAGATCCAGCCGATGTCCTGGCATACGGGTGACAGCGCATGGGCCAACACGTCGACAAAACGGACGCCGCGCATCATTGCGCCTCTCCCTCCCCGCGGACCCAGCGCCGCGACGGCTGAAATCGCCCAGGGCTCACGCGCCTCGCCGTACGGCCACTGCACGTAGAAGCACCATCCCGCTCGGCCGCAGTCGCTATTCCAACCGTGCAATGCCGCTGCCAGCAGGGCCGTGCTTTGCCGGTAGGAATAAGCGGGGACAAACAGCGACTCAGGCCCGGTGCAGAGCGCGGCTTGCCATAGGCTGTGCTCGATGAGCTGCTCAACGGCGTCGTCCAACCCATCCCCGGCTGCCAGGCTTTGCACGACCAGATCCAATGCCTGCTTTTGCTCCGACGCCGGCGTGTCGGCGGGTGGCGTGTCCGGCTTGGAGGAATGCACTTGGTGGTCCATCCGGAGATCCTCGAACTCGTCGCCCTCCCACGGTCGTTTGGCCTGGAACAGGGTGAGTTTCACGTCACCGTCGCCCAGGTCACAGATGACGCCGAAATCGCCTCCGGTCCGAGGCTCATCGGCGCGCTTGCGCTGGTGCGCCCAATAGCAGCCAGGCTCCCGGCCCTGCCCGCCGACGCCGCCATCGCCGCGCGCCAGCAACGTCACGGTGCTCAGCGCCGTGGCCAGCAACCCGAACAGCGCCGCAGTTTGAGTTTCCTCGTCGACACCCGGCGGTCCGAGCCACATCATCTGGTTGCGTACTGCCAGATGGGCGGCGAGCCGGGAAAACCGCGCCCTGCGCTCGGCCTGTTCGGCGGGCGCCTCCGGCCGCCCGTATAGCGTTCCGCTGCGGCACGCGGCCGCCAGTTCCTGCAGACCGGGCGTCCACTGCAGGGCTGTCATATTTTTTAGATAACGAGACGGATAATATAATAAATATCAATATGTTAGGCTGTTTCTTATTTATGGAATGTTTTTAGATAATGAGACTGCAGGCTGCGTCGAAATATTCGCCTCATACACGTCCGGATAGGGGGGCGGAAGGTCGGCTTTTGGAATTTATGACCATATTAGGCCATAAAATCCAATAATGCCGTTAAAATTCGATATATAGTTGAATTGACCTCAACAACTGTATCATTTTTCGGTTCTAGTGTTGCAGAAACATGATGCAGCCTCCGCCCAGGGAAGGACCACATGAACTGGGTTACGCGCGAACGACCAGTGATTGACCGGATTGCCTATCCTTGGCTCATCACGTGGTTCGTCGAGCGGAAGGCGGCGTTCCTGTTCGTCCCGCCGGAGCAGCGCGGCCTGTCGCCGAGGTGACCGCTGCGATCCCCTTCGGCGTTCGGGGGGCAAATTCGGGCATGTCGGAGAGCGATGCGGCTTCGACGCCCTTCTGCCCTGGGCTGAGAGCAAGCTGGTGAGCCCGGTCAGCGCAGCCACTGACCAAGGAGACGAAAAATGCGGAAACGATTTCTGACGGGCACGGCGCTCATGGCGATGCTGTGGGCCGCCCCAGCCGCTGCCGCGCCCGGTCCCTGGACCGCCGTAGGCGAAACCCTCGGTAAAGCCGGCACGGAATTGCCCGGCGGCGTCTATCGCGTGGCCCTGCCGCGCTCCGACCTCAAGGTCACGCTCGCTGGTGTGGCGATCAAGCCGGCGCTGGCGCTCGGATCGTGGGTCGCCTTTCTGCCGATGGGCAAAGACGCCATGGTGATGGGCGATCTGGTGCTGACCCAGGATGAGATCGAGCCGGTCATGAAGCGCCTGGCCGAGGGCGGTTTCGAGATCACCGCCCTGCACAACCATTTGCTACGTGCCGAACCGATGACGATGTACATGCACATTGACGGGCACGGCGATCCGGTGAAACTGGCCCAGACCCTGCACGCGGCGTTGCTGCTGACCAGCACGCCGCTGGGTGCTGCCGCGAATGCGGTCCCCCCGAAGCCGCTCGATCTCGACACCGCGATGCTGGATCGAATTCTCGGGCGGACCGGCAAGGCCAGTGGCGAGGTCTATCAGTTCACCATCCCGCGGGCCGAAACACTGACGAGCGACACGACGGCGCTGCCGGTCGCCATGGGAACGGGCATCGCGATCAATTTCCAGCCGACAGGCGGTGGCAAGGCCGCGATCGCAGGCGACTTCGTGTTGATCGCGTCCGAGGTCAATCCGGTGCTCCGCACGCTGCGGGACCATGGGATCGCGGTCACGGCGCTGCATAATCACATGCTGAATGATCAGCCCCGGCTGTTCTTTATGCATTTCTGGGCGAATGACGACGCGGACCGGCTGGCGCAGGGGCTGAAGGCGGCGCTCGACCAGATGAATCTCAAGAAAGGGTAAGGGAGCATAACCGCCGGTATCGCGCGCCATTCCCTCCGTGAGGCGTGTTCATGAAACTCGACGCCGTCATCCAGGATCGTCAGTCGCTGCTCTCTATGGAGCGCTATGTCGGCCTGGGCACGAAGACGTATAGTCCACTGGCGGCACGAACAGAGGCAGCGCCTGCCTACCAGCCGGAAACCGGACTGGCATCGTTCAATCTCGTCACCGTCACGGTGCCCCGGGAGCGAGTCTCCGTGTTCCAGGCTGCTCCTGCCGGACGTCTGGCCGAGCACTATCTGCGGCCGGAAGGCATTCGGTTTGCGATCCATCCCGCGACCTGGGCCATGAACGGGATTGCGCATCTCGGGGAACTCCGTGCCCTGCCGCGCGGCGCGCCGATCCGGGTTGCGCCCACGGCGTCGACGCGCACCGTCCTGACAGTCGGTCCGGAGATAGCGCCGCATTGTCTCAAGCTCCATTATCCGGTGCGGATCTCCCGCTTCAACCGCGGGTTGCTGCGGCGTAACATCCAGAACAGCGTCGCCATCACAGCGGAGATGGCGCAGGTGCAGTCGGAGCGGTTTGCCTATCTGCCCGATACGCTGGGTTTCGCTTTCGGCACCGACGAGAAGGCCTGGGGTTTCCTGGTGCGGGAAGCCATTCCTCGGCCGGTCATCGCCGACCGCTTTCTGATTCCGTGCTTTGCGCTCTATGGGCGGGACATCCACGCCCCGGATGATCCGCCGCTGCTGGTGCAGATGATCGCGCGGCTGCGCGTCGACCCGGCGGCGTTCGTGATCAACGAGATCATCATTCCCGTCATCGCGTTCTGGTGCTGGGGCGCGCGCCGCGGCCTGCTGCTGGAATCCCACGCCCAGAATACGCTGCTTGAAATCGACCGGGCCTTCAGGCCAAGGCGGATCGTGCATCGCGATTTCGATATCTGGATCGATACGGAAACCCGGCGCCGCTGCGATCTCGGCCTGCCGTTTCCCGGAGTGGGCCTGGTTCCGGACGCCGGCCAGTCGATGGAACAATATTACAGCATCGTCTACGACCGCTTCATCGGTCATAACTTCTTCGACTATCTGCTCGACCTGTTGCGACGTTTTTATGATGTGGAAGAAGAGGCCATTCGACGGCACGCGCGGGCTGCCTTCCACCAATTCTTTCCCGAAGCGCAGCATTTCTTTCCGAGGGATACGGTGTTCTATTTCTCGAAAGACCTGCCGACCGGTCGTGAGTTCATGATTGAGGATCTGCGGCAGGTGCCGGAATGGCGGTAGCGTATAAAAGGGAATAGGGCATCACGCCGCAGAGGCACCCAGCATATCGAGCACTGGGCAAGCTGGGACCTCCGAGCCACGACATTGTTCGATGCTGGCGGTCAAGAGGGATGCGAGCCGTTGCAGGTCGGAGATCTTGCTCTGGATGTCGCCCAGATGAGCCATGGCGAGTTTTCTGACCTCGTCGCAGGAGGATTGGCCGGGCTCTGCCAGGGCGAGTAGCGTCCTGATTTCCTCGATATCGAAACCAAGATCCCGCGCGCGCCGGACGAATGACAGGCGCCTGACATCCTCGGAGCGATAATGGCGATAGCCATTACGCGCCCTTCGCGGCGCGGGAATGAGACCGATGCGCTCATAGTAGCGCACCGTCTCCAGATGAACGCCGGTTTGCGATGCCAGCTTGCCGATCGTGATGGCCGCCATGCGTCCTTCCTGCTCTTGAGTCCGTAGCCACTACGGGGTGTAGCATGAGGCTCGACGCAATGGGAAAGTGACGATCATGGCCGAGACGGCGGACCTGCCTCAACGAGCATCACGTAGCGACATTGGCATGGAAAGAGGTGGAATCCTGTGTGTCGCGGGCGGTATGGCAGCCGGTGTGGGTGCGCTGATCGCGTCGTCCTGCTGCCTCATTCCGCTCGCCTTCGCTTCTTTGGGCGCCGGCGCGGGGGTTTTCAGTGCTTTGTCGAGACTTGCGCCATGGCGCGTGCCATTGATTGCCGTGGCGGTAGCGGCGTTGGTCAGCGCCTGGGCGCTCAATCGGCGGAAGGCCAAGGTCTGTTGTGCGCGTGCGGAAAGCGGGGCTGTCAGGCGACGCATTGGGGCTACCCAGGTGCTATCCTTTGCCAGCGCGCTCGTCGTGCTGGCGGCGCTGGCATGGCCGCACTTGGAACCCGTCCTGTTCAGGAGCCTGTCTGTAAGATGATTCGGCCCGCCTCGCTCCTGACCTGTCCCGCATGTGGCCAACAATCGCTCGAAACCATGCCGACCGATGCCTGCCAGTTCTTTTACGATTGCCCGCATTGTGGCGTACTGTTGAAACCGAAGCGGGGGGATTGCTGCGTCTTCTGCTCCTATGGCGACGTACCCTGCCCGCCGGTTCAGGAACATGGGCGACTGGCATGCTGCGGAGATGGTCTGACATAGACCTGGGGCGGCAGCGGCGACGGAGTAATGGCGTCGTCGCCCTTCGCCTTTTCACGGGAGCGCCACAACGACAGCAGCGGTCCGTCGAGCGATACAACATGGTCATGCGGGACGCCTGGCATGGTCCGGATGGAGACATCCGCTACCGCAAGGGCCTGCTCGCCAGTCTGGAGCGGCGGGAATTGGAGCGGGTCGGAAGCGAGATGGCGGCGGCGCGTGGCACGTCGTTCCGGGCGCTGGCGGACGGCGAGACCATGCGTGGCACCCTTCGCGAGAAGGTGCGGCTGGCGAGCGGCACCTACGCGCTGGTCGAGAACGCGCAGGAATTCGTGCTGGTGCCGTGGAAGCCGGTGATCGACAGGCGGATCGGGCAGGAGATTTCCAGCATCATGCGGGCCGGCACGATGGACTGGCAACTGGGCCGGCAGCGGGGGCTCGGGCTGTAGAGAAAACCTTGCCAATTTTTGCCAACGCGGCGTATGCGCGAATTGATCCGCAAGGACCAGGATCGGCAGCGCCTGCGGGCTTTGCTGATCGAGGGGGCCGCGTCTCCTGCCACAGTGCCGGCGGATGCCGGATATTTCGAGCGGCTGCGCGAACGGGTGCGCGGCGCGCGGAAGGGATGACGGCGCGCCCGATCGTCCCGCGTCAACAGGCCGAGCGTGACGTCGAACAGGCCGTCGATGACTACGCGGCCGAAGGCGATGAGGAGGTGGCGTTCGGCTTCATCCAGGCGCTGCAGGATGCCTATGGGTTCATCGGTCTGTATCCCCATGCCGGATCGCTGCGCTACGCCTATGAACTGGACCTGCCCGAACTCCGGGCGTACCGGGTGAATGGATATCCCTTCATCGTGTTCTATCTGCCGCGCGCGGATCACATCGACGTCTGGCGCGTGCTGCATGCCCGCCGCGACATCCCAACCTGGATGGCCACGGACGAGGAGGGGGCACCGGAACAGTGACCGCGCGTCCGATCGTCATGTTCCCGGCTATGGGTTCCTCTCGGTCAGGACGCACTGATGGATGCTACGATTACTGTAGGATCGAGGCGATGCTGGCCCTGATCACGGCCCTTACGGCACTGAGACTGTCTTGGCCCCGGCGGCATCGGTGGCACGAGGCGCCTCCGTGCTGACGGAGAACAGCAGGAAGGGTAATCGGATATGTGATTGGCCGTCGTGAAATCGCGCGACGCGGTCGAGCTGGGCAACCGGAAGCCACAGGCGGCCATCCTGGGCGAGGAACGGCGCGTCCGCCCAGTGCAGGCGGGGATCGGAAAGCATGCGCACGATTGTCCCGGATGCATCGCGCCGATAGAGGCTGTCATCGTTCAGGACCGTGAAATAGAGGTTTCCCTCTTTATCCATGGCGCTTCCGCCGATGGCGGGCAGATCCGCCCATGGGCGGACGGCGGCCGCAAGCTGTTCGGGCGAGGTCGCGGGATTGTCGAGCAGGTCGGTCGGCAGCTTCGACCACGGGCCTTCCAGGGGACCGAAATAGAGCCATTTTCCGTCGGGGCTGACTTCCAGCGGATCCGCATTGACCAGAAGGGGGGCTCCTGCGCCATTTTGGAGAATCCGCCCGTCGACAACGATCGGCCTGGCGGCCTGTGCCATCGTCGCGGGAACACCGGCCAGCACACGGCGGAACTGCCCTGTTCCGAGGTCCAGCACGAGGAGCGCGCCGCGTCCGGCATCGCTGAGATAGGCGTGGCGGCGGTTGAAACGGATATCGTCGATATAGCTGCCCGCCGGCGCGATGTCAGGCCCGAGCGGAAGACACCGCAACACCTCTCCCGTCGTCGGATCGATCCGGATGAGCTTGGCGCCACCCCTGACGGGCGGTGCTCCGAAAGCGGGTGTGCCTGTGTCGACGATCCAGATCTTTCCCTCCGGATCCAGATGCAGGGCGTTGACGCTGACGAAGCGTCGCGCCGCATCGCGTCCCGGCTTCCACCCGTTCCAGGCCGCGTCCGGAAAAGGACGGATCTCCCCTCGCGCATCCAGTTCGCCCACCGCGGGTCCTCCGAACCCGAGCCAGCGGGGACCTGCGACGAAGATGTGCCCGTCAGCCCGCACCACGGCGTTCCACCCTTTCACCCGGCTTTCGGCCTCGATCCGCAGGGACCGGCCCTGCGCAGGGGGCGGGGCATGCATCATCGCACCTGACGCCAGGACGACCAGGCTCATCGCACGCATCAGGATCTTTCTGCCATAAGGCGGGAGTATCATTGCAAGTACCTGTCTGCGCATAGCGTCATATCCCCGCGATGAAGCCGGAGGGCGTGCCATCGGCGGGGTGAATGAAGACCACATCGTCCGGCGCACGACGCGGGGTATCGATCGCCAGAAAGACCGCCGGAGGACGGAGGATACGCGGCACGGCATGAACCGCGCGTTTCGGGAAGACCAGCAGGTGCCCGGGGGCGAATGGTGCTTCCGCGGCGGGATCGTCGATCCAGAACGTCCCCTCTCCCGACAGGACATGCAGGATCTCGTCGCACTGGGTATGGTAATGTGGCGGTACGTCACGATAGATACGAAACGCCCGGATGCTGCGCAGCGGGGAATCCGCCAGATAGGTATCGCGCAGCATAGTCGAGGCGGTTTCGGGGAACGCGGCGACGATGGTGTTGAGATCGAAGCGCCCGCCCCGCCCGTCCGCGGAGGGCATGGTGTTTCCGGTCATGATGAGGTGTCCTCCGCGGCCAGGAGCGTGCGCAACGCCGCCGTGTCGGCCACCTGGCGGAAGGCGGTGATCCTGCCGTCCCGGACTGTCCAGAAATGGGCGAAGGAGATGTCGCCGGCCTTGCCGGCTGCCGAACGCACGCGATAGACGCCGAATGTCGCGACGTTCGGCCCTTCTGTCAGGAAAATTTCCGGCAGGGTGACGTATTCCGAAAAATGCCCCTTCACCGCTGGAAAGAAGCGGTCACTGACGGCTGAGCGTCCTTTGTAGCGGCCTCCAGTCGGGAAGCTCTCCAGCACCTGCCAATCGACGTCGTCGGCAAGCAGGGTAGTGTCGCCGGTTTCATATCAGCGACGCACGATATCCATTGACGTTTCTGTCATGACCGTTCCTCGTCTTCAGTTGCCGAAGCCTTCCAGCACGATCTTGCCCTTTGCGCGTCCGCTTTCGATGACCGCGTGGGCACGACGCAGATTTTCGGCATTGATGAGGCCGTAATGATCTGCCAGCGTCGTACGGATCCGCCCCGCGTCGACGCGTGCGGCGACCTCGTCGAGGAGCGTGCCCTGGGCCGACATGTCGGCTGTCTCGAACAGGGGACGCGTGAACATCAGTTCCCAGTGCAAGGACAGGCTCTTGCGCTTCAGCGGCAGGGCGCTGAGTTCTGCCGGATCATCGATCAGGCCGAAGCGTCCCTGGGGTGCCAGCAGGGCGACGATGTCGTCAAAATGCCGGTCGGTCTGGGTCGTCGAGAAGACGAAGCCGGGCGCGCCTGTCGGCAAGTGCGCGATCTGCGCGGCCAGAGGCTGCGCGTGATCGACTACATGATGCGCGCCCAGTTGACGGACCCATTCTCGGGTCTCGGGCCGTGATGCCGTGGCGATGACCGTCAGGTCGGTGAGCGCCCGTGCAAGCTGGATGGCGATCGACCCGACGCCGCCGGCTCCACCGACGATCAGCAGGGAGGGCGCCGCGCCGGGAACCGCGCGGCGGACGTCGAGCCGGTCGAACAGCATTTCCCATGCCGTGATCGCCGTCAGCGGCAGGGCGGCGGCCTCGGCCCAATCCAGCGATCTTGGCTTGCGGCCGACGATCCGTTCGTCGACCAGATGAAATTGCGCGTTGGTTCCCGCACGCTGCAAGGCACCCGCGTAGAAGACTTCGTCACCGACGGAAAACTTCGAGACGTCGGGTCCGACGGCCGTGACCACGCCGGCCGCATCCCAACCCAGCACGCGCCACTGCCCCGGCTCGGGCGCGGCACTTCTCCGGACCTTGGTATCGACCGGATTGACGGATATCGCCCGAATTTCGACCAGAATGTCGCGCCCGGCCGGCACGGGCTTCGGCAGGTCGATATCCCGCAATGCTTCAGGATTATCGATCGGAAGAGGCGTCTGATAGCCAACGGCACGCATGATTTCCGCTCCATCGTTGATCGGGCGGAAGATGGCGCGCTATGGTCGCAATGCGCAAGAACGCACATATAAAGCCCATAGTATCGGAAATGATACCGTCATGCCGCGTATCCGTCACACATCACTCGACTGCAGCCCCGGCTGCGCCGTCGAGGCCACGCTTGAGCTTATCGATGGCAAATGGAAGGGTGTGATCCTCTATCACCTGCTGGAGGGAACCCTGCGCTTCAACGCCATTCGCAAGCGACTGCCCAACGTCACCCAGCGGATGCTGACGATGCAGCTCCGCGAGCTGGAGCGGGACGGATTCCTGCTGCGGACCGTGTATCCGCAGGTTCCGCCGCGCGTGGAATACAGCCTGACTGAGCTCGGGCGGAGCCTCGAACCGGTCATCATGGCGCTGAAACGGTGGGGAGACAGGCACACCACGTTCGGAAGATCGACTGCTGTCGCCGAGGCAGCGGAGTAGGACAGCCCGATGTGGTGGCACAGCCGGTTGATCCAGGAACACGGACCATCCCCGGGCGCTAGGCTGGTCAGGAGGCGTGTGACGCGGCGATCAGCAGGAACTGATAGCGGATCATAATTTCTGGGTTTCGCGAATAACGCGCGTGAGTTCGCGCAGGCCGGGCGGGAGATGCCGGCGGCTGGAATAATAGATGGCGTACGGCGCCCCCATGGATGTCCACTCCGGCAGGACGATTTCCAGAACGCCGGCGCCGAGTTCCGTCTCGATGCACCGTTCGAGGCAATAGACCAGCCCGATCCCTCGTTTCGCGGCATCGACGGCGGTGTCGGTGTCGTTGACCCGCAAGGGGCCGGGTCCCTCGATCCGGAGCATGGAATCGCCGTTGCCGAGTTCCCACGGATAGGTCGAATGATCGCCGATCCTCATCTGAATGCAGCGATGATCATGCAGGTCCTGGGGCTTCACGGGGCGTCCATGCCGCTCCAGATAGCCGGGCGAGGCCGCGATCACCCAACGCAGCGGTTCCGTCAACGGCACCGCGATCATGTCCTTCGGCACGCGTTCCATGAACCGGATGCCGGCATCGAACCCTTCTTCCACGATATCGACGAGTCGGTCTTCGACGGCGATATCAAGATGGATCAATGGAAACCGTGCGAAGAAATCTTCCCAGATCGGCGCAAGGAGCAGGCGGGCCGCGTCTCTCGGTACGTTCAGCCGCAGCCGTCCGGAGGGACCCGTCCGGTGCCCGGCCAGAGCCGACAGCCCATCATGGATGGCATCGAAGCCCAGGCGCAGAGCCTGCGCCAAATCCTGTCCGGCCGCCGTCAGGGCCGCCGAACGGCTGGTCCGGTGTAGCAGGCGGACGCCGACCCGGCTTTCCAGGCGCCGCATGGCATGGCTCACTGCCGAGGTCGTCAGGCCAAGATCCACGGCGGCCTGCCGGAACCCGCCACATCGCACGATGGTCAGAAAAACATTCAGGTCAGCGAGATCCGAGCGGGCGAAACGGCTCACGAAATGATCTTTCTTCAACGATTCATTGAATAGGAATCATCATATCGCCCTTCTGGCGGCTGGCGAAAGCGCCTATTTCTACGATCATTGTCATTTCGGGCGCGGCCGATGATCAGAGATGCCTGTTCGGACGTGCCGGTTGCCGCGCAATAAATACTTTGTTCTCCAAGGGAATCTTCGATCATGACATGGACTCCGTCCCCGGAACGATATGACGGCGCTTCCTTTCGCCGCTGCGGCCGCTCGGGCCTTGATCTGCCGCCGATCTCGCTCGGCATGTGGCACAATTTCGGCGGCCAGGACGTCTTCGAGACCGGCCGCGCGGTGATCCGCCGCGCGTTCGACCGGGGGGTCACGCATTTCGACCTGGCCAATAATTACGGGCCGCCGTTCGGTTCGGCGGAGGAGAATTTCGGCCTGATCCTCGAAAAGGATTTCCGGAGCCACCGTGACGAGATGATCATTTCGTCCAAGGCCGGCTGGGACATGTGGCCCGGCCCCTACGGCAAGGGCGGGTCGCGCAAATACATCCTGGCGTCGCTGGATCAGAGCCTCAAGCGCATGGGGCTTGATTACGTCGACATCTTCTATTCGCATCGTCCGACGCCGGACGTGCCGCTGGAAGAAACGATGGGCGCGCTGATTCAGATGCACCGTCAGGGCAAGGCGCTCTATGTCGGCATTTCGTCCTACGGGCCGGAGAGAACGCGGCAGGCTGCGCGCATTCTACAGGATGCGGGTGTGCCGCTGCTGATCCATCAGCCGTCCTACTCGCTGTTGAACCGCTGGATCGAGAACGAGCTTCTGGACACGCTGGAAGAGTTGGGTACCGGCTGCATCGCCTTTTCTCCACTGGCCCAGGGGTTGCTGACCGGAAAATATCTGGACGGCGTTCCCGACGCCTCCCGAGCGGCCGTAGGCACGTCCTTCAGCCGCGATATGCTGAGCGAGGAGAACCTGAACCATGTCCGCGCGCTGAATGACATCGCGCGAGAGCGCGGCCAGTCCCTTGCCCAGATGGCAATCGCCTGGGTCCTGCGCGATCCGCGTGTGACGTCCGCGCTCATCGGCGCTCGAAACACGAAACAGCTCGACGACTCGCTTGATGCGCTGAAAAACCTGACTTTCAGTTCCAAGGAACTGGAGCACATCGACCGGCACGCCCATGAAGGCAGCATCGACCTGTGGCGCGGTCTGTCCGACTGAAGTCGATGGTGCCTGGCGGAAGGGGCGGTCCTGTCGCGCGCCTGTGCCATCGAACGCACTGGATCGGACTCTGAGACGGATGAGATCTGTTGTGGTACCTGCGCGACGACGAAACCTGCGGTCGAAGACATCGACGCCGTGTGTCCCGACCGCAATGCTGACCCAACGACCGATTTTTTCTTCGCCCGTCACACGGTGGACTGGGTTATGATATCACGTTTTTCTCTTTAAAAAGAGGGGGTAGAGCGGTGTCGCTGAGTCCGGTCAAGACGGCGTTTGCCGGTGTCGTGGCTTTGGGTGTCGTCGCCTACGGCGTAGCGGTCGCCTATCTCGCGCATTTCGATCATGCGGGCGCACCGCAGATTCCCGCAGGGAGTCCGTCATTGCACGACCCCGTGTCCATGAAGGCCTTCGCGGCTTTTCAGGAGGCACGCTGTGACTACTGCCACGTTGCGGGCACCAATCTGCCTTTCTACTTCAAGCTGCCGCTCGCCAATCAGATCATGGCCCGCGACCTGACCCAGGGTCAGCGTCACTTCCAGTTCCAGCCGATCATCGCGGCGTTCCAGGCCGGCAAGCCGCCCTCCGTCGAGCAGCTCTCGCGGATCGAGGAGGTGATCGCGCAGAACCGGATGCCGCCGTGGGCCTATCTGACCCTTCATTGGCATGCTTATCTCAACGCGCGCCAGCGGCAGGATATTCTGGCCTGGATTCAGGAGCAGCGACGCCGCTACTACGCCACCCCGGGGGTTGCCCCGCAATTCGCCGGCGAAGTCATTCAGCCCATTCCCGAAAGCGTGCCGGTCGATTGGCAGAAGGCCGAGCTGGGACGCACGCTGTTCTTTGACAAGCGCCTGTCGGGCAACGGTCAACTGAACTGTGCCAGCTGCCATGGCCTGAACGAAGGCGGGGTCGATCGTATGGTGACCGCCACCGGGATCAATGGCCAGAAGGGGCCGATCAATACCCCGACGGTCTATAATGCGGTATTCAATCTGGCGCAGTTCTGGAATGGCCGCGCCGCCGATCTGGCTGCCCAGGCGGCCGGCCCCGTGACCAACCCCGTCGAAATGGGATCACATGATTGGGCGAGCGTCGCTGCTGCCATCGCCGCAGTTCCGGAATACGCGACGGCTTTCGAAAGCGTGTACGAACCCAATTCGGTTACCGAGAAAACCGTCACCAACGCGATCGCGGAATATGAAAAGACCCTGATCACACCGAACGGCCGCTTCGATCTGTACCTAAAGGGCGATGCACAGGCCCTGACCGCGCAGGAACGGCGCGGCTATGAACGTTTCAAGCAAATTGGCTGCTCGGGTTGTCATAGTGGCGTCGCCGTTGGCGGCGACGCGTTCGAAATCCTGGGGCTTGAAGGTCCCTATTTCCAGGATCGCGACAAACCGATGACGCCGGTCGACCTGGGCCGCTTCGCGGTCACTCAATCGAAGGCTGATCTGCAGCGCTTCAAGGTACCTAACCTGCGGAATGTCGAGCTGACCTCGCCATACTTCCATGATGGCAGCGCCAAGACCCTGGAGCAGGCGATCCGGGTCATGGCGCGCTACCAGACACCGGATAGTCATATTGGGGAACAGGATGTGGCCGATATCGCCGCTTTCCTCAAAACCCTGACGGGCAAGTATCAGGGGATGAATCTCAAGGACGTGCCTGCGGAGCCGCCGCTGCGCGCCGCTGGCCAATAACCGGCTCCTATTCGAGGTGGCTGTTGGCCCGATCCCGACGCGACGGAAGCGGTTATGCTTGTTCGGCGGGACGCTGGACGATGCCATGCCGTACGTCGCGCGCTCACGTCCTGTGGAGACAGGGGGAACTCTCTTATGCGATGTGCGCTCGTGCAGAACCGTAACCTGATCAGGTGATCGACAGCGGGTGTTTTTCGTGATCGTGACGGAGTATGACAAATGCCCTGGATCGGACGTGTTGTTATTCTGGTCCTGGCGGCCATCGCTGGAGGAATAACATTATACCTGAACGGGAACCCTGGCTTGCCGTGTTGGCTTGTGGGCTCGCATGGTGTGTGCTGATGGCCGCAACCGGCCTCTTTCTGCCAGCGGCTCTGTACTGGAAACAGAAGCGCCGTCATTGAGAAGCGTCGCGGGAGGGTCGTCGGCCTTCCTTGTGTCTGATGACGTGACTCGATTTCCACCTTTCGACGAACGGTTGATCCAAGACATTCATTGACGATACGCTATACGGTGGCGTTACAATCTTGCAGATCGGTTCTCAGTCGATCTGCAGGATGGCCTCGTCCCGCAAGGATGGCAAAGCCTCCCACAGGCATACAAGGGACGCCACTACAGCCTGTAGCCGGAAGGCCTTCACATCGCGCCGTCTGTCCTTAAGCTGGCCGCTCGACTGACGGAAGACACGAGCAACGATGACGACGCGACGGCGCACCAAGGTACAATGAAGGCTCACCATGAGCGGGTTGTCAGCCGACCTCCGGCGGCGTGACGAGGATATCGCGATCTGCTGGCCGAGGCACCTGCTGTCTTGCTCCCGGCAAGATCAATGACCTGATCGGAGACTGGCTCTCCGGCGAGCGGGCCGCAATCGAATTGCCGTCGGCCAACGACGTGACCCGCATGGCGCTCGCCCTGGCGATGGCCACGACGCTGCCGCTGCTTGAGGTGCCCCCTTCAGGGTGGTCCATTGAGTAAGATGGAATTCACTGCTGTGAAACGCCTGGCGACGGTGGTCCGGGTTGAGAGTTGGTCTCCGGCCTTGCTGGCCCCCATGGAGCCAGCAAGTTCTTTGCCCTGGCAGCATATTCTGCCGGTGTCATGTGGTCGAGAGCCGAGTGAGGACGGCTCTCATTATAGTCCCGGCGCCAGGCCTCGATCTGACGCTGAGCCTCGGCGATCGAGCCGAACCAGTGCGGGTTCGGGCATTCGTCCCTCAGCGTGCCGTTGAACGTCTCGATATAGGCATTGTCGGTCGGCTTGCCGGGACGAGAAAAGTCCATGCGAACGCCGTGATGGTAAGCCCATAAATCGACCAGACGCCAGCTGCTGGGTCGAACGATGCTGACGCACGACACCACAGGCGCGGCGCTGGCTGTAGCCGTGGTGCGTCACCACATAAGCCACAACCTCCTTCATGAGCGCCGGCCGGGGAATTTTTTTGACAGCACGTCCTGCAGCACCGCCTTGTCCAGGCTCAGCTTCGCCACCAGCTTCTTGAGCCGCGTATTCTCCTCGACAACCTGCTTCAGTTCCCGAACCTGGTCAGACTCCATACCCGCATACTGCTTCTTCCAGCGGTAGAACGTCTGCTCCGAAATCCCGATCCGCCACCGGCATCCCCAGTTCCGCCTGCTTCAGGCAGGCCACAATCTGCTCCACGCTGAACCGCTTCGTCTTCATCCCGTGAACTCCCTTCATGAGGAAAATCTGCCGGAAAAACTAACACTCAAACCGGACCAGTTTCACGGAGGCAGATCACGCGTGAGCGCCTCTGGTTGCTCGTCCTCTTCCGCCTCATTACAGCCATTTTGCGCCCAACTGGCGCATCTCCGAAGCGGTCGCGACGACGACGTCCGAAAGCAGCGCCGATGCATCCCGGTGCGCCTGACGCGCCGTCACCGTCACAGTTTGGAACCGCCGTCAGCGCGGATGACGTCCCCCGTGACCCAACGGGCATCATCACCCGCAAGGAAGACGATCACCCCGGCAATGTCCTCCGGCGTCGCCACACGCTTGATCGCCTGGATACCCAGGGTGAATTCCCGACCTTCGTTCGTTTCGACGAAACTCGACATGTCAGTGGCGACGACACCCGGTGCGACCGCGTTTACGCGGATGCCACGCAAGCCCAGCTCCGCTGCGAAATGGGTCACCAATGTTGAGATCGCACCCTTTGAGGCGGCATAGGCTGACAGTTCGCCAACGGTTGTGCGGGTCGCCAGCGACGAGGTGAGAATGATGCTGCTTCCAGCGCTCATGATGGGCGACAACTGCTGTACCAGAAAGAACGGTGCTTTGACGTTTACGGAAAACATGTCGTCGAAGTCTTCAACAGTGGTGTCTTCGAGGCGGGCTGGACGCGCGATTCCGGCATTGGCAACGAGAATATCGAGTTTTTCAGAAGATATCTCACGAGCGCGCTCGGACAAGTCGAAAGTCCCTTGAATATCGCGCAAGTCAGCCGGAATGGCATGGGCCTTCCCACCGTTGCCTATGATCTCCGCGACTACGGCATGTGCCGCCTGCTCGCTTGAACTGTAATGGACCAGCACCTCGGCGCCCGCAGTTGCGAGGGCGAGCGCCGTCGCGCGGCCCATGCCACGGGAAGCGCCCGTGACCAAGGCTTTCTTGCCATGAAGTTGAGCCATGGTGTTCTTCCTTGCGTTGGTTCTTACTCTGAGATCGTGCCGGACATGACGTAAAAGCTGCCGTCCATCATTGTGTAGAAGGAACGAGTGGTCTTCGCTTCGAAGTTGTCGCAATGGACAACGGTGGATTTGTCTTCTTCCTGCCAGGAGAGCAGATAGAATCCTCCCTCCAGAGCTGCCCATTGGAATGGCACCGTCATTTTGGCGCCTGTTTGCGGGCCTTCCAGGAATTCGGCGGTAACGGTCGTGCCGTCGTCGGCATAGGTGTTCCGAAAGACGAGGCCTTCGCCGTAGTTCACGACGAACGAGCGTCCGGAGTAGGGAAATAAGTCGGTCTGGTTCATGCCATTCCTGGGATGCTGCTGGTGGGTTCACAGAGGCGCATCGCTCGACGCCGCCACATGCGACAGGATAGGCATCGTTCCAGAGCCGAAAAACAGGCTCTGGTTCCGATCAGATCGGACGTTTACGTCCGCAATCGTCCGATTTAAGCTCAGAAAATGAACAATCTTTCTGGCATTTCCGTGTTCGTCTCCGCAGCGGAGACATTGAGTTTCGTGGAAGCTGGCCGTCTGCTTGGCGTTTCCGCGTCGGCAATCGGCAAAACTGTTGTCCGTCTTGAAGAGCGATTGGGCGTGCGCCTGTTCCACCGCAACACCCGGAGCATGAAACTGACAGCAGAGGGGGCACTCTTCCTTCAACGGTGTCACCGCATTCTGGGAGAACTGGATGCTGCCGAGCAGGAGCTGAGCGATATACGGGCTGCGCCAAAAGGAAAGTTACGCGTGAGCCTTCCGGCGATCGGCACGATGCTGTTGCCTGCGCTCTCAGAATTCATCCAGCGTTACCCCGAAGTTGAACTCGACATCGACTTTTCGGATCGGAAAGTGGATCTGATCGACGAAGGCTTCGATGCGGCAGTCCGCATTGGCGAAACGGATGACACGCGATTGCTCAGCCGTCAGCTCGGCGTTTTTCATCGCAACCTCGTCGCATCGCCTGGTTATTTGAAGAAGGCGGGACGGCCAAAGAGCGCGGCAGAGCTACTGCGCCATACATGCTTGCTCTACCGATTTCCCACGACTGGAAAGATCGAATCATGGCCGGTCCCGGGGTGGGAGAGTATCTTAGGCAGCGGGCAGCTATCGACCGTCAGTTGTAACTCGATCGAGACGCTCACGTATTTTGCTCTTCAAGGACAAGGAGTTGCTTGCTTGCCCGATTTTGAGGTGAGGTCGGCCCTCGCTGATAATAAGCTGGAGCGACTTCTGGTCACAGAGGCTTCCATGCCCCGTGCCATGACGATTTTATGGCCGACCAGCAAACAACTCGCGCCTAAGCTGCGCGCCTTTATTGATCTCCTGACCTCACGGCTTTCATTGAAACAGTAGCGGCTTCACTCATTACGCGCGCCGTGAACCTGATCGTGCAACCTGACAAGTTCTTCCGCTATCATAACGCCCGCTTATCGCTTCCGGAACCGATTAGCGGACTGACCGGAATCCTGGCCATTGTCGTCGCTTCGGCGATCGAACCTGCACCGAAGCTCCACCCGGCGAACCGGGTAGGAAAACCAGGACGCCTGTCCATAGGCCTGCCGGCGTGTCGTGCCGGAAGGCGGCCCGCGCTGATCGTGGAGGCAGGAACAGGGCTGCCATAGTCAGGAGGGGGGACGGATCATCCCGAGTCCCGGTCATGTCCGGCCTTCCCTGATGGGAACGCAGGAGCAGGCCACCCTGGTGTCGGTCTGTCCGACAGGAGACGTCGGGCAGGGCGTGGTGCGCACCCGGTTTGCCCATGTCGGGCATCGGGACATGAACGGTCGGGCTTTGCGTCGGCACGTCGCCTGGAGCGGATGGGACTGCCCATGAGATTGGTGGCAGCCGGTGGCGATTGGATGAGACGGCGGAGCCGACCCTGCGCGAGATGGGCCAGCGCGACGACATCATCAAACGCATCCACCGTGGTCTGAGCGAACAGGGCCTCGAGCGTGCCGTGTCGGCCTGGGTGCTCGCCGGGGAGGACGTGGTCGAGCCCGGGGTCGGCGAGGTCGATCGCCGGGATGCGCACGGCGAGCAACGCGGCAACGAGCGCGATCATTGCCATTGCCCCGAACACCCAGCGGAAGGCGTCGCGGATCGCATTTAACGGAAACGCCGTAGCCGCGATGCCAGCGGCGGGCATATCGAGCGCTGCCCGAAACCGGCTCGTGGTACCCGGCGCGTGCCGCTCCATCACCAGGAGCAGGATCGCCGAAGTCGCCGCCGTGCCCATCACCCCTCCGATCGAGCGCGCGAAGGACAATGTCGCGGTCGCGATGCCCAGGTGCGCCTTGCCACCCGCCCATTGCACCATCGTTTGGGCCGCTGGCATCGTGGTTCCAAGACCAAGCCCGAACAGGGTAGAGGCACCGGCGATCGTCCATGCGCCTTGGTCGATCGTGGCCCGGATCCCGGTCGGCGTCCGCTCGAGGAGCGTCACACCCAGCCTGTCTTCCAGCCGGCTGATCCTCAATCAGCGCCCGGCTTGTGCGCGCCCGTGGCGCACGTTGGCGGCCGCCGGCGCTCTCCCTCATTACGGCGCGACGTCATTCGCGTTCAGGGGCGAGATGCACCGCGAAGCCGCGCGCTCCCGGCGGTGCCAGTCCGGGCAGCAGTTCCATGGTCGGGATCTGGTAGTCGCCGTAATTCTGCTTGCGGTAAGGAATTGGTGCGATCGTCTCCAGGGTCTTCATACGCTCGCGCAATTGCTCCACGAGAAGCGTGAATTTCGGCTCGTCCATCCGGTCGACACGATAGGCCACGAAGGGCGGCAGGACGGTGAAACCGGGATAGAAGAGAATCCCGTGATTGATCGGGAACAACAGATCGTCAATCGGCCCGTTGATCCCGCGGTCCGAATAATGTTCCGGCCACCCGCCTGCGGTGACCATCAGCATTGCACGCTTGCCGGCCATGACCCCTTCGCCATACCGGTCGCCCCAGCGCTGATCGCTGTGTTCGCCCACCCCATAGGCGAAGCCGGAGGCATAGACGCGGTCAACCCAGCCCTTGAGGATGGCCGGCATGGCGAACCACCATAACGGGAACTGCAGAATGACCGTATCGGCCCACAGCAGCTTCTCCTGCTCGGCCTGCACATCGGGCGTCAGCGTATCCGCAGCGAACCCGTCATGGGACGCCTTCCAGACCTTCAGCGGTCCATCCGACGACAAGGCCGGAAAATCGTCCTTATCGACTGCGGCCTTCCAACGCATGGCATAGAGATCCGACACCCGCACCTCATGTCCCTGGGCCGCCAGTTCAGCGACGGCGACATCGAGAAGGGCGCCGTTGAGCGAGTGTCTTTCCGGATGGGCGAAGACGATCAGGACATTCATGGTGCTTCCTCATACGGATGGAAAGAATTGGCGACTTTCCGAGGATAGGCGATAGGCTATTCTCTTCCCATATGGCCTGAGTGGAAGGGACAATGCCGGAAAATGGAACACTCGCATGTCTCGCTTGACCGGATGCGGACGTTCGTCCGCATTGCCGAACGCGGCAATCTCGCGGCGGTCGCCCGGGAAACCGGTGCTGGCCAGTCCACGATCACCCGCCATCTGCGCGAGCTTGAAGAGGCGCTGGGTGTCTCGCTGCTCACCCGCACGACCCGCCGCACGGCGCTGACCGAAGAGGGCACGCGCTATTACGCGCAATGCCTGCAGATCCTGTGCCTGGTCGAACGGGCCAGCCAGGAAATGCGCCAGACGCGCCAGGCGACGGCGGGCACGGTCCGCATCTCCTGCACCGCGGCCCTCGGCGCCCTGTATGTCAGCCGGCTGATCTTTGCCTTCCAGGACCAGAATCCCGGGATACGGGTGGAATTCAGCCTGACCGACGAGCGTGTCGATCTGGTGCGCGATGGCGTTGACATCGCCATCCGTCTCGGCCCGCTGACGGACAGTTCGATGAAGCTGCGGGCGCTGGGTGAAAGCCAGCGCGTGCTGGTGGCCTCGCCGGACTGGCTGTGCCGCAACGGCCCACTGAAGCGGCCGGAAGATCTGCGTGATCTCGAAGGCGTGCGCCTCTCCCGGGTTCACGGTTCCGACCGGCTGGTCCTCCAGGCCCCGAAGGGCAAACATCACATCGTTCCATTCCATGGTCGCCTGAATGTTGATCACGGGCTCGCGGCCCGGGAGGCTTTCCTGGCGGGGCGCGGTTTCGGGCCGGCGCATCGGTGGCTGGTGGAGGACTGCCTTCAGGACGGCCGGCTGGATCTCGTGCTGCCGAACTACAGGCTTCTCCCAGCTCCTCTGAGCATGTTGATCGCGCCGGAGCGGGCGAGCCTGACGCGGGTGCGTCTCTGCGCCGACTTTCTCGGCCACGAAATCGCGAAAATACCCGGCATTGGGCGGTGACGGCGGGTTGGGGCGCTCAGACCGTGGCTCGGGCGCGGATGATGCGCAGCAAACGCCTGCGCAGCAGGCCGCTGACCGGCCGGATCAGATACCAGTATGGCGCGAAACGCCGCCTCGCTTCGGGTGAGGGGCAGGAGACCAGGGTCTCGGTGGTTAGATAGGACGTCCGGTCCGAAACCGGCGTGACCGTGAACGTCAGGAGGAGCTTGCAGACGTCGCTGTCCCGGTTGTGCGTGAAAGCGGCCGCGGAATCGCACGCGACAAGCCCGTAATCGGCTTCCCAGAACGCGCCGACCAGGCCATAGGCCAGTGTAAGAGGATCCGGTTTCCCCAGGCACGTGAAGTCGTCCAGATCGAATGTCTTGCGTCGTGCCTTGTGCAGCAGGCGTCCGGGGAGTTCCCGGAGCCAGAGGGCGCGCCGGGCCAAAGGATCGTCCCTGATCCGGAACTTCTCCACTTCAGCCATGATGACGCTGGGTGGCGCGTGGATCCGGATCCGGTGCCTTTCTCGAAAGTCCGCATGGGGCACGAGGGAATGGACAGCGACGCCGCCGGTACGATCAGGATAGATGTGTGTCATGTGCAATTCAGCCACCTTGAGGCCTTTGGCGATCAGAGTATTGCTATCCGGCGAGGCCGCCATGCAAGGTTGGTTCGGCTTGCGGCCCGTGATGCTGCCATTTGGATACAGGCTTGGCCTGCGGATGAAATCGTGTTCAAGAACATCCTTTCATCGGATGAATAGCACCTGAATGAGCGTTTGCACATGACCCGCACGGCTCCTCTCGTTCGCCTGCCCCGGCCGTCCCTCGTTGCGTCGGCGCTCGAAGCCATGCGCGACCAGATTGCCACGGGTGCGTGGCCGGTGGGTCAGCGGATCCCGCGGGAAGCTGAACTTGCCGACATGCTTCAGATCGGCCGCAATACCGTGCGAGAGGCCGTTCGCGTTCTTTCGCACGCAGGGGTTCTCGAGGTGCGTCAGGGTGACGGGACCTATGTCCGGACGGTCGAGGACCCTGTCAGCATCATGCAGGCAATCAGTCGGTCGAGCCTGCGCGATCATTTCGAATTGCGCGCCGTGCTGGAGGTCGAAGCCGCGCGCCGCGCCGCCGAACGCCGGTCGGCACGCGACCTCCGTGCGATGCAGAAGGCGCTGAAGGCGCGCGGCGACTGGACCGAGGGGCGCGATGTCGACGAGTTTCTGGAGCGCGACGCGACATTCCATCTGGCCATTGCCGAAGCCGGGCGGAACGGCGCGCTGACTGAGCTTTATCGCTACTTTCTGACCGTCGCGAGGCAGGCGGCGCGTTCTGCCATGATCGAGCATGATGTCGCCGAACCCGGATTGGTGTTGCATGAGCGCCTGTTTCAGGCCATCGAGGCCCAGGACAGCGCACAAGCGGCGCGAGCGGCTAAGGCCGTGCTGCGGCCCCTGATCAGGACTCTGTCTTGAGGTGATGACGCCGTCGTGAGCCCGGTCGCTCTCGCCTCAACGCGGCTGTCCGACGGCGTTCGCACTGTTCCCGAAACTGGATATCTATTTGACTGCAGCGTAACTGAAGCAGTCGCGTGGGAGTTTGCTTACATTGGGGTGAATGATACAACGTCGCAGGATGCCTTCGCGCTTTAAACCCGCTTTTTCCATAACTCGTGCGGAGCCTAAATTTTCTACGTCGCAGATACCACTAATTCTGAAACACTCTTTTTGAGACAGCATTAAGATAACTGACCTTTTCAATACTTCTGTCATGATTCCCCGTCCCCACCATGGACGTGTCAATACATACCCAAACTCCACATGGAATGAATTGATTTGACGCAAAGAAAAGAGGCCACGAAACCCGCCTTCTTTATTATCATAAATTGAATACGTTCTCGAGATATGTGGAGGCACGGAAAGACAATCTGAAACAAATTCTTCTGTATCGGACAAGATTTTGTGTGGCATCCAGATGGTATAAAGTGATACTTCTGGATCCTGAGCATAGCTCAAAAATATTTCTTTAGCGTCCGTCATGGACAACGGACGAAGTAAATGGTTTGTGGTGCGGAAGGATTCTGGCAGCATATTGGCGAATATGAATTGCGGCGATGTATCTGGCAAGAACAAGCAAGCTGCACGGTAAGATTATTGATGACGGGACGCATGGCCGATTTTCCGGCCTCATGGTTCATGATGGACATTCCGCTTACCCGGCCAAGACTGACGCGGCTGTAAGCGCCTCGAGCCCCGGTAGCGCGTCGTCTTACCTCCCGAATAGAAAGGGCCGACCCGACTTCACGCCTGGATTGAAAGCCTGGCGTCGTCGGACACCGACGGCTCCTCGAACAGCGGCGGCCGTTTCGGCCCCATGATCTGGACGACCTTCTGTCGAAGCCATTGATGGACCTGGTCGGTGTCGTGTCGGGGATGCCACGCTTGGAAGATCGTCACCGGCTCCAGCTCGAGCGGCAGGGGAAAGCCATAAAGACCCATTCGGTCGAGCATCGTCGCGTCGGTCAGGATGTCCGGCGCCGGGAGAATCAGATTGGTCTGTGACAGCCCTTGAAGCGCGGCATAGAAGGAGGTCAGCAGCAGGGCGACAGTGCGTTCGAGCCCATACTGATCGGCAAGGACCTCGTCGATCGGTCCCCGTCGCCGCCCCCGGCGCGAGACGGCGATGTGATCGTAGGCCACCAGCGTCTGGGGTGTGATGTCACCCAGCAGGATCGGATGACCGGCGCGTACGACCCCGCGAAAGCGGCTCTCGAACAGAGTCTGGCGCATGATTTCGGGGCGCAGGAACGCCGTGGCGCCGATATAGAGATCGATGCCGCCCTGCCGCAGGAAATCGCTGTCGTCGCTGTTCGATTCCGCCGTGAAAATCAGCGTGGTGTCCGGGCAGTCGGCGCGCAGGGCGCGCAGCAGCGCCTCGGCGAACGGGCCGATCACCACATCGGCGGCCCGGATTCGAAACGTCGGCGTCAGGCCGGCGAAATCCAGGGCATGCCGTGGACGATACAGGTCACTGATCGCCGACAGGATCTGACTGACGCGCGGCTGCATCTGCAAGGCGCGCGGCGTCGGCACCATGTGTCGGCCCGACTGCACCAGAATGGCGTCGTGAAACGTCTCGCGCAGGCGGGACAGGATGCGGCTCATTGTCGCGGCGCTGACCTGCAGCCTCGCGGCTGCGCCCGTGACGCTCGATTCCTCGACCAGAACGTTCATCGCCTGCAGAAGATTGAGATCGTAGCCGCGCGCCACGTGTGCCATCCGGTCTTCCTTTGTCATGCGGGCCCGGCCCTGAAGTGGCTGATAAATACCCAATCATAGGATGAATATGCCGGAACCAGCCAGCGCCTCCGCCGAGGCTGGCAGAGACGTCGTTGCGTCGCAACCGGAATCTGACATCCGACCGTTCCATATCTGCTTTCCGACGATTTCATAATTGAGTGTTCACAAATATAGGATGTTTATCCAAGACTGCCGCCATTAGCTCAAACGATGCTGTTGCGAGGTGTCCTATGGACCACGCTGATACGCTGACGCGGCCGCACCCCGACGGGCTGTCCAAGCCTGCGCCCATGCAACCGGAACCACCTCCCGCGCCGCCTAAGGCGCCGGTGTTCGGTCCGCGCCTGGCCACGGGGTTGGCGGGCATGCTGCTGGCGGTCCTGCTGGCGGGGTTCAACGAACACACGACCGAGGCGGGGCTCGCCGATATCCGAGGCGCGTTCCATCTGGGGCACGACGAGGGGACCTGGATTACCGCCCTGTTCGAGGCGTTCAACATCGCCGCGATGGCGTTCGCCCCCTGGTGCTCGGTCACGTTCTCCATCCGTCGCCTGACGATCGCGATGACAGGGCTGGTCGGGATGCTGGGAATGGCGGCACCCTTCATGCCGAACCTGTCGTCCGTTCTGCTGCTGCGCTGCGTGCAGGGGCTGGCCTGCGGCAGTCTGCCGCCGATGCTGATGACGGTGGCGCTGCGTTTCCTGCCGCCCAACATCAAGATCTACGGTCTGGGCGCTTACGCTTTGACGGCCACCTTCGGACCAAACCTCGGCGGTGCGCCGTTGGCGGGCTTCTGGTTCGAGTATGTCGGCTGGCCGTTCCTGTTCTGGCAGATCGTGCCACTGTGCCTCATCTCCATGGTGTGCGTGGCGTGGGGCCTGCCGCAGGACCCGGTCCGGTTGGAGCGTTTCCGTCAATTCGACTGGCGTGGCCTGCTGACCGGGTTGCCCGCGATCTGCATGCTGGTGATCGCGCTGGAGCAGGGGGACCGGCTGGACTGGTTCCGCTCGCCGCTGATCACCCATCTGTTCTTTGGTGGCGGGTTCCTCTTCGTGCTGTTCGTCGTCAATGAATGGTTCCACCCGGTGCCGTTCTTCCGCATCCAGTTGCTCAAGCAGCGCAACGTGACGGATGCGCTGTTGACGCTGGCGGCGGTTCTGATGCTGGGCGCGGTCACGGCGGAGATCCCGACGGTCTATCTGGAGGAGGTGCGCGGCTATCGCCCGATCCAGATCGCGCCGGTCATGCTGATCCTCGCGGTGCCGCAATTGCTGGCGCTGCCGCTGGTCTCCGCCCTGTGCAATATCCGCCGGGTGGATTGCCGTCATGTGCTGATGGCCGGGCTGGCGATCCAGGGCCTGTCCTATTTCCTGGGCACCTGGATCGATGCCGACTGGGTACGCGAGAATTTCTACGCCATGCAGCTCCTGCAGGTGGCCAGCGAGCCGATGATGGTCATCGCAATCCTGATGCTGGCGACGATGGGCCTGGGCCCGGCCGACGGGCCGTTCATCTCGGGCATGTTCAACATGACCAAGGGACTGGCCAACGCCATCGCGGCCGGTGTCATCTCGGCCTTGCTGCGCCGGCGCGAGCAATTCCATTCCACCATGCTGCTCGACACCTATGGCACCAACCATAACGCATTGCAGCCCTGGGGCGACCCGGCGCAGGCGCTGCTGGCGCCGCACATCACCGATCCGGCCCGGCTGGACTGGAACATGACCGTCCTGCTGCACGGCGAGGCGTCGGAACAGGCGCTCATTCTGGCCTGTGCCGACATCTACACGATCATGATCGGCGTCTGCGCTGCGCTGTTCGCCCTCAATCTGGTTCTGCCGCAACGGGTCTATCCGCCCCGCGCGCCATCCACCTCCGCTCCCGCGCGCTGATGGGGGCGGACAGTATTTCATGTGAGAATGAGATGAAGACCAGTTCGTATCGGGATACGCGCCGACCGCGGCATCCAGACATCCCATCATCGGATCGAACGGGCAACGCGAGAGCGCCGGGATGGACGCTGCGCGACCGGATCGAGGGTTACTTCGTCGCTCTTATCGTGACGCTCTACCTGAAGCTGACCTGACGGTCCCGCGCATTCCGCGACAGACGACGCGGCCGCTGGGGCCGCCAGAGGGAATATTCATGAACGGAACAACGAAGGCGCTGCTGCGGGCGGCCGGCGTGGTGGTGCTGGGGGCCGCGGCTTGGGGCGGCGACCGCCTCGTGCTCGGAGACGGCGTACGGGTCGAGACCAACGACGCCTATGTGTCGGCCTATTCCTCGGTCGTCGCCCCCAAGGTCGGCGGCCGGATTGACGCCGTGATGGCGCAGGACAACGAGCAGGTCCGTAAGGGCGAGGTGCTGGCCCATATCGAGGATGACGACTTCCGCGCGGCCCTTACGGTGGCGCAGGGCGATCTCGCCGCCACGCGCGCCGACATCGCCAATCTGCAGGCAGAATTTACCCGGCAGGACGCGCTGATCGCGGCGGCGCGGGCGGCGGTGCAGTCGGACGACGCCCAGCTCGTCTTCGCGCAGCAGGACGAGGCGCGCTACCGCAACCTGGCGGCCGGGGGCGCCGGCACCACGGAGCAACGCCAGCGCACGGCGGCGCAGACCCGCGAGGCCACGGCCGCGAAAGCGCGTGACGAGGCGAGCGTGCAGGCAGCGACCCAGGAAAAGGACGTGCTCGCCGCCCAGATCGCGCGTGCCAGAGGCAACCTGACCCGCGCCGAAGGCGAGGAACAACGGGCGGAACTGGATTTGTCCTATTGCACCATCCCGGCCCCGGTGGACGGCGTGGTCGGTGCGCGCGGGGTGCGCGTCGGCAATTACGTCAATCCCGGCAGCGCGCTGCTGGCGGTCACCCCGGTCCAGGATGCGTTTGTCGTCGCCCATTTCCAGGAGACGCAACTCACGCACGTTCTGCCGGGGCAGAAAGCGACGGTGTGGGTCGATACGTTCCCAGGTCAGCCGCTCCGTGCCCATGTCGACAGCATCCCGCCGGCGACCGGCGTCGCGTTCGCGCCGATCCAGCCGGATAATGCGACCGGCAATTTCACCAAGGTCGTGCAGCGTCTGCCGGTGCGCATCACCTTCGACCCGGGGCAGCCTCTGGCGGCGCGGGTCCGGGTGGGGATGTCGGTCGAGGTGGCGGTGGATACGGCATCGCGCCCGGAAGGTCCGAAGGCGGACGACCCCCGCTATGCGTGGCGGTGAGGGACCGATCATGACCACAGTTCTCAACCGCCGCACGCTCGCTCTTGCGAGCGCGCTTTGGCTCGGCGCCTGCACGGTCGGGCCCGACTATCACAAGCCTGATCTCGCCAGTGCGCCGCACTGGCATCGCGGTATGGCGGATGCCGAAAGCCATCCCGAGGAAAGCCCGGCCGACCCGCAATGGTGGACGATCTATCGGGATTCGGTGCTGATCGCGCTGGAACAACAGGTCGCCGCCGCCAATCTGGATCTGCGCGCGAGCGCCTATCGTCTGGCGGAGAGTCTGGCCGAGCGGCGGATCGCGAGCGCCGCGCAGTTTCCCCATGTCGAGGGAAATGTCTCCTACGCCCGTGAACGCGCCAGCACGAACGGTATCCTCGGCCTGCTCGGCACAATGGAGCGCGCCGGTGCGGGCGATGTCGCCAGCGGGGCACAGGGCTTCGGCCCCGTCGCCGTGCCGGGCACGGTTGGCAATCCGTCCTTCAACCTGCCGCAATACGGCATGAGCGCGTCATGGGAGGTCGATCTCTGGGGTCATGTCCGGCGCCAGGTCGAGGCCGCCAACGCGGCGGTCAGGGCGACGCAGGACATGCAGCAGGATGTCCTGGTCTCGCTGATGGCCGAGACCGCGCAGGATTATCTCGATCTGCGCGGCGTGCAGGCGCAGATCGCCATCGTCGGCCGCAATATCGACACCGCCCAGCACAGTGTCGACCTGACGAGCCTCCGCTTTGCGCAAGGGGCCGCGACGCAGCTCGATGTGGCGGATTCGCGCGGGCAGCTCAGCGAGTTCCAGTCGCGCCTGCCGATCCTGCGCAGCCAGGAAGTGCATCTGATCAATGCGCTGAGCTTTTTGGTCGCGCGCGAGCCGGGCGCGCTCCGGGCGCAGCTCGGCACGCCAGCACCGATACCGCCGGTTCCCGACGCGGTGCCCGTCGGCCTGCCGTCGGAACTGGCGGAACGTCGGCCGGACATTCGGATGGCTGAAGAGCAGTTGCATGTCGCCACCGCCAGCATCGGCGTGGCAGTGGCGGATTTCTTTCCGCGCGTGACGCTGTCCGGCAGCCTCGACGTGCAGGCGTTGCAATTCAGCGGGCTCGGGTCCTGGGCGTCGCGACAATACGGCTTCGGCCCGACCATGACGCTGCCTCTGTTCGAGGGCGGTCGCCTCACCGGGCAATTGCGCCTGCGCCGGGCGCAGCAAAAGGAGGCGGCGATCAACCTCCAGCGCACCATCCTCAAGGCATGGCAGGAGATCGACGACGCCATGGCCGATTTCTCCGCCGCCCAGCAGCAGCGCGACCGGCTGAAGGACACCGTGGCCCAGAACGAAACGGCCGTACGTCTGGCCCAACAGCAATATGTGCAGGGGGCATCGGACTTCCTGAACGTGCTGACATTGCAGAATGCGCTTCTGGCCAGCCAGAACCAGCTCGTCCAGTCGACGACGGCGGTTTCGGTCTCGGTGGCCCGGCTTTACCGCGCGCTCGGCGGTGGCTGGGAGGCGTGTTACCCGGTCGCGACGGCCCAGCGGCCCGGGCAGGGAGGGCGGCAGGGATGATCAAGGTGCGGCAGCCTTCCGAGCTGGGTCATCTGGTCCAGCAGAGTATTAAACTCGACTGTCATTTCGCGTTCCGGGCCTATGCCGGGACCGCCTCTCTCCATTGGGGACGGCTGCGCGTGCTCAACCGGATCGAATTGGAGGCCGACGCCGCCTTCAGGCTGGACCATGAAAGCGCGGTCGAAATCGTGACACTGGTTCTGGACGGCATGGTTGTGGCGCTGGTGGATGGTCTTGGCGACAGCCTGCTGAATCCGGGCGATTGTCATGTCGTCAGCGCCGGTGATGGCGTGGCCCTGGCGACGTGGAAGACCGGGGGCGCACCGGCGTCGCTCCTGCAACTCTGGCTGCTGCCCGAGGAGGAAGGGGGAACGCCGGAAATCGGCCTGCGCCGCGAGGGGGACCGCTTCGGGCATCAGCATGCCTTGCTGGCCAGCGGCTTTCCCACCGACGATCCGGAAGAAGTGGATCAGGGGCGGTCGGGTGACCCGCTGCCGCTGAAGGCCCGGGCGCGCGTGCTTCGCCTCGCGCTGCCTGCCGGCGGACAGGCTGTCATACCCACCTATGCGGATCGCTGCGTCTATGTTCTCGTCGCCGCCGGCCACGTAGAAATCCTAGGGCACGACGCCGGCGCGGGGTGTGGCATCGCGATCACGGGATGCGAGACGGTCGTTGCGCATGCGCTCGAGCCATCCACCCTGGTCGTCTGCGATTCGGACTGAAGCAGACGAGCCTGGGCGTGTCGGGGGCCGGGAAAACCTAAGCGTCTATGGAATTGTCGGACATCCCTGGCAGTCCCCGGAGGCGATACGCCCAGTTTCGATCGCTGGTACGGGTGTCGGAATGGGAATGCGCCCGGAGCTGGTCTATCTTCGTTCCGGCGATAGCGTGGGACTTGGGATCGACCGGCTGGGGCGGCAGAGGCAATGTGTCGCTTAATCGGGGGCCGCGCCGCCTGCGGATCCGGATGAACGGAAGGAACGAACGGCATGAACGCGATTTTGGATACGATGCTCGCGCGGCGGGCGACGAAGCGCTTCGATGCGGGGCACCAGATGTCAGACGAAACGCTGGCCGCCATCCTGCACGCGGCCCGGACGGCGCCCACCGCGTTCAATATCCAGAATTGGCGGTTCCTAGTGGTGCGCGATCCTGTCGTTCGCACAGCGATCAAGGAAGTTGCATGGCATCAGCCGCAGATCGAAGAATGCTCGGCACTGGTCGTCCTGTGCGCGGATATGCATGCCTACGCGAAGGACCCCGGCCGTTACTGGAATGACGCGCCGGAGGCCATGCGCGAGAAATACATTTCCATGATCACTCAGTATTATGAAAACAACCCGGCCATGCAACGTGACGAGGCGTTTCGCTCCGCCGGTATGGCGGCCTTTGCCCTGATGATGGCAGCCGCGGCGCACGGCTATGACACCTGCCCGATGGACGGGTTCGATTTCGAGCAGGTGGCGGAGATCATCCGCCTGCCAAAGGACCATGCGCTGGTCATGTTCGTCGCGGTTGGAAAGGGAGCGGGCGAACTGCCTCCGCACGGTGGACGGATCCCGGATGCCGATGTCATCGCCTATGACCGGTTTTGATCGAGGGACCGCTCCGTAGACCCTGGCGACCGGTTCTCTCGTAACGATCGTGACCCTGCCCCCAACGTGCCCTCAGTTCTGAGTTAGGGTCTGTGGGGGGTGATCTGCTCCATCGACTTGGCGCGTTATAACCATGGCTCACGGCCCACATCAATACACAAGCGAATGAATCGGCGACCGGGCCGACTTTTCAAATGGCTGCGCAGCGTGTAGCCTGGAAAGGTAGGGAAGTCGGTGAAAGTCCGACGCGGTCGCGCCACTGTAATTGCCGCCACGCCATGCGTGGTGGAAAGCCAGACCCCTGCCTCCTTTTGTCCCAATCCGGAACGCGATTTTCCGAGCGGAGCATGTCATGAGCTACGGTTTTTCCTCGCCCGTCCCCGCATCTGCGGCAATGCCCGACGCCATCCCCTTGCGCGCCCTTCTGCCCTGGGCGGTCTTCGGCCTGGTCCTGTCCATGGTGCTGCTGTATTTTGTAGGCGCCGAGCAGGGCGCCACCGCGCTGGTTTCGGGTCATGCGGTGCATGAATTCGTCCATGACGGGCGGCATCTCCTGGGTTTTCCCTGCCACTGACTCAGGGATATCCATCATGGCGGGACGTCTTCTGGCGCGCGGAATGATTGCCGGCTTGCTTGCCGCGTGTCTTGCGTTCCTGTTTGCCCGTGTGTTCGGCGAGCCGCAGGTCAATTTATCCATTGCCTTCGAAACGGCCCGGGATGCGGCCGCAGGCATGGCGGCCGAACCTGAGATCGTCAGTCGTAGCGTGCAGGCATCGTTCGGCCTGTTTACGGCGGCGGCCCTGTATGGTGCGGCTTATGGGGGCATTTTCGCCATCGTCTTTGCGCTGGCCTACGGGCGGGTGGGGCGGATCTCACCACGTGCGCTGGCGTTGTTGCTGGCGGGGGCGGGATTTCTGACCTTCGTGCTGATCCCCGATCTGAAATATCCGCCCAATCCCCCGGCGGTCGGGCAGGAAGGCACGATCGGACTGCGTACAGCAACGTATTTCGAGATGATCGTGCTGTCGCTGTGCGTGATGGGGCTGTCCATCCTGGTGGGACGACGCCTGACGCAGCGTTTCGGACAATGGAACGGCACGCTGTGCGGGGTCGGGCTGTTCGTGGTCCTGACGGCGCTGGTGCAGGGCGGGCTGCCCGATATCAACGAAGTGCCGGCTGATTTTCCCGCGATTGTGCTCTGGCGGTTCCGCGAGGCGGCCATCGGGATGCAGATCGTCCTGTGGGGGGCGCTGGGATTGATTTTCGGGCCGCTGGCGGCCGCTGTCCTGACACCGAGCGTAGCCGGGCGGCACCGCGCCGGCTGATGGCCGGGAGTATCGGGGATTCAGCCCAGCGGCACGCCGATGGCCGAGACCCGCCAGCCTGTATGGCGGGACATTTCGCTGCGGGTTGAAGGCGGCACGTCCAGATGCCGGATCATGTCCGTGCCGCTGCCGAGCGCCCGGATCAGCAGCATCCTGATCACTGCCGGGCGTGCGATGACGATAAGGGTTCCTGTGCCGTCGGGCAGATGATCAAGCCAATCGCCGATGCGTTCGAATGCCGCGCGACCGCTTTCGCCGCCGGGCGGTGCGAAGTCCGGGTCATCTACCCAGCGGCGTACATCATCTGGGGAAAGGTCGCGCAGGTTGCGCCCATGCCATTGTCCGTGGCCGCGTTCGCGTAGCGCTGGCTCGGTCACGATCGGGCGCTCGCGACAGGATTGCGCTGACGTCAGAGCGACGTCCGGTCCGGCGACAATCGGATGGTGATCGCCGGTTGCATTGAGCCATGCGGCGACGGACTCATCGTGACCGTCCGTGCTGTCGCGTGCGGGGATGATGCCGCGCCGGACGTCATCCGACAGGCCGGATGCGATTCCGAACAGCTTCATCCTGCCGCCTCGGCGTCTTCGCGCCTGTCGCCACGGATCCGTCGCTCCAGGCAGGTTGGACACAGGCAGCCGGTGCGACCATCTGTCGGAACCGGCAAGCTGCGAGGCGTCGTCATGCACCAGCATGTGGCCGCGGCCAGGCATGTCATGGCGGTTCCGCAGGCCATGCAGCGCGTTGTCCCCTCGCCGTGACCGGTCATGGGCTTCTTCCGCGCCAGGCGTGCAGCGCATGATCAAGGCGGACCCATGCCTGTTCGTCTCCCGGCAGGCCAAGGCGCAGGGCGTCCGGTTGCGCGCTGAATCGACGGGTGGCGATCCCGTGGCGGCAGAGATGGGCCCACAGCTCCGGTGCGTCGTCTGTCCGGAGCAGGGTGAACAGGCGTGCGTGACCTTCATGGCGCAGGCCTGCAGCCTCCAGAAGTCCGGTCAGGCGGTCCTTCGCGCGGGACGCGGCCAGACGGGCCCGGTCCAGCCAGCGTGCATCCCGCAGAGCCTGGCGGCCGGCGGCCAGGGCAAGGCTGCCGACGGGCCAGGCGCCGATCAGGTTGCGCGTCCGTTCCGCCGTTTCCGGGGAGGCCAGGAGAAATCCCAGCCTGACCCCAGGCAGTCCATAGGTCTTGCCGAACGAGCGCAGGACGATCAGGCCCGGATGTGGCAAGGCCGGTATCAGGCTTTCACCGTCGAAATCGGCAAAAGCCTCGTCCACGACCAGATGGTTTCCGTGTGATGCGCACCGGTCGGCAAGGTCCCTCAGTATCGCTGCCGAGAGAATGCGCCCATCCGGATTGTTGGGATTGCACACGATACAGACGGTGCCGGGTTCTGCCGATTGCCGTACGAGATCGTCAGGATCGACGACGTTCCGCACCGCCATTCCTGATTGCTGCCATGCGGTTGCGTGCCCGGAATAGGTCGGGCCCAATATGCACGCGGACGATGCGGTGACGATACGCGGCAGCAGGGAAATCAGGCTCTGGCTGCCGGGCCCGGTCGCGACCATGTCCGGATCGGCGGCACCATAGGCTGCGGCAGCCGCCTCGCGCAGGTCGTCCTCCTCATCCGTTTCCGGCAGCCGGGCCAAGGTCTGGAGCGAAGGCATCGCCAGCGGATAGGTCTGCGGGTTGATGCCAGTGGACAAATCGATGAACGGGCGGGGGGCATCGGGGAAATGGCGCATGATCGCCCGCACCTGTCCGCCGTGTGCTTCCGGCCGATCCGGTTCTCGCCTTGTCATCATCCGCCCTCCGTGACGCTGCCTGCATGCCGCCGCAACAGATAGATGTCCATGATCCAGCCATGGCGGGCGCGGGCCTCGGCCCGGGCGGCGATAATGCGCGGTCCGGTCTGCGCGAGCGGGCCGGAGAGCAGAATCTGCTCGGCCATGCCGACATAGGCGCCCCAGTGGATGGTGATGGCGTCGGCGCGGATGTGCTGGAACGAACAGTCGCCATCCAGCATGACCACGACGGTATCGGTTCCTGGCGGCCAGCCATGGTCGCGCAACTGGCGCCCGGTGGTGACCAGAAACGGGGCGCCGATATCGTTGAGCGCGATGGCGTGGGCGGCGGCCAGCATGTTCAGCGACATGATGCCGGGAATGCTGCGCACCGTCTTGGGGGGCGGGTTCAGCCGGGCGGCAATCCGCTGGGTGCTGTCATACAGGGCGGGATCGCCCCAGACGAGCAGCGTGACCGTGCCACCTCGGGGCAGGTTGGCATGGATGGCTTCGTTCCACGCATGGGCGATCGCATCGTGCCAGTGCGCGACGCCTCTGCGGTAGTCGGGGTCGGCGGTGTTGCGGCGCGGCACGTCGAATTCGGCGATGCGGATGGCCGGGTTGGTCAGGACCCGCACGCAGATGGCGCGGCGCAGTTCGGCAAGGTCGGCCTTGTCGTCGCCCTTGCGCGGTATGAGGATCAGGTCGGCAGCATTGAGTTCCCGAACGGCCTGGAGGGTCAGATGTTCGGGATTTCCCGTGCCGATGCCGACAAGGACCAGATCGATCATGGGCGTCCTCCCTCAGGCTGGTTGCCCAGCGCGCCATAGAGGATGAGGGCGGGCGCGCTGCTGGCATGAGTGGCCAGCATCCCGGCCAGTTCGGCGACCGTGGTGCGCAGAAGACGCTGTGCGGGACGACTGACGGCCTCGGCCAGCAGAGCGGGGGTTTCGCCCGGCAATCCGGCGGCGAACAGAAGGGCCGCCAGCTTCGGGAAGGTGCGCCTGCCCATGAACACGACGGTCGTGGCGGTGGGATCGGCCAGCGCCGTCACGTTCAGTTCTTCGGGCAGATCGCCCGTGATGTCATGACCGGTCACGAACTGGACACGCCGGGCGGTCAGGCGGCGGGTGAGGGGGATGCCGGCGGCGGCGGCTGCCGCACAAGCCGAGGGCACGCCGGGGATGATCTCATAGCCGATGCCGGCCGCGTCCAGGGCGATGAGTTCCTCCTCCAGTCGGCCGAAAATGCCGCTGTCGCCGGATTTCAGGCGGACGACCCGCGCCCCTGTCATCGCATATTCGACCAGCAGCCGGCTGATGCTGTCCTGCCGGGGCGACGGCCGGCCGGCGCGCTTGCCGACGCTGACCAGGTCGGCGTCGGGCCGGGCATGGGCGAGGATCGGCCCGGAGGACAAATCGTCGAACAGGATGGCATCGGCTGCCTGTAGCCGCGCCACGGCCTTCAGCGTCAGCAGTTCCGGATCGCCCGGCCCGGAGGAGACGAAGGAGACGAAGCCGCTCATGTCGCGGGCGCGATCAGGTGGAAGAAGGTGCCGGTGGCCAGCCCGCGCCGCGACCCGGCTTCGGGCACGGCAGCGCCATTGGCGTCGATTGTCTGTGCCAGCGTGTCGTCCGGCTGGCTGGCGATGGTGGCATAGTGGAATTCGTGCCCGCGCAGCCGGGTGCCCGCCTCATGGCCGGGGATCGGTGCGCGGAGCGTCGCCAGCCGGTAGCCCAGATGCATCCGCCGTCTGGCAAAGGAGGTTTCAAGGCCCAGCAGGCCGGCCATTGCGTGCCGTGTCCCCTGCGGATCGATCAGTCCGGCACCCATTGCCATGTATCCGCCGCATTCACCATGCACCGGCTTGCGCACGGCGAACTGCCGCAACCCGTCGCGGAAACGGGTGGCGGCGGCCAGCGTGCCGGCATGGAGTTCGGGATAGCCGCCGGGCAGCCAGCAGGCATCGGCGCCCGGGTCCGGTGCCTCGTCCGCGAGGGGGGAGAAAGGCACGATTTCCGCCCCTGCCGCGCGCCATCCTTCGATCAGATGCGGATAGACGAACGAAAACGCAGCATCGCGGGCCAGGGCCACGCGATTGCCGGGCGGCACCACCGCGCGTGGCCGGCCCTGGCCGCCGAAGCTGCCGCCCGCGAGAGACAGGATCGGATCCAGATCCACCTGAGCGGCGATGAAGGCGCCGAGTTCGCCCAGCAGCGTGGCAAGATGAGGCTGCTCTTCGGCCTGAACCAGGCCGAGATGCCGTTCAGGCAAAGCGATTGCCTCGCGGCGCGGCAGGGCACCCAGAACGCGAATGCCTGCGGCCGCCATGCCGGCGCGGATCAATGCCTCGTGGCGCGGGCTGGCGACCCGGTTGAGGATCACCCCCGCCAGCCTGACGGTGGGGGACAGCGTCGCAAAACCATGGGCGATGGCGGCGGCGGACTGGGCCTGGCCGGAAACGTCCAGCACCAGCACGACCGGCCAGCCGGTCAACGCCGCCAGATCGGCGCTGGCGCCATTGCCCGCCTCGCCCGCCGATGCCACGCCATCGAACAGGCCCATCGAGCCTTCGGCGATGATCAGATCGGCGTCCCCCCGGGCGCCGACCAGCCCCGCGATCCGCTCCGACGACATGGCCCACGTGTCGAGATTGACCGATTCTCGCCCCGATGCGGCGCTGTGGAAGGCCGGGTCGATATAGTCCGGCCCGTTCTTGAAGGGCTGTACCGTCAGGCCGCGTGCCCGCAGGGCGGCCAGCAGGCCCAGCGTGACCATGGTCTTGCCCGCGCCCGAGGCCGGGGCGGAGATGATGAGGCCGGGGCAGGTCATTCCGCCTCCGGGAAGCGGGGGGTGGTGCCGACGGGGCGGAAACGGCGGTCATAATCGCCGGCATAGAGGCGGCTTTCGCCGAAGTCCGTAGCCCCGATCGCAGGACCGACCAGGATCAGCGCCGTGCGTTCCAGTTCGGTGGCCAGCGCGGCTTCCAGCGTCTCCAGCGTGGCATGGACGATGCGCTCGTCCGGCCAGCTTGCGCGCCACACGATGGCGACGGGGCAGTCGGCACCATAATGCGGGGTCAGTTCGGTAAGGACGCGGTCCAGCACATGGATCGACAGATGGATCGCCAGCGTCGCACCTGTCGCGGCGAAGGCGGCGAGGGTCTCGCCCGGCGGCATGGAGGTGGCCCGGCCGGAGGTGCGTGTCAGCACGACCGACTGGGCAATTCCCGGCAGGGTGAGCTCCGCGCCCAGCGCGGCGGCGGCGGCGGCGAAGGACGGCACGCCGGGCGTGACGTCGTAGGGAATGTCCAGCGCGCGCAGGCGGCGCAGTTGCTCCCCCATGGCGGACCATACAGACAGATCGCCGGAATGCAGCCGGGCGACGTCATGGCCTGCTGCGTGGGCGGAGACGATTTCGGCAATGATCGTGTCGAGCGAAAGGGGCGCGGTGTTGACGATGCGCGCGCCGGGCGGGCAGTGGTCGAGCAGCGCCGCCGGCACCAGTGATCCGGCATAGAGGCAGACGGGGCTGGCGGCGATCAGGTCCCGCCCGCGCAGGGTGATGAGGTCCGGCGCGCCTGGTCCGGCGCCGATGAAGTGAACCGTCATTCGTCGTTCCCCTCCGCAATCGCGGCCACGGCCATCCCGTCGGCGGAGACCGCGCGGGGGGCGAGCAGGTACGCCCCCGCTCCGGCGGCGGCCAGTGCGACCGCTTCGGCAACGCTGCCGGTTCCGAAACGGGCCATGACGCGGTCCGAACGGGTTGGCGTGCCGACATGCGCCAGCGTTTCGGCGGCCAGCGCGCGGATGGGCAGGCCCAGTTCCTCCGCCAGTGCCAGCAGGGCGGGCGAGGCGGCCTTTTGCGCGACCGTGGCCAGGGCGTCGATGCCTGTGGCGCCACCCGCCGCCGCCAGGGCATCGCGCAGCGATGTGAGGCTGGCGGCCTGCCGGAAGCCGAAGCCTGCGACTTTCATCGTGTCACGCTCCACTGCACGACGGGACGCGCCGGGCGCCATCCGCGCATCGACCCCAGGGGTGCCGCGCTCGCCAGTTCGATACGCAGCAATTCGCCCCCCTTCTGGACATGCCATACGGTCAGCAGCGATTCGGTTTCCAGCGTGACGCCGTTTGCGACGATCCGCGTTCCGGGCGGCAGCACGGTCCACAAATGATCCAGCAGGGCCGCACGGGCACCGCCGCCGATGAAAACGGCATCCGGATCGGGCAGGCCGGCCAGCGCGGCCGGGGCTTCGCCTTCTATGACCCGGAGGAGGTGATCCAGACCCAGGGCCTGTGCGTTGGCGCGGATGGTTGCGGCGCGGTCGGTGCGGGTTTCGACCGCGATGGCCCGGCCGCCGGCCAGGCACCATTCCGCCGAAATCGATCCCGATCCGGCGCCGAGATCCCACAGGATTTCACCGGGGCGCGGTGCGAGGGCCGAGAGCGTGAGGGCGCGGATCGGGCGCTTGGTGATCTGCCCGTCATGGATGAACGTGCCGTCGGGCAGGCCCGACGCCCGGCCCAGCCCCGGCGGCCCCGACATGGCGATGGCAACGGCAACAGGTGCCGCGACGTCCGTGAAGGTGAAATCCGCCGCGAGGACAGTGCGGATGCGCTCGCGCGGGCCGCCCAAAGCCTCCATGACGTGGAGCGTGGAGGCGCCGAACCCCTGCGTGACCAGCCACTGCGCCAGATCTCCGGCAGCCGCTCCATCGCGCAGCAGACAGATCGCCCGCCCATTGGCGTGCAGCGCGGGTCTCAGCCGTTCGAACGGCGCCGCGTGCAGCCCCAGGCAGGAGACCTGTTCAAGGCGCCAGCCCAGCCGGCTTGCCGCCAGGGAAAAGGTCGATGGTGCAGGGTGGGCGACCCACTCGCCAGGATCTAGGCGGGCGGCAAGGCTGGCGCCTGCGCCGAACCAGAACGGATCGCCCGATGCCAGCACCACCACCTTGCGTCCGCGCTCGGCCAGCACCGGGTCGACCGAGAAGGGTACCGGCCATGCGCGGCCCCTGTCGTCCGCCTTCACCAGCGCCAGATGGCGGGGGCCGCCGAAAATCACGTCGGCGCGGGTCAGTTCGGCATGGCATGCCGCGGACAAACCTGCCATGCCGTCTTCACCGATGCCGATGATCGCAAGCCAGGGGTCAACCATGCCGCGCGTCCTCTTGCTGGGGGGCACGACCGAAGCCAGCCAGATGGCCCATGTTCTGGCCGAAGCGGGGACGGACGCCATCTTTTCCTATGCCGGCCGGACCGCGTCGCCGGCCCGGCAGCCCCTGCCGGTTCGGGTCGGCGGGTTTGGCGGGGTGGAGGGGCTGGCGGCCTATCTGCGCGAGGCGGCGATCAGCCACGTGATCGACGCCACCCATCCCTTTGCCGCCCGGATGAGCCGGAACGCGGTGGAGGCCTGTGCCGCCGCCGGCATTCCGCTGCTGGCGTTCGAGCGCGCGCCGTGGGTGGCGGCGGAGGGCGACGACTGGCGTGCGGTTGCCGATGTGGCGGGCGCGGTCGCCGCGCTGCCCGATGCGCGGGCACGGGTGTTCCTGGCGATCGGCCGGCAGTCGATCGATGCCTTCGCGGCCTGCCCGCAGCATGATTACCTGCTGCGTCTGGTCGATCCGCCCGGCGCCGCCCTGCCGCTGCCCCACGCGGCCGTGGTCGTCGCGCGCGGGCCGTTCACGCCGGAGGAGGATCTTGCCCTGATGCAGGCGCATGGCATCACCCATGTCGTGGCGAAGAATGCCGGTGGCGTGGGGGCGCGGGCGAAGCTGGATGCCGCGCGCGCGCTGGGCCTGCCGGTGATTCTGATCGACCGGCCCCACATGCCGCCGCGCCCTGTCGCACGCGCCGCCGACGCGGTGATGGCATGGCTTGGAGGTGGTTCGGACGGTCATCCCGCGCGCCTCGGCGTGTAGACATGCCGCCCGACCCGTCGCGTCGCGGCGCTGCCGACCAGCACCACTGTCCGCATGTCGGCCATCTCGGCACGCGCCTCGGCCAGCGTCACCACGCTGATCCGTTCCTCGGGCGTCGTCACGGCGCGGGCGAAGATGATCAGCCGGTGCGGTCCGCATTCCGCGCGCAGGATCTCCAGCGCGCGGGCCAGTTGATGCGGGCGGCTGGCCGAGCGCGGATTGTAGAAAGCCATGGCGAAATCCGCCTGAGCGGCAAGGCGCAGGCGCCGCTCGATCGTTTCCCAGGGCTTGAGGTTGTCCGACAGGTTGATCGCGCAGAAATCATGGCCTAGCGGTGCGCCGGCCCGCGCGGCGGCGGCCAGCATGGCGGTGATGCCGGGCAGGACGCGGATATCGATATCGGCCAGCCGCGGGGAATGCTCCACCGCCTCGAACACCGCCGAGGCCATGGCGAACACGCCGGGATCGCCCGATGAGACGACGACGACCCTGCGCCCGGCCGCCGCCAGTTCCAGCGCGTGGGTGGCCCGCGCCAGTTCCACGCGATTGTCCGTGGCATGCAGCGTCAGCCCCTCCCGCGCGGGGACGCGCGCCACATAGGGGATGTAGCCGACCACGTCGGTCGCGTCGGCAAGGGCTGCCGCCACCTCGGGCGTGATCAGCGCCTCGTCACCGGGGCCGAGGCCGGCGACGACCAGCATGCCGGTCATGCTTCGTCCCCATGGCCGGATTCGGGACGACGGCCCTGCCCATGCACCAGCACGATCGCGAAATAAGGGCAGTCGTTGTAGCCGGCTTCGGCAAGGCGGACCACCCGCTGGCCGGGCATGGTGCCGCGCTCGACCAGCCACGCTTCCTCCAGCCGGCCGGTGGCGGCCAGGGCCCGGCGCACCTTGGGCAGATTCCTGCCGGTCTTCATCACCACCAGCGCGTCGGCGGCCTGCATATGCCGCGCCAGGTCGGCCTCCTGCATCGTGCCGGTCAGCACGGTGAGCACGTCGTCGCCCCAGGTGATCGGGATGCCGGTGGCGTTCCAGCAGCCCGTCATGCCGGTGATGCCGGGGACGATTTCCATCTCGACGCGACCCTGAAGGCGCGCATGCAGATGCATGAAGGAGCCGTAGAAGAACGGATCGCCCTCGCACAGCACCACCACATCCTGCGTGCGGGCCAGATCGGCCAGACGGTTCGCCCAGTCCTCGTAAAAGCCGGCGAGCGCGTCGCGATAGGCGGGGCTGTTCACCGGCAGTTCGGTGGTCACGGGATATTCCATCGGATATTCGATGACGCCGGGTGCCAGCATCCCCTCGACGATCCGCCGCGCCTGTCCGGCGCGCCCGGCCTTGCGGAAATAGGCCACATGGCGGGCGGTGCGGATCAGCCGGTCGGCGCGCACGCTGATCAGATCCGGGTCGCCGGGTCCGAGGCCGGTGCAGATGATCTTGCCGGGCATGATTCTATTCGGTCCGGCTGGCCAGCGCGTTGACCGCCGCGACCGTCATCGCCGAGCCGCCCAGCCGCCCCCTGACGGTCAGTGCGGGGGCCGGGGGCGTCCCCATCAGCGCGTCCTTCGATTCCGCGGCGCCGACAAAGCCGACCGGGCAGCCGATGATCGCCGCCGGCCGGGGGCAGGCGGCGTCTTCCAGCATGTTGAGCAGGTGGAACAGGGCGGTGGGCGCGTTGCCGATGGCCACCACCGCACCGGACAGATAGGGGCGCCAGAGTTCGAGCGCCGTGGCCGAACGGGTATTGCCGGTCTCGCGGGCCAGATCGGCCACGCCGGGGTCGTTCAGCGTGCAGATCACATCATTGCCGGCGGGCAGCCGTGCGCGGGTAATGCCTTCACTGACCATGCGCGCGTCGCACAGGATCGGTGCCCCTGCCTCCAGCGCCGCGCGCGCCGCGATCGCCATGCCGGGTGAGAAGGCGATATGCCGTTCAAGACCGACCATGCCGGCCGCATGGATCATCCGTACGGCGACGATCTCCTCTTCCGGGGTGAAACGGGCCAGATCGGCTTCCGCCCGGATGATGGCGAAGGACCGGCGGTAGATGGCCGCGCCATCGGTTTCATACAGGTGAGGCATCAGGATTTTCCCATCAGCGTTCCGGGTGTGGCCAGCAACTGTTCGACCGTGAGGGGATGGTGGATGGCAGAGGCGGCGGCGTTGCCGTCCCGGACAAGGCCAAAGCCATGGGCTTGTGCGACGAGGGTCAGCGAGGTCGGCCCGGGGTGCGCGCACCCTTTCGCGCAACCTGACACATGCAGCACCTTGCCCGCAGGGACATGCGGGGCGAAGGCCCGCGCCAGCGCCCGCGTGGGTTGCAGGGCCTGGGTGCAGCCGGGCTTGCCGGGGCAGGCGATGACCCGCAGCAGGGGATCGTCCGGGCGCGTGATGACATCGTCGATGTCCGGTGCGCCCGTCCGCCCTTCGAGCAGCAGCATGCGCCACGGCGTGACGCGCAGGGGGGCAATGTCGGCGAGGGCGGACAGGGTGCGTGCCCGCATCTGCCCGAAGGCGAGGCCGATCATGAACCCGGCGGCCGATTGGCGGGGGGGCGGGGCCGGCGTGCCGGTCGTCGGCGCGGCCTGGATTGCGGTAAAGGCGGCGGGCAGCGTCGCACCGCCGGCCAGATGCGCCGCCATGCGCCCCCGACCGCCGCCGGCGATGAACCAGCGGGCGAGGCTCAGCGCGGTGTGGACTGCGGTGTCCGGCGTGATCCGTGCGCCGCCGGCAGCGCCATCGGCCCGGCAGAGCAAGGCCCCCGTGGCGTCGCGTTCGATCCGGATATCGGCGGATACCTCCCGCAGGACGGGGTTCGCGCCGGTATCGACGGCAAAGCCGAATTTGCCGGGCAGGTCGATCGTCCGGTCGTCCAGCAGGGCGCTGCCCAGTCGTTCGGCCAGTTCCGCCGTGCCGTCGCCGTCCTGCCAGAACGGGGTCACGACGATATTGCGCCTGGCCTCATCTTCGGGCGTCGGGTCGATGAGGCCCAGCGTCGCGAGGCCCGCGACAAGCGGGGCATGGGTCGGGTCGGTGATGCCGCGAATCTGGATGTTGGCCCGTGCGGACAGGTCGATCAGCCCGTTGCCGTATTGCCCGGCCAGATGCGCGATGCCGGCGGCCTGCGCCTGGGTCAGCCGTCCGGCGGTAGGACGGATACGGACCAGCAGCCCGTCGCCGGATGGCATCGGACGCAGGGCGCCGGGGCACCAGCCCTTGACCAGCGGCGCGATCATGGCGCGTCCCGCAGGTTGGCGGCGATGGTGTTGCGGCGGGTGATCCACAGGCCGGCGGCGTCGAGCGCACGGAAACGATCACGCAGGGTGGCGAGGGCCGCCGGGTTCTCGCGCGCCATGAACGTTACCAGATCGTCGCGGCCCAGCGTGGCGTCGTAATAGATGTCGAACAGATGGGCCGGCACATCGTGGGTCAGGTGCGCGAAGGCGGCGAGATTATCGAGCGTGGCGGCGATTTCCGCGGCGCCGCGAAAGCCGTGGCGCATCATGCCGCTGGCCCAGTTGCGGTTGCCGGCGCGGGCGCGGACCACGCGGGCGATTTCCTCGCGCAGGATGCGGGCGCGGGGGGCCTCGGGGCGCGTGGCGTCGAGGTGATAGAGCGTGGGCGCCACGCCGCCGATGCGGGCGATGGCCGCAGCGGGGCCGGCCTCGTGCGCCGCGTAATCGGGCGACAGCAGCAGGTCGGTTTCGGGAAGGTCCTGCACATGCGCGATGCTGTCGGTCGTGCGAAGCCGGGTTTCCAGCGCGTCGCGATCGCGCCGTATGTCGCCGCCCGCGCCGATCGTCCATTCCGAGGCGCTGAGCCAGGCCTCGCCGGCGGCGTCCCGGCCCTCGTGGCTGTACTCTTCCAACGTCGCGCCCATGCCGATCCCGTAATGGCCGGGTCGGGGGCCGAAGACCCGTGGGCCGCGGACGCTATAGGGGTTTTCTTCCGGCGGTTCATCCCGTTCGGCCAGGGCGGCGGCGGCGGCTTCGAACATCTGCGCCATGCCGGGAAAGACATCGCGGAACAGGCCCGACACCCGCAGCGTCACGTCGATGCGCGGGCGGCCCAGCAGGGCCGGCGGCAGGATTTCGAAGCCGCATACGCGTTCCGATCCCGCATCCCATTGCGGCGCCAGCCCGGCCAGATGCAGGGCCATGGCGAATTCCTCGCCGGCGGTGCGCATGGTGGCCGACCCCCACAGATCAACGATCAGGCCGCGCGGCCAGTCGCCGTGATCCTGCAGATGGCGGCGCAGCAATTCTTCGGCCAGGCGGACACCTTGTCCATGCGCGACCCGGCTGGGCACGGCGCGCGGATCGACCGCGTAGAGATTGCGGCCGGTCGGCAGCACGTCGGCCCGGCCGCGCAGGGGGGATCCCGCCGGGCCGGGCGGGACGTAGCGGCCGGACAGCGCCGTCAGCAGGCCTTCACGCTCGCCCGCGCCCTGGCCGTAGACATGCAGGCCGTCGCCGAACTGGCTTTCCTTGATGTCGCAGACGAAGCGGTCGATCCGCACGATGGCCTCGGCCGCGCCGGCACCCTGCGGGATGCCCAGATCCTGTTCGACGCCGGCGGCCCGGGCCTCGGCGCGGATCGCTTCGATCAGTCGGTCGCGGCGGGCCGGGTCGAGGCCCTCGGCGGTGGAATATTCGTCGAGCAGCCGCTCCAGCCGCAGCATCCCGTCCGGCACCGTGCTGTCGCGCTGCGGCGGCGGCAGATGGCCCAGCGTGACCGCGCCGATGCGGCGCTTGGCCTGCGCGGCCTCGCCCGGATCGTTGACGATGAACGGATAGATGACCGGCAGGCCGCCCAGCAGCGCGGCGGGCCAGCAGGTGGCGGACAGGGCCACCGCCTTGCCGGGCAGCCATTCCAGCGTGCCGTGCGCGCCGACATGTACCAGCGCATGAAGCTGTTGCGCTCTCAGCCACAGATAGAAGGCGACATAGGCGTGGCGTGGGGTGCGGGACAGGTCATGATAATCGCCATCGCGCAGGTGCGCCTCGCCGCGCTCCGGCTGCAAGGCGACCAGAATTGCCCCCCGGTGGATGGCGGGAAAATGGAATTCTCCGTCGCGTACCGATGGATCGGCCGCCGGATCGCCCCATGCCTCTTGCAGCGCCTGTCGCAATTCGGGGGCCAGCCGGGCGAGGGCCGTGCGATAGGCGTCCAGTGGCCAGCTTTGCCGGCAGGTCAGCAGCGCGGTAGCAAGGGACTGGTCGTCCGCTGACACGGTGTGGCCCAGGTCGGCCAGGATGGCGTCCGTCGAGGCCAGGGCGTCCAGCCCCACGGCGTGCGCCATCTGGTCGGGACGGCCGGGATAGGTCGACAGGACGATCGCCAGTTTTCGCTGGGGTGGCGGCGTGGCGCCCAGACTGTGCCATGCCGCCGCGCGGTCCGCCACGGCCGCAATGCGATCGGCGTGAGGCCGATGCATCAGCCGTGAAAACTGCAATTGGGGGTCGCGCTCCTCCGCCGATTTGAAGCTGACGACGCCCGCGAATACCCGCCCGTCCACTTCGGGCAGGACGACATGCATGGCGAGGTCGGCGGGCGACAGGCCCCTTTCCGCCATCGCCCAGTCGCTACGTCGCGCCGTGGAAAGGGCGACCTGAAACACGGGACAGGAGGTGGCATCGAGCGGTGAAGTGCCGTCCTCCCCCCGCGCGGAAAAGGCGGTGGCATTGATCACGACGGCCGCGTCGCTGTCGCGCAGGGCCTGTCGAACCCAGCGCGCCGCATCCGGGGCCTTGAGCGAGGGAGCGAACAGCCCCACGGCCCGGAAGCCGCGTTCGCGCATGGCGCGGATCAGGGCATCGATCGGGCCGGTGTCCGCCGCCGTCAGATAAGCGCGGTAGAAGGTGACGACGGCCAGCGGCGCACTGCCCTGCGGTGCCGGACCGCCTGTGCCGGTGTCCGGATCGTACCAGCCGCATTCGGGAATGGTCTTCAACCCGATGACCGGCGCCGCATCCAGGCCGGACGCCAGGGCCAATTGTGCCAGCGCCGCCCGCGCCGCCACCGCGCCACCGCTGTCGCACAGGGCCGCCAGGCGTTGCAGCGTGGAGTCTGGCACGGTGGAGAGGGCGCCGAGGCGTGGGTCCTCGCGCCCGTCGGCAGGCAGCACGGCCAGCGCGATGCCCTTCCGGCGCGCCAGATGCTCCACCTGCGTGAGACCATACGGCCAGTAGCCGACCCCGCCGATCAGCCGGATCAGGATGCCCCTGGCCTGGGCGAGCGTGGCCTCGACATAGGTGTCGATCGACAGCGGATGCCGCAATGCCGCCAGATTGGCCAGCCGCAGGCTGGGCAGCGTGCCCCCGGCTGCGTGCCATCCGGCCGCGAAAGCGCCGAGGTCGCTGTCGGAGAAGGACAGCACCACCAGGTCGGCCGGGCTCTGGCCGAGATCGACGGGCGTCTCGGTCTCTTCCAGGCCGTGGCTTTCGCGGAAGACCACGTGCATGGCGGTTTATCCCTGCCGCCCGGCCCGGCCCGCCAGCACGGCATGGATCGCCCGGGCATCGACATGGTCGTGCTCGGCAATGACCACCAGCCGGGTCTGGCGCGGCTGCGTGCCCCACGGGCGATCATACTGGATGCGCACCCGCTCGCCCACGGCCTGCAGCAACATGCGCATCGGCTTGCCGGTGATGGCGACATAGCCCTTCACGCGCAGGATCTGCTGTTCGCGGGCAAGGGTGCGGACCGCCTCGGCCAGTGTTTCCGGATCGGCGATTTCGGGCAGGTTGATGACGACGCTGTCGAAATCCTCATGCTCATGGTCGTCGTGGCCATCGTGATGCGAGGGGCGGGCGGCGAGGTCGTTTTCCGCCGCCGCACCCAGCCCGAGGATGATCTGCGGATCGATCACGCCGTCGCGCATCGGCAGGATCGGCAGGGGGCGGGGCGCGATCCCGGTGACCGCCGCCCGCGCACGCTCGAGGCACGCCTCGTCCACCAGGTCGGCCTTGGACAGCAGCACGATGTCGGCGCAGGAGAGCTGGTCCTCGAACACTTCGGCCAGCGGCGTGTCATGATCCAGGCTGTCATCCGCCAGGCGCTGCGCGTCGACGGCTGCCGGATCGGGGGCGAAGCGGCCCTCGGCCACCGCTTCGGCGTCGGCCAGGGTGATGACGCCGTCCACCGTGATGCGCGAACGGATGCTCGGCCAGTCAAAGGCCTTGAGCAGCGGTTTGGGCAGCGCCAGGCCGGAGGTTTCGATGAGGATGTGGTCGGGCCGCTGTGGCAGGGCCATCAGCCGTTCGACGGTGGGAATGAAATCGTCGGCCACGGTGCAGCAGATGCAGCCATTGGCCAGTTCGAGGATGTTCTCCGCCGGGCAGTTCGCGTCGGCGCAGGATTTGAGGATGTCGCCGTCCACGCCCAGCGTGCCGAATTCATTGACCAGCACCGCCAGACGTCGCCCCTGCGGGTTGGTCATCAGGTGACGGATGAGCGTCGTCTTGCCGGTGCCGAGGAAACCGGTGATGATTGTGACGGGAATTTTCGCAAGGTCGGTACCGACGGTCATTTCAGCGCTCCTGCGGGGGGATGCGGGCAAGGCTCTGCTTGCGGAAAATCTGCGGGCGCTCGCGCCAGGGCACCAGGCCGTCGGGGGTGGCGGCATAGGTGGCGGCACCGGCCAGGATCTCGGCCGTGTCGCTTTCACCGAGGCGGCCATAGACGTAGCTCCAGCAGCCGGGCGCGCTCAGTGCCACCGCGCAGCCGTTGCCGCAGGCGGACAGGCATTCCACCGGTGCTATGGTGAGGCCTTCGGGCACGGATGCTGTTGCCAGCGCGGCGTATAGGCGGGCGCCCGGCACGGGCTGCCCCTCCATGGCCGGTTCACCCGCGCGGCAGGTCGTACAGACGAAGAGTGTCGCGTTCATGTCCCAGCCCTGTTCCGCAACTGGGGTGCCCGCGGCCAAACCCCCTGCCGCGACCGGGCAACGGGGAGCGTCCAGCCGGTTGCAGCACACCCCGGCTGCCCGTTGTATCGTCTGCTGGCAGGTCTCCCGGCTCGCGGATTCAGGGTTTCCCCAGTGATCGCCCACCTTCCCGACGATGCGTCAGTGGCATTGGGCGATCTTTCCGGTAACGGTCGCGGGGGCGGCTGTGCCTGGGTCGGCCTTTGCGGGCAGGCCCTGTCACATTCCCTCTTAGCCTCTCCACAGATACGTCTATAGAGCGGAACCAACAGACCGGCTGTTGCGGCAATGCGCCCCTTATGTCAAGCGATGGAGCCCATCATGACCCTTGCGACCGATCAGGACGGGAACAGCCTGGACGATACTGCCCGTCATGCCGAGAAAATGGCCAGGAAAAAGGCCGCGCGCGACAGGATCATGGCCTCCAAGCAGGGGGACAAGGGGCTGGTGATCGTCCATACCGGGGCGGGGAAGGGGAAATCCTCGTCCGGTTTCGGGATGATCCTGCGCTGCATCGCCCATGGCATGTCCTGCGCGGTGGTCCAGTTCATCAAAGGGGCGTGGGACACCGGAGAACGCCGCCTGATCGAGGCCAATTTTGCCGATCTGTGCCAGTTCCACGCGATGGGCGAGGGCTTTACCTGGGAAACCCAGGACAAGGCGCGCGACATCGCCGCCGCGCGCAAGGGGTGGGAAAAGGCCAAGGAACTGATCCGCGATCCCGAGATCCGCATGGTGCTGCTGGACGAGATCAATATCGCGCTGCGCTACGATTATCTCGATCTCGACGAGGTGCTGGCCTTCCTGCGCGCGGAAAAACCGCCGCTGACCCATGTCGTGCTGACCGGGCGCAACGCGAAGCCGGAACTGATCGAATACGCGGATCTGGTGACGGAGATGACGCTGGTGAAACATCCCTTCCGCGCGGGGATCAAGGCGCAGGCCGGGGTCGAATTCTAGGGGCGGCTGGCCATGCGCGCGCTGATGATCCAGGGCACGGGTTCGAATGTCGGCAAATCATTGCTTGTGGCGGGCCTGTGCCGGGTTGCGCGGCGACGGGGGCTGTCGGTGGCGCCGTTCAAGCCGCAGAACATGTCGAACAATGCGGCGGTGACCGAGGATGGCGGAGAGATCGGCCGGGCGCAGGCGCTCCAGGCATTGGCCTGCGGCCGCGCGGCCCATACCGACATGAACCCCGTCCTGCTGAAGCCGGAATCCGACACCGGCGCGCAGGTGATCGTGCAGGGGCGGCGCGTCGCCACGGCGCGGGCGCGCGACTATGCCCGGCTCAAGCCCCGGCTGCTGGCGCCGGTGCTGGAGAGTTTCGCGCGGCTGCGGCAGGGCGCCGATATTGTCATCGTCGAAGGGGCGGGCAGCCCGGCCGAGGTGAATTTGCGGGTGGGCGATATCGCCAACATGGGTTTTGCGCGGGCGGCGGATGTGCCCGTCATCCTCGTGGGGGATATCGATCGGGGCGGGGTCATCGCCCAGATCGTGGGCACGCACGTCGTGCTGGACCCGGCCGATGCCGCCCAGGTGGCGGGTTTCCTGATCAATCGTTTTCGCGGCGATCCGGCCCTGTTCGATGACGGCTATGCCATGATCGGGCAGCGTACAGGCTGGCGCGGCTTTGGCGTGGTGCCGTATTTCGCCGAGGCTGCCCTGCTGCCGGCGGAGGATGCGCTTGACCTGCGCCGAGCCGCCGGAGGCGGGGCATTGCGGGTAGCCGTGCCGGTGCTGTCGCGCATCGCCAATTTCGACGATCTCGATCCGCTGGCGCAGGAATCGGGGGTTACCCTCCGCATGATCGGCCCGGGGCATGCCATTCCTGGCGATACCGACCTGATCATTCTGCCGGGAACCAAATCCACCATCGCGGACCTCGCCTGGCTGCGGACCCAGGGCTGGGATATCGATATCCGGGCCCATGTGCGGCGTGGCGGCCATGTGCTGGGCATCTGCGGTGGCTACCAGATGCTGGGTCGAACAATCCGTGACCCGCTGGGGCTGGAGGGCGCAGCCGGCGACGTGCCCGGCCTGGGTCTGCTGGACCTTGTCACGACGATGCGGCCGGACAAGCGTCTCTCGCGCGTGGAGGCGGTCCATGCGGCCAGCGGCGAGCCGATGGCAGGCTATGAAATCCATATCGGTGAAACCACGGGCGAGGCCCGTTCCCGCCCGTTCGCCCATGTCGCGGGTGCGCCGGAAGGGGCCCTTTCCGCCGACGGGCGAATCATGGGCAGCTATCTGCACGGCATGTTCGCCGGCGATGCATTTCGCGGGGCTTTTCTGCGCCAGCTTGGCGCCGCGCCTTCGACGCTGACCTATGGCGAAAGGGTGGATGCGGTTCTTGATGCGCTGGCCGAGCATCTTGAAGCGCATTGCGATGTCGCCGGGCTGTTGGCAGTGGCGCGGTAGAGGCAGTCAGCGTGCCTCCCACGGGGGGAATGGTTCTCCTGCCGGCCGACGCGGTGCAGCAAGGGCATGTCGTGGTCGCATTCAGGGTCGAGACGTCAGAGGCCGTGAAGTCCATCGGATCGGTCTTTCAGACCGGTGGGCAGGGCCGTCCAGCCACGACCGCCCTGATCGCGCATCATGGGCCGCCGATCGGCAGGACGATGAGGGCCATGAGGGCGGCCAGCATCACCATGGCCCGGCGATACAAGGCCAGCCCGCGGACAAGGTCGCGTGGTCGCGGGTCCGGTGCGGTGCCGTTGAGCCACGGTTCCTCAGCCACCCGATCGGCATAGGTGCGCGGCCCGGAGAGGCGAATGCCGAGCGCGCCGGCAAAGGCGGCTTCGGGCCAGCCGGCGTTGGGCGAGCGGTGAGAGCGCGCGTCGCGCCGCATGATCCTCAACGCTGTCGTGGTGTGGCGCGACGCAAGCGCGAACAGCAGGCCGGTCAGCCGCGCGGGAACAAGGTTGGCCACATCGTCGATCCGGGCGGCCGCCCAGCCGAAGGCCTCGTGACGGGGCGTGCGATGGCCGATCATCGAATCCATCGTGTTGATTGCCTTGTAGGCGGCAATGCCGGGCAGCCCCAGCAGCATGCCCCAGAATAGCGGGGCGACGACGCCGTCCGACGTGTTCTCGGCAAGGCTCTCCGCCGCCGCTCGCGCGATGCCCGCGCCATCCAGCAGATCCGGATTGCGGCCGACGATCATCGATACTGCCCCGCGCGCACCAGCGAGATCGCCGGCGGCCAGCGGTTTGGCGACGGCATCGACATGGTCGTACAGTGACCGCACGGCCACCAGCGGCCACGCCAGGATCCCGGTCAGGATCACCCCGGCCCAGCCTTCGGGGAGCAGGCGGGATACCGCCAGCGCGATCCCTGCCGTCAGGGCGATCACGGCACCCGCAAGGACCACACCGGCGATGCGGCGCGAGACGTTGCTGGTCTTTGCGCGGTTGAGGCGGCGATCGCCGGCGTCGATCAGCGCGCCCAGCCATGTCACCGGATGGCCCACGAGCGCGTACAGATTTTGCGGCCAGCCGAGTGCGGCGTCCAGCATCAGCGCGACCAGCATTGCCGCCGTTGTGCCTTCGGTCAGCATGGGGTGTTCTGGCAAGCGCGAGCCTGAGGCATGGATGTGCCGTGGAAGGTGCCGACCGAATAGCCGATGCCGGTCTGCAGGCGGCGCAGCGCGGCGAATGCGGCGGTACCCCGGTAATCGCAAGGCACGTCGTGGCGTCCGGCAACATGTCCCTCATGCGGCGGCGGTGAGGCGTACCTGATCATCAGCCGTTTGTTGGAGTACATCTGTGCCAATTCGAAACTTCTCCTCCTGCCGGTGAAGAGCTTCTGGTCCTTTGGCGGCCATTGAGCAAGTCGACGGTTGGCGAACCGCGAATGCTCAGTTCTTGCGGCCCATGCGTTCTATATGAACGACGCCGAAGCGTCCGAAGCGTCCGAAGCGGGAGTGGCCCGGCGCGGTGCGAAATGGGTAACGCACAATGCCTCGCTGGCCCTGGCCTGCGTGTTTGTCGCTACGTGATCCGACATTGGGAAACACTCCAAGCGTCATGTTTGGAATATCCGTTCTCACTCATATGGTCGGGCCCCTATGTGCGGACGCTCGGCTTAGAATCTGCCGGTGAAGCTGAGGTACACTGCATTCCCGCTTGGCCGCTTTCGAACGGCGAACTCAGGGAGCCAGCGAAGCGAACTGTTGATCGCCATGCCGCCGACCTTGAACGTATAGCGACCCACGGGACCGACTGCAAAGGAGCGCCCCTGGAAACCGCCCAGATGAATCGCGAGAGCGCCGGTATCGTCGGTTATCTGATACAACAGGGAACCAGCCAACCCGAGACCCGGGCCTGCGGTCCCGATCGTTTTGGTCGCTGCGGTATCGAGGTGAAACAGAGTGCCGCTCCGATATTTGGTCTTATCGTTTGTCGTATTGACATCGATGCCGACATTTTCCGAAATATCGAGACCGATCTTCGGTTGTGTCCAACTGTAGGACACCGTTGGCGTGAAGGTCCTGTAGTTCATGCCGATATTCGCGAGCGAGCCGCGATTATAGGGGCCCGTTGGCGCGAATATGTCGATCCTACCCCGAAGAAAATGCCCTCCGCTATGCCAGCCAAGAATCACCGGCGTAATGATCATGTCTCTCAGCCCGCCGCTCGTGTCCGATCTCGATAGCCGGCCGATACTGCCTCTCGCATCCAGGTATTGCCCTGGCCAGGTGATCCCGGCGGCGAACGCGACGGGGCCGACATGAAGGTTGGAGACATAGATCGCACTCAGTGCAAAACTGCTGAAAGCTGCGTGAAGACCGGTGACCACGTTCCCTGCTACGGGAATTTCCTGCGACTTACGTGCCCCTGCATCGTAATAAAGATTTACGTCCGACCAGTACAGTCCGGGTTGTGGAGGTAGAACACCTGCCACGGGCGTCACGTAGGCGCCCACAATGTAATGACCGGCGCCACCCTCCGTCGCCATCGCAGAGGGTGGCGCCACACTTGACATCGCTCCCACGAGCATGGTGCCGCACCATGCGTATGTCCGAATCCCCACGCTCTTCCCTCCCTTATCCTGTCACAGCCTGAATCACCTCGACCGCGCATGGGTCAGATAAACCGCCAGAACACGCACAGAGACCTCACCAGCGAGGCGTAGTTATCTAAATCAGCATGCTGGATATTAAGTTGGTGTAAGATTGGGACGGTAAGGCGGACGATATTATCACCGTAAGGTGCCTGGTTATGTAAAAAATGATCTCCTCGTGCTCAATACATGGATTGTGCAGTAACTGTTCAAGGATTGCGAGGTGGGAAATGCCTTCCCAAGAGGAAACGTGACGGTATTGTCTCGTCACGCTTCCAATTGAACGCAAAGACCTTCCCGACGTGGCCTGCCCGGTTTTGGTGAATTTACACCCGAATACATATTGCAATGTTACAGAGCTCACACCGGGTCGACGGACGCAGCGGGATCAATCTGGTATTTGTCGTTCCCCACGTTGGTTTTGTTGTCGGTCGGGCATTTCAATGTCGGAGTAACGCTCCACACGATACGGCGGTTGCCGCCCGACACGTGTGGGCCTGCCTGGATTGAACAGAGCCGCTGTTCCGAAATCGCCAGGCCCGGTAACCATTTCTGATGACGGGAATGCCCACCTCAGATTTCCGCGGGGCGTCCGATTTCGGTTTGGATAGATATTCATATCTCCTCTCCGGCCCGGTTGCGCGTGCTGACAAGGCATGTGCCGAACCTTAACGATATCGGCCCCAAAAAAGAAATCGGGTAAATCATGGATGACGGTGCATCGTGCATCTCAGCTGGAACCGTCTGTCTGCTCGCCGTCATGGTCAGGAAATATCTGGTGCCAGTCCTTTTTCATGGACACCACGACCCAACCGGCCGGCCCCGCCATGTCCAGCGCCTTGGCGAGCCGCCCGATGTCGCTGTTGCGGTCGTACGCAACTTCGCGTTTCGCATCATCGTGATGCACAATCAGACCAAGACGGGAACCCGATCCTCTTGTCGTGTATTGCAGCATCTGCAGATCGCCGTCCGAGTTGCCAAATGCAGCGATCGGCCGCTGCCTGATGAATTTGCCGATTGCTTCCGATTTTCCAGCTCCGTCATCGATAAAATCGACCGCGGGTAGACGAAATAATTCGCCCGTTCCGCCTGCGGACACCTGGTGACGTGTTTTAATTGTAGAGCCGATGACCTGCTCAGGTGGGATGCCATAAACCTTCTCGGCCCATACGCGCATGAACTCAACGCCGCCACCCGATACGACGAAAGTCCTGAAGCCGTGGTGACGCAGGAAATCGAGCAGTTCCAACATCGGTTGGTAGATCATTTCCGTGTAAGGTCGGCCGGATTTGGGATGACGGGCCGTGGCCAACCAGTCCGCCACGACTACTGCGAATTGTTCCGACGTATTGCCCGCATGGGTTGTCATCAAAATTTCGACTATTCCTCGCTGACCCGTTGCGGCCAAGGCAGACATATCGTTATCAATCGCCGCCTTGAAAGGCTGCTGCGTCCGCCACTCGGGATGTTGCGGCAGCAACTGCCGGACACGATCGATGGCGAACATGAGCTGAACAGTCGGAACTTCGCACCAAAGAGTGCTGTCATTGTCAAACACGGCAATCCGCGCCGCAACAGGCACAAAATCCCTTGAACCGGCTGTCGTTACGGCCTGTACGAAATCCGTAATGGCGCTTTGTGCGGCCCCGTCGTTCCAGGACGCAAGAACCCTGCCGGCGTGTGCAGGCGTTGCCGAAGCTTCGACAGTCAGGGCAGACGATGCGCTCAGGCCTGCCGCAACATGCCCGAACGATCGTCGCGTGGTCATGACTGAACGGGCCATCATCATCTCCTCGATGTAAATGCGAGCCGAGACCACCGAACGCAGGCCGAGGGAAAAATGTCCCTCAATTAAAGAAAGATAGGATTTTTTATTAATAATGCGACGGCGAGGATAACCGGCGGACACTGTTACGTCACAACGGCGTGGGATGTGCGTCGCTCCGCCATGAATCTGGCTGCGCAGCAGGTCTATGGAGGACGTGCAGCGGCCTCAGGCCAGCAGAACGGCATTGCTCGCCGCGATCACGAACGAGACCATACAAGAGAATGCCGAACTCCGACGCTCTATCGAAGCGGAGCAAGGTCATCGCACCGCCCTGCTGGATGCGTTTGCGAGATTGGCGCCTTAGCGCACGGCCTTCCGACAGGACACCCTCTCACTCGCCGGGTGTGTCGATCTTTGTCCAGTCGAGGTCGGGATTGAACGTGACAACGCGCGCGACGCGCGACGACGTATCCGGGCCCAGATCCTTCTGGAATACGACGCCTTCCTTGCCGACGATGAAGGTCATGATCCCCGATGCACCATAAATGGCGGGCCATGCGATCAAGGCAAATCCGTCAACCATCTTTCCTTCGCGAACGTAAGATTTGGCGCCATCGGGCGCGTCGGGGCCGCTCGCAGTCAGAATACGATACCGATATCCCTCATACGGCACTGGATTATTCGGGTCGATCTGGCTGGAATAGCCCTCGGACACCGCAGTTGTGAAGAGAGGCGTGAGGGGGCTTTCGGGTATGCCGGGGGTTGAGGGCCAATAAAGACCATCGTAATTTCCGGAGGTGCTTGCCAGCCGCATTGCGTAAACCCCGGTACCCGTTGCCTGCCTGAACATATCAAAATAGGCGTGTTGGGCGTCGACATAGGCAAGGCATATGCGAATGGCTGCTATTTCGTTCCTACCGATACGACGATTGATGATCTCCTGCGCGCCGGTACGCGAATCAAATCGCCATTTTCCCGAGGTACGAACGATGGGAATGGGCATCGGCCAATCACTCGGACCGACCTGGATGACCATGCGATCCGGCGCGATTGGCGTAATCTTGTGACCGGCGTCGTAAGCCTGCAGGAAGTTCATGGCTTGCGCGCGGTCTTTGACCGCGTCGCCGGAGCGAACAAGCGCCTCGCTGCCGGGACCGAGCACTTTGCCGATCGCTCCTGCATCGTGCGTCTGCAAGGCGCCGACAAGCGCCGTTACAGCGTCTTGAGGGGAAGCGAAGCTCGGTTGATCCGAACGCGCCATGGCGGGGCCGCCATACAGAATGGCAAGCGTTACCAGCGTGGTCGTCCCCAAGCGACGTCCGCCTCTCTTTTTATCGGCGACCATGAAAACCTCCCCTGCCACCACCACGCCCTTGAGACCTGCCTCCACCGCCCTGACGCTGAAAATTGGCCGATTGCCGACTTTGCGCGCCGCGTTGACTGAAAGCACCAGTCCGGCCACCATCACCAACGCCACCAAACGCGCCAGAACGCTGAAAGCCGCCACTTTGCGGTTGAAAGCGCTGCCCGCCCGCTCCTTGCCCACGTGCAGCGCCGTTGGGACGTCCCTGAAAACTGGGCTGCGGACGACTGCCGGGGTTCAGGTTTGGCCGGTTGGCCGGGGTGGAGCTTCTGGGATGCTGCGGCGTGGGCCTGTTAACGAGGTTACCGGCCACCGGGACACTCCGCCGGCCGATTGAGTTGGTTGGCAGCCCCGTGCTGCGAACCGGCCGGCCCACGGGTCCACCGGCGGGTCTTTGCAGGTTGGTCGGCCGTTGACCGCCAGTCCGGTTCCAACTGGGGCTCCACGTGCCGGAGGTCACATGCTGCCGGTTCGTATTGATGTTATTGTAGCGACTGGCGTTCACATTGACGTTGCCATGGTTCCAGTTCGGACTCGACCACCCCCAAAGCGAAGAGCTGATGGCTACCCCTGTTCCGAAGGCAAGGCCGCCGAGAAGGGCGGTGCCTGCCACGTAAGCCGGCGCGGGAGCGGCTTCGACCGGAGGATATGTCGGGTAGGGCCACGGGCCGTAGACGGTCGATGGGCTGTAGGTTGGAACATAGACCACGTCGGGTTGGGCCGGTTCGACGATGATCGTCTCTTGAGACCCGCCATCCGATGGGGCTTGCGTCCGCACGGTCTGCTGCGGGGTCGATTGCAGATGGTTTTGCGCCTGTGCCTGACGGCGAAGTCTTTGTACGCTGTTCAGGACGTCTTTTTGCTGATTTGCAAACGCATACCCCAATTGCTGGGTCCAACCGAGATTGCCGTTCATCTGTGAAAGCGCCTGCGGGAAGGGAATGAGAGACTTCACACTCGGATCCCAGTCGAGCGCATCGAGTGCCTTGGTCAACGCGGCCCCCTTGAGCGACTTATGCGCCGGATCGGACGCCCAACGCTCGGCTTCGACGATTTCCACCGGAAATGTCGACGCTATCAACATCTGAGTGAGCAGCGTGTCCGGGTACAGGGCGATGGGCGCAAGCAACGCGTCGATCTGTTCCATGTCGAACTGGTCCGCCCCGGACTGCTGCTGCACCGGGGTAGGGCTGGCCTGGGCTTCTGCGCAATTTGGCCATGCAGCGTTCAGAGCCAGCGCTGTCGTCAGTATGGGAAGCCATTGACGTTGCATGATCGCGCTTCCTTTATGCAGCGTTTCACGAAGTCGGGTTAAGTGGCGGAAGTGCGTTGGTTGTCTTCCTGTGATGACGTTGGCGTCGGAGCAGTCGCGCCGCTTGACCCAGGCGACGAGCATCGCCACGGTTCCAGCCCCGGGATGGTCCGAACAAATGCCCTTCCAGGATGGCGGCTTGCGCGTTCAGTTGCGGAGAGGACGATTCACCCACCCGGCACGCGATCCAACGTTGCAGCGTCCGAAAGGTGGCTTTCGGATCTGCGGTCCGACATGCACGCTCCAGGTTCCGCAAGGCGACCCGCTCGTCACCGTCCCATGCCGCGCGGAGTGCCGAAAGGCGCGCGACAATGCGGTGACGCCATGCACATGCCAGTATTACCACACCAAGCACGAGAGGCAGGCCAAGCATGCAAGGGCCGGCCAAAAACCTACCTCGCGATATTACCCTGTTGGACAATGCCGCGCTTGTGACAGTCACCGCTCGCCCGGGCACGCTCAGTGAGTGTGCCTCATTGTTTTGAAGGTCCCACCAGGGTTGGCTTACTCCCGGGAGGATGGTGCGACCGGATCGTTCAAACACATAGGTGACATGGTCCGTCCGCTGTCCGATAACCGCGCCGTGTTCGACCCTGTCCTCAATCACGGGGGCATCGACATAGACCTGGACACCGGGGGGAGCAACAAAATCCAGCGCCGAGAGCGCAAGCCCCGGTACGTCGGTCGCGCGCCGCGTGACCACTCTCTTAAGCGCATCACCGACGTGGAATGTTCCTGAAGGGAAGGGCGCCCAACTCTCGGTCAGCGTCACGTCGGGGGAGGCCACAATCGGCTCCGACGGATCGAGCCCGGGTGGCACGATAGCCTTCAGAGATAGACCCGGCCCCGTCATCGTCCCGCTAATTCCCCCGCCTTGTGCCAGTAACGTGACCTGGAAAGGGGGAAAGTGAAGTGTGACCGGCCGGCGCGGATAAACGTCGAACGCGAAGCGCTTGCCAATGTAGCTTCTACCATCGAGCTGAGCCGTGATCGTCGTTGCCTGGCTCTCGAACCGCAGTACCTGTGGGCCCTCCATGCGAGGCGATGCGACCCGCGGAGGATAGGCCATTTCGTCCGGAAAAAGGACGTCAGCAAAGATATGCACGGCTTGGCCGACCATCACGGTCCCCGCGGGTTCGCGCGTGGCGCGCAGCAGCACCGTTGAGCAGAGGCATACTGTACGCACATGAAGCAAACGATCAGGATACCTAACGCCTGTATCATGGAGCCGTTCCCTGCTGCTCAAGCTGGTAGGCGAATCGGGCGCAGAAAATCTGCCCGTCTGGTTTGCACACGGCGTAACCACAAGGCCCGGATCGCTTCATCCGCCATGGCTGGAACCGCGGCGTCATCAGGTGCAGGATGGTCGTCACGATCCTGATCCCGGCGATATCTCTCATCGGGCACGACCCGTTCCTGCCCGGTCTGCTTGCCCTGGAGGCGAGAGAGGTTTTCGGCCCGGGCGAGAGCCAGAGCCAGAGCAGGATTGGCAATGGCGTCTGTCCATCCCGGCCGCATTGCCAGCGCCTGGCCATACTGCCGGACCGCACGCATCCGTATATTTTCCAAGCATCACCAGCGCGTTTCCTCGGTCGTAAGACGACACCGAGGTCTTCGACAAGGCAAAGCTTTGTTCCGCCTCGACAAAGCGACCCGCCTTCATCAGGGCGACACCACGCCAGACCGGATCGGCGAAGACGTCGGCGGCGCGGTCGAATTTGCCATGTCGAAGCAGGGATGCGCCTCTCTGGTCCGCCGTTGCCCAGAGCGCGCGCCAGACATCGCGCCAACTGAATCCCGCAAGGGCTATGGCTGAAGCAACGACAATCAGGAGTGCTGCGCGCCTCATCCGCGCAGCGTCAAGCCTCGCCGGAACCAGGGCAGCACCGTGAGCGCCAGCAGCGGCACCAGGTACCAACCGCCATCGCGCCAGCGCTCGGTGGCGCCGGGCTGATCCGGCCTGACGCCTGGCCGCGACAGGGAACGACCGAGAGCAGTGACATCTGCCGTATCGGTCGTCAGGTGCGTTATCGTCACCCCCGGCGATCGGGCGAGGTCGGCGAAACCTTCCCCAGGCTCGCGGCCCGGTGGCAGCATCGGCAGGATGGCGATCGGGAGGCCCTGCTTCGGAAAGCGCGGCGTGGGAGCCACTTCGTCCGCCAGCACGAATATCGTGCCCCCCTGCCCACTTTCCGACAGCATTTGCCGTGCATCGGCGATGGCGGCAGGAAGCGCGTCGCCCGACTTCTGCATTATTGTGGAAGACAGAGCGCGGGCCATCGTAACCACGACACCATGGTCGGACGTCGGGGGGAGCACGAAATGTGCCGAACCCGCATAGGCAATCAGGCCGGCCGGAAGTGTCGGTTGCGATTGCAGCAGGTCGGTGACCTTCTCGACCGCACGTTCCAGCCGGCTCGGCTGAAGGTCGGTCGCCTCCATCGAGGGAGTCACCCGCAACAGGATCATCACCGGTGCAGGATCGGCGGCGAAAGGCGAGGGTTCACGCTGCCAGGAGGGGCCCGCGACCGCGAACGAGCCGAGCAGCCATCCCCCCAGAAGAACGTTTTCCGGGCGGAGCCAGGTCCGGCTTCGCGCATCCACCACGAAGTGGATCAGCAAATCGGGATCGATCACAGCCCGCCATCGCCGCGTAATGTCCGCCGAAAGGTGATGCACCAGCCACAGCACACCCGCCGGTACCATGGCCAGTAGCCAAAGAGGCCCCAGGAAATGAAAGGCGGACACCGCGCTCATGTCCGTCCCGATATCGGTCGTCGCGATCGGCGCGGCCGCAGCCATGACGCCTGTATGCCGATCGTCAGCATCAGGACCGCGCCGATCGGCCACCAGAACAGGTCGCTGCGCGGGCGCTCGGACACAATGTCGATTTCGTGTGTCTCCGTCGCGTTTATCTGGCTATGGACCTGCGCAAGGCTTCCGCGGTCCATGGCTCTGAAGAAGCTGCCGCCCGTCGATTGCGCGATATCGCGCAATGCCGCCTCATCCAGTTTATCCTCCCCCACCGCGGCCGGATCACCGATTGCAACCGTTATGTCGATCCGCAGGACATGGAGATGCGCGGCATGCTGGCCGCCCTCTGCATCGTAAAGGGCGAACCCTTCGCGCGGATGGGAACGCCCGCAAGCTGCTCGATCTTGCGGCGAAGACCGCCTACAAGATGGGCCTTGCTGTGTCCTATGAGCCGCAGACTATCGTGCCCGACGGCTTGTGGTATCCGGACCGGCATTGGCTGAATGTATTTCCGGGCAACGCAACGTTTACCGCCGAAACCTTCAATTACATTGACCCACGCACTGGCTTCTTCACCAACGCCTATTCGGCGAGCCCTGGTATGGCGGTCAACATGGAGAATGTCGGGGCCAAGTATCCAGCCACTTTCGTCGACGCTTCGGGCGCGTTTCTCTCCGGCGACAAGAGCTACAGGCTCAATCTGCCCAAGAATATTCCGGCGGCGCTGTTCTGGCCGGTCACCGTCTACGATTCGATGACGGCGACCCAAGTGCGGAACGGACAGCCCTTCGCCTCGATCAACACCATGGACAAGCTGCCGATGAACACGGACGGTTCGACCGACATCTATCTGGGGCCACAGCCGCCGGGCGAGGGAAAAACTGGATTAAGACCGTATCCGGCGAAGGCTTCTTCGTGATCCTGCGCCTTTACGGGCCGACCAGGGCCTTCTTCGACAAGAGCTGGAAGCCTGGCGACATCGAGTTCGTGAAATGACCCCGGCCATGCCGACGGCCCATCGGACGACGGAGGACCGCGATGCACAGGACGACGATGCTGACGATCGGACTCGCATGCGTGCTTGTAACTCCGGCCCTGGCGCGGAACTAACTGACGACAGCACCTTACCTGTTCGAGCGGGGCTATCCCACCGCAGACACGGCGCGACGTGCGCGCGACGATGCCGCCCGGGAGAACGCGGTGGTTGCCTATTGCTTCTGGTACCCGGCAGTGTCGGTCGAAGGGATCTTCAATGGCAACCGGGCGGTTGGCATCGAAGACAACATGTCCATGGGCATCGTGGCTGCGGGGCCTCGACAGGTTGGCTTCACGCTCAATTCCGACACGCCCTACGGAGCGGCTGCCCTTGGGCGAAGTGCCGGTTGGTTATCAGGTCGGGCGCTCGTCCTCGTACAAGCTGCTGCTCGCCGTTCGAACACTCCCGGTCGGGGGGAAATGTTCCGGCGGCAATGGACGCGTTGCGCAAGATCAAGATCTATCCGCTCTCCACCGCCGCGAATCCTGTGCTTATGACGTTCGTCGACACGACCGAAAAATCGATGGACAGTTCCTCGCTACACTGGGAAGGGAACCTCCAGTTCTGGGAGGTGCTTAACCGCATCATCGACATCGAGCCGCCTGTCGACAAGTTCCTGCCGATGTACGGGCTGCTTGCCACGCTCGGCATCGAGAAAGGCAAGCCGTTCGTGCCTGACGCGCGCATGAAGAACATCTTGGAGAGTGCCGCCGTCGAGGGGCGGAGGCAGATGATGGTCTCCGCCTTCGACAGTGTGCGACCAGATCGGTTGGCATGGCCAGACCGAAAGTGGGAATGGGTTGGCCTGGTACCGGGGAGCGCCCAGTTCGAGACGCCGGCCGGAATCGATCTGGAGGCGCGCGACCGTTGGTTCGCCCAAGCGATTGTGACATCGCCTGCCATGTTTCGTCGCACCGTCGGCGCCGGCTCGCTCTACTGGCTCGCGGCGCGCGACCGGACCGGCGCCTATCTGGATGGTGGAAAAAGTTACACGCTGCGGATTCCGCAGCCGGTCCCCGGGAAATTGTTCTGGCCCGTGACGGTATATGATGCAGAGACCCGTTCGGAGGTGCAGACTGACCAGGACGAGGCCGCGCTTCGGTCAATGGTCGAACTGAAGGATGTCGCAGGGAGGGCGCCAGTCGATCTGTATTTCGGCCCCACGGCACCTGACGGATACGAAAACCGATGGATCAAGACCATTCCTGGTGAGGGCCGGTTTGCCTATATCCGCATCTACGGTCCGGAGCAGGCGGCATTCGATGGAAGCCGGAAACCAGGAGATTTCGAAGAGATGAAGTGAGTCGCGTCAAATGCCAGGGCGGCTGAAGTGTCATATCCGCTTCGTGCCGTTCCAAGAAAGACATCGGTTGCCGCTAATGATACGAACCGGCACGGGGTCCGCCGATCGGATGGTGGGGTGACTGAATTCCGGCCTCTTTTATCTGTGTCGTTCTCGCGGATCCCGTGCTCGCGGCACAGATCCGTGGCCGTCTGCGTGAAAATGGCCTGTGCCACGCGTATCATTCATCTTCGGCGGAGGTTTCCCGGGAAGCATCGCTGTCCGGGGTGCGCGTGGACGTCGATGCGTGGCTGATCCGGCGGAAGAAGGCGGTCAGTCCCAGCGCCATGAAAACTGTCAGAACGGCCAGTGTCTGCCTTTTGCCTCTGCTCCGTGGCCGGGACCGAAGACCGCCGTCAATATGTCCTTCGTCGGCGGCCGGGGCGAACAAATTGCCGTCTGTTGTCGCCGCGGCATCGGCGGTCGCGAAATAGCGCGTCAGAATACGGTTCATGATTCGTGCCGTCATGGCCGGGGCCAGCATATGGACAAGTCGACCGCCCCAGGCTGTTGACCCGATCATGACGGTGTCCTTCGGGTGGGCCAGAAGGTTCACGATGGCGGCGGCAACGCGTCGCGCATCCAGCAGGGGTGGTGGTGCCGAGAGGCGGTGCCCGGTGTAATTCGCACCATGCGAAATGCCGGGCGTGTCGACAAAGCTGGGATAGACATCGCAGATGTGGATGTGGGGATGCCCGGACAGTTCCCCGCGCAGGGCTTCGGAAAATCCACGCAGGCCGAATTTGCTGGCGCTGTAGGCGGCGGCATAGGGTGCGGCGCAGAAACCGCCCACCGAAATGACATTGACAAACGTGCCGAACCGCTGGTCGAGGAAGATCGGCAGAACCGCATGGGCGTCGTTCATGTGACCGAGCAGGTTTGTCCGGACGACCTGTTCATGGGCCCTGATGGGGACCTCGTGAAATCTGCCCACAGCGCCGACGCCGGCATTGCTGACCCACATGTCGATCGTGCCGGCAAATACACGGGCCTGCTGCGCCAGGTTCTGGACGGCGGCGGCATCGGTCACATCGGTCGGGATCACCGTCACTTGGGCGCCGGCGTCGCGGCATCGCGCCGCGATGGCATTCAGGGCGTCAGCATTGCGGGCAGCCAATACCAGCATTGCACCCGGGCGGGCCAATGTTTCCGCTATCGCTTGGCCGATACCGCTGGATGCACCTGTGATCACCACGTTTGCAGAGGGAAATTCAGGCATCTGTCGGGTCCTTTCGGCGCGGGGCCATCGGTCGCGAATGATCCGGGGAGCAGGCCGTGGGCGCCCTGAAGCGCGCCATAGCGTCGGGCCGATGTCCCTTTCAATAAGCAACCGACGGCGACTGGAGGCGTTCATCGCCCTATCCGAAAATTGTTGGAGGACACGGCATGGCACGGCCAGCCAACGAAACGAGGATCCGCTACGCCGTCATCGGGTGCGGTCAGATTTCCCAGCAGGCGTTCATTCCGGGAATTGCAAGGGCGGACAATTCGGTCCTGAAGGCTCTGGTTACGGGGGACATGGAGAAGGCGAGAGCGCTGGAGGCCCGATACGGTGTCCGGGTCTGGCATTACGATGACGTGCCGGCCCTGATCGCATCGGGCGAGATCGACGCGGTGTATCTGGCAACGCCGAACGCGCTGCATCGACGCTATGCGGTCCCCGTGCTGGAGGCCGGGCTGCATCTTCTGCTGGAAAAGCCCATGGCCACCAGCGTCGAGGACTGCGAGGCCATTCTGACCGCACAACGCAAGGGCGGCGGCAAGTTGATGATAGCCTACCGCCTGCATTGCGAGCCCGGTACGGTGGAATTGATTTCCCGCTGCCGGAAAGGGGATTTCGGCCCCCTTCTGGGCTTCAATTCGACATTCGGGCAGGACTTTGCCGAGGCGAACCATCGCGGCCATTCCGGCTACTGGTCGGGCCCGGTGCCCGACATGGGTACTTATCCGCTGAATGCCGTTCGCAACCTGTTCGGCAAGGAGCCGCTGGAGGTTCACGCAGTCGGAACGCGAACGCCAGGCCGGGGCTTCAATTTCGACGACACGGTCTCGGTGACTTTGCGTTTTGCGGAGGGAAAACTGGCGCATTTCATGGTCAGCTATGCCAGCGCGCCGGTCGAGAATTTCACGCTTGTTGGACACCAGGGGACCGTGCAGGCGGGACCGTGCTTCATGTTCGGGCCATCCATCGCCATCACCTACACGACGAAGATCGACAGTAGGGAGGAGGTGCGTCGCCATGAGCCGGTCGAGCAGGTCGGCGGCGAGACGGCCCATTTTTCGGATTGCATCCTCAAGGATCGCGATCCCGAGCCGAACGGCGAGGAAGGCCTGCGCGACGTCCGGGTGCTGGCCGCAGTGGAGGATTCCCTGCGGACCGGACAGACACAGTCGCTGGCGGCGATGGCGCCCGCACCGGGTGTGTCCGACAGACAGGTCATGCGGCTTCCGCCGGCGGAGGAGCCGGACGGCAGCGACCTGATCGGCGTGACGCTCCAGTCTGCCTGACCTGCCTTCGCCCCTGGACCAGAACGCCGCGACGGCCGAAATGGGGTAACGCGCCTCCGGATCGCGGGGCGCTGCTTGCCCCTCCACAATGACCGGAAAACGAACACCCCTGCGGCTGTCGGCACGGCCCGGCACCCATAGCGGGGGCGATTGGGCGCGGTTGGAAAGCAGATAAGAAAGAGGGGCCATGATCCGCCATCAGACGGACAATATCCGGCGCCGGGACGACGTTGCTCTTGACGGCCTCAGTTTCATGCTGGCCGACGTGCAGGACAATCTGGGCGCCTTTCTGACCGGTCTTCTTGCGGCGTATGGATGGCCGGCGGCCGACATCGGTGTGGCGATCGCGGCCGGCGGAGCAGGGGCGGTGACGGCGCGCCTGCTTGGGGGCTGGGCGCTGGACCGCCTGTCCTCGCGGCGGGGGATCCTGGCGGGTTGCTGCGTCGTGACGGCGCTGTCGGTCGCGATTGCGGCCCTGTTTCCCGGTTTCTGGCAGATTGCCTGCGTTCACTTCCTGGCCGGAGGCGCAGGGGCGCTGTTCTCACCCTTGCTGGCTGCAATCAGCCGCCAGACGGCCGGCGATGATGGCTACATGGCGCGCATGGGGCGCAATGAGTCGTTCAACCATATGGGGAATGCCGTCGTCGCCTGTTCCATGAGCGTCGTGGGCAGTACGGTAGGGCCGCTCGCCCCCTTATGGGCCATCGGCGGCCTGGCGGGCGTCAGTCTGCTTCTGGTGGGCGTGCTGACGTCCCGCGCGGACGCCGGCGAGGTACGGGCTCGCGATACCGCGCCTGATATGGCGAAGGGGCGGGAAACCGTTTGCGTCCTGGCCGATGGGCGCCTGCTTGTCTTTCTGACATGCTACCTGCTGTTCAACCTGGCGAACGGTGCGACGGTTCCGCTGATGATCGAACGACAGGCCGCATTTCATTTTGGAAGCGTTTCTTCCATGACCGCGTTATGCGTTGTCATCGCCCAGGCGACCATGGTGCCGGTGGCGTTTCTGATAGGGCGGTCCGCCGGGCACCGGCCGCGCAAGCCGCCCTTTCTTGTCGCGCTGGCGGTGCAGCCGCTGCGCGACTTCCTGATCATCAGCAGCGCCGGCTGGCCGACGATATGTGCGGCCCAGATCCTGGACGGCGTGTCCTCGGGCATCATGCTGGTGCTCTTTTACGCCGTACTGTCCGATCTGGCGTCGAACGGCGGTCGACGCAACCTTCTGATCGGCGTGGGGCTCGCGGCCGGTACCGTGGGCGCCCTGCTTTCGAATTTCGGCAGCGGCCTGCTGGCGTCGGCCTTTGGCTTCAACACGGCGTTCCTGGCCCTTGCCGGCAGCGGGATCGTCGTTTTTTTCCTGTTTCTGTTCGCCATGCCCGAAACCCATGAAATGCAGATTTCGTCCACGACGCGAGCCGCCCTGACGGGCCCGCTTCATCAGCGGCCGTGCGCGGAGCAGGGCAGGTAATCGAAGGCTGGGGGTATTACAGATGCCTTCGCCGGGCTGGGGGCCGCCTTCGAAGCCCGGCGACGGTGAAGATTATCTTCCGACAAGATCGTGAATAATCTTTGCAATATCGGAAATATCGTAGGGTTTGGCGACAAACCGACTGTGGGTAAGAACGAAGTCGTCCGACACCTTATGCTTCCCGGATGTCACGAGCACGCTCAGGCGGGGCCGGTGCTGGCGTGCCCGCAGAGCCAGTTCCAGGCCGTTCATGGACCCGGGCATGTCGATATCCGTAAAAAGGGCATCGACCTGGGCCATTTCGCTTTCGAGAACCGTGAGCGCTTCCTCGGCATTGGAAGCTTCGCGCACGTCGAAACCGTTGTCTCGCAGTTCATCCGCAACGGCCAGACGCGTCAGAGCTTCATCTTCGGCGACAACGACGCGCAGGCGGCGGGAGGGGAAATCATCAACCATCACCGTTCTCGGGAAAAGACACGCATCTCAGCGGCGACTGGGTGGGGAGGGTTCGATGGGAAAGCGGCACGTGAAGCATGTCTCGCCATCGGTGGACGTGACGGCCAGTCTTCCCTGGTGGGCCGTGGCAATTTCCGATGCGATATAGAGGCCGAGGCCCAGCCCGTGTTGGCTCGATTGGCCCCCTCCTCTGGCGAACGGCTGGAAAAGCTTTTCATGAGCTTCGGGTGGAATGGGTTTCCCTGCATTGGAGACTGACAATTCAAATGACTTTTCATTCGTGCTTGCTCTTACGATGATGGGTTCGTCCGGGTCACCGTGGGTGATAGCGTTGGCCAACAGATTTGAAAATAACTGGGCCACGCGTCCGCTGTCGCATGTTACGGCATGATCCAGCTTGAAACTGGTCTTTATACGTCTGCCCGGATGGGCGGTTTCCACTTCCCGCACAATCTGCTCAAGGCTGGCCTGCAAAGCATATTCGATGTTTCGCTCCAGTACGATGCCGTCTCCCAGGCGTCCCCGGGCAAAATCCATGAGATCGCTGATCAGGGCCGCCATCCGGGCGGTGCTCTTTTGAATATGCGGCACCAGTTCGACCGCCCTTTCCGGGCGACGGAGAAGCATTCTTGCCCCGGACTCGATCGACATCAGCGGATTTCGCAGATCGTGACCCAGAACGGCGATGAATTGTTCCCGAAGTTCGGATTGCGTGCGTTCGCGGGATAACGTGATTTCGTTTTCCGCCAGTCGGGAACTGGCATCCACATGAAAGGCCGCCAGGTCCGCGAAAAGCCGGAACATGGCCAGGATTTCGGGCTTGTCCAGATCATGAGGGACCGGATCGGTCGCGCAGAGCGTGCCGAAGAATGTGCCGTCGGGCAGGAAGATCGGAACCGAAATATAGCTTTGGAAATGATAGAGCTGAGGGGCGACGTGCTCGGCGTAAGTGGGATTCACATCGACGTGATCAATCACAACAGGCTCGCCCCGGCAGAGCACGTCCTGACTGATCGTCGTTTCGACGGGCAACTTGTCCCCGGCTTCCAGCCCCAAACCGATGCCGTCCCGCACGGCGCAGGCAATCCAGTAACCCTGAGTGACACGCGCGATCACGGCAAAGCGCAGGGACGTCGTATGGCGCACGACATCGAGAATCTTGGTGAGGGCTGGAACACGGCCCGCGGCGTGGATATCTTCCCAATATCTTGTCATCTCACCTAACAACCACTCCGCACGAAAATCACTCAAAAATATCGATTGATCCCACGCTGGATGATTACATAAAGCAGGGCGGGGTGCGAGAGGGCATAACAGATTGAATTATAAGGAATTCGGGCCCGGTGCAGCGGCTGCTCCGCGATATCGGGTCCCGACGCGCGGCCAGTAATCAGCGGGGGAAAAGGGCCGGAACCATCCCGGCATCAGGCGTTTATTGGTCAGACATCCATAAAGCGATTGCCTTTCGTCCGGGCAGGAAAGGGCTTCCTCTCATGACCCATCTTCGGCAGATACCGATATCACGCCGTGATCTCATGACCAGCGGGGCGGCGACCGCGGCGGCAACGGCTGTTCCGACCGGCCGCCCGATTGCCCGGACAAGAGAAGCGGACCCCCCGCTCATGACCGTCAATTTCGAGGTCAATGGAATCGCCCGCAGCCTGACGGTCGACACCCGTACGACGTTGCTGGATGCCCTGCGCGAACATCTGCAACTGACCGGCACCAAGAAAGGCTGCGATCATGGTCAATGCGGAGCCTGCACGGTCATCGCCGATGGCCGGCGGATCAATGCGTGCCTGAGCCTGGCGGTCATGCACGAAGGAAGAAAAGTCACGACCATCGAGGGTCTTGGTACGCCAGATCTTCTCCATCCGGTCCAGGCGGCGTTCATTCGTCATGACGGATACCAATGCGGCTATTGTACGCCGGGGCAGATCTGCTCGGCCATTGCGGTATTGCAGGAGATCAGGGCCGGCATTCCCAGTCATGCCACAGAGGATTTGATGGCCCGGCCGCAGGCCACAAACATGGAAATGCGTGAACGCATGAGTGGCAATATCTGCCGTTGCGGCGCCTATTCCAATATTGCCCAGGCCATGGCCGAGGTTGCGGGGGTGAAGGCATGAAGCCATTTACCTACGAGCGGGTTGCGACACCGGCGCAGGCCGCGGCCGCCGTCTTGCGCAGGCCTGGCGCCAAGTTCATCGCCGGGGGCACCAACCTGCTGGATCTGATGAAGCTGCAGATCGAGGTGCCGCCGCACCTGGTCGATGTCGGCAGGACTGGCCTGGACAAGATCGATCCGACGCCCGATGGCGGTCTTCGCATTGGCGCACTGGTCACCAACACGGATCTTGCCGCGGATAGGCGTATCCGTCGGGATTATGGTGTCCTGAGCCGCGCGCTGGTTGCCGGCGCATCCGGACAGCTCAGGAACAAGGCGACGACGGCGGGTAATCTGCTTCAGCGCACGCGGTGTCCCTATTTCTATGACACCAACCAGCCATGCAACAAACGCCAGCCGGGCACGGGCTGTGCCGGGATCGGTGGCGTAAGCCGGCAATTGGGCGTCATCGGGACAAGCGATGCCTGCATTGCCACCCACCCGAGCGACATGGCGGTGGCCATGCGTGTATTGGATGCCGTGGTGGAAACAATCGACGCGCAAGGGCGCACGCGGGCCATTCCGATCGCCGAATTCCACCGCCTGCCGGACAACACGCCTCATATCGAAACGTCACTTACGGCCGATGAACTGATTACAGGCGTAAAACTACCTGCGCCGATCGGCGGCACACAGATGTATCGTAAGGTGCGCGACCGGGCATCTTACGCGTTCGCGCTCGTCTCAGTCGCCGCCATCATACAGAAGGATGGTACCGGCCGTGTTGCGGTGGGTGGCATCGCCCCCCGGCCATGGCGGATCGAGGCGGCCGAAACCGAGTTGCCCCTTGGTGCCAAGGCGGTGACGGACAGACTTCTGGCCGACGCGCACCCTGCCTCGGACAATGCGTTCAAGATCACCCTGGTCGAGCGCACGCTTGCCGCCGTGGTCAGCAAGGCAAAAGCAGCATGAAATTCGACCGGCCCGCGGGCCATAATCCCATCGACCAGCTTCGTGTCGTCGGCAAGCCGACCGATCGCATCGAAGGCAGGCTGAAGACAACCGGCACAGCGCCTTACGCGTATGAGCGGCATGATGTCGTACCCGACCAGGCATATGGTTTTGTCGTGGGCAGCCCGGTGCCGAAAGGGCACATCGAACGCATCGATATCCGCGGTGCAAAGGCATCGCCCGGCGTGATCGCGGTGGTCACGACGCTGGACATGCCGCGCCTCGAAAAGGGGCCGATGAACGCCGCCTATCTGTTCGGCGGTGCTGAAATACAGCACTATCACCAGGCTATTGCGATTGTCGTGGCCAACAGTTTCGAGCAGGCACGTGCCGCCGCCTCTCTCATCCGCGTAAATATTACGGGTCAATCTGGACAGTTCGATCTTTCGACACAGGTAGCGGACGCGCCGCTGGCCCACGGCAAAATCCCGCCGCTGGATCGTGTCGGGGATTTTGACAGCGCTTTCGCTACGGCGCCCGTCACGTTCGACCAGACCTACACCACGCCCGACCAGAGCCATGCGATGATGGAACCCCACGCGACAATCGCCGCGTGGGAGGGGGGCAAGGTCACGCTCTGGACGTCCAACCAGATGATTGCCTGGGCCAGGCGTGATGTCGCCACGGCCCTCAAGATCCCGCCTGAAAATGTCAGAGTGGATTCCCCATATATTGGTGGTGGCTTCGGGGGAAAGCTGTTTCTTCGGGCGGATGCGGTCCTCGCCGCGCTGGGTGCGCGGGCTGCGGGGCGGCCGGTCAAGGTCGCACTGACGCACCCGTTTCTCATGAACAACACGACACATCGGGCCGCAACCATCCAGCGTATCCGTATCGGCGCCACGCGCGACGGTAAAATCACGGCTATCGCCCATGAAAGTACGTCCGGCAATCTTGCGGGCGGTGGGCCTGAAGCCGCTGTATCGCAGACGAGACTGCTGTATGCCGGGGCAAACCGGCTGACTTCCATGCGGCTGGCGCATCTCGACCTGCCGGAAGGAAGTTCGATGCGCGCCCCGGGTGAGGCGGCGGGCATGATGGCGCTTGAAATTGCCATGGACGAAGCAGCCGAACAACTTGGGATGGATCCCGTCCAGTTTCGTATCCTCAATGACACGCAGGTGGACCCGGAAAAACCCGATCGTCAATTTTCCCGACGGCAGCTCGTAAAATGCCTGCAACTGGGTGCCACACATTTCGGCTGGAATCGGCGCAATTCCAGGCCCGCAGCGGTACGAGAGGGGGACTGGCTGATCGGCATGGGTGTCGCGGCGGGTTTTCGCAACAACCTTGTGACGAAATCGGGGGCGCGCGTCAGGCTGGGCGACGGGGGTCTTGTCACGGTTGAGACGGACATGACCGATATCGGCACCGGCAGTTACACGATCATTGCGCAGACTGCAGCGGAAATGCTGGGGGTGGAACTGGGCCAGGTGAAGGTCAGCCTGGGCGATTCGGATTCGCCGGTGTCGGCCGGGTCGGGCGGGCAATGGGGCGCAAACAACGCGACGGCGGGGGTGTATGCGGCTTGCGTGAAATTGCGTCGGACAGTGGCGCGGAAACTCGGGCTGGATCCGGACATGGCCATCTTTGCGGGTGGTCACGTCCAGGCCGGAGGCCGGCATTTCGGACTGGCGGATGCTACGCGTGATGGAGAGCTGGTCTGCGAAGATGCCATCGAATACGGCGATCTTGACAAGAAATATCAGCAGTCGACATTCGCGGGACATTTTGTCGAAGTGGCGGTCGATGCCTTTACCGGAGAAATCCGTGTCCGGCGCATGCTGGCCGTATGTTCGGCGGGTCGCATTCTCAACCCCAAATCGGCACGCAGCCAGGTGATCGGTGCGATGACCATGGGGGTCGGTGCGGCGTTGATGGAAGAGTTGGCGGTCGACAGAAGCCGCGGCTACTTCGTCAACCATGATCTTGCAGGGTATGAAGTGCCGGTGCATGCGGACATTCCCCATCAGGACGTCATCTTTCTGGATGAGGTCGATCCGATTTCATCGCCGATGAAGGCGAAGGGAGTAGGCGAACTGGGTCTGTGCGGGGTCAGTGCCGCTGTTGCCAACGCGGTCTACAATGCGACCGGCGTTCGGGTGCGCAGCTACCCCATTACCCTGGACAAATATCTCGATCATTTGCCGCAAGTCCTGTAACGGCTATCTTGCCGGCAGGTGGGCGGAAACGCGCATCATCGTGGTAGATGATCATTGCTGTGTACCGTGACCAGCATGAGCCATGGTGCGGAGCAGGTGGGGCGGCGCTCTCTGCCCCTTATCGCCAGGCGTCGAGGACGAGATCGGCCGTGGCCGTTTCAACCTGCTGGCCATATCGCGTATGATAGACGTGCATCGACGCCTTGTAGGCGGCATCTGACGAGCTGCAAAGCGCATCGGTGACGACGACGGTTCGATAGCCGCGATCGACCGCGCCCAGAACGGTCGCGAGCACGCAGATATCGGTCTCGCCGCCGCTGATGATGAGGGTGTCGATTCTGCGCGTTTGCAGCCGGGAGTGGAGGGCACCATCCATCCACGGCGAGTAGACATGTTTGTCGAACACCTCCGCCGGAGGCACGAAACGCGCAAGATCGGGCATCAGCTCGATCATGTCCGCACCGAGCCTTTCGATCGTCATGGAGGCCCAGCGCTGGTAATAGCGGCGCCATGTTCCCCATCCCTCGCCGGGGTGCGCTGCGGGTATGAAACGGGTGAAAATGGTCCTGGCCGGGTCGTGCGCGACGATCCGTGCCGCCGTCGGACAGACGCGGTCCATCCAGGGCGTATGCCAATCGGTCTTTTCCGCGAACAGGCGTTGCATGTCGACGCAGACATGGACGCAATGTTCGCCAAGAGGACCATAGCGGACTGCGTTTGGCATCACCCCCTCCGGATTGCCTCAGCGCACGTCGTCGACTGACAACGAATGGCAGCAGGAAATGTTGCATCTGGTTGTTCTGATCCCAGGGTCAGGGGGCTGATGTTCCAGGGCGCCTGCGACATTGCGTGACCGCGCCTGATCATCCCCGCCCGACAAGACATGGGGGCGTTTCCCAGCTTCACCACCGGTGTATCCGCTTTCGGAAAAAGAACAGGTTTGGTTTATTTTGAGAAAACATAAATAAAATGTGATTGTGAAATTATATCGTCAACATTTATGCAGAAACCGGCTTCGCTCTTCCAAATTTACTATGGGGGACCATCGAAGCCATAACTGCCCTTGGCACCGACGCCAATATCGCCGTACCCATTGCCACGCAGGTGCCGCGTGCCGCGATCACCGTAATTCGGCCCGCATGCCGCCAGTAGAAGCAGGCCGGCCAGCGGCAGGACTTTCAGCGCATGGACCGTCATCACGCGCCCTGCGGCCACGCTGCCATCTCGGGAACACCCTTCCGGAGGTGACATGACCGGTGCCGAAGCCGTTTCGTCCGTATTGATACCCATCGCCATATCCTTGTGCATCCTATGCCCGGACCTTCTCCGTCCCCGCAGGGGGCAGGATCCGACCACGAATTCGTCTGGTCCCCATCGTTCGGAGCGGCGCTATTGCGGGCCGTGATCGGGCTTGAGGATCGGCGGCGTCAGCATTCGATTCGCCTCATGCTCACCCCGGGACACGTTCATCGACGAGGGCGACGGCGGGGCTTTCGCATCAGGGGGATTGCCTCCCTGCTTTGGAACGGTGGGCGCTTTGCTTGTCTTATGCCTATGGGATCCGGCAGGCGTCGTGAGACGTGCTGCGGTCGCTCGCACCGGGTTGGGCCGTCGGGGCAGGCTGACCCCATGCCGTGCCGCTTCCCACAACCAGCGCAACAGAAAGAGGGAGGGCAAGAAACTGGCGCATGGCTGTTCTCCTTGTCTTCGATCAAAAAAAACGGGGTCTGCCGATCTAACTCTCGCCGGCGGGATGAGTTCACGTTTCGGACCACTTTTTTGTGATTTCGTGTGCGCGTGCTGCGCGCGATTCGCGCTCCGGCCCCGATATTTTCGGGTGTGACCTTCCCGCAAGCGGGGCGTCGCACGAGGCAAGGAGGCAACCTTCCCCTGTTCTCGTCATTATGTTTACAGCTTTCGAACGGGTTGTTCGCATCAATGGCGGCTCGGTCGTCACGATGGCCTGACATCCCGGCACGGCCTGTCGGCGGTCTGGCCCCTTCTCCCTATGCGCGTTTCGAGCGCACCAATCGCGCAACAGGCGAATTTTAATCCTGACCGCAGGAGGAATCTTGCACGATGCATGAAGCATGAAATCGGTCCAACGACATCTGGCATGACATCGTGGCATTCGATGAACTGTCGGCGAATGAACCGCGACGAATCGAAATCGACGGCAAGCCTCTTGTCGTGTTGAAGGAAGGCGGCCGGATCCACGCATTGTCGGCGAAATGTCCCCATAAGGGGGCGCCGCTGGAGAAAGGCGCGGTGTGCGACGGCACGCTGGTCTGCCCTTGGCACAAAGCGATCTTTTCGGTGGTCGACGGGCGATTGATGGAGCCACCGGCACTTGATCCGTTGGAGTCCTTTCCGGTGGAGGTGCGCGACGGGCGCGTCCTGATCCAATACCGCCCGAAAGCGATCGGCCCGACGTCCAGCGAAGTGCGACGGATGCCGTCGGAAGCGGAATCGGTGGTGATTGTCGGTGCCGGCGCGGCAGGGACCACGACGGCCGTATCCTTGCGTGAATTCGGGTTCGGAGGGCCGATCGCCCTCATCGATCCCGAGAAACGGGCGCCTTACGATCGCACGGCCCTCAGCAAGACGGTCCTGGCCGGGAAGAGCGAGGGAAACGCGCCACCTGCACTACTGCCGGCCGACAGGATGTCGGAAGATCGTATCACGCGGATTACCGAGCGGGTGGTCGCGCTGGATCCGGAAACCCGCAGCGTGACGCTGTCGGATAGTCGGGTGGTCATGGGCAGGCACCTGGTATTGGCGCCGGGTGCCCACCCGGTCCGGCTGCCTGTGGAGGGTGCCGGCCTGAAAGGCGTGCACAGCCTGCGCACGGCCGACGACGCGCAGCATATTCTGGAAGGCGTTTCCCCAGACGGTCATGCCGTCATTGTGGGAGGAAGCTTCATCGCCATGGAGGCGGCAGCCGCATTGCGCCAGCGCGGCACGCGTGTGAGCGTCGTTTCACGCGATAAAGTCCCCTTCTGCACCGCCTTCGGCACCAGGGTAGGGGAGAGCCTTCTGCGGCTTCATCTGGACCATGGGGTGGCCTGGCATGGCGGACGTGAGGTCGCCAGAATCGAACAACAGGCTGGGGCGCTGGCGGTCAGCCTGGACGATGGCCGGAAGTTGGACGCGGATATTGTGCTGATCGGTGTCGGTGTGCGGCCCGCGACGGGGTTTGTCCCCGCACTGACCGAGGAGGATGGTGGAATTGACGTTGACGCCGCCTTGCAGGCCAAGCCGGGCATTTACGTTGCGGGCGACTGCGCCCGGCTGGAGCACGCCGGCCGCCGAAGCCGGATCGAGCACTGGCGCACGGCCGAGGTCCTTGGACGCCGGGTGGCCCGTACCATCATGGGACAACCGATATCCGCGGCGACGGTTCCCTGGTTCTGGACCCAGCAGTTCGGAAAAAAGATAGAATATGCGGGGTTTCATCAACCCTTCGACCATATCGTGGTCGATGGCGATGTGGATGCGTTCGATTTCACCGCACGGCATTACCGCGACAACCGATACGTCGGAATTGTCAGCGCGGGACGCCCCGGTGTGACCGCACACGTCGTTGGGACCGGGCAACTGACCTGAATGCAATGCCGGGTCTGATCCCCCGTGAGCGGACAGGACGGGTTCAAGCTCATCCCCCCTGGCCGCCGTCAGGATGGGGACCGATCCGCTGGAACTTTTCGGCAGGGGCAGGCGCTAAGCTTCATCCTGCGTGTGCATGGTAATCGATCGGCGCACCGTGATGATCGACAGCAGGCCAGCGACAATCAGCGCTGCACTGCACATATACCATGCGGCGTCGAAGCGTCCCGTGTAGGACACGATATAGCCGGTCACGATCGGGGCAAGAAGCCCGAGCGAATTGCTGAAGGTCAAGGTGACGCCGGTTACTGCGCCGATCTTCCGTCCATCTTCGACAAGGTCGGTCAGCAGCGCGGTATTGGCGCCATTTGCTGCAATCAGGCAGCACAGCGAGATCGAAAGAACCAGGAGAATGGGCGCCATGGTATGAAAATGCGGCAGCAACCCGATCGACGCGGCCCCGGTGAGGCAAGCTGCGACAATGAACCGTCGACGCGGGGGATGAAGGCTGTTCCGAAACACGATCTGTTCGGAAATCCGCCCCAGTATCACCGCGCCGACCGCGGCGGACAAATAGCAAAGTGCGGTGTTGGTTCCCGACCCGGTGACGTCAATATGCAGCTCGTGAATCAGATAGAGCGGCATCCATGACATGACCAGGAAGTTGAGGTAATTTTGCGTGCATTGCACGACGAGGATTCCGCAGAACGAGGGCGATCTGAAGAGGGCCCGCACCTCGCGGATCGATATGGGGGTTCTTCTGTGCCGGTGTGCCCCCTCGGTGGGGTTGCGGTAAATCAGCCACCATGCCGCGGCCCAGATCAGCCCTATAAGTCCGAGCGCGATAAACTCGAAGCGCCATCCGAACAACGCAATCAGATAGGCGCCGGCGATCGTGCCGCCTGCTAGGCCCAATTGCATACCGGTCAGAAGGACGGTCATGACCGAACCGCGTTCTTTCGGAAGCGCCCAGTTTCTGACGACGGTCGCGCCGACGCCGAATGTGGGTGCTTCTCCGACACCCAGCAGCACGCGGGTCATCAGGAACTGGGAGATATTCTGAACCATGCCGCCCAGCAGCATCGCGCATGACCACAGGGCGACGGCGACACTGCCGACGATACGGGCGCCCACGATGTCGAGCACGATCGTCGATGGCAGATTCAGCAGAAAATAGGACCACAGAAAGCTTGAGGACACCCAGCCCATCTCGACCGGGGTCAGTGTGAATTCCTTTCCCAGGGCGGGCAGGGCGATCGAAAGCGCCGCGCGATCGCCGTAGCTGATGACGTACATCAGAAACACGAGCAGGAAGAATACATAGCGGGACGGGATTTTTCGGTGTGCCAGAGCGCCCATGGCCGACTCTTCCGATGCGATGCCGTATGGCCCCTCGGGGTTGGTCCGTTCACCAGACATGGCTACGTTCCCTTGACGTTGGTGGGGGCCATCATTCCGCCGGTCGCTACCGGTCGTTTTTCCGGTCGGTCATGACGCAGCATCCACACGCCCGAGCCGACGATCAGCAGTCCGCCGGTCAGCATCGCAATGCCGGGGATCTCGCCAAAGCCGAACCAGCCGATGACCGAGGCCCAAAGCAGGCCCGAATAGGCAAAGGGGCCGATGGCGGACACCTGCGCCGAGGCGAAGGCTTCGGTTTGCAGGACCTGCGCGATGCCGGCGAAAGCGCCGACTGCGACCAGGCACAGGCCGTCGGTCATATGTGGCGTGGTCCAGATGAACGGCAGGGGAAGGGCCGTGGCGACGGTCATCAGGATGGCTTGCCACAGGGCGATGGTCGTACTCGACTCCGTCGCCGAAAGCTGTCGGATCTGCATGGTGGTCAACGCACCGACCGCGCCTTGTGCAAGTGCTACGACATAGGCCCAGTTGGGGACGGAATCCGGCCCCGAATGCAGAAGCCCCTTTCCCAACGCAACGACGATGACCCCGGAGAAGCCGATCGAAACCGCGACCCAGCGATGAAGCGACGGTCTTTCGTGGAGCAGGGGGATCGACAGCAGAACGAGGAAGAGCGGCTGCGTGTAGGAGAGCACCTGCTGTTCCGCGAGGGGCAGCCTGGTGACGGTGACCACAATCATGATCATGCTGATCAGGCCGACGACCGAGCGGATCAGGTGACCGCCGAAATGGTGCGTTTTCAGCGTCATCTTCGTGCGCGCGGCGATCATCATGACGAATGGCAGAGAAAACAGATTCCGAAAGAAGATGATCTCGAGAGCCGGAAGCTGGGAGCCCGTCAATTTCTGGAGGGCATTCAGCATGGCCGTAAATAATGTGGCCGACGCCAACAGCAGCGCTCCGCGTTTCAGGTCGTGCTTCATAGCGATGTTCACCCCAAAGCACGACACAGACGCGTGTGCACCTCATAACGGACCGGTCGGGGCCCTGTGGCATCTTGCCGCCGGACCGTCACGATAATGTAATGCTCCAGATTCCGTTTGTGGTCATAAAAGTTTGCTTCGCCCCGATAGGGAATTCTTATGCCTGTGGGCATCAGTCCATGAGTCGGTGGGCGGGCGTCAGTTCTGCACCGGTCGCTTCGATTTCAGAGCGAATGGCGCGGGCAAGATCCAGTGATCCCGGCGTGTCGCTATGCACCAGGATCGAACGCGCCTTCACCGGCAGGCGGGATCCGTCGATTGTCATGACAGATCCGTCCTCCAGAAACCGGCGCACGCGCGCGCGGACGTCGGCCAGGTCATGAATGACGGCGCCCGGTTGCCCGCGGGGCACCAATGTTCCGGCGGCCGTATAGGCGCGATCGGCCAGAAAGAGGGTCAGCACACGCAGGCCGGCCTTTTCGGCCGCGCGTTCCGTAAGCTGGCCGGGCATCGAAAACACGGTCAGCTCGCGGTCCAGCGCGGCGATGGTTCGGGCCAGTCGCAGGGCAAGCCCTTCGTCCGCATTGGCCATGGTGCCGAAGGCGGCGTGATAGCTGACATGCGTCACGCGGTGTCCGTGCCGCGCCGCGACCGCCTGCAGGGCGCCGACCTGATAGGCCAGCATGGCCTCCATGTCGGCGTCGGATACCGCCATCGTCCTGCGTCCGAAACCGATGAGATCGGGCAGGCCGGGGTGCGCGCCGATGCCCACCCCTCTTTCCTTCGCGGCCCGAACGGTGCGGTCCATGATGGCGTAATCGCCGGCATGGAATCCGCATGCGACATTGGCCGAGGAGACGACGCTCATCAGTCCGTCATCGTCGGCGATGCTCCAGCGGCCGAAGCCTTCGCCCATGTCGGAATTGAGATCGATTTTCATGCCTGGGTTCCGGACGTAAGGGGAGCGCGCCGTTGGACGGACCCGCGGTAAAGGGCGACCATCATGCGCAGGTCATCGAGGTAGGATGCGATCGGCTGCATGGCGGCGACCCCTTGGGAATGGTCGCATTGCGCGAAGCGTATCCGCGTGCCGATGCGCGCCTGGGCGAGGCGCCAGAGATCGGCCTCGATGACACCGGCGATCCGGGGGTAGCCGCCGGCGGTATTGGCGTCGGCCATCTGCACGATGGGCTCGCCGGCGGGAGGCACCTGGACGATGCCCGGGACAATGCCATACGAGCGCAGTTCGATCGGGCGCTGTAACGCCAAGGGGTCGCCCTTGAGGCGATATCCCACGCGATCGCTCTGCGGGGTGATGCGCCATTCCGTCTGCCAGAACCGGTCGCGCGCCGCGCCGGTAAAGAGGTGATAGTCCGTGGCGGGAATGGCGCGCAGCGTCACGACGTTGCCTTCCCCGCGATCGCAGGGGCGGCTGAGGGCCGCGGCGGGAGGCAGCGCCCCATATCCCGACGACGCGGGGCCGCCGGCGATTTTCAGGGCATCGTCCACCTCAAGCGGTCTGCCCGACAGGCCGCCGAATCCGCCGCGCAGCTGGGTGCTGCGCGAGCCGAGCACCAAGGGTACGTCCAACCCACCCGCGACGCATACATACGCGCGGGCGCCACGGCGCGGGGGACCTACCGTGAGAACCTGCCCAGCCGCCGCATGTTCGACGGACCAGGGCAGGACAGGATGTCCGTCGAGTTCCACAGCGGCGTCGACGCCCGTGACGGCGAAGCTGCCGGCGGCTTCGAATCGAATGACGAACGGATAGGTCTGGATCTCGATGCCCGCATCACCCGGCTGGTTACCCAGAAGAATATTGCCGACCTGAAGAGCCAGGGGATCCATGGCGCCTGAGGTTCCGACGCCGAGCTGGCGATAGCCGGATCGTCCCAGATCCTGCACCGTATTCAGCGCCGAGGTTTCGAGGACGGTAATCACAGTTCGATACTTTCGGGATGGAAGCGGATACGGTCCCCGATCGAAAACAGCGCGGGCGGGTCCCTGTGCGGGTCGAACAGGGCGACTTCGGCAAAGCCGATGGAATTCCAGCCGTTTGGTCCCGTCAGGGCGGAAATTCCGGCCTGCATGCCGCCGATCGTCACCGTGCCGGCCAGCATTTTCAGCGAGGGAACCGCCTTTCGGGGCGTGGCGATGCGCGGATCAAGGCCGTGCAGATATCCGAACCCGGGCGCGCTTCCCAGCGCGCAGACCGTATATTCGCCGGCATGGTGGATGGAAATGACGTCCGACGGCGAGAGGCCGGTATGGGCGGCGACATGGGCAAGGTCTTCGCCCAATGCCCCGCCATAGCGCACGCCGACCTCGAAGAGGCGCCCCTTGATATGCCGTTCGGGCAATGTCTCCCACGCGTGCCGAAGCCAGTCGGCCACCTTCCGGGGCTGCTCGGGCGGAACGGAAAAGACCAGCATCAGGTTCGTTACGCCGGGGATCAGTTCCTGGACGTCGCTGCGGCCGCCGGCTTCCTCCATCAACGCCCAGATCTGGCGTTGCTGGGCGAGTGTGAATTCGCCCGGCGCCTCGAACAGCATCGCCCGCGTCCCGATCATGCTGACGACCGGCAGGTCGCTCGCCGCGTGGGTCACGGCCTCGGCCAGCATGTCGGTCTCCGGACCCGGAGTGTGCGTCGTATCCCTGTTCACCTTACGCCGTCTCCAGCACAATGTTCGCTCACGCCACGAAGGTGTGAAAGGCCTGGATCTGAGACCGATATCGCAACGATATATGCCCAGATTCTCCAATTCGATGATCGAAAATATGACAGTTCACGGCGCGCTCGCCAGAGCCATTTTCGCTGTGAGGCTATCGGATAATCTTATGGGTCAATCTGGTAACCGCTTCTATCGCATTATCTTATGGCGCAAGAACGAACTGCTCTTGGCGCTGCGATTGTTACGATACTAGCATCAAGCGGATAATTTCCGGTCGACGCACGATGACCTGCGCCGAGCGGCGACTTTATTTCTTGCAGGATCGGGATTCAAGCAGATGAGCAACCAGCCGTATCGTACCGCTCTCGTCACCGGAGCGTCCTCTGGAATCGGTGCGGCGATCGTCGGGCGCTTGCGGGAAGCCGGGATCGAGGTTCACGCCGTCGCCCGCGACAAGGACCGGCTGGCACGGTTGGCCGACGAGACCGGTTGTATTCCCCATGCGCTGAGCGTGTCCGATCGTGACGGCATGGCAGACCTGCTCAGCACGCTCGACGTCGATATTCTGGTCAATAACGCGGGGCAGTCCCGCACGGGCAATATCACCAACACGACCCCGGATGACATTGATGCCCTGGTCGATGTGAATCTGCGCGCTGTCCTGCAGCTGACCCATCTGGTCGTCCCGGGCATGATCCGGCGCGATCGCGGCCATATCGTCAACATCAGCTCGATCGCCGGTCATTACGCGTTCGCCGGGGGAAACACGATCTACCATGCGACGAAGGCAGGGGTGCATTCGCTTTCCCAACAGTTGCGCTGCGATCTTTATGGGTCGCACGTGCGGGTGACCGAAATTTCGCCGGCGCGCGTGGAGACCGAAGTATTCGGTCGATTGATCGGCGACATGGAAGAAGCGAAGCGCAGGTTTTTCGACGAGTACGAATCTCTTCTGCCGGTGGACATTGCCAATTCGGTTGCCTTTGCGGTGCTGGCGCCGCAGCGCATGAACGTCAGCTTTATGGAAGTGCTGCCGACGATGCAGGTGGTCGGTGGTCTGAACTTCGCGAAGAAATCAGCTGATCCGGCGTGACGCCAGTGGATATCCTGCGCCTTAAACGCCTGATCGATCTGTTCGCGCATGCTCCAATCAACGAACTGGAGGTGGAGGACGGCGGTCAACTGATCCGGATAAGCCGTGGAAACACGGCCGGTCCGGCGCCGGTCGTCGTGCCGCGACCGCCTGATGGCCCGGCAGCGACGATCGTCCCGGAGCGGCCTGCCGCGCCGGTGGAAGACGTTCGCGTTATTACGGCCCCCACCTATGGCGTTCTTCATCTTTCACCGTCACCGGGGACGCCGCCCTATGTGACGATGGGGCAGGACATAGAGGCTGGGCAACAGGTGGGGCTTGTCGAGGCAATGAAGGTGTTCAACGCGGTCAAGGCGACGCTGTCGGGTCGGATCGTGGAGATCCTGGTTCAGGATGGCGCGGAAGTGGAGGCAGGTTCGCCCCTGTTTCGTCTGAAATGAGCGACACACAACGTTTCGACCGGGTCCTGATCGCCAATCGGGGCGAAATAGCCCTACGTATCCAGCGTGCGTGCCGGCGGCTTGGACTGGAAACGGTCGCCGTTCACTCCGAGGCCGATGCCGAGAGCCGTCATGTGCGCGAAGCGGATGTCGCCTTATGCATCGGGCCCGCGGCTGCGGCCCGAAGCTATTTGGACACCGATGCGCTGTTGCTGGCCGCCAGGGTCACCGGGGCGTCGGCCATTCATCCCGGATATGGATTTCTCTCGGAAAATGCCGATTTCGCGGACGCCGTCGAAGCTGCGGGCCTGACGTTCATCGGCCCGACCGGCGCGTCCATTCGCCAGATGGGTGACAAGATCACGGCCAAGCGCGCCATGCGGGACGCGGGCGTGCCCTGTGTGCCCGGCTCTGACGGACCGTTGCCCGCTTCGATGGACGAGGTTCAGGTCCTGGCCGAGACGGTTGGCTTTCCGGTGATCGTGAAGGCATCGGGCGGCGGCGGTGGCCGGGGCATGCGTGTCGTGTGGGACGCCGCCGATCTGGCCGAGGCCGTGACGCTGACGGCGAAAGAGGCCCAGCAGGCCTTCGGCAACCCCACCCTGTACCTCGAGCGCTTCATGCAGAAGCCGCGTCATATCGAGATCCAGGTGCTCTGCGATACCCATGGGACGGCCTTGTGGCTGGGTGCACGCGACTGTTCGCTTCAGAGACGCCACCAGAAAGTGCTGGAAGAAGCGCCCGCGCCGGGAATTTCCCCCGCCGTTATTGCCGAGATCGGCGCCCGTTGTGCCGAGGCGTGCCGCAAGATCGGATATCGCGGGGCCGGGACCTTCGAATTCCTGTATGAGGACGGTATTTTCGCCTTCATCGAGATGAATACCCGCGTGCAGGTGGAACACCCGATTACCGAAGCGACGACCGGTATCGACATCGTCTGCGAGCAGTTGAAAATCGCGCAAGGCGAGGCGCTGGCAATCGGGCAGGAAGACGTCGTCACGTACGGTCATGCGATCGAGTGCCGTATCAACGCCGAGGACCCGTTTTCGTTCATGCCGTCACCGGGTACGATCTCGCGCTGGGACCTGCCGGGCGGTCCGGGAATCAGGGTCGATACGCATGTTGTCGGCGGTTATACGGTCCAGCCCTATTACGACTCGCTGATCGGCAAGGTCATCGGCCACGGCGCCTCGCGGGAGGAAGCCATCGCGCGTCTGCGCGTCGCGCTGGCGGAAATGCGCGTGGAGGGGGTTTTCACCAATCTGCGGTTGCATCAGGACGTGCTGGCGGACCCTCGCTTTCAGGAGGGAGGCGTCGATATTCATTATCTCGAGCGGTGGCTTGCGGAGAGGGCGGCGTCGTGACCGGACCATCGAAATTGATCCCCGATCTGGATACGCTGCCGGAAATAGAGGAAATCGGCCAGATCGCGACCTGGCTGGCCGAAGCGGGGCTGGAGTCCATGGAGCTTTCAAGCTGCATGGGCGGTCGGCTGCGGATCTTGGTGGCGCAAACGCCCCTGCCGGTGGGGCAGGACGTGATCGCCCCGTCTGTGCCGCAACCTGCGGTGGCCGAGCCGGTGGCCGCGAAGGCGCCGTTCTTCGGCCGTCTGTGTCTGGTGAATCCGCTCGGCGAGGAAGCGTTTGCTCCTGTCGGATCGACTGTCCGGAAGGGCGATATCGTCGCTCTTCTGACTCTCGAAACTCTTCAGGTTCCTGTCACGGCGCCGATCGACGGCGAGGTGGTGGAAATCGTCGGACGAGCGGACGATCTTGTCGGATACGGCGCGGAAATATTGAGAATCAGGCCCCTTTAGCCGGGGAACTGCTCTCGTGGGGCGCAGCCGGGGGGAAGCACATGTCTTCCCCCGGCCTTTTTTTGTCTTACGTCAACGAAGACACGAATTCGGCAATACGCCGGCAGCCCTCGCGCAGCGTGTCCGTGTCCGTCGCATAGGAAATGCGGAAGAAGGGGCTCATCCCGTAAGCCGCGCCCTGCACGGTCGCGACCTGCTGCTCTTCCAGAAGCGCCATGACGAAGTCGGTGTCGGTCTCGATCCGGCGGCCGCCTTTGGTGGTCTTCCCCAGGCAGGCGCCGATTTCGGGATAGACGTAGAACGCGCCCTGCGGCGTGTGGCATCGCAGGCCGGGGATGGCGTTCAGAAGGCCGACGACGAGGTCCCGCCGCGCCTGATATTCACGCGCCCGATCCTTGAGATAGTCTTGCGGGCCTTCAAGTGCGGCAATGGCGGCGGCCTGGGCGATCGTGTTGATGCCGCTGGTGGCCTGACCCTGCATGTTGTTCATGGCGGCGATCAGGTCCCTCGGGCCGCCACAAAATCCGACGCGCCATCCGGTCATGGCATAGGCTTTGGAGACGCCGTTGACCGTCAGGACCCGATCTTTCAGGCGCGGCTCGATTTCCGCCAGCGTGCGGAATTCAAACTCATCGTATATAAGGTGTTCGTAGATATCGTCCGTCAGGATCCACACATGCGGATGTTTCATCATGACGGCCGCGATGTCTTCCAGATCCTGTCGGGGGCAGCAGGCGCCCGTCGGATTGTTGGGGAAATTCAGCACCAGCCACTTGGTCTTCGGCGTGATCGCCGCCTCCAGGTCGCTCGCTGACAGGCGGAAATCATTGCCGGCAGGGCAGGGGACCTGCACGATCCGGGCGCCCCCCAACCGGGCGATGTCGGCATAGCTGATCCAGTAAGGCGTCGGCAGCACCACTTCGTCACCCGGATTGCAGGTGGCCATCATGGCATTGTAGATGATCTGCTTCGCGCCGTTCGCGATCAGGATTTCATCCAGCTCGTAACGAAGGTTGTTGTCCCTCAGGAACTTGTTCTGGACGGCCTTCTTCAGGGCCGGCTTGCCGTCCTGCGGCGGGTATTTTGTGTCCCCACCGCGGGCGGCCACGATGGCGGCCTCGACAACGTGGCCGGGTGTCGGGAAGTCGGGTTCCCCCGACGACAGGCTGACGATCTTCACGCCTTGGGCCTTGAGCGCAGACGCCTTGTCTGTCATGGCTGCGGAAGCAGAGATCGCAATCCCATTCAGTCGGTCTGCAAAGCCAGGCATCGATGGTTTCTCCAGTCTCGATAGCGCGATATTGCTTATGGTTCGGTCAAGTCTAGATCGTTTCGTATTCGCTTAGATACCGACGAAAATAGTCTGACCCCATACAACAATTATATGGAGGTGGAGGGGGCTGCCGACATTACAATCCCGGGAACGGTTGGCTCGAACGCCGGGCTTGACGTCGATCGTCTCATTCTCCGATCTCAGGATTCACAATGGCCGACACGATGCGGGATAGTGAAGTCAGCGATTGCCTGTCCTCCGGCCCCGTCGGAGGGGCGGCGGACGGACAGGCCGGTCGGCCAGGCTATCGGGTCGAGCAGGACCTGCTGGGGAAACTCGAGATTCCCGCCGATGCCCTTTGGGGTGTGCATACCCAGCGGGCCATCGAAAATTTTCGGATCAGCGGCACGCCCATCGGTGCGTTTGAAGAGCTTGTTCGGGCGCTGGTGATCGTCAAACAGGCGGCCGCACGGGCCAATTGCGCTCTGGGATATCTGGACGTTGAGCGTGCAACGGCAATTGGCGCGGCGTGTACTGAAATATTGAACGACGGACGCTACCGCGACCACTTCGTCGTGGATGCCATGCAGGGTGGGGCGGGAACGTCCACCAACATGAATACGAACGAGGTCATCGCGAACGTCGCGCTCGAGATGTCCGGCAGATGCCGGGGCGACTATGCCGCCCTGCATCCCAACGACCACGTCAACATGGCGCAGTCGACTAACGATGCCTACCCGACGGCCCTCAGGCTGGCGGCGCTTCTTGCCATCGACCCCCTGGTCGCTGCGCTGACCGGTCTGGCGGCGGGTCTTGGCGTGAAGGCGGTGGAGTTCGCATCGATCCTCAAGGTCGGCCGTACCCAGTTGCGTGACGCTGTGCCGATGACACTGGGCCAGGAATTTGGGGCGTTCAAAAGCACGATCGAGGCGGAAATCCGCAGCCTGAAGGACCAGTCGGCCGTGTTTCTTCAGGTCAATCTCGGGGGGACGGCTGTTGGTACCGGCCTGAATACCGACCCGCGTTACAGGCGGGTGGTCACGGCCGAATTGGCGCAATTGACCGGGCGCCCGATCGTGCCTGCCGTCGACCTGATCGAGGCGACGTCGGATGTCGGGGCGTTCACACTGTTTTCCGGCGTGTTGAAGAGGCTGGCCCTCAAACTGTCCAAGATGGCGAGCGATCTGCGATTGCTGTCCAGCGGACCGCGTGCCGGATTGGGCGAGATCGTGCTGCCCGCGGTGCAGGCCGGATCTTCCATCATGCCGGGAAAGATCAACCCGGTCATACCCGAAGTGGTGAATCAGGTTGCCTACCTCGTCGCTGGGCATGATGTGACGATCACGATGTGCGCGGATGGCGGGCAGTTGCAGCTTAACCCGTTCGAGCCGATGATCGGCTATTGTCTGCTTTCCTCGATAAAATTACTGACGTCTGCGGTCAATGCACTTCAGTCGAAATGTGTTGGGGGCATCGTGGCCGACACCGAAAGGTGCCGGTATTTATCTGAAAATAGTATCGGCGTGGTGACGGCGCTGGTGCCGGTGTTGGGCTACGATATGTGTTCGGCGATCGCCAAGCGCGCCCTTGCGGAGCACCGGAAGGTTATCGACCTGGTGCTGGAAGAAGATCTTTTGTCCAAGGAGCGGCTTATGGAGATCTTGCGTCCCGAGGCCCTGACCAGACCAAATCTGGGCGGTGTGCGGGATGAGCCGCCGGGCTAGGATGCCTGCGTTCCCGGCCAGTTCCGCGAGGTTGCCATCGCCCGGGCCAGATCGATCAGCTGTTCGCGGACGGCGACCGAAGCCTCGGTTTCGGGGACCGTTTCGGGAATGCAGAGAGATACGTCTTCCTGGATAACCGGATTGCGCAAGGGATAAATTCGGGATTTTTCAGGCACGACAATACGACTGGCGACCGACCATGGCAGAATTGTGCTGCCGATGCCTTCGGCTATCGATTCCTGCAACGTGAGAAGCGCTTCTATTTCCGCGATGATATTGGGCTTGAGCTGCTTGCGCAGAAAAGCCATGTCAATGCGGCTTCGGACGAAATTATGCTTGGGCGGAACCAGAAGAGGAATGTCGACGATATCCGCCAGTTGAACCGCGCCTGTCGAATCTTGCGGAAATTCCAGAGATATGGGGGAAAGAAGAAAGAAGTCCTCTTTCATCAACGGTGTGAAGACGACACCCTTGATTGGACCGGAGCCATGAATGACGGCCATATCCAGGCGGCCGGTCATGATCAACTCGCTGTATATATCGTCGAAGCTTTCGGTCAAATGAAGAGTGATACCCGGAAGGCGCGACCGAACGCGCTGGAGGAGGTCGACGGCGAGTGTCGAGCCGGCACTGTATGGCGAAAGACCGACCGACACCTTGCCCACCAGTGGCCCGACGCCGTTGCTGATCTCGACCATGGCCCTGTCGAGCTGCTTGATCAATGTTTGCGCGTGCCGATACAATTCCAGGCCGGCCGTCGTCGGGGTGACCCCGCTCTTGCTTCTGATGACGAGCTTCTGCTTGAAAGCACTTTCAAGTGCCGCCAATTGCTGACTGAGTGCGGGCTGGGCAATATTGAGGAGATCAGCGGCGCGCGAGATGCTGCCAAGGTCTATTATTTTTACAAATGCCTGCAGCCGTCTTATGTCCAAGTGAAACTCCATCTTACGGCAAGGGCGTGTTGCTTAGATAATAGGCAATCTCGCCTCATTAGTCAATGAATCAGCGGGCCGCACGTGCCGGCCCGCAGCTTGCCCATGGGCGGTGTGCGTCGGTCATGGTGGCGGGTCAGGGCCGCCTTCCCGAGGGGGCGTAAGGCGCCTGGCCGGTGGAAGCGGCGGGGCCATACAATTTAATTATACTGCCATATTCCGGACTCTGGCGTAATTTGCAACGAAGCAGTCGGCGTTGCTGCCTTGGATTTTCCGAAAGCGTAATTATTGCCCGATCGGCAAGAGTGTGCCGCCGGTAGAGGCCCGAATATATCGTTCCGTGACAGGATCATTCCTGTGTCAATACATATGAGGAGGACGAAAATGTTGCTTCACCATTCCCCGGAGTCGCGGTCACATGGCAATGTTGACGTTGCTCTTTCAACGAAACTTTCAATTAAAAAACGCGAGAAAGTGAAATTATTGGCCACTTCGAAGTGGAAGGCCGGCACTGCTTTACGGCCCGTGACATGTCTGGCGGCTTTTGGCCTGTTCGCAACCGCTACCGTAACGCTTCCTCAGCCGGCGACCGCACGTGCGAACGATGGAAGTCTGGAGGCCCAGGGCGCCAGCGGCGCGAAGAAGCCCTCTCGTACTGCCGCGACGGGCAAGGCGCGAGGCGGCGTTCAATCGAAGCACAAGTCTGACGCGGATGAGCAGGTCATCGTGACCGGCACGCGCGCCCCCAATCGCCACGCGCGTCAGAGTTCGAGCCCCATTACGGTCGTCACGGCGGCTGCGCTGGCGCGTACGGGCGTGCCGAACCTGGGCGAGGCGCTGGCACGCACCTATCCGTCCATCAACATCCAGGCGATGGGACAGAACGCGGACGCCCTGACGTCGTCCATTCGCATGCGCGGGTTGAATCCCAATCACGTCCTAGTCCTGGTCGATGGCGTCCGCCGCCACACGACCGCGAATATCAGCACCGGCGCGGGGGTGAATTTCGGATCCACCCCGACCGATCTGAACACGATCCCCGCCGCCGCGATCGACCATATCGAAGTGCTGGAAGACGGCGCCGCCGCGCTGTATGGCTCCGACGCGATCGCCGGCGTGGTCAATATTATTACCAAAAAGAAGCCATCCGGCCTGCATGTCAGCGCGACGACCGGCGCCAACGCCTATAACGGCGACGGCTGGACCGCGCAATTGGACGCCGACGGCGGCATCAAGCTCGGCAACGACGGCTACCTGCACCTGTCCGGGCAGTTCATGCACCGTGACTATTCCGTCATCAAGGCCATCGATCACCGGCTGATCGAAGACCAGGCGCCGCCGGGCGCCTACACGGCGGGGGCCTACACCGGCAACCTCAAGATCCCGCTCTATTCGAATAAGGTCACCAACGTCCCCGAGGAAACCCGGGAATCCATGGCGCTCGCCTTCGGCAAGCCATTGTCCGAGAAGGTGGACGGGTACGGCCTCATCACGTACGCCCACCGTCATTCGCAGGCGTTCGAGCAATATCGCCTGCCCACCGTGCTGCCTTCGGTCTATCCGTACGGTTTCGAACCGATCGATGCGGGCGAGGAAAACGACTACGCCGCCACGCTCGGTCTGAAAGGGCACGATTTCTTCGGCTTCGACTGGAACCTCAGCACCACGTATGGCGCCGATCAGATCAATATCTCGACGAACAACAACATCAATCTCGGCATGCTGAAGTCGACATGTGTTCCTGCATCGGTCGACCCCACATCCCCTTATGCGTCGGGGGACGGGTGCGGCTACGCGAAGACCAAATTTTTCCTCAAGGGTTTCACGGCCGCGCAGTGGGACAACAAGCTGGATTTCCGCCGTGGGTTTACCCTGCCGTTCCATATGCCGCTCAACCTGGCTTTCGGAGCGGAGCATCGTCTCGAAACATATGAACTGTCGCCGGGCGAACCCTCGTCCTATCAGCTCGGCGGCCCGCAGGCCATCGTCGGGCTGACGCCCAGCAACGCCGGGTCGTGGAGCCGCGATATCTGGGCCGGATATATCGACACCGACATCAAGCCGCTTCCGCACTGGGATATCGATCTGGCCGGACGGTTCGAGCACTATACGGACTCCGGCAATACCGAAAACGGAAAGGTTTCGACACGCTACGACTTCACCCGGCGGATCGCGATCCGGGGAACGATCAGCAACGGCTTCCGTGCGCCCACCCTGGCCGAACAGCATTACAGTTCCGCCAGCCTGTCGCCGACGATTGCGGGCGGCCTCCTGCCCGCAAATTCGACGGCCGCGCGTGAGCTGGGCGCCACGCCGCTCAAGCCCGAACGGTCGTGGAATCTGTCGGGCGGCTTCGTTCTGGAACCGCTCGACGGTTTCCACGTCGAAGTTGACGCCTACCAGATCGCGATCCGGGACCGTCTGGTCAGCAGCAGCTCCTATAACGGGTTGCCGGCGGTCGCTGCCCTGGAATCCTTCGGTTTCAGCGTGCCGTCGACCATTCCGCCCCAGAACGTCACAGCCAATTACATTACGAACGGCGCCAGCACGCGTACCCAGGGTGTGGATATCAAGGCGGACTACCTGCTGCACCTGCATCGCTACGGCAATGTGGCTCTGACGGCGGCGCTGGATCTGAACCGGACCCGCGTCGGTCACATCGCCAGCGGCGCGAACGGCGCGCCGCTGCTCAATGCCCAGGCGATCTCGCAGTTCACGACGGAATATCCGCGGAGCAAGCTGATCCTCAACGCTCTCTGGACGATCGGCAATTTCGACATCAACGTGCGCCAAAGCCGCTATGGCGAAACGACCAGCCTGCTGACCTACCAGGATTGGGCGACGGGCACCTGTCCCGACGGATCGTCCCAGCAGTATTCGACAAAGTGTTTCTATCAGTTCAAGGGGTCGCCCCGCTGGCTGACCGATCTGCAGGTCGGCTACCGGGTTAATTCCAACTGGCACGTGGCCCTCGGCGCCAATAACATCTTCAACATTCGTCCCCGTAACATCCCGCAGTCGACACGCTATAACGGAACGAATATTTACGACACCAACGCCGCAAGTATTCCGATGACGGGCGGATATTATTACGGTCGTGTCGACGCGACCTTCTGAAGGTCGCAGCCGACACCTGAGGGCGTCGTCTGGAAATCGGTCTTATGACCGGAATGGTGCTGGCGGGCTGTATTCCACGTGCAGTTCGCCAGTCACCTCGTCACTCGTGGCAATAGATGACGGCCATCGTCATAATGGACAGCCTTCCAGGCTGGCGCTTCACTGCGACATTGTATCAAGATGGCTGGCGTACAGGCGTTCGGCCCGCCGTTCCGTCGGGCGGATGGCCGCGTTCCCTGAGAGTAGACCCATGACTCGTTTGCTTACGGCCCTGTGCGCTTCCTTCGGCTGCCTGATGCTTGGGGCGTGCGTCGATATGTCCCCCGCGCAATCGGATGTCCGGGCGCGCGATGCGTCCCCTCTGGGCCATGCATCGGCCTCCGATCCCACGCCGGCGCGTTATTCCGAAGATCACAGGCTTCAGTTCCATTTTTCTCCGCCGGAATACTGGATGAACGATCCCAACGGGCTCGTTTATTTCGACGGTGAGTATCACCTGTTCTATCAATATAATCCCCAGGCCGCGGTGTGGGGGCCGATATCCTGGGGGCATGCGGTCTCGCGCGATCTGGTGCATTGGGAAAATCTGCCCATCGCGCTTAGGCCGGACAAATGGGGACAGGCCTGGTCGGGCAGCGTCGTTGTCGACTGGAGCAACAGCAGCGGGCTGGGCTCCAATGGGACCCCACCCCTGGTGGCGCTCTACACCGCGCACAACCGGGAATTCAAGGCGGCCGGGCTGACGCAACCTGAAGGTCAGCACCTTGCCTACAGCATCGACCGGGGCCGGACCTGGGTGAAATATGCAGGCAATCCCGTTCTGCCCAACCCGGGGGACGAAAGAAATTTTCGTGACCCCAAGGTCGCATGGCACGCCGCGTCGCATCAATGGGTGATGGCGCTGGCAGAAGGCGACCACAGCGTCTTCTACGGTTCGCCCGATCTTAAGAACTGGCGCTATCTCAGCGCATTCGGCAGGAGCATTGGCGGACATGGCGGGGCGTGGGAATGCCCCGACCTGTTCCCGTTGACTGTCCGGGAAACCGGCGAGACAAAATGGGTGCTTGTGCAGAGCCTGAATGCGGGTGGCCCCAATGGCGGGTCCGGGGTGCAATATTTCGTCGGTGACTTCGACGGGACGCGTTTCATCCTCGATCCGCAGTTCGCGGCAGCCGTGCGGAAGCTGGGTGGCGTGTGGCTCGACTGGGGGCGGGACAATTATGCCGTCGTCAGTTGGTCGGACGTGCCGGCGGCCGATGGACGCCGCATCGCGATCGGCTGGATGGCGAACTGGGACTATGCGGCAAAGGTTCCGACCGAACGGTGGAGGGGCGCCATGACCTTGCCGCGCACCCTTGATTTGCGAAAGACTGCCGATGGATATCGTCTTTTCGTCAATCCGGTAAAGGAATTGGATACCCTGCGGGGCGCGCCGCACGCCATGCCCGCCCACGTCGTTGACGGCCCGCTGGCGCTGCCCGTGGCGCCCGGCGCCGCCAGCCAGTCGGATATGCTGCTGCACTTCGACCGGCCCGCCGGGCCGGTCCGCTTCGGCCTGATCTTTTCCAACGCGCGGGGCGAGGAGTTTCGTGTCGGCTACGACGACGCCACGGGCTGCTATTTCAGCGATCGGCGCAAGGCCGGCGATCGGGCCTTCTCGGACCGGTTCGCCATCGGAGTTCACAGCGCCCCGCGTGCCTCGACGGCTGATCGGATCGACCTGCGGTTGTTGATGGACGCCTCTTCCATGGAAATGTTCGCCGACGGAGGGCAAACGGTGATGACGGAAACATTTTTTCCGTCTCAGCCCTTCGACCGCGTTTCGCTTTTCAGCGAAGGTGGGAGTGTGCGGTTCAGGGGAGGCATCGTCTATCCCATGCACCGCATCTGGCCGACCCCGGGAAGGCAGCAGGTGGAAGTTCCGTCGCATGATGCGAGCCAAAACAGAAACCCATGAAGGCGGGGGGCAATCCCCTCGCAATCAAATGGCGTTCCGTCACTAGACGACCGGTCTAATCGAGGGTAGGTTAGGCTCATGAACGCCTCTCTCGCCCAGAACGACATGCGTCGCCATATCCTGGAGACGGCCCGGCCGATCATCGGGGGCAGGGGATTCTCGGCGGTCGGCCTGAACGAGATTCTCGGGGCGGCGCGGGTCCCCAAGGGATCGTTCTATCACTACTTCGCGTCCAAGGAGGCGTTCGGCGAAGCCCTGCTGGAGCAGTATTTCGCGGCCTATCTGGCGCGGATCGACACTCTGTTCGCGGAACCCGGCCTGAACGCTGCCGAGCGCTTCATGAAATACTGGACGGCCTGGCGTGACAGGCACATCGCCGGCGAAGTCCATGATCATTGCCTTGCCGTCAAGCTGGGGGCCGAGGTGTGCGACCTGTCGGAGCGGATGCGCGTTATCCTGCAGGAAGGCACGGCGGGCGTCGTGGAGAAGTTGTCCCGCTTCATCACGGCGGCAAAGCAGGACGGGTCGCTGACCATACATCAGGATGCCCGGTCGCTGGCCATGGCGCTCTATCAGCTGTGGCTGGGCGCGACGCTGCTGGCGAAGTTCACGCGGGACAGTCAACCGTTCGACGAAGCCATGACGACCACCCGGCAGATGCTGAATCTGTCCGGATGACTGTCCCCGTTCGACGAGTCCGGGTGACGGATCCCGGGCAACCGATCGCCACGTGGCGCATTCACGATATAGACGACTGGTCTAATAAGGACATGACCTTGCGGAATTTCGAGTTCTACAATCCGGCCCGTGTCCTGCTCCTCTACGATGGTTCCGGCGCAGGGAAGGGCGGGACATGGGGCGAGGGCGCTCTCCCAGTCTTCCACAATCGGGACGTTTTCCCATGGCTGCTGAAAACCATGCCAACCGTCGGATCGTGCTTGCTCCGCGTCCGTCGGGTGCGCCCGTGCCGGACAATTTCCGGCTGGAAACGCCGTCCGTGCCGGAACCCAGTTCCGGGCAGGTGCTGCTGCGTACGCTCTGGCTTTCGCTCGATCCCTACATGCGCGGACGGATGTCCGAGGCGCCATCCTATGCGCCGCCAGTGGACATCGGCGAGGTCATGGTCGGGGGAACCGTCTCACAGGTGGTGACGTCGAACCGTGACGATTTCGCACCGGGCGATCTCGTGCTTGGCGTTTCGGGCTGGCAGGAGTACGCGCTCTCCGACGGGAGCGACCTGACGAAGCTGCCGCGGGACATGACCCATCCCTCGTGGGCGCTGGGCGTGCTGGGCATGCCGGGCTTCACCGCGTGGCACGGGCTGTTGAAGATCGGCGAACCGAAAGCCGGCGAGACGGTCGTTGTGGCAGCCGCCAGCGGCCCGGTGGGGGCCACGGTGGGCCAGATCGCCAAAATCCGGGGCGCCCGCGTGATCGGCGTCGCCGGCGGCGAGAGAAAATGCCGCCATGTCGTCCAGGAACTGGGCTTCGACGCCTGCATCGATCACCGCGCGCCCGACTTCGCGGCGCAACTCAAGGCGGCATGCCCGGGCGGGATCGACGTCTATTTCGAGAACGTGGGGGGCATGGTGTTCGACGCCGTGCTGCCGCTGCTGAACGATCACGCCCGCATGCCGGTCTGCGGCGTCATCGCCCATTACAATGATGATTACGCGCTCCAGCCGGGTCCGGACCGGCTGCCGTATTTCGCCAGCCTGATCCTGCGCAAACGCTTCCGCGTGCAGGGCTTCATCATCACCGATCATTACGCCGACGAATATGCCGATTTTGCCCGGCAGATGGGGGCCTGGGTCCATGACGGTCGCGTCCGGTATTTCGAAGATATTGTCGATGGGCTTGAGAAAGCGCCCGACGTGTTCATCGGCCTTCTGGAAGGCCGGAATAACGGTAAGCTGGTCGTTCGCATGTCGAACGACTGAAAGCAGGGGGCAGCGTACATGAAAATCCTGATGGTGCTGACATCGCACGACCGCCTGGGGGAAACGGACAAGAAGACCGGCTTCTGGCTGGAGGAATTTGCGGCCCCCTACTACGTCTTTCTGGATGGGGGTGCCTCCGTAACGTTGGCGTCGCCCAAAGGTGGCCAGCCCCCGCTCGACCCGAAGAGCGACGCGCCCGACTTCCAGACCGACGCGACCCGTCGCTTCAGGGCGGACGAAGACGCACAGGAACGCCTCGCCAGCACTGTGCGGCTCGCGGATGCTGTCGGTGGGGAGTACGACGCGGTGTTCTACCCCGGCGGTCACGGCCCGCTGTGGGATCTGGCCGAGGACAGGGCCTCCATCGCGCTGATCGAGACAACGATCGCCGCCGGCCGGCCCGTGGCGGCGGTCTGCCATGCGCCGGGCGTGCTGCGGCATGTCCGGGGCGCTGACGGCGCCCCTCTGGTGCAGGGAAAGAACGTCACGGGCTTTTCCAACAGCGAGGAGGAGGCCGTGGGGCTGACCGGGATCGTGCCGTTCCTGGTCGAGGACATGCTGAAGGCCAATGGCGGCCGCTATTCGAAAGCCGCCGACTGGCAGCCCCATGTGGCGGTCGACGGGCTGCTCGTCACCGGGCAGAATCCGGCCTCGTCCGAGGTGACGGCAGAAGCCCTTCTTACATCGCTGCACAAAGCAAATGCATCATGACCGTCTTTGTCGTCTTCACCGTCGACGGGGTCAGTGAGGCACAGTCAGGAAAGATACATTCATGAGCGGACCTGTTCTCTTCCAGCCGATAGGGCTTAAAGATCTGACGCTGCCCAACCGCATCGTCGTGGCGCCCATGTGCCAGTATTCGGCCGTCGATGGCCGGATGACGGACTGGCATCTCATCCATCTGGGGTCGCTGGCGCTGTCCGGCGCGGGGCTGCTGACGATCGAGGCGACGGCCGTGCTGCCGGAGGGCCGGATCACCTATGGCGATGTCGGTCTGTGGGACGATCAGACCGAGGGCGCGATGCACCGCGTGCTGGAGGGTGTCCGCTCGGCGTCGGACGTCCGGATTGCCATCCAGCTGGCGCATGCCGGGCGCAAGGCCTCGTGCGAGGTGCCGTGGAAGGGTGGCGGACATATCCCGCCTGACGCCACGAATGGGTGGCAGACGGTGGCACCGTCGGACGCGCCCTTCCAGTCCACCGATCATGCGCCGATGGCGCTGGACCGCGAGGGCATGGTCAGGGTACGCGACGCCTTCGTCGCCTCCGCCCGCCGGGCCGCGGCGCTGGGGATCGACGCCGTGCAGTTGCACGGGGCGCACGGCTACCTTCTGCATCAGTTCCTCTCGCCGCTGTCGAACCGGCGGGACGACGCCTATGGCGGATCGCTCGAAAACCGGATGCGCTTTCCGCTGGAGGTGTTCGACGCCGTTCGCGAGGCTTTCACCGGCGGGCCGGTCTCCGTGCGGGTATCCGGCACGGACTGGGTGGAGGGTGGCTGGGATGTCGAACAGACCATCGCCTTCGCGAAGGCCCTGGAAGGGCGCGGTTGCGACGCCATCCACGTTTCCAGCGGCGGCTTGAGCCCCCGGCAGGCCATTCCGGTGGCGCCGGGGTATCAGGTGCCGCTGGCCCGCGCGGTCAAGCGGGAAACGACCATGCCCGTCGTGGCGGTCGGCCTGATCACCGGCTTCGAGCAGGCCGAGGCCATCGTGGCGACGGGGGACGCCGACATGATCGCCCTCGCGCGCACCATCCTCTATGATCCGCGCTGGCCTTGGCATGCGGCAGCGCATCTGGGTGGCCATGTCAAAGCGCCCAACCAGTATCTTCGCTGCCAGCCGCGGACACACAAGGATCTTTTCGAAGTCTGATGCCTGTCGGTCGCGCGTGATTCTGTTTCACACCGACCGACCTTCAAGCAGGATGTCCAGGACGGCCTGGACCGGCTCGATCCCGTCCGTTTTCCCGCCCCGTCTGCTACCTGATCGCTGGAAGAAGGTCGTCGATGACGCGATAGAGACGATCGCACAGCAGGTCGATTTCCTCGATCGTGCAGCACAGGGGCGGGGCAAGGCCGATAATGTCGTCACCGAACGCCCGGAACAGTATCCCGGCCTCGTAACCGGCCTTGGACAGCTTGGCCGCAAGCTGGAGATCAGGGGCGGGCTTGCGTTTGGTCGCCTTGTCGGACACCAGTTCGATGCCGGCCAGCATGCCGCTGATCCGCACATCGCCGATCAGGGGATGGTCGGACATCGTGGTCAGGCGGGCTGCGAGATGCGCGCCTGCCCGCAGGCCGTTATCCAGCATGCCGCCCTCGTACAGATCAAGGACCGCAAGGCCGATCGCCGCACTCACGGGATGGGCGCTGTAGGTCATGCCGTGTCCGACCGGCGTGCCGGCGGGGGTGTGGTCGCGAATGGTCGTATATATGTCTTCGGACATGAAGACCGCGCCCATCGGGGCGTAGCCGGACGTCAGGCCCTTCGCCACGGTCATCATGTCGGGGACCACCTGCTCGGTCTCGCAGGCGAAGAGCGGGCCGGTCCTGCCGAAACCGGTAATGACCTCGTCCGCGACGAACAGGATGCCGAGTTCGGTGCAGGTGCGCCGCATCGCGGCAAGCCAGCCGGGGGGCGGCACGATCACGCCGCCTGATCCCTGCACCGGTTCGCAGAAGAAGGCCGCGACCCTGTTGGCCCCGAGATCTTCCACCTTCTGGCGAAGCGAGGCGACCGATTCCGCGATGATCGTCGCCGCCTCGCCGTCACCGGCATGGCGGTAGGGATAGGGGCTGGGAATATGATGCTGCCACGACAGCGGCACGTTGGCGTCGCGGTGGAAGGTCGCCAGGGCGGTCAGCCCCGCCCCTGTATAGGTCGAGCCGTGATAGCCCCGCGACAGCCCGATGACGTGCCGCTTCCCCGGCGTGCCGCGTGCATGCTGATAGAAGCGGATGAAGCGCAGCGCGCTGTCTACCGCGTCGGATCCGCCCTGGGAAAAGAAGACGCGGTTCAGGTCGCCAGGCGCCCGCGCCGCAAGCCGCCCGGCGAGTTCGATCGCGGCCTCGCTCGCAAAGCCGAAATAACCCGTGGCGTACGGCAGGCGCGCCATCTGTTCGGCAGCGGCGTCGACCACGCTCTGGCATCCGTAGCCGACGTTGACGCACCACAGGCCCGAGAAACCGTCCAGAAGCTCTTTGCCATGGATGTCGGTGACCCATGCGCCCTTGCCCGAACGGAGAATACGGGCCCCCGCTTCTTCATGGTCCCGCCATGAGGAAACCGGATGAATGAGGTGATCCCGGTCGGTCCGGAGAAGTGTTTCGGCGTCCATGTCGCGGTCGATCCCGGTTGTTTCGTCGTCCAGGATCGAATTTTGCCCGAGTGGCGCAGACGATGTGACCGGAAATTCCTTGGCCGGGAAAAGATCATGCCGTTTCGCGACCGTGATCAGCCGGATCGGCCGGCCGTTGTCGCAGGGACGCCTTTCGCCGCGTCAGGTCGCGGCGGACTCAATGATGCTTTCGATCGAGATCGCCGGCTTGATGATCGGCGACTTGATGACGATGTAGCTGAAATATTTCTCGATGCCGATGTTGCTGTCCAGCAGCGCCTCGATCACGCCCTGATAATGTTCGACGCTCCGGGCCATGAATTTCAGCAGGTAGTCATATCCCCCGCTGACCAGATGACACTCCACGACCGATGGAATCTTCTGGATATGGTTCTCGAAACGCGAAAAATCGTCGCGCCGGTGGTCGGACAGCGTCACCTCGGTAAACACGGTCAGCAGGCTGCTGATTTTCTGCAGATTGATATGCGCGCCGTAGCTGGTGATGTATCCGCTCTTTTCCAGCCTCTTGACCCGGATCAGGCAGGGGCTGGCCGAAAGCCCGACGCGGCGTGCCAGTTCGACGTTCGTCAGACGGCCATTGCTCTGGAGCTGGGCCAGAATGCGCAGGTCGATCCGGTCAAGCTTGGAGAGTGGCAGCATGGCTCGGGATACCTTGTTCACGACGCGCGGGGTCGCGATGCGAGGGGCACGGTGTGCAGGGGCTTGGCGCGGCCGCGTGGATCACGGCGCGTCGCGATGCTCCATATTGCGCTGGAAACGCCCCACATGGAAAGGCTCCAGCGGGATGTCGGTCTGCCCCGTCGCGATCAGCTCCGCCATGGTGGCGCCGACGCCGGGGCCGAGCTGGAAGCCATGCCCGCAGAAGCCGAACGCATAGAACAGGCCCGATACCCGGTCGCTCGGCCCCATGATGGGCAGGCTGTCCTGGACATAGCCCTCGACGCCCGACCATGTGCGGATCACGCGCAGGCGGGCCATGGCCGGCACCAGGCGCGCAAGATGGGGCATCTGGCGCAGCGTGTTCATCGGGTCGAGTCGCGCACGCTTCGTCACCAGGTCGGCGGAGCTGCGCCGTCCGCCGCCGAACACGATGTTGCCGCGCTTCACTTGGCGCAGATACACGCCCTCTTCCGTCACGCTGGACGCCGAACCGATGACGGGCTGGATGCGGTAGGGCAGGGGTTCGGTGACACCCATTTGCGGCCCTTGCGGGGCCATCGGAACGTCCTCGCCGAACGATGCCGCCATGCTTCGCCCCCAGGCGCCGCTTGATATCTGGAGAAGGGGGGCGTGATAGCGGCCGCCATCCTTCGTCTCGATGATGAAATCCACGCTATCTTTCATGATCGACGTGACTTCCGTCTGTTCGACCACCTGCGCGCCGGCCCGCCTGGCGGCCCGGCCGAATGCGGGGGCCGCCAGGCGTGGATTGGCATGTCCGTCATGCGGCGAATAGGACACGGTATGGATGTCCGGCCCCACCATGGGAAACATGGCGCGGGCCTGGTCCCCGGTCATCATCGTCAGGTCCAGCCCCCAGGGCTTGCAGTCCCGGGCGTATTGCTCCAGCCGGGCGCCGTCTTCGGCGCGGGTGGTCACACGGATGTGGCCGCCGGGCAGGAATTCGGCGTCCTCGCCGATCAGTTCGGGCAGCCGCCCCCAGATGTCGCGGGACCGGTTGGCCAGCGGCAATTGCGGCAGATACCGGCCCTGTCGGCGCACATTGCCGAAATTCGTACCGCTGGCTGCCTGCCCGATCAGGTCGCGTTCGAGCAGGATCACCGACAGGCCGTGCGTGCGCAGGAAGAACGCTGTGGCGGCCCCCATGAAACCGCCGCCCACGATGATGACATCGGCCCGGGCCGGTTCCCGTGCAAAGGCGTTCATGGCGTGATCCTGCAATCGAGCGGAAGGGGTTTCAGTGGCGCTGCCGTGCGAATGCGTCCGACCTGTTCGACGGGCACGCCGCGTGCGGCGGCCAGGATTTCGGCGGCAGCCAAGCCGCACATTCGCCCCTGGCAGCGTCCCATGCCCGGCCGCATGAGGGCCTTGGCCCGGTTGATCTCGGGCGAATCGAGTGCCGTCGCCGCGTGGCGGATGTCGCCCGCCGTGACGTTTTCGCAGCGACAGACGACGGTTTCGTCCGGTAGCGCGGCCGCCAGATGGGCGGGCCACGGGAATGCCCCGGCCAGCCCCCCGGCGAAGCGGTCCATGGTGGCGATGACCCCGCGCAGCCCCTCGATTTCGTCCGTCGCGACGGGAAGGGTGCGATCCTGCAGCAGGGCACAGGCGGCCAGTCGGCCGGCGGCCTCGGCCGCGTCCGCGCCACGCAGAAGCACGCCGTCGCCGGCCAGATAGACATCCTGGCGGCTGGTGCGTCCGTCCAGGTCGACCTGCGGACGCCATTGCGTAAAGCGACGGTCGAACATGAAATCGCATTTCAGCAGGTCGGCGAGCTGGGTCTCGGCGCGCAGCCCGTACCCCGTTCCCACGGCGTCGCAGGCGGTGCGGCGCAGGCGTCCGCGCGAATCTTGCCACAGCACGCCGGTCACGCCGTCCTCGCGTCCCTCGATGCGCTGGGGCGTGATGCCGGCATGCAGCTTCACGCCCGCGCGCATCAGGTCGGCCATATAGCGCACGCCGTTGACGACGACGCGCGCCCGGCTCATCATCCCGCGCAGGCCACGCAGGCGGGTCGCGAGGCTGCTGGTGTCCAGGACGGCGGCCGGCGTCACGCCTGCCCGCAGATACTGCCATGCCACCAGATAGAGCAGGGGCCCCGTGCCCATGAACACCGGCGTCCCGCCGATCGCGCAGGCCTGGGCCTTGAGTGCGATCTGCGACGCGCCCAGACTGTAGACCCCCGGCGTGGTCCAGCCGGGAAGCGGCATGATCCGGTCGGTCGCGCCGGATGCGATGATGATGGCCGAGAAGGGCTGCACCGTGATCGCGCTGCCGCGAACGGACAGCAATCCCTCGTCCGCCACGCCCCAGACGGTGGTGCCGGGGCGGTAGTCGATATGGGGCCGCAGGCTTTCGAAATCGGCATGCAGCGCGCGGGCGCGGGCGGCCTCGGTGCCATAGAGCTTTTCGGCCGGCCGGATGAAATTCTCCGGTTGCCGCCGGTAGATCTGTCCGCCCTGGCGTTCGTTTTCGTCGATGACGACGGGCCGCAGGCCGGCCTGTAACAGACGCTGTGCCGCGCGGGTGCCGGCCGGCCCGGCCCCGACGACGATTACCGGTTCAGCCATGGGACCTCTCGCGTCATGATGCGCATGCCGTCGCGCACCTCGGTCGAACAGGCGCGGATTTCCTCGCCGCCCTCTGTCCAGACCCAGCAGTCCTGACAGGCGCCCATAAGGCAGAATCCGGCGCGGGGCTTGCCGTCGAACTCATTCTGTCGCAGCCGGGGGCCGTTGGTCAGCAGCGCGGTCAGGACGGTGTCGCCCTCCAGCGCGCCGATTTCATGCCCGTCGACCACCAGCCGGACGGGCCGGCGTCCGGTCTCGTCCACGCGTCGGAATAAAGCCGTCATCGCGCCTTCCTGTGCTGCGGCCCGGACGGCAGGCCCGGGCATGAAACGTCCGATGAAAACCGCTCCGAACCGGCCGCGATGCCCTGCGCGCGGCGGCTGGTCGGGAACAGATACGGTAGCAACCTTTGACCGGACCACGTGGAAGGTGTCGAACGAAAATGCCCCAAGGAAAGCATAAACTGCCGTTTCGGTTTCAATTACGCAACATCGTGGCCCCGGCTTCCTGCGACGCTTCGTGACACTGAAATCGTGCCCTCGCCGTCGTTCGCCCGCGATGCCTGCGTGCCGCAGTCGCCGGGCCAGGCCGCTGCGCCAAGGCCGCGCCGGGCGGGCGGTGTCAGCAGGGGGCAGCCCACGGAGGATGCCATGTCCGGTTCATTGTCGTTCGACCCAGCCTCGGTCCCACTGCCCGACGGGCATCTGATCGCGGGCGAATTGCTGCGGGGCGCCGACGGCATCGACGTTCGTGCGCCGTCGGATGGTTCGCTGCGCGGCCGCATTCCCGAAGGCGACGCCGACCTGGTCGACCGCGCGGTTCGCAACGCCGCGCACGTCCAGCAGACCAGTGGGTGGGCAACCTGCCCGCCGCGCGACCGTGCGCGGGTCATCCGCCGCTGGGCCGACCTGGTGGAAGTCCATCGCGAGGAACTGGCGCGCCTCGAATCCCTGTGCTCGACGCGCCCGATCGCCGAGACGATGGGATGGGACGTCCCCTTCACCGCCGAGGGGCTTCGCTTCTTCGCCGAATATGCCGACAAGCTGGGGGGGGAGGTCGCCGCCACGCAGTCCGACCTGCTGGGCATGACGATCGGCGAACCGTACGGGGTCGTGGGGGCGATCGCGCCGTGGAATTTCCCGCTGGTCATGGGTAGCTGGAAGGTGGTGCCGGCGCTGGTCGCGGGCAATGCGGTCGTGCTCAAGCCGTCGGAAATGACGCCCTTCTCGATCGTGTATCTGGCCCGGCTGGGGATTGAGGCCGGGCTGCCGGCCGGTCTGTTCAATGTCGTGCAGGGCAGCGGCGCCGTCGCGGGCGATGCGCTGTCGCGGCATCCGCTCTGCGGCAAGCTGACCTTCACCGGTTCGACGCGGACCGGCATCGCGGTCATGAAGGCGGCCGCCGACAGCGGGCCGAAGCCGGTTACGCTGGAACTGGGCGGCAAGAGTCCGCAGATCGTATACGACGATATCCGGTCGGTGGACGACGTGGCGGACCGGGTGTTTCGGGCTTTCACGGGCAACGCCGGGCAGGTCTGCGTCGCGGGCTCGCGCCTGATCGTCCATCGCCGCGTGGCCGACGACATGGTGGCCCGGATCGTCGCCCTGGCCGACAAGGTCGTGCCCGGCCCGACCTGGAGCGGGGATGCCCGCTACGCGCCGATTATCTCGGCCCCCCAGGCCGCACGCATCGAGGAGATCGTCGCGCGCAGCCTCGCCACCGGCGCCGTCGCCGCCGCCCCCCTTGCGCGGTCGCCCGTGGCGGGAGAGGGCCGTTTCCTCAAACCGTGCGTGCTGACGAACGTCACCGCGCAGACCGCTGCGGTGCAGGAGGAAATCTTCGGTCCGGTGCTGACCGTCCAGACCTTCGAGGACGAGGCGGAGGCGCTGTCCCTGGCCGCGCACCCTGTCTACGGCCTGGCGGCCGGGGTCCACACCGCGGACCTGGGCCGCGCGATGCGGGCCGTGCGGGCCCTGAAGGCCGGCACGGTCTGGGTCAATCGCTATGGACGTTCGGCCGATTTCGTGATTCCGACCGGCGGGTTCGGTGGATCGGGAATTGGCAAGGACCTGGGGCGTCAGGCGGTCGAGGCCAATCTGCGCCACAAGAGCGTGCTGATGGCGTTTGGAAACTGAACGTCATGGCCGTCGAACCCGACCTGCTGGTCGCGCTGCGCCACGATTTGCACGCCCACCCGGAACTGCGATTCGAGGAGGACCGGACGTCCGACATCGTGGCCGGCCAGTTGGCGTCATGGGGCTACCGACCGCATCGCGGCCTGGCGAAGACAGGTGTCGTGACCAGTCTGGATACCGGCCGCCCCGGGCCTTCCATCCTGTTGCGCGCCGACATGGACGCGCTGCCGATCACGGAACGCGCCGACCACGATCACGTCTCGCGTCATGCCGGCCGGATGCATGCCTGCGGTCATGACGGCCACACGGTGATGCTGCTGGGCGCCGCGGCCGAGCTTGCGGCCCGGCCGCCCGCCTGCGGCCGGGTGCATTTCGTCTTTCAACCCGGCGAAGAAGGCGGAGCGGGCGCGGATGTCATGATCCGCGAGGGCCTGTTCACGCTGTTTCCGGCAGACCGCTGCTTCGGCCTGCACAACTGGCCCGGGCTGGAAGCCGGTCGCTTCGGCGTGCGCGCGGGGCCGATCATGGCGGGGGGCTGGCGGTTCGCCGTCACAATTCTGGGGCGCGGCGCGCACGCGGCCCAGCCGCACCGGTCGATCGACCCCGTGGTGGCCGGGGCCGCATTCGTGCAGGCGGCTCAGCAGCTGGTCGCCCGTCGTACCGATCCGCTGGTGCCCGCCGTGGTTTCGGTGTGCACGTTTCATGCGGGCAGCACCGACAATATCCTGCCGGATCGTGCCGAACTCGCCGGCACGATCCGCGCGCTGGACGCCACGGCGCTCGACGCGCTGAAGCAGGGTCTGCGTGACGTTGCCGAGGGGACGGCCCGCGTCTTCGGTGTGCATATCGATATCAGCTTTCACAGCCCCTATCCCGTGACCGTCAATTCCCCCGCCGAGGCCGAACTGGCGGGCCAGGTCATGCGCAGCCTGGATGATGCGTCGCAGGTGGCGCCGGCCGAGCGGAATGTACCGCCCAGCCTGGCGTCCGAGGATTTCGGCTTCATGCTGCGACGGCGTCCCGGGGCGTACGCCATGATCGGCAACGGCGCGTCGGCGCCGCTTCATGCACCGGACTACGACTTCAACGACTGGATCATTCCCCGCGGCATTGCGTACTGGACGGCCCTCGCACGCCATTGCCTGTCCGGGAACGACCACAACATCACGCAACAGGAGGAGACGCCATCATGACGACCCATACGATCGCCGTTCTGCCGGGCGATGGAATCGGCAAGGAGGTCATGCCCGAGGCCCTGAAGGTTCTCGATCGGGTGGGCGCGATGTTCGATATCGGCTTCCGTTTCTCGCATTTCGACTGGAGCTGCGAGACCTGGCTGGCGACCGGCAGCATGATGCCGCCGGACGGCATGGACCGGCTGTCGCAGCATGATGCGATCCTGCTCGGGGCGGTGGGCTATCCCACCGTGCCCGACCATATCTCGCTGTGGGGCATGCTGATCCCAATCAGGCGAGATTTTGACCAATACGTCAATCTGCGCCCGGTGCGACTGCTGCCCGGCATTCCGTGTCCGCTGGCCGGCCGGGGGCCCGGCGACATCGACTTCTGGATCGTGCGTGAGAACACCGAGGGCGAATATTCGCAGATCGGCGGTCGCTTCGCCGAAGGCAGCGAGGCGGAAGGGGTCGCGCAGACCGCGATCTTCACGCGCCGGGGCACGGATCGCATCATGCGGTACGCCTTCGACCTGGCACAGCGCCTGAACCGCCCGCATGTCTCGTCGGCCACCAAGTCGAACGGGCTGTTCCATTCCATGCCGTACTGGGACGAACGGTTCGAAAGGATGGCCGCCGAATACCCGCAGATCCGGACCGACGTTCACCATATCGATATCCTCGCCGCGCGGTTCGTCATGTATCCGGAACGCTTCGACGTCGTCGTGGGCAGCAATCTGTTCGGCGACATCCTGTCCGATCTCGGGCCCGGCGTTACCGGGACGATCGCGATCGCGCCGTCGGCGAACATCAACCCGGAACGGCGGTTCCCGTCGATGTTCGAGCCCGTGCACGGTTCGGCGCCCGACATTGCAGGGCGCAACATCGCCAATCCGATCGGGCAGGTGTGGGCGACGGCGATGATGCTGGACCATCTGGGCGAGGCCGAGGCGGCTTCGCGGGTGTTGCGCGCCATCGAACATGTGACGGCAAATCCGTCGGCGACCGTGCGCACCGCCGACATCGGCGGCACCGCCAGCACATCCGCCTGCGGGGATGCGATCGTCGCGGCGCTCGATCAGGTGGACTGACATTTCGAGACCCGGAGCGACGGGCGCGCCCCGACTTCTTCCGAATAGCGCCAGTCAACCGCAGCTTCTCCTGCGCTTCAATGCAAAATCGACACGATGTGCGCATTGTTCTGTGTTCAGAATAGTCCTGCCAGGACGGCCTGCCCGTACGATTTCCGACGCTGGTCCCGATCGCTGGATGCCGCAGATGGGTCTTTCTGAATTTTCTATAGAGGAGCAGGAACGTGCGACGAACCACCATCCTTCTTTCCGCAACGACAGCGCTGGTGACGGTGGCGTCCCTCGCGGCACCGGCCCGTTCCTACGCGCAGTCGGCGACCAGTTCCGTCACCGCGCCCTCGGACGTCGTGCGCAAGGCGTCCGTTGCGTCGCCGGCGCCGGGCACCGGGGACGGCGAGCGGGATGAACTGGTGATCGTCACCGGCACGCGCGATCCGCACCAGACCGCGCGCAGCAGTGTCAGCCCTATCCAGGTCGTCACCGCGACGCAGCTTGCGGCCACCGGGCAGGCCGACGTCCGGGACGCCCTGATCCAGCTTGCGCCTTCGGTCGCGCGGTCCACCCGCGTGAACGGCAGCGCCAACATGACCGACGCGATCAGCCTGCGCGGCCTGACGCCGAACCAGACCCTGGTCCTGGTCAACGGAAAACGCCGGCATACCACGGCCGTCCTGTCGAACAATGCCGGCCCGCAGCAGGGTTCGTCGCCGGTCGATATCGACATGATCCCGGTTTCGGCCGTGGACCACATCGAAATTCTCCAGGACGGCGCCGCCGCGCAGTACGGTTCGGACGCGATCGCCGGCGTGGTCAACATCATTCTCAAGCACGATACGCATGGGCTGACCGTCCAGGCGATCAACGGCGGACGCTATGCGGGCGACGGATTTACCTCGGGCGAATCACTGAACTGGGGAACATCGCTGGCGGGCCGAGGTTTTTTCGACCTGAGCGCCGAATATAAATATCAGGACCATACCGTCCGCGCCACGCCGGACAGCCGCACGGGCCGCTACGACTTCAAGGATATCGGCGACCCGCTGCAGCAGCGTGGAACGATCTCGTACAATATGGAATATGCCATTGCCGACGATGTAAATCTGTATTCCTTCGCGACCTATGGCCACCGGCACGGGGAAAGCTATCAGGATTACCGTGTTCCGACGGCAAGTCTGCCCATGTACCCCAATGGATTCAGTCCGCGCGAGACCATTGACGAGAACGATTACGGTGTGACCGTGGGGTTCAAGGGACGCAAGTTCAACTGGGACTGGGACCTCAGCACGACGTATGGCGGCGACGCGGAACGGATGGGGCTGATCGACAGCATCAACACGGCGATGCTTCAGGATTTCGGAAATTCGCCGACGCGCTTTCACCTGATGTCGTTCAGCAACACCCAGTGGACGACGGATGCGGGCGTAAGGCACGCGTTCAATGTTCCGCTGCTGGCTGCCCCGCTCAATTTCGCGCTGGGCGCGCAATATCGTTATGACAGCTACCATATCGGCGCGGGCGACATGGGGTCGTGGTACGGAACGGGTTCGTCGGCCTTTCACGGCCTGAGCTCCAGCAATGCCAGCGACAGCAATCGCGACGTGACCGCCGGCTACATCGACATCTCCACCCAGTTGCTGCCCAAATGGCAGGTCGACCTGGCTGGACGGTTCGAGCATTACACCGACGCGGGCGATACCGAGACCGGCAAGGTCTCCTCGCGCTACGATGTGAACCGCTATTTCGGCCTGCGCGGCACGGTTGCCAGCGGGTTTCGCGCCCCGACCCTGGCGGAGGAACACTGGTCGAACATGTCCGTCGCCCCGACGACGGCCAGCGGCTATATTTCCGTCAATTCGGCGGGCGCGCGGATGCTGGGGGCCCAGCCGCTGAAGCCCGAGCGCTCGACAAGCTTCAGCGCCGGTTTCGTCGTCAATCCGATCAACAACCTGCATGTCACGGTCGACGCCTACCAGATCGACTTGCGCGACCGGATCATGGCGGCCGGCGTCTACAGCGGTCCCAGCGCCATCGAGGCGCTGGAGCTGAACGGCTTCACCATTCCATCCGGCATCTCGTCCAAGGCGGTCACGGCGCAATATTATGCCAATGCCGCCAGCACCCGCACGCGCGGCCTGGATATCACGGCCAACTACCTTACGCATCTTGGGCGCTTCGGTCAGATCAACTGGGATCTGGCGGCCAATTTCAACCAGACGAACATCCGGCATGTCGGCACGGACGGAAACGGCAACGCGCTTCTGAACCTGCAACAGCAGGCGTACATCACAAGCTATACGCCGCGAAACCGGCTGATTTTCGGCGGTGTGTGGCATTACGGCAAGATGGATTTCAGTGTCCATGAAATCCGCTCGGGGCGGGCCACGTCGCAACTGTCGTACTATACCGGGCCGAACGCCTATTCGAACACGCAGTTCATGCGCTTCGTCAATCCGCCGCGCTACGAGACCAATCTGGTGATCGGTTATCAGCTTACCCCGCGCTGGCGCGTGGCGCTGGGGGCGAACAATGTCGGCAACGCCAAGCAGAAGAAAATTCCGGCGGAGTTCCGCTATCTCGGTGCCTATGCCTACGACGTGAACATCGAGCAGATCGGCTATAATGGCGGGTTCTACTACTTCCAGGTGAACTTCAAACTCTGATCCCGAGCCCGCCGCGGCATCGCGGGCGGCAGGGAATGCTGCCCGTGGTTTTCAATTCGGCATATTATGTGCCGACGTAGGAAAAAACCGGCCTCGCGTGGCCGGAAACCCATGCTCTACTGCACTTCACGACGCAGGAGGTCCTGTTCACCATGTCTCTCTTCAAGCCTAAATTCGTTACGTTTGACTGCTACGGTACCCTCGTCAATTTCGCGATGGGGCCAACGGCGCGCCGGCTCTACGCCGATGCCATTCCCGCCGAAGCCATGGACCGGTTCGTGGCCGACTTCGCGGGCTATCGGCTCGATGAGGTTCTGGGCGAATGGAAGCCCTACCGCAACGTGGTGCTGAACGCCGTCGAACGCACCTGCCGGCGCTGGAACATTCCTTTCGACGTTTCGGTGGCCAACCAGTTCTACGACGCGGTGCCAAGCTGGGGCCCGTGGCCCGACGTAGCGGAGCCCCTGGCCCGGGTCGCGAAGGAATTTCCGCTGGTGATCCTGTCCAACGCCATGAATTCCCAGATCCATTCCAACGTGGCGAATATCGGCGTGCCGTTCCATCGGGTGCTGACGGCCGAGGATGCGCGGGCCTACAAGCCGCGGATGCGGGCGTTCGAATACATGTTCGACTCGCTCGGCTGCGGGCCGGAGGATATCCTGCATGTCTCGTCGTCGCTGCGCTACGACCTCATGCCCGCCCGCGACCTGGGCGTGAAGAACAAGGTGTTCGTCGCCCGCGGGCATGAACCCTCGACCCCGGAATATGGCTACACCGAAATTCGGGACATCGGCGGCCTGCCTGGCGTCCTCGGGCTGTAGGACCCGGCTGCGTCGCGATGAACGCGGCGGGAAACATGGCAACAGGAGGAGGCACATGAAGGCGGACAGCTACTGGATCGATACCGCCCCTGCCTTTGACGGCGGCGCCTCCGGCCCCGTTCCGGCGCGGGCGGACGCCGTGGTGATCGGCGGCGGCTATACCGGCCTGGCGGCGGCGCGTGCTCTGGCGATGGCGGGCGCGCGGGTCGTGGTGCTTGAAGCAGGGCGCGCGGCTCATGCGGCCTCGGGGCGCAATGGCGGCCAGTGCAATAACGGCCTGGCGCAGGATTTCGGATCCATGGCCGGCGCGTACGGGTTGGATCGCGCGCGGGCGTTCTACCGCGATTTCGACGATGCCGTAACCACCGTCGAGACCCTGGTCAGGGACGAAGGGATCGACTGCGATTTCAGCCAGGGCGGCAAGCTGAAGCTGGCGGCCAAGCCCGAGCACGTCGCCAAGCTGGAAGCCAGCGCCGAGTTGCTGCGGCGGGAGGTGGATGCCGATGTCACGTTCCTCGACGCGGCGGAAACCCGGCGCGAGGTCGCATCCGACACGTTCCATGGCGCGCTGCTGTTCCGGCGGAGCGCATCGATGCATGTCGGACGCTTCGGCGCGGGGCTGGCCGCCGCGGCGGCTAGGCGAGGCGCGCAGGTGTTCGAAAACGCATTCGTCAGCCGCCTCGAACCCCTGGGCGGCGGCCGCTATCGCGTAACGTCCACCCGCGGCGTGGTTGACGCCGAACGGGTGCTGATCGCCACCGGCGCTTCGGAAAAGGGGCCGTTCGGCTGGTTTCGGCGTCGGATCGTGCCGATCGGCAGCTTTATCGTGGCGACCGAACCGCTGCCCGGCGATATGCGCCGGCGCATTCTGCCCGGCGCGCGCACCTGCACGACCACGCGCCTGATCGGCAATTTCTTCCGTACAACACCCGACGACCGGCTGATCTTCGGCGGCCGGGCCCGCTTCGCCCTGCCTGGGCCGCGCGACGACGCCAAGAGCGGCATCGTGCTGCGGCGCGCGATGGTGGGCATGTTTCCCGAACTGGCGCAGACGCGCATCGACTATTGCTGGGGCGGTGTCGTGGACATGTCGGCCGACCGCCTGCCGCATGCGGGCCGGCACGAGGGCCTTTTCTTCGCGACAGGGTTCAGCGGGCATGGCACGCAGATGTCGGTTCATCTCGGCGCGGCCATGGCCGCGGCCATGCTGGGCACGCGCTCGGACGTCGTCTGGGACCAGGGGAGGTGGCCTGCCATAACCGGTCATTACGGCAAGCCCTGGTTCCTGCCGGCGGTCGGCGCCTGGTACCGGATCAAGGATGCGCTGTCGTGACGGCGGGGTCCTGACCATGGGCGCCGGCGCGCTGTCCCCGCACTGCCCCGTCTCCCGCCGGGCGGCCCTGGGTCTTGGCCTTGGCGGCACGGCGGCCATTCTGGCCGGCCCCCGGGCAGCGGCGCAGGGGGCAGGGGTGCCCCGGCGCGGCGGGCATCTGCGCCTGGCCGGGCTGGCCGGATCGACCGCCGACACGCTGGACCCCGCGCGGATGTCGGTTGCCAACGATTTCGTGCGGGGCAAGTCGTTCTATGACGGGCTCGTGGCGTTGGACGATGCGATGGTGCCGCACCCCGCTCTGGCGGAACGTCTGGATACCGACGATTTCCAGACATGGCACATCACGCTGCGCCGGGGCGTGACGTTTCATGACGGCGGCCCGTTGACGGCATCGGATGTCGTCTATTCCCTGAGCCGGCACAAGGATCCGGCCGTCGCCTCGCAGCAACGGATCGCGGCGCAGCAGATGCGTGATATCCGCGCGACCGGGCCGCTGACGGTCGAAATCGGGCTGGTGGGGCCGAATGTCGATTTCCCCGCCATTCTCGGGATGGATAATTTCGCGGTCATCCGCGACGGAACCAGGAATTTTTCGTCCGCCAACGGCACCGGTCCCTTCATCTGCACCGGTTTCCAGCCCGGTATCCGGACCACCGGGCGTCGCAACCCCGACTATTGGGGCGCGGCCGCGTGGCTCGACACGATCGACCTGATCGCAATCTCCGACGACATGTCGCGGCACGATGCCCTGCTGTCGGGCGACGTGGATATCATCGGATCGGCCAATCCCCGTCTTGTCCGGCTTCTGCGGACGCGCGGGTTCGGGATCATGGAAAGCCCGGTGGGCACCTACACGGACCTTGCCGTCAGGCTCGACCAGGTTCCGGGGAACAACGCCGACTTCGTGACCGGCATCAAATATCTTGTCGACCGGGAACAGGTGCGCGATTCCGTATTCCTCGGTTTCGCGCGGATCGGCAACGACCATCCCATTCCGCCGGAAGATCCTTATTTTGCCGCCGACCTGCCACAACGGGCCTACGATCCCGACCGGGCGCGATTCCATCTGAAACGATCGGGAATGAGTGGGAAGGACCTGGCGTTTTTCTGTTCTCCGGCGGCGCTGGCCTCGGTCGATATCGCCGTGCTGCTGCAATACGCGGCCCAGCGCGCGGGAATGGATGTGGGCATTCGCCGCATGCCGGTGGACGGGTACTGGAGCCAGTACTGGATGAAAATGCCGATGAGTTTCGGCAATACGAATGCGCGCCCCTCGGCCGATATGGCCTTTACGCTCAGCTTTTCCTCCCAGGCCTCGATGAACGAGTCCCGCTGGCGTGATCCGCGCTTCGACGCGTTGCTGCTGCAGGCCCGCGGCGAGCGGGACGATACGGTGCGCCGGCGCATCTATCACGACATGCAGGCTATGGTGCGTGACGGGTCCGGCGTCTGCATTCCCGCCTTCACCACCAGCCTGGACGCGTTCGCCCCGCAGGTGCGGGGCCTGCGCCCCAATCGTGCGGGACAATTGATGGGGTACGGCTTCACCCGGTCCGTGTGGCTGGATGACGGGGGTACGCATCGATGACCCGCAGCCTGGGTCCGCTCATCCTCGGACGGCTGGCGGCCTCCGCCTTTTCGCTGGCGTTCGTCGTCGTGACGATCTTCGCGATCACCGCGGCCCTGCCGGGCGACGTCGCGGATACGCTGCTCGGCCAAAGCGCGACGCCTGAGGCCGCGGCGTCCCTGCGTCATGCCATGGCGCTGGACCAGCCGGCGTGGCTGCGGTTCTGGCACTGGGCGGGGGACATGCTGCACGCCGATCCCGGCCGGTCGCTGCTGACCGGCCGCCCCGTCGCCGAACTGGTGGGGCCGAGGCTGTATAACTCGCTGCTGCTGGCGGGGGCGACGGCGGCGGTTTCCGTACCGTTGTCCCTGGCCCTGGGGCTGGCCTGCACGATGGCGCGCGGCACGGTGTTCGACCGGGCGGCGACGGTGCTGATGCTTGGTACCGTCTCGGTGCCGGTGTTCCTGATCGCGACGGTCGCGGTGTTCGTGTTCGCGGTGCAGTTCCATCTCGCGCCCGCACTGGCGGATATCAACGCGGTCCATTCGCCGTTGCAGTTCGTCAGGGTCTTCCTGATGCCGGTGGCCACGCTGTCCGGCGCGACGACCGCGCAGATGAGCCGCATGATCCGGGCCTGCATGATCGACGTGTTTTCCGCGCCCTGGATCGAAATGGCGGTGCTGAAGGGCGTGCCGCCGGTCCGCATCGTGCTGTTCCATGCCCTGCCGAACGCCATCGGCCCGGTGGTGAACGCGATCGCGCTCAGCCTGTCGTCGCTGCTGGGCGGCGTCGTGGTGGTCGAAACGGTGTTCAGCTACCCCGGCATGGCGGGGTTGATGGTGGATTCGGTCGCGGCGCGCGATGTGCCGGTGGTCCAGTGCTGCGCGCTGATCTTCTGCATGGTCTATCTGGCCCTGACGACGCTGGCCGATGTCGTGGCGGTGGCATCCGCGCCCCGGGGGAGGGACCGGTGAGCGCCGTCGGCGCCTTCCTGTCGCGCGGTGGACGGCACGGGGCGATGTTCGCGGCGCGGCTGGCGCCGGGGCCGCGTCGCGCACTGGGGCTGCTGGCCGTGTGGTTCGTCATCGCCTTCGCCGGTCCGCTGCTGGCCCCCCATGCGCCGGGCGAGATCGTTGACCGCGATGTCTTCGCCGGCGTCTCGCTCCACCACTGGCTCGGCACGGATTATCTGGGCCGCGACCTGGGCAGCCGGCTGCTGTGGGGCGTGCGCTATACCGTGCTGATCTGCACCCTTTCGACGCTGCTGTCGTGCTGCTGCGGCATCGTGCTCGGCATCGCCGCGACGGCGACGTCGGTCTGGGTCGAGCGGGTTCTGGGACGGCTGATGGATGGGCTGCTGTCCATCCCCAGCCTGCTGTTCGCGCTGCTGGTCATCGCGGCGGCCGGTGAATCGATCCCGGCCCTGATCCTGACGATGGGCGTGATCTATATGCCGGGCTCGTATCGCACCAGCCGCGCCCTGGCCCTGCGGATCGCGCGGGCGGATTACGTTACGGCGGCGCTGGCGCGCGGCGAAGGCCGGGCCTTCGTCATCCTGCGCGAAATCCTGCCGAACATGACCGGGCCTCTGCTGTCGGATATCGGCCTGCGCTTTGTTTATGCCGTGCTGCTGCTCAGCAACCTCAGCTTCCTGGGGCTGGGGGTGCAGCCGCCCCTGGTCGACCTGGGGTCGCTGGTGCGCGAAAACGTGCTGGGCCTGGCCTACGGCGCGCCGGCGGTCGTGGTGCCCACCCTTGTGCTGGCGCTGCTGACGGTGGGCATCAACCTCGCGCTTGACGGACGGCGGCCATGACGAACCTGATTTCGGTCCGGGGTCTGCGTGTGACGGGACGGCGCGCGGATGGCGGCGACGTCCCGATCGTGCGCGACGTCAGCCTGGAGGCACGCCAGGGCGAGGTGCTGGCCCTGGTCGGCGAATCCGGCTCGGGCAAGACCACGATCGCCCTGGCCCTGATGGGCCATGCCCGCGCCGGATGCGGGATTTCGGGCGGCGAGATCGAGGTGGCCGGTCACAGGGTCGACCGGCTGGATGCCGCGGGGCTGCGGGCCTTCCGGGGGCGGACGATCAGCTACGTGGCGCAGAATGCCGGATCGGCGTTCAACCCGGCGCTGACGCTGCACCGGCAGGTGATCGAGCCCGCGCTGACGCACTGGGTACTGCCGCGCCGGGAAGCGGAGCGCCGCGCGGTGGAACTGTTCCGCGCGATGGCCCTGCCGCACCCTGAAACGATCGGCGCCCGTTACCCGCATCAATTGTCCGGCGGCCAGCTCCAGCGGCTGATGGCCGCGATGGCGCTGATTACGGAACCCGAAGTGGTGGTCTTCGACGAACCGACCACGGCGCTGGACGTGACGACGCAGATCGAGGTTCTGGAGGCCTTCCGGGCCGTGCTGGCGCATCGGGGCATCACCGGGGTCTATGTCACGCATGACCTGGCCGTCGTGGCGCAGGTTGCCGACCGCGCCGTGGTGCTGCGCCATGGCGCAGTGTGCGAAAGCGACGCCACAGCGATGGTTCTGGAGCGTCCGCGCACCGCCTATGCCCGCCAACTGGTCGAGGCGTGCCATCTGCCGGTGCGCCCCGCACGCCCCGCGGCCGCGCCCGCTGACGGCGCGGCCGCCGAACCGGTGCTGACGGTGTCGGACGTCATCGTGGGGTATGGGCGCGTGGACGCACGGGGCCTGCCCGCGCGGCGCATTCTGGACGGCATCGACCTGTCGGTGCCCCAGGGCCGCATCCTGGGCATCATCGGCGAGTCCGGCTGCGGCAAGAGCACGCTGGCGCGCACCATTGCGGGACTGCAGCCCCCGGCGGCCGGTACGCTGCGTTTCCGGGGAGATATCCTGGCGGGCGGCGTGGGGCATCGCACGCCCGAACAGCGCCGGCGCCTGCAGATCGTGGCGCAGAACGCGGATCTGGTGCTCAATCCGGCATGGACCGTGGGCGCCATCCTTGAGCGCGTGCTTGAATTCTTCCACGGCCTGCGCGGCGTTGCGGCCCGTGCCGAGGCGCTGAGGCTTCTGGATCTTGTCCATTTGCCGCATGCCCTCTTCGACCGGCGCCCGATGGAACTGTCGGGCGGCCAGAAGCAGCGGGTCAATTTCGCCCGGGCCCTGGCGGCGCGCCCCGATCTGGTCCTGTGCGACGAGATCACCGCGGCGCTGGACCCGGTGGTGGCCGCGGCGATCCTGGAGCTGATGTCCGAACTGCAGGCGACGCTCGGCCTGTCATGCGTCTTCATCACCCATGATCTGCATGCGCTTCGGGCAGTCTGCGACCGGGTGGCCGTGCTGCTGGGCGGGCATGTGGTCGAACAATGCGAAGCCGCGTCGCTGATGGATGGGGCGCATCATCCCTATACCCAGCTTCTGGTCTCCTCGGTGCCCGAGATGCGCGCGGGATGGCTGGACGAGGTCGCGGCACGGCGGCGCGCGACGACACCCGGCCCGGTGCCGCCCGCGGCCGATGGAGGGTGCCCGTTCACGCCCCGTTGCGGCCTGCGGGTCGAGGGGGTGTGCGACCGCGTGCCGCCTCCCATCATCAACAGCCCGGACGGCCAGCGGATCGCCTGCCATCTGCCGCCGGACGAACTGCCTGTCCTGCCACGGACATGACAGTGGACAGTACCTGCGGGGCCATTCCCGCCCCTTCGCCGATGGCCGGCATTTTCACGGAGACGCACCGAATGATCGCCTTGCAGTTGAACGATCCGGGCCTGTTTCGCCAGCAGGCGTTCGTGGACGGAGCATGGATCGACGCCGCCGATGGACGCACGATCGCGGTGGACGATCCCGCGACGGGCGAGATCATCGGTCACGTCCCCGCCTGCGGCACGGCCGAAACCCGCGCCGCGATCGAGGCTGCCGGGCAGGCCCAGGCGGATTGGAAACGCCGCGCCCCTGCCGAACGCGCGGCGGTGCTGACGGTCTGGCACGACCTGATACTGGAAAACAGCGAAGATCTGGCCCGGATCATGACGATCGAGCAAGGCAAAGTCCTGGCCGAGGCGCTGGGCGAGGTCCGCTATGCCGCATCATTCTTCAAATGGTTCGCCGAGGAAGCGCGGCGCATCGACGGTGCCGTTCTTGCCCCGCCGGCGCGCGATCGCCGTATCCTGGTCCTGAAGGAGCCGGTGGGGGTCAGCGCCGCGATCACGCCGTGGAACTTCCCGCTGGCCATGATTACCCGCAAATGTGCACCGGCCCTCGCGGCCGGGTGCAGCATGGTGGTCAAGCCGTCGGAACTGACGCCGTTCTCGGCCCTGGCGGTCGCTGTGCTGGGCGAACGCGCCGGCGTCCCCGCCGGATTGTTCAGCGTCGTTACCGGGATGCCGGAGGCCGTCGGCGCCGAACTGACCGGCAACCCGGCCGTGCGCAAACTCTCCTTCACCGGTTCGACGCGGGTGGGGGCGATCCTGATGCAGCAATCGGCCGACACCATAAAGCGACTGAGCCTCGAACTGGGCGGCAACGCGCCGTTCATCGTCTTCGATGACGCGGCGTGCGATCTTGCCGTCCAGGGGGCGATGGCCAGCAAGTTCCGCAATGCCGGGCAGACGTGTATCTGCGCCAACCGGGTCCTGGTCCAGTCCGGCATTCATGACCGGTTCGTCGCGGGACTGCTGGACGAGGTCGCGGGCCTTCGTGTCGGGCCGGCCCTCGACCCGGCCTCGACCCTGGGGCCGCTGATCAATGACGCTGCGGTCGCCAAGATGCGCGCGCATGTCGAGGACGCGCTGGAACGCGGCGCGCGCTATGCCTCGGCGCCGCTGTGTGTCGAGGGCCGTTTCGTCAGTCCGGTGGTGCTGACCGGCGTGACCACGGACATGCGGATCGCGCGGGAGGAAACATTCGGCCCCGTCCTGCCGGTCTTTCGCTTTGAAACCGAGGTCGAGGCCGTACGCATCGCCAACGCGACGCCGTTCGGGCTGGCCAGCTATTTCTTCACCGCCAGCCTGGACCGTGCCTGGCGGGTGGGCGAGGCCCTGGAATTCGGCATGGTGGGGCTGAATACCGGCGCGATCTCGATGGAATCGGCCCCGTTCGGCGGAGTGAAGCAGTCGGGCCTGGGCCGTGAGGGCGGCCACCCCGGTCTGGACGAATTCCTCGAAATCAAGAGTTTCCATATCGGTGGCCTCGGGGGGGATGTTTCATGACCTCTCCTGGCACTTTCTCGAACCCCCGGAATGCCGACATGACCGACGCCGACCGCCTTTCCGCAATCGAAATCCGCCCCATGCGTGACGGCGATATCGACGTCGCCAGCGGGTTGTCGAAGGCGCTGGGCTGGCCCCATCGGCTTGAGGACTGGCAGTTCATGTTCGGGGCGGGTCACGGCCTGGTCGCCGTGACGCCGACCGGCGAACTGGTGGGCACGATCATGTGGTGGCCCTACGGCGCGCGCGACGCGTCAGTGGGCATGGTGATCGTGTCGGGCGCGTGGCAGGGCCACGGCATCGGCCGGCGGCTGATGACCGGCGCGCGCAATGCGCTGCCCGGCCGCACGCTGCACCTGAATGCGACGCCGGGCGGATTTCCGTTGTATGAAAAACTCGGGTTCCGTCCGTGCGGCCTGATCGAGCAACGCCAGGCCATCGCCACGACCCAGCCGCTGATCCTGTTGCCCGAGGGCATGCGCCTGCGGCCGGCGGGGCAGAACGATCTCGCGGCCCTCGCGGCGCTGGACCAGGCGGCAAACGGCATGGAACGGCGGGACCTGCTGTGCGACCTGCTGGCTGCCGGCAAGGGTATTGTGGTGGACGATGGCGGCGCGATCGTCGGCTATTCGGTCTGCCGGCCGTTCGGCTGGGGCAAGGTGGTCGGCCCGGTGATTGCCACGTGCGATCAGTTCGCCTCGGCCATGATCGCCCATTGGGTCGGCAGTTGCGCCGGACAGTTCATGCGCCTGGACGTGCCGGCGGAGTGCGGCCTGTCCGCATGGCTGGACGAAATCGGGCTGCCGCGCGTCGACACGGTGACCACCATGAACACTGCGACCGGTCATGAGGCCACACGGGGGGCAACGGTCTTTGCCCTGTGCAGCCAGGCATTGGGATAGGAAGCAGCGTCACCATGTCCTTCGTCATCAAGTCCACAGCGGAACGGGCCGAGGCCTGGTCCGCGCTGTTCGCCGCCGACCTGCCGGACCAGACGGTTGAAATCTGGCCCGACATCGCCGACCCGTCCGCGGTCGAATTCCTGGCCGCCTGGGTTCCGCCGCCGGATCTTGCGAAGACATTTCCCAATCTCAAGGTACTCTTCTCGGTCGGTGCCGGCGTGGACCAGCTCGACCTGTCGGCCGTGCCGGACCACGTACAGGTCGTGCGCATGATCGAACCCGGTCTGACCGACGGGATGGTGGATTATGTGCGCTTCGCGGTCCTCGCCATCCATCGCGGCATGCTGCGCTATGTCGCGCAGCAGCGCGAACAGGTCTGGAAAGCGCATTCCTACCGGCCGGCAGCGGACCTGACCGTGGGGATTATGGGCCTGGGCCAACTCGGCCTGCCGGTCATCGAGGCGGTCCGCGCCCTTGGCTATCGCTGCCAGGGCTGGGCCCGAAGCCGTCGCGACATTGAAGGGGTCCGCACCTTCGCCAGGCAGCAGGACCTTGATGCGTTCCTGGAGGGAACGGACATCCTGGTCTGCCTGCTGCCGCTGACGGCCGAGACGACGCGGCTTCTCGCGCGACCGCTCTTTTCCCGTCTGCCGCGCGGCGCGGCGCTGATCCATTGCGGGCGAGGAAAGCAACTGGTGATGGACGACCTGATGGACGCGCTGGACGACGGGACACTGGGGGCCGCCATCGTGGATGTCACCGATCCCGAACCGCTGCCGACGGGCCACCCGTTGTGGAGCCGCCCGGACGTCCTGATTACGCCCCATACGGCCAGCATAACCCAGGCCGACACGGGCGGCCGGTCCATCGTAGAAAACCTGAAACGATATCGCAGGGGTGAAGCGCTCGAGGGGCTGGTCAACAGAACGGCTGGCTACTGACCGCAGCGGAAGGCCGTAGACGCGGATTGGGGACGCCGAAAATACGCGGGCCCGGCGCGAAAAACCGACCGGGGCGCGCTGAATGGCATCGGGATTCCCTGAGACCGAATGGTTTAAGTCTCCAGGGAACTACGGGCCTGGTCTCGAAGGCTACGTCGTTGCCGGTAATGGGGTTTGGTCAACCGGTGTTCGATGTCGTTTTCGATGCAGACCCGGTCGAAGATGTAAGCCCCAGGACGCGCCGGCTGGGGCCAGCGCGGTTGTCGGGCAAATCGGCGAAGGCTGAGGCTGAACGGTTAGAACCGCCCCGTCAACGTCACGAAGAACTGGCGCGGCGCCACCGGATAGGCCGTGAACTGCTTCGATGCGTTCGTCGCCAGGATCGTCGACCAGTTCCGCGTGTTGGTCAGGTTGGTGACGTTGAACTGGATGCTCCCCTCGCGCAGCACGGGCAGATGATGGAAGGTATAGCCCCCGTTGAACCCGAACAGCACCATCGGCGACACCGACAGATCGTTCAGATAGGTGGCATAGCGGCGGCCGATATAATCGCCGGTGATCTGCGCGAACAGATTGTGGTCGGTATAGGCGAAGATGAACTTGTTCATCCAGTCCGGCACCGCCACCACGTTCTTCCCCGCCGTCGCAACCACGGCGGAGCCCGACAGGTAATTGTTGTCGTACGTCGATTTGTTGTACGACACCGCGTCATATAGCGACAGGTGATGCGTGAAATGCAGCGTGAATTCCGCATCGGCGCCATTCGTCGTCACACCGCCCACGTTTTCCAGCAGCGACGCCGCGCCCGTCAGGCTGGTGATCTGCGGCGACGAACTCACCGTCAGCAGCCGGTTGGAAAAATCCACGTGGTAATAGGACAACTGCCCGTCGATGCTGACCAGAGGCCCGGCCGACAGCGGGTGGTTGAACCGCCACCCGGCCTCGTAGGTCCATGAGGTCTCCGGCTTGCCGGTCTGGCGGAAATTCTCGAACCCCGCCTGGCTGGGAATGCCCCACGGCGTCGCGTAGCCGTAGCCCAGGCTCTGGTAGCCGCGCATGTTCTTCTGGATATTGGCGAAGAACTGGTCATGCGCCGACAGGCGCCACGTCGCGCCGAAGCCGGGCAGGAACGCATCCACGGCGTCGATCTGCCCGCCCGCCGCGGTGGTCGAGCCCGCCGGCGACAGCGACGCCGGCAGCCCGGGCACCGTCAGGCGGCCGTTGGTATATTGCAGGCTGGATTTGAACCCCGCCTGCAGGGTCAGGTCCCGGGTCACATGCCACCGGTCCTGGATATGGGTCTGGAACGTGTTCGTATAGAAATCGTTGGCGAACTGGTTAATCAGCGGGTCCGTCGGCCGGTCGTACGGCGACAGCGGCGAGGTGGCCGAAAACGGATACCACCGCCGTTCGAAGGTGTTGACGTTGCGCTCGTACCACCCGCCAAGCTCGATCTCGTGCTTCCCCAGCCGGTAATTCAGGTTCGAGATCACCCCCTCGCGGCTGATCGAATATTCCGTGGTCCGGTTGGTGAAACCCGAACTGCCGAACAGGCTGCGGATGTCGCTGTCCGGATAATAGGCTGTGAGGATCTTAGAAATTCCAGATGCGCCGATCGGTGTGGTTACCACCCCGGCCGATGCGTCGCGATGGCCATAGGCCGTCGTCGTCCATGTCAGCGCGTCCGAAAAACGATGCTCGTCGCGGACATAACCGATGAAATCCTGACGCAGCGCCGTGCTGGCATAATCGCGGAAATTCAGGCCAGCCGCCGCAGGGGGCGCCCCCGCCTTGTTCAGGTAGGCCATCGCTTGCCCCAGGTCGGGGTAGAAGGACGGGCGCGTATAGACATTCGACGGCAGCACCACCGCATCCTCGTTGCCCTCCGCCTTGTCCATCCAGCTGAAATAGAACGTGATCCGATCTTTCGCGCCCTCATGCAGGAATTTCAGGTTTACCTGCTGGCCGCCCTGGTGCTCGTGATAATCCCAGGCGCGGGCGTCCTGCCGCAAATAGCTGATATAGGCCCGGTTGTTGCCGCCGAACGTGCCGGTATCGAACCGCCCGAAGGTACGGAACGCCGCGTAGCTTCCGAAACTCTGCGACACGCGGCCGCCGCGCGTCGTGCTGGGGTCGCTCGATACGGTCTGGATCGTCCCGCCCAGGTTGCTGGTGGATGCCGTTCCCAGGTCGCCCGCGCCGGCCGACAGCGACACATGCGCGACGTTCTCGCTCGAAATCATCCGCTGCGGCGACAGGCCATTGTAATTGTTATAGGTCTGGTCGCCCAGCGGTATGCCGTCCATCGTGAATCCCAGCTGGCTCTGGGCAAATCCATGGATATACAGCGCGGCGTTCTGTTCGGTCGAACCCCACGGGTCGGCGGTGGTGTAAATGACGCCCGGCAGCACCTCCAGCGCCTGGATCGGCGATGTCCCGGGCAGGATCTTCTGGATCAGCGCACTGCCGACGCTCAGCTCCGACCGGGTTCGCCGCTCGGTCACGACCACGTCCTCGCCGGCGTGCGGGGCGGGGACCGCCGCCTTCTTCGTCACGGCCGCGTCCGTGGGCGCAACCGTGGGCGTCGCCGCGCGGGCCATTCCGGAGAATCCGGAAAGGACAGAACAGAAAAGAAGAAAACGGGAATAATGTCGCATGATGGTAATGGCCCAATGAAAAATTCCATTGCCATCTAGCAACTTTGAGATCGCGAATATGTTACAGTTTGAAGAAGATTCAAACGATTTTCGTATGAGATATATTATGAAAAACTATTGATATCTTTCGACAGCAGGGACCGCCCGTCGAGGCCGATGAAGCGGAACTGGAACACGTCGCGCGACAGCGCCACCGTCATGAATCCATGTTCGCCCGGAAAGACGATGCCGCCGTCCTGCGCCGGCGCCACCGGGTCGATCCGCGAACCGGCGCCGTTGTTGATGTAATGGATGCCGTCCCGCTCGATATATTGCAGGTTGTGGATGTGCCCGTTGATGTAGACATGCACGCCATGCCGCTTCATCACGGGCACCAGCGCGGCAATCAGTTCCGGCTCGTCGAAGCGCCGTTCGGCCGTATAGACCGGATGGTGCCCGATCACGATCTTCCACCGCGCGTCCGACGCACCCAGCGCCGCGTCCAGCCATGCGACCTGCGCCGCCGTGTCCTGCCCGCTGATATCGACGTTCGTGCCCCGGTACCGGCTGATGAACGGCGAGGTATCCAGGAAGAAGGTTTCCGCTGTGCTCCCGTCCGGCAGGATATCGCGCATGCTGTAATAGCGGGCCGGCAGGTACCACCGGCTGTCCACCTGCTGGCCGTAGCGTAACTGGGGTTCCACCTTGCCGCGATAATCATGATTGCCCAGGATCACCCGCCACGGCGTCTTCAGGCTTTCGGCGCTGTAGATCGATTCGAACGACGTGATCCATTGCCGGTCGGTTATCGACTGCACCCCGTCGTCATAGAAATTGTCGCCTACCGAAACGGTATAAAGGCTGCGATGCTCGGCTGCGACCCGGCCCATACGGGCGGCCAGCCGCCCCTGTTCGTACTGCCCCTGCCGTCCCCAGTCGCCGATCATGACGCAATTATGCGTGGGTGTGCGTGCCCGCGCCGGCACCGAGGCCAGCAGGGCGCTGGCGGTGGCGCCGGTCAGGAAATCGCGGCGGGGCAGAATCATGGTCATGGGTGTCCTCTTTACTCGATCGGCTGCGCCGCCACCCGCGCCTCGACCGCGCAGCGCTCCGGGTCGGGCGTGGCGGGGTGGGCGCGCAGGGCGGCAATTTCGTGCCCGGCGGCGGCCATGTCGGCCTGGAAGCCGGGGTCGGCCTGCAGGGCGGCGAACATCGCCGCGCCGTTCAGCCATCCGGCCTGCACGTCGCTCTTCCAGTGCACGCCACAGACGATGCGGCTTTCGCCGAATGCCCGGCCCCGGTGCAGGATGTCCGTCGCCCGGTCTGGCATCAGTTCCGCCAGAATGCCGGCCACGATCCAGCCATGGGTCGTATGGCCGGACGGATAGGCCGGGCTGTCGCGCAGATGCGCGCTATCGTCGGTGCAGATCGGCCGGTCGGTGTCCACGAACGGACGCTGCCGTTTCCAGAACTGCTTTTCCTCGGTGATCCGGGCCTCGAGTTGCGGCTGCAGGCGCGCGGGCTCCAAGGTCATGCCGGCGGCACAGCTGAAATCGGCCAGCAGGCGCGCTGGGGCCAGTTCGGCATCCTCGCGGGCCATGGCCCAGCGGGCCGAGCCGACCAGGCGCCGCGTCCGGTCGAAAACCTCCTGGTCCTCGGCCTGCGCGGCGGAATGCGGCGCGGGCGGCGGGGGCAGCACCGTCCGTCCGTCCGGCAGCAGCGGGTCGGCGCGGGCCGGGCCGGCCGCAAGGATCATCATGGAAAGGGCAAGGCGCTTCAGCATCATGTCTCGACCGGCCCGCGGGCGTTTCGTTGACCATACGCAATGGGCATCGCTTGTGACACGCGCGCCTGCCCTGCGTCATCCGAGACGGCCGACATTTCATGAAAACGTCACGAACGGTGGCCGGATGCCGCCCTGGCGGTCGTCCCGGCCCTCAGTCACTCGAACACACCCTGTCCCGCCCTGTGTTCTTGGCCTGGTAGAGCGCGGCATCCGTCCGTTGCAGCAGCACCGCGGCACTCGTCTCGCCGGGGCGGGGGATGACGAGCCCGGCGCTGAACGTCACCGGCAGGGCGAGCGCCCCGCCCCAGTCCTGTTTCGCATGGAATGCGACGCGCAGACGCCGGCAGGCCTCTTGGGCTTCCGGCAGCGAGGTCGTGGGCATCAGGATGGCAAATTCCTCGCCCCCGATGCGCGCCACGACATCGGATGCACGCACGCACGCGCGCAGAACCACGCCGACCTCGCGCAGCACCAGGTCGCCCGCGGCGTGGGAATGACGATCGTTGATCGACTTGAAGTGGTCGACATCGATCAGCGCAAGACAGAAACCCGGCCCGCCGGCCGCGATCCCGTCCATCGCAAGGGCGAGCCTTTCATCGAAGGCCCGGCGATTGAGCAGGCTGGTCAGGGAATCCTCCCTGGCCTGCCGTGTCGCGACATCCGCCTGCTGGCGCAGGCGTTCCAGCAGAAGGTTTTTCTCATGATCGGCGGCCTGCAGTCGTTCGGCCGTCTGCCTGAGTTCCCGCGTCCGCTCCCCGATGATGCGCGACAGACGCCGCGACTGGCGGCGATAATAATGGGCGATGCCGAGGTAGATCGCGACCAGCATCAGGCCGGCCGCCGCTGCAGCGCCGACCCAGACCTCCCGGCGCTGCCACCAGAGGGGATCCACGACCAGCGGCAGGGCCATGTCGTGCGTGGACCACGCGCCCCCGGGATGCGCCGCCGATACGCGCAATGTGTATTGGCCGGGGGGCAGGCCCACCAGATGGATGTTGCGCGTATTTCCCTGGAGGCTCCATGAGTCGCTCAGCCCTTCGAGTTTCGTGCGGTAGACGATCCGGTCGGGAAACAGGTAGCTCAGGGCGACATAGCGGACCGACAGGCCATGACCCGCCCGAAGATGGAGGGCCGAGCCGTCGAGCGGCTGATGGACCTCGGATCCGTCGCGTTCGATCGAACTGATCGCGACGGGCGGCGGCGGCGGCCGCATGACGAATGCATCGAACTGCGCGGGATCGACATGCGCGATGCCGATCGCGGTGGCGATCCAGATCGTGCCGTCACGGCGCATGATCGCGGAAGGGGACGCGCTCCCGTTGGCCTGGCTGCTGAGCAGGCCGTCCGTCTCGTCGAAATGCAGCACGGACACGCGCGGCGACCGCCCGTTCGCCACAGCTTCGAGTTCGGACAGCGGCAATCGCAGAACGCCGCGATTGCTCGTCAGCCAGACATGCCCCTGCCGGTCGGGGATCGTGGCGAAGATCGAATCGACGGGCAGGCCCTGTTCGCGCGCGACCTGCGTGATCTGCCCGTCGCGCGCCCGATAGACGCCCCGGTCGCTGGCAATCCAGAGGTCCCCGCCGATGGTCGTGAACCCGAAGATGGTGTGCGCCCCCTGCGCGCCACCGAAACGGATGGCCTGGATGTGTGATCCATGCACGTGGCGCACGCCGTCGAGCGTGCCGATCCACAGATCGTCGCCGCGCGCCGCCAGCGCGGTGATAAGGCCGTGCGGGGCGTCCGGGCCGTCGAGCGGATGCGGCAGGCCGCCCTCGACGTGAAAGACCCCGTGTTGCGTGCCGATCCAGACCTGACCGTCCGCGCCGACGCTCAGCGCCCGGACATTGCCTGCCGGCAACCCGTTCGCCGTGCCGAAGTGACGGGAAGACCCGTCGGGCAGGCGTTCATACACCCCGTCCGAATAGGTGCCGACCCACAGGGTGCCGCCTGCATCCTCCGCAAGGCTGAGAACCGCGGGTTGGCGATCGTGCTCGGCGGAGAGGGGAACGGCAACGACGGTGCCATCGGGTTCCACCCGCGCCAGGCCGGCGTCCGTTCCCACCCACAGCCGGCCGCCCCGATCTTCAAGGACGACCCGCGCGAAATCGTCGGGGAGGCCGTCCCGGCGGCTCACTGTGCCGAACAAAGCCTCGCGCAGGCGGTACAGCCCTCCGTTCGAGCCGATCCAGATGCTGCCCTCGGTGTCCTCCCTCAGGCAGAGAATGCGGCCGGAGGCGGGGGCCATGTAGTCGGGCAGGCGCTCGATGCCCGACGCGGTGAGCCGGATCAGCCCGTGATCCTCGGTGCCGGCCCACAGCGCGCCATGCCGGTCCTGCAGCAGCGCGGTAATCCGGCCGATGCCGTGCAGGTCGTACTGCAGGGACGCCCCTGCCTCCCCTACACGGAAGATACGGCTGCCCGCCACGATCCAGAACGTGCCGTCCGGCCCCCGGTAGGGCCACGCCAGCCCGTGCGGCAGATTCCAGGCGGCCGGGGCGGTATGGACCTGGCCCTGGGCGCCCTGGACGACGACACCGTCATATGTCCCGAGCCAGAGCGTGCCGGTACTGTCCAGCACCATCCGGCGATACAGGTTCAGAAGCGGCGATTTCGGGGGCGGCGCCACGTAATGGAAGGTGCCGTCCGCGGTCATGGTGCCCAGGCCGTTGCCCTCGTAGAGCAGCCACAATCGGCCGGTCGGGTCGATCTGCAGCGACTGGACGATGATGGAGGGGGCGTTCGCGGGGTGCGGCCACAGGCGCCAGCTTCCATCGGCGGCGTGTCGGCCGATGTTGCCGCGCGAGTCGCTGAACCACAGGGTGCCCGCCTGGTCCGCGACGATCGTACCGATGCCGTTATCGAGCAGGGCCGGGCGGCTGCCCCGGTCATAGACGGTGAATTCCATTCCGTCGTACGAAACCAGCCCTTCCCAGGTGGCGAACCACAGGCGGCCATCCGGTGTCTGGGCAATGTCGCGGATCGAATTCTGCGGCAGGCCGTCACGGGTGGACCAGTGGTCGATGACGTAGTTGGCCAGCGGGGGCGCCGGGGCGCGTGCTTCGGCGCGCGGCATGAAGCCGACAAGGCCGCAGAGGGTGACGACCGCCAGACGCAGGAGCACGACCGGGCGGCAGCCTCGGACCTGCCTTGCATGCCCATTTCCAGTGACAGCGCTGAACAAACTCACCTCACCGGAAGAAGACGCTGGCACAGCCAACCGCACGACGGGCGTGCCGGACGTTTCCCGGCCGATCGCTCGACCATCCCGAACATTCCGCGCCACCCGCTGCTCGAACGGCGCCGGGCGGCAGGCCGCTTTGCCAGACCGTAGAGGACCTCATGGGTAGATATCGCGATATCTACCCGATGTTCGCGTGTTTGCAAGGATCGCCGGCGGTCACGGCCAAGTGCGGTGCGGCGGGTGAACGAACGCCCCGCGCCGGCGTAGGAGGCCCTGCATACGGGTTCACTGCCTGCCGCCGAAGGCAGGGGAGGGGACGATGGCCAAAATCATCCAGCACCTCTGGTTCCAGCGCGACATGGAAGCGGCCATCCGTTTCTACACCTCGCTCGTTCCGGGCTCACGGGTCGAATGGGTGACAAGCATCCCTGTCGATACGCCCAGCGGGCCGGCCGGCAGCGTGGCGATCGCGGCCTTCACGCTGGGGGACCAGCGCTACATGGCCCTGCAGGGCGGCCCGCTCGATTCGTTCAACCACAGCTTTTCGGTCATGGTCGAATGCGACGACCAGGCGGAAATCGACCGGCTGTGGGACGCATTGCGCGATGGCGGAACGATCGAGCGATGCGGCTGGCTGCGGGATCGCTGGGGCCTGTCGTGGCAGATCGTGCCACGGCGGCTGGGCGAGTTGATGGGCGATCCGGACCGTGAAAAGGCCCGCCGTGTCGGCGAGGCGATGCTTGGCATGGTCAAGCTCGACATCGCCGGGCTGGAGACCGCCGCACTGCGCGCGCAGGCACCGTAGAGGGCCCCGGCATCCAGAAAATGGTGGACGATGATCGCCGTTGCGTGGATGTTCGGCCCGGCTTCGGACCGTCGGGGCAGGCAGGATGACGGGGTTAGGCGTGCAAAGGATCGGCGCGACGCGGTTGGGACGATTTCTGGCCTGCCTGCTGGTGCAGGTGGGGCTGATGCTGCCGTTCGCCGTGTCCGGTCATGCCGAAACCATGCGGCAGCCGATGTCGGGCATGGCCATGGCCCACATGCACATGGGCGCGCCGCACTGCGATCTTGGGCATCGCCATTCCTGTCATCAGGCGGGCGGGTGCTGCCTTCAGGGTGCCTGCATGGCCGACTGGATCGTGCCGCCGTTCGCGACCCGGATGCGAAATCCGGCGCGGGCGACGGTGGTGTTCGGCCGGCATCCTGCCATCCGTGTCGCCGGCGTGGCCTTCGCGCCTGCCCTGCCTCCACCCAGACAGACGGCCTGATTCTGGTCTGACAGTCTCAGGACCGGTCGTCCGCATGGGGCCGGTTCCGTCGTTTCTGCTTGGTGGTTCAAAATCAATGTCAACACGATCCCTTGCGGGACGGGGCGCGGTCACGCGCCGTCGTTTCGTTGCCGGGACGGGCCTGTGGGGCGCGGCGCTGGCGGCGTCGGGGCGGCGGGCGTTTGCCTGTACGCCGGCCTCGGGTCGGCCCGACCCCATGCCCGGCACCCGTTTCGACCTGTCCATCGGCCCCGTGCCGGTCAACGTCACCGGCGCGCGCAGGCGCGCGGTGGGGGTGAACGGCTCCACGCCTGCGCCGATCCTGCGCTGGCGTGAGGGCGATACGGTCGAACTGAACGTCACCAACCGGCTGCGCGAACCCAGTTCGATCCACTGGCACGGCATTCGCACGCCGGCCGACATGGACGGCGTGCCCGGCCTGAGTTTCGGCGGCATCGCGCCCGGCGAAACCTTCACCTACCGCTTTCGCCTGCGTCAGAGCGGCACCTACTGGTACCACAGCCATTCCGGTTTCCAGGAACAGACGGGACTGTACGGGGGCCTGATCATCGACCCGAAGGCGGGCTACGCGCAGCGTTTCGACCGCGAATACGTCATGCTGCTGTCCGACTGGACCGATGTGGATCCGCGGGACATCGTGTCCAACCTCAAATTCCAGAGCGACTATTATAATTTCCGCCAGCGCACGGTGGGCACGTTCTTTCGCGATGCACACCGCCAGGGGTTGGGCGAGACCATTCGCGATCGTCTGCGCTGGGGTGCGATGAACATGGCGCCGACCGATATCCTGGATGTGTCGGGCATCATCTACACCTACCTGATCAACGGCCAGTCCCCCGCCGCCAACTGGACCGGCCTGTTCCGCCCGGGCGAGCGCATCCGCCTGCGCTTTATCAACGGGTCGTCGATGACGCTGTTCGACGTGCGCATTCCCGGCCTGACGATGACCGTGGTGCAGGCGGACGGCAACGATGTGGAGCCCGTCCCCGTCGATGAATTCCGTATCGGGCCGGCGGAAACCTACGATGTGATTGTCCAGCCCGCCGCCGACGGGCCGTACACGGTCTTTGCCCAGGCGGAGGACCGCACCGGCTATGCGCGCGGGACGCTGGCGACGCGGCCTGGCCTTGCCGGGCCTGTTCCGCCGATGGACCCGCGCCCGCTGCGCACCATGACGGACATGGGCATGGGCGCCATGACGCACGGCGGCATGCCGAAGAGGGACAGCCCGGCCGCGCCGGGCGGAGGCGCGGCGGGCATGGAGGGCATGGCGATGGACGGCATGGACATGCCGGGCATGGCCGCCGCCCCGCCATCTCCCCTGTCGTCGTCCGGGACGGCGCCGAAGCCGGGAGTCGAGGTGCAGAGCGTCGCCATGATGCCGATCGACCGGCTGGCCGAACCGGGCGCCGGGCTGGAGCATAACGGCCGCCGTGTCCTGACCTACGCCGACCTGCGGGCCACCATTCCGGGTGTGGACCCGCGCCCGCCGTCGCGCGAGATCACCCTGCACCTGACCGGCAACATGGAACGTTTCATCTGGGGGTTCGACGGTAAAAAATTCTCGGAGGCCGAGCCGATCCGCCTGAACCTGGGCGAGCGGGTACGCTTCGTCCTGATCAACGACACGATGATGGAACATCCGATCCATCTGCATGGATTGTGGAGCGAACTGGAAAATGGGCAGGGCGCGTACCGGCCCTACAAGCACACGATCATCGTCAAGCCGGGCGAACGGCTGAGCTATCTGGTGACGGCGGACGAACCGGGCCTGTGGGCGTACCATTGCCATCTGCTTTATCATATGGAAGTAGGCATGTTCCGCACGGTGGTGGTGTCATGATCGGGCCGCGCACCGGCCGGGCGATCGCGGCCGCCATGCTGGCCGCCACGACGGCCGTTGCCGGACAGGCGCACTCCAGCGGCATGAACCAGGGCGCGGCCTTGCAGGCGGGGCCGGTCGCCTATGTCAACGGCATGCCGCCGGTCATGGACCATAATGCCTATCTGCATGCGCTGCTTGATGAGTTCGAGGCGCGCTACGGCGCCGATGGCGGCCAGTTCCGCTATGACGGGCAGGCGTGGTACGGTACCGATTACGACAAGCTGTGGCTGAAATCCGAAGGGACGGTCGGCACCGACGGCAGGTTCGGCGACGGGGATCACGAGGTGCTCTATGACCGCGCGATCTCGCGCTATTTCGATGTCCAGACGGGCGTGCGCGTCGATATCGACAATGGCCCGACGCGCGCCTGGGGTGCGGTCGGGGTCGAAGGGCTGGCGCTTTACTTCTTCAATCTGGAAGCGACGGCCTATTTCAGCGATCGCGGCGTCGCCGGCCGCGTGCAGGGGTCTTACGACCTGCTGCTGACCAATCGCCTGATCCTGCAGCCACAGGTCGAGCTGAATGTCTATTCGGCGTCCGACAGGGCGCGGGGGACCGGCAGCGGCCTGTCGGACATCGATACCGGCCTGCGGCTGCGCTATGAATGGCGCCGGAAATTCGCCCCCTATATCGGCGTGGCCTACCATGGCACGTTCGACCAGGCCGCCAGCATGGCCCGCGGCCAGGGCGCGCGTGTCCACGACCTGAATTTCACGTTCGGGATCAGGACGTGGTTCTGATGGTCTGCGGTGCCCTGAGCAACTCCTACGTCGAGACGACCGTGCGGGGAGAAAATGGAATGCGTCTGTTTCCGATACTGCGGGCCGCATTGTCCGGCTGCCTGCTCGGTGGGATTCTCGCGATCGTTCCGGCCCATGCGGACGCCTCGGGCGACGCGACGCCGTCGCCGATGGAACAGCGGATCATCGCACGTCACCTCATGTCCATCCGGAATCCGGACGAACGCGCGGCCATCAGGGCGCAGGGCACGGCGTGGCTGATGACGACCTATCTGTGCCAGGACGCGGCACGGCCGGTCGTGGTGCGGCTGGGGGGCTCCGCGCATCGTTTCTTTCTTCAGGACGCGCGGCCGGACAGCCAGATTGTCGTCAGCGCGGCCCTTGTCCAAGGGCGCGGCCAGTTCCTGCATGCCGCGTTGCCGATGCGCTGGACGGCATTCACCTGGGCCTGCCACCTCGATCCGGGAACAGGGCGGGTGTTGCGGTTCGAGGTCCGGCAGGGTGCCGATGTTCCGCCCGGTCCATAGGGGCCGGCGGCGCTCCGCGACCCTGTGGGCGCTGGTGGTCCTGGGGGCAGGCGTGTGCGGTGCGCAAAGGGCATCCGCCGCCGGCCCTGTGCCCGATACGTTTCCCGACTGCACCGCCGCGCAATTGTCCCTGGGTCTTGATGATGAGAACGGCCAGTTCGACGGGATGTCGCAGAGCGGAACGTTGCTGGTGATCCGCAATCTCGGCCCGGGGGCCTGCGCGGTGGCGGCGCTGCCTGTGCTGCGGTTCGAAGGCAGGGACCATGAACGTCTGGCGATGGCGCGTCGTCCGCCGGCCGGCATGCATCCCGATCCTGTCCTTCCACCCGTCGCGGTGGCGGCGGATGCCGAACTGACCGCGCGGCTGCATTGGGTGTCCGGCGACGTCTTCGATGACGGCCATAACTGCGTGACGCCGGACACGATCGTGCTGGATGTGCCCGGCGGCCCGTTGCGGTGGCATTTCGGGCGCCAGATGTGCGCCCCGGCGCATGCGACGCATTATTTCGACCAAACACCCTTGCGACCCGACCTTATGGAGGCAGGACGAAGGCGGACACCGCTGAGGGGGCGGCGCCGCACTGTTCGCGCCGGCGTGACGTGCTATGTCGGGGTCATGCCTTGCCCCGATTCCGTTACGTCCCTGACCCGCTGCCGGTGGGCCGAGACCGATCCGCTGCTGCGTGCGTACCATGACACGGAATGGGGCGTGCCGGTGCGTGACAGCCGGGCGTTGTGGGAAATGCTGATGCTGGAGGGCTTTCAGGCGGGGCTGTCCTGGCTGATCGTGCTGCGGCGGCGCGAGGGATTCCGTCGCGCCTTCCAAGGGTTCGACCCCGAGATCGTCGCGCGGTTCGATGCTGCCGATGTGGAACGGCTGATGGCCGATCCCGGCATCATCCGGGCGCGCGCCAAGATCGAGGCGACGATCGGCAATGCGCGCGCCTATCTGGCCATGCGTGACAAGGGCGAAGTGTTTTCCGATTTTGTCTGGAACATGGTGCCGGATGCCCCGGTGAGGAACACCACGGGGCAAGTGCTGGCGCAATCACCGCTGTCGCAGGCCATGTCGAAGGTGCTGAAGGCGCGGGGGTTCAAGTTTGTCGGGCCGGTGATCGTCTATGCCTGGATGCAGGCCGTGGGCATGGTCGACGATCATGACCCGGCCTGTTTCCGGCATCCTGCGACGCGGTAGGCGGGGGGCAAAGGCAACGGCTTTCCCCTTGACCCACCAAAGGGCGTAGCCCTTTGGAAGATCAGGATTTTAGAATCGAAGGGGATGCAAGGGCCGAGGCCCTTGCCGCGTTCGGGCGGAGCCCGACCTTACCTTGTGACGGCGATGCGTCAGTTCTTGATGGTGGAGGCGCGATAGATCTTGTCGATCGCCTGCGCCAGCGTCGCGTCGAATTTCGGCGTCGTTCATGGAATGCTTCAGGTCGCCCAGCAGGGCGCGCGAGAAGCTGGCGATCATGCCGTGATTGGCCGCCAGGCGCGTGCAGGCCTCGTCCAGCGGATAGCCGCCGGACAGGGCGACGATGCGTTGCACGCGCGGGTGGGTCATCAGGTCGCGATACAGGTCGGGCACGTCCGGAATGGTCAGCTTGAGCATGACCTGCTCGCCCTCGGGCAGGGCGTCGAGGCCCTTGGTCAGTTCCTCCAGCAGGATGGCCTCGGCGCCGGCCTTGTCCGGGCTCTTGATCAGCACTTCCGGCTCCAGGATCGGCACCAGCCCGTGCGCGGAAATCTGCCGGGCCAGGTCGAACTGCTGCTGGGCGATGGCGGCGATGCCCTCGCGGTCGGGCAGGTTGATGACCGAGCGTTCCTTGGTGCCGTAGATGCCCAGCTTCACGGCACGGGCCAGCAGGTCGTCCAGGCCCGGGATCGGCTTCATCAGGCTGACGCCGCCCTTTTCGGGCTCCAGCCCCTTGTCGACCTTGAGGAACGGCACCACGCCCCGGTCTTCCCACAGGAAGCTGGGGACGGGCTTTTCCTCGACCAGCCCATCCATGGTGCGCTCGAACAGGATGGCGGCGATGATTTTATCCCCGCTGAATGACGGGGCCGTGATGATGCGCACGCGCATTTCATGCATCAGCCTGAACATCTCGGCCTCGCCCTCATAGGCGCTTTCCGGAATGCCGTAATGGCGCAACGCGCCGGGCGTCGATCCCCCGCTTTGGTCCAGGGCGGCGATAAACCCGGCCTTTTCAGTCATTTGCGCTTTCATACGGTCAATGGACATGATTTTTCATCCTTTTATGGGCCCGTGACGCATGTTCGAGGGTCGAATGCAGAAATTCAATCCTGAAACTGTTTCCACAGTACCATCCGCTCCTGAAGGTTGATCACCCTGCCGTCAACCGTGAATGTCCCGTTCCCGTTGTGATGCAGCATCCGCCGCTCCTTGCGATCGGGATCGGTCCAGGCCTGGACCGCCTCCAGGATCCACAGCCCATAGGCGTCCACCAGTGCCGTGTCGGCGACCCGGCATTCGATATTGGCCAGGCATTCCGCGATCAGCGGCGCCCGGACCGCCCTGGCGGGGGCTTCGGTCAGCCGGAAGCGGGCGAATTTGTCGACGTCCCGGCCCGAGCAATTGCCGATATCCACCATCGTCGCGGCCAGGTCGACGGTGGGGATGGCGATGACGCATTCGCCGGTTTCGTGCAACGCGGCAAAGCTGAAGTCCCACGGGCCGATGCAGGCCCCGATCAATGGGGGGCTGTCGTGCTGCACCATCATGTGAAAGCCCATCGTCATGATGTTGGCGCGGCCGGTCGCGGCACGCGTGGTGACCAGGACCACCGGTCCGGGTTCCAGCAGGCGATAGGCTTTTGCGGCGGGATAGGGCTTCATGGCTGCGGTCCTGCCGGCGCGATCAGGCCAGGACGCGCACCGGCGTGCCGGCCAGCCATGCCGCAATGTCCTCCACAGCTTCGGTGAAATAGGTACGGTAATTGCCGTCGGTGACATATCCCAGATGCGGCGTCGCCAGCACGTTGGGCAGGCGGCGGAAGGGATGGTCGGCCGGCAGCGGTTCGCAGTCGAACACGTCCAGCCCCGCGCCGGCGATCCGGTTGCCCTCGAGGGCCGCGATCAGCGCGGGCTGGTCGACAATGGCCGCGCGCGCCGTATTGATCAGGCAGGCATGCGCCGGCATTCGCGCAAGTTCGGGGGCGCCCAGCAGGCCGCGCGTGGTGCCGCCCAGCACCAGATGGATCGAGACGAAATCGCTGGTTTCGAGCAGTTCCTCCTTCGAGGCCGCCAGCGCCACGCCCGCGGCGTCGGTGCGTTCCGGGGTCAGGTTGGGGCTCCAGGCCGCGATCTTCATGCCGAAGGCCCGGCCGATCATCCCGACACGGGTCCCGATCCTGCCCAGGCCCAGCAGGCCGAGCCGCCGGCCGTACAGATCGGTGCCGATGGTGCTTTGCCACGGGCCGCCTTGCCGCAGGGCGGCGTTCTCGGTGGCCAGATGCCGCGCCAGGCCCAGGATCAGGGCCCAGGTCAATTCGACCGGCGCCTCGGCCCCGCTGCCCGTCCCGCAGACCGTAACACCGTGGGCGGTCGCGGCTGCCAGGTCGATCGCGGCATTGCGCATGCCGCTGGTGACCAGCAGCCGCAACGCCGGCAGGCGCGCGAACAGCCGCGCCGGGAACGGCGTGCGCTCGCGCATGACGACGACGATCTCGGCGTCGGCCAGGGCGGCGACCAGCGCCTGCTCGTCCGCGATATGATGATGCAAAGGCACGATCTTCACGCGGTCGGCCAGGGGACTCCAGTCGGCCATGTGCATGGCCGCGTCCTGATAGTCGTCCAGGATGACGCATGTCTTCATCGAAGGGCTCCGACGTCATGGCCCGGCGGGCGACGTCACGGCGTCATATGGTGCAGCAGATCATCGGCCGAGGCCACCAGGGCGACCAGAAGGGCCGTCATGGAGATGATCGGCCATAGCCAGTGATCGCGGGTGCGGAACGGGACATTCGCCCCCTCCACGTCCGGATTGGCGAGAGGACAGAGATTCAACGCGACCATTCGCGCGCATTCTTGGGGAAATTCACAGTCTGACTGGCATGTTTTTGCGGAACGGCCAGCATGAGGCATCGCTTCGGCTCCCATTCCCGTAGGCGCAGTCAGACCGTCCTCAAACGATGCCACGCGGTGTTTTCTGGTTCTCTGGAATGAACAAGACAATAACAGTCCGATCCGTTTCAGTCCATTACAAATCATCATGGTGGTCTGCCGGTCCGGTCACGGATTGTTTACAAATATCCGCGTCATAATGCGAAACCGCAACGGTTTCCGCCATCCGCATCCTCATTTGCATGATGGGGTGAACGGAAAACTTATTGATTTTATATGGAATCAAGAAAAATCTTGGTGCGCGGACGCGCATGCCGTGTCTTTCACGTGATGTTGCCGGAGGGGGTCTTCAACGGCGTGGGAATCCGACCACATACAGTATGTCAAATCATGGCCTGCGAAAGGAAGGATCATGTTGGGATTTGTAAAACCATCCGGGCCGCCGGGATGGAAAAATCGTGGAAACTTATCTTACTGGGACGAAATTGGTCTTGTAGTTCTGATTGTACTAGTGGTGGCCTGGGCCATTCTTGTGGCGATCACCGCCTGACCGCAAGTTCCGGACCACAGGCCGGCAGGAGCACGACGGCATGAAGGACGCGCCCGGGCATCCTGGCATTCAACCCCGATGGACTTCCAGCGCGAAGGACGGTGTCGGGACGGCACTGGATGCGCGCAGCGAGGTCTGGTTCACGCTCAGTCACGGGATCTTGAATGAACTCTATTATCCCCGGGTCGATCAGGCCTGCACGCGCGACTGCGGACTGATCGTGACCGATGGTGTCGCGGGCGGGCTGTTCGCCGAGGAAAAGCGCGATACGCAAAACGAGGTGCACCGGGCGGCGGATGGCGTGCCGCTGCATACGCTGGTCAACCGGTGCCGGGCCGGGCGGTTTGCGATTCATAAGCAGATCGTGTCCGACCCCCTCCATTCGACGGTGTTGCAGCGGATTTCGCTAAGGCTCGGAAGCGGGGTGTCCGGATTGCGGCTGTTCGTCCTGCTCGCGCCGCATCTGGTCAATGGCGGGGCGGACAACAGCGCGTGGCTGGGGACGTACAAGGGCGCCGACATGCTGTTTGCGTCGGGGGACGGCACAACGCTGGCGTTGGCATGCGACGGCGGGTTCAAGGTGCGCAGCGTCGGGTTCGTGGGCGTATCGGACGGATGGCAGATCCTGCGGCGGCACGGCCATCTGGCCGAAGTCTACGATCGCGCCGCCGATGGAAATGTCGCCCTGGTCGCGGAAATCGACGCCGACCGCCCCACTCTTCTGGCGATCGGCTTCGGCCGGAAGCCCGAGGAGGCCGCATTCCAGGCCGCATCCAGCCTGGCCAGGGGCTACGACCGGGCGGAGGCGGAGTACGCCGCCGCCTGGCGCCGCTGGCAGTCCGGCCTGGAACCGCTGGACCCGCTGCACGGCGCGACCCCGCATAATTTCTACCGGATCAGCACGGCGGTGCTGCGAAGCCATGAAAGCCCGCGCTTCCCCGGCGGCACGATCGCCAGCCTGTCGATCCCGTGGGGGACCAGCAAGGGCGACGACGACATGGGCGGGTACCATCTGGTCTGGGCGCGTGACCTGGTCGAGACGGCGGGGGCCCTGCTGGCCTGCGGGGCGGTGGCTGACGCGCGCCGGACTCTGGAGTACCTGCGCGCCGTCCAGGAACCGGATGGCCACTGGCTGCAGAATTGCTGGCTCGACGGCACCGCCTATTGGCATGGCCTGCAGATGGACGAGACGGCGTACCCGATCCTGCTGCTCGATCTCGCCTTTCGCTCGGGCGCGGTGCCCGAACATGACCTCGCCGGCTACTGGCCGATGGTGCGGGCGGCGGCCGGGTTCATCGTCCGCAACGGCCCGGCGACCGAACAGGACCGGTGGGAGGAAAACGCGGGTTATACGCCGGCCACCCTGGCGGTGGAGATCGCCGGCCTGCTGGTCGCCGCCGAACTGGCCCAGCGGCTGGGCGAGACGCGCATCGCCGGTTTCCTGCGCGACACCGCCGACGCCTGGAATGCCGATATCGACGCCTGGATCCATGTGTGCGGCACCGACCTGGCGGATGAGTTGGGCGTGTCGGGCTATTACCTGCGGATCGCGCCTGAGGGCGACAGGGACCTGTCGCGCGTGCCGCGGCATGCCCGGGTTACGGTGCGGAACCGGCCGGGGAACGAGACCTCGATCGCGGCCGAGGCGCTGGTCGGCATCGACGCGCTTGCGCTGGTGCGGTTCGGGCTGCGGGCCGCGAACGACCCGCGCATCCTCGACACCCTCAAGGTGGTCGATCACCTGACCCGCGTGGACCTGCCGCAAGGGCCGGTCTGGCATCGCTATAATGGTGACGGCTATGGCGAGCATGACGACGGACGGCCCTTCGACGGGGTCGGCCAGGGGCGCGCATGGCCCCTGCTGACCGGCGAGCGCGCGCATTACGCGATCCTGGCCGGCGACCTGGCGGGGGCTGCCCGGTTGCGGGGCACGATGGAGGGCTGCGCCAGCCATGGCGGCCTGTTGCCCGAACAGGTATGGGACGCGGACGATATCCCCCGGCGGGGGCTGTTCCGTGGCCGGCCCAATGGTTCGGCGATGCCGCTGGTTTGGGCGCATGCCGAATATATCAAGCTGTTGCGCAGCCTGAGGGACGAGGCGGTGTTCGACCTGCCGCCCCAGACGGTGCTGCGCTACCTGGTCGAGAAACAGGCGCCGCGCCTGCGCGACTGGCGCGAAGCCTGGCGGCGCACCCGCATGCCGGTGGGCCAGAACGTCCGGATCGAACTGTGCGAGGCCGCCACGATTCACTGGAGCACGGACGACTGGCGGCACGTGACCGACACCCCGGCCGAGGATACGGGCCTGGGGATGTTCGCGGCGGAACTGACGACGGCGCGCGCCTCGGCGGGGTCGCGCGTCGTCTTTACCTGGCGGCGTCCGGACGGAACATGGCGCGGGCAGGATTTCGCGATCGAGGTTCAGGGATAAGGCCGGACGCTGCCCCCTAGTTGTTCCAGTGGATACCCGGCGCCGCCGCCTCTTCATGCCCGACGGGGGTCAGCGTGCGGCAACTGCTTCCCGCCACCTTCCCCTTTAAAAGGGCCTCGACGAAGGGCAGGGAGTCGTTCGCCGACGGGTTGACCGCGCCGTTGTGCGTCAGGCCGTGATAGCGGTACCACGTGACATGCGTTCCGGCGTCGCACATGGCGGCGACGGCGTTGTACTGCTGGCTGACGCCGGCTTCGCCGTCGGCCAGGCCGGTGCCGACGAAGACCGGCATGGCCAGATGGGCATCGGGAATGGTGAAGGCCTGTTCGTATTCGGCTTCGACGTCGGCGGACCGGCCGGTGAAGCTGTTTTCGACCGTCACGTCATGGCTGTCGGTATAGCGAAACAGGTCGCCCAGGCATGCCTGGCGGGCCTGGCGGGAGAGGTCGTGGCCTTTTTCGGTCATGAAGCGGTCCACGTCCTGATCGGGACGCAGGCTCTTCCTTGATCCTTCGGTCGTCAGAATCTCGAAAGCCGCCGCCATATGCGGAGATTCCGTGTTGCTGCGCGGCAGGGGCGCATGGCGCGGATGGGCGGGAAGGCCGAACTGGGTGACGACGCCGGTGGCGACAACGCCGATGACGCGCAGGTCCGGCGCGTAGCGCGGGGCCAGCCAGGCCGACCCCAGCGCCGCCCCGCCGCCTTGCGACTGACCGACAAGAACGATCTGGTTGCGCAGCCTGTCGGGATAGTGTGCCAGCGTGGCCCGCAGCGCGTTCAGCACGCTGTAGCCTTCCGGACGATACATCAGGTACGGATGCGGCCCCGGCGTGCCCAGCCCCTGATAGTCGCTGGCGACCACCGCGAAACCGGCGGACAGCCAGCGGTCGAGATAGGCGCGGTCCCGCGAGAAATAGCCCCGCCATGAGGGCGCGCAGACGTCCGCGATGCCCGTCGTGCCATGCTCCCACGAGACGATCGGCCAGCCCCCCTTCGGCGGTGTCCCCTGTGGAAACAGAATCTGGCCGGAGACGACGACCGGCTCGGCTTTCCCCACGCCGCTGACGGACGTGTAGAGGAAGCGTTCGGCATGGTCGGCGTGGTCGGGCAGGTGCAGCCCGTCAATCGCTTCCGTGCGGATCATCTTCCCGGCCGAGGACGGCACGTTCGTGGGCGGCTGGTAGAACGGGCTGACGCCGCCATCGCCCAGCGGCCGGTCGGGCACGGCCGCCGGTGCCGGGACCGCGCTGGGGGCCGGCGCTTCCGCGCAGGCGGCAAGCGCGGTGAGAAACGTGGCGCACAGCAGGGTGCGAAACGGAAGGCTCATGACGGTCTCCGGAAGCGGGACAACGACCTGCCATGCGGGCTGGCCGGGGGAGGGACGGGGCGGTCTCGGGGGGATGTTCAGCGGCCGACAGCCATACCATCGCGATGCGGATCGCCCCAGCCCTGCAGGCCGGCCGGCCCAAGCGTGATGCCCTGCACGGCGGCGTTCATGACGGCGATCTTCGGATGGTGGCCCATGGCGCGCAGGGCCGGGGCCAGTGCGGCCGCCGATGTGCCGTGCTCCAGTTCCTCCGCGCGGTTCTGGGCGCCGATGCGGGGCTGCTCGATGGCCGTGCGGATGTTCTGCCCCCAGGCGAGATAGCCCACCAGGGACTGTACGACGGAATCGATGATGCGCGCCCCGCCGCCGGCGCCGATGATGACTTCCGGCGTATCGTCCGCCCCGAAGACGATGGTCGGCGCCATGGTGGTGATGGGGCGCTTGCCCGGCGCGATGGCGTTGGCCACACGCACGCCATCCACGACGGGGCGGGTGGCGAAGTTGGTGATGGCGTCGTTCAGCACCATGCCGTCCACGACGATATCCGAACCGAAATTCAGGTTGATCGTGGTGGTGAAGGACAGGGCGTTGCCGAAGCCGTCGCGGATCGAAAGATGCGTCGTGGCCGGCACGGTCATCGCATCGGAAGCGGGCAGGGCGGCCAGTTTCGCCGGAAGGGCGCCGGGCGAGACCTGGTCGGCGGCTGCGTGCGTGTCGATCTGCCGGGCGCGGCTGTCGAGGTAGCCGGGGCTGAGCAGGTAGGACGTGGCAACGGGCACGAAATCCGGATCGGCGGCGTATTTGCGGCGGTCGGCCTCGGCCAGGCGCGAGGCTTCCAGCAGCAGATGGGCGGCCTGCGCGCTGCCGGGTGCGTAACGGCCGATCTGCATCCGGTCGAGGAAGGCAAGCTGCTGCAGCACGGCCAGGCCGCCCGCCACCGGCGGCGCGGCCGAGCAGATGCGCCGGCCGAAGGCATGGATGCAGAGCGGCTCACGCTCGCGCACCTTGTAGGCGGCGAGGTCGGCCGCCGTGATCTGCCCCGGATAGGGCGCCTGTGCCACGGCCTGCGCGATGCGTCCGGCGGAATCCGGCGCATAAAAATACTCCGCGCCGCCCTGTGCGATGCGCGAAAGCGTTTCCGCCAGTGCCGGGTTGTGCAGGCGCGTGCCCTTGGGCAACGGATGGCCATCGGCGTCGAAATAGCCGGCGAAGGCCGGCAGGTGCGCCAGATCGGGGCGTTCGGTCAGGACCAGATGCAGATAGCCCGGCATGGGAAATCCGTCCCGGGCCGTCGCGATGGCCTGCGTGAACAGCTCGGCCCAGGGCAGTTTGCCATGGCGCTGGTGAAGAAGGGCCAGGGTGCGCAGCGTGCCGGGCACGGCGACCACACGACCGCTGCGTTCCAGCGCGGCCGCGGGAATGCGTGCGCCCGAGGCATCGCGCGTATAGTCGGACGGGACCGAGGCCGGCGCGCTGGCCAGGCCGTCGTAGAAACTCAGTCCGCCAGTGTTGCGATCCCAGAACATGACGGCCGAACCGCCGCCGAGGCCGGATGCCTGCGGTTCCACGACGGCCAGCATCATCTGCCCGGCGATGGCGGCATCAACGGCGCTGCCGCCCTTCGCGAGGATCTGGGCCGCGACGCCGGAGGCCATCGGGTTGGCCGTGGCGGCCATGTAGGTCTGTGCCGTGGTGGGCAAGGTCTGCGGCTTTTCGAGGGTGCAGGCGGAGAGAAGGAGCGCGGAGGCCGCGAGGACGGCACTGAAGCCTGCCCGTTTGCCGGAGGACGGCGGGCGGTGCTGAAGAGCTGTTTTGACACGCATCGGGCGGAAAAGACCTTGGCGGCAGGGCAGAAAAATATCGTCTCAACATCATTATGAACTTTGATCATCAGGATAAACGTGCTTATTATGGGAACATTGCCAACTTAGAGTGTTTAATGAACGTTTTTCAGGCGATGGCCACCTTCGTTGCGGTGGTCGAAACCGGCAGCATGACGGCTGCGGCGGAGCGGTGCGGCATCTCCTCGACCATGGTTGGCAACTATATCCGCCTGCTGGAGGAACGTTTGGGCAGCAGCCTGCTGCGCCGCACGACCCGCCGCCAGAACCTGACGGCCTTCGGGGCGGTCTATTTCGAAAAATGCCGTGAAATACTCAGCCTTCTGGATGAAGCGGACCGGATGGCAGAGGCCGCGCAGACCCTTCCCGGCGGCACCCTGCGGGTGACGGCCCCCGTCACCTACGGCACGGAAAGCCTGACGCCCTGCCTTGCGGATTATCTGCTGCAGCACCCGAGCGTGGATGTCGATCTGGTGCTGACGGAACGAAGCGTCGATCTGACAGAGGAAAAGTTCGACGCGGCCATCCGCTTGGGCACGCCCGAGCCCTCCACGCTGGTCTGCCGGCGGCTGGGGGAATACAGGATGACGCTGTGCGCCTCGCCGGATTATCTGGCGCGACGCGGCGAGCCGTTTACGCCCGACCAGCTTCCGGCCCACGACGCACTGGCGTTTCCCTATCCCGCGAGCTCACCCATGCACTGGGGCCGGCGAGAATGGCGCCTGGAGGGACCGAAGGGAAAGGTGGCGATCGAGATGCGGAGCCGTGCCGTCATGAACAATACGCAGGCGCTGCGCAAAGCCACGGTCGCCGGCATGGGCATCGCCATGCTGCCCGCCGACCTCGTGCGGGACGACGTGCGAACCGGCCGGCTGAGATCGCTGCTGCCCGAATACGTCCTGCCATCGCGGCCGGTCTATATCTTGTACCACAAGGATCGTTACAGCTCCCCGACGCTGCGGTCGTTCGTGAATTTCGTGGTCGCGTCCCTGGGAGGCGTGTCCACGCAGATGCGATGACATCCGGTTCGCATGGTGCACAAGGCAGGCGGTATGTCCTGACGGCCGTGATCGGCAATGTGGTGGAATATTACGATCTCGTCATTTATTCCTATTTTTCCGCTTCCATCGCCCGGATTTTCTTTCCATCCCATCTTTCGTTTTCGCAGATCGGCCTGGCGCTGGCGACATTCGGCTTCACCCTGCTGGCGCGCCCGGTCGGGGCCTACGTGCTGGGCGGCTACGCCGACCGGAAGGGGCGCCTGCCGGGCCTGACCGCCTGCATGGCCCTGATGGCGGCGGGGGGCGTTCTGATCGCCCTGTGTCCGGATTACGAGTCGATCGGATATGCGGCGCCCTGCCTCATCGTCTTCGCCCGTCTGCTGCAGGGGTTTTCGCTTGGGGGCGAGTTCGGGGTCGCAACCTCCTTCCTGATCGAACACGCGCCGCATCATGAAGCGAAGCGCGCGAGCTGGCAGGCGGTCGGACAGATTTCCGCCTCGCTGTGCGCGTGCTGCGTCGTATTGACGCTGAGCGGTCTCATGACTTCGGACGCTTATGCGGCGTATGGCTTCCGCATTGCGGCGATGCTCGGGTCTCTCGGAGGGCTCGTGGGGCTGGCGCTTCGCTATTCGCTCGGCCGGCGCGACCATCTGCCCGTGGCCCGGCCTTCCCCGGCGGAAGAACGCACATGGCTGCGCATTCTGCTGGTCATGGGGATGGTGAGCCTTGGAAGCGGTATCACCTACCTGGGGTTCTACATGCCCCATTATGCCCAGAGCGTCTTCCATGTCTCGGTGCGTGCAACGTACTGGGCCGCGTTCGCCACCTATGCCGGGCAACTGGTTCTGACGCCGCTGCGCTGGCGCCTGGCCGCGTATTTCGACCGGACGAAGCGGATATACCCGATGCTGCTGTCCTGTCTGGGGCTGATGATTCTGCCGGTTCTGCTGGTGGAATGGGTGCCGTGGACCCCGGCTCTGGTACTCTGTGCGCCCCTGGTGCTGAATGTTCTGGGGCTTTTCTATTTCGCCTCGCTCGACGGCTACATGGGCCTCCTGTTCGGCTCGGCGCACCGGGGGCGAGGTCTGTCGGTCGGCTATTCCCTTGGCGTGGCGCTGTTCGGGGGGATGGCCCCCATGCTGAACGGCGCCGTCATCAACCTTACGGGTCTTCAGGGGGTGCCGGGATATTATGTCCTGGCGACGGCACTCCTTGCCGCCATATCCGTGGGCATGGGAAGGCGTTTCCTGAAAAAAGACGTGGCGTCTTCGGTGGATGCCGATCGGTCGGCTATCTGATCCATAGCCAGTTCAGGTGCTTTTTTTGACAAAGCATAACATTATCAATTCCAGGTTGATAATGTTCCCATGATTGAGCCATTTATCTCCTGCAAAAATATTCATAATGGTCCCGAAGCGTTTTTTTGGATCTTGCAGGAATGTGGGTGGCGATGTCTCTCCAGAGGGCTTTCTTTTTTCCGGGCGGCAGCTGTGAAAGCGGCGTGGTGCGTTCGGTCTTGCGTAAGAGACATCTCGTAGCGGCAACGATGCTGGGCACTCTCGTGATGGGCGATCTGGCGTATGCCCAGCCTCAGTCGCCCGTGCCGGTGAAGGCAAAGAGCCAGTCGTCGGACCGCCAGGGACGGAAGGCGCCAGTGGCCGGTCACGTCGCTGAAAATGACGAATCCATCAGCGTTTATGCGGATCGGACCAAGGCGCCGGGCGGTGGCATGATGCGTGTCGAGACGGCCGCGCGTTCCATCCAGTCGGTGACCGAGAGCTATATCTCGATGCAAAGCCCGACCAGCGCGCCGCTGGACCTGGTCAGCAACCTGCCCAGCGTCAACGTGTCGTCGTCCGACCCCAGTGGAATCGATGGGGGCGCGATCAGCAGCCGTGGCCTGAACGACAATGATATCGGCTTCCTGATGAATGGCATGCCGATCGCCAATGGTTCCACCGCCTCCGCCTCCAGCTTTATCCAGAACTATATCGACAGCCAGAACATCTCGGTGGAATCCATGTCGCCGGGTTCCATTTCGGTGGAAGATCCGCTGACCTCTGCCGCGGCCGGCGCGCTGTCGATCACGACGCGTACGCCGTCCAACAAATTCGGCGGCACGATCTCGGGCAGCTACGGTTCGTTCAACACGTCCCGCGAATTCGTTCGGGTGGATACCGGCCTGCTGGGCAATTCCGGGGTCAAGAGCTATATCTCGCTGTCGCATACGCGCGCCGACGCATGGCGCGGTTCAGGTGTGAGCGACCGCAAGCATCTGGATTTCCGGGCACAAAAAACCATCGGCGCGCGGAGCTCGATCGATTTTTTCCTGGGCTACAACCACTATACCTCGTACCTGAACCGGTACCCGACGCTGGTCAGTTTCGAGAACGACAAGCACGGCCGTCCGGTCGCGACGCCGCTCAGCTACCCGGCGGAGTTCAATCCGCTGTCGCCCAGCAGCTATTATGCGCTGCGCGGCACGGACAAGGATCAGTTCTACGCATCCCTGCCGATCAAGATGGCGCTGAACCACATCTTCAGCCTTGACGTGGTGCCTTATTACCAGCGTGCCATGATCACGCTCAACAGTGCCTCTCGCCTGACGGAAGGATCGACCTACTCCGGCACGCAGGCGCAGGTGATCGACCTGAACGGCGATGGCCGCATTCGGACGTCCACGCGCTTCGACGTCGGGACGGCCGCGATGTCCGTGAACCAGCAGGGCGGCGTCGTCGCCAGCCTGCACTGGCACCTGAAGGATAACGCGGGTCAGGTCGGCTACTGGCACGAGGAGAACACATATTCTCTGCGCACGCCCATGGTGCCCCTGGACCAGACCACCGGCGCGGTGCCGTCTACGGACAAGTCGGCCTATTATCGCGATCCGTCGGGAAGCATCTATTATTCGACCAATTATGTCGGCAGCTACAGCCTGAATGCCGGTTTCCTGGAAGACACGGCATATTTCCTGAACCACAGGATGAGCCTGACGGGCGGCATCAAGGTCACGTCCATGACGCTGACAGGGACCGACTATCTGCCGGGCGGTCTTGGCCGTTCGTCCCAGACGCTGGTGTCGCCCACGCCGCGTCTGTCCTGGTCGTATAACATCGACAGCCGCAATCAGGTCTACATCAATGCCGAGGGCGATTTCCGGGCGCCGTCTCCGGTCGGTCTCATCACGCGCTACAGCACCTCTACAGGCAAGATGACGACCTCGGGCGCGAATGTGAAGCCGCAGTATTCCATCAAGGAAGAACTGGGCTATCGCTATTCCGGCGATTTCCTGGTGGCGGATATCAGCGCCTTCAACTTCAACGTGACCAACCGTCTGCTGACGCTCAACACCTACAGCAACGATGTGCAGGTCAGCCAGACGATGAATGCCGGTGGAGAGACGATCCGTGGCGTGGACGTCATGCTCTCGACGCGCCCGCTGCTGAAGCGTTTCCGCCCGTATGTCTCGTTCGAATATCTGCATGCCACCATGGACAACAACCTGCCGACGACCACGGTCGACGGCGGCATGGATTACCTGCGGACCCAGGGCAAGCGCCCGATCATGACGCCGAAATACATGGCGAGCGTCGGCCTGACCTATAACGAAGGGCCGTTCTTCCTGAACGCCACCCTGCATTACACGGGCCAGCAATATTCGACATTCATGAACGACCAGGCAATGCCCTCTTACTTCACGAATTCCATCGCGCTGGGCTATCACTTCCCAACCATGTGGATCGCGAAATCTCCGACGTTCCGCCTCAACTTCTCCAACGTGACGGGGCAGAACAAGCTGGGGGGTGTCTATGCCTTCTCCAACAATGCAAAATCGACAGTGGGCGTGAACGGCCATGCCATCGCCGCGGATTCCGCGCCGACATACTCCCCGATGCCGCCCTTCTCGATGATGGGAACGCTTTCGACGTCCTTCTGACGCTGAAAGCTGACGGTGGAACCGGCCGGCTCGCGAGAGCCGGCCGTTTTTTTGTCTGACCTTATGGTGGGGGCGGCATGTCGCCCGCGGCTTCGGTTCGTGACGCCACGCCCGCCAGGTTGATCGCCGAGGCCGGGTTCATGCTGTCGATCATCGCGGTCGGGATCAGGATGGTGGAGCCGCGTTCCTTGGTGGTTTCGTAGATGATGTTCATCGCGCGAAGCTGGAGCGCCGCCGGATGGTCCGCATAGCTGTCCGCCGCCGCCACGAACAGGTTGGCGACCTCGGCTTCGGCCGAGCCGAGGATGATGCGGGCCTGCTTTTCGCGTTCCGCCTGGGCCTGGCGCGACATGGCGTCCTGAAGGGCGACGGGTATGGCGACGTCGCGCACTTCGACCGATATCACCGCCACGCCCCAGGTGGCCGTCTTGGCGCCGATTTCCGCCCTGAGCCGTTCGTTCGATGCCGTACGGTCCGACAGCAGGGTCGCCAGCAGGGAGGATCCGATGGTCTCGCGCAGCGAGGTCTGCGCCACCCGGTCGATCGCTTCGCGATAATTGGTGATCTTCAGCGCGGCGGACTGCGCGTCGTCCACATGCCAGAAGATCACGGCGTCCACATTGACCGGCACCGTATCCCGCGTCAGCGCCTGTTCGGCATTGAACCCCGTCGTCTGGATGCGCTCGTCGATGATGGCTACGATGCGGTCGATGACGGGAATGATGAAGAACAGGCCGGGGCCGCGAACGCCCTGCAGCTTTCCCGCGCGCAGCACCACGAATTTCTGCCATGTGTTGGCCATCTTCAGGGACAGGGCGACCAGGACGGCCGCGCCCAGGAATGGCAATGCATAAATCGGGGTGAATCTGCCGCCTTCGGGCGCCATCACGCCGCCGGCCCAAAGGCCGGCAAGAATCAGGGCCGCCACGATTACCAGTGTGATCGGGTTCATTGCCGTTGCTTCCGGCCATGGAGCCGCATGAAGGCGTCGCCAGAGGATCGGATGGTCGTCATCGCGATTACGGACGGGAGGGTAACGTCGGCGTCCGGCGCAGGTTCCGTCAGGCCGGGTCGTCCGATGGGGCAGGCGCAAGCGCCCCGCCTTCGTCCGGGAAGGGGCGCGTGGTCCGGCCGGTCTCGGGGAGAAGGCTGCCGAACAGCGGCACGCCGACCTCCAGGGGAACGCGTCGCAGGTCGTCGCTTTCGAGGACAAGGCAGCCCCCCTGCCGCACCGGGGCTCGGGCGAGCTTCAATTTGGCAGCGGCGTTGATCAACGTCCGAAAGCGGTCGAAGGACCGCTGGCGCGACAGCGACGTCGAAGGAAGGGTCAGCCCGGCCGCGGCCTCCAGCGCCTCGCCCGAGACCATGCAGCCGACGCGGCGGCTGCCATCCTGGACCTCGAAACGTATGAAGTGGTCGTCAGGCGCCTGGTTCGCGTTCCGTGAATTGGTCATCGCCGTTCCCCTGATGAAAATAAGTGTGCCCGTCGTGTCGTTTTTGAAACCGACAATGTGAAAAGGCGTCTTATTCGTCGGGAGTCGCGGGGCGTTCCTGGGTCATGAAGCGTTCCTGTGTCAGTGACGGATGAACGCCGATCCATACAGGGCAGGTCTGGGCATGTTGTGGCCGATGGCAATCAGCAGACACAGTCAGTGTTATCACGGACAGGGCGGAGATGGGAATTTTTATAAAAACGACAATCGAAAAATTGAAGCCGTGTCCCTGGTTGGGACGGATTCAGGAAAAATGACCGCGGAAGAGCCTGCCCGATCCGCGTCGGGCCTGGGATCGTGTCACCGACCCCCGAGGGGTGGGCGGAACGGAACGCCCGCCATGGCCCCTCCATGACGCAACCTCCCTCTCAGGACGACGATCCGGAACAGCCCAGCCCGGTCGTCGGGACTAGTCGCCCCAACCTGCTCAAGGTGCTGGGGCCCGGCCTGATCACCGGCGCGTCGGACGACGACCCCAGCGGCATCGCCACCTATTCGCAGGTCGGGGCGCGGTACGGCTATGCCATGGGCTGGACGATGGTGATATCCTATCCGCTGATGGTGGCGATCCAGATCATCAGCGCGCGCATCGGCCGTACGACCGGGCACGGCATCGCCGGCATCCTGCGGCTGCATTACCCGACCTGGCTGCTGGCAGCGGTGGTGATGATGCTGCTGGCGGCCAACATCATCAATCTGGGGGCCGACCTGGGGGCGATGGCCGATGCGCTGACGCTGCTGCTGCCGGCGCCGCACGTGCTGTATGTGGTGTTGATGGCGGTGATCTGCATCTCGATGCAGCTTTTCCTTGAATATACGCGCTATGTCGCGGTGCTGAAGTGGCTGACGCTGGCCCTGTTCGCCTATTTCGGCACGCTGGCGATCGTGCATGTGGACTGGGCCGCGTGCGCATGGGGCCTGGTCTGGCCCGGCTGGCCGTGGGACCGCGACATGATCGTGGCGGTGGTGGCGGTGCTGGGCACCACCATCAGCCCCTACCTGTTCTTCTGGCAGGCGTCCGAGGAGGTGGAGGACATGCATGTCTACCCTCAGCGCACCGACCTGTACGACGCGCCGTCGCAGGGGCGGCGCGCGCTGCATCGCATCGAGATCGACACGCTGGTGGGTATGGGGTTCTCGAACCTGGTGGCGCTGGCGATCATCATAACCACGGCGGCCACCCTGCACCCCAGCGGGATTTTGAAGATCGAAACCTCGGCGCAGGCCGCCGAGGCGCTGCGCCCGCTGGCGGGCCGCCTGGCGTCCGGGATCTTCACGCTGGGTATCGTCGGCACCGGCCTGCTGGCGGTTCCGGTACTGGCCGGATCGGCCGCCTACGCGGTGGGCGAGATGCGGCGCTGGCCCATGGGCCTCGCCCGCCGGCCCAAGGAGGCGCAGGCCTTCTACGCCGTGCTGGTCATCGCGACCCTGATCGGCATGATCCTGAATTTCACCCCGATCAATCCGATCCGGGCCTTGTACTGGAGCGCCGTGATCAACGGCGTGACGTCGGTGCCGGTCATGATGGTGATGATGCTGCTGGCCTCGCGACGCGACATCATGGGGCCGTTCGCGGTCCGGGGGACGTTGCGGGTGCTGGGCTGGCTGGCGACCGGGGTGATGGCGGCCATCGTCGTCGCGATGTTCGTCACGCTGTGACCACGCCGGTTACGTCATGCGGCGGGCCAGCAGACGGGTGATGGCGGGCATGGCCAGCAGCACGACCACGAAGCGCACCATCTGCATGCCCATGACGAAGGGCACGTCCACGTGGCTGGAAAACGCGATGATGGCCACCGAATCCGCGCCGCCCGGACTGGTGGCCAGATAGGCGGTCAGCGGGTCGACATGGGCCAGACGGACCAGCAGGGCGGCCAGTCCGCCGCACAGGGCGATCAGCACAGCGATGGCGCCCAGCACGCGCGGGGTGGCGCGGGCAGCGTGCAGCAGGATGGCGCGGGTGAAGCGCAGCCCGATGCTCCAGCCCACCAGGGTGTAGGATGCGGCCAGCAGCCAGGGCGGCAGGGTCAGTGAGATCGCGCCCGTATCCTGCAAAAGCGTGCCCAGAACCAGCGGGACCAGCAGCGGCCCGGCCGGGATGGGCAGCCGGCGCGCCAGCACCACGCCGCCGGCGACCAGTGCCAGCGTTTCGCCGAACGGCAGAAGGGGCAGCGGCGGAAACCAGTCGATGGCGGGCGGGTGGCCGCCGCCGGTCGTCCACAGCCGCGCCACCAGCGACGCGCACAGCGCCACGCACATGACGCGCAGATACTGCATGAATGCGACCAGCCGGATATCCGCGCCGAACGCCCCGGCCATCAGCACCATGACGCTGGCCGCCCCGGGGGACGAACCCCACAGCGCCGTCGTGCCCGGCAGCACCTGCCAGCGCGCCAGCAGCCAGCCCAGCACGGTGCTGACCAGCATGACCGAGACCACGCCGCCCAGAAACAGCGGCCAGTCCCGCACCATTTCATGCAGGATCGCGGGTTGCAGGCTGCGGGCGATCATGCAGCCGATGACGCCCTGCGCCAGCATGAAGGGCCAAGGCGGCACCCGCACCGTGCCTTCCAGCACCGCCAGCGCGATGGCGGCCCCCATCGGGCCCAGCAGCAGCGCCGCGGGGATATGCAGCCCCTCCAGCGCCAGGACCAGCACGGCCGACAGTGCCAGCAGCACGGCCCACTGCGTGGTCATCGGCCATGCGGCAGGTGGCCGGCCGGGGGCGGAAGGCCGGGTCATGGCGCCGGTCAGGCGACGGCCAGCGTGACCGACGCCGCGTCCGTCACCCGGGACAGGCGGGGAAAGATATGGCGGATCGCCATGTCGTGCAGGTCGGACGACCGGCTCGCACAGGCGTCCTCGGCCACCACCACGTCATAGCCCAGTTCCCAGGCGTGGCGCAGGGTGGATTCCACGCCGAAATTGGTGGCGACGCCGCCCAGCACGATGGTGCGGATTCCCCGCCGGCGCAGTTGCAGGTCCAGTTCGGTACCGTAAAAGGCGCCCCACTGGCGTTTGGTGACCACGATATCGGTGGGCTGTGCCAGCCCCTCGGCCAGGGTGCTCCAGTCCGGCCGCAGGCTGTCCAGCGCGGCGCGCGACGTCGGGGCATCGACGTTCTGGGGCGGGGCGTCGCCGAAATCGGCCGAGAACGCGACGCGGACCAGCACCACGGGGGCGCCGGCCTGGCGGAAGCGCGCGGCAAGCCGGCGGCTGGTCTCCAGCACCTCGTCCCCCGAACGCGGGGCGAGCGGCAGGCCCGTGATGCCGTTCTGCAGGTCGATCAGGACAAGGGCGGTGGTGCGCGGGTCGAGGGTGGGCATCGTCACGCCTCCATGACAGGGAATGTGAAACATGATATGCGAGGATTGGCTCGCAAATGGATAATTGAGGATGTCCTCGCAAAAAGCAATATCGCCGGAGGCACCGGCCGAACCGGTCGCCCCGAAGCGCCAGCGCGGGCGGCTGCGTGTGGCCGCCATCCTGGCGGCGGCGTCCGACACGTTTCAGGACAAGGGGTTCGACGGCGCGACGATGACCGAGATCGCCGCGCGGTCCGGCACCGCCATCGGCTCGCTCTATCGCTTTTTTCCCACCAAGGACGTCCTGGCCGATGCGCTGCTGGGCGCGTATTTCGGGCGTCTGAACGAGCGGCTGGACCACATCGCGGCCCAGGTCCGGCAGATGGAGCCGGGGGCACTGGCCGATGCGCTGGTCGACATGGCGCTGGACCTGCTGGCGGAGCGTGCGGCGGCCCTGATCCTGGTCGAGGCCCGGCGCAACGGCCCCTATCGGCGCGGGACCCTGCGGGACTTCATGCGGGGCCGCATCTGCGACATCCTGCGCGAGGTGATGCCCGGCCTGCCACCGGCGCGCGCCGCGACGGTCGCGACCCTGCTGCTGCACCTGCTGAAGACGGTGCCCGCCCTGGCGGAGGAGGAACGGACCACCGGCGCGCCGGTACTGGCCGAACTGCGCCGGACGGCGCGGCTGTATATCGGCGACGCCGCGCGCTGACGCCCGGGTTCAGGAGGTCAGGGGTTCAGGGTGTCAGGCCGACGGCCGCCATGACCAGATGCATGGCGCCGGCGAAGACCCCCATGGCGGCCACGCCGGCCAGCCAGAGGGCGACCATCCACCCAAGCTGGGTGCGCGGCCGGAAAGGGATGCGCATCAGTGATATCCTTCCCCATGACGGACCTTGCCGCGGAACACGTAATAGGCCCAGGCCGTGTAGATCAGGATGAACGGGATCACGAACAATGCCCCCACCAGCGCGAAGCCCATGCTTTCCGGGGGGGCCGCCGCATCGCGCAGCGACAGGGCGGGCGGGATGATGTTCGGCCACAGGCTGATCCCCAGCCCGACATAGCCCAGCAGCATAAGGCCCAGCGACATCAGGAACGGCACGGCATGATTGCCCTGGGCGTTGCCGACGCTGCGCAGCAGCACGAAGGCGATCGCGATCACCAGCAGCGGCACCGCGGCCAGGATCGCCATGTTGGGCATGGTGAACCAGCGGTCGGCGATGGCCTGGTGCAGCAGGGGCGTCCAGATGCTGACGATGGCGATGCAGGCCAGCAGGGCCAGCGTCAGCGGTTTCGCCAGGGTGCGCATCCGGTCATGCAGCGCGCCCTCGGTCTTGAATATCAGCCATGTCGCGCCCAGCAGCGCATAGGCCGCCAGCAGCGCCACGCCGGTGAACAGGCTGAAGGGCGAAACCCAGTCGAATGCGCCCCCGTCGTAGGACGGGCCGGTGACCTGCAGGCCGTTGATCAGCCCGCCCAGCACCCAGCCCTGGCAGAGGGTGGCCAGGATCGACCCGCCGGCGAACGCCTTGTCCCAGAAAGGACGATGGGCCTCGTCCGCCTTGAAGCGGAATTCGAAGGCGACGCCACGGAAGATCAAGCCGCCCAGCATCAGCAGCAGCGGAATGTAGAATGCGCTGAGGACGACGGAATAGACGATCGGAAACGCCGCCATCAATCCGGCGCCGCCCAGCGCCAGCCAGGTCTCGTTCCCGTCCCACACCGGGGCGATGGTGTTGATCATCGTGTCCCGTTCCGTCCGGTCGGGGATGAACGGGAACAGCAGGCCGATGCCCAGGTCGAAGCCGTCCATCACGACATACATCAGCACCCCGAAGGCAATGATGATCGCCCAGACCAGCGGAAGATCGATACCCATGTCTCTGGTTCCTTGGGGCTGAAGGTTACAGGTCGCCGAGATTCGGCGCGGCGGACATCGGGCGGGCAGGGCGCTCGTCGGGGCGCAAATCGTGGTCGTGGCCGGACAGGGCCTCGGGCGGCTTGGTGGCCAGGCGCAGCATGTACAGGACGCCGGTGCCGAAGATGCACACATACAGCACGACGAAGGTCAGCAGCGACGCCGTCAGCACCGGGACCGAATGGTTCGACACCGCGTCGCGGGTCCGCAGCACGCCATAGACCACCCAGGGCTGGCGGCCGATTTCGGTAGTGAACCAGCCGGCCAGGATGGCGATCAGCCCCGCCGGCCCCATGACCAGCGCGAAAGTCAGCAGCGGCCGGAAATCGTACAGCCGCCCGCGCCAACGCGCGAAGGCCGCGACCACGCCCAGCAGCAGCATCGCGACGCCCAGCCCGACCATGACGCGGAACGTCCAGAAGACGATGGTGGAATTGGGTCGGTCCTCGGCCGGGAAATCCTTCAGGGCCGGGATCTTGCCGTTCCAGGAATGGGTCAGGATCAGGCTGCCCACATGCGGCACGGCGATCTGGTAGCGGGTTTTTTCGGCCGCCATGTCGGGCAGGCCGAACAGGATCAGCGGCACCTGGTCCTCGTCATTGTCCCAATGGCCTTCGATGGCCGCGATCTTGGCGGGCTGGTGTTCCAGCGTGTTCAGCCCGTGCTGGTCGCCGGCCTCGATCTGGATCGGGGCGACGATCAGGATCATCCACATCGCCATGGACATCATGCGCTTGACGGCGGGTGTGCGTTCGCCGCGCAGCAGGTGCCACGCCGCTGTGGCGCCGACGAACAGCGCCGTCGCCAGGAAGGCGGCCAGCACCATATGCGTGAAGCGGTAGGGAACCGAGGGGTTGAAGACGATCTGCAGCCAGTCGACCGGGATCACCCGCCCATCGACGATCCTGTATCCTACCGGCGTCTGCATCCAGCTGTTCGACACCAGGATCCAGGTGGCGGAAATCAGCGTGCCCAGCGCGACCATGGCGGTGGCAAACAGGTGCAGCCCCTTGCCCACCTTGTCCCAGCCGAACAGGGCGACACCCAGGAACCCGGCCTCGAGAAAGAAGGCCGTCAGGACTTCATAGGTCAGCAGAGGGCCGGTCACGGTGCCCGCCCGGGCTGAAAAATAGCTCCAGTTCGTGCCGAATTCGTAGGCCATCACCAGGCCGGACACCACGCCCATGGCGAAATTGACCGCGAAGATCTGCGACCAGTAGCGGCAGAGCTGAAGATAGACCGGGTCCTTTTTCCACAGCCACAGCGCCTCGAGAAACGTCATGTAGCTGGCCAGGCCGATGGTGATGGCCGGAAAGATGATGTGGAAGGAAACCGTGAAGCCGAACTGGATGCGCGCCAGTTCCAATGCGCTCAGGCCGAACATGATGGTGCCTCCTTGCCGCGGGCCGGATGTCGGGATGGCGTGCCAGGCAATGCCGGAACAATATCCATACAAAATGAAAACAACGAACCCATATGTCCGCAAAATGTATGGGTCAAGAGGAGGCATGCGAACCCCCGTCGCCTTGTGGAACGTGGCGGAACCGCAGGGGATGCCTCGCCGGGCGCGGATTTCCCATATCGCCGCCCGGATGAGGGTGACTGCGGCGCAGGGACGCGGCAGCGGGCACCGTCCGACATGGGCGGGTTGTGTGCAGGGTATGGCTGGATTGGGCGGGAATTAGGGTAATTGTATGGATGTGCTGATGAATTGTCAGTATCACGGCCGTGCAACAGACCCCGAGAACCGAATGTCCGCCGCTGACCTGATGCCTGGCTGGAAGCAGTATATCGACCGCAATGCCGGCCCCCTCTACCTGTCGATCGTCGAGGCGCTGGCGGAGTCCATCCGCCGGGACGAAATCCACGAGGGCGACCGGCTGCCGCCGCAGCGGGCGCTGGCCAAGGCGCTGGGCACGGACCTTACGACCGTCACCCGCGCCTTCGCCGAGGCCCGGCGGCGCGGCCTGATCGAGGCGACGGTCGGGCGGGGGACGTTCGTGCGCGTGGGCGCGACCGAGACGCGCTGGCGCAATGCCGGACGCGCGGTGGTCGACCTGACCATGAACCTGCCGCCGATCCCCGAGAACCCGTCGCTGCAGCAGCTGATCCAGAACGACATCAGCCGCATCCTGCGCCGGCAGGACCTGCATGCCCTGCTGTCCTATCGCGTGACCGGCGGTACCAGCGAGGAACGGCAACTGGCCGCCGACTGGATGAAGCCGATGCTGGGCGTGCGGCCGGCGGACGAGATCCTGGTGGTGCCCGGGGCGCAGAGCGCGATGAGCGCCGTGGTCTCGACCCTGGCGGCGCCGGGCGACGTGATCGTGACCGACCGCTTCACCTATCCGGGTATCCGCACCCTGGCGGCCCAGTTCGGGCTGTTGCTGGCCGGGGTGGACAGCGACCATGAGGGGATGGTGCCCGACCTGCTGGACCGGGCGTGCCGCCAGCATCGGCCGCGCCTGATCTATTGCACGCCCACCATCCAGAACCCGACCACCGCCACCATGTCGCTGGCGCGGCGCGAAGCGATCCTGGCGGTCGCGAAGGCCCATAACGTGCAGATCCTGGAGGACGACCCCTACAGCCTGCTGCTGGACCAGCCGCCGCCGGCGCTGGCGGCGCTGGACCCGTCGCGCGTCTTCTACGTCTCGACCCTGGCGAAGGTGCTGTCGCCCGGCCTGCGGCTGGCGTTCCTGGTCGCCCCGCAGGACGCGGTCCAGCGCATGAGTTCGGCCGTCCGGGCGATTTCCCTGACCTGTTCGGGCCTGATGACCAGCCTGGTCGCGCGCTGGATGCAGGACGGCCAGGCGCAGGCGATCGTGCAGGCCATCCGCACGGAACTGCGCCTGCGCCAGACGGCGGCGCGCGCGATTTTGGGGGAGGGGCATTGCATGCACCCTGACGGCCCGCATGTCTGGCTGAAACTGCCGGACTGGTGGGGCAGCGTCGATTTCGTGTCCTACGCGCGCCGCCAGGGGCTGGGGCTGGTGCCCAGCACCGTCTTCACCGTCGAGGGCGAGCCCGCGCAGCGTGTGCGGATCGCGCTGGGCAGCGCCGCCACCCTCGACAGTCTGGAGGTGTCGCTGCATGGCGTCGTCTCGGTGCTGCAGCACAAGCGGTCGCCGGGTTACACCGACATCGTGTGACCGGCATGCTTTAGGGCTGTTCGCCCATGCACCGACAATATGGACATTATTCGTTTTTTCGCATCGGCGGAAAAAGTCCGCGTTTTCGGTCGCTTGGGGGTGTCTGGCCGGCATTGCATGGGGACGGCCGAGGAAATGTCGGGGGATGAATGGCGGCGTTCCGTCCGGCATGGGGAAATTGTATGGTTTTGTATGTAATTGCGTCTGGATGTGACCCTTGAGGATTGTCGTTATTGTATGTCACGACTCTGCCTGTCAGTTCACACGGTCACGGCCCCGCGCCGTGCCCTGGCAGGAGAATCCCGATGCCCAAGGTCGAACATGCCCCGCACAAGGACGGCGACATCTTCGTCGATTATGAAAACAAGGTCTTCGAGGACGTAAAGGCCCAGCCGGGCGAGAAGGCGCTGGTCACCTTCCATACCGTCGCGTTCGAAGGGTCGATCGGTTTCGTCAATCTGCTGCAGGCGACGCGTCTGATCCGCAAGGGGTTCGACACGTCGGTGCTGCTGTATGGTCCCGGCGTGACGCTGGGCGTGCAGCGCGGCTTCCCCCGGCTGGGGGACGAGGCCTTTCCCGGCCATATGAACGCCAACCGCCAGATCGTGAAGATCCTTGAAGAGGGCGGCAAGGTTTATGCCTGCCGCTTCGCCCTGCAGGCGCTGTACGGCCATGGCGAGCAGTCGCTGATCCCGGGCATCACCCCGATCAACCCGCAGGACGTGCTGGACCTGATCCTGCTGGCGCGACGGGACAATGCCTTCATCCTCGATACCTGGACGGTCTGAACCTGAGGCGCGGGAGGGGACGATGAACCGCATGATCCGGGCGGCGGCGGCGCAGATCGCCCCCGTCTTCGACGAGACGGGGCTGGGCACCGCCGGGAAAATCTGCCGCACCATCGCAGACGCCGCGCAACAGGGCGTGCAAATCATCGTCTTTCCCGAAACCATCGTGCCGTACTATCCCTATTTCTCGTTCATCCGTCCGGCATTCCGGATGGGGGCGGAGCATCTGGCGCTGTACGACCGCGCGGTCGTCGTGCCCGGCCCGGTGACCGAGATGGTGGGCGCCGCGGCACGGGCGGCCGGGATGGTCGTCGTGCTGGGCGTCAACGAACGCGATGGCGGCACGCTGTACAACACGCAGCTGGTCTTCGACGCGACGGGCGATCTGATCCTGAAACGGCGCAAGATCACGCCGACCTATCACGAACGCATGGTCTGGGGGCAGGGCGACGGCGCGGGGCTGAGGGTGGTGGACAGCGCGGCCGGACGGATCGGCGCGCTGGCCTGTTGGGAACATTACAACCCGCTGGCCCGTTACGCGCTGATGACCCAGCATGAGGAAATCCATTGCGCGCAATTTCCCGGATCGCTGGTGGGGCAGGTCTTCGCCGACCAGATGGAGGTAACGATCCGACATCATGCGCTGGAATCGGGATGTTTCGTCATCAACGCGACGGGATGGCTGTCCGACGGGCAGATCGCCGACATCGCCGGCGACCCGGCATTGGAAGGCCCACTGCGCGGCGGCTGCTTCACCGCCATCGTCTCGCCGGAAGGAAAATTGCTGGCGGAACCACGGCGCGAGGGCGAGGGGCTGGTGATCGCCGACCTCGATTTCGGCCTGATTGCCAAGCGCAAGCGGATGATGGATTCGGTCGGTCATTACGCGCGTCCCGAACTGCTGAGCCTGCTGCACGACCGCCGCCCGGCTCGGACGGTCCATTACCGGGACGATCCACCCGAAGGGGTGGAACCCGACAGTCTTCAGGACAGGACATAAGACGATGCCGATCCCCGCCGCCGCGCCGACCGACAGCCGCCGGCTGATCACCGACCTTCAGTCGCTGGGCCTGCAAATGGCCGACTGCGGCGACGGCGTCACCCGCAAGGGGGGCGCGGGTCCGTCGGACCACAAGGCGGTGACGGTCGCCGGCCAGACCATCATGGTGCCGATCTACACGATGGGCGCGCGTCGTTCGCCCTTCCTGGCCGACCCGCCCGATGCACGCGGGGGCAGCGTGCTGCGGCACGAAGGCCGGCCGGTCGGCACCATCCGCTTTCCCACGCCGCCGCGCTTCTATGGGCTGCACACGGCGGACGGTATTCCGTACTGGAAAATTGCTTTGCTGCACGGGCGCGATACGCTGGCGACCACGGTGCACCAGACCTGTATCCGCTATGCCGACCGGCGCACGTCGTGCCAGTTCTGCGCCATCGGCCAGTCGCTGGAGGCCGGGCGCACCATCGCCTACAAGACGCCGCAGCAACTGGCCGAGGTCGCGCGCGCGGCCGTCGAACTGGACGGCGTGCGGGACATGGTGCTGACGACCGGCACCCCCAACATGGTCGATCGCGGTGCGGCGGTGCTGGCGGACAGCACGGCGGCCATCAAGGCGGCGGTCGATCTGCCCATCCAGGTGCAGTGCGAACCGCCGCGCGACCCTGCCTGGTTCGCCCGCCTGCGCGCCGCAGGCGCCGACAGCCTGGGCATGCATCTGGAAGCCGCGACCCAGGACGTGCGGGCGCGGATCATGCCGGGCAAGGCGACCGTCAGCGTCGATCGCTACATGGACGCCTTTGCCGAGGCGGTGCCGGTGTTCGGCCGGGGGCAGGTGAACACCTACATCCTCGCCGGGCTGGGCGACACGGCAGAGCAGATCCTGGCACTGGCCCAACGGCTGATCGCGCTGGGCGTCTATCCGTTCGTCGTGCCGTTCGTGCCCATTACCGGCACGCCGCTGGAGCACCATCCGGCGCCGACGCCCGATTTCATGCGCGCGGTGCTGGCCCCGCTGGGGCGGATGCTGCGCGCGGCGGACATGCGGTCGTCCACCATCAAGGCGGGGTGCGGCCGGTGCGGCGCCTGTTCGGCGCTGTCGGCCTACGAGGACTGAGCGATGGATACCGACCGGTTCGACGCCCCGCCCTTCGCCCCCAGCGAATATATCGTCCGGTTGGCCCGCACGCGCTGGGAAAGGGCGGGGCATTTCGCGCTGCGCCGCGCGGTCTTCTGTCACGAACAGCGCGTCTTCGCGACGGACGACCGTGATGCGACCGACGATGCCGCGATCCCCATCGTCGCCGCCTGCTGCGTCGCGGGCCTGCCCGAACAGGTGGTGGGCGCGGTGCGGATCCATGAATCGGAGCCGGGCCTGTGGCATGGGTCGCGGCTGGCAGTGCATGCCGACCATCGGCGGCTGGGCCGTATCGGCGGTGAACTGATCCGCATGGCCGTCTGCACCGCGCACGGGCTGGGCGCCACGCGCTTCCTGGCGCAGGTGCAGGCGCAGAACGTGCCGTTCTTCCGCCGGCTGCACTGGCGCAGCCTGAACGAAATTACCCTGCACGGCCTGCCGCACCATGTCATGGAAGCCGACCTGGCGCACTACCTGCCCCATGGGTGCGAGCAGACCTGGCTGCTGCGGCCGCAGCGCGCGGCGCGGAGGCGGGCGTGACGGTGCCCGACCTGACGGCATTGGCCCGCCAGATCCGCCAGGGGCGGGCGCTGGCGGCCAAGCACGACATCGCCGGGGTCGTGGCGCGGCTGGGGCTTCCCGCCGAAGGGTTGCCGCGCCTGGGGGATGATTGCGCCGCCATTCCGGACGGCGACGGTTTCCTGCTGTTCGCCACCGAAGGGTTTCAGGACGAGTTCGTCCGGTCCATGCCGTGGTTCGCGGGCTATTGCGGCATCATGGTCAATGCCGGCGACGTGGCGGCCATGGGCGGGCGGCCCATCGCCGTGGTCGATGCGCTGTGGAGTCGCGATGGCGACCAGGCGGCGCCGATCCTGCACGGGCTGGCGTGCGGCGCACGCACCTACGGTATTCCGGTGCTGGGTGGGCATACCAATCTGCGCGCCGGCCAGCAGGCCTTGTCGGTCGCGATCCTGGGTCGCGCCCGTCGCCTGCTGACCAGCTTCGACGCCTACCCCGGCGAGGCGCTGGTCGCGGCCATCGACCTGCGCGGCCGCTGGCACGATCCGCACCCGTTCTGGGATGCCAGTTCCGCGCTGTGCGACACCGAGGCGGCGGGGCGCCTGCGCGGGGACCTGGATATCCTGCCCGGCATTGCCGAGGACGGGCTGAGCCGCGCCGCCAAGGATATCAGCATGGCCGGCCTGGTCGGCACGGCCCTGATGCTGGCGGAATGTTCGCGCATCGCCATCACCATCGACCTTGGCGCCATTCCCGCACCGTCGGGCGTGGACATGGGGCGGTGGCTGGCGGCTTTCCCCAGCTACGGCTTCCTGCTGACCGCGCGGCCGGACGACGTGCCCGCCATCCTGGCCCGTTTCGCCGCGCGTGGCATCGCGGCGTCGGCCATCGGCGCCTGCCAGGACGGGACGCGCGTGGACGTGATCCGCGACGGGGCGCGCGAAACGGTCTGGGACCTGGCGCGGGCGCCGCTGATGGGATGCGCGCCATGACGCGGCGGATCGGCATCGTGGCGCATTCCACCAATCCGCGCGGCGGCGTCGTGCATGCCCTGCACCTGGCCGAGGCCCTGTGCGCGGCGGGCGACGACGCCGTCCTGATCGCGCCGGACGTCGCGGGGCGCGGGTTCTTTCGCCGGCCGGCCTGCCCGGTGATGTGCATCCCCGCGCGGCCCGAGGCCGATGTCGCGTCGATGGTCGAACGGCGGATCGTCGAAATCCGCGATGCCGTGCGGGGGATGCGGCTGGATATCGTCCACGCGCAGGATCCGATCGGCGCGAACGCGCTGGCCGATCTGGTCGCCGAAGGGGCGCTGCCCGGCTTCGTCCGGACGGTGCATCATCTGGACCGGTTCGACGATGCGCGCCTGGCGCGGCGGCAGGATCGGGGCGTCCAGGCGGCGACGCAACTGTTGTGTGTCAGCGACATGTGGCGGGCCGTGCTGCGCGACCAGTATGGACGTGACGCCCAGTGCGTCGGCAACGGCGTCGATGTGCGGCAGTACTGGCCGCAGGCCGACGCGCGTGACGACAGTATCCGTCAGGCCCTGGGGCTGAAGGACGATGCCGTCATCGTCCTGGCCGTGGGCGGGGTGGAGGCACGCAAGAACACCATCGCTCTTTTCGAAGCCTGCCTGGCGTTGCGGGGGGAATGTCCGCGCCTGCATCTGGTGATCGCCGGCGGGGCGACATTGCTGGATCACGGGGCCTATCGCGCTGCCTTCGACGCCCGGGTACGCGCCGCCGGCGCCGACAACTGGGTCACGCGGGCCGGGGTGATGGCGGATGAAGCCATGCCGGCGCTGTACCGCGCGGCGCATGTCCTGGCCTACCCGTCGGTGTCCGAAGGGTTCGGGCTGTGCCCGCTGGAAGCCCTGGCCTGCGGCGTTCCCGTCGTGCTGCCGCGTCAGGCGCCATTCAGCGAACATCTGGGGGCCGACGATGCCGTGTGGTGCGACCCCGGTGACGCCGCCAGCCTGTACCGGGCGATGGGCTGCGCGCTGCGGGACGAAACGCGGCGATCCTTCCGCGTGCGGGGGCCGAAGGCTGCCGGCCGTTTCACCTGGGCGGCGGTCGCCGCCGCCCATCGTCCCGCCTATGACCGCCTGTCCGGAAAGGCCGCCCTCCATGCCTGAAATGCTGTTTCACGTCCGCTGGCCGGACGGCACGGAAAGCCGGTGCTATTCGCCGTCGCTGGTCGTCGCCGATCATCTGGCCTGCGGGCAATCCTATCGCGTGCCGGATTTCCTGGCCCGCAGCCGCGCGGCCCTGACCGAGGCCAGTGCGCGGGTGCAGGCCCGGTACGGTTTCCCCTGCGGCCGCGCACTGGCGCAACGCGACGAGATCGAGCGCCGATGCGCCGCTTTCGCCGATACGCCCGACGCGCAGGTTCATGTCGTGGGCTTCGATCAACACTCATCCTGATATCAGGAGACGCTATCATGACAGAGACGAAATGCCCCGTAGTGATCGTGGGCGGGGGACAGGCGGGCCTGTCGCTGAGCTGGTATCTCTGCCGCCTGGATGTGGCCCATGTGGTGCTGGAGGCCCGCACCGCCTGCCATGCCTGGGAGGACGAACGTTGGGACAGTTTTTCGCTGGTGACGCCCAACTGGCAATGCGACCTGCCGGGCCATCCCTACCGGGGTGACGATCCGCACGGCTTCATGGTCAAGCAGCAGATCGTGGAGTACGTGCAGGGATTCGTGAAATCCTTCGATCCGCCCCTGCGGTGCGGTGTGCGCGTGACCGGCGTCAGCCGTGCGGACGGCGGCTATCGGGTCGAGACGACCGACGGCGTCTATGTGGCCGCGCATGTCGTGATCGCGACCGGCGCCTATAGCGAGGCGGTCATTCCCGGATATGCCAGCGCCATCGATCCGGCGATCGCGCAGATCCATTCCCAGTCCTATCGCAATCCGCACGCCCTGCCCGAGGGCGCGGTGCTGGTCGTCGGCAGCGGGCAGTCGGGCGCGCAGATCGTCGAGGATCTGCATCTGGCGGGACGCAAGGTGCATCTGTGCGTCGGTAACGCTCCGCGCGTCTCGCGCTTCTATCGCGGCCGCGATGTGGTCGACTGGCTTGCCGACATGAAATTCTACGACCTCACTGTCGACCAGCATCCACTGCGCGACGGCGCGCGGGACAAGACGAACCATTACGTCACCGGCCGCAATGGCGGCCACGATCTGGATCTGCGCCAGTTCGCTCTGGAAGGCGTCGCCCTGCATGGCAGCCTGAAGAACATTCGCGACGACATCGCATGTTTTGGAAACGACCTGGCTGCAAACCTGGACGATGCCGATCGGACCAATGCGAACATCAAGGCGTCGATCGACGCCTATATCGCCCGCGAGGACCTCACGGCGCCGACGGAGGCGCCTTATGTGCCGGTCTGGACACCGGACGGGACGGATGCATCGCTGGACCTGAAGGCGGCGGGCATCACCAGCATCATCTGGTGCATCGGCTTTCGGCCGGACTATCGCTGGATCGACGTGCCGGTGTTCAACGGGCGGGGACAGCCGGTCTGGTACCGGGGCGAGACCGAGCAGCCGGGCCTGGCCTTTCTGGGCCTGCCCTGGCAACACACCTGGGGATCGGCGCGGTTTTCCGGCATTTCCCGCGATGCCGCCTATCTGGCGGGCAGGATCGTCGGGCGTGCGGTGCCGGTCGCCGGCGCGTAACGCCCCATGCTTCCCTGGACGACCCACCGCGATATGATGGCGGCGTATCACGCCGATCCTGACGGGTTCTGGCTGTCGGCGGCGCGCCGCGTCTCCTGGGTGCGTCCTCCCGAAGGGGCCGCCACGCGGCGTGCCGACGGATGGCATGACTGGTTCGCCGGCGGGTGGCTGAACAGTTGCTACAACGCTGTCGATCGTCATGTTGATGCCGGCCACGGGGACCGTGACGCCCTGATCTGGCATGGCGAGGCGGCCGGGGCCAGCGAAACCCTGACCTATGCGGCGCTGTGCGCGCGGGTCGCGGGGTTTGCCGGGGGCCTGCGTGACCTGGGCGTCAGGACGGGGGACCGTGTCCTGATTTCCATGCCCAGCCTGCCGGAAACCGTGATCGCCATGCTGGCCTGCGCCCGTCTGGGTGCCATCCATGTCGTCGTCTTCGGGGGCTATGCCGCGCGGGAACTGGCGACGCGAATCGACGACACCACGCCGGTGGTCGTGATTTCGGCCACCTGCGGGTTCCAGGGCCGGACGATGGTCCCCCATATGCCGTTGCTGGAACAGGCCCTGGCGCTGGCCCTCCATCGCCCGTCGGCCTGCGTGGTGGTGCAGCGGCCGGCCTGTCCGGTCAGGCTGCGACCCGGACGCGACTACGATTTCCATGCGCTGGAACGTCACGCCCCGGCCGACCCGGTCGCCGTGCGGGCCGAAGACCCGCTTTATATCCTGCATACGTCGGGCACGACCGGCGCGCCCAAGGGGGTGGTGCGCGACAATGGCGGCCATGCTGTGGCTCTGGCCCTGTCGATGGAGCTGATCTACGGCATGGCGCCGGGGCAGGTCTTCTTCACCACGTCCGACCTGGGATGGGTGGTCGGGCATTCCTACGCGGTCTATGGGCCGCTGCTTGCCGGCTGCACCAGCCTGTTCGCCGAAGGGCCGCTGGATGCGCGGGCGATCCTGCCGCTGTGCGCCCGGCATCGGGTCCGGATTTTGTTCACCACGCCGACCAGCCTGCGGCTGATGCGCCGGCAGGCGGGCGATGGCCCGCTGTCCGGCGGCCCGGATCTGGCGGCGGTGTTCGTGGCGGGGGAACGGTCGGACCCGGAGCTGCTGGCCTGGGCGGAGCGGGGCCTCGGCCGGCCGGTCCTGGATCATTGGTGGCAGACCGAGACGGGATGGAGCATCGTGGGGCCCACTCTGGGCCTGCGGGAGGCGGACCTGACCGCGCGGCCGGGGCCGGGTTTCGACCTTCAGGTGCGCGAAGGGGAATTGATGCTGCGCCTGCCCCTGCCGCCGGGGTGCCTGTCGGGGGTCTGGCGCGGTGTGGATTTTCCGGACCGTTATCTGGACGCGACGGGGCACTATTACCGGACCTTCGATGTCGGCGCGCTGGGGGCGGACGGCACGGTCCGGCTGACGGCGCGGCTGGACGACGTCATCAAGGTCGCCGGCCGGCGGATCGCCAGCGGCCAGCTGGAAGACGTGATCGCGGCCCATCCGATGGTGGGCGAATGCGCGGTGGTGGGGGTGCCCAGCGGGCTGCGGGGTGAGATTCCCGTGGCCTATGTCGTGCCCTCCGCATCGGGCGTTACGCCGGGTCTGGGGGCGGATCTGGTGGATCTGGTAAGGCGGCAGATCGGCCCGTTCACCGGCCTGCGGGACGTCGTCTTTGTGGGCAGCCTGCCACGTACGCGCTCGGGCAAGATCGTGCGCCGGGCGTTGCGCGACAGGCCATCGCGAGAGGCCGCAGCCGAGTCCATCCCCACCGCATAGGAGGAAGACGCATGTCCGAAACCCGTCCCCCCGTGCCGCCGTTCACGGCCGAAACCGCCACCCGCAAGGTGCGGGGCGCCGAAGATGGCTGGAACAGCTGCGACCCGCATCGCGTCTCGCTGGTCTACACGCCCGACAGTTTCTGGCGGAACCGGTCGGAATTCATCCAGGGCCGGCCGGCGATCATCGCCTTCCTGACCCACAAATGGCAGGCCGAGCGGGAGTATCGGCTGATCAAGGAATTGTGGGCCTTTACGGGTGACAGGCTGGCCGTCCGCTTTGCCTACGAATGGCACGATGCGGCCGGAAACTGGTTCCGGTCCTATGGCAATGAAAATTGGGAATTCGATGCGCACGGGCTGATGCGCCGGCGCTTCGCCAGCATCAACGACCTGCCGATCCGCGAGGATGAACGCAAATTCTTCTGGGACCGCGCGGGGCCGCGCCCGGCCGATCATCCGGGCCTGTCGGACCTGGGCTTGTAGGAAGCCGGCAAGGGCCGGGGCCCTTGCCGGGAGCGCGTCATTCGTCGCCGGGGATCAGCCCGCGATGGCGCAGCATCGGAGTGATGTCGGGGTCTTTTCCATAGAAGGCCCGGAACATGGGTCCATAATCCTGCGTATGACCGCGCGACAGGATCATGTCGCGGAATTTCTGCCCGTTTTCGCGGGTCAGGCCACCGTGGGCGCGGAACCAGGCGAAGGCCGCGTCGTCCAGCATTTCGGTCCACAGATAGGCATAATATCCGGCCGCGTAGCCGTTGGCCCAGATATGCAGGAAATAGCTGGACCGATACCGCGTGGGCACGTCCTTGGTATCGAGGCCCATCCGGTCCATCGACGCGGCCTCGAACCGGTCGACGTCCTGCTGCGGCGCGGCGGGCTTGATTGTGTGCCAGTCCATGTCCAGCTTGGCGGCGGTGATGATTTCGCCCAGCGCATAGCCCTGGTTGAAGCGCGCGGCCTTCTTGATCTTGTCCACCAACGCCTGGGGCATCGGCGCGCCGGTCTGGTAATGTTTGGCGTAATGCGCGAAGACGATCGGGTCCAGCGCCCAATGTTCGTTGAACTGCGAGGGAAATTCGACGAAGTCGCGCGCGACCGCGGTGCCGGACAGCGTGGGGTAGGTCTGGTCGGCGAACATGCCGTGCAGCGCGTGGCCGAATTCGTGGAACATCGTGGTGACGTCCTCGAAACTGATCAGCGCGGGCTGACCGGCCGCCGGCTTGGTGAAATTGGCGACGTTATAGACGACCGGCTTCGTGCCCAGCAGGTGCGACTGCCCGACGAAGTTCGACATCCATGCGCCGCCATTCTTGTTGTCGCGCTTGAAATAGTCGAAATAGACCAACGCCAGCGGGGACCCGTCCTTGTCCGAGACCTCGAATACCCGGACGTCGGGATTGTAGACCGGGATATCCTTCCGTTCCTTGAACGAAATGCCGTAAAGCTGGTTGGCGGCGAAGAATACGCCATCCCGCAGGACGGTATCCAGCTCGAAATACGGCTTCACCTGATCCTGGTCGAGGTCGTAGCGCGCCTTGCGCACCTGTTCGGCATAAAGCTGCCAGTCCCAGGGTTCGGGCTGGAAATCCTTGCCGTCCTTTCTGATGGCGGACTGGATGTCCGCGACCTCGCGCTTCTGTTCGGCCAGGGTCGCGGGGACCAACTGGGCGATGAAATGCTGCACGGCGTCGGGTGTCCTGGCCATCTGGTCGTACAGCACATAGGACGCATAGTCGGGATAGCCCAGCAGCGCCGCCTTCTGCGCGCGCAACTGCGCCAGTTCCGCGATGGTGGCGCGGGTATCGCCGGCGTCGCCCCGTTCGGCGCGCAGCCAGCTGTTGGTGAACAAGGCCTTGCGGGTGTCGCGGTTTTCCAGGGTCTGCAACGCCGGCTGCTGCGTCGTATTCTGCAGCGGCAGGACCCATTTGCCGGTCAGCCCGCGACCCTGCGCGGCCGACGCCGCGGCGTCGATGGCGGCCGGGTCCAGCCCCGCCAGCGCCGCCTTGTCCGACACCACCAGCGCGCCGGCCTTGGTCGCGGTCAGCAGTTTCTGCTGGAAGAGGGTCTCCAGCGTCGACAGGCGCGTGTTCAGGTGCCGCAGCGTCACCTTGTCCGCATCGGACAACTGCGCGCCGGCATGGACGAACTGCTGGTGATAGACCTCCAGCAACTGGGCCTGTTCCCCGTCCAGCTTCAGGGTCGCGCGGGCGGCATAGAGGGACTGCACGCGCGCGAACAGTCTGGGGTCGAGGTAGATCGCATCCTGATGCTGCGCCAGCAGGGGGGCGACGGCCGCCTGCACCTTGTCCAGCGTCGGGTTGGTGTTGGCCTGGTAGACGCCGGCGAAGGTCTCCGACACGCGGTCGAGCACCCGCCCGGACCGTTCCATCGCCGCGATCGTGTTGTCGAAGGTCGGCGCGGCGGGATTGCGGGCGATGGCCTGGATTTCGGCGCGCTGCGCCTTCATGCCCAGCAGGAAGGCGGGCTGGTAGTCGCCGTCATGGATCAGGTCGAACCGGGGCGCTTGAAACGGCAGCGTGCTGGCGGCCTGGAAGGGGTTGGCGGCGGCCCGGGCCGGCGCGGGCGCTGCGGACCAGCCGGCCAGGCAGGTGACGATGGCGGCAGTACGAAGCCAGGCGGCGCGGTTCATTCACTTATCCTTCTGCGGTGTCCCGTCCGGAGGCGCCTCCGGACGGTGCAGCATGGCCGAAGGAGGAACAAAAAACCACCCGACCCGGAACGATCGGAAAGCGCCGGGTGGCTGCTGTTTAGCGATTTTTGTCAGGTAATACGCATTAACACCATTGAATGGTGTTTTATATTGACCGGCGCCGATCGGGTCGTATGATCCTGTTCATGCTGCGGGTTTTCGGGATATCGAAGGGCGGTTCGATGACGCGGCCGGCCATATCTTCGGGATGACGGAGGAATCGGGGTTTTGAGCCATATCCAGCCCTGCCAGGACCATGCCGTTCGGGGAGGCGTCGCCTCGGCCGGCTGTGCGCGTGTCGTGCCGTCGGGCGATGGACCGGCCGGCATGAGGATGTGGGACAGGGCCTGCGGCGTCGCGGTGCTGGCCGGCGCGGCTTGGCTGGCCCATGCCGCCTGGGCCGGCGGAATCACGCTCCGCGATTTGTCCGATGCCGCGGGCTGTCTGTTCGCGTTCTAGGGCGGCAGGCGGTCCGGATTTATTCAATCGGCGTTATCAGTGGCTGTGCGGCTGGTATAGGGTCTTGATTGACAGGAATCAGGGCAGGACAGGACCGGCATGGTTGCGCTATCGAAGCGGAATGCAGCCCCGCGGAACGTCGCGGCGGCGACCGTCGGCAACGCGCTCGAATTCTACGATTTCACGGTCTATGCGGCCTATGCGACGACGATCGCGCGGGTGTTCTTTCCGGTCGGCAATTCCTTTGTGGGGCTGCTGCTGTCGGTGGCGACTTTCGGCCTGGGGTTCCTGGCGCGGCCGCTGGGGGCCGTGATCATCGGCATCCATTCCGATCGGCGGGGCCGCAAGGCGGCGATGAGCATGACCATCTGGATGATGGCGCTGGGCAGCCTAATGATCGCCGTCCTGCCCGGCTATGACCGGATCGGGGTCCTGGCACCGCTGCTGCTGGTCGTCGCCCGCCTGGTGCAGGGGTTTTCGACGGGCGGCGAGATGGGACCGGCAACGGCCTTTCTGGTGGAAAGCGCCACCGCGCGCCGCATCGCCCTGGCCGGCAGCTGGCAGATCGCCAGCCAGCAGGGCGGCACATTCCTGTCGGGGCTGGTGGGGCTGATGCTGGGCCTGTCGATGTCGCCGGCGGCGGTCGAATCCTGGGGGTGGCGCGTGCCCTTCCTGCTGGGGGTGCTGATCGCGCCGGTCGGCTACTGGATCCGGCATTCGGTTGACGAGACACTGGAACATTCGGTTGCCCTCGATAGCGCAGGGGCGGTGGCGCGCCGGCTGCTGCACGACATGCCCGGGCGCGTCGGGGCGGCGATACTGATCGTCGCCGGGGCGACCGTCGCGCAATATTTCTTCCTCTACGGCACGACCTACGCCATCCGCACCCTGCATTTCCCGGCGGATTTCGCGCGCACGATGAACCTGGTCCTGGGGGGCGTCGGGCTGGCGTTCGCGCTGGCCGGCGGCTGGCTGGCCGATCGCCACGGTGCGCGCGCCGTCGTGGTCGCGGCGCGGCTGGCGATGGCGGCGGCGCTCTATCCCGGTTTCATGGTGGTGATGCATGATCCGCGGCCGGGCGTGTTCCTGGCGGTCCTGGCGATGCTGATGGTGGCGCACGGAATCGCCAGCGGCGCGGCCATCGTCCTTCTGACCGGGCTGTTTCCCATGGAGGTCCGTACGCTCGGGACCGGCCTGTCCTACGCGTTGGGGGTCACGATTTTCGGCGGCACGGCGCAGCTTGTCTTCACCGCGCTGATCGGCCTGACGGGCAGCCCGATGTCCTGGCTTTTCTATATCGTCGCCGTGTCCGTGGTGTCGGTGGCGCCGCTGCTGTCGGGACGGATGGCGCGGATTTTCGACAGTCGGGGCGATGACGTCGCGGCCGCGCGGATGACGGGCTGAACGGTTTCGCGTGTGAACGGCAGGCCGGCCCGCACGTTCAGCTTCCGCGGGCCGGGGGGCATGTATGCGGGTTTGGCGGATGTCCCTTCGGGCCGTGCGCGCCGGCCCGGCCGCGCTCTGAGGGAAGCTGACCGATGCCGCATGACACCCCCCTGATTTCGACGATCGTGGCGGGGCTGGTTCTGGCGTTCGTGTTCGGTGCCCTCGCCAACCGGCTGCGCATGCCGCCGCTTGTCGGCTATCTCGTCGCGGGGATTCTGGTGGGGCCGCACACGCCCGGTTTCGTCGCCGACCAGTCCCTGGCGCCCGAACTGGCCGAACTCGGCGTAATCCTGCTGATGTTCGGTGTCGGGCTTCATTTCTCGCTCAAGGAACTTCTGGCGGTGCGTTTCATCGCCATTCCGGGGGCGATGGCGCAGATCGGGGTCGCCACGGTGCTGGGCTGGGCGCTGGGGGTCGCCATGGGGTGGTCGTCGGCCGGGGGGCTGGTCTTCGGCCTGGCCGTTTCGGTCGCGTCCACCGTCGTGTTGCTCAAAGCGCTGCAGGAGCGCCGTCTGGTGGAGACGGAACGCGGCAGGATCGCCGTCGGCTGGCTGATCGTCGAGGACCTGGTGACGGTCCTGGCGCTGGTGCTGATCCCCGCCCTTGCGAGCACGACGGGACATGGCGGCGTCGCGCGCGATCCGCTCGTGGGGCTCATGGGGCGCGTTCTGGGCTTCGACCCCGGGCTGGCCGGTGTTCTGGCTGTGACGGCGCTGAAGCTGGGGGCCTTCCTGGCGGTGATGCTGCTGATCGGCCGCCGGGGCATCCCCTGGGTGCTGCATCACATTGCCCATACCGGCTCGCGTGAGCTGTTTCGCCTGGGTGTGCTGGCCATAGCCCTTGGCGTGGCGTACGGGGCGGCGAAGCTGTTCGGGGCCTCGCTGGCGCTGGGCGCCTTTTTCGCCGGGACCATCCTGTCGGAAAGCGAACTCAGCCAGCGCGCGGCGCAGGAAAGCCTGCCGCTGCGCGATGCGTTCGCCGTGCTGTTCTTCGTATCGGTGGGCATGCTGTTCGACCCACGGGCGCTGGTCGAAAACCCGCTGCCCCTGCTGGGAACGCTCGCCATCATTCTGGTCGGAAAATCGATCACCGCGTTCCTGATCGTCATCCTCTTCCGGCGCGGTGCGGCCATCGCACTCACCATTTCGGCCAGTCTGGCGCAGATCGGCGAGTTTTCCTTCATCCTCGCCGATATGGGCGTGACGCTGCATCTACTGCCCGAGCAGGGACGCAGCCTGCTGCTGGCGGGGGCCATCATTTCGATCGTCCTGAATCCGATGATCTTCGCCCTGTGCGAACGGGTCATCAGGCCCGCTCTCGAGGCCCGGGTCATCCGGGCCGCGATCGCCTCGGTCGTTCCCCTCGTCCCCGCGCTTCTTCATGCCGAGACGCCGGCGCCGCCCGAGCCGGCCGGCGAGGGCGCCTATCCGGAGGGCGAGGCCGCGCCGACCGAACTGACGGATCATGTGGTGGTGGTGGGGTACGGACGGGTGGGCGGGATCGTGGTCGCAGCACTTCACGAATCGCGGGTGCCGTTCCTGGTGATCGAGGATGCCGACCAGAGCATCGCGCTGCTCCAGAGCCGGGGGATCGAGGTCATCGTCGGCAATGCCGCGTCGCCCGATGTGCTGGCCCTGGCCAATCTTCCGGCGGCCCGCAGCATCGTCGTCGCCATTCCGGGGGCGTTCGAAGCCGGACAGGTGGTCGAACAGGCCCGGGCGCTCAATCCGGCGATCCTTATTATCGGACGCGCCCATTCCGATGCGGAAACCGAACATCTGAGCCGGCTGGGCGCCGACACCGTCATCATGGGAGAACGTGAGATCGCCCGGGGAATGATCGACCGTCTCCGCCGCTCGGCTCCGGCGATCCTGCCGGCGGATGTCGCCTCCCCGCCGTCCCTTGCGGACGGGTGAGGGGCCTCAGGCGTTAAAGGACGCAAATTCGGGGTCGGTCGCGAAGACGCTGTCGTAATACTCGCGATGTTTCAGGTGCGGGGCGGCGTCCTCGTCGACGATGGCCAGGCTGTCCGGATGGAAGTGCAGGGCGGTCGCGCTGATCATCGGGGTGACCGGGCCTTCGACCGCCTGCGCCAGGATGCCGGCCTTGGCCGCCCCCGTGGCCACCAGCACGACCCGCCGGGCTTCCAGGATGGTGCCGACGCCCATGGTCAGCGCCCGCCGGGGAACGGCGTCGATGTCGCGGTCGAACAGCACGGCGTTCTGCCGCCGTGTGCCGGGGGCGAGCGTGATGTCGCGGGTGCGCGAGGTGAAGGACGACAGCGGTTCGTTGAAGCCGATATGCCCGGTCTCGCCGATGCCGACCAGTTGCAGGTCGATACCGCCCGCCCGGCGGATGGCGTCCTCGTACCGCGCGGCCTCGGCCGCCAGATCGGCGGCCGATCCGTCCGGCAGCATCGTGTTTTCGAGGGGGATAGCGATGCGCGAAAACAGATGGTCGTTCATGTAGGCGCGGTACGAATGGGCGCTGCCGGGCGGCAGGCCGATATATTCGTCGAGATTGAACGTGCGGCAACGCGAGAAATCGAGGGCTTCCGCGTGGCCGATTTCGACCAGCGCGTCGTAGACCCGCTCCATCGTGCGGCCGGTGGCCAGCCCCAGCACGCAGTCCGGCCGGGCCTTGAGCAGATCGGCGACCAGGCGGGCCGTCAGGGCCGCGACGGCCCGATCGTCGTTCCGTACCACCAGTTTCATGCGCGTCTGCCCCCGACCATTTCGCTGTGCCGAACAGATATAGGTCTTTCCATGGACTGGACGCACCACCTGCGGCAGATGAACCTGACCGCAACCGCGACGGAGGAGAACCGACCATGACCGATCTTCAGGGGCGGCTTGTCCTGCCGGACCGGGTGATGGCCGGCACCCTGTCGTTCGACGGGGTGATCCGCTCGATCGACGAAGGGGACGGGGCGTCCGGGCGTTACATCCTGCCCGGCTTTATCGACGTCCATGTGCATGGTGGCGACGGCGCCGATACGATGGATGGCGTGGCGGCGATCCGCCGCCTGTCGCGCTTTCATATGGCGCACGGCACCACCACGATCCTGCCCACTACCATCACGCGCCCCTGGCCGGACGTCATGGACGCGCTGCGGGCGGTGGCGGAGGTGCGGCGGGAAGGGTTCGCCGACGGGGACGGCCCGGCCATTCACGGCGCCCACCTGGAAGGGCCGTTCGTCAGCCCGCATCGCCTGGGCGCGCAGCCGCCCTTCGCCATCGCGCCGGACCCCGCGCATGTGCGCGCGGCGCTGGAGGTCGGGATCGTGCGGGTGGTGACCCTGGCGCCCGAACTGGACCATGCCGACACGGCCATCGAATCGTTCGCCGCGGCGGGTGTGCGCGTCAGCATCGGCCACACCACCGCCGGCTTCGAGCAGACCGAACAGGCGATCTGCCGGATTTGCGCGGCCGGCGGGACGGCTGGCGCGACCCATCTGTTCAACGCCATGGGCGGGATCGAGGGGCGCCGGCCTGGCCCGGCGGCGGCGCTGTTCTGCAGCGACGCAGGCTATGCCGAACTGATCTTCGACACGCATCACGTCCATCCCGGCAGTTTCCGTCTGGCGCACCGGGTGATGGGGGAACGCCTGCTGTTCGTCACCGACGCGATGCGCGGCGCCGGGCTGGGCGACGGGCCCAGCCAGTTGGGCGGGCAGGACGTGATGATCCGCGACGGGGTCGCGCGCCTGCCCGACGGCGTGCTGGCCGGCAGCGTGCTGACCCTGGACGTCGCCCTGCGCAACGCCGTGCGGGCCGGTACGCCTGTCACCGACGCGGCGGCGCTGGTCAGCGGAAATGCCGCCCGCTATCTGGGCCTGGACGATCGCGGGGCCCTGCGGCCCGGCCTGCGGGCCGATTTCGTGGTGATGAACGAGGCGTTCGAAATCGAGGAAGTCTGGGTGGAGGGCGTGCGCCGGCGGTAGTGCGTCGGCGGTAATGCGTTGGGGGGCGCGTTATTGCGGCACCAGCGGGGCCGTGGCCTGCCGCGTGGCGCGGTCCTTCAGGACATGCAGCCCGAACAGCAGGATATAGAGATAGGCCGGGATCATGATCCCGGCGAAGACGGCCTGGAAATCGTGGGCCTGCTTCAGGGCCACGAAGATCTGCGGCAGGACGGCCCCGCCCGAGAACGCCATGACCAGATAGGCCGACGCCCGCCCCGTGGCGTTGCCCATGTCCCGGATGGAAATCGGAAACAGGGTGGGCATGATCATGGCGTTGGCCAGCCCCAGCAACGCCACGCAGGCTACGGACGCATAGCCGGCGCTGAGGAACGCGCAGACCGTCAGCAGGATGCCGGTCGCCGCCGACACGACCAGGCAGCGTTCCTGCGACAGCAGGCGGGGCACGCACAGCAGACCACCGACATAGCCCAGCATCATGGCCGCCAGCGTCAGCGAGGTGAAGAATTTGGTGGTATCCAGCGGCAGGCCGAATCCCCGGCCATAGGTGCCGATGGCGTCGCCCGCCATGACCTCGACCCCCACATACAGGAACATGCCCAGCACGCCCAACAGCAGGCGCCCGCGCGGCGCGGCAGGGGTGGGGGCGGCGCGGGCAGGCGCTTCCAGCGCGATGTCCGGCAGGGACGAGCGCCGCACCCAGGCCGCCGCCAGCAGCAGGATCAGCGCCATGCCCAGATAGGGCAGGTAGACGGCATGGGTGAAGCCGTCCAGGATCCGGTCGCGCGCGACGGGGTCGGTCGTGGCGCGGATCCGGTTCGCGACGCCGCCGATATCGCGCATGACCAGCAGGGCCAGGGCGATGGGCGCAACGATGCCGGCGAACTTGTTGCACACGCCCATGATCGCGATGCGCTGGGCCGCGCTTTCGATCGGGCCGAGGATGCTGACATACGGATTGACCGTGATCTGCAGCAGCGACAACCCCGCGCCCAGCACCACCAGGCCGCCCAGCGCGCCGGGGTACCAGCGCAGGCTGATGAACTGGCCGAACAGGACTGCGCCCGCCGACATGACCACCAGGGCCAGCGCCAGTCCCTTCTTCAGCCCCGTCCGCGCGGTGATGAACGAGGCCGGGACCGGGAACAGGAAATAGGACAGGTAGAACACCAGCGGGATCAGGAAGGCGCTGACGTCGCTGATGTCGAACGCGACCTGCACGAACGAGATCAGCGGCCCGTTCAGCCAGGTGACGAAACCGATCATGAAGAACAGGCCGCCCAGCATGACGATGGGCAGCCAGCCGTAAGGGCCGGCGGGGCTTTGGAAACGGGCGGGCATCGGGGGTCGGTCTTTCGGTTCTGCGTGCGCTGCCAGGGAGTGTGCCTCTCCTGCGGGGAAAAGTCTCTCCACTTCTGGAACAGGCCCGGCTGCGCGGGGCCGGACCGTTTGTGCTTCCGAACAATCCCTATAAAGACAGGGGAGGTAAGGAGAGCCCGATGACAGGAAACGACGTTCGCACGCACTGCCCGAAGCAGGCGACGATGCGGGGCCGCAACCATGCGCGGCCGGGCCGTGCCCTGTGGGGCGCGGGCGTCGCATTGGTGGCCCTGCTCTCGGTCGCCGGGGTGGCCCGGGCGGCGTCGGCCCTGATGCCGTACCCCGCATCCGCCCGGTTCGACGTCGGCAGCCTGTCCATTCCGGGGGGCGTGTCGGTGGTCTGGGAGGGCACGCGGACGCCGATGCTGGAACGGGCGGTCGGGCGGTTCAGGGCGCGCCTGGCAGCACTTGGCGGCATTCCGGCGCCGGCCGCCGACGCGCCGGGGGCGGCGACGACGCCACTGCATATCCATGTCGGTGCCGACCCGGCCTACCTGAGCGTCACGGCGCGCGAGGGATACCGGCTGACGGTCGACGCGCACGGCATCGACCTTGCGGCCGACGGGCCGGCCGGCGTGCTGCACGGGCTTGCCACCCTGCTGCAACTGGCGCAGGCCGGCCCGCAGTCCCCCGCGATCGCCTATGTGCGGATCGACGATGCGCCGCGCTTCGCCTGGCGGGGCGTCATGATCGACGTCGCGCGTCATTTCATGACGATCGAGACCCTGAAACGCCAGATCGACGCCATGGAAATGGTGAAGCTGGATGTGCTGCACCTGCATCTGAGCGACGGGCAGGGATTCCGTGTCGAAAGCCGCGTCTTTCCCCGGCTGGCGACGGTGGCCTCCCACGGCCAGTTCTACACGCAGGGGCAGATCCGCGACCTGGTCGCCTATGCGGCGGACCGGGGGATCCGCATCGTGCCGGAATTCGATACGCCGGGCCATGCGTTCGCGCTGCTGCTGGCCTATCCCGACCTGGCGTCGCAGACGCCGGTTCCCGGCGATCGCCATCAGATCAATGTGGCGGCGATCAACCCGACGCTGGAGGACAGCTATCGTTTCCTGCGACGGCTGTATGGCGAAATGGGGCATCTGTTCCCCGATCGCTATTTCCACGCCGGCGGCGACGAGGTCTCGCCCACGCAATGGACGAAGAACGCCGAGATCGCCGCATTCATGCGGCAGCACGGCTTCGCCACGCCGCAGCAATTGCAGGCGGCATTTACCGCGCGGATCCAGAAGATCCTTCAAGATCAAGGAAAGATCATGATGGGATGGGACGAAATCACCGAGGCGTCGATCCCCGACAATGTCGTCATCGAGGCCTGGCGCGGGTCGAAATTCATCGCGTCCGCCACGCGGGCGGGGCATCCGGTGGTGGTGTCGGCGGGCTATTACCTCGACCTGCTGCAACCCGCGTCGGAACATTATCTGGTCGATCCGCTGGACCCGCACGCCAACGGGCTGACGCCCGACCTGGCGGAAAAGCTGCGCCCGAAGCTGGGCGCCATGGTGGACGCCCTGAAGCTGGACCCGTCGGCGACGATGAGCCCGGCCCAGGACAGGCTGGTGATGGGCGGCGAGGCCCCGCTCTGGGCCGAGGTGGTAACCGACGAGATGCTGGATGCCCGGCTTTGGCCCCGGTCCGCCGCCATTGCCGAGCGGTTCTGGTCGCCGGCGTCGGTGCGTGACGTGCCCGACATGTATCGCCGGCTGGCGGTGGTGCAGGACGAATTGTGCGTGACGGGGCTGCAGGCCCAGGCCAATCGCTATCGCATGGCGGCGCGACTGTCGCCCGGCGATGCGGGGCCGGTGCTGACCCTGGCCGATGCGACCAGCCCGATCCGGCATTACGGCCATAATCATTCGGCCGCGCACGGACAGAAGGGGCCGATCGTACAGCAGATGAACACGCTCGGCGACATCGCTGCGCCCGACAGCGCCGGGGCCGAGCGGTTCAGCGACCTGGCGCGCCGTTACGTGGCGGGCGACCATTCGGTTCGTCCGGTGCTGGAAGCCATGCTGACCCGCTGGCGCGATAATGACGCGGCGTTCCAGGCGGTGTCGGCGGGGCGTCCGATCCTGGAAGATGCCCGCCCGGCCTCGCAGGAGCTGAAGGCCCTGGCGCAGGCCGGGCTGGACGCCCTGGCGGGACGGAAAGGGAAGGACTGGCGGGCCGCGACGGGCGCCCTGCTGGCCCGCCAGGATCAGGCGGTGGCGGCGTCGGCCAACATGGTCGTCAGCCATACGGTGGCCCAGCCGCCGGCGGATCTGTTGCAGGACATCACGCCGGGCGTGCGGACCCTGGCGGGGCTGGACTGAGGCCACGCGACGGCGGCATCGCGTCGCCGTCGCCCAGCGGGCGTTGCAGCAGGACGATATCCAGCCAGCGTCCATGCTTGTAGCCGACGGCGTGCAACGTGCCGGCGTTGCGAAAGCCGTGGCGTTCGTGCAGCCGGACGGACGGCAGGTTGTCGCTGTCGCCCACCACCGCCACCATCTGGCGGAAGCCGCGCGCCGTGCAGGCCGCCAGCAGGGCAGCCAGCAACGCTCCGCCGATGCCGCGCCCGGTCATGTCGGGATGCAGGTAGATCGAATCCTCGACCGTGTCGCGATAGGCGGCGCGCACATGGTATGGCCCCGCGTAAGCATATCCGGCGACGATGCCCGCCTGCTCGGCCACCAGGTAGGGGTAGCCCGCCGACACCAGCGTGTGGTGCCGCCGTGTCATGTCGTCCAGCGCGGGCGCCTCGGTCTCGAACGAGGCGGTGCCGTGCTGGACGTGCCAGCCATAGATCGCGGTGATGGCGGGCAGGTCCGTGATCGTCGCCGGCCGGATGGCGGGGCGGAAGGTCGTGTCCGTCATGGGCTGGTCGCTCAGAATCCGACGACGGGATGCGGGATGTACGGGGCTTCCAGCGCCGCGATCTCGGCATCGTCCAGGGTCAGGGACAAGGCGGCCTGCGCGTCGTCCAGATGGCCGGGCTTCGACGCGCCGACGATCGGCGCGGTGACGCCGGGCTGTTGCAGCAGCCAGGCCATGGCGACCTGCGCGCGCGGCACGCCGCGGGCCTGCGCGATGCGGCCGACCGCGTCGATCGTCGCCCGGTCGGCCTGGACGGTCGCGGTATAGAGGGTGCGCGTGACCTTGTCGGTTTCCTGCCGGACGGTGCTGTCGCGCCAGTCCCGGGCCAGCAGGCCGCGCGCCAGCGGGCTCCAGGGCAGGACGCCGATCCCCTGGTCGCGGCAGAAGGGCAGCATTTCACGCTCTTCCTCGCGGTTCAGCAGATTCAGATGGTCCTGCATGGACACGAATTCGGTCCATCCGTTCAGCCGAGCGGTATAGATGGCCTTGGCGAACTGCCAGGCGTACATCGACGACGCGCCGATATAGCGCGCCTTGCCGGCCTTCACGACATCGTGCAGCGCCTCCATCGTTTCCTCGATGGGCGTGTGGGGGTCCCAGCGGTGGATCTGGTACAAATCCACGTAATCGGTGCCCAGGCGGCGCAGGCTGTTGTCGATCTCGCCCAGAATGGCGCGGCGCGACAGGCCGGAGCCGTTCGGGCCGTTCCGCACGGGGAAAAACACCTTGGTCGCCAGCACGATCTCGTCGCGGCGGGCGAAATCGCGGATGGCCCGGCCGACGATTTCCTCGGACGTACCGTCGGAATAGCTGTTGGCGGTGTCCAGGAACGTGATCCCGGCTTCCAGCGCCTGGCGGATCAGGGGGCGGCTGGCCGCCTCGTCCAGGGTCCAGGAATGGTTGCCGCGATCGGGGAGGCCGTAGGTCATGCAGCCCAGGCAGATACGAGAAACCTGAAGGCCGCTGCGGCCCAGCCTTGTATATTCCATGGCGGCAGGTCCTTGTGGCCGATGGAGGGTTGGCGGAAGGCCAGCAGAACGACCCCACCCCTGTCAATCATGCCGCGTCGGTTCCGCCCGGATCCCGGATGCTGCCGCCGAAATCGATCCTATCGGATTCGGCGGACGTTTCTCTCCTGCCTGGCTCTTGCGGCGTCGCCGCATCCGGCACTGGCTGCCGTCAGGGGCCGAGACGCAAATTCGTGCCGGACGGGGGACGGTATTACGTCCTGGCGACGCCGAAGATGTCCTGAAGCTGACGGGCCATGACGGTGGCGTCCACATCCTGCCCGAACCACAGCCTGACGCTGATCACGCCCTGGTTCACCAGCATGCCCAGCCCGTCGAGCGTGGTGCAGCCCTGCGCCTCGGCCGCGCGCAGCAGCGCCGTGCGCGGCGGGTTGGGGATGACGTCGGCGACGACCATCCCGTGGCGCAGGCTGTCGGGGTCGATGTCGGGCATGGCCTCGGCGTCACCGAGGCCGACGGACGTGGCATTGATCAACACGTCGGCGTCCCGCGGGATCGCGAACCGTTCGGTCCAGGGCTGGAAGGTGGCCTCGGCCGCCGTCTTGTCGTTGATCAGGCCTGCGATGTCCTTGCCGCGCGCGGCGTCGCGGTTGACGATCGTCAGGTGACGCGCGCCTGCCAGGGCCAGTTCCACGGCAATGGCGCGTGCCGCCCCGCCGGCGCCGAGCAGGCAGAAATTCTTGCCCTTCGGGTCGGTCACGCCCGAGAGGGATTCCAGGAAGCCCTTGCCGTCGGTGTTTTCGCCGGTCAGCTTGCCGTCGCGGATGACCACGCAATTGACCGCCCCGATGATGGCGGCGGATTCCGCCAGCCCGTCCAGGTGCGCCAGCACCGCGATCTTGTGCGGGATGGAGCAGTTGAACCCGGCCCACCCCATGGCCACGGCGCCCCGGACGGCGTCGGCCAGCCCGTCGGCCTTCACGTCGCAATTGATGTAGCGGGCGTTCATATCGTGGTGCCGATACGCGGCCTCGATCATCGCGACGGTCGGGTTATCGGCGCAGGGCGTGGAGAAGGACCCGGTCAGCGCGGCGAGGAACGTTTGGGACGACATGGCGAAGGCCTCCTGAAAACGCGGGAGACGGCACGAAAAATCTCGTCTCCGGTCGGCCGGCAGGATTGCATAGCTATGCAGGAATGTCACCCGCCATGCCGGGTGCTGCCGCGTTCGACCAGCCGGGTTGGAATGTTCAGCGTGCGCCCGCCCGCCGGCCCCGGCGGGCCGGCCAGGGCCGTGGCCAGCAGGTCGAGGGCGGCCGCCACCATCCGGTCCACCTGCTGGTCGAACGACGTCAGGTCGTAGCTGTGCCATGCCGCCTGCGGGATATCGTCATACCCCACGACCCGCACGTCGGCCGGGACGGACAGGCCCCCCACCTGCCGCAGGGCGTCGATTGCCCCGCAGGCCATCAGGTCGTTGCTGCAGAACAGTCCGTCGGGCGGCGGGGACGCCGACAGCAGGTGGCGGATGGCGTCATACCCGCCCTGATAGGTATCCGATCCCCGCATCGTGGCGGCGGGCGCCAAGCCCCGGGCCGCCAACTGCTCCGTGAAGCCCCGGCCGCGTTCCCGCGACGCCGCGTTGGCGGGGGGGCCGGCCATCCAGGCGGGACGGCGGACGCCGCGATCGGCCAGCAGGTCGGCGGCATCGCGGCCCGCCGCCCGGTTGTCCGACCGCACGGTGGAAATCCATGGCGACGTCAGGCGGGAATTGAAACAGACGATGGGGATCCGCAGGGCCGACAGCGCGTCGGCGGCCTGCCGCGTGCCGACCGCCAGCGCCGTGACGGCGGCATCGACCCGATAGCCCGCAAGCTGATCCAGCGCCGCGTCCAGCGCCAGGGAATCCGCCACCTGGACCAGCAGCACGTGCAGCCCGATGTCGCGCAGGGCCACGGCGAACCGGTCCAGCACCGTGGCGTAGAACGGGTTGTCCAGCCCGCCGACGATCACCCCGACCATGTGCGACCGGCCCGACAGCATGATGGCGGGAATGCGATTGGGGCGGTAGCCCAGCGTCGCGGCCGCCGCCAGCACCTTTTCGCGCGTGCGCGCCGACACGCTGCCGTCCGGCGCGAAGGTGCGCGACACCGCGGATTGCGAGACGCCGGCCAGCCTGGCCACGTCGATGGACGATACCGGGCGGATGATCGGCCCCCTGCCGGATACATGGTCTTGCACCGGCAAAGCATAGAGGCTCATCTGGAGGCGCGGCAAGCCACGGCCCCGCCGGCGACATGATCCGGGGGGAAGGGGAAACACGGAAGATGAAATTCGCCCTGCTGGCCGCGATGTTTCTGATTCTGCTGGACGCATGCACCCCGGATGCTCCGCGCTGCGCGTCCTGGCCGGCGGGGGCGATACCGGTGTACCTGGTCGACCGGGGGTGGCATACGGAAATAGGCATCCCGGTGCAGGCGCTGGACGGGCCGCTGGGCCTCTATCGCGCGGTGTTTCCGGGGGCCAGGACCATCCTGTTCAGCTATGGCAAGAAGACGTTCTTCACCGCGCCCGCGTCCAGCGTGCGGGAGTATCTGATCGGGCCGTTTCCCGGCCCCGCCGTCATTCAGACGATCGGCCTGTCCACAACACCGCCCGAGGCCTACGGCGCGGACAGGACCATCGTCTTTCCGCTGTCTGGCGAGGGCGCGCGCCGCCTGTCCGCCTTCATCTGGGACGATCTGGCCGTCCGGGAAGACGGGCCCCGGCTGGTCGCCGTCGGCCGTCATCCTGCCAGCCTGTTCTATGCCGCGCGCAGCACCTACACGCTGATGCACACCTGCAACGGCTGGGTGGCCGAGGCGCTGCGGGCAGCGCAGGTGCCGATTTCGTCGCAGGGGGTGGTGTTCGCCGGGCAAGTCATGGCGCGCGGCGCGCGAGCCGAACGCAGGATGTGTGGGGCGTCCGCCGTGCCCGCCCTCCCGTAACCCGGATGCTCAGGGGCAGGGTGGGTGACTGCCGTCGGGACACACGACGTCGGTGCCGCGTGGAACGACGATGACCTTGTGGTTGCGGGGAGCGTCGTCCCCGTCGCCGCTGGCGGAACTGCATGCGGCCAGCGGCACGATGGCGATGCACGCCCCCAGGGTGAGGGGGCGCAGAAACCGTGTCGCGTTGTCGGTCCACATTGCCGTGCGTCTTCCTGATAGCGCCGGAACACAGATGCGTGTCCCGGAGGACGAATCATCGCCCGGCGCCCGCGACAGTTGCTGCGCGCGGGAAGATTTTTGCGATGCAGCGCAGTGTTATTGCGGGTTGACCAGCAGCCGGCATAGGGCCTGGCAGGCCTCCGCGCGGTTGAGCGTATAGAAATGGAAGTGCGACACGCCCCCCGCCCGCAACTGGCGGCACAGTTCGGCCGCCGCCGCCGTGGTGACCAGCGCGCGTGTCGCGGGCTGGTCGTCCAGCCCGTCGAACAGGCGGTGCATCCAGTTGGGGACGTGCGCGCCGCACATGGCGGCGAACTTGTACGCCTGGGCGATGTTGGCCACCGGCAGGATGCCGGGAAGGATTTCGGCGTCGATGCCGGCGGCGGCGGCCTTGTCGCGAAAGCGCAGGAAGGTTTCGGCCTCGAAGAAGAACTGCGTGATGGCCCGGGTGGCGCCCGCGTCGATCTTGGCCTTCAGATTGTCCAGGTCGGCCTGCGGGCTGGCGGCGTCGGGGTGGGTTTCGGGATAGGCCGCGACCGAGATCTCGAACGGCGCGATCCGCCGCAGCCCCGCCACCAGCGCCGCCGCGTTCTCGTACCCGTCCGGATGCGGCACGAAGCGGCTGCCCGGCGTCGTCGGGTCGCCGCGCAGGGCCACGATATGGCGTATGCCCGCCGCCCAGTAGGCCCGCGCCACGTCGTCGACCTGATCCCGGGTCGCATCGACGCAGGTCAGGTGCCCCGCCACCGGCACGGAGGTGTCGCGGACCAGGGCCGCGACGGTCGCCAGCGTGCGGTCGCGCGTCGACCCGCCCGCGCCATAGGTCACCGACAGGAACCGGGGCTTCAGCGACGCCAGCACGCCGACGGTCTGCCGCAGGCCGTCTTCCATCTTGGCGGTCTTGGGCGGGAAGAATTCGAACGAAACCTCGACCGGACCGGGGATGGGGGCATGCGACAGCGGACGCACGGCGGTAAGGGGGAAAGGCATGCAGCCGGCTCCTTGATGAAAAGCTCTAGAGTTTTGCGGGAAGGCGGCGACCCAGCCACAGTTTGACGGTCAGTTCGCCGTCAAGGTGCGTGGGGGGCGCGCAGGACAGGCCGGCGGCCTTGAACCACGCCGCCATCTGGTCGTCGGCGAACCCCAGGCGGACATGGGCGTCGCGGTCGCGCAGATCCTCGCGATCGTGGGCCGCGAAATCGACGATCAGCAGGCGGCCGCCCGCGTCCAGCAGGCGCGCGGCCTCGGCGATCGCGGCGGCGGGATGCTGCGCGTAATGCAGCACCTGGTGCATGATCGCGACGTCCGCCGAGGCGGCGGGCATGGGCAGGGCATAGATGTCGCCCTGCCGCAGTTCGGCGCGGTCCAGGCCGGCCTGGGCCAGCTTGGTGCGCGCCAGGCGCAGCATGGCCGGGCTGCGGTCGAACCCGATCGCGCAGTCCGCCTTGCGGCCCAGCAGTTCCATCATCCGGCCGGTACCGGTGCCGATATCCACCAGCCGGCCGATCGGCTCCGGCGCCAGCACCCGTTCGATCGCCGCCTCGACATCGCCTTCGGCGACGTGGAGCGAGCGAATCGCGTCCCATTCCGCCGCGTGGGTCTCGAAATAATCCTCGGCGGCGCTGGCGCGCACGGCCCGCACCGCCTTCAGCCGGGCGATATCGGCGTCGGCGTCCGGGTCGTCGCCCCGCGTCCACTGGTCGATCGCCGCGAAGACCGGCGCCAGGTCGGGCGCCGGCCCCAGGGTCAGGAACACCCAACTGCCTTCCTTGCGCCGTTCGGCCAGCCCGGCATTGACCAGGATTTTGACATGGCGGGACACGCGCGGCTGGCTCTGCCCCAGCACCTGGGCGATTTCGCCGACCGAGAGTTCCATCGACCGCAGCAGCGCCAGAATGCGCAGGCGGGTGGGGTCGGCCAGGGCCTGGAAGATGAGCAGCGGACGGTACATGGCGGATACATATAACGATATCCTTATATGTGCAAATTATATTGACTCGGTTTCCGCGGACGCTCTTAATCCGGCCCGTCATGGTTCTGCGCGCCGCAGATCCACACCCATATGTGCTATTCCGAATTCAACGACATCATTGCCGCGATCGTGGCGATGGATGCCGACGTCATCTCGATCGAGACAGCGCGGTCGAAGATGGAATTGCTCGATGCCTTCGTCGATCATCGCTATCCGGCGAAAATCGGGCCGGGCGTCTACGACATCCATTCCCCGCGCGAACCTGCCGTCGGGGAAATGGTCGCCCTGCTGTCGGCGGCGGCCGGGCGGCTGGCCGGCGATCAGCTGTGGGTCAACCCCGACTGCGGCCTGAAGACCCGCACATGGCCCGAGGTCCGTCCGGCGATCGCGAACATGGTGGCGGCCGCACGGCTGTTGCGGGGCTGATCCGGGCCGTCCTGCCCCGTCGGGTAGCCAACGGGGGCAGGATCCTATAAGGCGCGTGCTCGCGAAACGGTGTGGGTCCGTTTCGGTTGTCGCGCGCGGGATGGGGTCATGACGTTCCAGTTTGCCAGCCGGATGCAGCACGTCGGGCCGTCGGCCATCCGCGAACTGCTGCGCCTGGGCGCCGACCCGGACGTGATCTCGTTCGGTGGGGGGTATCCCGACGCCTCGCTGTTTCCCACCGATGCGCTGTCCCGCCTGTTCCGCGACGTGCTGGAGGCCCGGGGCGCCACGGCGCTGCAATATACCGTCTCCAACGGCATCGCGCCGCTGCGGGCCCAGATCGCGGCACGGGCGCGGCGCGACGGGATCGCGTGCGATGCCGATCAGGTCCTGATCCTGAACGGGGGCCAGCAGGGTCTGGACCTGGTGGCGAAGATGATGCTCGATCCGGGCGACGTCGTCATCACCGAGGACCCGACCTTCCTGGGCGCGCTGGTGGCCTTCGCCCCCTACGAACCGCGTTATCGCGCCGTCCGGATGGACGACCAGGGCATGGACACCGACGACCTGCTGCGCGTCCTGCAGGCCGGGCCGCGCGCGAAATTCCTCTACACCGTGCCCGATTTCCAGAACCCGACCGGCGTGACCATGAGCCTGCCGCGTCGCCGCCGGCTGCTGGAACTGGCACGGGAATTCGACCTGCTGGTGCTGGAGGACACACCCTACCGCGCCCTGCGCTTCGAGGGCGAGGCGCCGCCCACGCTCAAGAGCCTGGATACCGACGGGCGCGTCATTCACCTGGGCAGTTTTTCCAAGCTGCTGGCGCCCGGATTGCGGCTGGGCTGGGCCATCGCCGGCGACGAACTGATCCAGCGGCTGGGCCTGCTGAAGTTGGCCGGCGATACGCAGTGCGGTACCCTGGCGATGGAGGTCGTGTCGCGCTTTCTGGACGGGTACGACCTCGACGCGCATGTCGAACGCATCCGCCGAACCTATCGGCGCAAGCGCGACGTGATGCTGCGCACGATCGAGGCGTGCTTTCCGCCGCACATCGCCTTCACCCGGCCGCAGGGCGGGATGTTCACGTGGCTGACCTTCCCGGCCGGCTTCGACGCGGCGCGCTTCATGGCCGAAACCATGCTGCCGCGCGCGAAGCTGGCCTATGTGCCCGGCGAAAGTTTCTTCCCGGTCGCCGGGCGCGCCAATCATGCCCGCATCAGCTATTCGACGCAGGACGAGGACACGATCGTGCGCGGCATGACCCTGCTGGGCGGAATGCTGACCGAGGCCCTGGGATGAGCCGTGACCCGTGACGGGACCGGCAGAATATCGTAATGCCGGTCGATCCGGTTTCGGAACGGTGTCATCCTTTGCCGCCGGCCCCTGCCTTCAACTTCGTTCGCCCCGCCTTCATCTTCGTTCGCAAGGAGTCGTCCAGACGTGTCATCCCATCTGAATCGCGCCCTCGGCCCCTGGCAACTGCTGTTCACCGGGCTCAGCGCCATGATCGGGTCGGGCTGGCTGTTCGGTGCCCAGCGCGCGGCGGCGACGGCTGGGCCGGCCGCCAGCCTGGCCTGGCTGCTGGGGGCGTTCATCGCCCTGGTCATCGCCGGCGTCGCCACCGAACTGGGCGCGATGTTCCCGGTGGCGGGCGGGATGGTGCGGTACGCCAACGTCACCCATGGGCCGTTGATCGGCTTCATGGCGGCCAGCGCCAACTGGATCGCGATCGTCAGCGTGGTCCCGATCGAGGCCGAGGCCTCGGTCCAGTACATGAGTTCGTGGTCCTATCCCTGGGCGCGGCAGCTCTATGCGGGCGGCGAGCTGACGTCGCCCGGCCTGGCCGTGGCGGCGGCCCTGATCGTGGTGTATTTCCTGCTCAACCTGTGGGGGATACGGCTGTTCGCCCGCGTCAACGTGCTGGTGACGCTGTTCAAGATCATCGTGCCCACCACCACGGCCGTGGCCCTGATGGTCAGCAGCTTTCATACCGGCAATGTGGTCGGTACCGATGTCGGCGGCTTCATGCCCTACGGCCTGTCGGGTATCCTGACGGCGGTTTCGACCTCGGGCATCGTCTTCGCCTTCAACGGGTTCCAGAGCCCGCTGAACCTGGCGGGCGAGGTCCGCGATCCGGGCCGGACCATCCCCTTCGCGGTCCTGGGTTCGGTCGGGATCGCGACGGTCGTGTACCTGCTGCTGCAGTTCGCCTATCTGGGCGCGGTGCGGCCCGGCGCCGGGGGATGGGCAGGCCTGTCGTTTTCCTCGCCGTTCGCGGAGCTGGCCATTGCCTTCAACCTCAACTGGCTGGCGATGGCGCTGTATTTCGATGCCTTCGTCTCGCCCAGCGGCACGGGGACGACCGACATGGCGACCAGCGCGCGCATGACGCTGGGCATGCAGCGCAACGGGACGATGCCCGCGGTGCTGGGCCGCATCCATCCGCTGTACGGCGTGCCGCGCCCGGCCCTGTGGTTCAACCTGGGCGTGTCGTTCGCGTTTCTCTATTTCTTCCGGGGCTGGGGCATCCTGGCGTCGGTCATTTCGGTCTGCACCATTATTTCCTACCTGATGATCCCCATTTCAGCGGTGTCGCTACGCTACAGCATGCCGGAGCATGCGCGTCCGGTCCGGGTGCCGGCAATGCGCGTCACCGGCGCGCTGGCGTTCGCGTTCTCGTCGCTGCTGCTGTACTGGGCGCGCTGGCCGCTCAGCGGCGACATCATCCTCCTGCTGCTGATGTTCCTGCCGGTCTATGCCTGGTTCCGCAGGCGTGACGGCTGGGAACGCCATCGCGTCGCCTGCCGCCATGCGGTCTGGTTCATGGCCTACCTGCCGACGATCGCCGCCCTGTCCTATGTCGGCAGCCGGCCGTTCGGCGGGCTGGGCTGGATCCCTTATGGCTGGGACCTGGCGGTGGTGGCCGCGGTGTCGGTGCTGTTCTGCGAGTGGGGCGTGCGCAGCGCGATGGACACGCCCGACCTGTCCGCGATCGCGGAAGATGACGACCTGCCGGCGTTCGGCGGGCACTGACGGCCCGCCAGGCGTCAGAAATACCGTTCGTAGACAGTGATGACGTCGCCGGGCTGCAGCAGGGAATCGCGCCGCACCCGGCCTTCGATCGTCCGGCCGGACCCGCCCGCGTCGCTGCGGACGTCGCCGGCATGGTCGGTCACGGCGCGGTAGGTATAGCCGCCGGCCAGCGCGACGGCGCTGAGCATGGTCATGCCGGGCATGTAGGGATACTGGCCGGGGTGGGCGACCTCGCCCAGCACGAAGATCGGCCGGTACTGCGTCACCTCGACCGAGACGCTGGGGCGGTTGAGGATGCCCTTGCTGGTCAACTGGTCCACGATCAGCGCCTGCAACTCGTGGGTTGTCAGGCCCGATGCCTGCAGCGAACCGATCAGGGGAAAGGCGATCTGGCCGTTGTCGCCGACGGTGAAGCTGTTGCTCAGCTGCAGGTCGTTATAGGTCAGCACCCGCAACTGGTCGCCGGCGCCCAGACGGTAGGGGCCGGGGGCGGGCGGGGGCAGGGGCGGAAGCTGGCCGGCGCATCCCGACAGCAGAATCGCCAGCACGCCGACACCGAGCCAACGGGTGCGGCGCGGCGATGGGGCCGTGTGGGGACGATCTTTCTGCGCGGTCATCTTCAACCTCCGGTCATGATGGCTATTCGGCAAAATTGAGCCCGATGGCGACATAGTTGCTGGCAAAGGTCGACCTCCGGTCGTTGAACAGCGGGTCGGGCGCCTGGCCGCCGTGGGAATAGTTGTTGACATGGCTGAAGGACAGGCTGGCGGTCAGGTAGCGATTCACCGTCCAGTTAACCGACGCCCCGAATTTGAACAGCGTCTGGGTGCGTGACCGGGTGCCGGCCACGGTCTGCCCGGTGACGCTCATGCCGCCCTCGGTGAACCCGCGCAGCACGATGTTGCGGCGCAGTTCGTGGTCGATCTGGATGCGTCCGTCGGTCACCGTCTGGTTGCGCGCGAAGGGCGAGGTCGGATCGATGATGCGGCGATAGAAGAACACGGTGACCGTATCCAGCAGGGTCGGAGTCCAGATCGTGTCGATCTCGAATGTCGGCGTGGTGACGGATGGGGCCGGGCTGCGGGTGAAATGGCGGGTCTCGCCCCCCGCCAGCAGGCGGTAGCGGACCACCGAATCCGTATTCAGGTCCAGCCCGGCGAAGGCCGCCCCATCGACATAGTCATTCGGTGTTCCCCCCTGGGTCGGCACGAACTGCGCCGCCGAGGCACGCAGGATCAGCACGGCGGCGTTGCCGGTCGACAGTTCGAAGCGCGATGTCAGCATGCCGGTTTCCAGATGGTGGCTCAGGCTGCCGTAATCGGTGTCGATGCCGCCCCCTGTTGCCTTGCCGAACGAGAAATCCTGGTAGATCGCCGACGGAATCAGGCTGAAGCGCCCGAACAACTTGGTATAGGTCAGGCGGTAATCGTCGGCCATGTAGGGCACCGGGCGCGACACGCCGAAATTCCCCAGATCCATGGAATTCAGGTGCAGCCCGTAATGTGTATAGCCCGCCGACAGCGCGTCGTGGCCCAGGGACAACGAACCGCCGGCGCCGGTCGTCCAGTTGGTGTAGTTCGCCGCCGGGATTTCGGGAAAGCGCCGGTCGCTCACGCTGGCGAACACGCCCAGCGCATGGCGGCTCCAGTCCGAATTGATCCGCAGGCCGCCGTTGGTGTCCAGCTCGGCGCTCTGGGTGTTGGGGGTGGCCAGGGTGTTGGTGTTGTATCCAGCGCTGAACGCGGCCGAGGGTCGGACGACGAAGCTGCCGACATGGATGCCGGCGGCCTGGTGTTGCAGCAACTGGCGCATGGTGACGGTATCCGCCAGGTCCGGGGCGGTATAGCCCGGCAGATCGACCGGAAAATATTGCGAGATCAACTGCGCCCGCGCCGACGGCGCCGCAAGCAGGCAGGGCAGGGCCGCAACCCCCAGGACGGCCAGGCGGAATCGGCCTCTCGCCGACGGTCGCCCGAGCATCAGGACAGGGTGCCCCGCTGCGCCGCATCGGGCATCGCCCGGATCGGCGCCGGATCCTGCCCGGCACGGGTCAGGACGTCGCGGTACACGTCGGCATAGCGCCGCGCGACATCGTTCCAGTCATAGGCCGCCGCCGCCGCAACGGCCTGGTCGCGCACCGCGCGCACATGGTCGTCGCCATGGGCGGCCAAAACGTCCCGGGCGATGCCGTCCGTGTCTTCGGCGGAACCGATGATGCCGATGCCGGTCTGCGTGACCAGGCGGCGAAACGGCACGATGTCGCTGACGATCGGGATCAGCCCGGCCGACAGGGCCTCGACGGCGGCCAGTCCGAATCCCTCGTGCCGCGACAGGCAGCCGTAATAGCTGGCCTGGCCCAGCAGGGCCCGCAATTCCGTATCCGTCGGCCCGATGATGAAGCGCACGGCGTCACCCACGCCGGCTGCCTGGGCCGCCGCCGCCAGGTCCTGTTCGGTCTGGTCGGCGGGGCGGCCGGCCACGATCAGGCGCCAGTCGGCCCCTTCGGCCCGGAGGTGGGCCAGCAGGGGAAACAGCCGGTCGATCTGCTTGTGGCGGGAAAACCGGCCGAAGCTGATGATGGTCCGCGTCGGGTTGCGCGAGGCTGCGTTGCGGAATTTATCCTGGTTGATGCCGTTCTCGATGGTCGTCAGCCTGTCGCGCGCCACCTTGTCGAACATCAGGGCGTCGCTGTGGCTGCATGCCACGATGCGGTCATAGGCACGGACCGAGGCACGGGTGACCGAGCCGAACCACAGCGCCTTGATGGCATGCAGCGCCTGCGTGTGGAAGAAGCCGCCATGCGTCGAGGCCACCAGCGGCCGGCGGTGCAGCCACCGCGTCAGCGCCAGGGCGTCGAAGAAGAAATCGATGGCGTGGACATGCACCAGGTCGGCGTCGGCCAGATGGCGGAAGACGCCCGGTGCGATCGGATAGCGGGTGGACCCTCGCCAGGCGATGCGCCGGACCGGCACGCCCTGCGCGATGTCGGTCGGCGACAGGCGGTCCGGTTGGCCGAAGACCCGGTCCAGCGTCAGCACCCGCGCGTCGATGCCCAGGCTTTCCCGCTGGATCCGCGCCAGGCTCAGGACCGAATCCTCCAGCCCGCCGACCGACGGGCTGAACTGGCGGACGATATGCAGAATTTTCAATATCAACCCCTCACGAATCGTAATGCAGGGCAATGCGCTGCGTATCCTGGCGGCCGTATCGCGCGCCGGGATTCGCCGTCGCGTGCTCCTCGGCCATCGAAACGACGACGCCCGAGACATGAGCGCCGTAGGAGCGCAGGCGCTCGATGGATGACAGGACGGCGCTGCGCGAGGTGCTGAGCCAGCGGCAGACGAAGACCGTCTGGTCAGCCAGCGCGCCGTAGACCAGCCCGTCCGGCATCGCCAGCAGCGGCGGGCTGTCGATGACGATCAGGCTGTAGGACCGACCCAGTTCCTTCAGCATGTCGCGCAGGCGCGCGATTTCCGTGGTGTCGAAGGGAAACAGCTTGGGCGCGCCGGCGGGCAGGAAATCGACGCCGGTTTCGAGGTCCGGGCGCACCACGTCCGCGACCGACGCCTCGCCCGCCAGCAGTTCGGTCAGACCGGGACGAAGGGGGGCGCGGCCGGGCGTGCCCTCGCGATGGTCGCCGTCGATGACCAACACCGGCTGGCCGCCTGTGCGCGCCAGGCCCGCCAGCCACGCTGCCAGCGAACTCTTGCCTTCGCCGGTCGAGGCCGAGGCGACGACGATGACCCGTCCCCGGCCGGTGGTCTTCGGCGCGGACAGCGACAATTGCGCCAGCAGGCTGCGCACGGCCTCGCTGGCCGGGGAAAACGGGTTGTCCAGCACATGGCGCCGCACCGACCGGCGGTCGCGCCCGGCGATGCGGGGGATGGCGGTCAGCAGCGGCAGGCCGACCAGCGCGCGCAGTTGTTCGACCTCGCCGAAGCCCGACGAAAACAGGTCGCGCAGGAACACCGCCCCGGCGGCCGCCACCAGCGACAGCACGATGACGCCCATCAGCAGCTTCTTGCGGTTGGGGAAGGTCGCGCTGTCGGGGGTCGCGGCGTGCGAGACGAAGGTGACCGGCGGTTGCAGCAGGGCCACCCGGTCGACCAGTTCCTTCGACCGTTCCAGGAAGGCTTCGTACACCTCCCGCGCGCTCTGGGCCTCCTGTGTCAGCATGCGATATTCCGCCTGGGGCGAGCCCTGGCTGCTGGCCTCCTGGCGTAACCGGTCCAGGTCGTGGGCCAGTTGGGCGACCTCGGCGCGGGCGGACATCGCGTCCTCGTTGATCGAGGCCAGGGCCGCGTGCGTTTCGGCGGCCAGGCTGGCCCGCGTGGTGGCGATCTGCCGGTCCAGTCCGGCCAGGTCGGGGTGATGCGGCCCCAGGGCGGCGGCCTTTTGCATCCGCGCGCTGTCCAGTTGCTGCAGCGTGTTCGCGGTCGCCACCAGGATCGGCTGCTGGGTCAGCGTGACCAGCGCCCGGGCCTCGCCGCGCGTGCTGGCGCGGGCCAGGGCGTCGGCCCGGGCCTCGGCCGCCGCCAGGCGGCCCTGGGCCTGCGTCAGGCTGACGGCGGTTTCCGACATTTCCCGTTCGATCAGCGGGCCGTTGCCGGCACCGTCGCCGGTGTTCGACAGCTTGTGCGTGGCGTTGAATGTGCTGGCTTTGGTCGCGGCCTCCAGCCACCGTTCGCGCAATTGCGCCGTGCGGCTGTCCACCCATGCCGCCGTGCGGTTCAGGTCCGCCCGCTGCCGGTCCAGGGCCAGTTGCTGGTACTGGACGACGAACGCATTCGCCAGATCGGCGGCGCGTTGGCCGTCATCGGCGTTCACGGTGATGCTGATGATGCGCGACCGCGGCATCGGCGCGATCGTGACGGCGCCCAGAAGCCTGTCCACCTGCGCCTGGGCCTCGGCGGCGGGATCGGCCTTGGCCGCCTTCGGGCAGGCCAGGTGCAGGCCGTGTGCGCAGAGCATGCCTTTCAGGCTGAATCCGGCCCGGCCGGCCGATGGCGGCAGGCTGCGCAGTACGGCGGCGGCCACATCGCGCGATTGCAGCAGCCCCGCCTGGGTGGCCAGTTCGTCATCGCTCAGGCTTTCGGCCTGCTGCCCGCCGCGATTGCCAACCGGATCGTTGCCGGTCGGCGAAACGACGACCGTGGCGGTGGCCACGAACGACCGCCTGAGCGACAGCGTTGCCCCGCATCCCACGATGACGGTGCCGATCCCGACCGCCAGGAACAGGCGGTGATAGCGGCGCAGCAGGCGCAGGCCATGCAGGATGATGGTCCTGCCGTCGCGCTGGCTCAGGGTGATCGTCGACAGGCGTTCGTTCATGCGGGTCTCGATTTCAGGAAAAAGGGGCTCGCGTGGCCAGGTCGGCGGGGGGGCGTCAGGCTTGCGGCCGTTCGGGCCGGATTTTCCAGCGCAGGACATGCAGGCCGAAGACCGGCAGCCCCAGCAGGTAACGACGCCACAGCCGCCTGGGTTCGCGCACCAGCCTGACCAGCCATTCCAGGCCCAGGTTGGCGACCCATCGCGGGGGCCTGCGGACGCGGCCGGCCGCGTGATCGACCAGGGCCCCGGCCGTAATCGCGATGGTTGGCGGCAGCCGGTCCCAGTGATCGTAAAGCCACCGTTCCTGCCGGGGCATTCCCATATTTACCAGCAGCAGGGTCGGGCGCGAGGCGGCGATCTGCCGGATGATGTCCTCGGAGTCCGCGGATCCGGGCCGGGCATCGAAAAATCCGTTCCGCACGCCCGCCGTGCGGACGCCGTAGCGCTGTTCGTAGGTGCGGGCGGCGTGCTCCGCGGTGTCCTGCGTCCCGCCCAGCCAGAACAGCGATGCGTCGCGCCCCAACTGTTGCAGGACGGGACCGATCCATTCCGGCGGGGTCGTACGATGGGGGCGCCGGCCGATCAGGAACGCCGCGGCAAGCTGGACGCCCGCGCCGTCGCAGAATGCGATATCCGCCCGGTCGAACAGGTCGCGCAGCCAGCGTTCGCGTTGCGACAGGACGACGCAATGCGCGTTGGCATTCACGATCAGCATCCGGCCGCCCCGTCGCGCGGCCTGTACAACCGTGTCGGCCAGCGCGTCGCGCGGAATGTCCAGCAGACGCAGCCCCATGATGCGCAGCGCATCGAACTGCGGGAACGCATCGCGGGGCATGAGCGCGTCGCGCGCCGGGGGGGAGATCACGTCAGAAGGCATGTTTGCTGAAAATCTCGCGCAGGACGGTCAGAGCCAGGATCTTCAGGTCGAAACGCAGGGACCATTTCTGCATGTATTCCAGGTCGTACTCCACGCGCCGGCGCAGGTCGTCCAATGTCACCAGTTCGCCGCGCGCGCCGTTGACCTGCGCCCAGCCGGTGATGCCCGGCTTGACCTGATGGCGGATGACATATTCGGCCAATGCGTCGTCCAGCAGCATGCCGTCGGCACGGGTATGCGGGGCATGGGGGCGGGGGCCGACCAGGGACATCTCCCCGCGCAGGACGTTCAGAAGCTGCGGCAGCTCGTCCAGGCTCAGCCGCCGCAGCCATTTGCCGATCCGGGTCACGCGCGGATCGTCGCGCGATGTCTGCTTCGCGGCCATCACGTCGGACATGTCGGTGTACATGCTGCGGAACTTGAACACCATGAAGTTGCGATTGTTGTAGCCCAGACGGGGCTGCCGGAAGAATACCGGCCCCGGCGAGGTCATCTTGATGGCGATCGCGATCATGCCCATCAGCGGGGCCAGAAGTGCCAGGGCGATGGCGCCCAGAACCACGTCCAGCATCGTCTTGCGCACGATCTGCCAGTCGGACAGCGGCCGGCGCTGCAACACCAGCAGGGCGAAGGGGCCCAGGCGTTCGATGGGCAGCAGCACGTCGATGCCGTGCACCACATTGGGCATCACATAGACGTCCGACAGAACGCTGCGCAGCCGCCAGCTGATTTCGGCGACATGGTCGACGGGGTCGGAACTGGGCGGAATGGCAAGGATGATCGCATGCAGGCGGGATTCCCGGCTGCGCGCGATCAGGTCGTCCAGCGTGCCGTCGGTGACGGTGGAATCCAGCGCCGTATCGTGGTCGTCGAACACACCGATCATCCGGTAGGTCGGGCCGGCTTCCTCGGCGACGCGGGCCGCGACCTTGGTTGCGACCTCGTCGCTGCCGATGACGGCAATATTCCGGGCCAGATGGCGCGTGACGGAAGGATGTTGCAGGATCAGAATTTCGCCGCCGCGCAACACGAACAAGGTCGCGGTACAGATCCCGAGCCAGATCAGGGACAGCGCGATGATCTGGGCCGTGGGCCGGTGCAGCATGTACAGAACGACGAAATGCAGCAGCGCGCCGATCACGAGCGGGGGGGCCAGATATCGAATCTGCGCTGAAATATGAAGGATGTTCGGAATATAGAGCAGGGAGCGCTTCTTGGGGATCATCAGGAACCCAAGGACCGACATCAGATCGGCCAGGGGCAGGGCCAGATGCCCGTTCCCCATCAGGATGGCCGGTTCGACATGCGTGCACAGGATGGTCGCGCCAAGAACGCCGAAGACGTCGAGGCTGGTGGTCACGCCGGCCATGACCGGGTGATGGTACGGGTAGGATCCGGCGCCGGTCGTCCTCGACGGCTGGGGTTCATCCACAAGGCCGTCGTTCGACAGGCTGATCGCGTCCTGCAACCGGCCGAATGATTCGCTCATGCGAAGACCTCCTGGGGCGCGCCGCCGCCGATGACGACCGTTCCGATCGCTCCGGAATTAAGGGCCAAAAAACGTCTTTTTTAAGACGAAGATTTCAAACGTTTCATGAATCATCATGTATTGTTCTTGGGAACGGCGCGCTGAACGCGCACCCCTCCGAATCCGATTTCCGCGTATCGCGGTCGGTCATGCGCATCTGGTGTTATAAAACGCAATAATATGCAATGGGTTTATGAAAAAGACTCGAATCTTCGGAATTATGTTCCGGACTGGAGACTTACTATCTTCAAGACCATCGCGACATGTTCGCCTCCCAAAACCGGAGGCCTTATTTGAAACATGTCAGAATAAGGCGACAATAGGGACCGAATTGCAGCTCTGTCCACCTTTTTGTGACGGGAAATTCAGAATCCGCGTCGGGCACGGGATGAAACGCAACCGCCCGCACCCGCGCCCGATGCGGTCTTACGGGCGGCCCACGGAACTGTAGCTCAGGCCATGCGCCCGCATGGCCTGCGGGTCCCAGATGTTGCGCAGGTCGACGATGACGTTGCCTTTCATCACGTCGCGCAGCTTGGATGGCGACAGGGCCCTGAATTCGTTCCATTCCGTCAGCACGACAAGCGCATCCACGCCGGCCGCCGCATCCAGAGGGTCGGTGCAGTACTCCGTCGCCTCGGGCAGCAGGGGGCGGGCCGGGACCATGCCGGCGGGGTCGAAGGCGCGGAGGCTGGCTCCAGCGGCAGCCAGCCGGTGCAGGATGGGAATGGAAGAAGCCTCGCGCATGTCATCGGTTTCCGGTTTGAAGGTCAGGCCCAGCACGCCGATCGTCAGGCCCGATACGCTGCCGCCGCAGGCTGCGATGATGCGGTCGGCCATGCGTGTCTTGCGCGCGTCGTTGATGTCCACCGTCGTTTCGATCAGGCGCATCGGCGATCCCGCGTCCTGTGCGATATGGACCAGGGCCAGCGTGTCCTTGGGAAAGCACGAACCGCCGAACCCCGGGCCCGGATGCAGGAACTTCCGGCCGATACGATTGTCCAGGCCGATGCCGCGCGCGATGTCGTGGACCTCGGCCCCGACTTTCTCGCACAGGTCCGCGATCTCGTTGATGAAGGTCACCTTCATCGCCAGGAAGGAATTGGCCGCGTATTTCGCCAGTTCGGCGGTTTCCAGGCCGGTGAACAGAATGGGGGCCTCGATCAGGTAGAGCGGCCGGTACAGCCGGCGCAGGATTTCGCGCGCGCGCTCGCCCCCGCCGGGCCGGGTGGTGTCGGTGCCGATGATGACGCGGTCCGGGCGCATGAAATCGCCGATGGCGTTGCCTTCGCGCAGGAATTCCGGGTTGGACGCGACGTCGAAATCCAGGTCGGGCCGGACGCGGCGGATCAGGTCGGACACCTGCCGCCCGGTTCCGACTGGGACGGTCGATTTCGTGACCACCACGGCGTAGTCGTTCATGCATTTGGCGATCTGTTCGGCCGCCGCATAGACATAGCGCAGGTCGGCATGGCCGTCGCCACGCCGGGTGGGCGTGCCCACGGCGATGAAGATGGCCTCGGCCCCCTGCACGGCCTTTTCGATGTCGTCGCCGAAGGTCAGGCGCCCGGCGGCCACATTGTCGGCGACCAGCTTGTCCAACCCGGGTTCGTAGATGGGAATCCGACCCTCGCGCAACGCCGCCAGCCGGCCGGGATCGGTCTCGACGATGGCCACGTCGGTGCCGAATTCGGCGAAGCAGGCCCCCGACACCAGCCCGACATAGCCACCACCAATCATCGCGATCTGCATGATCCACTCCTGTCAAAGATGTTGTTCGTCCCGCCGGGCCGCGCCGGCCCGGTCATGCCGACCGCCAGATGGCAATGCGGCGGTGGAGTGCGCGGCCGACCTGTCGCCCGATGCGCGGGACGAAGGACGGCCGTCGTAGCGCCCGCGCCGCCAGGGCGCCGACGGCCCCGCGACGGATCGCCTGTGAAAAGAAATGCGCGTCGTCCAGCCTGGACAGGCCCTCGGCCCGGCGCAGCAGCAGGGCCGCCAGGCCCGGGGTCGCCCGGATGGCCGGGTGACCGGTCAGGTCGATGGCGGCCCGCGCCAGCGCGCCATAGGCGATGGTGGTGCGCGTCATGTCCGACGCCTTGCGGCTGACGGCCCCTTCGCGCTGGGTGTAGAGATAATGCGCGGCGTCGAGCATCCGGAAGCGCGCGCCATGCAGCAGCAGGGTCACCATGAAGGTGAAGTCCTCGCCATGGCGTTGCGCGGTGACGTAGCGGACACCTGACGAAAGCAGGAAGGCGCACCGGATCATCGGCTTCAGCAATCCCCAGTCGGGGCCGCGACCGTCGGCCAGATTGTGGGCCAGATAGGTCTCGACGCCGACGGGGCCATCGGGCACGGCGCGGGGGCCGAGGGCGCGGCCGGTCGTCCGAGCGGCGGCCGCGTCGTAGTACAGCAGGTCGTCGGCCACGATGTCGGCCGCCGGGTCGCGGGCGACGAGGCCCGCCAGCGCCGCCAGCCGGTCGGGGCCATAGGCGTCGTCGGCATCGAGGATCGCGATCCAGTCGCCCGTCGCCTGTGCGATGCCCGTGTTGCGCGCTGCCGATGGGCCGCCGTTCGCCGCCATGCACAGCAGGCGCACATTGGGGTGGCGCAGCGCCAGCGTCGCCACGATGTCGCGCGTCGCATCGGTCGAGCAATCGTCCACGACCAGGATCTCGGCGGCGGGCAGGCTCTGCGCCAACACCGAGCCGATTGCCCGTTCGACGAAGGGCGCTGCGTTGAAGACCGGTATGATGACGGTGATGGCGAGGGCATCCGTCATGCGCGTACCCCCGCCAGACGGTCGTACAGGTCTTCCAGCGCGTCGGTGCAATGCCGGATATCGTGCTGCTGGCGCACGAAGCCGCTGCCGGCGGCGCCCAGCCGGTCGGCCAGGGCGTCGTCGGTCAGCACCGCCAGCAGCCGGTCGGCCAGGGCATCGACATCGCCCTCGGCAAAGGCGTAGCCGGTCTGGCCGTCGACAATCCCCTCGGTCACGCCGCCCCGGGCCGAGGTGACGACCGGCACGCCGCTGGCCTGGGCCTCCAGCAGCACCAGCGGCAGGCCCTCGGCGTCGCCGCTGGTGGCCGTGATGCTGGGCAGGCAGAAGACGCGCGCCTGACCCATCAGCGCCTGCACCCTGTCGCGCGACACCGCGCCGGTGAAGACCACGTTGCCCATCGTCCCGGCCTGTGCCTCCAGCGCCGGGCGTTCGGGGCCGTCGCCCGCGACGATCAGCTGCGCGGCCGGCAGCGTGCGGCCGATCCGGCTGAAGGCCTCGATCAGGAACCGGCATCCCTTCTTCTCGACCAGTCGCCCCAGGAACAGGATCACCGGCGGCCGGCGGCCGGGCGACGGGTCCTGGGGGGTGAAGCGGCCGGGATTGATGCCGATATGGCGGATATGGACCCGGTCCGCCGGCAGGCCCACCGCGATCGCGGCGTCACGGATATGATCGGACACGGCCACGAAACTGACCTCGGGCCGCGACGCCAGCCGTTCCAGCCGGCGAGGATAGCCCTTCCAGCGCCGACCGGACCGTCCGGCGGCGAACCAGTCCATATGGGTGGTGATGTCGGCCCCGTGCAGCGTCACCAGTAGCGGGACCGACAGCGAGCGGGCCAGATGCCATGCCTCGACCCCGTCGAACCCGAAATGGGCGTGGATCAGCGACGGCCGCACATGGCGCGCGATCCGGGTCAGGCCCGGGGGCGCCATGTCCAGCGTGCGGGCCAGCAGGCTGCGGGCGCGCTGGGGCAGCGTCGCCGGGCCGCTATAGCGGGTCCGGGCCGCCAGCCCGTCCAACGGCAGGCGGTCGACCAGGCGTTCGCCGATCATGACCGGCTTCCACCGTTGCAGGGCCAGGGACTGGTCCCGTACAAAGGTTTCGGACAGCGGCAGGATCTCGGTCCGGTAGATACCCACTGTCGGACAATCCGTCACGGCGCCGGTCCTCTGGAGCATCCTTCATTCCTTCCTGTCGTGGTCGGACCGATGGGTCGGGCCGCCGGGCGGGATCAGATCCTGGTGTCGGAATAGGCGTGGGGGGTCATGATGCGGTCCACGACCTCGTCCCAGCCCAGCATGGGTGTGTCGATCGGGGTGTCGTGCGCCAGGGCGGCGTCCACCGCGCGTGCGATCGATGCCGGGTCGCCGGGCACATATCCATAGCGCCCGGGCTGGTCGCCCCGGGCGAATTCCGGACAGACCGCCGGTATGCCGAACAGTCCGAACTGACGTAATTTCAGCGAGGTATCGAGCAGATAGCGGGGCGTCTGCCGGTCCAGATAGGGCGCCACGCCGAAGGCGGCGTGCTGGACGAAGGGCAGTGTCTGTTCGAACGGCATTTCGTCATGGACGATAATGTTCGGGGCCGAGAGGCCCGCCGCTGCCTTGCCTGCCCCGATGATGTGGAAGTCGATATCCGGAAACGCCGCCGCCGCGGTTGAAAAGAAGGTCGCGTCGAACAGCATGGACCCGACCGAGACGCACCCGCGGCGCGTGCCGTAGGGGTCGACGTAGCGCCGTTGAGCGAGGGACCGGTCGATGCCCTGCGGCACGAAGACCGAGGACCGTTCGTGGGGCATGCCGTCGCGCAGCAGTCGCGACGGCAGCCGAACGGTGTCGATGCTGTCGAAATTGGCCCGGAACCGTCGCTTGATGGTTTCGGCACAATCGACGACGTCCAGATCGTCGGACGCCAGATAGATGATCCTGGCGGTCGGGTTCAGGCGCCGCGCGTCCTCGATGAACACCGGCGCCATGCCGGATTCAATGAAGATGGTGTCGGCCTCGCGCAGCCATTGGCGTGGGATGCGCGGAATGAGCCTGCGATAGAGCCAGAACATTGATTCTTCGACCCGTGCCAGGGCAGGGCGGCGCAGGTTGAACGGATGCCAGCTTGTTCGCCACAGGAAACATTCGACATGGTCGAAGACCTCGACCCGATTGGCCCGGGGGGCCAGATCGGTGCGCGTGTCGCCCCGATGTTCCGATAACCGGCTGAGACCGATGGAAAAGAACCGTGTCCGCCCACGCTTCGCCAGTTCGGACGTAATGAAATGGACGCTCGCCTTCCGGCGGGACCGATAATCATGCACGGATATGACAAGTGAATTCGTCATGCGCTCGGTCTGCCTCTTCTTCTTTACGGGCCGCGCCGAAAAGGACGCAGTATCTGCTCAGATAGAAAACGGGGCGTCCGGCATCGGAAGCGCGTAATGCCGAAACGTTTAAGGGATAAACGAGAAAAACGCAAGAAAATCGAATCCTGCAAACCAAAAAGGGTCACCCGCTATCCGGACGGGAAATGAGGCTTTTTTTTGACGAATTGATGGGCCTGATGGGGCGCACCTTACGGATTCTGCATTTTCCGGAAATTTTTCCAGGGACGCGAGGTTGTGCTTGCTAGGCGCCGCAGGATGAGGATAAGGCTGATTTCGGCCGGATGAAGGGCCGCGCCCGGCAAGGTGCTGGTCGGGTTGCATTCCGGTCCGTATTTTTCAGCAAGATCCATATTTCAGGTCTCTTTTCCGGCGGGCGGGACCCGTTGCGTGATGTGGCGCGCTGCCGTGCTCGGGCAGCGGCCGGCCAACGGATTTGCTCTGGCGGAAGGATGGGCGGATGTCGGATCATCTGTTTGAGGCGCGGTCGGAAAAAACGTATCTTCAACAGCTTACTTCCATCCGTGGCGTGGCGTGCCTGGTCGTTCTGGTCGGACATGTGATCCAGACCATCCGCTATGATCCGCTGCCGCCATCGCCGCATCGGCACTGGGTGCGCGACCTGGTCACCTATGCCTTCAATGCCCAGGGCGCGGTGTTGCTGTTCTTCGTCCTCAGCGGCTGCGTCCTGTCGCTGTCGCTGCGCCGGGTCGTCACCTTCGACTGGCAGACCGTCGCGGGCTTCTATGTCAGGCGGGCCTTGCGCATCTATCCGTTGCTTTGGGTATCGGTCCTTTTCTCGATTGTTGTTACAACATACGTTCGTGCCTCGATGGATATCGGGGTCTATGTCGACTGGCTGGCGCGTAATCTGGCCTCCACACTCTCGCCCGCGCATGTCGGGCTGGCGCTGGTAGGGGCCTATACCCGTTATAACGGCCCGATGTGGTCGTTGCGGGTCGAGCTGATCTTCTCGATCCTCTTTCCCGGCATTCTGCTGTTGATGCGTGCCCGGCGCCTGCGGGGCTGGGCGCTGGCCGGACTGTTCGCCATGGCGCTGGTGCCCATGCCGTCGGAGATCGGGCTGAATTTCGGCCTGGCGTTCGCGCTGGGGGCACTGATCCCGCTGATGCCGCGGATCGGCTGGGCGTCTTCGGCGCTGATTCCCGTGGCGGCGACGCTGGTGCTGATGTACGACCGTCTGGCCCTGGGCGGTCATGCCGTGCCGGAACAGATCTATGACGTGATCGAGACCCTGGCCGCATTCGTCATCGTGCGCGACCTCTACGCCTCGGGCCGGTCCTTCGGCGTGCTGACCAGCCGGACGGCCGTCCGGGTCGGCGAATGGTCCTACAGCATCTATCTGCTGCACCTGCCCATTCTGCTGCTGGTCTTCGACCTGATGCAGCAGTGGATGGGCCTGCCCCCCCTGCTGGCTCATCCGGGATGGAGCCAAGGCCTGCTGGCGGTGCTGACCATCGGGGTGACGGTGGCGGTGTCCAGCCTGACCTATCGATGGGTGGAACTGCCGCTGCATAATATCGGACGGGGACTGGCGCGCCGCATCGAACATCCCGTGACACCGGCGACCGGTTGGCGAAACGATGCCGCGCCACGGCCGATGCCGTCCGCCCGCATGGAATACGAGCGCGAATCATGACGATCGCATATGCAACCCCAGGCCGTGTGCTGGCGACGGCGGGCGACCCGCGGGGCGGAAAATATCTGGTGATCGCGGGTGGCTCATTCAACCTTTGGTTGTGCTTCGTCGCCACCCGGGGCTGGCTGCATGTCGGCAACGCCCAGATCGCGGCGATGGAACTCACGATCATGGCTGTCGGATTCTACATGATCCGAAACCGGATCGACAGGAATGCGATCTGGATCATGGCGGTGACCTTCGCCTTCCTGGCCGGTGCGAAGCTGGTCAATCCCGCGATCAGCTTCAAGATCCTGCATGACTTCGGGATCATGTACATTTTCTATCAGTTGGGCCGCATGGCGTCCGAACGCACGGCGCGTTCGACGATCTGGGTCCTGATGGTCATGGTCCTGGTCGTCGGCTTCGTCGAGCTGGTCTTTACCCAGGCTTTTGCACAGGCTTTCAATATCTGGGACTATTACGTCCAGAAGGGCGTCATTTCCAGCGACACGGTAAATTACAGCAATACCAATCTGTTTCTCAGCGGCAACCGGGGGGCGGGCGCCGGCCGTACTTTCTTCGAATCCGTCTTCGGGCCGCATCGTGTCTCGTCCATCTTTCTGGAACCTGATTCGCTGGGAAATTTTTCCGCCGTCGTGTTCGCATGGTGTCTCAGTGTCTCGAGAAACCAGCCTGGCCGGCGCTGTGTGGTGTTGTACATCCTGGCGGCCCTGTGTTTCGTTCTGGCCGATTCCCGTTTCGCATCGGGGTGCTGCGCGCTGATGCTGATGCTGCGGCTGACGCCGCTGTGCCGGGTGGCGCTGGTGACGTTCCTGCTGCCGCTGCTGGTGGCGACGGCGCTGACGCTTGTCGGTTCGTTTCACGAACTGCCGGGCGTGCTGCCGGCCATCCTGAAGGACGATCTGTCCGGCCGGCTGATCTTTTCCGGCCGCCTGCTGGACTACTGGCATGTCGGGCAATGGTTCGGCATGGCGCCGTCGCAGGTCTACACGTCGGATACCGGCTATGCCTATGTCCTGAACAACCTTGGGGCGATCCTGACGCTGTTCTATCTGGGCCTGTTCGCGTTTCGGCCCCCACGCTCGCGCGAGGGCGAGATCATGAAGGCGATGATGTCGGTCTATTTCGCGACGTCGCTGTGCATCGGGGCATCGGTTTTCACGATCAAGACGGCGGCCCTGCTGTGGTTCCTCTACGGAACGACCGAGGCCGGGCACGCTGCGTCGGATGGCGCGTCCGCGCGCCCGCGTTTTGCGGCCCGTCGTCCGATCATGTCCGCCATGACCGAAATCGCGGCCTGATCCTGATATATGGGAAATGCCATGCGTATCCTGACATATTTGCGCTGTGCCGCTACCCTGTCGTTGATGGTGGGCCTGTCCGCGCCGAGCCTGGCGCAGGAGTACAAGGGGGTAAACCTGGCGGGTGCGGCTTATTCCTCGAACAAGATTCCCGGCCGCTATGGCTACGACTATCTGTTTCCCAAACCCGGCGAGGTCGAATATTTCCGGGGGAAGGGGATGAACATCTTCCGGATCTCGGTGCTGTGGGAACGCTTGCAGCCCGTGCGCCAAGGCGCGCTGGACCCCGCTTACCTGGGCCGGCTGCGCGATTTCATCGCCGAGGCGGACCGGTCCGGCGCGAAAGTCGTGATCGACGTGCATGATTACGGCCGCTATCGCGGCGTGCCGATCGGCACGGACCCGGTGACGTCAGCCGATTTCAGGGATTTCTGGACCCGCATGGCCGTAGCGTTCGGCGAAAGCCCGGGCGTCATGTTCGGCCTGATGAACGAGCCGCAACTGCATTCGGCCGACGCCTGGCGCGACATCCAGCAGCAGGCCATCCTGGGCATCCGGGGGGCAGGGGCGAAAACCCCCATTCTGGTGTCGGGTATTTCGTGGGATGCCGCGCATAATTTCGCCACGGTGAACGGACCGGCCTTGCAGTCCCTGCAGGACCCCGCGCATGCCCTGCTGTACGAGGTTCACGAATATTTCGATGCCGACAGTTCCGGGCGCAGTCCCGACTGCATTCCCCAAAGCCAGGTCGTCGGCCGTCTGGCGCCGTTCACCGCCTGGCTGCGCCAGACCGGACACAAGGGGTTCCTGGGAGAATTCGGGGTCGGCCGCAACGATATATGCCTGCAGGACCTGGACCAGGTCGGCGCCTATCTGGCGGCGAATACCGACGTGTGGACCGGCTGGACCTACTGGGCAGCGGGGCCGCTATGGGGTGAATATATGTATACGCTGGAACCGAAGAACGGAACCGACCGGCCGCAAATGGCGGTATTGCAGAAATATCTTTCCCGGTGACAGGCGCGATGGAAGGCATGGTGCAATGACGGACCCGATTATCGACGTTCTGGTTCCCGCCTATGAAGCGGAGCGGACGATCCGCTCGTCGATCGACAGCCTGCGCCGCCAAACCGTCCGGAATATCCGGATCGTGGTCGTCAATGACGGCTCTACCGACCAGACGGGCCGGATATTGGCCGAACTGGCCCGGGACGATGCGCGGATCAAGGTGGTGACACAGGCCAACCAGGGGATCGTGGCGGCATTGTCCCACGGGCTGGAGGCATGCCGCGCGCCGTTCCTCGCGCGACACGATGCCGACGATCTGGCGGCCCCCGATCGCCTGGAGCGGCAGATGCGCTATCTGGAGGACCATCCGGACTGCGTCGCCGTATCGGGTGGAGGGATGCATATCGACGCCGACGGCCGGCCGACCGGCGGGCGGGTACGCCTGGCGTCGGTAGAGGCTGCCGATCCGGCCGGGGCGCCCGCGCGCGAGCCTTATCTGCCGCAGCCCTTCCTGCTGATGCGGCGGGCGGCGTTCGACGGGGTGGGCGGCTATCGCAGCCTGGCGGTCGCCGAGGACAGCGACCTGTACTGGCGCCTGTCCGAAATCGGCACATTGCGGAACATCGACGAGAGCTTCGGATCGTACCGCGTGCATGCCGGAAGTATTTCAAGCCGGTCCATCCGCAACGGCCGGTCGCTGGCGTTCTGGTCCCAGATGGCGGCCCTGTCGGCGCGGCGGCGGCGGGCCGGCCAGCCGGATCTGGTCTTCACGCCCGACGCGCTGCGCCAGCGCGAGGCGTCGGTCACGCTGGACGACTTCCTGCGGGCCGGATGCGCGGGCCTGACGGCCGAGGAACGGTCATGGCTGGCGCTGGCGTCGGGCCTGAAGCTGGCGGCGCTTGCCCTCTATCGGCCTTATGAACTGGATGGCACCGATTGCGATTTCATTCGCCGCGCATTGCGGGATCGGCCCCTGCCCATGACGGCTGACAATCGGGCGGAAATGGCCGACCTGCTGATGGCGACCGCGACGCGCCTGGCGGTCCATGGCCGCCTGGGCGACGCGGCGAAGCTGGTCTCGCCGGTCCGCTATCCCGTGTTGCTGGGGCGTATCTCGTTCCGCCTGGTGTTGCCGGCGGGATTGCGACAACTGGTCAAACGGGCGGCCGGGCGCGTGCAGCCGGCCTGAGGCCGGCCATCGCGCGGACCATGACGGATCATTTGGGGGATTCATGACGGCACAGGCGGAACGATCGGGCGGACGGCAGGGCGGCCTGGGCAAGGCGGCCACCAGCGGCTTCCTCTGGCTGCTGGTGCAAAGCGTCGCGGCACGGGGGATCGGCTTCGTGTCGCAACTGGCGCTGGCGTGGCTGCTGACGCCCGCCGATTTCGGCGTCATCGGCCTGGCCTATACCGTGTTCGGCATCGCCAACGCCCTGGTCAGTTTCGGCGTGGATGACGTACTGCTGCAACGCCAGAAGGCGATCATGTTCTGGACCGCGCCCGCCTTCTGGATCTGCCTGTCGCTGGGCGTGCTGGGCATGGTGGGCATGCTGGTCGCGGCGCCGTTCGCCGCGCGCTGGTATCATTCCCCCGAACTGGTGGGGCTGATCGCGGCCCTGGCCGTGGCGACGCCGATCAAGACGCTGGCCACCGTTCCGTCGGTCAGGATCCGCGCCGACATGAATTTCCGATTCCTGGCCGCATACAACACATTCGAAATCTTCGCGCTGCAGCTTGGCACGATCCTGCTGGCGTGGCTGGGCTGCGGGGCCTACAGCTTTGCCATCCCGATTCCGGCCCTTGCGGTCATCAAGGCGGCGCTGTTCTGGTGGAAGGCGCCGCCGCGCATCGGGCGGCTGTTCCGGAAGGTGCAATTGCAATACATACTGGGCAGCAGCACGACCGTCTTTGCGACCCGGACGATCATCGAGATCGTCAATCAGGGGGATTATATCGTGCTGGGGCTTATTGCCTCGCATTCCGTGGTGGGCCTGTATTTCTTCGCCTTCCGGTTTTCGGCGCAACCGGTGCGCATGCTGGCCGGAAATTTCATCAATGTTCTGCTGCCGGCATTCGCCCAGTTGCGGGCCGACCCGTTGCGCCAGACCGAGGCGGCGCTGAAGGCGTGCCGCCTGCTGGCCTATATGGTGGTGCCGTTCTGCTTCATGCAGGCCGCCCTGGCGGGGCCGGGGCTGCATGTCCTGTTCGGCGAACGCTGGATCAAGGCGGTGCCTTACGTGCAGATCCTGAGCATGGGCCTGCCCTTCGACGCGGTGTCGTGGATCACCGGGTCGCTGTTGAGCGCGCGGCGCGAATTTCGCGCCGGGTTGATCTTCGCCCTGATCTCGGCGCCAATCTTCTTCGGCATGGCGATCGCGGGGGGGGGGCTGGGCAGCGCATTCGGCGTGGCGATGGCGGTGGCGCTCTATTATTTCACCTATCCGCCGCTTTGCTCGCTGCTGATCCTGCATCGGTGCGGTGTCGGGGTCGGCCGGGTCCTCGAACTCTATGTCATGCCGTTCCTGGTGTCCGCGCTGTCGATCGGCGGCGGTTATCTGATCTCGCTGTTGCCGCTGGTCCGCACGTACGACCTGGCCAGGATCGTCGTGATCGGTGTCGTCGGCACGGGATTGTATCCCGTCATTCTTTATGTGGTGCGGCGGGATGTCTTCGATCAGCTTTGCGACCGTTTCGGGGGGATCATCGGAAAATTCCGCCGGGTCAGGATCGCCGCCCCGCAGGCGGTGGCGTCCGGCGGCTGATAAGGGTGCCTTTAACGCCCGGGCAGGCGCTGCGTCATCCGGGCCTTTAGCATATGCCGGGTCTTCTGCAACAACCGCACCATCGGGGTCGGCAGGGTGTTATGCAGCGCGCTTTGCAGGCGTGCGCTCGCCGACTGGCCTGGGCGTGAAACATAGACGGTCGTCGATTTCATTTCGGACGTTGCGTCATTGGTATAGAAATAGGCGATCAGCGCCTTGCGCTCGAGGCCCGGCCTGACAGGGCTCGGATGTCCATGAGCAGCTATTTTCGACTGCTCCATCAGCACGGTCCGCCCGAAAAGGGGCGGGATCTCTACCGCGCGCGCCGATGGCCGTACGGTCCAGAGTTCCAGATTGCCCCCATTTCGGCTGTCCCAGTCCGCATTGAGGTATGTCAGCAGTGCCAGGCGGTTGGTCAGCTTGGTTTGGGGATGTTTCTGGAAATCGATGTGCAGGTCGAAATGTCCGCCGCCCGACACGACATGCATGCCCCCGCCGTAAAGGGATGGATCGGGAAGAAGGTTTTCGATGCCCGTCAGGCTGGTCAGGAGACGCAGAAACGGACCTGAGTAAACGAAATCGAAATACCTCTGTATATTATCGGGAAGGTCGGCATTTGGAGCCGTCCCGATCTTCTTCTGCAAGGCCGTGTCGTAGGATTTCCATTGCCAGTCGCTCCGGTGGCGATAGTCGTTCAGTATCGGCAATAGCCACTGCGCCGGGAATAGATCGTCGATGATCAGGTGAGGAAAAGGGTGCGCCGACTGATAGCTGTTGCGTAACCGTTCGACCGGCTCTTTCAGGCCCAGCGCGCGGACCGTGAAAGGGGGCGACGACCCCTTGTCGGACTGTGTATCGTCGGAAATGGTCGGACCCATATTAAATCGCTCATCGCAGGTGGGGGGCGAGGGGAATAAATGACAGGCCGATGTTGGAAGCCCCGGTGGCGCGCGGGTTTTCCGTTTCCGATCTTGCAAGATGTCTTCGGCTTGAAAATGGAGCCGCGATCATGGACTGAACAGCTCGGAAGCTATCTCACATTACAAAATAATGCAAAGCATTCGGTCGCATATCAAGCGCGTATTATGTCGTGGCTCTACAGCCTGCCGGCGGTATTGCTTTCGACCATTCGTTGCGATGCCCCACGCGGTTTCAGGTTCAGGAAAATCCTTGTCTGCTCCGTCAGGGGTTTTTCCAGGTACCTGTGCATCACCAGCCCCAGAACGATCGCGGCCAGCACGTTGGCCGGGTGCAGCAGGGTTGTTGTCAGGACGGGCAATCCCGCCAGGCCGGCGGCCTGGCCGACCATCCTGCCGGTTATGTCGAATGCAATCTGCTGGAAAAGATATATCGCATAGGATGCCGCGCCCAGTTCCAGCAGGGTACGGCTTTGCGGCATATATCCCGCGCGTTCGAGGGCCAGGACCGCCGACACGATGAATACCGCCCCCGCTCCGAACAGCAGATCACGGTTGAACGGGATGAGAAGAAGGAAGGCGGCCGTCAGGGCGACTGTCGCGCCGGCAATCCACCAGCCCGGCATGCGGTTCAGCCTGATGCCGTAAAGGCGTCCCAGCAGCATGCCGGCGAGAAATTCCAGAAGCAGAGGGGAGGTATAGATCGTCAGGGCCGGCGTGTGGGGGGGCCAGGCGGCGGCCAGTATGACAAGCATGCCGAACAGGATGCTTGCCACGCCCAGGCGCCGCACGCTGTCCAGCATCAGGAGTGCGCCGAAAATCAGATAGAAAAAAACCTCGTACTGCAACGTCCAGCCCAGATAGAGCGTCGGCCAGATATGGCCGCCCGGCCCCCAACTGGGAATGAACAGCAGCGAGGCCAGCAGGTGCCCGGGACTTCGATCGGTGACCGAAGGTGTGAAGATGCCTGCGGCCGCCAGCAGAATCGTCAGGGCGGTGGCGGCCCAGTACGGCGGAACGATGCGCGCGATGCGGTCCAGATAGAAATGTCGCGGCCCGATATCGCGCCCATCGGTCAGCGCGATCATGATGAATCCGCTGATGACGAAGAACAGGTCGACACCGTGCTGGAAAAATCGAATGGCGGGGAAGATATTTTGGAACTGATGAAACAGCACGACGCCGATCGCCGCCACGGCCCGGAGATATTGAAGCGAGACGATCGTATTGCGGCCGCGCAGATGGTCTGGCGAAGGGGCGGCAATACCATCGGCCCTCCGGTCCGGCGGGCCTTGATCGGCGCGAGCGGGGTGGGGCATCCGCATGGTGGGGCTCCGTCCTACGTCATGCTGCAAGGACGTCAGGATATCGTATTCCGCCGGGTCTGACAGGTCATAATGATCGGATTGGGGAATCGTTCCGATATTTCTTTCGTACGCCCCCCCCCCCCCCGGGCCTACGCCACCGCCGGCAAGGTGGCCATGTCGATGACGAAGCGGTATTTCACGTCGGACCGCAGCATCCGTTCGTAGGCGGCCTCGATCTGGTCCATGCGGATCATTTCGGTATCGGCGGTGATGCCGTGTTCGCCACAGAAATTCAGCATCTCCTGTGTTTCAGGGATGCCGCCGATCAGCGAGCCGGCGAAGCTGCGGCGCTTCATCAGCAGGCCGAACACCGAAACCGGCAGGGGGTCTTCGGGTGCGCCGACCTGCACCAGGGTGCCGTCGCGCTTCAGCAGGTTCAGATAGGCGTTGATATCGTGATTGGCGGCGACCGCGTCCAGGATGAAGTCGAACCGTCCGGTCTCGCGCGCCATGGCGTCCGGGTCGCGCGACAGTACGACCTGGTGGGCACCGAGGCGAAGCCCGTCCTCGATCTTGCTGGCCGAGGTGGTGAACAGCACGACCTCGGCCCCGAAGGCGCGGGCGAACTTCACCCCCATATGGCCCAGCCCGCCCAGGCCCACGATGCCGACGCGCTGGCCCGGCCCGACCTTCCAGTGGCGCAGCGGCGAATAGGTGGTGATGCCGGCGCACAGCAACGGCGCCACCGCGGCGGGGTCCAGATTGTCCGGCACCTTCAGCACGAAGGCCTGGTCGACCACGATGGCGCGGGAATAGCCCCCGAAGGTGATGCCGCGCCCATGGCGGTCCTGGCCGTTATAGGTGCCGACGAACCCGTTCTCGCAATATTGCTCGAACCCGTCGCGGCAGCTTTGGCAGGTGCGGCAGGAATCGACCAGGCAGCCGACGCCCACCAGGTCGCCGGTTCTGAAGCGGGTGACCGACGAACCGGTTTCCGCCACGCGGCCGACAATTTCGTGGCCCGGGACGCAGGGGTAGATCGTGTTGCGCCATTCGTTGCGCGCCTGGTGCAGGTCGGAGTGACAGACGCCGCAAAACAGGATGTCGATGCGGACGTCCTCGGGCCCGGTATCACGCCGTTCGAACCCGAAAGGGGCGAGGGGCGCGTCGGCAGCGGTGGCGGCGTAACCTGTGCATGCGAACATGGGTGGAGATTCCTTCCGGATTGTCAGGGACGGTTCCGGTCCTGCTGCGTGGCAGCGTCCGGCCTGGATATCCTGCGGGCAGGACGCCGGTTCTGTCCAGCCTGCGCGGCCATGGGTCGCGATGACCCCCTGACCTGCGCCAGTCAGCGGGGTGTCAGAAGGTGAAGTCGAGGTTGGACTGGATGTAGGCCCCCGACGTCGCGCCGCCGCGCGTGAAGGCGTGCGAGGCGAACAGATATTCGCCGTCGAGGCTGAGGGTGATGTGCCGCGTGGCGCGCCAGGTGAAGCTGCCCTGCGGGATGGTCGCGACGTAGGCCCCGCCGCGCGGTCGGTAGGCATAGAAGGTGTTGCTGGACGTGTAGACCGCGTCATTGACGCTGTTGCGCCAGACGACGGGCGCTTTCAGCATCAGGCTGGTATTGGTGCTGGTGGTCAGGGTGACCAGCGGTCCGACATCGATGATGTTCGAGAGGCCCAGGTCGGTGCTGAGGTCGAAGTAATAGGCGCTGGGCACCCAGGGGGACAGGAAATTGCCCCAGCTTCCCGTCGCGCTCTTGCGGGTGTCGCCGCCCGACATGTCGTCGGCCTGCACGCCGATGGACGGCTTGCCCCACCATCTGGCGAAGCGCCAGGACAGGGTGGCGTTGAACCCGTAGGCCGAAACCGGCCGGCTGGGTCCATTCTGCGCGGCGTTGAAATACCCGCCCTGCCACATGCCGCCGGCCGAGAATTCGATTGGTCCCGCATTGCCCCAGATCCGCATGCCCGGCGCGTCGCGCCGGGTCGAACCCGCCTGCGAGCCGAAGATCGAACCGCCCTGCTTCGGGATCGGGCTGCTGGCCAACAGGTATCCCAGGTAGAACGCGTCCACGAAAACCTGGCTTTTCTTGCCGAATGTGGTGAATTGCGGCACCGCATAGGACGTATAGGCGCCGAACAGGCGCGAGCGGTATCCTACCTGATCGTGGAAGGGCAGATACGGATTGGCGTTGGTCAGTGTCAGGTCGAACAGATCGACCCGGAACCGCTTCCAGAACGCATATCCGCGGATGCCATTCCAGGAATAGGGGACGGTGGGATAGACGCTGCCGGCCGATACATAGGGTGGGACATCCAGGAAGTTCATGCGTCCGACCATGATGCCTGTCATCGCCCCGAGCAGCTTGCCGCGCACCTCGACGAACGCCTGCTGTACGTCCAGCTTGGACCGCCAGCGGCCAGTATAGCCGTAATAATTCATGCCGCCCGCCTGGCCGCTCATCAGTTCGCCATAGAGGCGGACATGTTCGCCCAGATGCAGGTCGGCGCCCAGATTGAAGCGCAGGGTCGACCGGTAGGACGGCGACCGCTTGACCGCGCCGAACTGCGCGAACTGGTCGTAGAATCCGTGATGGCGGAAATTGCCGCTCAGCGTCAGGTAGACCGATCCGGATTCGTTGAACGGGATGTATTTCAGGGAGTCGGCCCAGTCGATGTGATTGCGGGCCGCTCTCAGGCTCGACCAGTCTTCCGCCCAGCGCGACACGGCGTAATACCCCACCGTGCCGAAGCCGGCGGCCGCGGCGGTGGCGGTGTTGAAGATGCCCCATGGCCCCTGGTGCAGCAGCGCCGGGGGCAGCGGGTGCAGATTCAGCAACTGCGGTTGCCCGTACAGTTCTGGCCGGCTGGTCAGTGGGGGCAGCAGGCTGCCGCCCCCCGGCACCTGCGGCGGCGTGGTTCCGGACGCCGTGGGCGTTGCGGCGGATGATTCGGGGGGCTCGCCCGGTGCAAGCTGGATGCGGGTTGCGACGATGTCGGCGCTGGTCGGAACTGCATGGGCCGGCAGGGTGAATGCAATGCCGGCGGTCATGGGCAGGACGCCCCGTCTGAAATTGCGCAGGGCAGGAAAGGATAAGAACGTTGGGAAGACATGCATGATCGAGTCTTTTTCTTTTTTGATCTTGGGACCGGTCACAGTCATGCGATGACTACAACCCTGTCCTGCATGTGTTGTGGAGCATTAGTCGCGGATCGTCACTTCGAATTTGCGTGTTCTCTCGCTTTCCTTGCCGGCGGCCGTTTTTTTCCAGTAAAGCCGGATTGACAGGCCGCGAATGCGGCGGTCAGCCGATCAGTGTCATCCGATCAACATCGACCAGCCCGTGATCGGTGATCTTCAGGCGCGGGACCACCGGCAGCGGCAGGAAGGCCAGTTGCAGGAACGGCTCGTCCAGCGTCACGCCCATCGCGCGGGTCGCCGCGCGCAGGGCCTCCAGCCGGTCGCGCACGTCCTCGAACGGCGCGTCGCTCATCAGGCCCGCGATCGGCAGCGGCAGTTCCTCGCGCACCTGCCCGTCCTCGACGATCACGAAGCCACCGCCGATCCGGGCCAGACGGTTCACGGCGGCCGCCATGTCATCGTCATCGACGCCGACGACGCAGATATTGTGGGCATCGTGCCCGACCGAGGACGCCAGCGCCCCGCGCCGCAGCCCGAACCCTCGCACGAAACCCCGGGCCATGTTGTCGTTCAGCCCGTGCCGCGCCACGACCGCGACCTTGGCCACGTCCAGGTCGGCGCGCGCGCCCACCGCGCCCGCCTGGCTCCCGAGGTCGATCGTCAGGTAGTCGGTGATGATCTGTCCGGGGATGATGCCGATCACCGGCATGTCCCGGCCGTCGCCCGCCACCGCGAAATCGGCCGCTGCAAGCGGACGGCGCAGATGCACGCTGTCCCGCCCGGGGACGTCGATGACCGGCCGCGCCGCCAGCGCGGGGCCGATGGGCCGGCCGCCGGCCAGCACGTCCGACACCAGGCAGTCTTCCAGATCGTCGAGGAAGACGATATCGGCCCGCTTGCCCGGCGCCAGCATTCCGCGATCGGTCAGCCCGAAGGCGCGCGCCGCCGACAGGCTGGCCGCGCGATAGGCGGCAATCGGCGGCACGCCGCGGGCGATGGCGCTGCGGATCAGGAAGTCGATATGGCCTTCGTGCGCGATTTCCAGCGGATTGCGGTCGTCGGTGCAGAAGGCCATGAACGGCGAGGTCGCGACCGTCAGCAGCGGTGCCAACGCCGCCAGATCCTTGCAGACCGACCCCTCGCGGATCAGCACGGTCATGCCCTTGCGGATCTTTTCCAGCGCCTCGTCCGCGCGGGTAGCCTCGTGGTCGGTCGAGATGCCGGCGGACAGGTAGCCGTTCAGCCGTTGGCCGGTCATCAGCGGGGCGTGCCCGTCGATATGCCGGCCCGCGAAGGCCACCAGCTTGTCCATGCAGTCGTCCGCGCAGGACAGGACGCCGGGCATGTTCATGAACTCGGCCAGCCCGATCACCTTGGGGTGGTCCATGAACGGGGTCAGCGCATCGGCCCGCAGCACGGCGCCCGAGGTTTCCAGCGCGGTCGAGGGCACGCAACTCGACAGGTTGACGCGCAGGTCCATGACCATCCGCGTCGCCGCATCCAGGAAATAGCGCAGCGCGATAACGCCCAGCACGTTCGCCATCTCGTGCGGGTCGCAGATCGCGGTGGTGACCCCGTGCGGCAGCACGCAGCGTTCGAATTCGAACGGCGTGACCAGCGACGATTCGATATGCAGATGCGTGTCGATGAAGCCCGGAACGACGATCCGGCCCTGCCCCTCGATGATCGTGGCCCCGTCAAAGCGGCCCAGCGTGCCGACGATGGTGTCGCCGCAGACTGCGATGTCGGTCGGGATCAACTCCCCGGTCACCAGGTCGAACAGCCGGACGTTGCGGACGACCAGATCGGGGGTCTGCTGTCCGCTTCCCTGGCGGATCCGGCGGGCGAGGACGTCGTGCGATATCGTGCTCATGACATTCCTAAGCACGATCGGGGGCGTCGCGTCCACCGTATCCGCGCTGCGGGGAATGCCCTGGGGGACGCGCCCTCAACGGCTGGGAACGGGGGCCTCGTCCAGGGCGATGACGGTCTGGCTGATCGACACGTTGCCGGACATCGGGTTGTCGGCGGTGCGGGTATCGATGCCGTGCGTGATCTGGCGCAGGTCGGCCAGTTCGGTGCGGACGTCGTCCAGAATCTCGACCAGGGCGGCATGGTCGGCGGCCGCCCTCTCGTCCGAACTGCGCGACAGGATGGCGCTGCCGACCATCAGCGCCGGCAGCGCCACAAGCTGGATGCAGTTGCTGACATAAAGCAGCGTATTCTGCCAGGCCGGGGCAACCAGCGGCAGCAGCGAGAAGAACAGGAACGCGTAAACGCACCAGATACTGCCGAAGATCACCGTCAGCCGGATCGCGACCCGGTCGTTGACCGTATTGATGAACGTCCTGCCTGTGGTCATTGCCTGTTTCGCCCTGCTGCCGCGGCCTGTCCCGCCCGATGGGCGTATCAGGTGCGCTGCGGCTTCGCCATATCCCGGGCCGAAGGGCAGATATTCACCCTGGCCGGCCGTCACGCCCCGGACAAATGCCCCTTGCCCGCGTCCGGGGCGGCCGCGTTGCCGGCCAGGCCGCCGGGGATGGCGCCGGCCTGGCCCGGCATGGCCCACAGGGCGATCGCGCCGGCCAGCGCCGTCGCCGTGACGTACAATGCCGGGGCATAGGGGCTGTGGGTCACCAGGGCCGAGACGAAGGCCGGCGTCAGGCCGCCGAAGATAGCGTAGGACAGGTTGTAGGAAAACGACAGGCCGGAAAAACGGACCGGGGCCGGAAACGCGCCGACCATCGCGATCGGCACCAGGCTGACATAACTGCCGCCTAGGCCTGCCAGTGCGGCCAGCGGCAGGAACCAGCCGGGATGGGCCGGGGCCACGTCATACAGGCCCCACGCGCCCAGGATCAGCAGGCCCGTCACCGGCACGATCATGGCGCGCAATCCCCACCGGTCGGTGGCCGCGCCGACCAGCACCGCGGCCACGGTGATGACCAGGGTGGCGACAAGGCTGGCGTACAGCGTCGCGGACGGGGGAAACCCGTGCAGCGTCTGCAGCAGCGCCGGCATCATCAGCAGCAGGACCACGATCGCCGCCGTCAGCGTCCAGGTGGCCATGATCGACAGCACGACCGCCACCCGGTGTTCGGCCAGGATGGTGGCCAGCGGCAGCCGCCGGGCCAGTTCGGCGCGCGCATGCATTTCGGCGAAGACCGGCGTTTCCTCCAGCCAGCGCCGCAGGACCATCGCGATCAGTCCGAAAATCCCGCCCAGAAGGAAGGGAATCCGCCAGCCCCAGTCGGCCACGGTGGCGGGCGGCAATGCCGTGTTCAGCGCCAGCGCCACCAGCGACCCGATCAGCATGCCCGCCGTCAGCCCGCCGGTCAGCAGGCCGCAGGCCAGCCCGATGCGGCCCGCGCCGGCATGTTCGGCCACGAAGACCCATCCGCCCGGGGCCTCGCCGCCGATCGCGGCCCCCTGCAGCATGCGCAGCACCAGCAGCGCCAGCGGCGCGCCCACCCCCAGCAGGCCGAAACCGGGCAGCAGGCCCATCAGCAGGGTCGGCACCGCCATCAACAGCACGCTGAAGGCGAACATTTTCTTGCGGCCCAGCGTGTCGCCGAAATGCGCCATGATGACGCCGCCAAGCGGCCGTGCCAGGTAGCCGGCCCCGAACAGGCCGAACGTCTCGGTCTGGCGCAGCCAGTCGGGCTGGGCGGCGGGGAAGAAATGCTGGGCGATGATCTTCGCGAAATAGGCGAAGATCACGAAATCGTAGAATTCCAGCGCCCCGCCGAGGGCGGCGAGGGCCAGGGTGCGCAACTCCCCGCCGCTCAGGCCGGCGGGGCGCTGCGCGACGACGGTCGAGGACATCGGGCGGGGTCCATGTTCGTTACGCGGGATGTGCATCCACCACGAAGCCGTGCGGAATTGCAAGCTTTCGCCCCGTCCGTCGCCGTCGGGCGCTCAGGGGGCAGGGTCGCACCCGACCATCCACGCCACGCCGAACTTGTCGACCAGCATGCCGAATTGCGGCGCCCAGAAGGTCTGCTGCAAGGGCATGGTGATGCTGCCGCCGTTCGACAGGGCGGTGAAGATCCGGCCGGCATCCCCGGCCGTGTCGGCGGTGACCGAAATGGAGAATCCGGCCGGCGTCACCGCCTTGTCCGGCATGCCGTCCGACCCCATCACGACCTGTCCGTCCACCGTCAGCGCCGCATGGCAGATGCGGTCGCGCTGGTCGAGGGGCACGCTGTCGGCCATCGGGGTGTCGGCGAAGGTCATCATGGCCGTGATTTCGCCGCCCAGCGCGGCCTGGTAGAAGGCGAACGCCTCGCGGCATCTGCCGTCGAAGGCGTAGACATATGCACTGATCCTCATGTCGGCGGTCTTTCCTGCTGGAACGTGTCCTGTTGGAACCTGTCTGGGATCGCGCCCTGCGGCGCGGACGGATCCTGATCCAGCCGCCGGGATATCCGCAAGATTTTCGTCTCAGGCCCATGCCTTTGCCGCGCGGCCCGGGCGCGGTAGGATTGGCGTCGGACAGAGAAAGGGGGCGGATGACCCGCATTTTCATCGACGCGGACGCCTGTCCGGTCAAGGACGAGGTCTATCGCGTCGCGCTGCGCTACGGGGTTGGGGTGTGCGTCGTGTCCAATCGCATGATGGCGGTGCCGGACACGCCCCTGATCGAACGGGTGGTGGTGGACCACGGCCCCGACGTCGCGGATGACTGGATCGTGGAGCGGGCCGGGCCGGCCGATATCGTGATCACCGCCGATATTCCGCTGGCTGCCCGCTGCGTGGCCGGACAGGTGGCCACGATGGACCCGAAGGGGCGCCTGTTCGACGCGGATTCGATCGGCATGACCCTGGCCATGCGCAATCTGATGGACGATCTGCGTTCGACAGGAACAGTGACGACGCACAACCGGCCGTTCGGCAAGGCCGACCGGTCGGCCTTCCTGTCGGCGCTGGATACGCTCATCGTCCGCCTGCGGCGGCGGCCCGTCACTGTCCGGCGGCCGCCGGAAGCGTAGGCCGGAGATTATCCGCCCGTGACCCGGCGCAGGAACGGCGCGGTGCGGCTGTCGGAGACCAGGGCGATGTCGGCCGGACGTCCGGCGGCAACGACCCGCCCGCCGGCGTCGCCCGCCCCGGGGCCGAGATCGACGATCCAGTCGCTGGCGGCGGCCACGCGCATGTCGTGCTCGGCCACGATGACGGTGTGGCCGGCGGCCACCAGGCTGTCCAGATGGGTCATCAGCCGGTCCACGTCCGACGGGTGCAGCCCGGTCGTCGGTTCGTCCAGCACATACAGCGTGTGGCCGCGCCGCTGCTTCTGCAGTTCGGTGGCCAGCTTGATGCGCTGGGCCTCGCCGCCCGACAGCTCCGTTGCCGGCTGGCCCAGCCGCAGATAGCCCAGCCCGCCCCGGCGCAGCGTGTCCAGGCTGACCTCCAGCGCCGGATGGTCGGCGAACAGGGCGTAGGCGTCGTCCACGTTCAGGCCCAGGATGTCGGCGATCGAATGGCCGCGATAGGTGACTTCCAGCACCTCGGGACGGTAGCGCGCGCCATGGCAGGTGGGGCAGGGGGCATAGACGCTGGGCAGGAACAGCAACTCCACCATCACCGCGCCCTCGCCCTCGCAGGTGGGGCAGCGTCCCTTGGGCAGGTTGAAGGAAAACCGCCCGGCATCGTAGCGGCGGCTGCGCGCCAGGTCGGTGTTGGCGAACAGCTTGCGCACCGTGTCGAACAGCCCGGTATAGGTGGCCAGGTTCGACCGCGGCGTGCGGCCGATCGGCTTCTGGTCGATCATTACCAGCCGCCGCACCCCCGCCAGCCCATCGGCCACATGACCCTGCGGTTCGCGGGCGGCGGGGGCGGGGCCGTCCTGCGCGCCGTCATGCGTTTCGACGGGCAGGGCCTGTCCCAGCGCGCGGGCGACGATGCCGACCAGGGCCTGGCCCACCAGGCTGGACTTGCCCGATCCGGATATGCCGGTGACGGTCGTGAACGCGCCCAGCGGGAAGGCGACTTCCAGCCCTGCCAGATTGTTCCATGTCACGTCCGTCAGCCGCAGCCATCCGGCAGGTTCGCGCGGCGTGCGGCTGACCGGGGCGGGGGGCGCGAACAGGTAGGGCCGCGTCCGCGACCGGGCGACGTCGCGCAGGCCCTCCGGCGGGCCGCTGTACAGGATCTCGCCCCCGCGCTCGCCGGCGTCGGGGCCGACATCGACGATCCAGTCCGCGCGGCGGATGACATCCAGATTATGCTCGACGACGAACAGCGAATTGCCGGCCGCGCGCAACCCGTCCAGCGCCGCCAGCAGCGCCTGGGTGTCGGCGGGATGCAGGCCCGACGACGGTTCGTCCAGCACATAGACGACGCCGAACAGGCTGGACCGGATCTGCGTGCCCAGCCGCAGGCGCTGATATTCGCCGGGCGACAGGGTCTGCACCCCGCGGTCGAGTTGAAGATAGCCCAGCCCCAGGTCCAGCAGCACGCCGATGCGCCCGATCAGATCGGCGGCGATGCGCCGGGCCACGATGTCGGTCGCCTCGGTGCCCGTCGTACCGGCCGCGGGCCGCAGCAGGTCCGCGATCCGCGCCAGGGACAGGGCGGCAAGCTGTGCGATGTTCAGCCCGGCAAAGGTGACGCGCAGCGCGTCGGGGTTCAGGCGCTGGCCATGGCAGGAGGGGCAGTCGGTCGCGACCATGAAGGATTCGGCGCGCTTACGCATCGCGGCGCTCTGCGATTTCGCGAAGGTCTGCGTAACATAGCGGCGCGCACCGGTGAAAGTGCCGTTGTAGGAGGGCTCGATATCATGGGCGATCGCGCGCCGCACCGCGTCGCGGTCCAGGCCGGGATAGACCGGGACGGTCGGCGTCTCGTCGGTGAACAGGATCCAGTCGCGGGTGTCGCGGGGCAGATCGCGCCAGGGGCAGTCCACGTCGATGCCCATGGTGATCAGGATATCGCGCAGATTCTGGCCCTGCCATGCGGTCGGCCAGGCGGCGACCGCGCGATCGCGGATCGACAGGCTGTCGTCGGGCACCAGCGTGCGTTCGGTGACGTCATGGACGCGCCCCAGCCCGTGGCAGCGCGGGCAGGCCCCCATCGGCGTGTTGGGCGAGAAGGACTCGGCCTCCAGCATCGCCAGGCCGGGCGGGTAGGTGCCGGCGCGGGAATAGAGCATCCGCAGCAGGTTCGACAGCGTGGTGACGCTGCCCACCGACGACCGGCTGGTGCTGCCGCCGCGCTGCTGCTGCAACGCCACGGCGGGCGGCAGGCCGTCGACGGAATCGACGTCGGGAACGGGCATCTGCTGGAACAGCCGCCGCGCGTAGGGCGAGACCGATTCCAGATAGCGGCGCTGGGCCTCGGCATATAAGGTGCCGAAGGCCAGCGACGATTTGCCCGAACCCGACACTCCGGTGAACACCACCAGCCGGTCGCGCGGCAGGTCCAGGCTGACGTCGCGCAGGTTATGTTCCCGCGCACCGCGTACGCGCACGGCGTCCGTCGATGTGGTGGTGTCGCGTATCGGCTCAGGGGTCATGTCGGCGCAGTCTTCCGGTCGTCGGGTCCAGGCGGTGGTTTAGACCATAACCGCCCCCCGGCAATGATCGGAACCGACATCGACCCACCATGCATGACGCGGCGAGAATATATTTTTTTGATTGGGGCGGGGTCCGCCGCCGCTTCGGTCTGGTGAAGAATGTTAGTCCGGCAACCGCCCGATATCCATCTAACATTTTGTCATGAAATCATATTTTTCGTCGCAAAACTGGCACTTGGTGTCGTTTTTCACAAGGATGTGACTGTCCGGATCCTTGCTTTCGCAAATCCCTCTATATATCGCTCAACATAGACAACAAAGACCGCGTTGGCCCTGTTTTCAATCCGGGTCTGCGTCGCAAGGCCAATGGCCAGCCATGAAACAATGGAGAGGGATCGTGTCGCACAATCAGGAACCACCTTTCAAAGGCCGTTACGAGAACTATATCGGCGGCGAATGGAAGGTGCCCGTGAAGGGCCAGTACATGAAAAACCCGTCGCCCGTCGATGGCAGGACGCTGTGCGAAGTTCCGCAATCCACGGCCGAGGATATCGAACTGGCCCTCGACGCGGCCCATAAGGCGTTCAAATCCTGGTCCCATACTTCACCGGCCGAGCGTTCGCTGATCCTGCTGAGGGCGGCGGATCGCATGGAGGCCAATCTCGACCTGCTTGCGCGTGCCGAGACCTGGGATAACGGCAAGCCCATCCGCGAGACCCTGGCCGCGGATATTCCCCTCGCCATAGACCATTTCCGCTATTTTGCCGGATGCATCCGCGCCCAGGAGGGGGCTCTCAGCGAAATCACGGATACGACGATCGCCTATCATTTCCACGAACCCCTCGGTGTCGTCGGCCAGATCATCCCCTGGAACTTTCCTCTGCTGATGGGATCGTGGAAGCTGGCGCCGGCCCTGGCGGCAGGCAACTGCATCGTCATGAAACCGGCCGAGACGACCCCGGCCAGCATTCTGCTGCTGATGGAACTGATCGGTGATCTTTTCCCGCCCGGCACCCTCAATATCGTCAACGGCCTTGGACGCGACGTGGGGGCGGCGTTGTCGAACAGTCCGCGCATCGCCAAGATCGCCTTCACCGGCTCCACGCCCACCGGCAAGATGATCGCCCATGCCGCGGCCGAGAACCTGATCCCCGCCACGCTGGAACTGGGCGGCAAGTCGCCGAACATCTTCTTTGCGGACGTCATGGATCGTGACGACGATTATTTCGACAAGGCGCTTGAGGGGTTCACGATGTTCGCCCTCAACCAGGGGCAGATCTGTTCCTGCCCCAGCCGCGCGCTGATTCATGAATCGATCTACGACCGCTTCATCGAGCGGGCCCTGCCCCGGGTGAAGGCCATCCGCCAGGGTAATCCGCTGGACCCCGAGACCATGATGGGCGCCCAGAACTCGCCGATGCAGCAGCGCAAGATCCTTGACTATATCGGGATCGGCAAGGAAGAAGGCGCCCAGCTTCTTGCGGGCGGCGGCACGCCCGACCTCGGCGCGGCCTTCAGCGAAGGATGCTACGTCCAGCCGACGATCTTTCGCGGCAATAACAAGATGCGCATCTTTCAGGAGGAAATTTTCGGTCCGGTTCTGGCCGTGACGACGTTCAAGACCGAAGAGGAAGCCCTGGCGATCGCCAACGATACGCCGTTCGGCCTGGGTTCGGGTGTCTGGTCGCGCGATGCCAACACATGCTACCGCATGGGGCGCGGGCTTGAGGCCGGTCGTGTGTGGGTCAATTGCTACCATGTCTACCCGGCCCATGCCGCCTTCGGGGGCTACAAGAAGTCGGGCATCGGGCGCGAGACGCACAAGATGGTCCTGGAACATTACCAGCAGACCAAGAACCTTCTTGTCAGCTACAGCGAAAAGAAGCTCGGCTTCTTCTGACCCGAAGGGGGCGGGGTGATGCGCACCCCGTCCCGATCTCTTCCATTCGGCGCGACGGACCCTGAGGCGTAATGGCAGCAAAATCTGAAATCCTGATCGTGGGGGGCGGCGTCGCCGGGCTTGCCCTGGCTACCCGGCTGGGGGACGCACTGGGGAAAACCGGCGAAGCCCGGATCACGTTGATCGACAAAAGTTTTTCCCATGTCTGGAAGCCCATGCTGCATTGTTTCGCGGCGGGGACGGCCCAGAATGAAAATGACCGCATCAGCTTCATGGCCCAGGCCAGCGGCCACCATTTCGAATTCTGGCCCGGAGAGGTAAATTCGATCGACCGGGACAAGAAGGAAATTGTCCTTAGTCCTTTCCGTTCCTCTGACGGTACCATGGTCCTGGACGGCCGCACGGTCGAATACGACGCCCTGATTCTGTCGATCGGAAGCTGTGCCAATGATTTCCGCACCCCCGGTGTTGCGGAACATTGCCTGTTTATCGACGACCTCGTCGAAGCCAACGGCTTCAATGAAAAATTCCGCATGGAACTTCTTCGTGCGTTCGCCACGAACGAAGAACTGGATATCGCCATCGTCGGCGGGGGCGCCACGGGCACGCAGCTTGCCGCCGAGCTTCACAAGGCGCTCGATATCGTGGGGCTTCATTCCTTCGGGAAGGCGCCGCCGAAGCTCAGGATTGCCCTGCTGGAAGCCGGCCCCCGCATTCTTCCGGCTTTTCCGGAAAGCGTATCGGACGCGGCGCAGCGTGAGCTTGCCCGGATTGGCGTCGAGGTCCGGACGTCCGCCATGGTCTCCGCGGCGGACGGGACGGGTTTTTCCCTGAGGGATGGCGCGCATATTCCCGCACGACTGCGTGTCTGGGCGGCGGGCGTGAAAGCCCCCGATGTCACCAGGGGATTTGGAGGCCTTTCCCTCAGCCGGTCGGGTCAGATCCTGGTCAAACCCAGCCTGCAGTCCGTCGATGACGAACGGATTTTCGCCATGGGGGATTGTTCGTTCATCGCCAACGATCCGCTCCCTCCGACCGCGCAGGTCGCGCGCCAGCAGGCGCATCATCTGGCGCGGACCCTTCCCGCCTGGCTGCGGGACAAACGCGCCATCCCGCCCTGCGTGTTCCGCAACAAGGGCGCCATTATCGCGCTGGGCAACTATAACGGTTGGGGCACCCTGCCGGGCGGTACGGTCTTCGGCGGGGGAAGCCTTCGCGGGCTGTCCGCGCGGCTGGGCCACCTGATGCTCTATCGTCAGCATCAGGTGGAACTCTACGGCCTTCTGCGTGGCGTAATGTCCTGTCTTGCCGACTGGATCGATACCAAGGTGCGGCCTTCCGTGCGTCTGGACTGAACGGCCCGGACGTCTTTCAGGACAGGGTCTCGCTTTGCAGGCGCATGACCTTTCGCAGGAGCGTTGCCAGGTCGCGGCGTCCGTTCAGCCGGATCCATTCGTCGACCGCCGTGCGGAACGCTGCGATGCCTGAACGCGCGGCGACACGCGCCGCGAGTTTCCTGTCAGGCGATGCGGGAAGGCGAAGCATGAGAGCTTCCGCGAGGCTGTCCTCCCACTGAGCGTATTTGCGCAGGCTGACAGGCAGGAGGGAGGGCGTGCGTTCGATGAGGTAGACGAAGGAAAACGTTTCCTCACGGGTTGCCGCGATTCTCGGGATCACGGCTTCCAGGGCGCTGCGGATGATGTCCTGCGGCGTGAAGTTGGCCGGACATTGATGCACGCTGGTCGTCAGCACGTCCGTCATATGTTGTGCCCATGCCGTGACGATGTCGGCCTTGGTTGGGAAATATCGAAACAGCGTGCGGCGCGAGATCCCGGCGACCTCGGCGATCTCGTCGACCGTCGTCTCGTCGAAGCCCTTGTCCGACAGAAGATTCATCGCCGCGGCGATCAGCGCCTCATGCGTTTCATGGCGCCGCTGTTCACGTCGTGAAGGCGAACGGGATTTCCGCTGGTCTGTGGAATACGTTACGCCTTGGCGTCGGGAAGGGGAGGGAGAAGACGGCAAAATGAGATCGCTTTCAAAACGGGGAGCAACCACTGGAAAGAGGAAAAGCCGGTTCGTGAGGGGTGCCCTGGTCCGGGTATCAGAATAACGCAAAATGCCCCAGCCCGACACCCCGCTGAACACCCACCAGCCGGTCGCGCCGCATGCGATGCCTGGGATGGGAAAGAGGCCGTTATGGCGGATCGCGGCCTTTGCCGTCCTCGCCTTGTCGGCGGCAGGCTTTGTGGGCCGAACCGCTCTGGCCGAAGAGTGTCCCATGGGTCATCGCCATGCGCATGCCGGGACGGGCATGATGGCGAAGGCGCATTTTGGTGCGTCGGGCATGTCATTCGATCTGTCGCGCACGCTTCATATTTTCACGCCATTGCAGGACGGCGGCGAACAGGATGTGGTGTCGACGGACTACGATGCGGCGCAGATCGCGCTTATCCGCCAACATCTTTCCGTTCAGGCCGGCCTGCGCGCCAAGGGGGACTACAGCGGCCCTGCCGCCATGCATGGCCCGACCATGCCCGGGTTGCAGGCATTGGCCGCCGGAGCCGCCCGCATGCACGTCCTGTTCGTTGCGCTGCCGGCTGGCGGACGCATTCTGTACCAGAGCAGGGATCCGGCGCTGGTCAGGGCCGTTCATGAATGGCTCTACGCGCAGGCATGCGACCACGGGGCGGACGCGATGTTGTCTCACCAGTAAACGGAGTTGGCGGCCGAGGCTCACCGCCGCCCACATTCGCAGAATAGGGCCGAAAATCACCCGGAAGCGGACTTTGAACGCGTTCCACGTCAGGCAGTGACAGCCGCTATATTTGTCTATATATAGACGAATATAGCGGAAGAGCAAGACTGTGGTTGGCGCGGTAGGATGGCGATGGGGCCGCGATCGAAAGCCGGCACGAAGAAACGGCATCTGCAGCCGGGCGGGGTGACACACCGGCCGGCCCTGGCGGTGCGATGTTGGTTGATGGCGGCCCTCTTCGGGACGGTGCTGGCGGTGGCGCACGGGGCGGCCCATGCGCAGAGCGATCCGGCGCTTGGCGGGCGCAAGCCCGATGTCTGTGCGGACACGGCCGGCGAGCGGTCCAGCATCACACATGTCGATGTGTGTGGTACGCCGCCGCGCCGTTCGTGGCTACGGCAGATTCTCGATCACAAGAGCAGCGAGACCTTCGGCGACAGCGCCGTCGTGCGCGGCGACGTCATCCATCGCGGGCTGGGGCGCGTCGCCGCCCCGGCGGCGTTGCCCGGGGCCAGGATGATGGCGAGCGGGCATGTTTCCCTGATGTTCATGCCCGCCTTCATGGGCATGCAAGGGAATATGATCGGCGATCATAATCTTTCCTCGGGCGCGATTGCGACCACGTACAACGCGGTGGCCGGTTCGAAAATTCGCGTCGTTCCCGATGGGATGAACGCGCAGATGTACATGTTCGGCGCGATGTATGCCGTTTCCGACTGGCTGAATGTCAGCGTCATGTCCAGCTGGACGCGTAAATACATGCGGATGACGACGTACAAGGGCATGATGGGCAGTACCGTTCTGGGTTCCAACAGCGGAAGCACCAGTGGTTTCGGAGATACCAGCGTCAGCGCGATCGTCCGATTTTATCAGGACCAGCATACGCATCTGCATCTCAATTTCGGTCTGGGCCTGCCCAGCGGCTCCACGACGGACACCATTACGATGCTGGCGCCCACGGGGATGCATATGCAGATGCGCGCGCCCTACGGGATGGAGATAGGAACCGGCTCGGTCGAGGCGCTGCCTGGGCTGACCTACCTGGGAACCGTGGGCCGCTGGTCGTGGGGCGGCGCGTTTCGCGCCCGCATTCCCTTCGCCCGCAACAGTCACGATTACAACTGGGGCGCAATGTACGAGGAGGATGTGTGGGCGGCTATCTTCTGCCTGGCGACATGGTTCTTTCGTTCCGCGTCGATTATACGCGTCAGGACCGGATCAGCGGACGCGATCTGATGATAAATGGGCCGGGTCAACCGATGAATCCGGTCTATTACGGCGGCGAGCGCCTTCAGCTTCTGGGGGGCCTGGAGATAGACGGCCACAGCCTGGGGCTGCCCGGCTACAGCCATTTCGCGATCGAGGGCGGCAAGCCGGTCTATCAGAAGCTGAACGGTCCGCAGCTCAGCGCGGAATGGCAGATCGGCGCCCGCATCAGCGAGCGGTTCTGACGTTTTCGAAAGCCGGATTCAGGTCTTGCGCGCCATATACATCGGCGTCACGAAATGTCTTTCGACCCGGCCACCAAATTCGTCTTCAACCAGTCTGGTCAGGTCGTCGATTGCGTCCGTGATGTCGTAGCGCAGGGCATCGCGTTCGCCGGGCGCCAGCGGGGGCGGCCCGTCCGCGAGGCGCCGCGGCATGTCCCGTTGCAGTGCCCGCGCACGGTCGGTATCTCCGATGATTGTGCCTTCGGCTATCATGTTGAGGATGCTGGGGCGACCACGCGCCACATCCGCGTCCACGAACAACGCAAGCGTTTCCGGATCGTGGACGAATGCTTCGATCGGGAAGCCATCGGCGGTGAAAGATTCGCGCCGCGCGGTTTCCAGACGATCGTAGATCACCACCAGATCGATGTCGGACAGGTATGTGCCGTCACCCCGCATGATCGAACCCGCCGCAAACGCGAAAGCAGCGTCTGCATAGCGCGTGGCGACGACCGCCTTGGCCACAGTCAAGGCTGCGATCGGGCTCGGGATCGTCATGTCTCTCGCCGGCCTTTCCGTTGTCCGATTCATATGCGCCGGTTCAGGCATCCGGGGCGGCGTCCAGGGCGCGCACCATCGCCGCCGCGTCCTCGTCGCCGGCCGGGCGGTTCATGTCGAACATTGCGTCCTCGGTGATCCCGGCATAGCGGCCCAGGCCGCCGGCACGCAGGATGGGATGGGCGCGGGCGGTATCGTACACCCCGTTGACCAGCATGGCCCGGTCGATATGCACCGCGACGACCTCGCCCAGGATCATCCAGCTTTCGAGTTCGGCGCCTTCCTTGTCGCGAAGGGGGAACAATTGGGTCAGCCGGCATTCGAAATTGACCGGGCTGGCGCGGACGCGCGGCGCGCCCACCAGCCGCGCGGGCGCCTGCGCCAGCCCGGCCAGCGCGAATTCGTCCTGCGTCACGGCGGCGGAGGTCAGATTCATCCGGGCGGCCATGGGGCGGGTGGCGAGGTTCCATACAAATTCGCCGGTGTCCCGGATGTTGGCCACCGTGTCCTTCCAGCCCACGCTGGCGAAGCCGATGATGGGCGGGCGATAGTTGAAGGCGTTGAAAAAACTGTAGGGCGCCAGATTGGCGCGGCCCTCGGCCGACCGGCTGGAAATCCACCCGATCGGGCGCGGCCCGACGATGGCGGAAAACGGGTCGTGGCGCAGCCCATGCCCGTTGCGCGGCTCGTAGTAATGGACATCGTCGCCTGCCATGAGTTCGTCCCTGTCTGCCAGGTCGTTTCCCGGGCAGACAGGATATGGGCAAGGAACGATCCGCCGTCGAGGGGGCAGCCGCTATAGCGTCGCGATCACCTTCAGGCCCACCAGCGCGGCGTCGGGAATGCGCGCCGTTTCGCCGGGGCGGATCATGTACTGGAATTCGGGTTGCAGCGTGATGCCCTGCATCGGGGCGAAGCCGTAATAGGCCTCGATCACCGACGAATTGGTCTGCGGCGCCAGCACCATCGCGCCCAGCGGCAGGCCGGCCTGCTCGCGGATCGCCTGGCCGTCATACAGCCGGTCGCTGACATGATACCAGGAATACAGCACGCCGATCCGATCCTTGGGCCGCGACGGGATGAAGCCGGGGAAGGACCCGCCGACATAGACCTCGTCGGCGATGGTCGAGACGTGGGGCGTGTTGTGCAGATAGCCTGCCATCAGGTACCCGCCATCCATCTGGCCGTGTCCGCCGGCGCGGTAGATCATCTGGTCGGTCATGATCCAGACCGAATCCCGTGGCGCCGAGCTTTTCTGTTCGGCCAGCGCGGCCGGGACGGCGCCCAGCGAGTCCGCATAGCGGGTGGTGTCATGGGCGAAGCCCAGCACGTAGTGACCCGGTAGCCGGTCCCGGCCCAGGAAGGGCTGCCAGGTGAATTCGACCGGCAGCATCAGGCCGGTGCTGGGTTCGCTGCCCCAGGCCCAGCCGCTGGGATTGCTGGCCAGCGGGGCCACGTTATAGGCGCCGACCTGCAGCATGGTGTCGCGGGTCGGGCGCAGGCGGAATCGCGCGCCCCAGGTGGCCTTCGGATACACGGCAAACCCGGCATCGAGCTTCAGCGCCACCGGGGCCGAGCAGGTGACCATGAACGAGCAGATCAGCGGCGACGTCGCGAACACGTGCGTCAGCGACATGCGTCCGAAGGTGATGTCCGCGCGGTTGTTCAGGAATTTCTTCTCGGCGTAGAAATCCACCAGATGGGCGACCGAATGGCCGGACAGGCCGTATACTTCCATCAGGTTGATATAGGGTTCGCCCACCCGGTCGCGCGAGACCTCGCGGCCCACACGCTCCATGACCAGGGTATGGATCGTCCAGCCCTTCAGCCCGGCCATCCGTTCCAGGTCGAAATTGACCTGCAGTGTCAGTTCATGGACGTAGTCCATGCCGCGCTGCTGGCCGCCGTTGATGTTGGCCATGGCTTCACCCTTGTAGGTGAAGTTGAACGCCACGCCGTATTGCGCCAGGCGGGAACGGAAAGGCTGCAATTGCGGGATCAGATGTCCCGATGCCTGTGCGGGAATGAAATACGGATCGGTCATGTCCGAATCGCGCAGGGCGTCCCACCGATCGGGCAGCAGGGACGACACGGCCTCGCCCCGGAACAGCGGATTCAGTTCATTCTTCAGCGGGGCGGGGGGCGATATCGCCGCCTGCGCGGTTGCAGGTGCCGGGGCGGCGGGATGGACCTTTGCGACCCGGGCCACGGCCCCGCCGGACGTGGGGGCCGAGAGCATAACGGAAAGAAAGACGCCCATCATTTTTAGAGACTGTGGTATGCGGCGAAAGCATAGCGTCGCCATCACGCTGTATTTCATGTTAATTCTTCTTTTTTTTAGGCGAGTGACGGCCGGTTTTTGCGAATTTATAACATTTATGTGATAATGGCGAGCAAGGAAAGCATAGGGACGGCATGCTGAATCGGCGGTCGAACGCCTTGTTCTTTTAGGGAAAAGGGCTGTCCTGATGCCGAATCAGACAGGATTTTCTCACGATCTGCCATGATTTGAAATAGGGGTTAAGGTATATCTGTCCAAAACGGCGTGGATATACCGTGTCAATCCTGCTTTGTTGGATCAACAATACTTGTTGACTTTTATGTGAACGAAAAGGGTGTGGCCCTTTTCATGTGTCGCGGATATTTCTTTTTTGAAGAAGCTGGGTTGATCGCAGGCCGTGGTGCCTGGACGGACAGAAAGCATCGCAACTTTTTTTGTTATAACAAAAAAATACCGCAAGGAAAAAAAGGCGGGTCAGCGCTGGGCGCATGTAACGTGCATGTAAAAATACGGGCCATCATATGCGGCGCTCATCGCAGTCGCCCGGTGCCGACAAATATATAACGATTAAGTAACGAATGTGGTTGCGCACGGGTTTTCAGGCGACTTGGGCAAGGGGCGGAACAATCGGTTGTCCTGCCATTCAGAAATGGTGGCGCCGGCATATCCCGTTCGGCCTCGCCAGATGTCGGGGCCGCGCATCAGGCGATATGCGAAAGGAACAGAATGTGAGCATTACCCAACCGGACCGGAGAGGTTTTCTCCGCACCCTCGTGTCGGCCGGGCCAGCCGCCGCCCTGGCCGTGGGCGCGGCCCCGGCGGTGGGAGATGCCGTGGAAACGCCCGAAGCGCCCGGCCCGGCCTACGCGCCGCGCTATTTCACCGCCGCGGAATGGCGGTTCCTGCAGGCTGCCGCGGATATCCTGATCCCCGCCGACGACAACGGGCCAGGCGGCGCCACCGTCGGCATCCCGGAATTCATCGACGGTCAGATGGAGATGCCTTACGGCCACGGCAAGCTGTGGTTCATGGGCGGGCCGTTCCATCCCGAGGTGGAGCCCGAACTCGGCTATCAGCTCAACCTTGTGCCGCGCGATATCTACAGGCTGGGTATCGGGAATTTCGATGCCTGGTGCGCGAAGACGCATGGCAAGCCCTTCGCCGACCTGGCGGCCGCCGAGCAGATCGCGGCGATGCATGAACTGGAATCCGGCCGGATCGTCTTCGCGGATGTACCCTCGGCCACGTTCTTCGGCTTTCTGCTGACGAACACGAAGGAAGGGTTCTTCGCCGATCCGATCTATGGCGGGAACAAGGGCATGGCCAGTTGGAAGATGATCGGCTTCCCCGGTGTGCGAGCCGACTACATGGACTGGATCGACCGTCCCAACGCGGCATACCCCTATGGGCCGGTTTCGATTTCCGGCGAGAGAGCGTAAATTCGATGACTGTCACCATGAAAAAGAAGGACGTGGTCCTGATCGGGTTCGGCTGGACCGGGGCGATCCTGGGCCAGGAACTGACCGAGGCCGGGCTGGACGTCCTGGCGCTGGAACGCGGCGAGATGCGCGACACGCCGACCGATGCGCGCTACCCGCAGGTGATCGACGAACTGGCCTATTCGATCCGAGGCAAGCTGTATCAGGACCTGTCGCGCGAGACGGTGACGGTTCGCCATGGGGTGGACGATCTGGCGGTGCCGTACCGCCAGCACGGCTCGTTCCTGCTGGGCAATGGCGTTGGCGGGGCGGGCCTGCACTGGAACGGCATGCATTACCGCGTCCTGCCCGAGGAGTTGCAGCTTCGTACCCGTTACGAGCAGCGCTACGGCAGGAATTTCATTCCCGAAGGCATGACCATCCGCGATTTCCCCGTCACCTATGACGAACTGGAGCCGTTCTTCACCAGGTTCGAGTACGTGTGCGGAACGTCGGGCAAGGCCGGCAATCTGGACGGCCGGAAGATCGAGGGCGGCAATCCGTTCGAAGGGCCGCGCAGCAAGGACTATCCCACGCCGCCGCTGCATAACGGCTATGGCGCCGACCTGGTCTGGAAGGGCGCGGTCGAGGCCGGGTTCCATCCGTATTACGCGCCGGCGGCCAACTGCTCCACGCCGTATACCAATCCGTATGGCGTTCGTCTGGGGCCATGCAATTTCTGCGGGTTCTGCGAAAACTACGCCTGCTACATGTATTCCAAGGCGTCGCCGCAGACCACGATCCTGCCGGTGTTGTTGCGCAAGCCGAATTTCGAGCTTCGGCCCCGCTCGCAGGTGCTGAAGATTAACCTCGATTCGACGGGCAAGAAGGCCACCGGCGTCACCTATGTCGATGCCAAGGGGCGCGAGATCTTCCAGCCGGCCGACCTGGTCATCGTCACGGCCTATCAGATGCACAATGTGCGTCTGCTGCTGCTGTCGGGTATCGGCAAGCCCTACAACCCGAAGACCGGCGAGGGCGTGGTCGGCATGAACTATGCCTACCAGGCGATGGGCGGGGTGGAAGTGCTGCTGCCCTCGGGCACGCGGCTCAACCCGTTCATCGGCACCGGGGCGGGCGGCGTCTCGGTCGACGACGTGAACGGCGACCAGTTCGATCATGGTCCGCTGGGCTTTGTGGGCGGGGCCAGCGTGCGTCATGTGCGCCTGGGCGGTCGCCCGATCCAGATGACCCCCACCGTGCCCGGCACGCCGAAATGGGGCAGCGCCTGGAAGTCGGCGGTCAAGGACACCTACCAACGCGAACTGCATATCGATCTGTCGGGATCGGTGGCGGCGTACCAGGATGTCTATCTCGACCTCGACCCGACCTATCGTGATGCGTATGGCCAGCCGCTGCTGCGCCTGACCTATAACTGGCACGATAACGAGGCCCGGCTGATGCATCACGTCGGCGACCGGATCAGCGAGATCGCCAAGGCGATGAACGCGGAAAAGTACTGGGTGACCAACCGCGTGACCCCGGGCGCGAAATACGATGTCCGCTTCTACCAGAGCACCCATACCACCGGCGGGGCGATCATGGGCGCCGATCCGCGCACCAGCGTGGTCAACCGCTACCTGCAAAGCTGGGACGTGCCCAACGTGTTCGTGATGGGGGCCAGCGCCTTCCCGCAGAACATGGGCTACAACCCGACCGGCCTGGTCGGCGCGCTGGCCTACTGGTCGGCCAAGGCCATCCGGGAACAATACCTGAAAAATCCCGGCCCCCTGGTGCAGGCGTAGGAGGGACATGATGATGACCCGACATCTCTCCGCCGCCGCCCTGCTTGTCGGCCTGGCGTCCGCATCGGGTGGCGCGCGCGCGGCCGACGATGCCCAGGTGGCCCGTGGCGCCTATATCGCCCGTGCCGGCGACTGCGTGGCCTGCCATACCGCGACGGGCGGGGCGCCCTTCGCCGGGGGACTGGCCATCGAGACCCCGATGGGGCGGATCTATTCCACCAACATCACGCCCGATCCGGAGACGGGGATCGGGACCTATGACTTCGCAGCGTTCGACCGCGCGGTGCGTGGCGGGGTCAACCAGGCGGGCCACCGCCTGTATCCGGCCATGCCCTATCCGTCCTACGCCCGTGTCACTCCCGACGACATGCAGGCGCTGTATGCCTATTTCATGCATGGGGTGAAGCCGCAGCACCAGCCTGACCGGGCCGCCGACATTCCGTGGCCGCTGTCGATGCGCTGGCCCCTGATGTTCTGGGACGCGATGTTCGCCCCGTCACCCGCGACCGTACCGGCGGCGGCGTCCGGCTCCGCCGATCAACTGGCGCGCGGGCGCTATCTGGTGGTGGGGCTGGAACATTGCGGGTCGTGCCATACGCCGCGTGGCTTCGCCCTGCAGGAAAAGGCGCTGACCGACGCCGACGGGGCGGCCTACCTGTCGGGTGCGCCGATCGACGGCTGGCTGGCCAAGAGCCTGCGGTCGGACGGGCCTGACGGGCTGTCGGCGTGGTCGGTGCAGGATATCGTCACGTTCCTCAAGACCGGCCGCAACAACCAAGTCGCCGCATTCGGCGGCATGAAGGACGTCGTCGCCCATAGCACCCAGTATCTGAACGATGACGATCTGACGGCCATTGCGCTCTATCTCAAGAGCCTGGGCGGGAAGGGCGGCGCGGCACCCGCGCTGCGCCCCGATGCCGCGGCCGCGACGGCGTTGCGGACCGGGCACGGCCTGCCGCGGGGCGGTCGCGTCTTCCTCGATAATTGCGCGGCATGCCACCGGACCGGCGGCCAGGGCTATGACGGCGTCTTCCCGCGCCTGGCGCTCAGTTCCGTCGTCAACAGCGCCGATCCGATGTCGCTGGTACGGATCGTGCTGGAGGGGTCGCGGATGGCGCCCACGGCGGGCGCCCCGGCGGCCTTCGGGATGCCGGGCCTGGGGTGGCGGCTGGATGACCGGGACGTGGCGGATGTCGTGACGTTCATCCGGACAAGCTGGGGCAATCATGGCGCGCCGGTCAGCGCCCAGGATGTCGCGCGGATCCGCAGGACGATCAACAGCGGGCCGACGCCGGAAAGCAGGAACACCGTCGATCCGTCACCGTCGTGACGGCGGCGGCCGGGCGAAAATCGGACGAAACAAGGGGGAACAGGACCATGATCGACAAGACGGCACGCTATATGTCGACATTCTTCCTGGGGCTTGCACTGGTCGCGTGCCCCATGGCGACACGGGCGGCCCCGGCGCTGGCCTCGCGGCCGGTCCTGACCCTGGCGCTGGCCGAACGTCTGCTGCAGGCCGCGCTGCAGGAGGCCACGCGCAACGGGTGGCCCGGCGTCGTCGCCGTCGTCGACGATGCCGGACAGGTGATGGCATTGGCGCGGATGGACAATGCCTATATGCGGGCCAGCGTCGATCTGGCGCCGGGAAAGGCCCGGACGGCAGTGATGTTCCGCCGTCCGACCGCGGTCCTGGAAGGCGCGATCGACGGGCCGCGCCCGGCGCTGGTGACGGCGCAGGGCTATGTCATGATGAAAGGGGGCGAGCCCATCGTCATGGATGGCCAGGTCGTCGGCGGAATCGGCGTGTCGGTCGATACGCCCGACCATGACGAACAGATTGCGCAGGCCGCCCTGACAATATTGAAATAGACCCGGCCCTTCGGGGCCGGACCGCGCGTAGAAACATAAAAACAAGAACGCGAGCGAATCACATGGGAGAGACCAGCCTGACCCGGGCCGAGGAGCGCTTCATACGATGGGCCTTCGGCACTTATTCCGGGCATAATCCATCCCTGTCGGACGGGATCATCCTGCCGACGTGGAAAAGCGGGCCGCGCACCGGCCAGCCGCGCATCCCGGCATCCATCCGCGACCTGCTGGCACGCGGGCTGTTGCGGGTCGAGGTCGAAGACGGGGCGCCGCGCGCTTATTTTACCCATAACGGCATGACGGCGGTGCGCCGGATGTTCGTCAAGCCCCGCTTCGATGCCGGGCGCTATATCCATTTGTTGCGCGAAGTGGAGAGCGGGGTCGATCCCGGCTGATCCCGCCCCGTCACAGCGGCTCTGGTCAAAGTCCGCGCGGGTTGATTCATATCAACGCGCCATCCTTGCCGGGCCTCTATGGAAAGCGGGATCACGAGAGAATCCGGATACTGCCCCGCAGGGGGTATCCGGTTCTTTCGGGGGAAGCGGCGCGTGCAGGCCCCGGCAGGTTCCGGACGGCCCATGCTTGGGGGTGGGAAATCCGCTTGTAATAACGGAAAAGGAAGAAGTCCCATGCGACGATTGGCCTTGTGGCCGGGGCCGGTCCGGATCCACGATCCCGTCGCGGGACGCCACAGGGATGTGACCGCACTTATGAACGCATTGTCGTCGTTATATTCGGATTGTTCCAGGCTTCGGTCCGGACTCGGATCGGAAAACGTGCATGCCGCATGTTGCCATGTCCCGCGGGGCCGGCGAGAAGGCCCGGTGGGCGGATAGCGGTCGTCAACAGGACAGGGAAGCACAAGAATGACATATACCGTAGGGATGTATCTGGGCGACCGGCTGAAGCAGATCGGCCTCGACCATCATTTCGCCGTCGCCGGGGACTACAACCTCGTCCTGCTCGACCAGTTGCTGAAAATCGACGGGATGGATCAAGTCTATTGCTGCAACGAACTGAATTGCGGTTATAGCGCCGAAGGGTATGCGCGGGCGAAGGGGGCAGGCGCCGCGATCGTCACGTTCAGCGTCGGCGCGATTTCCGCGTTCAACGCGGTCGGCGGCGCGTACGCGGAAAACCTGCCGCTGATCCTGATTTCGGGCGCGCCGAACTCGAACGATCACGGCAGCGGGCACATCCTGCACCATACGATCGGCACGCCCGACTATACTTACCAGATCGAGATGGCGCGGCGCATCACCTGCGCCGCGGTCTCGATCATTTCGGCCGACGAAGCGCCGGCGAAGATCGATCACGCGATCCGCACGGCCCTGCGCGAGCGCAAGCCCGCCTATATCGAGATTGCTTGCAACGTCGCCGGCGCGGCCTGCGCGCGCCCCGGCCCGGTCAGCGCCGTGCTGTCGCAGGTACCCAGCGACGCCGCGACGCTGGAGGCGGCGGTCGAGGCGATCGCCGCCTTCCTGGCAAAGCGCGAGAAGGTGGCGATCCTGGTCGGCAGCAAGCTGCGCGCGGCAAATGGCGGGGAGGGCGCGGTGGCGCTGGCCGACGCGCTGGGATGCGCCGTGGCGACGATGGCCGCCGCCAAGAGCTTCTTCCCCGAAAACTATCCGAACTATATCGGCACCTACTGGGGCGAGGCCAGCAGCCCCGGCGCGCGCGAGATCTTCGACTGGGCCGACGGCATCCTGTGCCTGGGCTGCGTGTTCAACGATTATTCCACCGTGGGCTGGACCGCATGGCCGCGCGGCGCCAACGTCGTGCAGGCCGATATCGGCACGGTGACGCTGGACGGGCAGGTCTTTGACGGACTGCACCTGAAGGACCTGCTGACGGCCCTGGCAGCCCGCCTGGCGGGGCAGCCGAAGAAGGGCGCCACGATGACGGAATACCGTCGTATCGTCGGTGCACCGGCGTCGGTGGACAGCGCGGCCCCGACCGCCAAGCTGACGCGTGCGGAAATGGCGCGGCAGATCGGCGCGCTGCTGACGCCGGAGACGACCCTGCTGGCTGAAACCGGCGATTCTTGGTTCAACGCCATGCGCATGAAGCTGCCGGAAGGTGCGCGCGTCGAATTCGAAATGCAGTGGGGGCATATCGGATGGTCGGTGCCCGCGACGTTCGGCTACGCCGTGGCGGAACCCAAGCGCCGTATCATCACCATGGTGGGCGACGGGTCGTTCCAGCTGACCGCGCAGGAAGTCGCCCAGATGGTGCGACGCGGACTGCCGGTGATCGTATTCCTGGTGAATAACCATGGCTACACGATCGAGGTCGAGATCCATGACGGGCCGTACAACAACATCAAGAACTGGGACTACGCAGGCCTGATCGAGGTCTTCAATGCCGGCGAAGGGAAGGGGCGCGGCTTCCGCGCGACCACCGGCGCCGAAATGGCCGAGGCGGTGCGGGCGGCGCTGGATAATCACGGCGGCCCGACGCTGATCGAATGCGTCATCGACCGGGACGACTGTACCAGCGAACTGATTTCCTGGGGACGCCGGGTGGCGAGCGCGAATGCCCGCCCGCCGGCGAAATAACAGCAGGCAGGCTCTGGCTCCGCGCCATTCCGGCGCGGAGCGTTTTCACGGGACGATGTGATACATGTCCGTAATATCCGCCAATTTTTCGGCCGCGCCCGCACGGCAGGCCGACACGGCGAACCCATCCGCGCTGCGGCCGCTCTATGTGCTGGCCTGGTTCCTGTGCGCGGCCTTCTATTTCTACCAGTATGCCGTGCGCTCGGCGCCCGGCGTGATGCAGGAAGAACTGACCCAGGCCTGGGGCGGCAACCATATCGGGTCGATGATCGCGGCCTATTATGTCGCGTACGCCCTGATGGCTCTGGTGGCGGGCATCCTGCTGGATCGCTATGGCGCGCACGCCACCATTCCGTCGGGCATCGCCGTGGTGGCGGTGGGGTGTCTGGTCTTCGCCCAGGGCGGCGAGGCCGCGGGCATGGGCGGCTTCGTTTTGCAGGCGATGGGCGCGATCTTCGCCTTCATCGGCTCGTCCTATGTCGCGGCGCGTTACCTGCCGCCACGCATGCTGGCGCTGTTCGTCGGGCTGACGCAATGCCTGGGCATGGCGGGCGCCGCCTTCGGGTCCAAACCGGTGCATCTTCTGATCGATCCGGCGGGCAGCGTTCATATGGCCTGGCAGCAGGTCTGGCTGGGTTTCGCCGCCCTCGGCGCCGTGCTGGCGGTCGCGACCTGGCTGGTGATGCCGCGCGAGGGTGGCGACAGCCACACCCATCACGGCCCGCTGTCGGCCGGCAGCCTGATGGTGCCCTTCCGCACGATCTTCGCCAATCGGCAAAGCTGGATCGCCGGCGCCATCGGCGGCTTGCTGTTCGTTCCGACCACGATCGGGGCGCTGGTCTGGGGCACGCTGATGCTGCATGTGGGCGAAGGCACGTCGATGGCCTTCGCGGCGTCGGATGTCTCGATGGTGCCGATCGGCTGGGTCATCGGCTGCCCGCTGCTGGGCTACATTTCGGACCGGATCGGGCGGCGGCGGCCGGTGCTGATCGGGGGGGCGGCGGTGCTGTTGGCGGCCTGCCTGGTGGCCGTCTATGTCCCCGTCGGAATCATGCCGCGCTATTCGGTGGCGCTGGTCATGGGAATCGCGTCCGGGGCGGCGATGATTCCGTTTTCCAGCATGAAGGAAATCAATCCGCCGCAACTGAAGGGCACGGCGGCGGGGGTCATGAACTTCATGGTGTTCCTGACGACCGGCATCATGTCGCCCGTCGTCTCGGCATTGATGGGCAATGGCGAACAGGTGTCCATGCCCACGATCCAGCATGCGTTCCTGCCGCTGATCGCCGGCGTCGTTGTGGCGATCGGCCTGGCGTTCTGCCTGCGCGAGACGGGATGGAAGGTGAATTCGCAGGGCTGAAACACGCCCGCGCCCGGTCAGTCCAGGGGGCCTTTGCCGGGGGGACGCTGGGCGTGGCAACCTTGGCACAGGCGGACGGGCCCGCCGGGGCGGCCCTGTTCGCGCCGGCGGACATGGCAGGATTCGCAGAACTGATGGAACGTCGCCTCGACCCGGGTGGCCTGTCCGGGTTCGGTCTTGTGGCAGGCGATGCAGTCCTGCCGCGGCAGGCGCGCCATCCGCGATTGCGCATAGTTATGGTGGCACGCGACGCAGTTGATCGCCGTATGGTCGACGTGCGCGAAACGCAGCGGCAATGCCGGATGGGCCATCACGGAATGCACATGCAGTCTGTCGATCGCCCATCCTGCCGCCGCCAGAAGAGCCACCCCCAACATCGCGGCGCATATCCGGCCCGGGCCGCCCCTCATCCGGGACCGCCATGCGGCGTGACCATGGCATAGCACACGGCCGACAGGACGCTGGCCGCCAGCATCAGGGCCACGATGGTCCGGGCGTGGGGGGACATGTTCCGCCAGCGTTTCCGGCTGGGGGATGCGTGGTTCCGCTCCGGCCGCAGCAGCCACCGCACCGGTGTCCATGCGGCAGCCCCGGCGGTCAGCACCGCGCACAGCGCCGTCTTCCATTCGGTGTTCACATGCAGTCCGGCCTCGGCCACATGGAAGGCGGACAGCGGCAGCGTGGAATACGCGATGACGGAATGACCGATCCGGAACCGCCGCGCCGTGCGCCACAGCGCATGGCGTACGCCACGCAGACCGGACAGCGCCCCCGCCAGAATCAGGCACGCGGCCGCCAGCCCCGCCAGCATCGGCCAGGGCCCCGACGGCAGCAGGTCGTCGAGCAGTAACGGCGCGGCCCAGAACGGCGGCAGGATATGCAGGCCCAGCAGGGCCAGCGCCCCGGTGCCCAGCCCCCGATGCAGCACCACGAAGAACTTGCCGTCGCAGTTCGGCCAGGCCGTGGGCCGTCCGTTCAGCACGAATAGCCCCAGCAGCACGACAAAGGCGGCAAAGCCTGCCGCGTCCGCTATATCCCACGACAGGCCCACGCCCGGGGGCGGTGACGCCAGCAGGAAGATGGCCGGCATGATCAGGACCAGGCCCACAAGCGAGGCGGCCAAGACGGCGATCTCGGCCTTCATGGCCGCCCGTCGCCGCCCATCGGCGGAGCCACCGTTAAAACGATTCCTCAGGCCCCGGCCAGCGAGCGGCGGCGCAGCGGCATGGTCATGCAATGGATGCTTCCGCCCCCCTGCGAGAACTGGTCCAGTTCCGGGTCCAGTACCGTCAGCCCCTCGGCCCGCAGCATCTCGTTGACGCGGGTGGAATGGCGGGGGCTGATGACGCGCCCGTCACCCAGGGCCAGCACGTTGCACGCCATGTCCCGCATCGCTTCCTTGTAGGTCACCGGCAGCAGGCGGATGCCCTGCGCGCGGAACCAGTCCAGATCGGCGTCCGCCAGGGCGTCGGGCGCGACCAGGGCCAGTTTTTCCGCCACCATCGAGAAGACGACGTCCAGATGCAGGAAATGATCCGAAAAGCGGATCATGCGCGTCTGCCATCCGGCTTCGTCGAACCAGCCGGTGAATTCCTCGGCCCCCGCGGTGTCGGTCCGGGTGCCGGTGACGCCCACCGCCAGCAGTCCGGGGCTGATGACGTGGATGTCGCCGCCTTCGACATGGCCGCGGTTCGCGGTCTTCCAGACCTCGCCCTCGCCATAGAACGATTCGATCAGCGCCTTCTCCCCCTTGCGTTCCTGGCGGAACAGGCTGGTGACGACGGTGCCGAACGGCGTCGTCTGCGAACTGTCGCGGGTATAGACCTGATAGGGCAGGCCCGGCTGGGGGGTAAGGAAATGGCAGGCGACGTCCGCGCCGCGCAGCGCGTCCACCATCTCGTCGAACTGTTTGCGGACGGCGTGCGTTTCGGGCTTGCGGCCGTTCTCCAGGCTCAGGATCGCGATGTCGTTGCTGGGGATCCAGTCATAATAGGTCGGCGGGCAGAGCAGGACGTCGTCCAGATGTCCGGTCTCGCTGTCGATGAACCACTGATTGCTGCTCATATCCCTTGGAATCCTTGCCGGAAAATCCTGATGTCTCGATCGGTATCATAGGGAAGGACGTTACGGTATCCGATAGCAGGGGATGCAAGTGAACTTTGCCATCCCCTCAATCTTCCGCCGCCAATCGACAGATCCGGTATCAAGACATTGAGAGTAAATTCGTTTTTGGGTCTCTTTTTCTGGTGGACCGCCCGGATGCGGGGCGGCGTCATCCGACCCGGACTCTTCTCATTGTCCAGGCTGATCTGTATGGGCTGGTGCCGGATGACTGCCGCCGGCGGTCCTGGAGGTTTTCTTGCGTATTCTCATGACCGGGACGGCGGGGTTCATCGGCTTCCATCTGGCGCTGCGGCTGCTGGCCGAGGGGCACGACGTCACGGGCATCGACGGCATGACCTCCTATTACGATATCGCGCTGAAACAGGCACGGCATGCCCGCCTGCGCGAATGTCCGGGCTTCACCTGTCATGAATTCATGCTGGAAGATTCCGGCGCGCTGGCCAGGGCCTGCCGCGCGGCCCGGCCCGACATCGTCATTCATCTGGCAGCGCAGGCTGGGGTGCGGTACAGCCTGGAAAATCCCGGCGCCTATGTCAGCGCGAATGTGGTGGGCACCCATAACCTGCTGGAACAGGTGAAGGATCTGCCGGTCCGGCATTTCATCCTGGCCTCGACCTCGTCGGTCTACGGTGCCAGCCTCGAGATTCCGTTCGCCGAGGATCTGCCGTGCAACCAGCCGTTGAGCCTGTATGCCGCGACCAAGAAGGCGTGCGAGGGCATCGGCCATTCCTACGCCCATCTGCATGGCCTGCCGATTACCGCCTGCCGATTCTTCACCGTCTACGGGCCGTGGGGGCGGCCGGACATGGCGCTGTTCCGCTTTACCCGCAACATCTTCGCCGGCCTGCCGATCGACGTCTATAACGGCGGGGACATGCAGCGCGACTTTACCTATGTCGACGATCTGGTCGAGGCCGTCTGCCGCCTGCTGCCCCTTCCGCCGGCGACCCAGGCCGGGCATGGCGCCAGTCCGGTCGCGCCCTATCGCGTGGTGAATGTCGGCGGGGGGCAGCCGGTCGGCCTGCGGGATTTCATCACCGCCATCGAACGCGCGACGGGTCGGGAGGCAATCTGCAACATGCTGCCCATGCAGCGGGGTGACGTGCCGCGCTCGTGGGCGGACTGCACGGTTCTGGAACAGTTGACCGGCTTTCATCCCGCGACGCCCTTGCAGGCCGGAGTGGACGCCTTCGTCGCGTGGTATCGCCAATGGTATCGGGCCGCCGACGGGGCGTGATCCGGCTGGATCTTATCCACAGAATTGGGGACAATCCTGTGGGCGGTACTGGGGGGCATGGGCGGACAATGATCTTCTTCCTTGGTGGAATCGCGAGTCACCGCGAATCGCCCTGTCTCGCGACAGGGCAGGGCCGGCGATGGGCCAGGTAGAGGACGGGTCGGTCCCGATCGTCTTCGCCCCGACGATCCCGGCGGACTGCCACGCCCGGGTCCGCGCGGCCCCGCATTTCCGGCGCTGGCTGGCGGCCGCGGCGGCGGGTTTCGACCTGCGGCGGGTCACGGTAGAGAGTGTGACGTTCTTCGGTCCGCGGGTCGGGTTCATCCTGCTCCAGGCCGATGCCTGGCATGACGGCCGGCAGGTGCCGGGCACGGTCCTGCTGCGCGGCGATTCGGTGTCCATCCTGCTGGTCCTGCGTCATGCCGGCCATCCTGACCGGACCATCCTGACCTGCGAGGCCCGGCTGCCGGCGGCATGCCCCGACCTGCTGTCGTTGCCGGCGGGGATGCTGGACGGCGAGACCTTCGCCAGCACCGCCCTGCGCGAATTGTCCGAGGAGATCGGGGCCGACCTGGCGGTGCGCCAGGACATGCTGGTGGACCTTGCGACCGTGTGGCTGTCGCCGGGCGGCTGCGATGAGGCGATCGCCCTGTACTATGCCGTCCTGGACCTTGATGACGCGGCGATTCGCGCCCTGGATGGTCGCCGGACGGGTAATGCGGACGAACGTGAATCGATCCGGGTGCGGGTGGTCGATCTGGACGATATTCCGCGCATCGGCAGGACCGACGCCAAGACGCTGCTGTCGTTCTACATGTATCGCGACCGGGCGGCCCGCGTCGGCGCGTGATGTATTGCCCGATCGGTGGAAACCGTGGACATTCGGGCTTTCATGTCGTGATCGGAATATTCCAGTGGAACCAGACGATTGCCAGCCGGTCGATGCCGCGCTCGTGCCCCGTTTTGCCGGCCTTGCGACCTTCATGCGCCTGCCGTACCGGCAGTCGACCATGGGCCTGGATGTGGCGCTGTACGGGATTCCATGGGATGGCGGCACCACCAATCGCGCCGGCGCCCGTCATGGCCCGCGCGAAGTGCGCAGCCAGTCCAGCATGATGCGCAGCGTCCATCACGTGACCGGCCTGCAGCCGTTCCGCGCCGCCCGCGTGGCGGATGTCGGCGATCTATCGGTCAACCCGACCGATATCGAGGACACGCTGGAACGGATCACGGCGGGGGTGGCGGCCATCGTGCAGGCGGGGGCGATCCCGCTGGGCGTCGGGGGCGATCATCTGACAACCTTGCCGGTGCTGCGCGCCGTTGCACGGTCGGGGCCGGTGGGCCTGATCCAGTTCGACGCCCATTCGGACACCAACGACACCTATTTTGGCAACAGCCCCTATACCCATGGCACGCCGTTCCGCCGCGCGATCGAGGAAGGGATCCTGGACCCGAAGCGCATGATCCAGATCGGCCTGCGCGGGTCGCTCTATGACCCCGGCGACCATGACTGGGCCAAGGCGCAGGGCATACGGACGATGTATATGGAGGAATGCGTGCACCTGGGCCCCGAGCGGGTCATGGAGGAAGCGCGGCGCGTCGTGGGTGACGGCCCGACTTATGTGACCTTCGACATCGACTGCCTGGACCCGTCGATGGCGCCGGGGACCGGTACGCCGGAAATCGGCGGCTTCACCACGCGCGAGGCCCAGCAGATGCTGCGCCTGCTGGAAGGCGTCCGGATCGTCGGCGCCGACGTGGTGGAGGTCGCGCCGCCCTTCGACCTGTCCGGCATCACCGCGCTGGCGGGGGCGACTGTCCTGTTCGAACTGCTGTGCGTCGTCGCGTCGGGTCGCCGGCAGGCCGGTGTCTGAAACGGTTTCTCAGGCGATGACGCCGTAGGTGATGCCCAGGTCACGCAGCCAGCGGCGGTAGGCGACGCCCATCCGGTCTGACCGGTGGTGCATTTCGGCGCGCAGGTCGACGGGAATGCGCTCCGGCCGCTGGGTTTCCACGATGTCGCGGTCCTGATTGTAGACGATGTCCTGGCGCGGCAGCATGTCGGCTTCTGTCAGGTCGGGGGCGAAATTGATCGCGAAGACCACGCGGGCGACCGACGTGACCTCATCCACCGGCTGGACGGTAAACATGGTCACGAACCGGTCGTCGGGCGAGCCAAGATGCGCCTGCGCGGGGTCGACGATGCGCACGCGCTTGGAAAAGGCGGCCACCAACGGGCGCAGGCAATAATAGGTGTACCCCGCCTGGACCGGAATTTTGCGGAAATCGCCGACGGGCTGGAACACGCTGATTTCGGAGGACACCAGGCCGTCGGCGCTGCGGGTCACGTCGTAATCGGGGATGATGTCGGGCGCGTCGGGCACGCCGTTCAGGCCGGAATGGACGAAGGGAAAATGCGTGGCGTCGACGAAATTCTCGACGGCGCGGAACCCGTTGGCGCGATAGACATACGGCCCGGCATGGAAAATCCTGAAGCCCGGCAGGTCGCGGGCAGGGAAGGCCGGAATGGGGTGGGCGGGCTTGCCCAGCGTCGCCCAGACCAGCCCGTCCTGCTCCTGCGCGCGGACCGGGAAGGCCCGGGCCTTGGGCGGGATCGGCTGGTCGGGCGCCACGGGAATGTGGACGCAGCGCGCCTGCCCGTCGAAACGCCAGCCATGATACGGGCAGACCACCGTGTCGTCCTTGATCCAGCCTTTGGACAGGCGCGCGCCGCGATGGATGCATAAATCGTCCCAGACATGGACCGCCCCCGCCGCGTCGCGCCAGACGATCAGGTCGCGGCCCAGCAGGGTGGCGGGGGTGATCGTGCCGGCGACGATCTCGCGGCTGCGGGCCACGGGGTACCAGTCATCCAGCATGACCGGATCGTCGCACAGGCGCGACACGGCCGTGGTATCGAGGGCGGGGGCATCGGACATGACGGGCTCCTCAGGCGGCCGAGGCCGTGGGTTCGGGCGGGAGGGTCGCATCGTGTTCGTAGATCCAGTTGGCCTTGATCCCGGACCGGTGCGGATTGATCAGGCTGCGCAGCCGGTACGCCATGTCGCGTCGCCAGAGCGCCAGCGGCGAGGACAGATGGTAGGTCCGTCCCCGTTCGCGCGATTCCAACTGCACGCGCCGGGTGCGCGGCAGGCGTCGGGCCTCGTACGCCGACAATGCGCCCGCTACATCGGGCCCGGCGGCCAGGCAGGACGCCAGGACGAACGCATCCTCGATCGCCATGCCCGCGCCCTGCGACAGGAAGGGCAGCATCGGGTGGGCGGCGTCGCCCAGCAGGGTGATCGCGCCGTCCGACCAGCGCGGCATGGGGTCGCGGTCGAACAGTCCCCATTTGAAAACGTTGTCCGCCTGCCCGAACAGGCGCTGCAGGTTGGGATGCCACCCCGTGAACGCGTCCAGCAATTCCTCGCGGGAGCTTGGCACGTTCCACGATTCCTCGACCCAGGAGGCGGTTTCGGTCACGGCGACGATGTTCACGGCGCGCCCGCCACGGACGTAATAGGTCACGACATGCGCCTGCGGCCCCAGCCAGAACGATGAATCGGGGGATACGTACTCCAGCGGCTGCTTGTCGTACGGGACGACGGCGCGATAGCACATGTTGCCGGTGAAGCGGGCCGGCGCGGTGCCGAACAGCGACGCGCGCACGACGGAATGGATGCCGTCGGCGCCGACGATCAGATCGGCCTCGAACGTGCCGCCATCCGCGAAGGAGGCGACGGCCCCGGACGGGGTGCGCGCGACGCTGCTGCACGCGCGCGCGAACGTAACCCGTTCGGCGGGGATGCGCCGGGCGAACAGCGCGTGCAGGTCCGCCCGATGGACATGAAAGAACGGCGCGCCGTACAGGCGGGGGCAATCCTCGGCCAGCGGCGTGCGCCACATTTCCCGTGCCGTCTTCCAGTTGCGCCCGACCAGGGCCTGCGGCGTGAAGCTGATGGTCCGCAGCGCCTCCATCAGCCCCATCGCCCGGATGATTTTCACGGCGTTGGGCGTCACCTGAATGCCGGCGCCGACTTCGCCGAAGGCGGGCGCGCGCTCGAACAGATGGACGTCGATCCCCTGTTGCAGCAGCGCCAGCGCCAGGGCCGCGCCGCCGATTCCGCCTCCGATGATACCGACGCGCATGCACCACCTCCACAATATCGTATACGAAATAAAGGGCTCGACGTTGCGTCAGGGATCGAAGCATGCGCGGGGCGAGGCGGTCAACAATATTCCTTTTCCGGAATGAACAGTCTTGCATCGCGGCTGTCCCGCCCCCTAGATTGCAACGAAATGTGAACCACGGGGCGGCATGCGCGACAGACAGGACAGGCCGGGTGTTGCGGCACGGCGGCCGCTGCTGGAACTGGTGCTGCCGGTTCTGCGCGACGCCATCATCAATCGCACCTTGCCCCCCGGCGAGCGGTTGTCGGAAGGCGACATCTGCGCCCGGCTGGGAATTTCGCGTACCCCATTGCGCGAGGCCCTGCGGATACTGGAGATCGAAGGACTGGTGACGATGGCCGCCGGGGTCGGCGCGATGGTGACGCCGATCAGCCCGCCGGACCTGCATGATCGTTTCGAGCTGCTGGCGGGGCTGGAGGCGATCGCCGCCGCGCGCGTCGCCGGGCGGCGCGACCCCGCCACCATCCGGCAGATCCTGGCGATCCAGCGCGACATGGAATCCGCGTCGCGGCAGGGATCGCAGGAGGACTATTATCGGGCGAACGACCGGTTCCACCAGACGATCGTCGAGGCCGCGGGCAACGAGGTGGTACTGAACGCCCACCGTACGGCGATGTGGCATGTGTATCGTATCCGTCATGCCACCAATGCCGCCACACCCCTGAAGCCCGACGCCGCCCGGCATCATGAGCACATCATCGCCGCCGTGATCGCAGGCGATGTCGATGGGGCGTTCGTCGCGATGCGCCGGCATCTGGAGGACGTGTCCGACCTTATCCTGGGCCGGCTCGCCGCCGGGTGGTTCGACGCGATCGACCGCGATGCGCCGCCCCCCTGACGGGTTGACCGGCGCCGGACGACGGGGGAACATGATGCGATGACGGAAAGACCGCACCAGAGTACCGCGCGGCGAGGGCGGGATATCCATGCTCCGATCTGGAGAATTCTGGTCGGGGTGGGCATTCCCTTCGTCGCGGTCGATCTGGCGTTGCCGGTGCTGGACCGCGTGGGGGGGACGGTGCTGGGGTTTCCCACGGTGGTGTTCTGGCTGTTCGCGTGGTTCATCCTGACCAGCGTCTGCCTGTCCGCCGTCTGGTTCCTGCATGACCGTCGCCGGACGGACGAAGCCGGCTGACGCCCCCGCCCCGCCCGGTTGCGGCGGTGGATACGCATTCGACAGACGAACGGAAAGAAAGTCCCCTCATGGCGACAGTGACGTTTTGCCTCGTGATCCTGTTGTCGCTGGCGATCGCGCTGTATTCCCGGCGAGGACATCATCATCAGGGCTCTCGGGATTTTTTCGTGGCCTCGGGGCAGTTCGGCGGGGTGCTGCTGTTCTTCCTGGCGGTGGGCGAGACCTACAGCATCGGCAGCGTCCTGGGGTTTCCGGCCGGGACGTTCAGCCACGGCACGGCATTCATCATCTGGTTCCTGAGCTATATCGTCCTGGCCTATCCCGTCGGCTATTTTCTCAATCCCTGGATCTGGCAGGCCGGACGGGACCATAATGCCATCACCATGGCCGATCTGTTCCGGCACCATTTCGGCAGCCGCGCGGTCGAGATCGCGATGGCGCTGAATGCCATCCTGTTCCTGATCCCGTTCGGCGATTTGCAATTCACCGGCCTGCTGGCCGTGCTTCAGGGGTTCGGCTGGCCGGTTCCGACATTCGTCATCACGACGGTGGCGGCGGTGACGGCATTCTTCTGGGTGGCGCTGTCGGGGATCCGGGCGCCGGCCTATGTGTCGATCCTGAAGGATGTCATGATGATCGTCGCCGTCGTGGCGGCCGGTCTCGCGGCGCTGCTGGCCTCGGGCCATCTGCCCGATGTCCGGCAGGCCGGGCAGGATATCGCGCGGATCCGCCCGACAGGGCGCGAGGAGGCGTTCGCCATGTCCACGGTGGTGCTGCAGGCCATCGGTTTCTGCGTGGCGCCCCAGACGATCGCCTTCCTGTTCACCGGCCGGTCGCGACGGATCGTCCGGCGCAACCAGGTCCTGATGCCGCTTTACATGCTGATGTTCCCGTTCCTGTACTGGGTCGCGGATTATGCGCGGCGGTCGGGTATGCCGCTGCATGCGCCCAACGATGCCTTCATGGCGGTGTCGCTGACCCTGCTGCCCGGGTGGGTGGACGGGCTGGTGGCGGCGGCCTGCGCGCTTTCGGCATTGGTCGTGCTGGCGGGGATCTGCCTGGCCATCGGCCCGCTGGTGTCGCACAATCTGCTGCATGGCCTGTCGGATCGCCAGCAGCGGTACGGGGCGCAGATCGTGATTGCGGTCTATCTGCTGTTTTCGATCGTCAGCGCGGCGCATGCGTCCGGACTGATGATCAAGTTCAACACCATGTACTATTTCGGCGTCACGCAGGCGGCGCCCGGCATATTCGCCATCCTGGCGGCGCGGGCCGTCAGCCCCGCGGCTGTGGTCGCAGGGCTGGTGGCGGGCGATCTGCTGTCGATGGGGCTGTATCTGGGCGACATCGACCTGGGCGGGGTCAATCCCGGCCTGGTCGGCCTGGTGGCGAATGCCCTTGTCCTGTGGGGCGGAAGCCGCCTGTTGCCCAGCCGGGCGCTGGTGCCGATCCTGCACCGGGCCGGGGCGCAGGCGATTGAGGCGAAGGCAACCAAAGGGCGCAGCCCTTTGGAACCCTGGACTTTATGAAATTACCGATCCTGCCCCATCAGTGATCGCGTCCGGCAATTCTGACGTTCGGCGCGGTGGCGCGTATGTCGGCCATGGCCTGCAGGATCTGCCTGCGCAGGAGGATCTGCATCTGTCCGCTCTGGTGGATGCCGTCCGGCAGGTGTTGGCCGGCGCCCAGTTCGGCGGCCAGGGCATCGACGTCGATGATGGTCAGTTCGCGCGTCTCGGCGATGTCGTGGAGCATCAGGTTCTGCTCCTTGGCCGCTATGTTCGACAGCGTGGCGCTCATCGGCGCGTCGAAGGCCACATAGCTGGATATATCCTCGTAGCCGGATGTCGACATGCGGTTCAGGACAAGGATCCGGCCGCCGGTGGTCCGCGCGAGCGTATCGATCAGCTTCTCGTAATCGCGGCGAACGGTGTCGATGGACCGCTTGATCGGTTCGAAGGCACTGGCCAGCCAGGCCTGGATGGCCGGCCCGGCGGCGGCCTGGTGGTGACGCATGATGTGGAGATGATAGCCGAGCACACGGTGGCGCAGGATGGATTGCGGCTCGGCACTGAGCGACAGCAGGACGCCATCGGCCGGCCCCAGGCGCCGTGTCCCGGTGGACGAGATGATGTTGTAATTGTCCTTCAGCGGCGTGTTGCGCAGCACCGACAGCAGGGCGCCGGCGAACATCCAGTCGTCGGCCGTCGGCAGGACGGTGGACGTGCCGAGAAAACGGCGCAGATCTTCGGCAAGCGCGTCGAACTGGGCCGGCGTCCGGGTCAGCTGATCCAGCAGAACGGGCGCGCAGGGCGCCACCGGATGGTCGGGAATGAAGACGAACTGCATGGCGTCCGAGGCGGCTTCGAACATTTCCAGGAAAGCGCATTGTTCGCCCAGAATGACGCCCGTCGTGTCGCACAGGCCCAGGCTGAGAAGCGTGACGGGGGTTTCGCCTTCCTCGCACCACCAGCCGCGACTGCGGCCGTTCCAGCCCGGCAGCAGGCCCGAATGCACGTCGGCCAGCGCGGTCATGCGCCGTCCCGCGACCACCAGAAGGCGCAGCCGCCCTTGGTCGCTTTCGTCGGCCGGCTGGTCGGGTTCGATATGCCCCAGGACCGTATCGGCCTTCCAGGCATCGACCCCACGGATGCTCAGGTAGCCGCCGCGGGTCATTTCCGGATGGATGGTCAACCGGCCGCTGACGCGGGGGGCGAAGACCACCTGCAACTCCAGCTCGTCGGCGACGGCGTGATGGCGGCCGACGCGGACGCTGGCCGGTTCCAGGCTGACGTTGCAATAGGCGATGGGTTGACCGGCACGGCAGAACTGGCCGCTCTCGCGCAGCCAGCGTAACCCGGAACGCACGATGGTATAGCCGTCCGACGCCAGCGGGCCGAACCGCAAGGGGATTCCGCTCATGAATGACTTCCCGTCCACATGCCGTCGTGATGGATGATACCCGCAATGGTGCAGCGCACCTGGCGCGTCGTCTCCTGATCGATCGGTTCGGAAGGATCGGTGCTGAACAGCGCGATCCGGTCCCCAAGGGCGCAGTGCTGTCCGGGCACGACGTCGATTTTCCGAAGATAGACGGTCTCGCGCAACACCAGCCGATAGAACGACACGGGCGGGCATTCCTGGGCGAAGGCGCTGCTGAGATCCACGCTCAGATCCATCAGCTTGCTTCCCAGACGAAGCGAATCGTCCCTTGCTCCGTAAAGACATTCTATGGTGGCGCCGGACATCTGCGGAACGATGACGGGAAGCTTGAATTCGTAAAGCATTATCGGTCCCATTATATGAAAGAGACGATTGATTCGGAGCATGCAACGAATACGAACAAACAGGACGATACTCTGGACGACGGTTCCTACAACGATCCTGATATCAGCGGGTTTTCCGCAGTGTCCTAAAAAAGCCTTATTTCAATGGACGGCAACATAGTCGCTGTAGATGGGGGCGCTGTCCGCGCCGATCAGGCTGATATCGACGCCATCGCCCCTGGAGGTCTGCAGGATGCGCCAGGTCGGCGGGATCGCCACGCCCACCGAGCCGGTAAAAAGCCGGGGCAGGCATTGGGTGACCATGCGGGCATCCACCCGCCCAAAAAAATGGTCGCGCCACGCAGGGTCCCGGCCGCCTTTCGACAGGTCCCAACTCATGAAATCGAACGATGCCCATCCCTGGTCGTCGAGCCAGACCTCCGACCAGTAATGCAGTGTCGGCGAGCGCTGAAAGAGAAAATATCCGCTCACCAGCCGGGCCGGAATGCCCCGCGCGCGGCACAGCGCGACAAAAAATGCCGATCCCAGCTGGCAATCGCAGCACCTGGCTTCGAGAACCCAGTCGAGGGGGGCGTCTAGCCGGAGCTGGTCATAATGCACAGGGCCGGACAGGAACTCGTCGATCATGAAATCCCAGAAGGCGCGTACCGCGACCTTCGGGGCCGCCGATCCGCCCAGCCGCCGGGCCAGCGCGGCGATCGGTGGAGTCAGCTTGATCAGCCCTTCGTCCGGCCGCAGGTACAGATCGACATCCGGCGGGTCGGGGGCGTCCAGGCCCGATCGGGGGCGGAAGCAGATATCGGCGCCGATGCTGATCTCCTCCGCCGCCGAGGGCGACACCTGCACGTCCAGGCGCCCGTCGCTCAGGACGCAGGTTGCGCCCTGATCGGGGATCTGGGCGCGGATATCCAGGAAATCGCAGCGATGACGCAACGGCAGGCCCAGTCTCAGGCGTCTTGCCTTGCCCGGGGCGGCATTCCGGAAATTGTAGGTCCGCCGAAGGGTTACCGTGACCGGTTCATCCGCCCTCGCGGCCAGGTCGCCGATCAGCCGGCGGCTGGTGGTTACATAATGATTCTGCCAGAAATCATCGTCGCCGATGGTTCCGGCATGTTTAAGGGAGTGTACCACTTCGACGGGATCGAAAAATCGCCGTCCCGCCGGGTCCAGACGAACGCCGAGGCCACTCGCGATCCAACGGTCCAGCGCCTCTCGCGCGATGATTCGGGCACCATCGATATCGTTGCAGAATGCCCAGCCCAGCAGAAGCAGACTGTCCAGCATGCGCTCTTCATCGACGGTTCTGTATCGGTCGTCAAACTTCAGGATCGTCGTCATCGACGCTCTCCGGGAAACGTATGTCAGCTCCGAAAACGCCCCGGGCCGGGGTAACGCCCTTACGACGCGCGCGCCATCAGCACGACGCCGGAGACGATCACGACCAGCCCTACGACCCGCATCGGATGGATGTCCTCGCCCAGAAAGACGATACCGGCGAGGACGGTCAGCACGATGCCGAACGCGACGCAGGGATAGGCCTGGGATACGTCGATACGCGCCAGCACCAGCAGCCACACGACAGCGCTGAGGCCGAAGGCCAGCAGGCCCAGCACGACGGGCACATTCAGCGCGATCACCGACACCGCGTCCCAGACGCCGGCCCGGCTGGCGATCGCAGCCTGGACCGCTCGGTCGGACATTCCCGTCTTCAGCAGGATCTGGGCGGACGAGGACAGCAGCACGCTGACGAGGACAAGGCCGATCGTTCCGAAAGTCATGGTGTGGATACCCCTGGCACGGCGAAGACGCAAAGACGGTCAAATCGGGCTGCCGGCGGCAGTGAATAGGGCTGCGTGCAACCATCGACCACGTAGGCAATGCCGTGATCCGCGGCATAGGACAGGCGTTGGGGAAGCGTCTTCAATGTTCTTACCTCCGTTATCCGGGTTTGCCATGTCTGGTAATAGGCGGGCGCCCACATCACGGCGGCCCCGGCCTGGGAAAATACCCAGGCCTGCCGGTGCGAGAAATAGGGAAATACGACGCCGCCTTCGAACAGCTGTTCCTGATCCGCACTTGTCTTGGGAAACACGCCCGAATCCCGCAAGGCCCCGGGGGGGGCGAGAAATACGGCATCCGGCTTCGTCTGCGTCCTGGCCCATGTACCCACGGCCTGCCACTCGTCTCGTTGCGCGACATAGGCACGGTCGGACGTGACGGCGTGGTAGATCCGCGCCGCGTTGTACAGCACCACCGGCAGAAGCAGGGCCGCCGGCGCGTAAACGCGCCACGAACTGGAGAGGGCGGGCGATGTCCGATGCCACAGCAAGAGCGGAATGGCCAGGGGCAGCAGAAGTTTGATCGAGCAGGACAGCAGGACGAGTACCGGCGCCCACACCAGGCGCTCCGTCTCGTCGCGGGAAAATATCCATCTGGTGGACAGGGTCGCGATGGCGGTCGCCGCCAGCAGATGCACGCTGCTTCCCGATCGCAGCAGGTGCAGGTTCAACAGCATGCGCGCATGGGTCGCGAAGGGCAGAAAGGCGCCGAAGATCCAGACGGTTGCGGCCCCGCACAATGCGGCTGTCAGATACGAATTGGGCGCGCGCAGCATCTGCGCGGCGATCACGCCGCAGCAGAAAATGCTCGCCAGAAGGCATGCCTCCCGGAACGAGATGGTCCATATCAGGAAATGATCTGGAAAGAATGACGTCAGATAAGTGATGTAATCGAAATCTGTTGCCGGCCTGACATACGGATTGACCAGGATGTTGTAGACGACGGGCGCGGCCAGCAGACCGAAGAGCGCAAGCCCGGCGCACCCTTGCAGCAGAAGCGCCGTCCAGGTCCATTTGTGCCGTCGCCATTGGGACAACAGGATGAAGGCGAGGGGAACCGCGGTCCAGACCGCGATGAACGCGTTGATGAAGAACGTCACGCCGTTCATGGCGAAGGCGGCGGTGACCCGCCCCCGCGCCGCCCAGGCCAGGGCCAGCAGCGTCGTTCCGTTGGCCAGTTCGGATTGCGTGAAGTTGTTGATCAGCAGGCCCCCGCCGCCCGCATTGGAAAAGGCATGCAACGTCGAGGACACGGCGAGAAGGGCCGTGAATACCAGACGTTCCTTCGGGCTTTCGAGCCCCAGGAGGCTCGCCCATGACAGGAAGCCGAGAAACAGAAGGGTTCGCGACAGGATCTGGAATACGAACAGAATCGCGTAAACGTCCTGGCCATGTACGCGGTCGGACAACAATTGCCAGAAGCCGGACGAATAGAAGCGCAGGCTCTGGATAAACAGGTCATTCGCGAATTGAGGTTCGTTATACAGCCCGGCCAGGATGGAGAGATGATAGAAATTGTTGAGCTGCCCACCGATCTGTCCCGACAGCACGATCGACAGGAACGCGCCGAACGAGGCGATGGCGAACGTGGCGCACCAGTCCGGCACGCGTCGTACGCGCAGGGTCGTAGCACTCGGCAGGGTGGTGGAGCCCGTCATGTTATACCATCCGCGTTATGAATGATTTTCTGGCGGTACGCCTCATGCCCGACCTGTCCTGTCGTATGTGTCACCGCTTTCGCCGCCTGGCATCAGATCGAGACCAGCACGACCAGAAGCGAGACTGCGACCGCGTAGCGGCAGGTGCGATCGCGCAACGCCCAGATGACGGGGTCGTCGTGCATCTGGCGCCGATGCGCGACCAGCAGCGCGCGTGCAAGGATGAACAGCAGAATGGGCGACAGGATCCAAAGAATGTACGGGTGGGTATACATCTCTCTGACCGAATCGGACGTAATATACAGGGTGAACACCGTGACGGCATTTGTCCCGCAGGCCGCCGCCAGCGCCGCCAGGATCATCAGGTCGTCCTTCCGGTAGGCCCGGCTGCTCGATTCCGGAAGATTGCCGTCCAGCCGGACGAGAAGTTCGGTGTATCGCTTGATCAAGGCCAGGGAAGTGAAGACGAACAGCGAGAACGCCAGGATCCATTCCGACAGAAGGATGCCTGTCGCCGCCGCCCCCCCGATCAGCCTGGCCGTGTAGAGCAGCGCAAGTCCCACGACGTCGCCGAGCATCTTGCGCTTGAGCCAGAAGGAATAGCAGGTGGTCAGGGCGACATAGCCGGCCAGCGTGACCGAGAACATCCATGGCAACACAAGACAGGCGGCAACGGCGCCCAGAGCCAGTATCGGGATGGCCCTCAGGGCAGAATGGACCGACAGGGCGCCACTGGCCAACGGACGCCGTCTTTTTGAGGGATGCAGACGGTCATCGCTCAGATCGACCATATCATTCAGCAGATATATGGCTGAGGCGGTGACGCAGAAGGCCAGGAACGCGACGCAGCTTGCGGCCAGCGTTGCGATATGAAAGGCATGCGCGGCCAGAGCGGGCAGAAACACCAGAACGTTTTTCGCGTATTGGTGGACCCGAAGCGCCCGCGCCCAGATCTTAAGGGTGTGACGTGGCTTTTCGATGACGTCGACGTTCTCGAACGCATTCAGCTTCCTGAGTGAGCGGGCATCCAGTCCGATGGCATGGCAGCGATGGGCGTGACGCCAGATTGCCAGGTCATGGCGGTGGTTGCCGACATAATCGAACCCCTTGTCGCCGAAAGCGTCGACCAGTACGCGCGCCTTGTTGGCGCCTGCCAGATTGTGGCGCTTGTCGCTGGCGAACAGCCCGTCGAAACTGCCGAGATGGTCGGCCACCGCATGGGCAAATCGTTCGTTCGAAGCCGTGGCCAGATAGACCGGTCGTCCCTCCATCCGGGCGTCGTCGATCAGCTGCAGAATGGCTTGATGATAGGGCAGCGTCGAGGCGTCGATCTCGGCATGCGAAGCCACGGCCTGCTTCAGATGAGCCCGCCCGCGCAACAGCGAGAAGAGCAGGGCCGGCAGGGCCGCGGGATTTCGCCCGACGCAGTTGAAAAAGGATTCTATGAGAAGATCCGACGCTATCAGCGTGCCGTCCAGATCGACAACCAACGGATGCGAGTGGGTTTGACCCAGGGACACTGCTATGTTCATGTGCGCCTCAAGGTATATTAAATATGAAATGAAAATATTCTATATAATATAAAATATAGATGATTTTTATATTAAAAATACTCTGCGCTAAATTGCAGCTTGTTTCTAACGGCGATCTGTCGAGTTGGTTCCTGCCCGATGTTACGAAATCTTATATTTCCGGTTAATCGGTCGTGCGTGATGCCGCTGTCTTCAACTGCATGTTTCATCAGACCCCGTTCCATGGCCGGGCGCCTGCATTGTGTCATCTGAGAGTTCCCGGGGCGACGGTCTGAAAATGAAGGCGAAATGGCCGGGAAACATGACATCAGACGAAGATGCAGGCGCGCGGTGTCGTTCATATAGCTGACGGGTGCCCCAGGGGGCGGACCGGTCAGGTCACCTCGAAATCGACCAGGATGTCGGTTGCCGCCGCGTCGCCTTCGGGCAATGGCTCATCCGCGCTGTCCGAGAAGAGCGCCAGGCGCAGGCCGACAGCGCACCAGTCTCCGGGCTCGGCCTTTATTTCGCGCAGGATTCCAGCCTGGCCGGCACGGACCTCGACCACCGCCTTGTGGGTTTCCAGTTCGACAATCAGGTCACCCGCTGCAAATGTCGATCCCGCGCCGCCATGCCATTCCAGGATCCGGATTTCCTCGACGCCCGGTACCGCGGCGGGAACTGACAATTGATAGATCATTACTGTCCTCCTTGTTGTCTGGGTGGTGTCAGCGCGTGAGCAGCGTGCGGATGGCGTCCGCCACGCGGGGCGCGTCGGGGATGCAGGCGGCCTCCAGTACCGGATTCGACGAGACCGGGGCGGGAAGGGCGCCGATGCGCATCCATGGTTTCGGACCGGTCCGCTCGAAGGTCCGGGTCGCCACTTCGGTGCCGACGCCGCAGACGGTCTGGCCTTCCTCCAGGGTCAGCAGGCGGCCGGTCCGTTCGACGGAGCCCGCCACGGTGTCGATGTCCAGCGGCGCCAGACTGCGCAGGTCGATGACCTCGCAGGATATGCCGTCCTGGGCCACGATCTGTGCGGCGTCGCATGCCACGCGCATCATGTAGCCGTGGCTGACCAGGGTCAGGTCGGTTCCCTCGCGCCGTATGCAGGCCTGCCCGAAGGGAATGGAGGTTTCCGTGACCGGTACGTCGCCGGGTGTCGGAAAAAGCCGCTTGTGGTCGATATAGACCACCGGCCCGTCGCTGCGCAAAGCCGTCTTCATCAGGCCGTAGGCGTCGGCGGGCGTCGAGGGGGCAACGACCCGCAGGCCCGGGACGCTCATCAGCCAGGCTTCGATGCATTGGGAATGGGCCACACCCTGTCCCTGGGCGCCCGCCGTGGTCTTGACCACCATAGGCGCCGAAAGGCCGCCCGCCGTCTTGTAGCGCAGCTTGGCCGCGTAATTGATCAGGGCGTCGAAGCCCAGCATCAGGAAATCCATGTAGGTGATGCTGACCAGCGGCCGATAGCCCGCCGCCGCCACGCCGGCGGCGATGCCGACGGTGGCAGCCTCGGCGACCGGGGTGTCGCGTATGCGCTCCGGCCCGAATATCTTGTACAGCCCGTCGAATTCCCGATACGAGCCACCGAAGGAGCCGACGTCCTGGCCCAGGATCAGGACATGGGGGTCCCGCGTCATTTCCTCGCGCACCGCGCGTGTCACCGCTTCGCGGAAAAACATCCGGGCCATGACCGGCTTTTGTTCATACAACATGTCGCAGAACCTCCTGTGCCGCCGGGTAGGGCGATGCCTCGGCGTAGGCCATGGCCTGTGCGATTTCCGTCGCCGCGTCCTGGCGCATCTGCTCCAACTGCGCGTCGTCCAGCATGCCGTCCGCCTGCAGGGCGTCGGCATGGCGCCGGATCGGGCAATGGGTCTGCAGTTCGGCCAGTTCGGCGCGGCTGCGGGTTTCCCGGGCCGTCGTGGAATGCGACCGCAGGCGAATGGATTTGCATTCCAGGAAGGCCGGCCCCAGACCGTCGCGGACGTAACGCACCGCATCGCGTGCCGCCGCCGCGACGCCCTGCACATCCAGCCCGTCGATGGTGCGGGTCCACATGCCGAACGTGGCACCCAGGTCCGACAGATTGGCCACCGCCAGCGCCGCATCGCGCGTGGTCGAGACCGAAAGCTGGTTATTGTTGCAGACGAACAGGATCGGCAGTTTCCACTGTGCCGCCATGTTCATGGTCTCGTGCAGGGCACCCGCGCCGCAGGCCCCGTCGCCGAACAGGATGACGACGATGCCGCCGTCGCCGTCCAGCTGCCGGGCCATGGCCACCCCGGCGGCGATGCTGATATTGCCGCCCACGACGGCGTGCGCGCCGAAAAAGCCCACCTCCGGGTCGGACATATGGCCGCGTCCCGCGCGGCCCTGGTTCATGCCGCCGGACTTTCCCAGCAATTCCGCCATGACCCGTTCCGGCGCGACGCCACGGGCCAGTGCCGGACCGATCGAGCGCCCACCGGTCAGCAACTGGTCCCCGGCGCCCAGTGCCGAGGCCAGGCCGACGGCGACGGCTTCTTCGCCAGATGACAGCAGCTGGAAACCATGCTCCTTCCGGCGGGCCAGCGTGTCCTCGAAGGTGCGGATCATCAGCATGGCGCGCAGGGCGCCCACGGGATCGATATGGGTCATTGCGGTTTCAGTCCCATCAGTCTGACCATGCCGGACGTCAGCAGGCCGAGGCTTTCCTGCACGCCCCGTCGCCGGACCGCGTGAATGAGTTTGTCTGCCGCCTGGCGTGGCGGGATCTGTCCCTTCAGCACCTGCCGGATCAGCCAGCCGACATGGTTGTCCTGGACTGAGTCGGTAATGGTGGAGACGACCTGCCGTCGCCGGCCCTTGCCCATGGTCATCAGATTGCCCGGAACAAGATCGGGCGGGGGCTGGATGGCGGGCCGGCTGGCGGTAATCGCCCGCTTGACGCGCTCCTGCGCTTCGAAGGGCAGGGCGGCGTCCAGGGCGTTGTCCACGATTCCCAGCGCCAGCGCATGGCCCGCAAGCTCGGCGGCGTCATGGCCGTCCATGCCGTAATCGGTCATTACCCGCACGGCGCCGACATCGCTGAATATCCTGTCCAGATCAATGACGAAGAGGCCATAGGCGCGTGACAGCTCCGTCGCCAGCAGATTCAACCGGCGCAGGCGCACCAGGATGGCCTCGGCGCGATCAGGGTCGCGCTGCGCGCCGATATGACGAAAGATGGTGGTGACAAGGACCGGGTCGCCGCTGTCGCACAGGGCGGCGTAGTCCTGGCGAAGCCGCTGTTCGACCTCGCTCCAGGGGGTATCCAGCCGCTCCAGCCCCAGCTCCGGCGTCAGCGAGGCGATGCGGATCGTGCCGGCCGCCGCCGTCCGCAAGCCGTCGAAATCCGCGACCGTGGCACAGGCCAGCTTCGCCCCTTCATCGGCAAGGCCGGCCTGCAGGATCTGGGCAGCCCTGGCCACGGTGGCCTGTTCGCCGGGGGGGACGAAGGCCGCGACGGATATCTGCGTCATTGGAATATCCCCTGGTCGGCAGGGCAGGAGGCGGACGGCGCGGCGCAGGCTGCCAGATAGGCCGCGCGTACCGCGTCGCGCCCCTCCAGGCCGTCATAGGCCGCGGCGACGCGCGCCAGTTGCGGCAAGGATAGGATTCGCGATGTTTCGAGTACGGTCTTCTCGTCGCTCAGGCTTTGCCAGAGCAGCGGCAGCAGGGCCACGTCGGCGCGGGGATGGGCGGTATAGAAGATGTCTTCCCAGTTCTTGTCCTGCAGGGGGTCGCGCCAGCCGCTGCGATGGATCATGTGATAGCTGCGCGCGGTGGTGGCCGTCATTTTTCCGCCGGCGTGGCAAAGCCGCAAAGCCAGCTCGCGATGTTCGTTGATCGAGAGATCAGGGTGGAAACCGCCGGAGTCCAGAAAGGCGTCGCGGACGACCGACTGGTTGGCGCCGGCGGCCGCGGCCCACAGGATACCGCAATCCTCGTCGTCCCTCAGGGCTTCCATTTCCAGTTCATAGAGCTTGCGCGGGCCATATCCCGGATAGACGCCGGGCTGCGCACGGCCGTCGATTTCGTCGAACCGGCTTCTGATCTGTTGGCGGGTGACCCGGGCGCGGTCCATCTCGGCGGGGGACATGCGGGTCACCCGTTCTTCATGGCCGGGCTGGGGTGTGCCGGCCTCGGGGTCGCGGAACGGGCGCGTGCATCTCAGGTGAAAATTCTCGCCGCGAACGATCAGGTCCGGCCGCAGGCGGTGGCGTTGCATGTGCTGGGCGACCAGGTCGGGCGCTGCCAGCGTATCGCCGTCCAGGAAGATCAGGATGTCCCCGCTGGCATGCGCGGCCCCGGCATTGGCGGCGGCGGACCGGCCGGCCGGCTTCGCATGATGCACGGCCACAAGGTCAAGATCGCGCGGGGCCTCGGCGATGACCGACGCCGTGTGGTCGGTCGAACCGTCGTTGACGACCACGACCTCCGCCGCTTCGGTTTGACAGGCCAGGGAGGTCAGGGTCAGGCGCAGGCGGTCTGCTTCGTTCATGGAACGGATGACGACAGTCGCGTGCATGGTCATTTCTCCTCCGCACTATCGAGCACGCCCAGGTCGGCAAGCACGCGTACGGCTTCTTCCGCAACGCGCCTGTACCCTTCGGGTGTTAGATGGAACGTATCGAGTTTCAGCCTGTCCGCGCCATGGCGGGCGATGACGGCATCCACGTCCACAATGGATATGCCGATCGTCGCCGAAAGTTCCACGAGGGCCAGGTTGAAACGTCGTATACGTGTCGAAAATGTTTCATCCAGGCCCAGATAGCAGTGGACCCCGTCGCCCGGGACGACCGACGACAGATTATGGACCAGAATCGGGACATCCCGTTCCTGGTGCAGTCTTTCGACAATCTGCGTCAGATTGTCCATCGACTGCTCGACCGTCAGAAAACCGGTCGTCTTGAATTCCGATCGCAACCATCGCCTGTCCGCGTCCGTCCAGGTGGCGGTGTCGGCGGGATACAGAAGATATTCCTCCGTCCGGTGGCGCACCAGTTCGGTGGCCACGTCCGGAAGGATCGACAGGAAAATGGCGTCGGCAGGCGTTGTGAAAAGCGCCTTGCTGAACTGGCTGGTCGTCGGATAGTTGCCAAGCGGCATGGTGCGCTCGGCCAGGGAGGCCGGAACGGTGCCGGTCGCGGCAAGAACGGCGTCCGAACGTGTCAGGGTTTCATGGCGCAGGCGCGTCGACAGGCCCGGATAGGAGCCGCGCAGGATCTCGTTGATGCCGTTCCACTGCACCGTGCCGCCGATCCGGCAGGAATGCAGGGCATCATGGACATCGACATTGCCTTTGGCGAAGAGGGTCAGCCGCTTCATGCGCTTTTCGTTTCCTGTCGGTTTTATTTGAATTATTTGATATTATGGAAGTATTGTTTATATTGGGATCATGTCGCGGTTGCCGGCGAAGGCGACCGGTATCCGGCAAGCCGGCCGAAAAAGGTCATGACGTAATATCGGCCAATCAGAAAATCGAACTTTGCGAAATTGACCAGGGCGCCACCGATCGGGCGAAGCAGGAAACGGGCGACTGTTGCCCCGTCGCAGCGATTCTTGCGCATGACCCGCCCCATGCCGAGCCCGTACGGGAAGGCCCGCGACACATTCAGGGCCACCGGTTTGTCGGGATGAATGATCCGCAGCCGGTGGATGTAGCGTCCGGACGCGCCGCCCGACAGCATGCGCAGGGCGAGATCCTGTCCTTCCCCCGACCCGAAGCGTGTGCCCGGCCCAAGTGTTTCGTCAAATCCGCCGACGATTTCGAAAAGGGGCCGGCGGATGAACAGGTTGAACTCGATCAGGCACGTCCACACGGTCTGGCTGTCGATGGCGCTGTCATGTCTCAGCCATCGGCCCGACCGCCCTGACGTGCCGCCGGGCAGGATGACCGACCCCGTAAGGAAGCCGGTTCCCGGATCGTTACGGAAAAACTGATCGACCTGCATCAGGACATCCTGCGTGTATTCGCAATCGTCGTCGGGGAATGTGATGATGTCGCCGGTCGCATGCCGCGCGCCCAGGTTCCGGGCATGGTTGCACAGGCGCACCGCGCTGCGCAGGTGAAGGATGCGCAGGTGGTCGGTGAATTCGGCAATGACGGGATCGAGGCGGTTGTCGTCATTCTGGTCCACGACGATGATCTCGAACGATCGGACGGCCTGCATGGTCAGGGACCGCAGAAGGCAGCGCACTTCGTCGGTGCGCCCCAGGGTCGGCACGATAAGGGAAAAGCGCATGGCGTATCGTCCGATGAGGAGGTGTCTACAGCGTCAGTATGCGTTCGGGCGCAATACGGCCCCGCAGCATATCGACAAGGGCCAGTCCGTTGCCGATGAGACGGCCCCGACGATCGACATAGGGTTCGGGCCGCAGGCTGAAGATCAGATTCATCGCGATATTGCGGCCGACGCTGCGCAACGTGTGGTCCCAGGGAAAGGTGCCCTTGCGCGACAGGTAGACCGGATTGGCGACCTGCGAATATCCCAGGCGCCGGCCGGGGGTGCGGCCCGTCTTGGTGCCCATGTGAATGCCCTTGGCGCTGTTGACCTTGACGATGCGGCCGTGGCGGCCCAGGCGCCGGGAAAAATCGATATCCTCGTACCAGGCATAAAGCGGCAGGCGTTCGTCGAAACGAACCCCATGTCGCCTGATTTCGGACATGCGGAAGGCCATGTTGCAGCCATAGCTGCTCCATACCGTCTCGACCGGCGGCAGGTTCGGGTTGTCGTTGACCGTCGGATCGGCCAGCATCGCCAGCGCGGCTTCGGACGAAATGCCCGGCCCCTTTGCGCCATCGGCAAGGACCCGGCCGGTTGCGGCGGAAATGGTCGGGTCGGCCTGAAACGCCTGCACGCACTGAAACAGGTAATCCCGGTCCGGGATGAAATCGTCGTCGAAGAAGACAATAAGATCGGTGTCCTGGGCATGAGACAGCACGACGTTGCGCTGATGCGGCGCGCCCATCGGCCCCTGAAGCAGAACGAGGTCATGGGCTTCGACCAGTCCCGCCGCGTCGGACGGGCGGGGGGTGCAGACGACGATGCGTTGCACGGGGTAGCTCTGGTTTCGTAGTTCGTCGATGGTCTCGCGCAGAATGGCGGGACGTCCGCAACTGACGATGGCGATGGTGACGGTCAAGGGTGTCTTCATCACATGGTTCCGGCTTGCGAGTACACGGGCGGGTGCCTGTGCGGCATCGGGGTTGGGGCTGTCGGCGAGCGGATGCGGGCTTCCGACAGCAGATCGCGCGACAGTTCGACATGTCGCGCGACGTAGGCACGGGAATTCAGGCAGTCGCGCATCCGCTGTTGGGCATGGGCGACCATCGCGGCCTGGCCTGCCGGATCCGCCGCCAGTTCGACGATGGCGCGCGCCAGGGCCGGCGCATCCCCGACCGGCACGTACCGGATGGCGTCGTCGCCGAAATAATGGCGCAGGCCGCCCACGTCGCTGGCGATGACCGGTACCCCGCGCGCTATCGCCTCCTGGATGGCCGTGATACCCGATGCATGCTGGTTGGGACCGACCGGCACCACGACCAGATCCGCCTGGTCGTACAGGCCGAACAGTTCCGTATTGTTCGTCAGCGTCGCCAGCGTCACATGCGCCACCGTGGAAAGCATCCGGCGTGCCGCGCGATCGGTGGTGGCAATGGTCACCTTGCAGGGAAGGTCGGACGTCGCCTTCAGCAGGGTGTTCCAGTCGCGGTGCCGGTCATTGCCCAGGGACAGTACGCGGATCGGCGCGCCCGGAGGCATGCCGCGCGGGGGGCGAACGATCATTTCGTCGATCCGGATGCCGAATTCCATCAGCGCCATGCGCCGGTCGGGAAAAATCCCGGCGGCCTGGTTCATGTTGCAAGGGGACAGGAAGGTCAGGATATCCGCACGGGAGAGAAGGTTGCGGAAGACGAGACGATTTTTCCACGATTCCTTTGGCCAGCGATCCATCAGCCAGACGCTCTGCGCGATCGTCCGGGGATGCCGGCGCCGGGGAAACAGGCGCAGGACCATCTGGACCGCCAGGGACTGGGATTCGGTATGGGTCCAGACGACGTCGCTGCCCAGGATGGCGGCACGGTTCCGCCACGCATGAACGAAATCGAAGCCCAGGAGCAGGCGCGCGCCATAGCGGAGCAGACGCCCGGGAAGCCCTTCCGGGGCATCCTCGGATTGGGTGATGGTAAAACCTGGTTCGGATGCGCGCAGATAGCCGTAGGCATATTCCTCATTCAGGCCCAGGATGCGCCCTTCCTGCCACCGCCGATGCCACGTCGTGGCCCCGTAGCCGTAACTGAGCTGCACGAAGGCGCGTATGGGCTGCCCAGCTTCGTTCTTTGGCATATACATGTCCTTTCCCGGGGTCAGAAAACCCCGACGCTGACGATCGCGACGTTTCGTGCGGCCATGCGGCCGATCTGGGTGGCGCGGGCGGTGGCGGCGGTCGACTGCTTCGCGGACTGATGGCAATAATTGCCTTCCAGGCCCAGATGCAGGCCGTAGCGCGCATTGACGGTTCTGCCGAACCGTCCGCTGTACGCCCTGGCCGCCATGAAGGACCCCGTGCCCAGCCGGGTCACGCCGCTGACATACAGGACGCCGCCACTCGGGACGCTGCACCATATGACCGTGGGCGGGCGCACCGGCTGGGCTGCCATGTCCGGGTCGTCCTGTGCGCTGGCCGGGCGGCACGTCGCGACGGCAAGGAGGACAAGACCGCACAGTGCCGTCACGCGGCGGCCGATGGGGAAAGCGGACTGCATCAATGCCTCCGGCCTGGGGGTATCGGGTGCCTGTCTATTGCTCATCGCCGCCCGATGCCCTCTGTCCTACGATGTCAGCAGGCCGTACTGGCTGTAGATGCCCAACTGCCGCCGTTCGGACTGTTCGAGCCCGCGTGACGGCACCTGCGTCAGCACGCCGCCCAGAACGCGGGCGTCGTAGGCGTGCAGGATGCGCATGCCCTCGGCCAGCGCCGACGGCGCCGTCAGCCCCCATTTGACGACCATCACGACGCCGTCGGTCTGCTGCGCCAGGACGGCGGCGTCGGGGAAGGCCAGGACCGGCGGCGTATCCAGGATGATCATGTCGTAGTGGGGCGAAAACTGCGCCAGGATCCGGCTGAGTTCCAGCGGCGAGACCATCGCGCAATTGCGTTCGTTCCGGGGGCGGAGGGTCAGGATATCCACCCCGGGCAGCACGTCGCGCGTCAGCCCGCCCGCCCCGGGGTTGAGGGGAAGGGTATTGTCACCCGGCCGGTCCGACTTGCCCACGACCGCCAGGGCCGAGGGATTGCGTGTGTCGCAGTCGATGACCAGCGCGCGCTGCAGGTCCCGGCCCGTATTGGCGGCCAGGGACACCGCGAAGGTCGTCTTGCCTTCTCCGGGGCTGGCCGACGTGACGAGGACCACCTTGGCCCGGAAGCGGCTGTGGCCGAAGCACAGGATGCTGCGAATGGCTTCGATCGTCTCGACATAGGCCGAGGACGTCCCGCCCGAGCGGTAATGTCGCGCCAGGCCGCCGCTCAACGCCGGGACCAGGCCCAGGGTGAACAGCCCGGGCACCGAGTCCAGCTGGGACGTGCTGCGGATGCCGTTGCGGATCCGGTCGATCACCAGGGCGGCGCCGGTACTGAGCATCAGCGAAAACAGGACGGCGATGGCCATGTATTGCATGCGCGGCGGCCCGGAGATACCCAGGGGCGTCTCGGCGTGGGAAATCAGTTCGGCCTCCGGCTCCTGCAACTGCGCCTGCGTCGATGTCTGTGCGAAGCGGCCCAGATAGTCCTGATAGACGGCGCGCGCGGCGTTGGCCTCGCTGACCAGCTGGCGCAGGCCGACATTCGCCTGGTTTTCGCTGGTGACCTGGTGCTGCAAGGCATCCACGGCGCGGCTCAACGCGGTGACGCGCGCCTGGGCGGCACTGACGTCCTTGGCGACGCTGTCGGCGATGCGGGCGGTTTCGGTGCCGATCTGGCGCTGGACCTGAGCCTCGGCCGCCTGCGCGGCCTTCAGCTCGGGATTGCCGTCCAGATAGGTCTGGCTGAGGGTAGCGACGTGGCTGCTGAGCTGGGCGCGCTGCGTCTGGAGTTGTTGGACCAGCGGGGCCGCCACGACTTCGGGCAGGCTGCCCAGCGTGCCGTTGCGCGCCGCGTCGCGGACCTCCATGTAGCGCGAGCGCTTTTCCTCGAGAATGCCCTGCGCGACCATCAGCTCCTGGTTCATCTGCGTAAGCTGCTGATCGGCGACGGTCGACATGTCCACGCCGCCGCCGCCGGGGCCGGGCTGCTGCTCCATGCGGGCGGAAATCAGCCCGTTCTGTTCGCGGAATGCCTCGACCGCCTGCTCCGCCTTGCGCAGCCGTTCGCGCAGCGGCACGATCTGGTCGTCCAGAAGGGAGTTGGCCCGCCAGGTCGCCGCGACCTTCATCTGGCGCCGGAAGTTCAAATAGACGTCGGCATAGGCATTGGCGATGCGTGCGCTGGAGGCCGCATCGGCGGTCTTGGCCGTGATCGTGATGATGTAGGATCGGCCGTCATTGAGGATGTTGACCTTGTTGGTCAGCATCATGGCCGTGATCTGAAGGCGTTGGGCCGGCGTCAGGGGCGTTGTCGGCGCGGGCGGATGGCCCGTGATCGTGAACACGGTGTTCATGATCTTCGCCTTGAGGGGAACGTGCTCAAGCGCCTCGCGGAATTCGGGATCGTCGACCAGATGCAACTGCTTCACCACGGCGGTCGCGATCGCGGGGCTGCGCAGGATGCTGACCTGGGTGTTGATGACCACCATGTCGATGTCGGCGCCCGAGGTCGTGGCCTGCAGGTCCCGGAACGGTGTCTGTCGTGTTCCCATCAGCAATGCGGACGATGCGGTGTAGTACGGCTTCATCTGCTGGATCGCGAACACGGCCGGAAGGCTGAGCCCAAGGGTGATCAGCGCGACCGTAAGACGGTGGCGACCCAAGGCGCCGAACACCTGTGTCGGGGACGCCTGCTGAACCCCGGAGTGGTCTGCCGGCAAGCCACTCAGTGACGCTAGCTGGAGCTGGTTCATGGCATGGTCTCTCGCATCGGGGCAAAAGGGAATGTCAACGGCGGCTAGCGCGCGCCGCTTTGGAACAGGACGGCGGGCACGGTCTTGGCCAGGATGACGACGTCGTTCCACAGGCTCCAGTTCCGGACATACCAGTTGTCCAGCTGCACCCGTCGGGGATAGGACGTGTCGCTGCGGCCGCTGACCTGCCACAGGCCGGTGATGCCGGGGCGGATCGCCTGATAGTATTCTATGTCGTCACCGTAATGGTCCTGCTCGGCTTCGACGATGGGCCGGGGGCCGACCAGACTCATTTCCAGGCGCAGAACGTTCAGAAGCTGCGGCAGTTCGTCCAGGCTGGTCTTGCGCAGGAAATGACCGATCGCCGTGATCCGTGGATCGTTCGTCAGCTTGCGCGACGCCGCCCATTCCGCCGCCGCCTGGGGGTCCCGCGCCAGAAGGTCCGCCAGGATATGGTCGGCATTCTGCGCCATCGAGCGGAATTTGAGACACCGGAAGGTGTGCCCGTTCCGGCCCACGCGAAGATGCCCGAACGTCGCCGATCCTCCGTCGAGCCGGACCAGCACGTAGAGTATGACGAAAAGCGGCAGCGTCAGCAGCAGGAGGATGGATGCCACGGTGACGTCGAAGGCGATTTTCGTCGCCCGATGGAAGGGCTGGTCCAGGCTGCTGCGGAACGTCAGCATCATGGTGTCGTAGCTGAAATAGCACAGACGTTCATGATCGAGGGGAACGCCGTCCATCTGCGGCACCAGCGAGAACGGAACCCGTCCGCGCGTGACGCGGGAAATGACCGCGCGCCCCATGTCGTCGTTGGCGTCGACCGCCAGAACCAGCCGCGCCGCGCCGTAACGGGTCAGCAGGACACGCGCCAGATGGGCCGGCGCCACGCGCAGCAGCGTATCGGACGACACGCAGCCGACCGAGCGCAGACCGGGCAGGCGCTCGCTGGAAAAGGCTTCGACGGTGCGGGCGCATGTGTCGGGATTTCCGACCAGCAGAACGGGCAATTGCCAGATCCCGAAGAAATGCAGGATATTTTTGGCGGCCTGCCGGAATGAAATGGCCAGGATGGAAAACAGCGTCCACTGTTCGATCAGCGGCAGGGCCGGAGCCGTCGGCCACAGCAGGAACCAGATCCCCGACGTCGCCACCAGCACGGCGCCGGCCCCCGCGATGACCTGCGGTACCTCGCTGAGGAAGGGAAGGCGGTCGCGGTAATGGCCCTTCTTTGAAAAATAAGCGATCAAGCCCACGAACATGAAGATGGACAGCCAGAGTCCCCGGGACTCGATCAGAGGGTCGTGCGGCACCACATGCCATGCGGATATCAGGTGGCTGGTGGCGGCCGCGATGGAAAACGCCATCACGTCGCCAAGCATTAGCGCGTATACCGACAAATAACGAAAAGACGGGGCATGCGATGGAAGCAGCGGTTGAGGGGCGTCGGTGGCAGGAATAGTGCTGCCTTCTGTCCGGGCGGCCGCATTCGGCATTCCAATGACTATGCTGGAAGTCTGCATGGACATAATACATCCCCGTATTGAAATATGAAAATAGTATAGAAATTTCCAAAAAAAACGGAGAAAAAACAGAAAATTACACAATATAATAGAACTGAAGCGTATTTATTGGCGTTGTTTAAAATGTCCGCCGTGGTCAATATAGGCCGGGTGATCCGAACGGGCTATACGCAGGGTATTCGTTAAAGTTTCACGGCAATTCGTAATAAAATTTAAAGACTTGGCCGACGAGAAAACACGATAATGTGATGACAGCAGGGGGCGGGGGGATTGCAAATAAAGCTGGCAAAACGGGGTGCAGTTTCTCTACATAGAAACGGCGTTTCCAATAAAAAACGACAATTCTGGAAATCAATAAACCGACACATTGCAAGGCCTCCGGTGCGAACAACCTTACCTGTCAGTCTGGGTCTGATCGTCATTGCCCCTTTGTTTCTGCCGGATGTCGCATCCGCCCAGATAATTGATGCTTATTTCCCTCCCCTGGGGTCGGGTTTCGGCGACCTGGCGACCGAGGCGCAGCAGGTGCAGACGCTTGAACATTATGCCCCGCAGGGCCTGCGCTACGGGCCTGTCCGTTTCGATGCCAGCGGCGGCGAAAACGTTGGCTATGACAACAATGTCAATCGCCTGGCGAACGGGCGCGGCAGCGCCACCCTTATCACCAGCGGCGCGGCGTCGGCCGTGGCCCAATGGCAGCGCGACCAGGTTCACGTCAACCTGAATGTCGACGATTATCGTTTTATCTCCCAGTCGATCCAGAACCGCACCAACTGGACGGTCGCGGCGGGGGGTATTCACGATTTCGGCCACGACAGGCTGGGCCTGGCATACACCCATCTGTCGCTTGTCCAGACGCCGGTGGACCTTGGCGCCCTCGGGCTGAGCCAGCCGGTGCCGTACCAGTTTGATAACGTCAGGCTCAGCTATACCGCCACGACCCATGGCCGTTTCAGCTTCATCCCCGAAGCCCAGCTCAGCCGGTATCATTTCAACCGGATCGTTCCGACCGAGATGGAAATCGACCAGAGCTACCGCAATCGGGCAGTAATTACCGAGGGCGTTACGGGGCGGTATGACCTGGCCGCGGGCCAGCAGATCCTGGTTGTGCTGCTGGGAACCGAGATCCGGTATCTGGACAGCAGTCCGGGGCTTCCGACACGCGATTCGAACGGTGCGTCGGGAATGGTGGGCGTGGATCTGGGCCTGTCCGGTCCGATCCGTTTCCGCGCGCTGATTGGATATCAGACCCGGCGGTACCGTTCGGCCCTGTTCGGCAACCTTTCGGCCCCGATGGCCGAGGCAGAGCTGGGATGGAACCCGACGCGGTTGACGATGGCGACGCTGACGGTTCGCCATGGGATCGAGGACAGCGCTTTCGAGAATATTGTGGGCTTTACCTATACGTCCGCCCAGATCGGGGTGCGCCATGCCTATAGCCGCAATATCGTGCTGGTCGCGCAGGCCGGCTATCAGCAAGCGAGCTATTCCCAGACGCCCCAGGCCCTGAACAATACCATCCTGACCCAGGTGGGGGCCAGCCAGGCTGTCTATTCGATCGGCGCCGGGGCGCAATGGCTGATGAACCGCCATATCAGTTGGACGTTCAATTACAACTTCTCCAGCCAGAGCACGGTGGGGACGGGACACGTCCCCGACCATACCTTCATGCTTGGTTTGCGCTTCTCGCTCTAGCCCTCATAACGGGAGCATACGAAGAATGCCGACGACCTGTTTCATGCGCCCCCGCTTCGCCGCCCAGACTGCCCTTTTCGGCATGGCGGCGATCCTGGCCGGGTGCTCGGCTGGCGCCGATCTTCAGCCGCTGACGCCCTACGATCCCAATCAGTACAAACTGGGCGTCGATGACGAGATCAGGGTCATCACCTATGGACAGGATCAGCTGACCTCGGACTTCCGGGTCGACAGCAACGGCAAAATCGCCTTTCCCCTGACCGGCGGCCTGCAGGCCGAAGGGCTGACGACGGCCCAGTTCGCGGCCGAAATCGTGTCGGCGCTGCAAAAAGCGCGCATGGTGCGCGAACCCCATGTGTCGGTCGAGGTAACGTCGTACAGGCTGGTTTCGCTTCTGGGTGAGGTGGCGCGTCCCGGCCAGTATCCCTACCAGCCCTTCATGACGATGCTGACCGCGGTCGCCGCAGCGGGCGGATTTACCTATCGCGCGCTGGAACAACGGGCCTATGTCGTGCGTCAGGAAGGCAACCATACAGTCGTGGGGCGCCTGGCGCCGCAGGAGTATGTCAAGCCGGGCGACGTCATCAAGATTTACGAACGCCATTTCTGACCGCTACCGCAAAGCCACCTGATCGGACGTGACATGGGGGTATATCGTGACGCTCATGCAGCCTGACCCAAGCGTCGCGCCTGTCATAAAGGTGGCGATCGTTCATGAATGGCTCGAACATTTTGCCGGATCCGAACGGGTGGTCGAGCAGCTTCTGCTTGTTTTTCCGCAAGCGGAACTGTTTGCCATCGTCGATTTCATGCCGGCGTCCGAACGGGGCATGCTCGCGGGGCGCAGGGTCACGACCACCTTCATCCAGCGGTTGCCGTTCGCGCGGAAGCTGTTCCGAAACTACATCGGCCTGATGCCCATCGCGGTGGAACAGCTCGACCTTTCGGGCTTCGACCTGATCATTTCCAGCAACCACGCCGTGGCCAAGGGGGTTATTACCGGCCCGGACCAGATCCATGTCAGCTATGTCCACTCGCCCATGCGCTATGCCTGGGACATGCAGGCCGCCTATCTGCGGCAGGGGGGAATGGAGCGCGGCCTGAAGGGCCTGTTCGCGCGCTGGCTGTTGCATCGGCTGCGGAACTGGGACGTGCGATCGGCCAGCGGCGTCGACATGTTCGTCGCCAATTCCCACTACATTCGCCGCCGTATCAGCAAGGTGTACCGGCGCGAGGCCGCCGTCGTCTATCCTCCGGTCGACATCACGCGCTTTCAGGTGACGCAGGGCCCGCGTGAAGCCTATGTGGTGGTGTCCCGTCTTGTACCGTACAAGCGCGTCGATCTGGTGGTCGAGGCCTTCCGGCGGATGCCGCACCGCACGTTGATCGTGGTGGGCGACGGCCCCGAGCGCGATCGCATCGCGGCCCTGGCGTCGGGTGCGCCGAACATCACGATGCGCGGCAAGGTGCCGCATGACGCGTTGCTGGCGCTGATGCAGGGCGCGCGCGCGTTCGTCTTCGCGGCGGAAGAGGATTTCGGGATCGCGATGGTCGAAGCCCAGGCCTGCGGCACGCCGCTGATCGCGTTCGGGCGCGGAGGCGCGCTGGACATCGTGCGCGGCGTGGGGGACGCCGGCGGCCCGACGGGCCTTTTGTTCGACTGCCAGACGTCGGACGCCATTGTCGATGCGGTGGAACGGTTCACGGTGCTGGCGCCCCTGATGACGCCGGAATTGTGCCGGGCGAACGCGTTGCGCTTTTCGGAGGAGGCATTTCGCGATTCGATGCGCGGGCTGGTGGAGCAGGTCCTGTCGGATAACTCCCGTTCCGCCCGGACGCAACCGGCGGCCCGGGACGGCGATTGACCATGGTGTAACCCTGTCCCTTTTTCCTGGGGCCTTTTTCTTGATCGGAGGCCACCACCATGGCTGTTCCTTTCGCCGGTCTGATTCTTTTCCCGCTGTGCCTGTTATTGTGGATGCGGCCCTATATCCTGCTGCAGGTCCTGATGGTGGCCGGCGTCTTTCCTGCGGCCGCGGCGCTTGTCCTGGGCGGGCTGGGGGTGCAGCCGTCTCTGGTGCCGGCATTCGCCTTTATCTCGTACGTGCTGCTGCAGCGCATGCTGGGGGTACGCTATCCCGGTGACCAGATCGCATGGTGGCTCTGCCTGCCGTTCGTGCTGACGGCCGCCTGGACGGTCATGGGATCGATCGTGATGCCTCGGCTGTTCATGAACAGCGTCCTGGTCTGGCCGCAGAGAAACGATGCCGTGGGCCATCAGGTGCTGCTGGCGCCCAGTTTCGGCAATGTGTCCCAGGATATGTACCTGCTGGTCAATGTCGTGCTGATGGTGACGGCGGCAGGGTTCCTGACCCGTGGGGATATCCGCATCGACAAGCTGTATCGCGCCTATCTTTTCAGCGGCTGGGTGGTCTGCGTGATCTGCTTCTGGCAGCTGGCGCATCGCCTGGCGGGCGTGCCGTTCCCGGAAACGCTGCTGTATTCCAATCCCGGATGGGCCATCCTGGCCGAGCAGATGGCGGGCTCGGTTCCCCGCATCAATGGCTCGTTCACCGAACCTTCGGCCTGTTCGACCTATCTGGCGGGGATCGTGTATTCGACCCTGTGGATCGTGCTGCAGGGATATCGCGTGCCGATGGCGCGCCTGCTGATCCCGTCCGCATTCATCGCGCTTCTGTGCACGACGTCCACCACGGGCTTCGTCACGATGGCAGTGGGCGTGCTGCTGCTTCCCGCGGCGGCCATGGCCACCGGATCCATCCGGCTGGCGGGACGTTTCGTTCGCTTTGCCGTGATCGGCGCGGCGGCGGCGGGGTGCGGGCTGCTGGTCCTTGTGACCGTTGCCCCGCAGTTCGCGCCGGCCGCCAAGTTCGTGCTGGAATCGACCGAGAGCAAGCGCGATTCCCAATCCTATCAGGAGCGGTCGCAGGCCGATGCCGATGCCCTGGCCGTGGTGCCGCAGACCTATGGGCTGGGGGCGGGGTGGGGCAGCACCCGTGCGTCCAGCCTGATCCCCGGCCTGCTGTCGGCGATCGGCGTCGTGGGAGTGATCGGGTTGCTGATCTTCGACTGGCGCCTGGTGCGCGAATCCATGACCGCGCGGCGTCTGGTCCCGCCGTGTCCCGAAAGCCTGGTCATTGACGGCGGCCTGGCGGCGCTGGCCGGGCGGCTGGTCTCGGCCTGTGTGTCCGGCCCCACCATCGGGGCTCCGGATTTCTACCTGATGATGGCGCTGGTGATCGCCGCGATCGCCCGCATACGGGTATGGGTCCGCGTAAATGGCGGGGTGCGTGACCAGCGGACCTTCGCCACGTCAGCGACGGTGCCCTTCCCGGCGGAAGATGAAGGGGGGCTGATACGCGGGCGTATCGCCCCGGAACTGGCGCCGGAGCGATAGAAATCATATTTTAATGTCTAAATTGCCGTCCGTCCGGAACGCGCCGCCCCGGCGGTGCGTTTGTCTGGTTGATGTCAGAATATGACAAACCCGAGGATGATCAGGATCCACAGGCCCACTCCGATCACGACGGCGCGCACCAGCCCCCGTGCCGGCCGCAGGCCGTCCACCTGGGTCGTGGGCGAACAGATGGGTGCGGCAACGTCCTGCTTGCTGGGTTCTGACATGGTCCCGGTCTCGTTCCTGTCGTTCCACACGCTCAGACCGCGGTGGATAACGCAGTATTACGCTTTATAGGCGGAATGATAATATTCCTCTTACAGCGCCTGAACACCCCTATTTGGCAAGGGGCGCGGGTTATGCAAGCCCCCGCCGCATGCCCCGATTGCGGGGGCCGATCGGGCGGCGGTTACAGGGCGACGACGATCCGTCCGCGTATCCGGCCTTCCAGAAGGTCGCGGGCGGCGGGGATGACGTCCGACAGGGCGATCTCCTGCGTCATCGTCTCCAGTTCGGTGGGATTGAGGTCCTGGGCCAGGCGCCGCCACGCTTCCACCCGCTCGGCGCGCGGGCACATCACGCTGTCCACGCCCACCAGGGTCACGCCGCGCAGGATGAAGGGTGCGACGGTGGCGGGAAACGCCATGCCGCCCGCCAGACCGCAGGCGGTGACGACGCCCCGGTACTGCATCGCCGCGCAGACGCTGGCCAGGATCTGCCCCCCCACGACGTCCACCGCCCCGGCCCAGCGCGCCCGTTCCAGCGGGCGGCCGGGATGCGACAGGCTGTCGCGGTCCACGATCTCGGCGGCGCCCAGCGACCGCAGGTAGCTCTCTTCCTCCGGCCGGCCGGTGACCGCCACGACGCGATAGCCCAGGCGCGACAGCAGCGAGACGGCGACGCCACCGACGCCGCCCGAGGCTCCGGTCACGACGACGTCCCCCGACGCGGGGCTGATGCCATGGCGTTCCAGCGCCATGACGCACAACATGGCCGTATAGCCGGCTGTTCCGATGGCCATGGCCTGCCGCGTCGTGAATGCAGCGGGAAGCGGCACCAGCCAGTCGCCCCGCACGGCCGCCATCTGGGCCAGGCCGCCCCAATGGCTTTCGCCCACGCCCCAGCCGTTCAGCACCACGCGATCGCCGGCGCGATAGTCGGGGTGGCCGGATTCGGTGACGACCCCCGCCAGGTCGATGCCCGGCACCATCGGGAAGCTGCGGACGACCGGCCCGCGGCCGGTGATCGCCAGAGCGTCCTTGTAGTTGAGCGAGGAATATTCGACCCGCACCCTGACGTCGCAATCGGGCAGGCGCGCGGGTTCGAGCGAGCGCAGCGCCGCGTGATAGCCGTCGGCGTTCTTCTCGATCAGGATCGCCCTGAACATGGTCATTCTCCTGAAGCAGATCGTGTTCGGGCCACGCCCGCCGGCACGTGCAGGCCCGCGATGAAAACCCTCTGGAACAGACGCAGCGGGACGGGGCTGCGTTCCAGCTTCGCGCGCAGCACCGCGCCTTCCCACCCGATCCAGAAAAAGGCGGCGAGGTCGGCGCAGGACGATCGGGGGGCGATGTCCCCGGCGTCGCGGGCCAGGTGCAGGCAGTGCGCCGTGCGGTCCTGCCAGCCCAGCAGGATGTCGTGCAGGCGCTGTCGGAACGATTCCGGCAACGCCCCCATTTCCTGGCCCAGATTGCCGACCAGGCAGCCCCGCCGGTAGGCATGCCGGGCCATGCCGGCACAGGCATCGTCGATCATCGCGTACAGCCGATCGAGCGGCGCGCGGGCATCGTCGCACAGGAACCGTTCCAGCCGCCGGTCGAAATAGGCGGCGTAGCCGTCGATCAGCCGCAGGCCGAACGATTCCTTGCTGTCGAAATAATGGTAGAACGACCCCTTGGGCACCCTGGCGATCCGCAGGATCTCGTCCAGGCCGGTGGCCACATATCCCTTTTCGGTAAGCAACGCGATGCCGGTGCGGATCAGCAGGTCGCGCACGTCGTCGCCGTCGCCCGGCGCGCGCGGCGGCCGGCCGCGCCGGCGGGAATGGGGAGGCGCGACGAGGCAGGGCGGGTCGTCGGACATGACGATTTATTGGACCGGTCGTCTTTTAAAATCCAGTATCGTTCCCGTGAGGCAGGCCGCGTTCAGAGGCTTTGACCCGGGCGGGCGGTTCGGGCAGGGTTTCGCCCCCGGCCCGCGAGCCGGCAGCCTGCCTTTTCACTCGCAGTTATGGAGAGCCCGTCGTGCCCCACTATCCGGATACCCTCCTGTTCATCGACGGACAGTGGACAGCATCGGGGGACAACCGCTTCATCGACGTGGTGAACCCTGCGACCGAACAGGTGATCGGGCGGGTGGCCCACGCCGGCCAGCCGGAACTGGCGGCGGCGGTGGTGGCGGCCGAGCGTGGTTTCGCGGTCTGGAGCCGCATGTCGGTGTTCGATCGCTACAAGATCATGCGTGAGGCCGCGACCCTGTTGCGCGCGCGCGTCGGCACCATCGCCCCGATCATGACCATGGAGCAGGGCAAGCCGCTGGGCGAGGCGCGGGTCGAACTTCTGGCGGCCGCCGACACCATCGACTGGCTGGCCGAGGAAGGCCGCCGCACCTATGGCCGCCTGGTCCCGTCGCGCGCCACGGGCGTGACCCAGGCGGTGATCCGCACGCCGGTCGGCCCGGTTGCCGCGTTCTCGCCGTGGAATTTCCCGGTCAACCAGGTCGTGCGCAAGGTCGGCGCGGCTCTGGCGACCGGCTGTTCGATTATCGTCAAGGCGGCCGAGGAAACGCCGGGCTCGCCGGCCGAACTGATCCGCGCCTTCGCCGACGCCGGCGTCCCGCCGGGGGTGATCGGCCTGGTCTACGGCACCCCGTCCGAGATTTCGGAAACGCTGATCGCCCATCCGGCCATCCGCAAGGTGACGTTCACCGGGTCGACCGCGGTGGGCAAGATGCTGGCGGCGCTGGCGGGGTCGCACATGAAGCGTGCGACCATGGAACTGGGCGGCCACGGTCCGGCGATCGTCTGCGCCGATGCCGATGTCGACCAGGCGGCGACCACCCTGGCGGCGGCCAAGTTCCGCAATGCCGGGCAGGTCTGCGTCTCGCCGACGCGCTTCCTGGTCGAACGTCCGGTCTTCGGCCGCTTCGTCGAACGGTTCGCGGCGCTGGCCGCCGCCCATAAGGTCGGTGATGGGCTGGAGCCCGGCACCACCATGGGGCCGATGGCAAACGTCCGGCGCATCGACGCGATGGAATCGCTGATCGCCGACGCCACCGCCAAGGGGGCGGAAATCGTCACCGGCGGCCATCGTGTCGGCAATTCGGGCTATTTCTTCGCGCCGACAGTGCTGTCCGGCCTGACGGGCGAAATGCGGATCATGAACGAGGAGCCGTTCGGCCCGGTGGCGCTGATGTGCCCGTTCGACACGCTGGACCAGGTGGTGACCGAGGCGAACCGGCTGCCGTACGGGCTGGCCGCCTATGCCTTTACCGGGTCGGGCCGCACGGCGGCGCGGCTGCGCGACGAGGTGCGCACCGGCATGCTGACCGTCAACCATCTGGGCCTGGCCTTCCCGGAAGTCCCGTTCGGCGGGATCGGCGATTCGGGATACGGGTCGGAAGGGGGCACCGAGGCGCTGGAAGCCTATCTGGACACGCGCCTTTTCACGATGCGCGAATACGTCTGAACCCGGCATGACCGACGATGTGATCGCCGAGCTGTGGAGAGAGCGCTACCGGACCGCGCCGCCGGCCGGCGGATGGTCCGGCGACGACGTGCTGCGCCATCTGCTGTCGCATCGCTCGGTCCGCGCCTACCGTCCCGACCCGCTGCCCGACGGGGCGTTGGAGGCCGCGGTGGCGGCTGCGCAATCGGCCTCGACCTCCTCCAACCTTCAGGCCTGGAGCGTGGTGGCGGTCGAGGACCCGGCCCGGCGCGCCCGCCTGGCGGCCCTGGCCGGCGGGCAGGCGCATATCGTGCAGGCGCCCCTGTTCCTGGCCTGGCTGGTGGACCTGTCGCGCCTGTCGCGACTGGGGGCGGCCCGCGCCCACACCACCGACGGGCTGGATTACCTGGAAATATTCGTCGTAGGTGTCGTGGACGCGGCCCTGGCGGCCCAGAACGCGGCTGCGACCTTCGAATCGCAGGGGCTGGGGATCGTCTATATCGGCGGGTTGCGCAACCATCCCGAACAGGTGGCGCGGGAACTGGAACTGCCGGAGCGGACGATGGCCGTGTTCGGCATGTGCGTCGGTCATCCCGATTCCGACCGGCCGGCCACGATCAAGCCGCGCCTGCCGCAATCGGTGGTCCTGCATCGCGAACGCTACGGCATGGCGGACGAGGCCGCGGGCATCGCGGCTTACGACCAGTACGACGCCGCGTTCCAGCGCGAACAGGGGCTGGCGCCGCGCGCCTGGTCCGACGCCATGGTCCGCCGGGTGGCCGGGCCGGAATCGCTCAGCGGCCGCGACCGGCTGCGCGACGCGCTGGCGGCGCTGGGCTTTCCGCTGCGCTGACGCCGGCGGTCAGCCCTGCCCCGTTCAGGGGGCTGGCGGGCTTGACGCGCGGCGCGATCTGGGGACTCTGGCCGATCGGCGCGGCCTGTCCGATGGGCGTGCGCCATGCCTGTCATGGGCCGGCGCGCAGAGGATCGCGCCGATGTGGTGGTGAAAGAGCAAGATCATGGATAGCGCCGACAATTTTCGTTTCACGCTTTCTCCGCATCCCGCGCCGGTTCCGGCCGCGCAGCGCGCCGCGCTGCTGGCCGATCCGGGATTCGGCCGGGTCTTCACCGATCACATGGCGGTCGTCCGATACAAGGAAGGCCAGGGCTGGCATAACCCCACCATCGAGGCCCGGGCGCCGATCCCGCTCGATCCCGCCGCTGCCGTGCTGCATTATGCGCAGGAAATCTTCGAGGGAATGAAGGCCTACCGTGCCGCCGATGGCGGCGTGGTCATGTTCCGCCCCGACGCCAATGCACGCCGTTTCCACCAGTCGGCCGAACGCATGGCGATGGCCCCGGTGCCCGACGCCCTGTTCCTGGAGGCGGTGCGCCAACTGGTGCGCGTCGATCGCGACTGGATCCCCGAAGGCGAGAATGCCAGCCTGTACCTGCGTCCGTTCATGATCGCGAACGAGGCGTTCCTGGGCGTGAAGCCGTCGTCGGAATATCTGTTCATCGTCATCGCCTCGCCGGTCGGGTCGTATTTCAGCGGCGGCGCGGTGTCGGTCTGGGTGTCCGAGGACTATACCCGCGCGGCCCCCGGAGGCACCGGGGCGGCCAAGTGCGGCGGCAATTATGCCGCCAGCCTGCTGGCGCAGCGCGAGGCCAAGGCCCAGGGCTGCGACCAGGTGGTGTTCCTGGATGCCGTCGAACATCGCTGGGTGGAGGAGATGGGCGGCATGAACATCTTCTTCGTGATGGACGACGGGTCGCTGGTGACGCCGCCGCTGGGCGGGACCATCCTGCCGGGCATCACCCGCGACGCGATCCTGACGCTGGCGCGTGATCGCGGCCTTGCGGTGCGCGAGGAACCGTACAGCATCGACCAGTGCTATGCCGATGCGGCCAGCGGCCGACTGAAGGAAGTCTTCGCCTGCGGGACGGCGGCGGTGGTGACGCCGGTCGGCCGGCTGCGCGGCAAGAGGGGCGAAATCGTGATCGGCAGCGGCAACGGCGCCGACCCGGTGACGGAAAGCCTGCGCGCCGCCCTGATCGGCATCCAGCGCGGCCAGCTTCCCGACCCGCACGGCTGGGTGCAGCGGGTCGACTGACCCGCGCCGCCGACCGGCCCACAGGCCGGGCTTTGTCCGAACCCACCAAAGGGCGTAGCCCTGACGAATGGGATGCAAGGGCCTCGGCCCTTGCCGGGTTCGGGCAGAGCCGACCTTCCTTTGAAGCCTGCCGCCGCAGAAAAATTCAGATCCCGGCGAGTTTGCGCAGGATATGCATCGCCGCGACCCGTTCGCACTCGTTCAGCGGCGCCAGGGTCAGTTCCGTGATGTGCAGGGCCTCGGGGATATGGGTGCGGACCAGTTCCTCGCCCTGCGGGGTCAGCGACACGATGCGCTGCCGCCGGTCGGCGGTGTCGTTGTGGATATCCACCAGCTGCCGTTCCTTCAGGCGCGCCACGATGCCCCGCAGCGTCGCGTGATCGATGGCCGTGGTGCGGCCGATATGGATCAGCGGGGCGGGTTGTTCGTCGCGGATGGCCACCAGCACGGCGAACTGCACGGCGGTCAGCCTGTCGTCGGGAATCGTTTCCTGGAAGAGCGCGGTATGCCGCTGATAGGCGCGGCGCAGCAGATGGCCGATCTGGGCGGACAGATCGTAGGCGGCGGGGGGCGCGGGTTTGGACGACCTGCCTGAGTTCGTGCTCCTGGTCGCCGCCGTCATGATGCCTCTTTCCGTCCTGGCCGTGTCGTGGGGACCATACGTGACTTGGTCTGTTCATGCAAAAATCCGGTAAGGTGCCATTGGTTATCGGGAACGATTTCCAATCGAAATGTCTAGTCGGCACGACAAATAATGTGTACGCTATATCGGAATGATCTCGAACGGCCGGGTGCGCGTATATGACGGGTTCCGATCTCTCCCTCGATCTTGATGGCGATTTCTCGCGAGGCGGCGTGGCGGGCGACCCTGTCGCCGCGCTGTATCGGCGGGTCGCCTGGCGGATCGCGCCTTTCCTGTGCCTGGGCTTCCTCGCGGCCTATGTCGACCGGGTGAATGTCGGCTTCGCCAAGCTGCGGATGGCGTCCGACCTGGGGCTGGGCGAGGCCGCGTACGGCCTGGGGGCCGGCCTGTTCTTCATCGGCTACGTGCTGTGCGAGGTACCGAGCAACGTCGTCCTGCAACGTGTGGGCGCGCGCTTCTGGCTGGCCCGCATCATGTTGACCTGGGGCCTGCTGTCCGGGGCCATGTGCATGGTCCACACGCCGATGTCCTTCTACGTGCTGCGCCTGCTGCTGGGCATCGCCGAGGCCGGGTTCATGCCCGGCGCGCTGCTCTATCTCAGCCAATGGTTCCCGCCGGATCGCCGCGCGCGGGTCACGGCGCTGTTCATGGTCGGCATTCCGCTGTCCAGCGTGCTGGGGGCGCCGCTGTCGGGCTTTATCATGGCGCATGTCTCGGGCGTGGGCGGGATCGCCGGCTGGCGCTGGCTGTTCGCGATCGAGGCCCTGCCGCCCATACTGCTGGGCGTGTGGGCCTTGCTGTTCCTGCCCGACAGCATCGAGCGATCGGCCTGGCTGAGCGGGGCCGAGCGGCAGTTCCTGCGTGGCCGGTTGCGCGAGGCGCACGACGATCATGCGGTCTCGCACCTGTGGGCGGCCTTTCGCGACATCCGGGTCTGGCACCTGGGGCTGATCGACGGGTCGGTGCTGCTTGGCCTGTATACGGTGGCGTTCTGGTTTCCCTCGTTCCTGAAAGGGCACGGAGTGCACGATCCGATGACCATCGGCTGGATCACGACCATCCCGCACCTGGTCGCGGTCTGCTGCATGATTTTGAATGGATGGCATTCCGACCGGTCGGGCGAACGCCGGCTGCATATCGTGCTGCCGATCGTGGCGGGGGCGGTGCTGCTGGCCTGCAGCACGCTGGCGGACGGCAGCCTGGTGCTGTCGGTGACGCTGATCGCACTGGCCAACGGGGCGATCCTCGGCGCGCTGCCGCCCTTCTGGTGCATTCCCGCCAATTTCCTGACAGGGCCGGCCGCCGCGGCGGGGCTTGCGATCGCCTGTTCCTTCGCCAACCTGGCGGGCTTTTTCGCCACGGCCCTGATCGGCTGGACCATCGAACGCACCCACAGCCCCGACCTGGCGCTGGATATCTTCGCCCTGGCAATGGGGTGTGCGGCGCTGAGCCTGTTCCTGATCCCCCGGTCGGTGGTCGATCGCGGCGGGAAACGCCCCATGGCGTGACGCGAGGCCCGAGGCACCAAATTTCTTGCCGGACCGAAATATCGCGTATACACTGTAAATGAATCGGGGCATCGGCCCTGCGGCTCGAATGTGAACAGGATGTGGAACAATGGCTGAAGCGTTGCGGATCGGGATCATCGGGGCAGGGCTTGGCGGGACGGCGGCGGCCGGCCTGCTGCAGCGCGCGGAGTTCGACGTCACGCTGTATGAGCAGGCGCCGTCCTTCTCGCGCCTCGGGGCCGGGATCCAGTTCGGGCCGAACGTGATGAAGATCATGCGGCGCCTGGGGCTGGAGCAGAAGATCGAGGAGGTCTCGTGCCATCCCGATTACTGGTTCAGCCGGAACTGGGATGACGGCGCCTACCTGTCGCGCATTCCGCTGAACGCCCAGCACGATCGCTATGCCGCCACCTACATCACCATCCATCGCGGCGACGTGCATGAAATCATGATCGGCGCGGTCGATCCCGCCCGGATCCGTTTCGGCAAGAAGCTGGTGGATCTGGAGGAAACGGCGGCCGGCGTCGTCCTGTCGTTCGAGGACGGATCGACCGACACGGTCGATATCGTGGTGGGCGCCGACGGGTTGAATTCGCGCGTGCGCGAGAAACTGCTGGGCGTGGAAGATCCGCTGTTCACCGGGTGGGTGGGGCATCGGGCGATCATCCCGGCGTCGAAGCTGTCGGGACTGGATGTCGAACCCTGCGTGAAATGGTGGTCCGAGGATCGCCATATGATGGCGTATTTCCTCGACAAGGACCGAAGCGAATTCTACTTCGTGACCGGCGAGCCGGCGGAAAGCTGGCCGCGCGGCGTGGCCTGGGTGCCCAGCACGCGCGACGAGATGCAGGCGTCCTTCAAGGGTTATCACCCGCTGGTGCAGGCCTATATCGAGGCCGCCGACACCATCACCAAATGGCCGCTGTTCACCCGCCATCCGCTGCCGTTGTGGCACCGGGGGCGCGTCGTCCTGCTGGGCGACGCCTGCCATCCGATGAAGCCGCACATGGCGCAGGGCGCGGCGATGGCGATCGAGGACGCGGCAATGCTGACCCGCTGCCTGTCGGAACTGGGCACTGCCGATCTGGGGGGCACGTTCGAGGCCTATCGCACCCATCGTATCGAACGCGCGTCGCGGGTGCAGCAGGTCTCCAACGCCAACACCTGGCTGCGCGCCGACGAGGATCCGTTCTGGGTCTACGGTTACGACATCTACGGCGTCGACCTGCGGGGCTGACGGCGCGGGCCGGGGAGGGCAGGCATGGCGGACGGCGCGGTCGAGATCATGGTCAACGGGACGCGGCACGCCGTGCAGGTCGATCCCGGCACGCCGTTATTGTACGTGCTGCGCAATGACCTGGGGCTGAACGGACCCAAATACGGCTGCGGCCTGGGCGAATGCGGGGCCTGCACGGTGCTGATCGCGGGGCGGGCCGCGCGTTCGTGCAGCGTGCCGGTCGATGTTGCCCGTCACTGGCCCATCACGACCCTGGAAGGGCTGGTCGTGGACGGCGTGCCCGACCCGGTGCAGGATGCCTTCATTACCGAACAGGCGGTGCAGTGCGGCTATTGCCTGAACGGCATGGTCATGACCGTGCGGGCGCTGCTGAACGCCAACCCGGCCCCGACCGAGGCGGAGATCCGCGATGCGCTGCGGTACAATCTGTGCCGCTGCGGCACGCATATGGAAATCCTGAACGCGGCGCGCCGGGCCTGCGGCCTGCCGGTTCGCGTGGCAGCGGGGGGCTGAGGGCGGCCATGGACGACATCGCCCGTTCCGGCGGATTTCTCGCCATCGTCCGTCCCGCCCGCTCGCCGGGCGGCCTCGTGGCGCGGGCGGTGTCCATCGAGAGCCTGCCGGAGGAGATCTTCGTCGTCGTGCATGCGACGGGCGGCGTGACCGGCTATTGCGGGCATGTTGACCTGGGCACCGGCATCCGCACCGCGCTGGCCCAGATCGTGTCCGAGGAACTCGACGTACCGTTCGGCGACGTCGCCATGGTGCTGGGCCATACCGGCGAGACCCCCAACCAGGGGGCGACGATCGCCAGCGAAACCATCCAGGTGTCCGCCGTCCCCCTGCGCAAGGCCGCCGCCCATGCGCGCGCCGTGCTTCTGGACCTGGCCGCCGACCGGACCGGCCGCCCGGCGGCGGAGCTGGACCTGCGTGACGGGCTGGTCGTCAGCGATCTGCCGCTGCCCGACAACGCCGCCCTGACCTACGGCATGCTGCTGCACGGGCAGGCCCTGCGGGTGCAACTGGACGAGGACATCCCCGTCAAATCGCCCGACCGCTATCGGGTGGTGGGGCGGACGGTGCCGCGCGTCGACATCCCCGACAAGGTGACGGGCCGGGCGGTCTATGTGCACGACGTGCGCGTCGCAGGCATGCTGCACGGGCGGGTGGTGCGCCCGCCCTATGGTGGGTTCGACCACGGGCCGTTCGTCGGACGCAGCCTGCGGCAGGTGCATCGCGCGTCGGTGGCGCATCTGCCGGGGCTGGTCGATGTGGTCGTCATCGGTGATTTCGTCGGCGTGGTGGCCGAGCGCGAGGAACAGGCCGCCGAGGCCGCGCGCCTGCTGCATGTCGTATGGGACGTGCCCGACCTGCCGGACCTGTCGGACCTGGAAGGCGCGCTGCTGGCCAATCCGGCGACTCCGCGCCGCCTGCTGGACCGGGGCGATGTCGATGCGGCGCTGGACGGCCCGGGGGCCCGGATGGACCGGACCTACCTGTGGCCGTACCAGATGCATGGCTCGATCGGCCCGTCCTGCGCGGTGGCCGACTGGCGGGCCGATGGGCTGACCCTCTGGTCCGGCACGCAGAATCCGCACATGCTGCGCGCGGATATCGCCCTGCTGGCCGATCTGCCCGAGGAGCGGATTTCCATCATCCGGCACGAGGCCGCCGGATGCTACGGCCGCAACTGCGCCGACGATGTCTGCGGCGATGCCATGCTGCTGTCGCGTGCGGTCGGCCGGCCGGTGCGGGTGCAACTGACCCGCGAACAGGAACATGTGTGGGAACCCAAGGGCGCCGCGCAGTTGATGCAGGTGCGCGGCGGCATCACGCCCGACGGCGTGCCGGCGGCGTATGATTTTTCCACGCGCTATCCCTCGAACGTCTCGCCGTTGCTGGGGCTGGTGCTCACCGGCACCGTCCCGGCGGCCGTGCCGTCGGTGGTGCCGATGGGCGACCGCACCTGCATCCCGCCCTATGCCTACGACAATGCGCGGGTCACGGTGCATGACATGCCGCCCATCGCGCGGGCGTCGTGGTTTCGCGGCGTGTCGGCAATGCCCAACAGCTTCGCCCACGAATGCTATGTCGACGAACTGGCCGCCGCCGCCGGGGTCGATCCGGTGGAGTATCGCCTGCGCTACCTGAAGGATGCGCGTGCCGCCGAATTGCTGCGCGCCGTGGCCCGGCGGGCGGACTGGGCGGCGCGCACCGCACCTGTCCGGGTCGATCCGGCCGCGCGGGTGCTGCGCGGGCGCGGGGTGGCCTATGCCCAGTATGTCCACGGCACCTTCCCGGGGGTGCCGGCGGCCTGGGCCGCCTGGGTCACGGATGTCGCGGTCGATCGCCAGACCGGCCACGTCACGGTGACGCGCGTCGTCGTGGGGCAGGATTCCGGCATGATGGTCAACCCGGCCGGGGTGCGGCACCAGATCCACGGCAATGTCATCCAGTCTACCAGCCGCGCCCTGCGCGAGGAAGTGTCGTTCGATGACTCCGGCGTCGCCAGCCGGGAGTGGGGCGGCTATCCGCTGATCACATTCCCCGAGGTGCCGGACATCGACGTGCTGATGCTGGACCGGCCGGACCAGCCGCCGCTGGGCGTGGGGGAATCGGCGTCGGTTCCCGGCGCGGCCGCCATCGCCAACGCGCTGTATGACGCGACCGGGGTGCGGTTTCGCGAACTGCCCTTCACGCCCGACCGCATCCGGGCCGGGCTGGATGCGGCGCTGGGCCCGCTGCCCGCGCCGGAGCCGGAGCCTCTGCCGCAACCGATGCCCGCGCGGCCTGCGCCGATGCCCGCATTGGCGCGCCCACGCCTGTGGACGGGGCTGGCGGCACTGGGGACGCTCTGTTCGACCATCGGTGGGCTGGCGGTGACGGCTTCGCCATGGCGGCCGGAAATCGCGCCGATCGCCCGTCCGGACCCGCGCCTGTTTTCGGCCGAGACCATCGCGCGGGGCCGCGCGCTGGCGGCGGCCGGCGACTGCGCCGTGTGCCATACCGCGCCCGGCGGCGCGGCCAATGCCGGCGGGCTGGAACTGGACACGCCCTTCGGCATCATCCGCACGACCAACATCACGCCCGACGAGGAAACCGGCATCGGCCGCTGGTCCTATCCCGCCTTTGCCCGCGCCATGCGCGAGGGAATCGGGCGCGACGGCCGGCATCTGTATCCCGCCTTTCCTTACACCGCGTTTGCCAAAATTACCGAACCCGACATGGAAGCGCTGTACGCCTATCTGATGGCGCAGCAGCCGGTGCGGAATGTGGTACCGGAAACGAAGCTGGCCTTCCCCTACAATATCCGGCCGATGATGGCGGGGTGGAACGTGTTGTATCACGACCCCCGGCCATTCGCGCCCGACCCCGCCCGCTCGGTGGAATGGAATCGCGGCGCCTATCTGGCCGAGGGGCTGGGCCATTGCGGCGCCTGCCACACCCCCCGCAACGCCCTGGGGGCCGAGCGGTGGAAGAGGGCCTATCTGGACGGCGGTGAGGCCGAGGGCTGGGATGCCCCGGCGCTGAGCGCGCTGTCGCGGTCGCCGCTGCCCTGGACGGCGGACGAATTGTTCACCTATCTGCGCACCGGTTTTTCCGACCGGCACGGGCCGGCGGCGGGGCCGATGGCACCCGTCGTGGCCGAGATGGCCCGGATGCCCGAGGCGGATGTGCGGGCGATCGCGGCCTATGTTGCCTCGTTCGACACGCGCGAGACTACCGGGGATCTGCCCGCCGGGAATCTGGCCGAACGCATTGAGGACGCGGCCGCCGCGCGCCAGGCCGACGCGGCCTGGGCCGGACAGGGGGCGCGGGTCTATGGCGGCAGTTGCGCCGCCTGCCACGAGGGGCAGCAGGCGCATATGTTCGGCGCCCGCCCGTCGCTGGCGCTGAACACCAATGTCGCCGCCGACCGGCCGGACAATCTGGTCCGGGTGATCCTGGACGGGATCGCCCATCCCGCGACGCCGGGCGTGGGGGCGATGCCCGCCTTCCGCGACAGCCTGACCGACGGGCAGATCGTCGACCTGGTGCGCCATATCCGCGCGACCTTCGCACCGGGCCGCCCGGCATGGGACGGGGTCGCGGCGACGGTGGCCCGGCTGCGCGCCGCGCCGTCCCATGCGGCCCCTCATCCGGTGCTTCCATGAACAGCGCATGGCCGACATGGCGCCGGGTGGACGGGCAGGGCGTCGTCGCGCCCGACGAGCGCCTGGCGTGGGGCCAGACCGTGATGATGGGCCTGCAGCATGTGCTGGCGATGGCGGGCTCGACCATTCTCGGCCCGCTGCTGATGGGCTTCGACCCGAACGTGGCGATCCTGTTTTCGGGGCTGGGGACCCTGCTGTTCTTCGTGGTGACGGGCGGGCGGGTGCCCAGCTATCTGGGGTCCAGCTTTTCCTTCATCGCTCTGGTGGCGTCGGTGACGGGCTATGCGGGGCATGGTCCCAACCCGGACGTGCCCCTGGCGGCCGGCGGCATCGTCACGGCGGGGGCGGTCTATGCGTTGCTGGGGCTGCTGGTGTGTGCGACCGGCACCGGCTGGATCGAACGGCTGATGCCGCCGGTGGTGACGGGGGCGGTGGGGGCGGCGATCGGCCTCAACCTGGCGCCCATGGCTGCCCATGGGGTCAGCGGATCGCCGGCCGCGACGCTGACGGGCCTGTTCACTCTGCTGGCCGTCGCAGCGTTCGCCGTCTATGCGCCGCCCCTGCTGCGCCGGTTGTCGATCCTGTGCGCCATGGCGTTGTCCTGCGTGGTCTATGTGCTGGCGGCCAATGGGCTGGGCCTGGCGCCGCCGGTCGATTTCGCGCCGGTGCGCGCCGCCGCCTGGTTCGGCCTGCCGCCCCTGCGGGCGCCGCGTTTCCAGCCCCACGCCATGCTGGCCATCGCCCCGGTCGCGATCGTGCTGGTGGCGGAAAATCTGGGGCACCTGAAGGCATTGGGCGCGATCACCGGCCAGCCGTTCACGCGCATGGCCGGGCGCACCTTCCTGGGCGACGGGCTGGCGACGATGCTGGCGGGCAGCGGCGGCGGCACGGGGGTGACGACCTATGTCGAGAATATCGGCGTCATGGCGATCTCGCGCGTCTATTCCACGCTGATCTTCATCGTCGCGGCGCTGTTCGCCATCCTGCTGGGGTTTTCGCCGGGCTTCGGGGCGATGCTGCGGGCGATCCCCGACCCGGTGCTGGGCGGTCTGGCCATTGCCGTATTCGGGCTGATCGCCGCGACCATGGTCCGGATCTGGGTCGATCACGCCGTCGATTTCACCGACCCGCGCAATCTGTTCACCGTCGGCGTGGCCCTGGTGGCCGGGGCGGGAAATCTGACGGTGTCCGTGGGTGGCGTCACGCTGGGCGGCATTACCACGGCGACCGTGGCCGCGATCGGCCTGTACCAGTTTCTCGGGTGGGGCCGCGCGCGCAATGTCGTTGCCTTGTCTTCCGGCAGGGAGTAGGAAAATGCCTGTAAGCGACTTCGAACTTGTGGAGGCCTGGGGCCAGGTCCTGGCCCTGTCGGGGGTGCGGGCCGGGCAGACGGTGACGGTCCTGACGTCGAGCGACACGAATGCGCAGACGATGCGCACGGCGATCCTGGCCGCACAGGCCAGAGGGGCCATCGTCAATCGGCTGGACCTGCTGCCGGTCAACGGCGGCACGTCGCTGTCGCGCGACCCGCTGGCCTTCGTCGGCACGACGCCGCTGACCGGCAACCGCGCGGCGCTGGAACTGCTGAAGGCCAGCGACCTGGTGCTGGATTTGATGACCCTGCTGTTCTCGGCCGAGCAGCATGAAATCCTGGCGGCCGGCGGGCGCATCCTGCTGGCGGTCGAACCGCCCGAGATCCTGCTGCGCATGGTCCCCACCGAAGCGGACCGGCAGAAGGTCCTGGCAGCGTCGAAGGTGCTGCGCGCGGCGCGCGAGATGCATGTGACCTCGGCCGCCGGCACCGACGTCCGCTTCACCCTGGGCGATTATCCGATCCTGGAGGAGTACGGCTTCTGCGAGCGGCCCGGCCGGTGGGATCACTGGCCCAGCGGCTTCCTGGCCACCTGGTCGAACGAGGGCACGGCCCAGGGCCGGATCGTGCTGGATCGCGGGGACATCCTGCTGCCGCAGAAATCCTATGTGCGGGACCCGGTGACCTTCACGATCCGCGATGGCTACGTGACCGAAATCGAGGGCGGGCTCGATGCCGATCTCCTGAAAGGCTACATGGAGTCCTTCAACGATCCGGAAGTCTACGCGATTTCCCATGTCGGCTGGGGGCTGCAGGACCGCGCGCATTGGTCGGTGTTGGGGCTGTACGACCGCGAGGCGACGATCGGCATGGATTCCCGAGCCTGCGCCGGCAATTTCCTGTGGTCGACCGGTCCGAACAACGAGGCCGGGGGCACGCGCGACACCGCCTGTCATATCGACATTCCCATGCGCAACTGCACCGTCATGCTGGACGGAAACGCGGTGGTGCGTGACGGCAAACTGGTGAACGCAACGGAGGGTGGACAGTGACCGAGACGAATAACGCGCTGTATCAGCGCCAGGGCTTCGGCCGCCAACTGGGCATCGTGGGGCAGGTGGGCCTGCTGATCGTGGATTTCGTCAATGGCTTTGCCGATCCGGCGGCGTTCGGCGGCGGCAATATTCCGCAGGCCATTGCGCAGACGAAGCCGTTGCTGGCAACGGCCCGTCGCCTGGGCTGGCCGGTCGCGCATACGCGCATCGTCTTTGCCGATGACGGGTCGGACGCCAATGTCTTCTCGGCCAAGGTGCCCAGCATGCTGGGCCTGACCGAGACCAATCCCACCAGCGCCATCGTGCCCGAACTGGCCCCGCTGGCGGGCGAGTATGTCGTGCGCAAGACCGTGCCCTCGGCGTTTTCCGGCACGCCGCTGGCGTCGTGGTACGCGCATCGCGGCGTGCAGACGCTGGTGGTCGCGGGCTGCGTCACCAGCGGCTGCGTCCGCGCCAGCGTGATCGACGCCATGTCGCTGGGCTTCCGCCCGATCGTCGTCGCCGACTGCGTCGGCGACCGCGCGATCGGCCCGCACGAGGCGAACCTGTTCGACATGGCGCAGAAATGCGGCGACGTCATGCCGTACGAGACGCTGCTGTCGCGCCTGTCCAACCAGTGACTCCCAGTGCCGGCCGCCTATTGATGAAGGACGAGATGATGACCGAGAGCACCTTTCTGTACGGGGCGAACGTCCACGCCAATTCCATTCGCCAGCATTATCTGCGCTACGGCGGCAAGGGTATGCCGCTGGTGCTGGTTCCGGGCATCACCAGCCCGGCCATCACCTGGGGCTTCGTCGCCGAACGCCTGGCGGCGACGCACGATGTCTACGTCCTGGATGTGCGCGGGCGCGGCCTGTCCGAGGGCGGGCCGGACCTGGCCTACGACCTGGACGCCTATGCGGCCGACGTGCGGGGCTTCGTCACCGCCCTTGGGCTGAGCGAGTACGTGGTGCTGGGTCATTCGATGGGGGCGCGGATCGCCATTCGCATGGCGCGGCAGGACGCCACCGGCATCGCCGCGCTGGTCCTGGTCGACCCGCCGGTCAGCGGCCCGGGCCGCCGTGCCTATCCGGCGCGGATCGAATGGTATGTCGAGTCGATCCACGAGGCCCGGCGCGGCATGGATGCCGAGGCAATGCGCCGCTATTGCCCCAGTTGGACCGAGGAGCAGCGTCGCCTGCGCGCCGAATGGCTGCATACCTGCGACGAACTGGCGACCCGTATCACGTTCGAGAAATTCCATACCGAGGACGTGCATCAGGATATCCCTTACCTGACGCCCCCCACGCTGCTGATGAGCGCCGCCCGCGGCGATGTCATCCTGCCCGAGGAGGAGGCCGAGATCCGCATCCTGTTGCCCTCCGTCGCCACCACCCGCGTCCCCGACGCCGGCCACATGATCCCGTGGGACAATCTGGACGGCTTCTGCGACGCGGTCGCCGGCTTCCTGGCGGCCTGATCCGGGCGGAGTGGGCGGGACTTATTTGGTGGTGTAGCCGCCGTTGACCAAAATGGTCTGGCCCGTCATCCACCAGCCGTCCGAAACCAGATGGCGGATGATCGGCACTATATCGGCGATGTCGGTCAGCCCGGTGGTGGAGAACGCGGAAAGAGCGGCGGCGGTCTTGTGGTAGGCTACGGCGTCGACGCCCTCGGCGGGGTAGAAGAACGGGGTATCCATCGGGCCGGGACCCACCGCGTTGACCGAGATGCCGCGTGATCCGAATTCCTTGGACGCGGCCCGGGTGAAATGTTCGACCGACGCCTTGGTGCCCGCATAGGTCGCATAGAATGGCGTGTACGCCCCCAGCAGCGAAGTCACCAGCGTCAGCACCTTGCCGCCGTCATTCACGTGGCGCCCGGCCTCGCGCAGGAAGAAGAAGGCGCTTTTGGCGTTGACGGCGGTCATGTCGTCATACTCGGCCTCGTCGGTCTCGATGATCGGCTTTTTCAGGACCTTGCCCACGGTGTTGATGGCGATGTCCGGCCGGCCGAAGGCCTGGATTGTGTCGGCGAACAGCGTCTCCATCGCCCCGGCGGTCGTCAGGTCGGCCTGGAAGGCGGCAGCCTCGGCACCGGCGGCCCGGATGGCCGCCACCGTCTCGTCCGCCGCGTCGCGGCTGGCGGTGCTGTTGTAATGGATGGCCACCGCCCGCGCGCCCCGCGCCGCCAGGTCGCGGGCCACCAGCCCGCCCAGATTCTTGGCGCCGCCCGCGATCAGGACGGTCTTGCCCTGGATGGTATGGCTGGTCATGGTCCGCTTCCCTTCCCTGTGGCCTGTCGGGAACAGAATGGGTGGTCCGGATTTCAGGATAAAGATGCCTGTCTTGACATGATCCGTCGCCGATTGCGAACAATCGTGCGGAGGCGATGTGATGGACCGGATCGACCTGTTCAGGATCTTCGCCCGCGTGGTCGCATGCGGGCATTTCACGCAGGCGGCACAGACCCTGCATCTGCCGCGCTCGACGGTGTCCACCTCCATCCGGACGCTGGAGACGCTGCTGGGCACGCGCTTGATTCACCGCACGACGCGCCGCATGGCGCTGACCGAGGACGGGCGGATGTTCCATGACCGCTGCCTGAGGTTGTTGCAGGAGTATGACGAGGCCGAAACGCTGTTCCGCCGGGGCGCGGCGCCCCTGCATGGCCGGCTGCGGATCAACGTGCCGGCGCGGTTGGGACGGCTGGTGATCGCGCCGGCCCTGCCGGATTTCCTGGGCCGGTATCCGGGGATCGCACTGGACATGGGGTCCACCGATCGGGCGGTCGATCTGGTGTGGGAAGGGGTCGATTGTGCCGTCCGGGTCGGCGTGCTGGAGGACTCGGGTCTGATTGCCCGCCCGGTCGGACAATTGACGTTGGTCAATTGCGCCAGCCCGGATTATCTGGCGCGGCACGGCATTCCGCGTGAGACCGCCGAGCTGGCCCGGCATGTCGCCGTCGGCTACACGGCCCCCGCGACGGGCCGGACCGAGGAATGGGAAGTCGCGGGCCGCGACGGCGTGCGGCTAATGGCCCTTCCCAGCCGGGTGACGGTCAATTGTGCCGAATCCTATATCGCCTGCTGCCTGGCGGGGCTGGGGTTGATCCAGGTGCCGCTGTACGACGTGCGCGCCCATCTGGATACGGGCGCGCTGGTCGAGGTGCTGCCCGATGCGCGGGCGGCGCCGATGCCGGTCCATCTGGTCTTTCCGCATCGCGGTCCGCGCACGCGGCGGCTGGCGGTATTCGCCGACTGGCTGACCAGCTTGCTGGCGGCGCGCGTGATCGACGCGCCGGACAGCGGGCCAACCCGTCCGCCGGTCGCGGACGGGGGGTGATCGGCGATCAGGGCAGGGCGGCGATGCCCGTCAGTTCCACGCGCCAGTAGGGGTCGGCCAGGCTGGCCTCGACGGTGGCGCGGGCGGGCTTGTTGGCGGGGTCCAGCCAGGCGTCCCATGCCCGGTTCATGCCGGCCATGTCGCCCATGTCGGCCAGGAAGATCTGCACCGTGATCAGGCGGCTCTTGTCGGTGCCGGCCTCGGCCAGCAGGGCGTCGACCTGCCGCAGGATGTCGGCCATCTGGCCCTCGGCATCCAGTGTGGCGTCATCGGCCACCTGACCGGCAAGATAGACCAGCCCATTATGGACGACCGCGCCGGTCAGGCGGGCTTCGGGTTGCAGGCGGGTAATGGGCGACATCGGATGGCCTTCCTCTGATGGATGGGCGGAGGATCGGGACGATAGACCGATCGGGCCCTGTGGAAACAGGGGGGGGCGGCGCCGTCAGCGCGCCGGGCGGTCGGTCAGCGTGCCGAGGAAGGCGACGATATCCTGCCGCTCCCGGTCCGTCAGGGCCGGGGCGTCGCCCGGGTGGCGGTCGAACGGTGCGTCGGTGGTATCGATGTTCGATTGGTAGGGCTGCGGAAGGTCGTCGTATTTCAGCACATGCCCCTTCGCATCGACGGGGTACACCCGTTGCGGCGCGATATCACGGAACGTGTAAAAAGCCAGGACCTGATCCAGCGTGCGAAAGACCCCATTATGGAAGAAGGCATGCCGGGTGGCGGTGTTGCGCAGGGTCGGGGTCGTGAACATGCCGCACCACATGGCCTGCCCCGTCATGTCGGGGCGCTGCGGCCCGCACAGGCCCAGATCATGGAATGCCGCGTCGCGATTGACGGCCAATGCACGGTTCCGGGGGGCGCCGAGGGCTTCGAACTGGTGATCGGTCAGCAGCGGCGGCGCGCCGTCCGGGCCGGGCCGGTCGGGATGGCAGGCCGCGCAATTGCCTTTGGCCGGGTCGTTGAACAACAGATATCCCCGCCGTTCGGCCGGCGTCAGGCGCGCCCGGCCTTCCAGCCAGGCGTCGAACCGGCTGGAATAGGGATGGAAGGCCGGATCCTCGATCTGATAGCGCGACACGGCGAACAGCGCCTCGGCCAGCAGCAGGTCCGGCGACTGTGCCGCGGCGGGGCCGGCCAGTTGTAGCAAGACCCTAGTGTAGGGGGCATGGGCCAGCCGCGACAGGACGATGGCGCGGCTGGAAGCCATTTCCTGCGGGTCGAACAGCGGGCCGGACGCCTGCTGTTGCAGTGTGTCGGCCCGCCCGTCCCAGAACAGTCCGCCCTGCGGGACCAGGTTGGTGGCCGATGCCGCGACGTTCTGCGCGCTTTTGGCCGCGTGGGGCGCTGGCGGCCCAGCGGCGGCTGCTGGGGGTGGGCCTTCGCTCTCGGCGTCGTCGGGGCCGATACTGAATCCGGGCCGGCGTTCCAGATAGGTCAGCGTCGGCACGGCGCGCAGGCCCTGCCGGGTCAGGTCGTGGCCCCCGCGCGCCACCATGTCCTGGCCGGGAGGGCCGTAATGTGCGGCCCGGTCGTGGCATGACGCGCAGGAGAGCCGCCCCGATCCCGACAGAGCCTGGTCATGGAAGATTGCCCGGCCCGCCAGCGCCATGGCCGACAGCGGCGCCGAGAGCGGCCGTTGCAACCGCACCGGACAGGGATTGCCGCCGTCGCTGGCGGGCAGGCATGCGCCGGCCCCCATGGCGCTGGACTGGGCATTGCCCAGCGCCGGCCAGAGAACGAGCCCCAGGATGGGAAGCCAACGAAGAGGCGGACGACCAACCGGCAGCCATCCGAATGGCCGCCGGGGGGCGTCGGCGCGGGGCCGGGTCATGCCGTTATCGGGAAGGCCGCGTGGTTGCCGTCCGCAACGGCGTGCCGCTACGGGGATCGAGGTAAAGGGGGACCAGGCGCGGTGGCTGCGTGAAGTCGAACAGGCCGGACAAATCCGCGGCGTCGGCATCGAACGAGCCGCCGCCCAGGCGGGCGCCACCCAGCCAGTTATCCTCGATGAACCGGGTGACCGAACTCTGAGTGATCAGGGTATGGCCGACGTAGTTGGTCCGCGCCCAGGGCGAGACGACGATCAGCGGAAGGCGGGTGCCGGGGCCACAGCGTCCGTTGACCGGCTTGCCGTCCACGCCGGCCGGCCGGGTGCCGGTGCCGCATCGGCCCGGTCCGTTCAACTGGTCGGTCTCGGCGTCGAACGAGGCGCGGGTGGTGGGCGTGAAGGCGTGATCGTACCAGCCGTCCGAATCGTCCCACGCGATGATGATGGCGGTGTGCTTCCATTCCGGCCGATGCTGCACGGCGTTGATGACACCGACGAGGCCCTGCTGCTCGTCCAGCGGGTCGGAATAGCCGGCATGGCCGTCCTGATAGGCCGGCAGTTTCAGGAACGACACCGCGGGTAGCTGTCCGGTGCGCAGGGCGGCGAAGAAATCATGCAGGTCGTATTCGTGGTTCGCCGGATCGCGCGTGGTGCCGTCGGGGCCGAACGTATGGCCGATGGCGGCGACGGACCCCGGCCGGGCATGGGTAGGGTTGGCGGTGCTGGGATAGTACTGGAACCAGTTGTGATGCGGGATGTAGTCGACGACGGTTTCGCCAACGAGGGGCGAGGGTGTGGCGCGCTGGCATCCGGTGGACCCGTCGGGGTTGCGCAGGCCCAGGTCGAACCCGCCCATGAACCCGCCCCACGAAATGTCGGCGGCATTCAGCAGGTCGCCGATATTGCGCCCGCGCATCACCACCTGGTCTCCGGGAACCGAACATACGTCGTGGGCGGGGTCGATGTCGTTGATCATCGTCCAGCCGCCCTGTCCGTCGGCAATGTAGGGCGACGAGATCTGCCGGGTCGCGGGCTTCTGCGTCGTCGCGACGATCTGCATGCCGTTGGTCTGGCCTGACACCACCTCCAGCGCGCCGGGGGTCGAGGGGCCGTAGGTATCGGTATAGGCCGCGTCGCTCATGGCGAATCTCTGGACATAGCGCCACAATGCGCCGACGGTGTTGCCGTCATAATAGCCCATGACCTGCCCGCGGGTGGCGAATGCGCCGACACCGCCCGGCGTGCCGCGCCCGGTGTGAAGGGGAAACAGGTCGGCCTTGCCGCCGTTATAGGCCAGTTGTTCGGCCGTGTAGGCGTGGTTCTGGTCGGCGGTGGCGGCCTGGCTCCGGTCCAGTCGGAAGGGCAGGGCGGCCTCGCGCCCGTTGAGCGGGCCGGCATTGGGGTTGGACGTCAGCAGGCCGGCGGCCGCCAGCGTATTGGCCACAGGGGTACCCGCCCGCGCGACGAAGGCCGGTTCGCCCGGAGGGTTGGCCGCCTGCGGATAGGTGGCGAAATAATGGTCGAACGAGACGTTTTCGTCATACACGACGATCAGGTGCCGGATTGGCGTGGCGGGGGCATGCGCCTCCGCCCCCGCCCCCAAGGCTGGTCCCGAGCGCATGAGAAGGGGACTGGAGAGCGCGGTGGCCATAAGGACAGACAGCACGCACCGTCTAGATGTTACAATTGGGCGACAGAGGGCAAACATAGTCGTAAGTATAAAGGAGGATAGGAAGATGGGAAACGGTTTTCTGGACCGGCAGAACGATCTGTTGTGATGCCCCTGATTGCGGATAAGGCGTATAGTGCGTGACCGCCCCGAGAGCCGGAGGGTGCGGACGCTGATCGTCAGCGTGGATTTCCTTAGGGATGTGAGTTTTTGATGGAAGACAGGGCGCTCAAGTTATCAGACCTGACGATCTTGATCGCGTTGCCGATCATCCTGTTTCAGGTTTTTCAGTATATGGAGGTGGAGAACCCGATTTATATTTGGGATTACAAGGCCTACTGGCTGACTTGGGAAAATTTTTCCCAGATGGCGGTCCACGCGCCATGGCATTGGGTCAAGGCGAATTTGGCAAGCATAAATGGAAGTGATTACAATACGTCGCCAATTTCCGTCCTGTTTCCATTTTATTTCATCGGTATAGGGAGCAGGTTAGAGTATGTTCTTGGACTGTCTCTGTTTTATCTTCTGCCCATCGTGTATCTGACCGCTGCGATCTTCGACAGGCTGAAACCCGGCCAGTCGCGGTTGTGGCAGGGGGTAATCGTTCTTGCCACGACGGCCTACGCGCCATTCTGGAAACCGATCCTCCGAGGGTATCCGGATGATGTCGGTCTGATCGCCATCATGCTTGCCATCCTGTATGTGCTTCGCACCGATCTGACCGGCAGGATACGGCCGAAGACCATCCTGATGCTCGGTATCCTGATGTGGATGCCTTTTCTGCTGCGGCGGTGGTATGCCTATACCGTGGTGTCGCTGTACATGACGATGCCCTTCCTGAATTTCATGCTGTTTTCGGGGCAGGAGAAGTCAAAACTGGTGCAATTCAAGAATGTAGCCGGCCATTTCGTTGGCGCCGGCATTGTTTCTATCGTATTTGCTATTATATTTCAGCTTAGTCTGCTCCGACGCATTGTCGGAACAAATTATTCCTATATCTATTCGGCTTATCAGACCGATTTCCAGACGTCGTTGCATTATATGCTGCATGACGGTGGATTATATATGCTTCCGTTTTTCTGTGTTGGCGCCATATGGAGCATGTCCAGGACCAGAAGCCCGGCAAAGAATTTCTGTCTTTTTTCGGCGGCAAATTTATTCATCAGCTTTATCCTTTTTACACGCACGCAGAGCCCGGGCATGCAGCATTGTCTGCCGTTTTCGATGTGGGTTTTGTTCACATCTCTTTTCGGGTTTCGATGGTTGCTTGACCTGATCCGCAATGGTGCCGCTCAGAGGGCCGTGATGCGCCTGGCGGCCGTGACTCTGTTGCTCATTTTCATGGCGACGTTCAACAGGGTGCAGGGCAGGGCCATGCTGGTTAACGACTACATGCCATCGAAACTCTACCCGCTTCATCTGGATAATTTTCAGAATTACCGGACGATGGCCGACACGCTGGAAAAACTGGCGTCGGGCGACGACAGGATCCTGGTGCTGAGTTCGAATGACATATTGAGCGACGATCTGGTATCAACCCTGACGCATGGTCGTATCGACAGCCATCTGGTTTACGCGTCGCAGGTCGATTTGCGTGACAGGCTGCGTCTGACCGAATTCATGGCGCGATATGTGGTCGTGGCCGACCCGATCCAGATTCACCTTCATCCGGAGGGACAGAGGGTGATTGCGATTCCTGCGCAGGAAATACTGAGTGGGAGGGGGATCGGGGCGGCTTACAGAAGGACAGATATGGCGTTTCATCTGTCCAATAACGTAACGGCAACCATCTTTGAAAAAATCAGGCCATTTACGCCGGACGAGGCGGAACGGTTTATCAAGGAATTCGTGGATTTCTATCCGGACTGGAAAGGGGCGTATTCGACGCCGTTGAGCGAATCCTATCTGACGGCGAACATTGCGCGGGGGGATATCTGGGGCGCATTCGACCTGGGTTTCAACGGAGAAGCTATCGTCGCCCATCCGGGGGAACATTCGCCGACCATCGTGGACTGGTATTTCGGCACCCTTCACGAGTTGGCTTTTCGTTCGACCAATACCCGCTGCCCGACAGCCGACGGGGTGACGATCCAACTGGCGCAGGGGGACGGCGCGCCGATCCGGATCGAGGTGCCGAACGGCGGCACGCGAGAGGTCGACGTGTCGGCGCTGGCTGGAAAAACCGGGCGGGTCGTCATTGATAAGAACGGGAATTCGGCCTGCGATGAGGTAGAAATCACAGCGCGATAGGTCCATCGTCCAGGTCCGTAAAACGGGGTAGAGTAGCGGGGGAGAAGGAACCGGAGAGGTCCCTTTTGCCTTGATGTTGGGAAGAATTGCGAGAGAACATGCCGCCAGCGGTCGTGGTGCCACGGGAGACATGTTAAATCGTGAGAAGATGCGTGTTTGAAGAATGAGGCCGAAGTGAAGACCGAAATATATATCGCTGCCCACAGAGAAGCCGACATGCTTTCCGGAGCGTGCTTTATTCCGATCCAGGTAGGAAAATCTCTGTCGAACGAGGATATGTACCCGACCGGCGACGATACAGGCGATAATATTTCGGAAAAAAATCATACCTTCTGCGAACTGACCGCTTTGTACTGGCTCTGGAAAAATACCTCCGGACAGGATTATGTCGGGCTGTTCCATTATCGCCGCCATCTGAATTTTTCCCTGGTCGAAGGGCCGGAGGACCAGTGGGGGATGGTTGTCTATCCGGCGATGGATGACGAATATGTGGATGCGAACAACCTGACCGACGATGGCGTGTCGTTTTTCGTCGGGGAGAACGACATCGTGCTGCCCAAGCGGTGGGATGTCCGACAGGCCGGCTCACGCACGATGCGGGAGCATTACAAGAGCGGCGGGCATCACAATATCAAGGACTATGACCGGGCAACGGAAATCATCAAGAAAAAATACCCCGCTTACGCGCCGTTCGTGCGCAAGGTGAATGAGTCTTCGCGGGGCTACTTCACCAACATGTTTGTCATGAAGCGGGACATTTTTGATCAATATTGCAGCTGGTTGTTCGATGTGCTGTTCGAGCTTGAACGACAGATCGACTTGTCGGCCTATTCCATTCAGGAAGATCGGGTCTTCGGCTACATTTCCGAGTGGCTTTTCAATATATTTATCGAAAAATATATGTATGATCACAAGGAAGTGAAAGTCCGCGAGGCCCAGCGTACGTTCGTCGAGAATCCACTGACGTCGGTGACGCCGTTCTTCGATGAGAACGCCGTTCCGATCGTCCTGTCGTTCAACGACGCCTTCACGCCTTATGCGGGCGCCTGTATCCAGTCCATCATCAATACGTCATCAGCGGACACGAATTACGATATCGTCGTCATCAATGACGATATATCGGACAATAGCAAGACGCTGTTGACCAGCCTCGCCAGCGGCAGGGCCAACATATCCATACGGTTCATCGAAGTCGGTTTCATATTCGATAAATTCGACCTCGATACGCATATGCATTTTTCCAGGGAAACGTACTATCGTCTTTGTATCCCGGAAATATTTTCACATTATAGTCGAATCATTTATATTGATAGCGATACTATCATAAAGCGTGACCTGGCGCAGTTGTTCGCGACGGATCTTCAGGGGAAGATGGTGGGCGCGGTGCGGGACTGCGTCATGACGGGCTTCCGCAAGCTGCGCATTCCGTCGATGGCGGAATGCGGGGGGCTGGATGCGGACAGCTATCTGCGTGGATATGTCGGGATGCCGGATCCGGCCGGCTATTTTCAGGCCGGCGTCATGGTCTTCGATCTTCCGCGGATAGATGGTGCGTATCCGGACCGTGTCCGGTCTATATTGGAATCAGGTCGACGTTACTGGTTCCTGGATCAGGATATCCTGAATCTTCTTTTTCAGGGCAATGTCCATTACCTTGATATGCAATGGAACGTCTATCACGGCAATGGCGATGTCCACACGTTTTTCGCCAATCTGCCGTCCGATATCCGCAAGGCCTACATGGATGCGCGAAAGGCGCCCTACATCATCCATTATGCCGGTGAGAAGAAGCCCTGGTCCTTTCCATTAATCGATTTCGCCGTCGATTTCTGGACCGTGCTGCGCCAGACCCCGTGGTATGAGTTCGTGGTCATGCGGAATGCAAAGGGGGCCTCGGAGACCGCTGTGCAGCATGGGTCGATAATCGTCGGGTTGCGCGACATAGCGCGCGCCGTTGCCAGCCCGATTGCCCCTCTGGGGTCGAAGCGGCGATCCGCATTGAGGAAAATATATAATGTCGCGCAAAAAATTCGAAATTGAATTGGTGACGGCCCGTCCGGATTCCGTGTGACAAGATGACGAAGCAAATGACGCCGATATTGGCCATTGTTGTGCCATGCTATAATGAATCGGAAGTCTTTCCTCTGTGTCTTCGCGAATTGTCGGCCGTCATGGCCGGCATGGTCGGAAACGGGTTGATTGCCGGCAACAGCTACCTTCTGTTCGTCGATGACGGCAGCAAGGACGACAGTTGGGCCCAGATCGAAGCGGCCTGCCGTGGCAACGGCCATGTGCAGGGCCTGAAGCTGTCGCGGAACAAGGGCCATCAGCTTGCCTTGCTGGCGGGCCTTGCGGCGGCGGATGCCGACATCATCGTCAGCATAGATGCCGATCTTCAGGATGATATTTCGGTCATACCGGACATGGTGAAGGCATATCTCGCCGGCAGCGACATCGTGTACGGCGTGCGTGGGTCACGCGATGCGGACAGCGGCTTCAAGCGTGTCACGGCCGAAGGCTTCTACAAAGTCATGGGGCTGATGGGGGTGCAGCAGGTCTTTAACCATGCCGATTTCCGGTTGCTCAGTCGGCGGGCGTGCGCGGCGCTGCTCTCGTACCGCGAGCAGAATATCTATCTGCGCGGCCTGGTTCCGCTTATCGGCTTCACATCATCCTGCGTCTATTATGATCGCGCCGAACGCGCGGCGGGGGAATCGAAATATCCGCTGAAAAAGATGATCGCCCTGGCGCTGGAGGGCATTACATCGCTCACCGTCACGCCGCTGCGGATCATCGCGACCCTGGGCCTGTCCATATCGGCCCTGTCCATGGTGGCCACCGTTTATTCGATCGTGATGAAATATACCGGCAAGACGGTGGAAGGCTGGACATCGGTCATGATCGCCATCTTCTTCATGGGCGGTGTCCAGATGCTGTCCCTGGGCATTATCGGCGAATATGTCGGCAAAATTTACATGGAGACGAAAGGCCGGCCGAAGTTTTTCGTGGAAAAACATGTGGGTAGTCTACGCGACGCATCGTAATGCCCCTCCACAAACAGCAGGTCGATCTGACGGCCGCGAGGGGCCGCCGGATGTGAACATTACGGCTGCCGCGTGATCATCGGCAGGTCCAGCCCCCGCTCGCGCGCGCAGTCGATGGCGATGTCATAGCCGGCGTCGGCATGGCGCATCACGCCGGTGGCGGGGTCGTTCCACAGCACGCGCTCCAGCCGGCGCGCGGCCTCGGGCGTGCCGTCGGCGACGATGACCATGCCGGCATGTTGCGAAAAGCCCATGCCCACGCCACCGCCGTGATGCAGCGACACCCAGGTGGCGCCCGATGCCGTGTTCAGCAGCGCGTTCAGCAGCGGCCAGTCGGACACCGCGTCGCTGCCGTCGCGCATGGCTTCTGTCTCGCGGTTCGGGCTGGCGACCGATCCACTGTCCAGATGGTCGCGGCCGATCACGATCGGGGCCTTCAGTTCGCCGCTGGCCACCATCTCGTTGAACGCCAGGCCCAGGCGGTGGCGATCGCTCAGCCCGACCCAGCAGATACGCGACGGCAGGCCTTGGAACTGGATCCTGTCGCGCGCCATATCCAGCCAGTTATGCAGGTGGATGTCGTCGGGCAGCAGTTCCTTCACCTTCTGGTCGGTGCGGTAGATGTCCTCGGGGTCGCCGGACAGGGCGGCCCAGCGGAACGGCCCGACGCCGCGGCAGAACAGCGGGCGGATATAGGCCGGGACGAAGCCGGGGAAGGCGAACGCATCTTCCAGCCCGGCCTCGAAGGCCATCTGGCGGATGTTGTTACCGTAATCGAAGGTCGGGACACCCTGGCGGTGGAAGGCCACCATGGCTGCTACATGCAGGCGCATCGACGCCTTCGCCGCAGCCTCGACGGCCGCCGGGTCGGTGACCCGCATCCGTTCGGCCTGTTCCAGCGTCCAGCCCGCAGGCAGATAACCGTTCAGCGGATCGTGCGCCGAGGTCTGGTCGGTTACCGCATCCGGACGGATGCCGCGCCCAACCAGTTCGGGGAAGATCTCGGCCGCGTTGCCCAGCAGGCCGACCGACACGGCCTCGCCGCGCGCGCAGGCGGCGTGGATGATCTCCAGCGCTTCGTCCAGCGTGTCGACCTTACGGTCCAGATAGCCGGTCTGCAGGCGCTTTTCGATGCGGCTGGGCTGGCATTCCACCGCCAGCATCGAGGCCCCGGCCATGACGGCGGCCAGGGGCTGCGCGCCGCTCATGCCGCCCAGGCCGCCGGTCAGGATCCATTTGCCCTTCAGCGTGCCGCCATAATACTGGCGCCCCATCTCGACAAAGGCTTCGTACGTGCCCTGCACGATCCCCTGCGACCCGATATAGATCCACGACCCGGCCGTCATCTGCCCGTACATCATCAGGCCCAGCCGGTCGAGTTCGTTGAACTTGTCCCAGTTGGCCCAGTGCGGGACGATGTTGGAATTGGCGATCAGGACACGCGGCGCATCCGCATGGGTGCGAAAGACGCCGACCGGCTTGCCCGATTGCACCAGCAGGGTCTGCTCGTCACCCAGGTCGCGCAGGCATTCGACGATCTTGTCGTAGCAGGCCCAGTTGCGGGCGGCGCGGCCGATGCCGCCATACACCACCAGGTCGGACGGTCGTTCGGCCACGTCCGGGTCCAGATTGTTCATCAGCATGCGCAGGGCGGCCTCGGTCTGCCAGCTTCTGGCGGAACGGGACGTGCCGGTATCGGCGCGGACGATGCGGTCGTTCGGGGACGGCTGGTGGGTCATGGCGACACCTTGACTATACTTGTATATGCAAGTGGTAGCGGCGACCCGCCGCGCCTGTCAACGCAATTCGTAACGGGGTCGGACCGGTCGCCCCGGCTTCGCCGTTACGGGCGGTAGCGTCCGCCCAGGCTGTAGCGGCTTCCGGGATAGGTGAAGATGCCCTTCATCACGACGCGGCTGTCCACCCAGGTGCGGCGCACCAGTTGCAGGCAGGCCTCGGGCGCATCCAGTTCCAGCAGGTCGCAGATCTGCGCGTTGGGGGTGATGGCGAAGACCACATGCTCGACCTCCTCGGGGCCGGCGATGCGGTACAGGTGACGGTGCGGATGGGCGATGGAGAAATCCTGGTCCAGATAGTCCGGCGCGAAATGCGGCGAGACGAAGCGTTCCTCGACCTGCAAGGGGGTGTCGTCCTCGTAATGGACGATGACGGAATGGAACAGCCGGGCGCCGGGCCGCTGGTCGAAGGCGGTCGCCAGATCCATGTCCGCGCGGATCGTGTCCAGGGTAACGATGCGCGACCGATGGATATGGCCGCTGGCCACGATATCGTCGGCGATGTCGCGCAGTTCCAGAAGCTCGGCGCCCGTCGAAGGGGGCGAGACGAACGTGCCCACGCCCTGCGCCCGCGTCACCACCCCCTCGCTGGTCAGTTCGCGCAGGGCACGATGGACCGTCATGCGCGATACGCCCAGCGTTTCGACGAACGCGCTTTCGGACGGCAGCCGGCGCCCGACTTCCCATTCGCCGCTCTGGATGCGGTCCAGGATATATTGCTTGACCTGTCCGTACCGGGTCGGCGGGCGGAGAGTGTCGGACATGGGGCGTTTCTCCTGAAATGCGGCGGCGATCTGATTATACCGGCCCACGCCGGTTTACGAGCCGGCCGCCCCGTCGGGCCGGCCCTGGAAGACTCGGCCCAGGGGACGCACGCCGCCGATCCAGTAAGACAGTTCGTGCGGGCCGGCGACCGGCCAGAAGGCGATGTCGGCCGACAGGCCGGCGGCCAGGCGCCCGGCTTCGTCCCGCAGGCCCAGCGCCCGGGCGCCCACATGGGTGACGCCGGCCAGGGCCTCGGCCGGCGTCATCCGGAACAGGGTGCAGGCCATGTTCATCATCGTCGTCAGGTCCAGCGCTGGCGACGTGCCGGGATTGCAGTCGGTGGCCAGGCCCATCGGCACCCCATGGCGGCGGAACAGTTCGACCGGCGGCACGGTCTTTTCCCGCACGAAATAGAATGCGCCGGGCAGCAGCATCGCTACCGTCCCGGCGGCGGCCATGGCGCGGATGCCATCCTCGCTGGCATATTCCACATGGTCGGCCGACAGTGCGCGATAGCGCGCGGCCAGCGCGGCGCCCCCCAGGTCGGACAGCTGGTCTGCGTGCAATCGCACCGGCAGGCCCAGCGCGCGGGCGGCGTCGAACAGGCGTGCGACCTCGTCGGGCTGGAAGGCGATCCCTTCGCAGAAGGCGTCGACGCTGTCGGCCAGCCCCTCGGCTGCGACGGCCGGCAGGACGGCGTCCAGCAGATGATCGACATAGGCGCCCCGCCGCCCGGCGAACTCCGGCGGCACGGCATGCGCGCCCAGGAAGGTCGTATGCACGCGCACCGGCAGGTGGCGGGCCACGGCGCGGGCTACCCGCAACTGCTTCAGCTCGTCTTCCAGGGTCAGGCCGTAGCCGGACTTGATTTCGACCGTGGTGACCCCGCCGGCGATCAGCCGCCGCGTGCGCTGCAGCGCCAGGGCCAGCAAGTCCTCGAAGCTGGCGCGCCGTGTCGCCTGCACCGTGGACAGGATGCCCCCGCCGCGCCGGGCGATGGCTTCGTAGGATACGCCGTTCAGCCGTTCCTCGAACTCGCCGCTGCGGTCGCCGGCATAGACGATGTGCGTGTGCGGATCGACCAGCCCCGGCGTCGCCCATGCGCCGTCGCAACCGATGACGTCGCGCGCCAAGTCCTGCGGCCGGCCGGGCAGGGCGTCACGCGGACCGACCCAGACGATCCGTCCGCCCTGCGCCGCGATGGCGCCGTCCGCGATGCGGCCGTACGCGTCGTCGGGTTGGGCGTCCATCGTCGCCAGATGCACGTCGATCCACAGCGTGTCCCACATTATCGTTGTCCTCGCGATTCGATCATGCGTTGAAAGATGTCCAGATATGTATATACGTCTATGCCCTATCTGGCATCCCACCGAAACGGATAACAGACAGGACAGGCAGGACGGGTCGATTTCGATGACAATGGGTCCGACGACAGTGGGGTTCGCCCGGCAGGCACTGCTGCCCGATGGCTGGCGGGACGATGTGCGCATCGTGACCGACGCCGCCGGCCGCATCGCGGCGGTCCAGGCCGGGGCCGACCCGGCCGGCGCCGACTGGCGGGCCGACATCGTAATTCCGCCGATGCCCAGCCTGCATTCCCACGCCTTCCAGCGCGCCATGGCCGGGATGACGGAAACGCGCCAGAACCCCACAGACACGTTCTGGACGTGGCGCACACTGATGTATCGCCTGGCGTTGCGGCTGTCGCCCGATCAGATGGAAATCGTCGCGGCGTATCTGTACATGGAAATGCTGTGCGCCGGGTACACGCAGGTTGCCGAATTCCACTATCTGCACCATGCGCCGGACGGCACCCCCTATGAGCGAAAGGCGGAAATGTCGCTGCGCCTGCTGGCCGCGGCGCAGGGGGTGGGGATGGGGATCACCATCCTGCCGACGCTCTATGCCCAGGCGGGCTTCAACGCGGCGCCGCTGCAACCCGACCAGCGGCGTTTCGCCACCGATGTCGAGACGATCGGTACGATCGTCGCCGATCTGCGGCGGGCGTCGGCGCATGATCCGCTGGCGACGGTGGGCCTGGGCTTCCATTCGCTGCGTGCGGTAACGACCGATGCCATGCGCCGCGCCCTGGCAGCACCCGAGCATGACGGGCCGATCCACATCCATGTGGCTGAGCAGCAGCGCGAGGTTACGGACTGCCTATCCGCCACCGGACGGCGGCCGGTGGCGTTCCTGATGGACGAAATCGGGGTCGACGCGCGCTGGTGCCTGGTGCATGCCACCCATCTTGATGCCGATGAAACCGCCCGGCTGGCCGCGTCGGGCGCGGTGGCCGGCCTGTGCCCGATCACCGAGGCCGATCTGGGCGACGGGCTGTTTCCACTGCGCGATTTCCTGGATGACGGCGGCCGGTTCGGCATCGGGACCGACAGCAATATCCTGATCAGCCCCGGCGAGGAACTGCGCCTGCTGGAATATGGCCAGCGCCTGGGGCGGCAGCAGCGGTGCGTGTCCCTGCCGTCGGGACAGACGGGTTCGGTCGGCGGATATCTCTATCGCGCGGCGCTGCGCGGCGGGGCGCAGGCCTGTGGGCTTCCGGCCTGGGGACTGGCGCCGGGGGCGCGGGCCGATCTGTGCGTGCTGGATGCCGGCCGCCTGTCTTTGCCCGGGCTGAAAAGGGACGCGATCCTGGATGCCGCGCTGTTCGCCAGTCCGCGCCTGCCGGTGCGCGACGTGATGTGCGGCGGCGTCTGGCGTGTGCGCGACGGTCGGCATGCGGATCATGACCGGCTGACGCAGGCGTTTCGCACCACCGTCGCCGCCGTGCTGGCGGACTGATCGCCAGGGACATCGGCCGGAGAGGATGTATCAATGATCCCACCCGTCTTTTCATTCACACCGGGCACGTCCCCCGTGCTGGTGACCCTGCCGCACGCCGGCACCGCCCTGCCGCCGGGGATGGAGCCGCACCTGACCCCGCGCGGCCGGATGCTGCCGGACACCGACTGGTACATGGACCGCCTGTATGCCGGCGCGCTGGCGCGGGGCGCCGGGGTACTGCGGGCCAACTATTCCCGCTATGTCGTCGACCTCAATCGCGGCGCGGACGATGCGGCGCTCTATCCCGGCCGGCCCAGCACCGGGCTGGCGCCGCTGCTGTCGTTCGACGGCGATCCGCTCTATGTCCCGGGGCAGGAGCCCGATGCGGCGGCCCTGGCGGAGCGGACCCGCCGGTTCTGGGCCCCGTACCACGACGCGGTGACGGCGGAACTGGTGCGTCTGCGCGGCATCTGGGGCTGGGCCGTGCTGTGGGACGGGCATTCCATCCGGTCCGAATGCCCGCGCCTGTTCGAGGGCGTGCTGCCCGACCTGAACCTGGGCACCTATGGCGGCCGGTCGTGCGACGCAGGACTGACCGCCCGGCTGGTCCGTCATGCCGAAGGCCTGACGGAATATACCCATGTGCTGAACGGGCGCTTCCAGGGCGGATACACGACCCGGCAGTACGGGCAGCCGTCCGACCATGTCCACGCCGTCCAGCTTGAAATCGCGCAGAGCGCCTATCTGGCCAGCGAAGATGCCCCCTGGCCCGCCGATCCGGCGAAAGAGGCGCGGCTGCGCGCGGCCATCGACGGCTTCCTGGACATCGTCATCGCCTGGCGACCCCACGGTCTGGCGTGAAAGGCGCTACCGGGTGCGGGCTGGGTCTTCCTTTTCCTTCTCCGGCCGTCGCGGCACCTCGAAGGTGAAGCGGGCGGGGCCGGACAGCGTATCGTAAATCTGCCCCCCGACTCCCTTATCCGTCACAGTGAAGCGGACGGTGGCCAGCGTATTTTCCTCGTCCGGGTCGACCGGGTCGTCGCGGCGGATCGGCAGGCCCGGACCCGCCCGGTCGCGCAGGACCGCCAGCGGATCGCGCGCCGCCAGGCCGGACGTCACCAGTTCGTCGCCCCGACGCTGCCGGCAGGCCGAAGATTCTGTGACGATCTGGGGGATGTGGCGCTGCTCGGGATGGACGGCGTGGTTGGCATGGACCGCCGGCGCCGTGACGGTCCGGACGGAACAGACGTGGGCCGAAAATTCGATGCTCATCAGTCGCGGGTCGCCCGCCTGGGCCAGCGTCAAATGATAGCCGCCGGCCCGTTCGGCGTGGCGCAGCAGGTCGATGGCGTGGTCCAGGCTGGCGCAGTCCAGCACCGCCCGGGCCAGCACCATGCGGGGCACGCCCTGGGCGGTGGCCCGGAAGCGGATATTGTTCACCGTCTGCACCAGCCCGGCATCGTTCAGCGCGAAGGCGTGTCCGGGCAGCGAGGCCGGATAGAGGAACGATGAAAAGGCGATCCCGTCATCCGGTTTTACCCGGACCCAGGCGCAATGTCCCCGGAAGGCGGGGTCTCCGTCCTCGTTATGTGCGATGGTGATCGACGGGCCGGGCAACATCACGGTCGTGCAGCCTTCCGGCGCCATCGCCCAGATGTCGCCGCGGCAATTCCAGGCGAACAGGTCGGCGAACGGTACCTCCAGCCCGTGGGCCATGCCGTGCAGTTCGGCGAACTGGCGGGGGAAAAGCCGTTGTACCTGGTCGCGCATATGCCCCACGCGCCGGTCGTCGCGGTGGGCGGTCACATGGGCCCAGCCGGCGGTGTGGATCAAATGGGCATGGACGATGTCCCGCCCGAACATGCCCATCCCCACGCCGGTTTCGTACGCGCTTCCGCCGACCGTCAGCGCCCGCAGGGTGGCGTTGGCTGCCGTCATGACGGCAGCGTGGCCAGCGCCGCGTCGATGGCGTCGCCCAGCCGGTCGACGATACGGCCGACGTCGCCGGGTGTGACGATGAAGGGTGGGGCCAGCAGTACATGGTCGCCGCGTGTCCCGTCCGCGGTGCCGCCGGACGGATAGACCATCAGGCCGCGCGCCATCGCCTCGTGCTTGATGCGGGCATGCAGTTTCAGGGACGGGTCGAAGGGCGCGCGGGTCGCGCGGTCGGCGACCAGTTCGACCGCGCGGAACAGGCCGCGTCCCCGGATGTCGCCGACTTGCCGGCTGTCGCCCAGCCGTTCGACCAGACCGCGCTGCAATATCTCGCCCATCGCTGTCACGTTGGCCAGCAGCCCGTCGCGACGGACGATGTCCTGCACCGCCAGTCCGGCGGCGGCGGCCATCGGGTGGCCCATGTAGGTATGGCCATGCATGAACGCGCCGGACCCGTCGGCGAACGCATCGAAGATCCGGCCCGACAGCAGCACCGCGCCGATCGGCTGGTAACCGCCGCCCAGGCCCTTGGCGATGGTCATCAGATCGGGCGACACGCCGTCCTGTTCACAGGCGTGCAGCGTGCCGCACCGGCCCATGCCGCACATGACCTCGTCCAGGATCAGCAGGACGCCGTACCGGTCGCAGATGGCCCGGACCCGCTTCAGGTAATCCGCCAGCGGCGGGACGGCGCCGGCCGTCGCGCCGACGACGGTTTCGGCGACGAAGGCCATGACCCGCTCGGGGCCGATTTCCAGGATCCGGTCCTCCAGCGCCTGGGCGGCGCGGGCCGCGTAGGCCGCGTCGCTCTCGCCGGGTTCGCGCAGGCGGTAGGCGTAGCAGGGGTCGATATGATGGGTGTCGATCAGCAGCGGCTGGAAGGCCGCGCGCCGGCCCGCATTGCCCCCCGTCGCCAATGCGCCCAGCGTGTTGCCGTGATAGCTCTGCCGTCTGGCGATGACGTGCCGGCGCTGGGGCTGCCCTGTCTCGACCATATACTGGCGGGCCATCTTCAGGGCGGCTTCGACCGCCTCGGACCCGCCGCTGACCAGATAGACGCGCTCCAGCCCCGGCGGAGCGTCCGCGACCAGCCGTTCGGCCAGTTGCTCGGCCGGTTCCGAAGTGAAGAAGCCGGTATGGGCGTAGGCCAGGCGGTCGAGTTGCGCATGCAGCGCGGCCAGGACGTCGGGATGCTGGTGACCCAGGCACGAGACGGCGGCGCCCCCTGAGGCGTCGATATAGCGCCGTCCCTCGCTGTCGATCAGTTCGATCCCCTGTCCGCCGACGGCGACGGGCAGGGTGGCGCGCGCGGTGCGATACAGCAGGCGGGTCATGCGGCGCGCGCCCAAGGCTGGAAAGGGGTCATTGTCGGCCAGTGCGTTGGCAAACCGCCGGCGCATGCGACCATGCGGCACAGCACCGGGGGCGGGGTGGGCATGGCCGATTCTTGGCACGCTTCATCCGGTTGTGCAACAATCTCGCCCGACGGCCGAACCCGTCGTCCCGAGGCATGAGGTATGTGATGGCTCATCCGCTCTTTCCCCGTGGGAATGGTCCCTCCGGATCGTCGGCCGGGCATAACCGGCCGGATCTGGAGGCCGAGATCGTCTGGCAGGCGCGGGCCGATCTGGCCGCGTGCTTTCGCATGGCGGCCCGCCTGGGGCTGGAAGAAGGGATCTGCAACCATTTCTCGGCCCTGGTGCCGGGGTATGACGATCTGTTCATCGTCAATCCCCACGGCTATGCCTTTCGCGAACTCACGGCCTCCAGCCTTCTGATTTGCGATTTCGACGGCAATGTCGTCGACGGCGCGGGCCAGCCCGAGGCCACGGCGTTTCATATCCATGCCCGCATCCACCGTCAGGTGCCACGAGCGCGGGTAGCGCTGCACACCCACATGCCCTACGCCACGGCCCTGACGATGACCGAAGGCGACCCCCTGCTGTTCGCCGGGCAGACCGCCCTGAAATTCCATGGCCGCGTCGCGGTGGACCAGCATTATAACGGCCTGGCGCTGGATGCGGCGGAAGGCGATCGCATCGCGGCGGCCATCGGCGGGGCCGACATCGTCTTCATGCGGCATCACGGCGTGATGGTGCTTGGCCCGACGATCGCCGAGGCCTGGGACGATTTGTATTATCTGGAACGCGCCTGCCAGGTGCAGTGCCTGGCCATGGCGACCGGGCGGCCCCTGGTGCCCGTGGACCCGGCGGTGGCAGAGGCGACGGCACGGCAGATGCGCGCGGGCGACGCGGAGTCCGCGCGGCTGCATCTGGCATCGGTCCGGCGCGTCTTGGATGCCGAGGACCCGTCCTACCGGTCGTGAGGACTGCCGGTCAAAGGGCGATCAGCGCCAGATTGGCGCGCAGGAAATCGTCCATGCATTCCACCGCCGCGCCGTCGGCGGCGTGGCTGCGCAGCAGGCTGAATTCCAGATGGTCCAGGGGCGGCATGGCTTCGGCCTCGCCGATGATGTCGATGGACGGCGGCACGCTGCATCGCGCCAGGGCCGCGACCGCAAGGCCGGCCTGCACGGCGGCGACCAGCCCCGGCAGGCCGGCGCTGAAGCAGGCGCAGCGATAGGGACGTCCAGCCTCGCCCAGCGCATGCAGCACGCCCGAGCGCGCGGCGCATCCCGGTTCGAACAGCGCGACCGGTAGTGGATCGCGCCTCCAGGCTTCATGCGCGCGCGACGCCACCCAGACCAGCGGTTCGCGGCGCAGCACCGGATAGGGCTGTTCGGGCAGGCGGGTGACGATTGCCAGGTCGATCCGTCCGGCCGCGATGGCCGGCACCAGCCGGACCGATGGTTCGCAGACCAGTTCGACCGTGACCAGAGGGTGATGCGCCGCGACATGCGACAGGATGGGCGGCAGCAGGAAGCCCGCATAATCGTCGGGGACACCCAGCCGGACGCAGCCGCGTTCCTCGGGCTGGGTTACGCTGGCCCAGACCTCGTCCGACACATGCAGCAGTCGCCGCGCCTGCACCAGGAAATCCGCACCGGCCGGGGTGGGGACGACCGAACGCGGATGGCGGACCAGCAGCGGCCGGCCGACGCTTTCCTCCAGCCGCTGGATCTGCATGCTGACGGCCGACTGGCTGCGCCCGATCCGTGGGGCGGCCGCCGACAGGCTGCGGCATTCCACGACGGTCACGAAACTGCGGAGAAGATCGAGGTCGAGCGGATGTGCCATGCCATCAATATAACGGATGGCAGCATTCAGTTCTATTCGTTTGAGTGAACGGAAGAAGCCGTCCACTGTGCCGTCCTCCGCCACGGCAGGTTTTCGTCATGACCCATCGCGACCATCACGGTCATCCCGCACTGAAGCTGGCCTTCGCCATGCTGCTTTCCGGCACCATCGGCGTGTTCGTGATGCAGAGCGGGCTCGACCCGATCAATGTCGTGTTCTGGCGGTGCGTGTTCGGCACGGCGTTCATGGGGGCGTGGTGCCTGTTTCGCGGTTATTTCCGTGGGCTGGCCTGGCGGGGCGTACGGATGGCGATCGTGTGCGGCGTGCTGGTGGTCCTGAACTGGATCACGCTGTTCACCGCCTATCGCCTGACGTCGATCGCGACGGCAACCATTGTCTATAACGCCTCGCCGTTCTTCGTGGTGCTGGCGGGACGCCTGTTCCTGAGCGAGGCGATCACCCGCGACCAGATGGTATGGATGTTGGCGGCGTTCGGCGGCGTCGTGCTGGCCAGCGGACTGCTGTCGTCCGGGGAGCATGGGGAAGCGGGCTGGGCGGCCGGCACCGCGATTACCCTGGTGGCGGCGATGCTGTATGCGATGACGACCCTGATTTCCAAGGGCATGGGGCATCAGCGGCCGGAAATCACGGTGTTCTGGCAGACCGCGACGGGCATCGTGCTGCTGGCGCCATTGGCCGACCTGTCTCATCCGGTGCCGGCCGCCGCGTCCTGGGGGTGGCTGCTGGGGCTGGGGGCGGTCCATACCGGCCTGTGCTACGTGCTGATGTATGCGTCCTATCCCCGGCTGACGACATCGACGATCGGCACGCTGTCGTTCATCTACCCGCTGGTAGCGATCGTCAGCGACTGGATGGTCTATGGCCATCGGCTGACGGTGGCACAGATCACCGGCGCGCTGGTGATCGCGGTGGCGACGCTGGGATCGCGGCTGGGCTGGCGGGTGGGGTGGCCGCGTGGTTATTCGCGCGCCGGATAGCGATTTACCCGTCGCCCGGCGGCAGCACGACCAGCTTGTAGTCCGGATGGCCGGCGGGAATGAGCGTGATCTGGTCGTGGACCAGCAGGCCGTCCTGCGGGTGCATGAACCGTCGCGGGCCGCCCGCACGCGACAGTACGGCATGCCCGGTCCAGAACCGCGCGAAATCCGGGCTGTCGCGCAGCAAGGCCGCAACGATGCGTTCCAGGGCGGGATCGTCGGCCAGGCGCGCCGTATCGGCGCGGAATTCGGCCAGGATCCGGTGCGCGCGGTCATCCCAATCCTCCAGGAACGTTCGGGCGGCGGGGTCCAGGAAGACGTAGCGCAGCAGGTTTGGCTCCGGCCCCGCCAGCCAGCCGGTAAACAGATGGCGCGCCCGGGCATTCGCCGCCCGCACGCACCATAGCCGGTCCAGAAGATAGGCGGGCGCGTCTATCAGTTCGGGCAGGCGGGTCAGGTCGGGCGGCAGCGATTCAGCCCCGGCCGGGTCGGGTGGGCGTGGGTCCTTCTGGCGGGTGAGTTCGAACAGATAGGCGCGTTCGGCCGGAGACAGGCGCAGCGCATCGGCCAGGCGCCCGAGTGTCGGGGCGGACAGGGTGATGTCGCGTCCCTGTTCCGCCCAGGTGTACCAGGTGGTGCTGATGCCGCAGAGCTGCGCCACCTCCTCGCGCCGCAGGCCGGGTGTCCGACGGCGGGCGGAGACGCGCATCACCCCGGCCCGTTCGGGCGGCAGGGCCTCGCGCCGGGCACGCAGGAAGGCGCCGAGAACGGGGCGCTGGTCGGGGGCGATCGGCATGATGGCAGTTTTTATACCAGGATAAGTGGACATCTTATACCCGTGTCCTGGGCCCTGTACCTTGTCGTTATCAACGCCCGGGAGACGGACATGACGGACGAACAGGATCATTTCGCCGCGCGGCATTACGGTGCGCGTGCGGCCGACTACGTCAGCAGCGCGGTCCATGGCGCCGGCGCCGATCTGGACGAGATCGAGCGCGTGGTGGCGGGCCGGGGGCTGCGCCGCGTTCTGGACCTGGGGTGCGGCGGCGGGCATGTCGCCTATCGCGCGGCCCCGCACGTCGCCGAAATCGTGGCCTGCGACGTCACCCCCGAGATGCTGGAGGCCGTGGCCCGCACCGCGCGGCAACGCGGCCTGGCCAACATCGTGACGCGCCGCGCGGCGGCGGAATCCCTGCCGTTCGCGGACGGAACGTTCGACGCCGTGCTGTGCCGGTTCACGGCCCATCACTGGTCCGACATGGAGGCGGGAATGCGCGAGGCGCGGCGGGTTCTGGCAGCGGGGGGTGTCGCCGTCTTCGCCGATGCCGTCGCTCCGGTGGACCCGCTGTGCGACAGTTGGTTGCAGGCGATGGAACTGCTGCGCGACCCCTCGCATGTGCGCGATTATCGCGTGGCGGAGTGGATGGCGGTGCTGGGGCGGGCCGGATTTGCGGTGCGCGCGTTCACGGCGCACCGGCTGCGGATGGGTTTCGCCGACTGGGTCGCCCGGACCCGTACCCCGGCCGAGCGGGTGGCGGCCATCCGGTCCCTGCAGATTGACGCGCCGGCGGCCGTGCGCGCGGCCTTCGCAATCGAAGCCGACGGCAGCTTCACGTTCGACACTGCTACGATAACGGTCGCGCCAGCCTGATGTCCGGGGGAGTCAGGCCCCGTCGGGCGGACAATTGGCGTCGATGATCTGCCGGGCGAGGAGGGCGACATTGCCGGCCGGGCCGCCGGGACCGAAGATCTGGGCGGCGATGAAGGTCCCTTCCATCAACAGCAGCAGGCCGTCCGCCAGCAGGGCGGGGTCGCGCGCGTTCATGGCCCGGGACATGACGGTCAGGCGCTGCCGGACCTCCTCCTTCAGGCGGCCGGCCACCTGCCGGACGGGATGGGCCTGGTCGGGATATTCCACCACTGCGTTGGTCAGGCCGCAGCCGCGATAATCGGCCTGCGACGCGCGGTCGGCCAGGCCGGTGAAATACGCCATGATCTGGGCGCGCACGTTGTGTGGATGGCGGTCGGCCGTCGCCTCGAATCGCCGCCAGAATTCCTCCTGATAATCGCACAGATAGGCGGCCGCCAGATCGTCCTTCGAGCCGTAGGCCCGATAGAGGCTGGGTTTCGTCACCCCGGCGTTCCGCACGATCTCGTCCACGCCCACGGCGCGGATGCCGTGGCTGTAGAACAGGTCACGGGCCGTATCGCGGATTTTCTCCGCCGCACGGCGGCGGGGCGGGGTGGGGGAATCGGTTTTCAGGGACACGATCGGCAAACTCGCGATTGACAATGTTACTGAGCGGTACGTATCTGTTTATAGCACAATCAACCATCGGTCGGCCACATGCGCATATCCTCCTCCCATCCTCGTTACGTCTTCGTGGTGCTGGCGGTCACGTTCGTCTCGCTGCTGGTTTCGGCGGCGCTGCGGGCGACGCCCGGTGTGCTGATGATGCCGCTGCAGCATACGCTGGGCTGGACGCGCGAGGATATCTCGTTCTCGGCGGCGGTCGGCATCTTCCTGTATGGGCTGATGGGGCCGTTCTCGGCGGCGCTGATGCAGGGGATGGGCATCCGCCGGACCCTGTTGGGCGCGCTGGCGCTGATGGCGCTCGCCACCGGTGCGTCGCTGTGGATGACCCGGCCGTGGCAGTTCTTCGCGACCTGGGGCGTGCTGACCGGCCTGGGGACCGGGTCGGTTGCGATGGTTCTGGGGGCGACTGTGGTCAATCGCTGGTTCGTCGCGCACCGGGGCCTGATGATGGGCATCCTGGCGGCCAGCACCGCCACCGGTTCGCTGCTGTTCCTGCCGGTGCTGGCGGCATTGGCCCAGAACCGGGGCTGGCAGGCCGTGGTGCTGGCGGTCTGTGCTGCCTGCGTGCTGCTGATCCCGCTGGTGGCGGTGTTGCTGCCGGAACGGCCGTCCGATCGCGGGCTGGTGCCCTATGGCGCCGGGCCCGGCTACGTCCCGCCGCCGCCGGCGCATGGCCATCCGGTGGCGGTGGCGCTGGGCACGCTGGCATGGGCGGCTGGGCGCCTGGATTTCTGGCTGCTGTTCCTGACGTTCTTCGTCTGCGGCTTCACCACCAACGGGCTGATCGGCACGCATTTCATCGCCATCTGCGCCGACCATGGCATCGCCGAGGTCCCGGCGGCAGGACTGCTGGCCACCATGGGGCTGTTCGACCTGGTGGGGACGACGCTGTCGGGCTGGCTGACCGACCGGTTCGATGCGCGCAGGCTGCTGTGCGTCTATTACGGGCTGCGCGGGGTCTCGCTGATCTTCCTGCCGTTCTGTGATTTTTCACCGGCCGCCCTGATGGTGTTCGGCGTGTTCTACGGGCTGGACTGGATTGCCACGGTGCCGCCGACATTGCGCCTGACCAATGCGGCGTTCGGCGAACGTCTGGCCCCCATCGTGTTCGGCTGGGTCTTCTTCGGCCATCAGGTCGGCGCCGCCTGCGCCGCCTATGTCGCCGGGATGCTGCGGGAGCGGATGGGAAGTTATGAACAGATGTTGGTCATGGCCGGGCTGACGGGCCTTGTCGCGGCGCTGCTGGCCTTGGGCATCGGCCGGCGTATTGCCGACGGCGGGGGCGAGCCGGCGCCGGTCGCGAGTTGAAAGCGATCGCCTCGGGCGCGCATGCCGCTTGATCTTCCGCGCCGACCGGGATGAAAACGGAGGAGGAACACCACGTTTTCAGATCCGGGGCAGGCGATGCGAAACAGCAATGAGATATGGGATTTCGTCGAAGCACGGAAGGAACCGCTCATCGCGCTCAGCGATGCCGTCTGGGCGGTGCCGGAACTGAATTTCGGCGAATTCCGATCGGTCGCCCTGCATGGCGCGACCCTGGAGAGCGAGGGCTTCCGCGTGACCCGCGACGTGGGCGGCCTGCCGACGGCGATCATGGGCGAAGCCGGCGAGGGCGGTCCGGTGATCGCCATTCTGGGTGAATATGACGCCCTGCCGGGCCTGAGCCAGCAGGCCGGGGCCACCCAACCCCGCCCCCTGCCGGGTGACGGCAACGGCCATGCCTGCGGGCATAACCTGCTGGGTTCGGCGTCGCTGCTCGCCGCGACCGCGGTCAAGAACTGGCTGGCCGCCACCGGGACGCCGGGCCGTGTCCGCTATTACGGATGCCCCGCCGAGGAAGGTGGCGCGGGCAAGGGATTCATGGTCCGCGCCGGGGTGTTCGATGACGTCGATGCCGCGATTTCCTGGCATCCGTTCTGCTTCGCCACCATCTTCCCCCCGGCGGCGCTGGCCAATGTCCGGCTGGATTTCACCTTCACCGGCCGTGCCGCACATGCGGCCGCCGCCCCGCATCTGGGCCGGTCGGCGCTGGATGCGGCGGAACTGATGAATATTGGCGTCAATTACCTGCGCGAACATATGCTGCCGACTTCACGCATCCATTATGCCTATCAGGATGCGGGCGGTGTCGCGCCGAACGTGGTGCAGGCCCGAACCGTCATCCGATATACCGTTCGGGCGGCGGAACTGGAGGACATGCTGGCGCTGGCCGAGCGCGTGCGCCGGGTGGCCGAGGGGGCCGCGATGATGACGGAAACCACCGTCACCTGCGCGGTTATCAGCGGCATGGCCAATTTGCTGGGCAATCCACCGCTGGAGGCCGCGATGCAGGCCAATCTGGAACGCCTTGGCCCGCCGCCGTTCGACGCCGCCGACCAGGCCTTCGCGCGCGAAATGCAGGCGACCTTCAGCGAACAGGATATCGTCACCGCCTTCCGGCAGGTCGGCCTGCCGGTCGATCGCAATACGGCATTGTGCGACAGGATCCTGCCCTATCCGACGCCGGGCGGCCCGGTGACCCTGGGATCCACCGATGTCGGCGACGTCAGTTGGACGGTGCCGACCGTTCAGGCGCTGGGGGCGACCTGTGCCATCGGTACGGCACTTCATTCCTGGCAGATGACGGCGCAGGGCACGTCCGCGCTGGCCCACAAGGGCATGGTCCATGTCGCCAAGATCATGGCGGCGACCGCGACCGACCTGCTGTCCGATCCGGGGTTGCTGGACCGCGCGAAGCAGGACCATGCGGCGAAGCTGCGGCAACGCCCGTATGTCAGCCCGATCCCGCCGGAGGTTCAGCCCCCGGTCCTTTACCCGGATCAGGTCGTCGGGTGAATCGGGCACGGCGACGCCGAAGTAAGCTCTTCCAAAAAAACAAACCCCGCCATCTCTGGCGGGGTTTGCCGGAAGTCCGGATAATCCGTGGCCAGCGGACCGATAGGGGATCCGCTGATTGGCCGGTTTCGGATACCGCGATTTAGAAGGTGGCGTTGATGCGGCCGTAGTAATAGCCGCCGGTGATGGGGATGCTCGAGGAGTTCTGGTCGTACTGGTTGGCGCCGAGATAGTTGGTGTAGGGCGTGAGCATGCGCGGGCGCTGGTTGAACAGGTTGTTGCCGCCCACGGCAAAATGCCAGTGCCGGTTGAGGCGATAGCCGATTTCCAGATCGGTCATCCAGACCGGCGTGTTCTTGAACTGCTGGAAGCACGTGATGGAGTACTGCATCGGCGAGCCGTCCGGGCAGTTCAGGTTGGCCGGCGTCTGGTCCGCGAACTGCATCATCGACGTGGTTTCGCCGTACCGGGTTTCGCGGATATTCACGTCCCAGTTCCCGACGGTGTAGTACGCGTTCAGGATGATCTTGCTGCGCGGCGAACCCGTGGTCAGATACCCGATCGTCTGGTCGTTCATATAGGAACTGCCATCCGAGGCATTGTTGATGTGCGTCATGCGCGTACGGTTGAGGTTCAGCGCCAGGGTCGTGTCCAGGGTTCCGTACTGGTTCATATGGAAGATATAATCCCCCATGATGTCCAGGCCCTGCGTGCGGGTGCTGCCGACGTTGGCGAAATAGTTGGCCGACACGTCGGCGGAAGTGATGCCCGCGGGCAGGGTCGCGCCCGTCATCGCGATCGCGTCGATCGCTGTCTGCCCGTTCGCGGTGCCGCCACCGAAAATACGGTCACGGATATTGATCTGATACACATCCGCCGAAAGGTGGAAGCCGTCCACCGGTTCGAGGACGAACCCGCCTTCGACGCTGGTCGAACGTTCCGGCTTCAGCGGCTGCGCGCCCAGGGCCTTGGCGGCCGCGCCTTCGGTGGCCAGCAGCCCGGTGGCCCCGGTTGGCGACACGTTCAGTGCGCTGAAATGCTCTTCCGGCAGGGTGGGGGCGCGGAAACCGTTGCTGATGGTGGCGCGGACCGCGATGCGCTTCGTGATGTCGTAGCGGGTCGAGACCTTGCCGTTCTCGGTGTTGCCGAAATCGGTGTAATGCTCGAACCGGCCCGCGAAATCGAGGTCCCAGTGCTTCAGGGGATGGAAGTCGCCGTCCAGATAGCCCGCCCAGACGTCGCGGCCCCACTTGCCCGAGTTTTCCGGCATCAGACCCGCATAACCCTGGGTGCCGCCGTACATGTACGAGGCCGGGTTGCCGGGAAGGATGGTATATTGCTCGAGCCGGTGTTCCGCGCCGAATGCCAGCGTCATCGGCACGACGTGGCCGATGTTGAAATTACGCCGCATGTCCAGATTGTTGGTCCACTGCATCAGTGTGTAGGATTCGGCACGCGCCTTGTTCGGCGACCAGCCCTCCTGCGCGATCATATTCGGGTTGGCAGTGTTCTTGTTGCCGATCGAATCGTCGTCCGCGCCGTAGGTGGTGCTCAGATCCCAGCCGAAGCCGAAGAAATTGTCGCCCTTGAGGCCGAGGGTCGCCGCATAGTCATTCTCGTCGATCGTTTCGAGCGGCGAGAAGCCGTTGGGCCAGATGCTGGGCGCCACGTTCGGCAGGCGATAATTCTCATATGCCTCGGAGTGACGATGAGCATAGGTGATCAGGCCGTAGCCCTGCACGCCCTCGGTCAGCGTCTTGCCGAATTCGATGCTCAGGTTCTCGCGCGTTTCCTCGGGCGTGCTCATGATCTTGTTGGAGTCATGAGGCACCACGAACCCCTTGTACTCCGGGTTCCCCTGGATCGTACGCACATCGGCCGAGTACGGGACCATGTGGTCGGCGTGCATCTCCTGCCCGCTGATATGGACATACCCGTCATCGCCGAAGCTGAAGCCACCGTCGATACCGACCTGGTACTGCCAGCCATCGCCGTTATAGGCGTTGGCACCTGTCTGGCCGGTGATGTTCAGACCATGGGCGGTCTTCTTGAGAATGATGTTGACCACGCCGGCGATCGCATCCGAACCATACATGGCCGCCGCGCCGTCGCGCAGGACCTCGATATGGTCGATCGCATTGGCCGGGATCATGTTCAGGTCGACCGGGGTGGAACCCTGCTGCGGTCCCTGGTCGGCATAGATGTTGGCGGTGGTGTGACGGCGCTTGCCGTCGACGAGCACCAGCACCTCGTTCGGGTTCAGGCCGCGCATGCGGATCGAGGAGGTCAGCGCGCCCGCGTCGGCGCCCATGGCCTGAGTCGTGATGGACGGATCGGTGCGCACGATGGCATCGGCCAGATTGACCTGGCCCGAGCGCATCAGGGTCTGGGCGGTCAGGATGCTGATGGGTGCCGTGGAATCGCGGGCGCGGCGATGGAAGGCATGCGTGCCGGTGACGATCACGGCTTCGCCGGCGTCGGCCGGCGGCGCGCGATAATACGGGACGGCCGGGGCGGCTGCCGGAACGGCGTGTGCAGCTGCCGGTGCAACGGGGGCCGTCTGTGCGGTGCTGGCCGCGGGCTTCGACGCATGGCGCGTGGTCTTGTGGGGGACCGTCGCCGCATCGGCGCCTGCGGTGCCGAGGCAACCGACGGCGGAAATCATGGTCGCGGCAACAAGGCGTCGTCGTAAGCTCATAAAGATGACCCGTTCATGATTTGATAAAACCTGGGTAACCTTAGCGTCATGCGGAACGTTCCGATAACAGCCTAATTCGGTATCGTGACGCTTTCGTCTCAATATGTTGCATTTAGATGACAGTCGGGGGTGGCCCGATGTGGTCCGGATGGCAATGGCGGCGCGTGGTTTGTGCCGTCGCGGGCGATGGATCGGGACGCGGGGTGAAAAACCATTACGATTGTGTGATCGGATTGTTGCCCCGATCCGACATCTCCCTGTAACTACCGTTTCACCCGCATGGATCGTCATCCGACATGCGTCACTTCATCCTGGGGAAGCTTGATGACAAATGCTTTGCAGCCTCCGGCGGCCACGCGCCGCCAGATGCTGACTCGAATCGGTATCCTGGGTGGCAGCGCGGCCCTTTATCAGGCGATGACCAGCCTGGGCCACGCGGCCGGCACCGACTTTCGCGGCGCGCCGGCCCTGACCGGGGCGAAGCGCGGCACGCGGGTGCTGGTGCTGGGCGCCGGCCTGGCCGGCATGCTGGCCGCCTATGAACTGCGCAAGGCCGGCTATCAGGTCCGGATCCTCGAATTCCAGAACCGCAGCGGCGGCCGCAACATTTCGTTGCGTGGAGGCGACACGCTGACGGAACTGGGGGGTGCCACGCAGAAGGTCCAGTTCGCCCCCGGCAACTATATCAATCCCGGCCCGTGGCGCATCCCCTACCACCACCAGGGACTGTTGCATTATTGTCGCGAGTTCGGGGTGGAGCTGGAACCGTTCGTCGAACTGAACCACAATTCATGGTTGCATTCGTCCACCAATTTCGGTGGCAAGCCGGTGCGCTATCGCGACTATGCCGCCGACTTTATGGGCTTCACGGCGGAACTGCTGTCCAAGTCCATCGACCAGCACAAGCTGGATGAGGCCGTCTCGGCCGACGAGCGCGCGCATGTCGCGGCGGCGATGCGCGGCTGGGCCGGGCTGGATGCCGACGGCGCGTATCGCAAGGGCGTCACCAGTTCATTGCGCCGTGGTTTCGCGAAGCCGCAGGGCGGCGGCGTGGATGGCGCGCCGATTCCGTCCGACCTGTTCGCCCGCGACGAGGTCATGCGCTCGGGCCTGTGGCAGTGGCTGGCGTTCCACGAGCGGCTGGACATGCAGACGACCATGTTCCAGCCGGTCGGCGGCATGGACCAGGTCGGCAAGGGCTTCACCCGGCAGGTTCATGACCTGATCACCCTGAACTGCAAGGTCTCGTCCATCCATCAGGACGATCATGGCGTTCAGGTCACCTATAACGACATGGCCAATGGCGGCGCCGTCCGGCAGGAAAGCGCGGATTATTGCGTCTGCACCATTCCCCTGTCGGTGCTGTCGCAGCTCGATATCCAGGTCAGCGGCCCGCTGAAGGCCGCGATCGCCGCGGTGCCCTACGCCTCGTCGGTCAAGCTGGGCATGGAGTTCAACCGCCGCTTCTGGGAAGAAGATGACCAGATCTATGGCGGCATCAGCTTCACCGACCAGCCGATCAGCCAGATTTCCTACCCCAGCCATGGCTATTTCTCGCGGGGGCCGGCGGTCCTGCTGGGCGGCTATATGTTCGGCCCTGCCGCCTACGATTTCGCGGGCATGACCCCGGCCGAGCGAATTGAGCACGGCCTGGCGCAGGGCTCGGTGATCCATCCGAACTATCGCAAGGAATTCCGCGGCGGCGTGGCCGTGTCCTGGAGCCGGATGCCCTGGACGCTGGGATGCTGCTCCATGTGGACCGAGCAGAGCCGCAAGATGCACTACAAGACATTGTGCGCGGTGGACAACCGGATCGTCCTGGCCGGCGAACATGCCTCCTATATCGGCTGCTGGCAGGAAGGCGCGATCCTGTCCTCGCTGGACGCCATCACCCGTCTGCACAAACGCGCGCTGGGAGCTGCCTGATGCGTCCCGCTATCCTTCTGCTCGCCGGCCTGGTCGCCGGCACGACCCTTGCCACGCAGGCGCGCGCCGACAGCGCCAGCGCCGTCGTCGGCCATCTGCAGCCCCTGACCGACGGGGCCTCGATCTACCAGCATGTCTGCCAGGGGTGCCACATGCCCGACGGCCGTGGCGCGATGGGGTCGGGGGCGCGCTTTCCGGCCTTGGCCGGCAACGCCAAGCTGGTCAGCGCGGATTATCCTGCCTACGTCATCCTGAACGGGTTCGGCGGCATGCCGTCGTTCGCCGGGCTGCTGACCGACAAGCAGGTGGCGGACGTCGTGAACTATGTCCGCACGCATTTCGGAAATCACTACACCGACGCCCTGAAGCCCGCTGACGTCGCCGCGCAGCGCCCGGCCATTACCCCCGAAGAGGAATAAGAACATGACGACATTCAAAATCGTTCGCGGTGCCGTGCTGGCGGCGGTTCTGGGCGCGGCCGGCCTGTCGTCGGCCCGGGCGGAAGGGGTAGTGCGCCACGTCGATCCGGCGAGCCATTTCCCCATCGCCACGGCGATCGAGGTGCTCCCCGGGGCGACCACCATCTATCTGAGCGGCATGGGCGCTCCGCCGGCCGACAAATCGGCCAAGCCCAACACGCTGGCGGCCTATGGCGACACCGAAACGCAGGTCCGTGCGTCGCTGCAGCGCATCCAGGGCGAACTGGCGAAGCTGAAGCTGAGCCTGGGCGACGTCGTGCAGATGCATATCTACATGGTGGCCGATCCCAAGCTGGGGAAGATCGATTTCCCGGGCATGATGAAAGCCTACACCGAGTTCTTCGGCACGCCCGCGCAGCCCAGGCTGCCGACCCGCTCGGCCTTCGAGGTCGCGCATCTGGCCAATCCGGGCTGGCTTGTGGAAATCGAGGTCACGGCGGTTCGCGCCCCGTAAGTTCAGCGCAGGCGGTTTCAGCCCCGGCCGGCAGGCATGTCCCTGCGGCTCGGGGCTGGCCGTTGATCGATCGCCGTCCAACATCGAATTATGTTTGGCGGCAGGCAACCTTATGCGGATGCCGTGCATTAGGGTGCCGGGATAATCGACTGGGAGACCGTCGGGTGACGGATCTGGTTTCGCGCGCTGCCGCCTTTGCGACAGCCGCACACGCCGGTGTTGGCCAACGCCGGAAATACACCAATGAACCCTTTATCGTGCACCCGCGGCGTGTCGCCGAACTGGTTGCCAGCACTGGCGCGCGCGACGAGGTGGTGGCGGCCGCGTGGCTGCATGACGTGGTCGAGGACACGCACGTCACGCTGGCCGAGATCGAGGCCGTGTTCGGTGCCGAGATCGCAACGCTGGTGGATATGGTGACGGATGTCGCCCCCCGGAAAGACGGGGCGCGTGCGGTGTGCCTGGGGCTGAACCGGGACCACCTGGCCAAGGCCTCGGCCGAGGCGCAGACGATCAGCATCGCCAGCCTGATGGACAATGCCGAACTGATCACCCGATACGAAGCCGACCAGGCAAAGCATCACCTGCAGGAAAAACTGGAGCTCCTGCGGGTTCTGGGCAAGGGTGACGCCGGGTTGTACATTCAGGCGGCCATGGTCGTGGCCTGAGAGCCCATTCCGAGGGGGGCAGTGCCGCAAGCGTGACGGCGCCACGTGTCGAACATGCGCAACTTTCCGCGCCGGGTGATGTTGACATTCTCATCCCCCAACGGGAGGTCTCGTCATGCAAACAGATGAAAGCGTCAAGCCGGATCTGCGGTCCCTCTCACAGGACCGCGATCGAAATTGTGCCCCGATCGGTTATCCGCCGGTGGCCGATTCCCTGTGTTTCGAAACCGTACCCCTGGGCATGCCTCGTTCTGACGGCACAGCCTCCTCGTCGTCGTGACGGTGTAGTTCCGGATCCGATCGCTCGGCGACCGGGTCCGGGACAAGGGCCTGAATCGGGATCGCCGTCACAAGTCCGTGTGCAATGCTGTGCAATATGGCCGTTGCGTGCGCCGTATTGCAGCGCCGGGATACTTTGTAACAAAATGAGATGAATCTTCCATGAAATTTTTATTAAGGTAACACGGATTGCTCCGGTCCGGACGCCGGAATAATCATCTTTGATGATGTTCTGGCGAGAGTAACGTGTTTGATGAATCAAATCAGTAAAGCACCTGATGCGCACTGGAACAGTTATTACGCCTCTGATGATGTGCCGATGTTGCCGTCCCAGTTCTCGGTTTTTGTGGCTTCGGAATTTCCCGATGCCGATTTCATCATCGATATCGGTTGTGGAAACGGCCGGGATGCTTTTTTCTTCTGCAAGCAGGGCTATCGCGTCGTGGCGGTGGATGCCTGTGCGGCGGCAATCGATTCGATCGAGGGCAAGGGCGCAGGCATCGGGGGGCCGCTGGCTCTGCAATGCCGGATCGACGCCATCGGAACGGCTGCGGAAATCGGCAGGGTTCTGACCGAGAACGGTATCGAGGGCCAGGGCGTGATCTATGCCCGTTTCTTCCTGCATGCCGTCGACCACGGCGGCGAAAATGCGTTCCTGGAGGTCTGCCGGGAGATTTCGACCCTGCGGGACGTGTCCGTGGCGGTGGAATTTCGCACCATCCGGGACAGGAGCCTTCCGAAGGAGACGCCGGATCATTTCCGGCGGTATCTCAACCCCGTCGAATTCGTGCAGAATGCCGCGCGCTTCGGGTTCAGGACAGTATACCTGACCGAAGGGTTCGGGTTCGCCAAATATAGATCCGATGACGCCCATGTCGCGCGCGTGATCCTGGCACAATGAATGTAGCCTTGCCTGATGGGGCGATCGGCGGGATATTTCCGAGGTCTCTGGTCCAGATTGCGGACTTCATTAACGCGGCGGCCCCGAGCCTGTTCTTCGGCGGATCCGGCGGATCGCCGCTGAGCGTCGGAATAGCGGGACGGGTGCGCTTCCTGCGCCTTGGGTTGCATGGCGCGGGCCCGCTGCATCTGTTCCATGTCGAGGTCAGGGACCGGAGCGGGGCGATGAACCTGCATCCCCGCCAGGTGACCGCGAGTTCCCTCTACGGCATGTCCGACAAATCCCCCAGGGAGCAGAAGCAGGCCTTGCAGGCACGTGCCCTGTCCCTGCTGTACTATCCCGTCGTGGGTGGGGATGGCCTGCATACGGCGGATGAGGACACCACCCCCTGGGTGCAGATCGATCTGCAGCGCCCGACCACTGTCGAAAGCATCCGCATCAGGAACCGGACCGATGTCTGGGCATGCCGCAACTGGTCCCTGACCGTGGAAGCGTCCGAGGATGGTCAGGACTGGCGGGCGGTATACGATCATCGAGCCGTCGTCGACGCGGTGAGCGTTCTGGTAGAGCAGCAGATCGCAAATGCGGCGTCGCCGGAACAGGGACGGGCCTTTCATCTGTACTGGCGGACCCTGCGCGTGTTCCTGTCCGGAGCGATCATCGAGCACGCCTTTTTCGACACGCTGTCGATCAGCGATGATGAACGCGGTATTCTTGGCGACGTCCTCAACACCAGGCTACTGTACCGATTCCAGCAGGAGATTACCGCGCACGGCATGGCGCGGACGTTCCGCTACTGGAGCGCCGACGAAAAAAAGAAATATGTCGAGGATGCGCTGGCGATCGTGGATGCCCTGAAGGACCTGTCGCCCCATGTCATGATCGGCTACGGGGCCGTGCTGTCCTATATCCGGTCGGGCGATCTGATGCCGCACGACGACGATATCGACGTGGTCATCGCGATGGATCAGGCCGCCTTCGCGGATATTCCCGCGGCCACGCGCGCGGTCAGCGCCTTCCTGACCGAACGGGGGTTCAGGCTCGACGGAGATTTCTTCTCGCATCGGTGGGTGGCGGCGCGGGATGACAAGACGTTGGATGTCTTCGTCGGCCTTTATTCGGGTGACACCGTCCGGTTCTATCCCGGACCGCCAGGAGGATGCGCGATCGTGGACGTGTTTCCCACGATCCCGGTCAGATTGTGCGACTGCATCGTTCCGATCCCGGCCAACCCGTTCCGCTACGTCGAGGCCATTTACGGCCCGTCATGGCGCATTCCGCAGCCTCTGTTCAGCCACGACTGGAACGAAGACGCGTTTGCGTGACGTCGGCCGCGCCCTGCCAATGGGCGGTGGGGGGCATTATGGTGTCTTTCGCGCCTCAACCAGTGGGTCTACAGCTTGAAGAGCATGTCGCCCCGGGCCTTCTGAAGGACCGTGGGTGACGTCATTGCCCAGCATGGATTCACGTGGTTCCACCAGAGTGTCGGATCGAACCCATTCCCGCCCCCTGTGCCCCGCCGGCCTGTCGCTACGGGGCCTGCGCAACTCCCATGCCGGGCCCTTCGATGTCGATGTGCCACGGGGGCGCTGTCTGGTCGTCACCGGCATGTCGGGGGCCGGCAAGTCGGTCCTGTTGCGGATGATCGCCGACCTGGACCCGCATCAGGGGGGCGTCGCGCTGGATGGCGTCGCCTGCGCCGACATGCCGGCGCATCAATGGCGGCGGCAGGTGCTTTATCTGCCCGCCGAACCCGGGTGGTGGTCCGACATCGTGCTGGACCACATGCCCGACGCTGCCGAGACCCGCGGGTTGCTGGTGCAGGTCGGCCTGCGTGAGGGCGTGTTGCGGACCCCGGTGCACCGCCTGTCGACCGGCGAACGGCAACGCCTGGCGCTGGTCCGTGCGCTGCTGCTGCAGCCGGGCGTGCTGCTGCTGGACGAACCGTGTTCCGCGCTGGACGAGGCGACCACCCGGAAGGTCGAAGCCCTGCTGGGCGATCGGAAGGCAAAAGGAATGGCGATCGTCCTGGTTTCGCACGATCAGGCGCAGGCCGACCGCATGGCGGACCTTCGCCGCCATATGATGTCCGGTCATTTCACCGGGGATGCGGCATGACCCCGATCCTGCTGACGACGTCAGACCTGCTGCTGGCCGCGGGCCTGATCGGTATCTGCGTGCTGCTGTCCGTCGTGCTGTCGCTGGACATTCATCGCACGCTGGCGATCGCGGCGGTGCGGATGGCCGCCCAGCTGGTCCTGACCGGCAGCGTCCTGCTGTTCGTGTTCGGCAGATCGTCGGTGTGGCTGACGTTTCTGGTGCTGGCCTTCATGTTCGCGGCGGCCTCGTACGAGGTCGGCTCCCGCCAGCAGGTATGCCTGGCTCCGTCATGGCATTTCGGCATCGGGGGCTTCGCCACGATTTTCGGTACGGTGGTCGTGGTGCTGGTCGGGCTGCTGACGGCGTTGCAGCCGCACCCGTGGTACCAGGCGCGCATCGCCATCCCGATGACAGGCCTGCTGCTGGGCAACGTCATGAACGCGACCAGCCTGTCGATGAACACGCTGCTGTCGGCCGTGGGGCGCGAGCGCGCGGCCATCGAGGCGCGGATCATCCTGGGTGCCACGCGGGCCGAGGCGATGAACGGCCTGATCCGTCAGGCCATCCGCACCGCCCTGATCCCGACCCTGAACCAGATGGCGGCAGCCGGCGTCATTACCCTGCCGGGTATCATGACCGGGCAGATTCTCGCTGGGATGAACCCGCTGGACGCCTCCAAATACCAGATCGTGCTCATGAGCCTGATCGTGAGCGGAAACATGATCGGCGCCACTCTGTCGGCCGGCCTGACGGCGGCGCGCCTGACCGATGCGCGCGGGCGCCTGCGGCTGGACCGCCTGCGCGACTGACCTGCGGCACGCACGCCCGGATCGCTCGTGGTCGCGACATATTTTATTCTCTTGACGGAATAGGGGGGGACCTGTTCACGATCCGGGGAATCATGCGATCCACGGAGTGCGGATGCTGTCAGGGCGTCGAGTGACGAAGCATGGCGGGCCGCGTCCGGGGCGACCGGGTGCCCGATAGGCCGGCCGGTGTGGCAATGGTCCGCACCGCGACACGCGGTCGGACCTTCCGGTCAAGGGCCGGCCGTGCGGGACTGGCCCTGCTGCCGGTCCTGGTCCTGACAGGATGCGGGGGCGGCGCCGCGCCGCTTTTGATTATCTTCGGCGCGTTTTTCCCGGCCTGGATCTTTTGCGCCGTGCTGGGCCTGCTGGGTGGGGCGGTGCTTCGCCTGGTACTGGGGCGGTTGGGTGTGCATGCCTATATCCGCCTGCCGGGCCTGTTCTATGCGGCCTGCATGGTGCTGCTGGGCGTGTCGGTCTGGCTGGCCTGGTATGGCGGGTCGGCCGCATGACGCCTGAACAGCAGCGGCGATACGACGCGACCCGGCCTTATGCGCTGGGTTTGCTGGTGCTGGTTCTCCTGGCTGTCTGCCTGACGGTCTGGCTGGCCTGGCAGCGCAATCGCGACTATGCCCGATCCGAGGCGGTGTCGATCGACGCCGAGATCGTGAACATGGCGCCGGAGGTGCCGGGGCGTATCGTCAGCCTTCCGGTCCGCACCAACCAGCATGTCCGCAAGGGCGACATCCTGTTCCAGATCGATCCCGAACCCTATCAGATCCGGTTGCGCCAGGCACAGGCGATGCGCGATGCCGCGGCGGCGCGACTGGACCAGCGGCGCAGGATCGTGAATGGCGAGGCCGCGAACGCCGATGTCGCGCGGCGGCAGGTGACGCGCGCGCAGGCCAATCTGGATCTGGCGCGCATGACCGTCGCCCGGCTGCGGCCTTTGCTGGGCAAGGGCTATGTCACCGCGCAGGCGGTCGATCAGGCCGAAACCGCCCGGCGCGACGCCGAGGTCAGTCTGGCGCAGGCCGAAAGCCAGGCCAGAAGCCTGACGGACAATCTGGGCTCGACCGACGCGGCCGCAGCCGACGACCGGCTGGCGCAGGCGCAGCTTGACCAGGCCCGCCGCGACCTGCGTGAAACCACGGTCCGCGCGCCCTGCGACGGCATCGTCGACGGGTTGAGGACATCGGTCGGCCAGTATGTCGTGACCGGCGTGGCGCTGTTCGCCCTGATCGACAGCGAACAGTGGTATGCCGAGGCCAATCTGCGCGAAACCGACCTGGCACGGGTTCGTGCGGGCATGCATGCGACGGTCTGGGTGATGCAGGACCGGACCATTGCGATACGCGGCGAGGTGGACAGCATCGGCGCCGGGGTGCAGGACACTGGCAACATCACCCTGCAGGGCCGCCTGCCGGTGGTGGAGCGCGACCTGAACTGGGTCCGCATCGCCCAGCGTTTCCCGGTGCGGATTCGCCTGCTGGACCCGCCGCAGGCGCTGATGCGCGTCGGGGCCTCGGCCGTCGTGGTGATGGATGGGCCGTCATGAGACGTCGCCTGACGATGACGTCGCGCCTGACGGACCTGCCCCTGTGGTATCGTTTCTATCTGGAACTGCTGCCGTTCCCCGGACGGGCGCGCGCGGCGCTGCTGGTAGCGGCGACCTGCGCGGTCGTGCTCGTGCTGTGCGATTCCATCCACTCCATCCTGCCGGCCTACTCGCTGTACATGGTGTTCTTCTGCTGGCAGGAATCGTCGGCCAAATCAGTGACAATGGCGGGCCTGCTGATCATCGTCAGCACCATCTGCCTGCTTGGCGTGGGGAACCTGTTGTCGATCCTGGTCGCAGGTTCCGCCGGGTTTCGGATCGGCTGCATCGTCGGGCTGACATTCTGCGGCTTCTTCCTGGCCCGGACGACGAAGCTGGGGCCGGTCGCTTCGGTGATCGCGTTCTTCGAGGTCTATACTCTTAGCCTGATCGACGTCCTGCCCGATCCCGCGCTGATAACCCGCATCTACTTCTGGGTGTGGGTGATGATCGTCGTGCCGATGCTGGTGAGCATCGCCGGCAATCTTCTGGCGGGCGAACGACCGTTCGATCTGTTGCGGGACCGGCTGGCCCAGCGGCTGCAGGTCGTGGCGGCAATGGCCGCGCGGCCCGGCGCCGACGGACGGGCGCTGCTGGCGCAACTGGTGCGCGAGGGCGACGAGGCGCTTCTCGATTTCTATAAGCAGGCGACACGGCGGATGGGTGGCGTCCGTGGCGAGGCCTACGGGCACGCCATCGCGCTGACCGGTCGCCTGGCGACGGTGATGCTGGCCTTGCCCGACGATGCGCGCACGGCGGACGGGCTGGCGGCGCCGCTGGACCGGCTGGCCGCCTGGTGCCGGTCTCTGGCGGCCAGCCTGGGGGGCGGCGACCAGGGCGGCGCGCTGTTGGACAGCATGCCGGGGATGGTTCCGGCGGCCCTCGCGCCGCCGTTCGGCAGCATCGTCGTGGAGGCAGGGGACATCGTGCGCCGTATCGCCACGGCGTTGTCCGGCGACAGGCCGGCCGGGGCCGAAGGCGCGCCGTCGCCACCGGGCTCGCCCGCCGCGCCGTTCCTGCGTGCCGATGCGTTTTCGAATCCCGACCATGTGCGTTTCGGCCTGAAAGCCACCCTTGCGGTCCTGATCTGCTACGGCACGTTTCGCATTCTGGACTGGAACGATATTTCAACCGCGCTGGTCACCTGCTTCTTCGTGGCGCTCGGCACGCTGGAGGAGACGGTCCACAAGGCGACATTGAGGATCGGCGGCGCATTGGTGGGGGGCGGGGCCGGAATTCTGTCCATCCTGTTCCTGATGCCGGCCATGACGGATATCGGCCACCTGGCGCTGCTGATCTTTGCCGGCAGCCTGGTGGCGGGCTGGATTTCGGTGGGCTCGGAACGGATTTCGTATTTCGGATGGCAGGCGGCGCTGGCCTTCTTCATCGTGCTGCTCAGCACCTCGGTCCTGCATCCCGGCGCGGGGCCGACGCTGGACATGCAGACCGCGCGGGACCGCGTGCTGGGGATCGTGCTGGGCAATGTGGTCATGGCCGTCGTGTTCGCGACCCTCTGGCCCGTCAGCATCGCGGCCACGGTCGACGATGCGCTGACGCGTGCGCGCGACGCGCTGGCCGAGATGATCGCGCCGGCGCCCGGCGACGAGGATGCCGGCGTCATCGGGGTCTCGCGCCGGTTGCGTGCGGCCCTGGCGGCAGCGAACCGCGCGGCGGATTATCTGTCCTTTCGTCCGCGCGATGTCAGGACGTCGCATGCGGACGACCGGGCGCTGCGGGTGCTGGAAGCCATCGAAAGCCTGTGCATTGCCGCGACGGTGCTCGACGGGTTGCCGCGTGACCCGGACGGCGCGGGCCGGCCGTTGGCGTCCGCCATGGCCGATGCCGTTCGACGGGGCGGCGGCGCGATTGCCGACGCGCTGGAAATGCTGCGGGCCGACCAGGCGATCCGGGATGACGCCGGCGGGCAGGCCCGCCTGTACTGGCATGGGCGCATGGCGCGGGGGCTGGAGGCGCTGGGGATGGCGGAACGATGAGGCGCGGCGTTCCTTCGCCGACGTCGGCGCTGGCGGCCATGCTGGCGGTCGGCCTGCTTGCCGGTGGTTGTGCCTCCTCCACCTCTACGTCCACGCCAGAGGCCCCCGCTCCGGCCTGGCCGTCCCTCGCCAACCCAGTGCGCCGGGATATGGGGGATGGGGTGCGGGTGGGAACAGGACACGCCGCGCCGCGCCAGGAGGATCGCCCGGTCATCGCGGGCCGTGTCTATGACCTGACGGATCTGATCGACCTGGCCGAGGCGACGAACCCGCGCACGCGCGGCGCATGGAACCGGGCGCGGAACGCGGCGCAGGGCATCGGCTTGGCGCGCGCGCTGTATCTGCCGCACCTCGCGCTGTCCGTCATGGCGGGGTATCAGACGGCGGCGGTGCCGCTACCGGCCTATCTGACGGCGGGCCAGGGATGGTTCACGCTGCAGACCGCCGAAATCATCCCGATGCTGACGGTGAACTGGCTGCTGTTCGATTTCGGCAAACGCGATGCCGAGATGGAGGTGGCGCGGCAGCTTGCCTTCGCCTCGGATGCCGGCTTTACCGGGGAACATCAGCGCCTGATGTTCGATGTCTGCCGCACCTATTTCCAGCTTAGCGCCGCGCGCGAGAGGACGCGCGCCGCCGGGCAGGCCCTGGCGGATGCCACGATTGTCGAGACGGCGGCGCGGGCGCGGCGGGGTCAGGGCATCGCGACGTCGATCGAGGTCGCGCAGGCGGTCCAGGCGACGGCCCAGGCCCGTTTCGCCCTGGTCGGGGCACAGGGGCAGGAAAGCACCGCCTATACCGACCTGCTGCACGCGGCCGGGCTGCCGTATGACACGATGATCGCGGTGCGCGATGCGGCGGATCGTCCGCTGCCATCGGGTGCGGACCAGAACCTGGACCGGCTGGTGCAGAAGGCGGTGGCGACGCGGCCGGACGTCCAGGCGTCGCTGGCGTCGGTGCGGGCTAGCCAGGCCCGGGTGCGTTCCGCCCAGGCCGATTTCCGGCCCAGGATCTTCATGACCGGCAATGTGGCGGGCAATATCGGCTGGTTTTCCGCCCGCCTGCACGGCAACGCCGCGAACGCGCTGGCCGCCCAGGGGCTGTCGCCGTCCGTGCCTGATTACACGATGTCCCAACCCATGGCGGGGGTGATGATGGGGCTTTCGGTCCCGCTTTACGATGGCGGGATGCGACGCAGCCAACTGGCCTCGGCCCGCGCGCAGGCGGATTCGGCGGCGGCGGACCTGGAGCAGATGCGGCAGAACGCGGCGCAGGAGGTCGTCGGCAGCTATAATGCGTTGCGCACCGGCCTGGCCGCCTTCCGTGCGGCCGAGGCTCTGCTGCGGGCGGCGACCGTGACGCATGACGCCGCCTTGGACGCCTATCGCCACGGTCTGGGCACCATGCAGGATGTAGCGATGGCCACCATCGGGCTGGAAACCGCGCGGCAGGACCGCGCCGATTCTCATGCCGCGGCGTTGACCGCGGCGGCGGCCCTGGCCTTCGCGACCGGGGCGCTGGGGTCGGCGTCGGCCGCCCCGCTGGCGCCCGACCCGGCGCCATGATGGGTCGTCGCGACCCCGGCGGGCATCCGCCTTCGGGGCCGCGACCGTCGCCTTACAGCGATGCCCGGTCCAGTTCCGGCGTCGTCTGCCGGGTGTGGGGAGCGGCCTCCTTTGCCGCGCGCCGCCAGCGATGCAACGTGGCCTCGGTATAGCCGTTGGGTTGCACGGCGCCCTTGAACACCAGGTCGGAGGCGGCGCGGAAGGCCGGTCCCGCCGTGTAGTGGGACAGGGGACGATAGCCGGGCTCGTCCCGGTTCTGGTCGTCGACCACCGCGGACATGCGCGTCATCGACGTCCGCACATCGTCTTCCGAGACGATGGCGTGACGCAGCCAGTTCGCCACGTGCTGCGAGGAAATGCGCAGGGTCGCCCGATCCTCCATCAGGCCGACATCATGCAGGTCCGGCACTTTCGAGCAGCCGATGCCCATATCCACCCAGCGCACGACATAGCCCAGGATGCCTTGTATGTTGTTGTCCACTTCCTCGCGGATTTCGGCGGCCGACCAGTCGGGCGTCCGGGCCAGCGGCAGGGTCAGCAACTGTTCGATCGCAGCCGGCGGCACCGTTTCCAGCCGGGCCTGGATCGCGGCGACATCGACGAAATGATAATGCAGCGCATGCAGCGTCGCCGCCGTGGGCGAGGGCACCCACGCCGTGCTGGCGCCGGCGCGGGGATGCGCCGATTTCTGCGCCATCATGTCGGCCATGCGGTCGGGCATCGCCCACATGCCCTTGCCGATCTGGGCCTTTCCCTTCAGGCCGCAGGCCAGGCCGATGGCCACGTTGCGCTGCTCGTAGGCCGCCATCCAGGGTTCGGCGCGCATGTCGGCCTTCCGCACGACCGGGCCGGCCTGCATGCAGTAATGGATTTCGTCGCCCGTGCGGTCCAGGAAGCCGGTATTGATGAACACCACCCGTTCGCGGGCGGCATGGATGCAGGCGGCCAGGTTGGCGCTGGTGCGCCGTTCCTCGTCCATGATGCCCATCTTGATGGTGTTCGGCGCCAGGTCCAGCAGGCGTTCGACCCGCGCGAACAGGGCGTTCGACAGGGCGACTTCCTCCGGCCCATGCATCTTCGGCTTGACGATATAGATCGACCCCGCCCGGCTGTTGGTCGTCCGCGACCCGCCGCGCAGATCGTGCAGGCCGATCGCCGCCGTGATGGCCGCGTCCAGCACGCCCTCGGGCACCGGATGATCGGCCTGGTCCAGGATCGCGTCGGTGAACATGTGATGGCCCACGTTGCGGATCAGCATCAGGCTGCGTCCGGGCAGCACCAGCGTCGTGCCGTCGGGCGCGGTATAATGGCGATCGCGGGCCAGGCGCCGTTCCAGCAGGCGGCCGCCCTTGCGGAACGAGGCCGCGAGCGTGCCCTGCATCAGGCCCAGCCAGTTGCGATAGACCAGGATCTTGTCCTCGACATCCACGGCCGCGACGCTGTCCTCGCAATCCATGATGGTGCTGAGCGCGGATTCGGCGATGACGTCCGACACGCCGGCGCGGTCGCGGCTGCCGATCGCCGAGGACGGGTCGAAGCACAGTTCGATATGCAGCCCGTTGTTGCGCAGCAGCACGACGCGCGGCGCTTCGGCCGGGCCCGAGAACCCGGCGAATTGCGCGGGTGTGCGTAAGCCGGCGGGGGCCGACCCGTCCCCGAAGTCGGCGACCAGCCGGCCGTCGGCGACGTGATAGCGCGTCACTTCCGCATGGTTGCCGCGCGCCAGGGGCATGATTTCGTCAAGCAGCAGCCTGACGCGGCGAATGACCAGATCGCCGCGCGCGGTATCGAAGGCGGCGCCGGGGACGCTGCCGCCGGCGTACGGTTCGGCGTCCGTGCCGTACAGCGCGTCGTACAGGCTGCCCCACCGGGCGTTGGCGGCATTCAGGGCGTAGCGGGCGTTCGTGACCGGCACCACCAGTTGCGGGCCGGCGATCCGTGCGATCTCGTCATCGACATGCGTGGTGGTGATCGAGAAAGATTTCGGTTCCTTCGCGATATATCCGATATCGCGCAAGGTCTTGATCTGTGCCCCGATGTCGCCCGGGTCATGCCCGGGCGATGTCAGGATCTGATCCACCGCCTGCTGCATCAGGCGTCGCCGTGCCAATGCATTCAGGATCTTCGGCGTGAAGGTGGAGACGATTTCGGAAAATCCGGTCCAGAAACGGGTGGCGGCGATACCCGTCCCGGGCAGGACTTCGTGGGTTACGAAATCGTCGAGGGCGTGGTCGATGCGCAGTTGGCCGATCGTGCGACGGGACATGATGTTTCCCCCAAAGCGTAAGTATGGACGCGGATTTTCCGAACGTTAAAAGATCAGGCAGGCGCCGTGTTCTTGTCGAACGACACATCGGCATGGAACTGGTCGGTTTCCGTCGAGCCCGCCATGGCGGCGGTGGAGGTATGTCCGCCCCCCGCCACGGTCGCGACGGCGTCGAACCAGCCCGTGCCGACCTCGCGCTGGTGGCGCGTGGCGGTGTAGCCGTCGACCTCGGCCCCGAATTCGGCTTCCTGCAATTCGGAATAGGCGGCCATGCCGCGTTCCGCGTAGCCGTGCGCCAGCTTGAACATCGAATAGTTCAGGCTATGGAAGCCGGCCAGCGTCACGAACTGGAACCGGTAACCCATCGCCCCGATGGTGCGCTGGAATTCGGCGATTTCGCGCGGCGACAGCTTCTTCTTCCAGTTGAAGGATGGCGAGCAGTTATAGGCCAGCATCTTGCCCGGATACTGTTTGTGGACGGCTTCGGCGAACTGCTCGGCCTCCTTCAGGTTGGGCTCCGACGTCTCCCACCACAGCAGGTCGGCATAGGGCGCGTAGGCCAGCGAACGGGCGATGGCATAGTCCACGCCCAGGCCCTCGCGGATGCGGAAGAAGCCTTCGCGGGTGCGCTCGCCGGTCAGGAACGGCCGGTCGCGTTCGTCGATGTCCGACGTCAGCAACTGCGCCGCGTGGCTGTCGGTGCGGCAGATCAGGACGGTGGGCACGCCCTCGACGTCCGCCGCCAGGCGCGCCGCGTTCAGCGAGCGGATATGCTGGCCGATCGGGATCAGCACCTTGCCGCCCAGATGGCCGCATTTTTTCTCGGACGCCAACTGGTCCTCGAAATGCACGCCGGCGGCGCCCGCGGCGATCATCGCACGCATCAGTTCGAAGACGTTCAGCGGGCCGCCGAACCCGGCCTCGGCGTCGGCCACGATCGGGGCCATCCAGTACTGGCCGCGATCGCCTTCCTGGGTCGCGATCTCGTCACAGCGGCGCAACGCATTGTTGATGCGGCGCACGACGTTGGGCACCGAATTGACCGGGTACAGCGACTGGTCGGGATACATCTCGCCCGCCAGGTTGGCGTCGGCCGCCACCTGCCAGCCGGACAGGTAGATGGCCTTCAGCCCGGCCTTGACCTGCTGCATCGCCTGGTTGCCGGTCAGCGCGCCCAGCGCGTTGATGTAGGGCTCGGTCTTCAGCAGGTGCCACAGGCGTGCGGCCCCCATTTCGGCCAGGGTATGGCGGATGCGGAACGAGCCGGACAACCGCGCCACGTCGCGCGCGTCATGGTCGCGCTGGATCCCGGCGAAGCGTTCCGGATCGTTCATGAAGGTTTCGATGGATTCGATGGACATTGACGGACCCCCTTCTTCGATCGTCTTGTTCCATCAGTTAAGGGGGATGCGCTAATATGCGCCATATAAAAGAGGATAGGCGAAGATGAATGCTGTAAATGTTTTTACAAGTCGTTTTGTGTATTTGTAAAACGAAGGAAAGATCATGGCCCCCACGCGCATCGGCCGCATTATCCGGCGACTGCGGACCGAACGGTCGCTGTCCCAGCAGGGACTGGCCACGCGGCTTGGCATATCGTCCAGCTATCTCAACCTGATCGAACACGACCAGCGCAGCGTGACGGCGTCTTTGCTGATCAAGCTGACGCGGGCGCTGGACGTGTCGATCGAAACCCTGTCGGGCATTGACGAGCAGCGGCTGGAAGGCCTGTTGCAAGAGGCCCTGTGCGACCCGCTGCTGGGCGCGCATGGAGTGCCGGCGCCGGAAATCGCCGCGCTGGCGGCGCAGCCCGACGCCGCGCGGGCGGTCCTGACGCTGCATCAGGCGTTCCGAGCAGCCCATCATGACGCGACGCGCCTGATGCTGCCGACCGGCACGCGCGTGATTTTGCCGCAGGAGGAAGCGCGTCTGGTCTATGACGAACGCCTGAACTACTTTTCCGAGCTGGAAGACGCTGCCGAACGGGTCCGCACGGACATGGCGCATGGCGCGCGCCTGCCCGATGCCGATGCGCTGCCGCCGTCGGAAAGCAACCATATGATCGCGACCCGGCTGCGCCAGCATCATGGAATCGTGGTGCGGATCGCGCCCCTGGACGGGGCGTTCCGGCGATATGACCCCGACAGCCGGCTGCTGCTGCTGTCCGATCTGCTGCCCCGGGAAAGCCGTGGATTCCAGTTGGCGTTCCAGTTGATGCTGATCGAAGGCCGCGACAGCGTGGAGCGCCTGCTGCACGACATCGCGCCGAGCAGCGAGGAGGCGCGCCTGTTTATCCGCATCGGCCTGGTGAACTATGCCGCCGCCGCGCTGCTGATGCCGTATTCGGCCTTCCTGTCGGCCGCGACCGCGCTGCGCTACGACCTCGATATCCTGTCCGCCCGCTTCGGCGTGTCGTACCAGCAGGCGGCGCAGCGGCTGTCGACCCTGCAGAAGCCCGGCGAACGGGGCGTGCCGTTTTTCTTCGTGCGGACCGACCCGGCCGGCAACATCACCAAGAGTTTTTCCGCCTGCGGTTTTCCGGTTCCGCGCCAGGGAAATTCCTGCCCGCAGTGGAACGCCAATACCTGCTTTTCCACGCCCGGTGTCACGCAGGCGCAGGTGGCCCAGTTCACCGACGGCCGGACCTTCCTGTGCTTCTCGCGCACGGTCACGGGTATTTCAACCGGATGGAACGATATCCGTCCGGTGCATGCGGTGGCCATGGGATGCGACATCACCCGGGCCGGCGAGATCGTCTATTCCGATCGGCTGAATCTTCAGGCCCCGGCCATACCTGTTGGAATTTCCTGTCATTTGTGTGAATGGACCGAATGCCGGTCGCGTGCGTTCCCGCCCTTGCACCATCGCCTGGCGCCGGACATCAATCGCCGGGATTCGCTTCCGTTCACCTTCAGTCCGGCCCCGCCCGCCGGTTCGGAGCACGGCTGATCCCGAAAGCGGGCATGGGAATAGGGCTCGTGTCATGGGGGCGAAGCCGTTATATTCGCCGTTGGAAAAGGCTCCCAAGAAGTCGGATTTCATACCGATCAACCCATACGGATTGAACAAGCCGTGACAGAATCATCCATTTTCCCCGCTCCCCCGTCCTTCGCGGCGCAGGCCGCCGTGGATTCCGCCTGCCTGCGGCAGATGAGGGATGATGCGCTGCATCATCCGGAACGGTTCTGGCTGGAACAGGCCGGACGCATCGCATGGGCCGCGTTGCCCACCATCGCGTCGTCCTCGTCATTCGAGGGCGACGTCGCGATCCGCTGGTTCGAGGACGGCAGGCTCAATGCCAGCGTCACCTGCCTCGATCGCCATCTGGCCGAACGCGGCGACCAGGTCGCGCTGGTCTGGCAGGGCCAGGATGAGGGGCAGGTCGAACGGCTGACCTACCGGGCGCTGCATGAACGGGTCTGCCGGATGGCCAACGTGCTGCGCGACCTGGGCGTGGGGCATGGCGACCGGGTGGCGATCCATCTGCCGGTGGTCGTGGAAGGCGTGGTCGCGATGCTGGCCTGCGCGCGGATCGGGGCCGTTCATGTCGTCCTGTTCGGCGGCTTTTCGGCCGAAGGGCTGGCGGACCGGCTGGTGAACAGCGGCGCCGTCGTCGTCCTGACCGCGGATGAAGGACGCCGGGGCGGCAAGCGCATCCCCCTGAAGCCGACGATGGACGAGGCCCTGGACCGCGCCACGGGGCATAGCGTGCGAAACGTGCTGGTGCTGGCCGTGACCGGCGCCGAGACGCCGATGCATGCCGGGCGCGACCTGGCGCTGGCCCCCCTGCTGGCGGCGGCGCCGGCCGACTGCGCGCCCGCCATCATGGAGGCCGAGGCCCCGCTGTTCGTCCTGTATACCTCGGGCAGCACCGGCAAGCCCAAGGGCATGGTCCATACCATCGGCGGCTACATGGTGTGGGCGTCCTATACCCATGCCCTGGTCTTCGACCACAAGCCGGGCGACATCTTCTGGTGCACGGCGGATATCAGCTGGATCACCGGCCACACCTACGTGGTCTACGGGCCGCTGGCGAACGGGGGCACCGTGGTCCTGTTCGAGGGGCTACCCTCCCACCCCGCGCCTGGGCGGTGGTGGGAGGTGATCGACACGCACAAGGTCACGACATTCTATACCGCGCCCACCGCGATCCGCGCCCTGATGCGCGAGGGCGACGACGTCGTCGCCCGATATCCCCTGTCCAGCCTGCGCCTGCTGGGCAGCGTGGGCGAGCCGATCAGCGCCGATGCGTGGCTGTGGTTCCACGATGTGGTCGGCCGGGGCCGCTGCCCGCTCGTCGATACCTGGTGGCAGACCGAAACCGGCGGCATCCTGATCGCCCCGGTCCCGGCGGCCGTGCCGCAGAAGCCCGGTTCGGCGACGTTGCCGCTGCCGGGCGTGGACTGCGTGCTGCTGGACGACAAGGGCCGCATCGTCACTGGCGAAGGCGAGGGATGCCTGTGCATCGCCCGGTCGTGGCCCGGGCAGGCCCGGACCATCTGGGGCGACCATGCGCGCTTTCGCCAGACTTATTTCTCGTTCCACGAGGGCTATTATTTTTCCAGCGACGGGGCGCGGCGGGACGCGGACGGCTATTACTGGATCACCGGCCGCATCGACGACGTCATCAACGTATCCGGCCATCGCATCGGCACGGCGGAGGTCGAGGACGTGGTCGCGACCGACCATCGTTTCGCCGAGTGCGCCGCGGTGGGCGTGCCCCACGACCTGAAGGGCCAGGGGCTGGTCGTCTTCGTCGTACCGCGCGGTGGGGTGGACCGGGTCCTGGCGCAGGAGGCCGCCCTGGTCATCAGCCGCGGAATCGGGCGATACGCGGCGCCCGAACAGGTCTATGTCGTGCCGGACCTGCCCAAGACACGATCGGGCAAGATCGTCAGGCGCCTGCTGCGCAAGATCGCCTGCAACGAACTGGATGCGCTGGGCGACCTGTCGACACTGGCCGACGCCACGATCGTCGAACGGCTGATCGTGGACGTCGCGGGCCAGGGCTGACCCAACCCGGCAAGGGCCACCAGGCCCTTGCCGTCGCCCCGGCCGGGTGCCGTGTCAGACCGCACTCCATTGTTGCGCCATGTCCGCCGCAAAGTCGCGATATGAGCGCGGCGGATGGCCCAGCAGCGTCGTCAGCCGGGCGATCTCGGCCCCGTCGGCCATGGCGCCATCCTGCTGGTACCGCCGGAACATCAGCTTCAGGTCATAGGCCATCCACGCCGGCGCAAAGGCCCGGACGCGCTGTTCCAGCACCTCCAGGTCGTCGCCGCCGTAATGGATGGTCCTGCCCAGGGCCTCGCCCCAGATTGCGACGATGGCCTTGCCGGTCAGGCAGTCCGGTCCCACCAGATCATATGTCTCGCGGGGCAGGGGTGTTTCGCTGCGTTCGCGGCGCAGAAGTTCCTTGGCGGCCGCTTCGCCGATATCGCGCGTATCCACCATGGATATGCCTCTGCCGCCGACGGGAGCGCCGTAGGCGCCGTGCGCCAGCAGCACGTCTTTCTGCTGCATGTCATTCTGGATGAAATACGACGGCCGCAGCACCGTAGCGGGCAGGTCGCACGCGGCAATCATCCGCTCGACCGTATGCTTGCCCACGAAATGCGGCACGTCGGCATATATTTCCCCATTGAAGACCGAGAGATAGACGACGCCTTTCACGCCGGCCTCGCGGGCTGCATTCAGCGTGAGCATGGCCTGCGTCAGTTCGTCAGCGACATTCGGCACCAGCAGGAACAGGGTGCTGACCCCTTCCAGGGCCGTGCGGACGGCATCGATGTCCGACAGGTCGCCCCTGACCGGCCGGACACCGGTGGGGAGTTTCGCCTTTTCAGGCGTGCGTGTCAGGGCGCGGAGATCGGCACCCTGTCCGTTCAGGGACGCTAAAACCTGGGAACCGATCGTGCCCGTGCCCCCGGTGATCAGGATTGTCATGTCGAAAACTCCTTGGAACCGGTCGCGATGGTGCGGCCTTGAGAAAAACTAGCTGTTCCATGATCCGTCGTAAGGCAGCATGATCGGGACGACATGTCTCATGAATGGAACGCGCGATGGATCTGCATGCGCTGACGGATTTCAACCTCGTCGCCTCTCATGGCGGCTTCGGTCGTGCCAGCCGTGCCACGGGGCGGCCCAAGGCGACCCTGTCGCGCAAGGTCACGGAACTGGAACAAAGTCTCGGCGTGCGGCTGATCGAACGGGGAACCCATGCCCTGCGCCTGACCGACGAAGGGCAGGCGCTCCATGCCCGCACCGCGGGATTGCTTGCCGAGATCGCGGAGGCAGGGCAGGCCGTCGTGTCGGCCGCCTCGGTCCCGCAGGGACGTTTACGTGTCAGCGCGCCGGTGGTTCTTGCCCATGTCGCATTGGGGCGCATCGCAGCGCGGTTTGCCCGGGCCTATCCGCAGGTGCAACTGGAACTCGTCGCCGAGGACCGGATCGTCGATCCCGTCGAGGAAGGCTATGATTTCGTGATCCGCATCAATCCCGCGCCCGTCGATCATCTGGTGGGCCGCAGGGTCCTGCGCGACGATCTGCTTCTTGTGGCGGCTCCGGAGGTGGCCCGGACGGTGTTTCCGGTCCTGTCGGGCGACAGGACGGATGTTCCGGCCGTGCTTCGTGCGGCCACAGCGGGGGAGGTTGTCTGGCGGATTGTGGCCGAGGACGGACGGGTGGTGTCGGTCGCGCCGCGTCCCGTGCTGCGTCTTTCATCCCTTCTGATGATCCATAGCGCGGTGCGGGAGGGGGCAGGGGTCGCGCTGCTGCCCGGGCTGCTCGTTGCACGCGATGTCGCCGCGGGGCGGCTTGTCCGTTACGGCGCCGCGGCGGGGCCGCCGGTTGAAATCTGGGCATTGCAGAGTTCGCGTCGCCTTGTCGGCGCCAGGGCGCAGGCCTTCCTCAACGTGCTGGAACAGGAACTGGCGCTGTGGATATCCGGTCAGCCACGGGCGCCTGACACGGTTGTTGAACAGATTGGCGCAGTACCGTAACGTTCCCCGGCAATCGACAGGGGGCGAGCAGATGGCCGGAATTTCGCGGCAGCCCGGATCGACCGATCCAGGCAGGCTCAAGACTCGTCATGTCTCGATGATCGCGTTCGGCGGCATCGTCGGCGCGGGCCTGTTCGTGGGCAGCAGCGTGGCCGTGGCGGGGGCCGGACCGGCCGTCCTGCTGGGCTACATCGCCACCGGCGCGCTGGTCATGGTGGTGCTGCGCGCGCTGGGCGAAATGCTGCTGGCCGTGCCGGGCCGGGGGTCGTTCATCGATTATATCCGGCTGGGCAACGGCGAATGGGCCGGGTTCCTCAGCGGCTGGCTCTACTGGTTCTACTGGGTCATCGTCATCGGCAGCGAGGCGATCGCGGGGGCCATCCTGTTGCAGGACTGGGTGCCGCTGCCGATCTGGATGCTGGCGGTGCTGCTGGTGCTGCTGGTCAAGCTGATCAACATGATATCGGTCGACCTGTTCGGCGAATGCGAATTCTGGCTGGCGGCGGTCAAGCTGGTGTGCGTCGTGGGGTTCATCGGGACCAGCCTGCTGTTCGTCCTGCATGGGCTGGGCCATGCCCCCCATGTAATGGCGAACCTGCTGACGCATGGCGGGCCGATGCCGCATGGCGCGCTGGCGATCGTGGGCATGATCCCGACGATCCTGTTTTCGATGATGGGGTCGGAAACCGCGACCGTCGCGGCCGCCGAGACCGAAAACGCCGAAGCCAATATCGCGCGGGTCACCCGTTCCACCGCCATGAGGATCTCGCTGTTCTACGTCAGCTCGATCGGGCTGATCCTGTGTTCGGTGCCCTGGGCGGATATCGTGCCGGGGCATTCGCCGTTCGTGACGGCGATGGTGGCGATGGGCATCCCCGGGGCGGCGTTGATCATCCAGTTGGTGGTGTTCAGCGCGATCTTTTCCTGCCTCAATTCCAGCATCTACATCACCTCGCGGGTGCTGCTGGGGCTGGCGACGGCCGGCGAGGCTCCGCGCTGGTTCGGCGGGGTATCAGCGCGCGGGGTGCCTACGCGCGCCGTCGTCGTCAGCAGCCTGTCCGGGCTGCTGGTTGCGTTCTCGTCCATCCTGGCGCCGGATACGATCTTCGCCTTCCTGCTGGGCGCCAGCGGGGCGGTGATCCTGCTGGTCTATATGCTGATCGTCACCGCGCATCTTGCGGTACGCGGCGGGCTGGAACGGGCGGGCCATCGGTTCGCATTTCCCACGCTGCCGTTCTTTCCCTGGCTCAATTATGTCGTGGTGGCGGGGATGGGCGGAATCTACAGCGCCATGCTGCTGGACCAACGGCAGAGGGCGACCGCCCTGTCCAGCCTGGGCTGTGCCCTGTTCGTGCTGGCGCTGTACGGCGTCCGGCGTTACGCGGCGCTGCGTCGGTCGCGGGGCGCCGGCCCCGTGGCAGGCGCGGTGCTGGAACCGCGGCAGGTCTGAGACGCTTTTGTCCACGGCCGCACGCGCCCTGTCCGACGGGGACGCGGCGGGCGGTCCCAGGATTGTCCCATGAGATGTTCGAGCCGATTGATCGGGGGTGCGGCGCTTGTCCTCGGCCTGCTGGCCGCCCCGCCGGCATGGGCGCGGATGGTTGCAAAGCCCGTGGGCTGGGCGCTGGACGGAACCCGATTCCAGAGCGTCCTGGTCTATGACGACGCGGTCGCGGCAAAGCGTCCGGGCCTGGTCATGGTGCCCAACTGGCGCGGCGTGAATGCCATCGCCATCGACAAGGCTAAAATGATCGCCGGCCGGGATTACGTCATACTGCTGACCGACATGTATGGGGCGTCGATCCGACCGGCCGATGACAGGCAGGCGATGGCGGCGGTGAAACCCCTGCTGTCCGACCGCATGCTGATGCGCGCGCGCGTCCGGCGGGCGCTGGATGAATTGCAATCCCAGGCCGTGACGGCGCCGATCGATCTGTCCCGCCTGGCCGCCATCGGCTTCTGCTTCGGCGGGGCCGCCGTGCTGGACCTGGCGCGCAGCGGGGCGGACGTAAAGGCCGTCGTGTCCTTCCACGGGAACCTGACGACGGACGACCCGGCGCTGGCCCGGCGCATCAGGGCGGACGTTCTGGTCATGAACGGTGCCGACGACGCGATGACATCCCCCGATTTCGGTGCCTTCCTGGACGAAATGCGGCAGACGCCCACCGACTGGCAGTTCGTGGTGATCGGCCATGCGGTGCATTGTTTCACCGAGACCGAGGCGACCGCCCCGACCGGCATGTGCCGCTATGACGCCAGGGCGGCCGCGCGGTCCTACGCCCTGATGCGGCAGTGGCTGGCCGCGCGCTTCACGCGCATGCCCTGATCCGGGCCGGTTTCGCCGGGCGCTGGAGGACGAGAACATGAGCCATATCTGCATCCAGCCTTCCCACGTCGCGATCGTGACCGGCGGCGCCTCGGGGATCGGGCTGGCGGCCTGCCGGGCCTTTGCCGGCATGGGGCTTTCGGTCGTCGTCGCGGACATGAACGCCGAAGGGCTGGCCCGCGCGGTCGAGGACATCGCGGCGGCGTCGCCCCGCGGGCGCGATGCGGTGCGCGGCCTGCGGTGCGACGTGACGGTGCGCCAGGACCTGCAGATGCTGGAGGCCGAAGCCCGCGACGCCTTCGGCCGGGTCGATATCCTGATGGCTAACGCGGCGGTGCAGCCGGGCAGCGATATCCTGGGTCCCGATGGCGCCTGGGACCGGATTCTGGACACCAACCTGTATGGCGTGATCCGCACGGTACAGGCGGTCCTTCCGGGCATGATCGCGGACGGGCATCCGGGGCTGGTGATCGTCACCGGCTCCAAGCAGGGGATCACGACCCCGCCGGGCGATCCGGCCTACAACGTCGCCAAGGCCGGGGTGAAGGCATTTGCCGAGGCCGTACAGCACGATCTGCGCAATCGACCGGGATGCCGTATTTCCGCGCACCTGCTGATTCCGGGCTTCGTCTTCACCCCCCTGACGGCCAACGGCCGGACCGAAAAGCCCGCCGGGGCGTGGACCCCGGCCCAGACGGTCGATTTCATGATGCAGGGACTGGAGCGGGGCGATTTCTACATCCTCTGCCCCGACAATGAGGTGACGCGGCAGGTGGATGAACGCCGGATGCTCTGGGCCGCCAGCGACATCGTCGAGAACCGCCCGCCGTTGTCGCGCTGGCATCCGGATTATGCGGATCGGTTCGAGGCATTCCTGCGGGGCGCCGGCTGACGGAGGCAAGGATGACGGATACGCCCCCCGTACCCCTTGCGTGGATTCTGCGTGCCGTCGTCATGATCGCGATCTGCGGCATGGGGGCGCAGGGACCGGCGGCCCGGGCGCAGGTGGGATGTGGCCCCGGGGTGTTCGGCTGTGCGTCCAACCCGGCCGAGCGCGCCCGGTTGCGCATGCAGTTGGAGACCGAAATCCAGCAGCGGCAATTTTCTGCCCGTCAGCGCGGCCTGGAACAGGTGGAACGGGATCGCACCCGTCTCGACCAGTTGGGGCAGCAGCCGGCGGGGCTGCCCGGTTCGCCCGCCGAAATGGAGCGGCAACGGCAGGCGCAGGCCCTGCGCGAGGATATCGACCGGCAGACGGCCGCCACGCGCGGCCTGTACCATGCGCAGCCGCTGGGGCCGGGGACATGGAGCATCCAGAACCCGCAGGGCGTGCCGCAGGCCACCTGTCGCGAGGTCGGGCGTGTTCTGGTGTGCTGACGGCCGCCCTTGGGTCGATGCGTCAGGTGCCCGACGGGGCCGCCCGCGCGGCGCCCAGCGTTCGGAAATCCACCATCCGGCCGGCGTCCTCGTCCCAGATCCGGTGGCTCCAGACCTCGGCCCAACTGTCCCGCAGGCTCAGCGTCTTCACGTTGTGGAAGACCGGGTTGGCGTGATGGCACGCCTCCAGCAGGTAATTGGGGATACCGGGGGCGGCATGATGCACGTGATGGTAGCCGATCGACGCGGAAAACCATTGCAGGACACGCGGCAGCTTGAACAGCGAGCAGCCGGTCAGCGCCGCGTCGAAGGAATTCCAGTTGCTGTCGGCCTCCCAGTGCACGCCCTCGAACTTGTGCTGCACCAGGAACAGCCAGATTCCGAAGACGCTGGCCGGGTAGATCACCAGCAGCGAGACCATCAGCATGGTCGCATACCCGACCGCATGGCCGAGGGCGGCATAGATCAGCAGGACGGTGAGATTGGTCAGGTGCACGCCCAGACGCTCGCGCCACCAGCCTTTCGGGGTGTCGAACGGATAGCGGTACACAAAGAAGAAGATGATGGGCGGCATGATGAACATCGACAGGAACGGCTGGCTGGCGATGCGGTAGGACAGTTTCTGCATTGTCGACATGGCGCGATATTCCGCCACCGTGATGCAGTCGGAATAGATGTTCGACATCTTTCCCCTGTTGGCGATGTTGTTCCACGATCCATGATGGATCCCGTGGTGACGCCGCCAGTGGTCGTAGGGGGTAAGCGTCAGCACCGAGCACAGCCGGCCGGCCCAGTCATTGGCCCAGGCCGTGCGAAACAGCGACCGGTGCCCGAAATCATGCTGCAGGACGAACGTCCTGACCGACAGGCCGGACGCGATTGGCGCCAGCAGCAGCACGCTGTGGTATCCGTGGTAAATCCCGACGTAAATCAGTGCGTAACATAATAAAAGCAGGGAAATGGTCGTTGAAACCTGAAAAAAACTGCGAATGCTGTCAGATCGCTGAAAATTTTTTATGGATTTCAGAGCGGTATGGTTGGATGACACGGTGGCTCCACGAAAACGGCATGCTTTCAGGGATTATTGGTTAGAGATCGCTATGAAATATTTCAAGTTATTATTTATTGTTGACACAATTTAATAAAAAATCCCTATCATTGTTTCGATATGTTATTTGTCACAAAAATTTCTTTAAGTCGCGGTGCTTTCCTCGTGACTCGCCGCCGCGCGACCGAACGCTGGGCGTCACTTGTTCTTTTGTTTCCAAGATCCTGTGCCGGCCCGCATGGTTCGCGTGAGGCGCCGGGTGCGATATCCACGAACCGGCCAGGCGCCTCGCGACGCCGTTTCCCGAAGGACCATCGCATGCTGTTCACGCCCTACCGGCTGGGTCTACTCGATCTTCCCAACCGCATCGTCATGCCGCCGATGACACGGTCCCGCGCGGGGCAGGGCGACGTCGCGACCGGGTTGATGGCGGAATATTATGCCCAGCGCGCCTCGGCCGGCCTGATCGTCAGCGAAGGGACGCAGATCAGCCGGCAGGGCCAGGGCTATGCCTGGACGCCGGGGATCTACAGTGCCGAACAGATTGCCGGCTGGCGGCTGGTGACCGACGCGGTCCACGCGCGCGGCGGGCGCATCTTCGCCCAGCTGTGGCACGTCGGGCGGGTATCGCACGTCGCGTTGCAGCCGGACGGGGCGGCACCGGTGTCGTCCTCGCCGCTGCTGGCCGAGGGGGTGAAGGTATTCGTCGATCCCGACCGGCGCGGACCGCAGGCCGGTGTCGGCGAAATGGTGCAGCATTCCGCCCCCCGGGCGCTGACCGTGGCCGAAATCGGCGGCATCGTGCAGGATTTCGCGCAGGCGGCGCGCAATGCGCTCGATGCCGGCTTCGACGGCGTCGAACTGCATGCCGCCAACGGCTACCTGATCAACCAGTTCATCGATTCCCAGGCCAACAGCCGGACCGACGCCTATGGCGGGTCGCTGCCCAACCGCCTGCGTTTCCTGCGCGAGGTCACCCAGGCCGTGGCCGGGGTGGTGGGCAGGGGGCGTATCGGCGTGCGGCTGGCGCCGCTGACCACCTTGCAGGGGGCGGTGGACGACACCCCGCAGGCGACTTACCTGGCCGCCGCCCGGGTGCTGGACGAGGTCGGTGTCGCCTACATCCATGTCGCCGAGGCCGATTGGGACGACGCGCCCCACATGCCGCCGGCCTTCAAGGAGGCGCTGCGCCTGGTCTATGGCGGTACGCTGATCTATGCCGGAAAATACACCCTCGCCCGTGCCGAGGACGCCCTGCGCCGTGGCTGGGCCGACCTGATCGGCTTCGGCCGTCCGTTCATCGCCAATCCCGACCTGCCGGCGCGGCTGGAACGCGGGTTGGGGCTGATGGAACCGGACGCCGGCCGGTTCTTCGGCGGCGCGGGGGCGGGGTATGTCGATTATCCGGTGGCCGGCTGATCGCAGGCGCATAAGGAAAAACCATGAACGATATCCGAACGCGACGCGTTCATCCGGGTGTATTGGCGTTGGCCGTTACGTCCTTCGCCATCGGTGTTGCCGAATTCGTGGTGGTGGGCATCCTGCCCGCCATCGCGGGCGACCTGAAGGTGTCGCTGGACCGGGCGGGCGAACTGGTGGGGCTGTATGCGCTGGCCCTGGCCGTGGGGACGCCGCTGGTTGTGCTGGCGCTGGCGCGCTTTCCGCGCAAGCCGGTGCTGCTGGGGCTGGTCGCGGTATTCATGGCGGGCAACCTGCTGTCGGCGATGTCGGTCGATTATGCCTCGCTGCTGGTGGGGCGGGTCGTTACCGCCGTGGCGCATGGCAGCTTCTTCGCCATCGGCGCGACGGTTGCGGCCGCGCTGGCGCCGCGCGACCAGGCCAGCCGGGCGATCGCCATCATGTTCTCCGGCCTGACCCTGGCGATGGTGATCGGCGTGCCGCTGGGCAGCATCCTGGGCAACGGGATGGGGTGGCGCCTGCCGTTCTTCGCAGTCGCGGCCCTTGCGGCGCTGGCCCTGATGGCGACGGCATGGTGGCTGCCGCCGATGCCCGCACCGCGCGTCGGGCGGATGTCCGCCCAGCTTGCGGCGCTGGGCCAGCCGTCGATCCTGGCGATGATGTGCGTGACCATCCTGGGGTTCGGGTCCAGCTTCGCGGCCTTTACCTTCATCACCCCGATCCTGACCGGGCTGACCGGCTTTTCCTCGACGGCGGCCAGCGTGCTGCTGGTGGTGTTCGGCGCCGCGACCCTGGTGGGCAATCTGGCCGGTGGCCGGTTCGCGTCATCGTTGGGGTGGCAGTCGGCATTGCGCCTGCTGTTCGCGCTGCTGGGGGCGACGCTGGCGGTCATCGGCCTGAGCCTGTCCCATCCGCTGCCCATGGTCGTCATGCTGTTCATCTGGGGCGTGCTGGCGTTCGGCATGTCGCCCGGCGTGCAGGCCGCCATGCTGGAAACGGCGGAACGCGACGCCCCGCAGGCGGTGGATTTTGCCTCGGGCCTCAATATCTCGTCATTCAACCTGGGTATTTCGCTGGGCGAGACGGTGGGCGGCGCGCTGGTGGCGCACGGACATCTGGGTCTGACGCCCTGGGCCGGCGTCATCAGTGTGGTCGCGGCGCAGGTGCCGCTGGCCTGGATGGGGGCCAGGGCGCGGCGCGCCGGGGCGATCGGCGGCATGGCATAGACCGGATCGCAGCAGGGCGTCGTGACAGGGCGGATCGTTCCATGCCATTTCGGATAGACGATGATGGCAACCGATCGGCCCCGGAAGGTGCATATTTTGAGTTTGTTCCAGACACGCCTGCTCGCCCTGTCCCTGACCACCGCGCTTGCGGCCGTGCCGGCGTTCGGCCGGGCCGCCCCGGCCGAACCACCCCAGCCCCAACCGCTGGCGCTGCCCGCGTCCGTTCCCGCCCCGCGTGACGTGCCGTTCGACGGCACCATCAGGCTGAACGTCGACGCTACGGACCTTGCGCGCCATATCTTCACCGTTCGCGAAACGGTGCCGGTACCTGCCGCCCTGGCGGCGACGGGCGGGGACCTGACCCTGCTCTATCCGATGTGGCTGCCGGGCAACCATTCGCCGACTGGTCCGATCGACCAGTTCGGCGGCCTGGCGGTGCAGGCCGGCGGCGCGCCGGTCGAATGGACGCGCGACACGGTGACGGTCAGCGCCTTCCACCTGAAGGTGCCCAAGGGGGCGCATGCGCTGGATGTCCGGTTCCAGCTGCTGTCCCCGGTCTCGCCCGAGGAAGGGCGTGTGGTCATGACGCCGGACATGCTCAACGTCCAGTGGAATGCGCTGGCGTTGTATCCGGCGGGATATTTCACGCGGCAGATCATGGTGCAGGCCGACCTGCGCCTGCCGGCGGGCTGGCAGTACGGCACGGCGTTGCGCACACATGGGGCGACGGGCGGCGCGGTTGTCGCGTTCGATGCGGTGCCGTTCAACACGCTGGTGGATTCGCCGCTGTTCGCCGGACGATATTTCCGCCGCATCGATCTGGCGCCCGGCGCCGCCGTGCCGGTGACGCTCAACCTGGTGGCGGACAAGCCGGCGGAACTGGCGGCGACCGACGCGCAGATCAAGGCCCATCAGGCGCTGGTGACGCAGGCCGGGCTGCTGTATGGCGCGCATCATTACGATCATTACGATTTCCTGCTGGCCCTGACCAATGAACTGGGCCGCATCGGCCTGGAACATCACCGGTCGAGCGAGAACAGCGGCCCGCGCGGCTATTTCACCGACTGGGACAAAACGTTCGCGGCGCGCGATCTGCTGGCGCACGAATATACCCATTCCTGGAACGGCAAGTACCGCCGCCCGGCCGATCTGTGGGCGCCGGATTTCAATACGCCGCAACGTGGGTCGGGCCTGTGGGTCTATGAGGGGCAGACCCAGTACTGGGGCTATGTGCTGGCGGCGCGGTCCGGCCTGATGACCGCCCCGCAGGTGGTCGATGCGCTGGCCGGGGTCGCGGCGACGTACGACATGCGGCAGGGCCGGACGTGGCGTCCGTTGCGGGACACGACGAACGACCCTGTCATCGCCCGGCGTTCCCCCCTGTCGTGGAGAAGCTGGCAGCGGAGCGAGGATTATTATTCCGAAGGGCAGCTCGTCTGGCTGGATGCCGACACGCTGATCCGCAAGCTGTCGGGCGATACGCGGTCGCTGGACGATTTCGCGCGCCATTTCTTCGGCACCGACGACGGCAGCTTCGTGACCCGCACCTACGGTTTCGACGATGTCGTGCACGCCTTGAACGACGTCCAGCCGTATGACTGGGCCGCGTTCCTGCACCAGCGCCTGGACCGGACGTCGACGCACGCGCCGCTGGACGGGTTCACGCGCGCGGGGTACCGCCTGGTCTATACCGACAAGCCGAACGACTATCTGACATCCTACGCCGCCATCCGGCATGTGACGGATTTCAGCTTCTCGCTCGGGTTCATGCTGGGCAAGAGCGGCAGCGTGGCGAACGTCGAATGGGGCAGCCCGGCCTGGCAGGCGGGCATGACGCGGGACCAGCAGCTTGTCGCGGTCAATGGCGAGGCCTACGACCCCGACGTGCTGAAGGATGCGATCGTCGCGGCGCAGGCCAGCAACGCGGCGCCGCTGACGTTGCTGATGCGCGCGGGCGATCGCTATCTGACGCTTTCCATCTTGTATCATGCCGGCCTGCGCTATCCGCATCTGGAACGGGTTGCCGGCACGCCGGACATGCTGGCGGCCATCCTGACGCCGCGTCACTGAGGGCGGGAGACCAGCTCCCGCGTGGGAAGCCCCCGCGCGGGAGAAAGAAATGACAGCGGCATGGTCCGTGTGTAGGGTCCGTGCATGACCAGAACGGACGGACCCCACCCCCAGGATGCCTCGCTACGCCCGGAACATGTCGCCGAGCGTGCCTTCTTCGCCACGCGCTGGCTGGCTGCCCCGCTCTATCTCGGCCTGGCGGTCGGGCTGATCGTCATCCCGGTCAAGTTCTTCCAGTTGGCCTGGGGGTTGCTGGCCCATGTGTTCATCCTGCAATTCGATGATGTATTCGTGGGAATCCTCGATCTGATCGATCTGGTGATGCTGGCGAACCTGCTGCTGATCGTCATGTTCTCGGGCTACGAGAATTTCGTGTCGCGGCTGGATATCCGCGACCATCCCGATTTTCCAAGCTGGATCGGGCATGTCACCTTTGGTGATATCAAGCTGAAGCTGATGGCGTCCATCGTCGCCATGTCGGGAATACATCTGCTGGCCGATTTCATCCGCGTCGATGCCATGACCAACCGCGCGCTGGCCTGGACCGTCGGGATCCATCTGGCCTTCGTCGCCTCGGGCGTACTGCTGTCGGTGATGGACCGCCTGATGGAGCCGGCCGGGGGGCATCCCGCGTCCGCCACCGATCACTAGGCCTGTTCCAGAATCCGGTGATGCGGATCGGGCTGGGAACGGTCGTCCTGTGCGCCGATCTGGCCGGGACGGTGGTGTTTGCCGCCGAGGGCGCGATGGCGGCGATGATGCGGGGACTGGATCTGTTCGGGATCATGGTCGTGGCATTCGTCGTGGCGCTGGGCGGCGGAATGATTCGGGACGTGCTGATCGGCGCCGCGCCGCCCAGCGCCATCCGCGACTGGCGTTATCCGGTGCTGGCGTTCCTGACGGGCCTGGGGGTGTTCGCCTGCCGCCGCCTGCTGCATGTCGCGCCCGGCGGGCATGTGCTGGCGGTGCTGGATGCGGCGGGCCTGTCGCTGTTCGCCGTCGCCGGGGCTGAAAAAGCGTTGTCGTACGGAATCGGGCCGCTGGCGGCGGCCCTGATGGGCATGCTGACCGGCGTGGGCGGCGGCGTGATGCGCGACGTCCTGCTGGCGCGGGTGCCGCTGATCCTGGTGTCCGACATCTATGCCACGGCGGCGCTGGCCGGGGCGTCGGTGGTGGTCGCCGGGCGGCGGCTGGCCCTGCCCACGGGGGCGGTAGCCGGTGCGGGCGCGCTGACCTGTTTCTGCCTGCGGCTTGCGGCCCTGCGCTATGGCTGGCGCCTGCCGGGTGGAACGTAATGACAAAACGCCAAAATCGGCCTATACTATGATTTGTAGCATGCCCGACACAGTATGGTAGCGTACTGAACATAGTAATGGAGGGAAAACGACTATGAAATTGAGCGCCAGGAACCAGATCGCCGGAAAGATCGTGACCGTGGAAAAAGGTCAGACCACCGGCCATGTCCACCTCGACGTGGGCGGCGGGATCATCGTCACCTCCTCGATCACGAACGAAGCGATTGACGACCTGGGCCTGAAGGTGGGCGACGACGCCGTCGCCGTCATCAAGGCGTCCGACGTCATGATCGGGAAATAAGCGGCATGCGCCCGATCGCGCATTGGGCGCTCGTCGCCGCATTGTCCCTGTACGCGGGGACGACCGGCCTGTCCGCGCATGCGCGCGCGGATGGGCTGGTCGTGCGCGACGCGGCCGGGGCGGAGCATCGCCTGAGCATGACGGACCTTGCCGCCCTGCCGGTGGTGCGTGTCACGATGCCGCCGGGCAAGGACCACACCGCGCCCCGCCTGTTCGAGGGGCCGCTGCTGTGGTCGGTGCTGTCCCGTGCCGGGGTGGTCGGCGACCCGCCGCGCGACCTGGCGGCGCGTGTGATTCTGCTGGAAGGCACGGACCGCTATCACGCGGCGCTGGCGGTGGGCGAGGTCGCCCCGGATTTCGAGGGCAAGCAGGTCATCCTGGCCGAACGCATGGACGGTGCCGATCTCGGCCCGACCCATCTGAGGATCGTGGTGCCCGGCGACCGGCGCGGAGCGCGCGGGGTGCATGATCTGACGCGGATTTCGATTGTCGCCATTCCATCCGGCGCGGCGCGATAAAGGCGTGCGATGCAGAGACGTTCATTCCTGCTTGGGGCGTTGGCCGGGGTGCCGGCCGTAGCCCTGACCCCTGCCGAAGCGGCGGAGCCGGTCAGCGTGCTGTATGCGGGCTCGCTGCTGAGCCTGATGGAAAAGGGCATCGGCCCGGCCTTCGACGCGCGGGGCGAGGGCGCCTTCGTGGGATATGCTGGCGGGTCGGGGGCGTTGGCGAACCAGATCCGCGACGGATTGCGCCGCGCCGAGGTCTTCATCAGCGCCAGCCCGAAGCTGAACGATACGCTGGGGGCCGGGCATGGCGATCGGGTTCGCTGGTATATCGAATTCGCCCGCTCGCCCCTGATGATCGGCTACGATCCGCGCAGCCGCTTCGCTGCCGACCTGAAAGCGCGCCCGTGGTACGAGGTCCTGCAGCAGCCCGGCATCCGCATCGGCCGCACCGACCCCGTGCTGGACCCCAAGGGGGCATTGACGGTGCAGATGCTGCAACGGGCCGAGGCGGCGTACCGTCTGCCCGGCCTGGCGTCCCGGGTGCTGGGCGCGCCCGATAATCCGCGGCAGGTGCGGCCCGAGGAAAGCCTGGTCGGCCGCCTGCAATCCGGTCAGGTCGATGTCGGATTCTTCTACGCCACCGAAACCGCCGACCTGCATATTCCCGACATCGCCCTGCCGCCCGACATCGTGGTGGCGGCGCATTACACGGTCACGATCCTGCGCGACGCGCCCAACCCGGCGGGTGCCGAACGATTCGTCGCCTTCCTGCTGGGCCCGGCAGGGCGCGCGATCCAGCTCCGGCATGGGCTGGACATGGTGGGGCCGACCCTGACCGGTGATGCCGCCGCCCTGCCGGACCTGCTGCGTCCGTTCCTCGCCCCCGGGAAATGAGGCGTACGCCCGGGACGATCCGGATTCTGGGCGGTATCCTGACCCTGTACCTGCTGGCGCCGTTCGCGGCGGGCCTGTCGCGGATGGGCGACGCGGACTGGCGCGGCGTCGACCGGGCGGCCCTGCTGCACGCGGCGGGCGTGTCGGTGGCCAGCGCCACGGCCGCGACCGCGCTGGTTGCGGTGGCGGGCATCCCCCTGGGCTACGTCCTGGCGCATGGGCGCGGGTGGCGGATGGCGGTGCTGGGCGGCGTGGTGCAGTTGCCGCTGGCCCTGCCGCCGCTGGCCAGCGGCATCCTGCTGCTGTTCCTGCTGGGCTATGGCGGGCTGCTGGGCGGGCTGATGCATGGCGCGCTGACCGAATCCTTCGCCGGAATCGTGCTGGCCGAAGCTTTCGTCGCGGCACCCTTCCTGATCGTCGCCGCCCGCTCGGCCTTCGCGGCGATCGACCCGGCGCTGGAAGATGTCGCGGCGACCCTGGGGCATGGCCCCGGGGCGGTGTTTCGCCGCATCGGCCTGCCCCTGGCCCGGCGCGCCATCCTGGCGGGGCTGCTGCTGGCGTGGCTACGCGCCTTCGGCGAATTCGGGGCGACGATGATGGTCGCCTACCATCCGTATTCCCTGCCGGTCTTCACCTATGTCGCGTTCGGGGGCGCGGGGCTGCCGGCCATGCTGCCGGTGCTGGCGCCGACCCTGGCGGTGGCCGCCCTCGTCCTGGTGCTGGGGCAGGTGGTGGCGGCGCCGCGACGTGGTGGGGGGGCCGTTTCTTCGGATGTCCTGCCCCCTGTCGCAGCCGGCCCGGCGGCCATGGGGCCGGGGCAGGCCCTGGTGCTGGACCTGCGCCAGTGTCTGGAGGGTTTCGCCTTGCGGGTGGAATACCGCACCCGGGCCCGGCGGCTGGCCATTCTTGGCGCCTCGGGCTCGGGCAAGTCCATGAGCCTGCGCACCATCGCGGGGCTGGAGCGCGGGGCGGGTTCGGTCGTGCGGTGCGATGGCCGCGATCTGGCTGCACTGCCGCCCGAGGCGCGCGGCATCGCCTATGTCCCGCAGGGATACGCCCTGCCGCCGCATCTGACGGTGGCCCAGCAGGTGGGTTTCGCGGTGGACAGCGACCCGGCGCTGGTGGCGCACTGGATGGCGGCGTTCGGGCTGGCGGAACTGTCGCGCCGCTACCCGCATGAACTGTCGCCCGGCCAGCGGCAGCGCGTGGCGCTGGCGCGGGCGCTGTCCCGGCCATCGGCCGGCCTCGTGCTGCTGGACGAACCGTTCTCGGCACTGGATGCGCCGCTGCGCGCCCGGTTGCGGCAGGATGTTCTGGCGGTGCAGGGCGGGGTGCGGGCGACGACGATCCTGGTCACCCACGACCCGGCCGAGGCGATGCTGCTGGCCGACGAACTGCTGGTGCTGGAGGGGGGGCGCGTCATCCGTGCGGGCCCGGTGGACGAGGTCTTTTCCCGCCCCGGGGGTGAGGTCGCGGCGCGCCTGCTGGGGGCACGGACGATTGGCACGGGGGATGTACTGTCGCCCACGCGGATCGACATTGGCGGCGGCGTCGCGTTGGGCGTCGCGGGCGCGCCCCTGACGCCCGGCGCGCGCGTGCGCTGGGCGGTGCGGCCGCATCAGGTCCGGCTGGACCAGCGGGGGGAGTATCCGGCGACGATCCTGCATCGCGGGGCGGTTCGCGACGGGCAGCGATCGGTCCGCCTGCGGCTGGGGGAAGCGGTCCTTGATATCGTCGCCGACCCGTCCTGCCCGGACATCGGGCCATGCGGGGTCACGATCGACCCCCTGGCGCTTCAGGTGTGGCCGCAGGACGGGTAGGAGCGGACGATCTACCGCTGGTCGTGCAGCAGCAGGATGCCCCCGAACAGCACGAACAGCGAACCGCTGACCCGCTGCATGCGCCGTCGCCACGCCGGACGGGTCAGTACGGCCGACAGCCGCGCGCCACCGGTCGCGTAGATCAGCATCCACAGCGTTTCGGTCGCGGCCGAGGTCGCGATCAGGACGGCGTATTGCGGGGGCTGCGACGCCGACGGATCGACGAATTGCGGCAGGAACGACGCCGCGAAGATGATCGCCTTGGGGTTGCTGATGCCGACCAGAAAGGACGTGGCCAGCGACGCGCGGACCGAAACGGCGGCCGGCCCGTCGATGTCCGGCCTGTCCGCAGACCGGTCCAGCCAGGCCCGCAGGCCAAGCTGGATCAGGTAGAACGCGCCGGCATATTTCAGGATGCGGAACAGCATGGGCGATGCCGTCAGCACCGCGCTCAGCCCCGCGGCGGACGCGGTCAGCAGCACGATCAGCGCCAGCAGGCATCCGGCCATGCTGTGGGTGCATCTGCGTAGCCCGTGCCGGGTGCTGAACGTCATGATGTGCGTCATGTTCGGCCCCGGAATGGCCGACAGCAGGAACACGGCGTTCAGATACAGCAGCCACCCCTGGAGCGTCATGGCGGTCAGGACTGTTCGGGCGAGGGACGTGCGCCCGTGATGTCGCGCAGGTCCTGCACCAGCGTGTCGATCCGCGCCCAGTCGGAATCCCAGGCGAACATGAACCGCGCGCTGTCCCCGATGAAGCTGTAGAAGATCCAGCCCCGTTCATGCAGCGCCGCCGTCACGTCGGGCGGCAGCTTCAGGAACACCGCATTGGCCTGGACGGGAAACAGGATGTCCACGCCCGGCAGGCCGGCGACCTGATCGGCGAAATGCCGCGCGCAGGCGTTGGCATGGGCCGCATTGGTGCGCCAGGCGCCGGTTTCGAACATCACGGCCCACGGGGCGGACAGGAAACGCATCTTCGACGCAAGCTGCCCCGCCTGCTTGCAGCGGTAATCGAACCCGTTGGCCAGCGCGGGGTCGAAGAACAGCACGGCCTCGCCGATCGCCATGCCGTTCTTGGTGCCGCCGAAGCTCAGCACGTCCACGCCGGCGCGCCAGGTCATGTCGGCCGGGCTGCACCCCAGGCTTTCGATGGCATTGGCGAAACGCGCGCCGTCCATGTGCAGCCGCAGGCCCAGTTCGCGGCAGGTCCGGGCGATGTCGCCGATTTCCTCCAGGCTGTAGAGTTGACCGGTTTCGGTCGGCTGCGTGATGGTGACGGCGCGCGGGCGGGGGAAATGGATGTCGGTGCGGCCCAGTGCGAACGCGCGGATGGCGTCGGGGGTCAGCTTGCCGCCTTCGCCGCGCGCCACCAGGATCTTCGCGCCGTTCGAGAAGAATTCCGGCGCCCCGCATTCGTCGGTTTCGACATGGGCGATGTCGGACGCGATGATGCTTTCATAGGACTGGCACAACGCCGCCAGGGCCAGCGAATTGGCGGCGGTGCCATTGAAGACGAAAAACAGTTCGCACTCGGTCTCGAACGTCGTGCGGAAGGCGTTTGCCGCGCGCACGGTCCACTGGTCGTCGCCATAGGCCTGGGCCGATCCGCGATTCGCCAGCTCCATCGCGCGCATGGCGTCGGGGCATATGCCCGCATAATTGTCACTGGCGAACTGCTGCTGCGTGGGGGGCATCGGGTCATGGGCCTTTCGTCTGTTCGGTCCATCGCGAACGAAATGACGTGCGGCTCCTGTCCGTTGTTTGCCGGATCGGCCACATCTTCCCGTGCGGGAACGCCACCTTGCTCGGATGCAGGTTGGTGTCGGGCATTGGCCCGACTCTGGATGCCGGTTAAGTGATAGCGCATCGCCCAGCCTGCGACAATCCGATATCCGAAGCCCTGCGTTGTGCCGGCGGCAACGGCATGGTTCCCTGTCGCTGGCGCAAGGCGGGTGGGAGGTGTGGATGAAACTGGTCGCGGATCTTCTGGTCACACTGGGTCTGGGCTTCTTCTTCGGCCTGGCGTTCGAGGAATTCCATCACGACGATACCCGCACGCGGCCTGGCGGCATCCGCACCTTTCCGCTGCTGGCGCTGTGCGGTGCGCTGCTGTTCTGGCTGCCCTCCGGCAGTCCGCTGCCGTTCTGCGTGGGCCTGCTGGTGCTGGGCGGGTGGCTGGCGCTGTTCTATGCGGCGCGCCTGCAAGGCGACGGCGATAACGGCATCGTCGTGCTGGTGTGCAACCTGCTGGCTTATCTGCTGGGCGCGGTGGTCATGGCCGGACCGCGCTGGGTCGCGGTCGGGGGGACGGTGGGGGCGGTACTGCTGCTGACGGGCCGCGACCGGCTGCACGCGCTGGCCCGGCGCGTGGGCCTGGACGAGATCGTGACCGCCGGCAAGTTCCTGATCCTGACCGGGCTGGTGATGCCGCTGCTGCCGGATACGCCGGTTACCCGCCTGACCCACCTGACGCCGCATCAGGTCTGGCTAGCGGTGCTGGCGATCTGCACGGTGTCCTATGCCAGCTACCTGCTGCAACGCTATGTCGCGCCGAAGGGAACGGGGGTGTGGGTGGCGCTGCTCGGCGGCCTCTACTCCTCGACCGCGACGACGATCGTGCTGGCGCGCCGCCTGGGGGACGCCGCGCCCGACCCGTACCAGACGCAGGCGGGCATCGTTCTGGCCACCGCGATCATGTACCTGCGCCTGACGGCCATCGTGGGCGTGTTCGACTGGTCGCTGGCGCTGCATCTGGCGCCGCCGGCGATCGGGCTTGCCGCCTGCGGGGGGCTGATCGCCGCCATCCTGTATCGGCGCGGCGCCCGGGCCCCTGCGGCGGTGCAGACCGCGCCGCAGGGGCCGTCCAACCCTCTGGAACTGACGACGGCGCTGGTCTTCGCGGCGCTGTTCGTCGTGATCTCGGTCGCCACCGGCTGGGCGCGCGACCGTTTCGGGGTGGCGGGCCTGTATGCCCTGGCCGCCGTCGTGGGGGTCAGCGACATCGACCCCTTTGTGCTAAGCTTGGCAGAGGGCGGCGCGCCGGGCACGCCGGTCGCCGCGGCGGTGCTGGCCATCCTGATCGCGGCGTCGTCGAACAATGTGCTGAAGGCCGCCTATACGCTGGGTTTCGCCGGCCGCCGGCATGGCGCGTTGCCGGCCGGCATTCTGGTGCTGCTGGCGATGGCGGGGCTCGGGGTGACGGCCATGCTCGGCGGCTGGATCTAGGTCCCGCAGAATGTCGCCCGGACGCGCTCGGCGACCAGGGGCGGCCGCTCATAGTCGGGATCATCCGCGAATGGCGTGGTGACCGCCGCGAGCAGCGCCTCGAAAGGCCCGAAATCGCCCTTCTCGGCGGCTTCGATGACGGCCTCGATCCGATGGTTGCGGGGGATCACGGCCGGATTGACGCGCCGCATCTTCACGCGCGCGTCCGACGGCGCGCATCCTTCCGACGCCAGCCGTGCGTCCCAGCGCGCGCGCCAGGCCGCAAAGCCGTCCAGATCGGGGAAATCCGGCTCGGGGTCCGCGAGACGACGGAAGCTCCATGTGAAATCGGCGGAGGCGACCCGCAGCAGGTCGAGCCAGTCCGAAATCAGGCGCCGATCGTCGGGTTCGTCCGTTTCCAGCCCCAGCTTGCGGTGCATCAGCACATCGGCCGCCTTCTCGTAGCGTTCGCGGAAGGTCATCAGCACCGGCTGAAGACGGTCCACCGCGGCCTGCGGATCGGCGTCGATCAGCGGCACCAGCGTCTCGGCGAGGCGGGCGAGATTCCACATGGCGATCTGCGGCTGGTTCGCATAGGCATAGCGGCCGCCCTGGTCGATCGAGCTGAACACCTTGGCCGGGTTGTACTCGTCGAGGAACGCGCAGGGGCCGTAATCGATCGTCTCGCCCGAGACCGTCATGTTGTCGGTGTTCATCACGCCGTGGATGAAGCCGAGGCTCATCCAGCGGGCGATCAATTCCGCCTGCGCACTGACCACAGCATCGAAAAAGGCCAAATAGCGGTCCTCTCGCCCGACAAGGTCGGGGTAATGCCGCGCGATGGCGAAATCGGCCAGCGCCCTCAGCCCTTCCTCGTCCTGGCGCGCGGCGAAATACTGGAAACTGCCGACCCGGATATGGCTGGACGCCACGCGCGCCAGAACGGCGCCGGGCCTGAGCGTGTCCCGAATTACGGACTCGCCCGTCGCGACGGCGGCCAGCGTGCGCGTGGTGGGCACACCCAGCGCCGCCATGGCCTCGCTGACCAGATATTCGCGCAACACCGGCCCCAGCGCGGCCCGGCCGTCGCCCCGCCGCGAGAAAGGCGTGGGCCCCGATCCCTTGAGCTGGATTTCATAGGGGCGGCCATGCACATCCACCCCGTCACCCAGAAGCAGGGCTCGTCCGTCGCCCAGCACAGGCACGAACTGCCCGAACTGATGCCCCGCATAGGCGGTGGCGATCGGCGTCACGCCGGGGGGAAAGGCGCTGCCCGCCAGCAGGGCGACCCCTTCCGGCCCGGCAAGCCAGTCGGGATCGAGGCCGAGATCGCGGGCAAGTCCCTCATTCAGCTTCAGCAGACGCGGGGCACTGAGCGCGCTGGGGTCCATGCGCGCGAAAAAACGCGGCGGCAGGGTGGCGTAGTGATTGGCAAGCTGCATGGCGCGCTCCGGGCCGGATTGACAGTCCCTTCACGTCGCCATCCGGCGCCGCTTCGTCAAGCATTCCCTCGACCGGGGCCCGTCATGCCCCGACGAGGGTAGGGCGGCCCCGTCGTTATTTCGCCTTTCCCCCGATGGCGATCCGGCCCGGACCTGCCGCCGCCAGCGCCAGCAGGCCGCCGGCGATACTGAAGTTCTTGTAGAAATGGATCCACATGTCGTACCGCTGCATTCCGGTAAACGTCCAGTAATGATGGCCGATGAAGGCGGTGACAACGGTATAGGCGGCCAGAGCAAGCGCCAGCGGCGTGACCAGCACGCCGGCCACCAGCGCCAGCCCGATCCCCAGTTCCACGATGATGGCGATGCCCGCCGACAGGGCAGGGACAGGTGCGCCGGTGCTGGCCATGTAGGCCACAGTCCCCGCATAATCCGTCAGCTTGCCCCACCCCATGAAGACGAACAGGGCTGCGAGCAGGAGACGGGCGGCCAGAAGGACAGGGTCCCGAGGAAGAGAGATGTTCATGACATTTGCTTTCAGAGGCTGATGAGAACCGAACGGGCAGCGGGCACCCCGTTGCCGTTACGCAATCAATACAGCGTGAAGTGTGCGAACAAAATGGAAATCATATAAACATTATGTTTCCGAATTTTGAATGTCGATCGCATGCGCGGTGGGAGGCAGCCCCAAATGACCGTGTAGACGCCATCAGGTACCTCCGACACCTCCCTCACCGGTAAGTTCAAAAGGAAATGGCAGCGGTCATGCATTCGGATGGACTGGAACTTTTCTGGGGAAAGGCTCGTCCTGTTCCCGATGAGGGGGCGACGGACGACCCGCTCATGCATCCCCTCATAGCGCATATGCTGGATGTCGCCGCCGTCGCCATCCTTCTGCCGGGAAGCGGGAATTGCGGTCTCGATCGTCGCCAGCTTGGCCTGCTGGTCGCGCTGCACGACATCGGAAAGCTCATGCCGGCCTTTCAGGCAAAGGTGGCGAAATGCTGGCCTGAAGCCGTCCTGGGGCCTTTTCGCGGGGAGCACGTGCAATGTCCTCACGATGCGGCTGGGCTGGCACTTCTGGATCTTATGGTGGATGGCGCCCTTGCCCCGCTGTTTGGGAACGGTCCGGGTGGAAAACGCTGGCGGCCCAGTTTGAAATTGCAGCTTCTGCGTGCCATCGCAGGTCATCACGGGCAGCCCGTATCGGCTATGGATAGAGGAATTTTGGAGCAGGGCACGATCGTGCGTGCACAGGCGCTCGTGGCCCTCCTGTTCGATGTGTTCCGGCCTCCGCCGATCCTGCGTCCCGGTCCCGATACCCTCAAACGGCTCGAATGGATGCTGGCGGGCATCACCGTCCATGCGGACTGGATCGGCTCGCGGCAGGAATGGTTTCCTTACGTGAATCCGAAAAATGTGAGAGAACCAGAAGGGTATTTCTGGAATCATGCGTTGCCTCGGGCCCAGGCGGCCATATCTCGGTCCGGCTTGGGGCCAATGGCGCTGGCACCGTTCGCAGGCATCGTCCGTCTGTTCGACCATATCCGGGAGCCCTCGCCCGTTCAGGCCTTGCTCGAAGCCGCAGCGCTGCCGTCCGGACCGGTGCTCGTCGTCATCGAGGACATGACCGGCAGCGGCAAGACGGAAGCCGCGCTGGTTCTGGCCCAGAGGCTGATGGCCCAAGGGCGCGGTTCGGGATTGTTCGTGGCACTGCCGACGATGGCCACGGCAAACGCCATGTATGACCGCCTTGCCATGGCCTATCGCCGGCTTTTCCAGCCCTCGGCGCGCCCCTCACTGGCGTTGGCGCACGGACGTGCCCGGCTGGACGAGCGGTTTGTCGCGGCGCTGGCCCCTGATGACGGTCCGGGCGGGCGTTCGGCCGTCCAGACCATGGACGAGACGGCCGAGGCCTATTGCGCGGCATGGCTCGGAAGCGAGGCACGACGGGCCCTGATGGCGCAGGTGGGGGTGGGCACGATCGACCAGGCACTGATGGCGGTATTGCCCGTGCGTTTCGCGACGGTGCGGCAGGCCGGCCTGGCCGGGAAGATCCTGATCGTGGACGAATGTCATGCTTTCGACCCCTACATGCGACGTGAGATGGTCGCGCTGCTTCACTTTCACGCGGCGATGGGCGGATCGGCGATTCTGCTGTCGGCCACACTGACGCATCGGGTCCGGCAGGAACTGACCGACGCGTTCCGCAAGGGGCTGGGTGTGGCGGACCCCATGCGCCTGTCCGGCATGGCCTATCCGCTGGTCACCCTTGTCGGCAGAAACGGGGTCGAGGAACGTCCCTGCGCGCCACGGCCGGGTCTGGCGCGGAGCATTGCCGCCCGCCGCCTTGCCGACGCCGACGCGGCCACGCGCGCGGTGACCAAGGCGGCGGCCGGCGGCGCCGCGGTGGCGTGGATCCGCAACACGGTGGATGAGGTGATCGCAACGGCCCGGTCGCTTCGCGCGCAGGGGGTGGAGGCGCTGGTCTTTCACGCGCGTTTTGCCATGGTGGACCGGCTGACGATCGAACGGGACGTGCTCGCGCGGTTCGGAAAGGAAGGCGAGGCGGCGGGGCGCTCCGCCGTTCTGGTGGCATCCCAGGTGATCGAGCAGAGCCTCGACCTGGATTTCGATGTGCTCTGCACCGACCTCGCCCCCATGGACCAGCTCATCCAGCGGGCCGGACGGCTGCGCCGTCACCGGCGTACCGCCCGACCTGTCGATCGGGAGGAACTGCTGGTCATTTCGCCCGAGCCGGTTGCCGACCCCGATCCGCGCTGGATACAGCGTGTGCTGCCGGGAACGGCCTCGGTGTATCGCGATCCGGCACTGCTCTGGCGGACGGCGCGGGTGCTGTTCAGGCATGGGCGGATCGAAAGCCCTGCCGGCCTTCGTGCCCTGATCGAGGAAAGTGGCGACGCCAGTGCTGACGCCGTCCCGGAAGGATTGATGGCAGGCAGTATGGACGCCGCGGGGAAAGCCCTTGCCGCCGGCGCCGCTGCTGACCGGAACGTGTTGTCGTTTGATGCGGGGTACGCCACGGACGCCGCTCTCTGGGAGCGCGAGGCGAGAACGCCGACCCGATTGGAGGATCTGCCCTGCGTGACCGTGCGGCTTGCGGTGATGCAGGACCAAACGGTGCTGCCCTGGGCTGCCAAAGCCGACACAAGCCTTGCCCGCGAGAGTGAGCGCCACCGCGCATGGGCATTGTCCGAGGTGTCGGTGGCGCGCTACCGCCTGGCCAGTTGCCCGCCTCCCGTTGGCCTTGAGGTGGCCGTGACTGCCGCGCGCGCCGGGTGGTCACGTTGGGAGCGCGAGGCGGAAGATCAGGTTCTATTGCTTGTGCTTCGGGAAACGGAGGCAGGGTGGCGTGGCGCCGGACGGACAGAGACGGGTCATGAAATTGTAATCGGTTACGATCAGATTTATGGTCTTGAGATCTTTCGCGACCAGTAAATCTGAATAATATTCCGGTTGTGGCGTCGTTGTCAGAGTCGCTGAACAGGGGATAGGTATTTTTTCAATGTGCATTCGTACGCAATGCCGAATGAAAACTTCACACTCTACATATTAGGCAATGACTTCGCATCCCCTCAATCTCATCACCGATCCATGGCTGCCTGTCCGCCGGAAATCCGGCGCTGTCGCTTCCATCCGTCCGGCGCAGGTGGTGGAGAACATGGCAGGCGATCCGGTTGTGGCGCTCGACTGGCCGCGACCGGATTTTCGGGTCGCGTGTCTGGAATTCCTGATCGGACTGCTGGCAACGGCCTTTCCACCGCAGGACGAGGACGCCTGGTGCGAAAGCTGGGAAGAGCCGCCCTCGGTGGAGGCGCTGGACGAAGCCTTCGGTCGTGTGACCGACGCCTTCTGGCTCGACGGGCCGGGGCCGCGCTTCCTTCAGGATCTGCAAGAGTTGCAGAGTGGTCAGGAGCCCGTGGAGCGGCTGCTGATCAATGCGCCCGGCGACAGCACTGTAAAGAAGAACGCGGACCTGTTTGTGCACCGTTCGCACGTCACCGCGCTGGGGCGTCCGGCGGCGGCCATGGCCCTGTTCACCCTCCAGTCCTGGGCGCCCAGCGGCGGGGCGGGAAACATGACGGGGTTGCGCGGCGGCGGGCCGCTGGTGACGCTGGTCCTTCCACGCGAGGGGGCGAGCTTGTGGGAGGTCGCATGGGCGAACACCCCCGTTGGACCTCCGGTGCGCGATGCCGATCTGCCGCGCGTGTTTCCATGGCTTGCGCCGACGATCGGGTCGGGCAAGGATGGAACCAGCGTACGCGTCGGCCACAATGCCCATCCTTTGCAGTGCTGGTGGGGAATGCCACGTCGCATCCGTCTCGATTTCGAGGCGGCAGAAGACGGCGCGTGCGACCTGACGGGGCGGCCGGATGACGTTCTGGTGCCCGGCTGGCGGCAGCGTCCCTATGGGGCCAGCTACGCCGGGTGGACCGGCATGCCTTATGGCGAGGGTGCGGTGATCCATCCGCTTACGCCGCGGTATCGACAGAAGGCGGATGCCGAGTGGCTCAGTGTGCACCCGCAGCCCGGCGGCATCGGATACCGCCACTGGACCGGACTTGTCGTGAACAGCGTTGACGGGCAGCGGCTTCCTGCCAGCGCGGTGCGGACATGGCGCGACGCGCGTGCCCGCGACATTGCGGAGTCGCCTCGGCCCCGGATTCTGGCGGCCGGCTACGATATGGATAACATGAAGGCCCGCGGCTTCGTGGAAAGCGAAATGCCCCTGCCGGGTGCCACCGATCCGGCACGGCAGGAGGTGCTGGACATGCTGGCGCGTGACTGTGTCGCGGCGGCCGATCAAATGGCGGCCGTGATTCGAGGCTGCGTCCGGGACGCGCTGTTCGGCAAGGGAACGGTTTCGTTGGATGCGACGCTGCTTGCCAATGTGCGCGAACAGTTCTGGACGCAGACGCAGGAGGCGTTCTTCAACCTCCTCCACCAGGCGGCGCGCCTGGCCGACGGGGACGATATCGGCCTGCGGAAAGACTGGCTGCACAAGATCGGGCGGGCGGCCATGGCGCTGTTCGACGCGTCGGTGGTCTTGGCCCCGGATACCGGGGTGACCGAGGCGCAGCGATCGGCGCTGGCGCGACGGCGGCTTCGGGCGGCCGTCGCCGGCGGTGGAAAGGAGGGTGGTTCGATCATGGCGGTTCTGAAAATTCCGGTTCCCGTCATACGGAAGGCGACCGCAAGGACAAAGCCATGACCGGGCCAGACCGCAATGCCTTTGCCGAAAAGGCCAGGTACTGGTGGCATGAACTGCGGCCGGACCCCGGAAGCGGAAAACCGGGCGATCGGGCGACGCTGGCGCGGCTGCGGCGCTGCGGATGCGTGGCGGATGCACTGTTCGAGCCGGCGGTGCAGGCGCTCGCGCACCGCTGCGGCGCGCGGCATGAGGATGATCTGGCCCGCGTGGCGCTGGTCGCGGCGGTTCTGGCGCATGTTCGCTCGGACGACGCCTCGCTGCCCGTGGCGCGGCGGATCGGACCTGTCGATGCAACGGACGCGAAGACGGCGCTGTGCAAACCGGTCCGATTCCGCAGGGTGCTGGACGCCGACGGCTTCGACGAATGCCTCAGGGCATTCCGACGACTCGTGATTCTTGCCGGTAACAGCGTGAATGTTTCCGATATTGCGAGATCGGTCTTTGCGTGGCCCCGGGAAGGAATGTGGGACCATACGGCGGCGGAGCGAATCCGCGTGCGCTGGGTGTACGAATACTGGAACGCGGGAGAGCCGGGCAACGGGGTGACTGCCGGAGAGTCCATGGAATCCGAGAAGGAACGTCAGTCGTGAGCCGATTTCTGCAACTGCATCTCTTGACCTTCTATCCGCCGTCCAACGTCAATCGTGATGATACCGGCAACCCCAAGACGGCGACGGTAGGGGGTGTGACGCGCCTGCGGATTTCGTCGCAGGCGCTTAAGCGGGCCTGGCGTACGTCGGAAATCTTTTCCTCGGCGCTTGCCGGGCATATGGGCCAGCGCACCCAGCGCCTGGGGGACGAGATCCGGCAGCATCTTCTGGGCAAGGGAGTGGACGAGAAAAAATCGATCGGGATTGCCCGCGCGATCGCCGGGATTTACGGCAAGGTAAAGGCGGAGAAGGACGACAACGCCTGCTTTACCGAACAGCTTGTCTTCATTTCGCCCGCCGAGCGCGACGCCGCGCTGGCGATGGCGGACCGGCTGGCCGCGGGGGAGAAGATCGACCCGGTAAAAGAGAAGGACGCGCTGCTGCAGCGAACGGATACAGCGGCCGACATCGCCCTGTTCGGCCGGATGCTGGCCAGCGAGCTGTCCTACAACCGGGAGGCGGCGGTGCAGGTCGCGCACGCCATCACGACACATCGCGTCACGGTCGAGGATGACTATTATACGGCGATTGACGATTTGAAACGCCCGGAAGAAGACGCCGGGGCCGGCTTTCTGGGCGAGGCCGGGTTCGGGTCGGGGGTGTTCTATCTTTATCTCTGCGTGAATCGCGACCTGCTTCGGAAAAACCTTGGCGGAGACAGCGAAGGCGGCGTGATGGAAGCGGCCCTGGGTGCGCTGGCCTCAGCGGCGGCGACGGTCGCGCCCTCCGGCAAGCAGAACAGCTTTGCCGCCCTTGCCCGGGCGCAGTACATTCTGGCCGAGAAGGGCAACGCCCAGCCGCGCACCCTGGCAGGGGCGTTCGCAAGGCCGGTTACCGGCCCTGACCTGATGGCAGGCTCGATCGCGACCCTGACGGAATTCCGCAGTGAACTGACGCGGGTCTACGGCCGGGCCAGCGACACGGAAGGTGAACTGGAAGTCGGCCGGAAGGACAGCATGACCCTTGCCGACATCGCGGCATTCTGCCGGTCCTGAGCGCAGCCATGGGGCAGTTCCTGACATTCGCCATGGTGGCGCCAATGGCGTCCTTCGGCGCGATCGCGGTCGGCGAGCGGCGTGACGGCTGGGACCGTCCGGCGCGTTCGGCCGTGCTGGGGCTCGTGGCAGCCTGCCTGGGCCTGACCCGCGATGACGAGCAGGCGCAGGCGGCGCTGGCCTCGGATTACGGGGTGGCCATCCTGTGCCATGCGCCGGGGAGGCTGTTGACGGATTATCACACCACGCAGGCGGCTCCGGCGCGGCGCAACTGGCGTCCGGCGACGCGGGCCGAGGAACTGGCCGCGTCGCCGGGCGATCTGGCGACCATCCTGTCCCGCCGCGATTACCGCACGGGGACGTGGCATCTCGGTACCCTATGGCCACGGCGGGAGCGCGCGCGCTGGACATTGCAGGCGATGCAGGCGGCCATGAACGAGCCGGTTTTCACGCCCTCCGTCGGGCGTCGTGCCTGTCCCGCGGGGTTGCCTCTGGCGCCTTGCGTAACGGACGGCTCCGCCGCCGCGGCCGTGCTGCTGGAGCGTCACCGGAACGGGCCCGAGGCACGACTGCATGTGCGGCGCGGCGCCTTTCGCGAGCAGCTTGCCGGACCGTCGCGGGGTGAAAATCCGCTGCTGGTTCTCGACGTGGGCGATGTGGCTGAACATGGGGACGGCTGCACCCTCCTGCACCGCGAGATACGGCGGGACCAGCCGCTCTCGCGCACGCGATGGCAGTTCGGACTGCGCGAAGAGGCCGTGCTGGCATATGGCGAGGGACTCACGGCATGAGCGGCGGCTTTCTCTCCCGCGTCACGCTGCGCCACGATGCGCCGGTGCAGGCTCTGGCCCGGCTTCTTGTCCCTGATGGAGAAGGACCCCGGCATGGCGCGGCCCATCATCTGCTCTGGACCCTCTTTGGCGATACGCCGGAGCGCAGGCGCGATTTCCTGTGGCGCCAGGTGGAAGCCGGGCATTTCATGGTGCTGTCGGCCCGGCAGCCTGTCGATGCCCATGCGCTCTTCGACATCGAGACCCGGCCTTTCGAACCTGTTCTGAAAGAAGGGGACAGGTTGCGCTTTCTGTTGCGGGCCAATGCCACGGTCGACCGGAAGACGCCCGGACGGGCACGCAGCCAGCGGCATGACGTGGTCATGGATATGCTTCATCGCCTGCCACGGCATGAACGGGCAGACGCGCGCGAAAGCGTGGTGGCGAGCGCCCTGGAATCCTGGGCCGGGCGGCAGGGCGCACGCGCAGGCTTCGCGCTGGCGGCTCCGGTCACGGTAGAGGGGTGCGATGTGTGGCGGATACCGCGTTCCGGCGGGCGTGGCATGGCATCGTTCGGGGTAGTCGATCTGACGGGGGAGTTGCGCGTCACGGTGCCCGAAACATTTCTGGCCGCGATCCTGCACGGATTCGGCCGGGCGCGGGCCTTCGGCTGCGGGCTGATGCTCGTCCGCCGGGCGATCTGAACGGGGGCGGCCATGTCCCATGCCATACCGGGCCTGCCGCCCCCGCGGCCCATTCCGCTGAAAGAACGGTCCTCGGTTCTGTTCGTGGAAAAAGGGCAGCTCGATATACTGGACGGCGCCTTCGTTCTGGTCGACCAGAACGGCATCAGGTCGCACATCCCCATCGGCGGTCTCGTCTGTCTCATGCTGGAGCCAGGCACGCGCGTCAGTCATGCCGCCGCGGCACTGGCGGCGCGTGCCGGGACGCTGTTGATCTGGGTGGGGGAAGCGGGCGTAAGGCTTTATGCCTCAGGACAGCCGGGGGGCGCGCGGGCGGACAGGCTCCTGCTTCAGGCGCGGCTGGCGCTGGACGACACCGCGCGACTGAAGATTGTCCGCAAGATGTATGCGCTTCGCTTTGGCGAGGATGCCCCTGAACGGCGTTCGGTCGATCAGTTGAGAGGAATAGAGGGCGCCCGGGTGCGTGAAACCTATCGCCTTCTGGCCAGCACGCACGGCGCGCAATGGGACGGACGACGCTACGATCCGCATGAGTGGGATACCGCCAATCTGGTCAATCGCTGTCTCTCCGCCGCCACGGCCGCCCTTTACGGGGTCACGGAAGCCGCGGTTCTGGCGGCGGGATATGCCCCGGCCATAGGATTCCTGCATACTGGAAAGCCTCAGAGCTTTGTGTATGACATCGCCGACATCGTGAAATTCGAGACCGTCGTGCCCGAAGCCTTCCGGGTGGCGGCGGCCGTTCAGCGCGAGCGCCCGCTGGACGGGCAACGGATCTCGAACCCGGTGGCCGCCGTTCGCCACCGGTGCCGCGACCAGTTCCGGCGTACGAACATCCTGGCACGACTTATTCCGCTGATCGAGGAGGTTCTGGCCGCAGGCGGTCTGGACATGCCACCGGCACAGGACGAGGCCATGCCCGTGGCATTCGAAGACCGGAAGGGACTGGGCGATGCTGGTCATCGTGGTTGAGAACGCGCCCCCGCGTCTGCGCGGGCGGCTGGCGGTGTGGCTGCTGGAGGTGCGTGCCGGCGTCTATGTCGGCAATTACGGCCGGCGCACCCGCGAGATGATCTGGGGACAGGTGTGCGCTTATATCGAGGACGGCAACGCCGTCATCGCCTGGGCTGCCCCGAACGATGCAGGGTTCGAGTTTGATACCTGTGGCCGGAACCGGCGTGTCCCTGTTGACTTTGACGGATTCCGACTGGTCTCGTTCGGGCCGGAAGCCGCCCTTCCGGCGCAGCCGGGACCAGCGGCCGCCACCCCGCCGCGTCGGCGGGGCCGAGGCTGATAAAGCAGGCTTTCGGTCGGTAGGATCTTTGACAACCAAATAGATGTTTAATATCAATGCGCTCCAGGAAGAGTGTTCCCCGCATGCGCGGGGATGAACCGACCACATTCGACGGATTCGGGAAGAAAGTGCAAGTGTTCCCCGCATGCGCGGGGATGAACCGCGGTGAGATTCGAACTCACAATACCTTTCGGTGTGTTCCCCGCATGCGCGGGGATGAACCGTGGAACGAGCGAAATGGCAGGAGATCGCACGAGTGTTCCCCGCATGCGCGGGGATGAACCGAACATACGTCATCGTCCATCGCTGGCACGCGTGTGTTCCCCGCATGCGCGGGGATGAACCGGTATAGCCATCATCCACCATTGCCGGTGCCCCGTGTTCCCCGCATGCGCGGGGATGAACCGTCGGTGTGGTGCAGGTTGTGGTCTCCAAGGATGTGTTCCCCGCATGCGCGGGGATGAACCGGTATAGCCATCATCCACCATTGCCGGTGCCCCGTGTTCCCCGCATGCGCGGGGATGAACCGTCGGTGTGGTGCAGGTTGTGGTCTCCAAGGATGTGTTCCCCGCATGCGCGGGGATGAACCGATCTGCCCCGAATGCGACGGCGACGGCCGGCAGTGTTCCCCGCATGCGCGGGGATGAACCGGGCATAGAACGGTCTGCATCCGAGAGGTTCAGGTGTTCCCCGCATGCGCGGGGATGAACCGAAGGGCTAATCAATATGGCATTTCAAAAACAGGTGTTCCCCGCATGCGCGGGGATGAACCGAACGTGCTGAAAAGCAGCCTCTACCCTGGTGCGTGTTCCCCGCATGCGCGGGGATGAACCGTCTAGATCATCGATAGTTACGGTGCGTCCATGGTGTTCCCCGCGTGCGCGGGGATGAACCGATTATTGAATTTCGCCATCCGGTCGCGCCAAGGTGTTCCCCGCGTGCGCGGGGATGAACCGCAGGCCCGGCAGACCGCAATCAATACGGCAAAGTGTTCCCCGCGTGCGCGGATGAACCGGTCGGAGATGTGCGCCTCGTCAACGGCGCCAGGTGTTCCCCGCGTGCGCGGGGATGAACCTGCGGGATCTTACGAGACATCGCGGCCTGATACAGTGTTCCCCGCATGCGCGGGGATGAACCGGAGACGTGACCATGATCGATCCAGATCGAGACGTGTTCCCCGCATGCGCGGGGATGAACTGACGGGCGCCAGCGTCAACGTGCGCTTGCCCAAGTGTTCCCCGCACACACATGCGAGGATGAACCAAACGACCCCCGCACATCCTCGTCCCGGCGACGCGTTCCCCATACACGTGGGGATGAGCAGGGCGAGGCGGCCGTTTCTCAAGCTGAGGTGCTGCGGGTCTATGCGCTGGAGGATGCCGAAAGGCGCCCTGCGAACAGGGTGAGGCAACCGGCAACTGTATGCCACGATCCGGCGGTCAGGCAGGTGGGCGGGCGGCGTCCCGATCCGGCATCGCCTCGCGCAGGAATTGGAACAGGCGTGGGTCGTTGGCGTGGATGACGTTCAGGCGCATCCAGGGTGTTTCGGCCTGGTCGGGCCGGAACAGGCAGCCGGGGGCCAGCATGATGTCTTGCGTGGCCGCCCGTTCGGCCAGGGCGCGCATGTCCGTCGGCCGTCGGGGGGCGGCCCAGACGAACATGCCGCCTTCCGGGCGGCAGAACAGGTCCAGGCCGGCGGCATCCAGCGCGTCGCACAGCGATTTGCGCGCCGTGGCCAGCCTGTCGCGCACGCGGGCCAGGTGCAGGCGGTAGCGGCCTTCGGTCAGGATGGTGTGGACGATGCTTTCGCCCAGGCCCGAACTGGTCAGGCTGCCGGCCATCTTCAGGCGCAGGACGTGCTGGGCCAGGTCGGGCCGGCAGGCCAGGAACCCCACACGCAGGCCAGGCGAGATCGTCTTGGAAAAGCTGCTGACATGGATGACCCGCCGCAACTGGTCCAGCCGGGCCAGGGTGACGGTGTCCTCGGGCGCCAGGCCGGCGAAGATGTCGTCCTCGACGATCAGGAAATCATGCCGTTCCGCCAGCATCAGCGCCTGATGCGCGACCGGCGCGGAATAGCTGGTGCCCGTGGGGTTGTGCAGCCGCGTGTTGGTGACGAACAGCCGCGCGGCGTGGTGGCGCGCCAGCCGGTCCAGATGCTCCAGGCACGGTCCGTCCTGCAGGCGCGGCACGCCGACGATCCGCGCGCCCAGCGATTGCAGGGTGGGGTAGAGGTTGCTGTAGCCCGGATCGTCCACCAGCACCGTGTCGCCGGGGCGGATCACGCAGCGGATGGCCAGTTCCAGCGCCTGGCTGGCGCCATGGGTCAGGATGATCGAACCGTCGCCGCAGGCGATCTGCTGCTGGGCCAGCAGCAGGCGGATGCTCTGGCGCAGCCCGGGGTGCCCGTAGGGGTTGCCGTAGCGCATGATGGCCGGGTCGGGCCGGCGGGCCTGCACGGCCAGCGCGTGGCGGATGGCGTCGGTGAACAGGTACTCCTCGGGCAGCCATCCGCCGCCGGCCTTCAGCAGCGGCGAATTTTCCTCGTACGCCCGTTGCAGCAGCCACAGCGAATCGACCGAGGTGGCGACCGGCGCCGGCACGTCGCGGGCCTGATGGCGGGGGCGGGCCGCCACGAAATATCCGCGGGCGGGCCGGGCCTCCAGCGCGCCATCGGCGACCAGGCGGTTATAGGCGTTGGACACCGTCAGGGTGCTGACCCCGCACTGTGCCGCCAGCCGCCGGACCGAGGGCAGGCGGCTGCCCGGCGCCAGGCTGCCGTCGCCGATCCGCTCGGCCAGCGTCTGGACGATCTGGCTGACCAGCGGACGCGGATGCGCGGGATCGACGTGGAAGGGAAAGGAAAAAACCATCACGAAGGCGCGGCCCGGTTCTGGTCCCGTCGGAACGGGAGGATCGTTCCCGTCTAGATCCGGCCGGCGGTCCTTGCAATGCGCGCGGTCACGCGGCGGGGCCGGCCAGGCCCCGCCGCCGGTCAGGTCCGATAGCGGCTCAGGGCCAGGTCGTCATGCGCGATGTCGGGCGTGCGGCCCGACATGACGTCGGCCAGCACGCGGCCCGACCCGCAGGCCATGGTCCAGCCCAGCGTGCCGTGGCCGGTGTTGAGGAACAGATTGCCGATGTCCGTCCGCCCCACGATCGGCGTGCCGTCCGGCGTCATCGGGCGCAGGCCGGTCCAGAACGTCGCGGCCGGCACGTCGCCCGCGCCGGCGAACAGGTCGGTCAGCGAATGTTCCAGGGTAGCGCGGCGCGGGGCGCGCAGCGACGTGCTGAACCCGGCCAGTTCGGCCGTGCCGCCCACGCGGATGCGGTCGCCCAGCCGGGTGATGGCGATCTTGAACGTCTCGTCCATCACTGTGGACACCGGGGCGCGGGCCGCATCGACGATCGGCGCGGTGATGGAATAGCCCTTGATCGGATAGATCGGCAGGTCCAGCCCCAGCGTGGCCACCATGGCGGGCGAGAAGCTGCCCAGCGACAGCACGTAGGCATCGGCCTGGTACGTGCCGGTGTCGGTCACGACCGCCGTGATGCGCGCGCCGTCGCGCTGCAGCGACCGGATGGTGTTGTTGTACAGGAACGTCACCCCCTGGCGGACCGCCAGCGCGGCCAGGTTCTGGGTGAACTGGAACGCATCGCCGGTTTCGTCCCCCGGCAGGCGCAGGCCGCCGACGATTTTGCCCTCGGCCTGGGCCAGCCCCGGTTCCGCCCGGACGCAGGCCGCCGGGTCCAGAAGGTCGTAGGGGACGTCGTAGCGGTCCAGGATCCGGGTGTCGTCGGCGATGTGGTCCAGTTGCTTCTGGGTGCGGAAGACCTGCAGCGTGCCCTGCTGCCGGTCGTCGTAGCTGATGCCGGTGGTGGCCCGCAGGTCGCGCAGCACGTCGCGGCTGTACTCCGCCAGGCGCACCATGCGTCCCTTGTTGCGGTCGTACGCGGCGGTGGTGCAGTTTTCCAGCATCTGCGCCAGCCAGCGCCATTGCTTCGGGTCCGGCATCGGCCAGAAGACGAAGGGACGGTTCTTCATCATCAGCCAGCGGATGGCCTTCAGCGGCACGCCCGGCCCCGCCCAGGGGGAGGAGTAGCCCGGCGAAACCTGGCCGGCATTGGCGAAGCTGGTTTCCAGCCCCGGGCCCGGCTGCCGGTCGATGACCGTGACCTCGTGGCCGGCCTGCGCCAGGTACCAGGCGGACGTCACGCCGACGACGCCGCTGCCGAGAATGATGATTTTCATGTTTATCCGCTTTTCTGGCCGCTTTTCGGGGCCGCTCGGGGCGGCCGTTTGGAATGTCAGAGGTCGGCTGGGGCGTGGTCCGCGACGTAGGCGCGGTGATAGCGCCGGCCCAGCGAGGTCAGGATTTCGTAGCCGATGGTGCCGGCCGCCTGGGCCACGTCGTCGACGCCGCGCCGGGTATCCAGCAGATCGACCGTGGCCCCGGGGCGGATCAGCCGTTCGGGTGCGTCGGTGACGTCGACGGTCATCGAATCCATCGAAATGCGGCCCAGGACCGGCAGGCGCACGCCGTCCAGCCACGCGCACCCGTCCTCGGCGCCGCAGCGCATGAACCCGTCGGCATAGCCGACGGCGATGGTCGCGATCCGCCGTGGTGACGCCGGACGGTAGGTCAGGCCGTACCCCACCCCATCGTCCGGTCCCACCACGCGGGTTTGCAGGATCCGGGCCTGAAGCCGCACCACCGGATGCAGCGGATTGGGCCGCGTCGCATCGGGCGCCACGCCGTACAAGGCGGCGCCGGGACGGACCAGGTCGAAATGGAAGTCCGGCCCCAGGAAGATACCCGACGAGGCCGCCAGGCTGGCCGGCGCGCGGGGCAGAGCCCCCCGCAGATGCAGCAGCCGCGCGCGCTGACGCGCGCTGGCCGGATCGTCGGGGTTATCGGCGCAGGCCAGGTGGCTCATGACCAGGCGCACGTCTATGCCGCGCAGGGCGTCGGGGTCGTCGGCGATGGCGCCGACGTCGCGTTCGGACAGGCCGAAGCGCGACATGCCGGTATCCAGTTGCAGGACCGCCGGCAGCGGGCGCGCCAACGTGGCCGCCTGCGCGCGCCAGCGGCGCAACTGGTCCAGGTCGTTGATGACCGGGACCAGATCATGCCGGACGCATTCGTCCTCGGTCTGGGGCAGGGCGCCATGCAGGACGATGATCCGCGCGCCGGGCGAGACATGGCGGCGCAGGGCGATGCCCTCGTCGATATGGGCGACGAAGAAGGTCCGCGCCCCTTCGGCCTCCAGCGCCGGGGCCACCTGGGCCGCGCCCAGCCCGTAGGCGTCGGCCTTGACCACCGCGGCGCATTCCGCGCCCCCGGCCCGCGCGCGCAGCAGCCGGTAGTTGGCGCGGATGGCCGCAAGGTCGATGGTCAGGACGGCGCCGGCCCGCGCGCGGGGCCAGCCTGTATCGATAGCGCAAGGAACGGGCATGCGGCGCTCCGGTTCGGGGGACTGTCCCGATCCTACCGGACACCGGGCGGCATTTCCTGCCATTCAATCGCATGATATGCCGCGCAGGGACGAAATATCGCGTCATCATGCGACGGGATGGTGGAATGTGGCCTCATGAATACTGACAAGGTGACCGAGGCGATTCTGCGGCATCTGGGCCAGGATGGACGGATGACCAATGCCGACCTGGCGCAAAAGGTCGGCCTGTCGCCGTCGGCCTGTCTGCGCCGGGTGCGGCAGTTGGAACAGGACGGCGTGATTCGCGGCTATCGCGCGGTCATCGACGAACGGTCGCAGCATGGAGGCACCACCGTGATCGTGCAGATCACGCTGGAACGCCAGACCGAGGAATGCCTGCGCCGGTTCGAGGCCCGGGTGCGGGAATGCCCCGACGTGCGCGAATGCTATCTGATGACGGGAGACGCGGATTACCTGCTGCGCGTGGTGGCGCGGGATGCTGCGGATTACGAACGCATCCATAAGGAGGAACTGTCGCGCATGCCCGGTGTCGCGCAGATCCAGAGCAATTTTTCGATCCGCTCGGTCGTGGGGAAGTAGCACCGTCCGGCCGCGCGATCTGTACAGGTCCGCCGACCGGTACAGCTTCGTGCGGAACGCCGGGAACTGTATATATGCGGATGCGAAACGACGCCCGATACTGACCGGGCGCGTATCGATTTCCGGCATCCGGCCCGGGACGGCGCGCGTCACCTGGCATCAGGATACGGGATCGCACCATGACGCAGCTTTCCGAGGATTTCGACTGCCCGGCCGCCGTGACGGACGGGGCATACTGGCTTCCGTTTTCCGCCAACCGCCGGATGAAGGCCAACCCCGCGCCGCGCATCATCGCGCGGGCGAAAGGCCCCTATTATTATACCGAGGCGGGCGAGGAACTGTTCGACACGCTGTCGGGCCTGTGGTGCACCCCCCTGGGCCACGGCCATCCCCGCATCGTCGAGGCGCTGAAGACCCAGGCCGAGACGCTGGATTACTGCACGGCCTTCCAGGTGACCAACCCCGTTACCGTCCGCCTGGCCGGGCGGATCGCCGAGCGGGCGCCCCAAGGCCTGAATCACGTCTTCTTCGCCAATTCCGGATCCGAATCCGTCGATACGGCGCTGAAGATCGCGCTGGGCTATCACCGCCTGCGGGGCGAGGGAAACCGCTTCCGCATGATCGGGCGGGAAAAGGGCTATCACGGCGTGGGATTCGGCGGCATGTCGGTCGGCGGCATCGTGCCGAACCGCAAGATGTTCGCCAGTGGCATGATCCCGGGCGTGGACCACATGCGCCACACCCACGACCCCGCCCACATGGCGTTTTCACGCGGGCAGCCGACCTGGGGCGCCGATCGGGCGGACGATCTGGAACGCCTGGTCGCGCTGCATGACGCATCGACCATCGCGGCGGTCATCGTCGAGCCGATGCAGGGCTCGTCCGGCGTCATCGTGCCGCCGGTCGGCTATCTGCAGCGCCTGCGCGAGATCTGCACCCGCCACGGTATCCTGCTGATCTTCGACGAGGTCATCACCGGTTTCGGCCGCATGGGCGCGAATTTCGCGGCCGAGCGTTTCGGCGTGACCCCCGACATGATCGTCTTCGCCAAGGCGATCACCAACGGCGTGGTGCCGATGGGCGGCGTGATCGTCAGCGACGAGATCTACAACACCTTCATGGCCGGTCCGCCCAACGCCATCGAATTCTGCCACGGCTACACCTATTCCGGCCATCCGCTGGCTGCGGCGGTGGCCCATGCCGTGCTGGACGTGATGGAGGAGGATGCGGTGCTGGAGCGTGTGCGCACGCTGGAACCGGTGCTGGAGGAAGCCGTGCACGCGCTGCGCGGGCTCAACCTAGTCTCGGACATCCGCAATATCGGCCTGGCCGCGGCGATCGACGTCGTGCCGGTCGATGGCGCGCCCGGCGCGCGGGGGCTGTCGATTTTCGAGAAGGGGCTGGAATCGGGCCTGCTGCTGCGCTGCACGGGCGATACCATCGCCTTCGGCCCTCCGTTCATTTCCACGCCCGAGCAGATCCACGCCATGGTCGACGGCGTGCGGCGGCTGATCCAGGCCGCCGACTGACCCCGCCCGTTTCATCTCTGGTCAAAAGAAGGAAAAACCTATGCCCCTGCTGCATTTTCACCTGATCGAAGGCCGCTCCGACGCCGAGATCAAGACCTTGCTGGACGCCGCGCACGAGGCGATGCTGGAAGCCTTCCAGGTGCCGGCCGGCGATCGCTACCAGATCGTATCCGAGCACAAGCCCTCGCGCATGATCGTCGAGGACACGGGGCTGGACATCCCGCGCACCCGCGACGTGGTGCTGGTGCAGATGTTCAGCCGGCCGCGCGGGGACGAGAAGAACGCCCTGTTCTATCGCCTGCTGGTCGAACGGCTGCAGCAGGCGTGCGGCATCGCGCCGTCCGACGTCATGATCTCGGTCGTCGAGAACCAGGACGCCCACTGGTCCTTCGGCCATGGCCGGGCGCAGTTCCTGACCGGGGAGCTGCCCGGCCCGGCGAAGCCGGCGGCCCACTGACACGAACTTTCCGAAAGACTGACGGATGAGATGTCCCTGCCAAGGGCGTTGCCCTTGACCCACCAGAGGGCAGTCGCCCTTTGGAAACCCATTCGTTATCAAATGATTGGGGTGCAGGGCCTCAGGCCCTGTCGGGTCCAGGGCAGAGCCCTGGTTATACGTCAATCTCAAGGCGAGTTGGTATTATATGGGAACAGGAAGGTCGGGCTTCGCCCGAACCCGGCAAGGGCCTCGGCCCTTGCTCCCATTCGTTTCATGAAGTCCTGGGTTTCCAAAGGGCTATGCCCTTTGGTGGGTCAAGGGCAAAGCCCTTGCCTTGGGTCAGCGCGGCATTTCGGTCTCGATCCAGTCGGTGACCGAATGCCGTGTCGGCGCCCAGCCCAGTTCGCGCCGGGCCTTGCCGGCGCGGACGCGGCTGTTCGACCCCAGGGCGAAGACCGCCAGTTCCCGGCCCCAGCGGGCCACGGCCTCCACCGCCGGCCACGACTGCGCCGGCCCCAGGCCCAGCGCGCGGGCGATGGCGCCCACCAGTGCGCCAAACGATTCCTCGCCGTTCTCGACATAATAGAAGCTGCCGGCCGGGGCCTTTTCCAGCGCCAGCAGGTACAGATCCGCCATGTCGGCGATATGGACGTTCGACCAGATGTTCAGCCCGCGCCCGATATAGCGGGCGATGCCGCTTTCCTTCGCCTGCGCCACCAGGGGCGGGATCTGCACGCTTTGCGCGGGCGCGCCCAGCGTGTTGCCGTAGATCAGGCTGTTGCACAGCACGATCGTGCGCACGCCGGGGGCGGCCTCGACGATCAGCCGGTTCAGGGCGACGCGATGTTCCTTGTCGGGTTCGGGCGTGACGGGCGTGTCCTCGGTGAAGATCGCGTCCGACGGCTCGCCCATCGCCTCGTCGCCGACCAGGCTGGTGCCGCTGGTGTGGATGAAGGGCTTGCCGCTGCCCGCCAGCCCGGCCAGCAGGGCCAGGACCGCGCCCTGATGGTCGCTGTCGGCGGCGTTGATGACGGCATCGGCGGCGCGGGCTTCCGCCGTCAGCAGGGCCGCATCGTCCAGCGTGCCCATGACGGGGGTGATGCCGTGGGCCGCCACGCCCGCCGCCTTGTCCGGCGAACGGACCAGGCCACGGACCTCATGCCCCTTGCCAGCCAGCAGGGCGGCGACCGAACCGCCGATATAGCCGCTGGCGCCGGTGACGAAGATCTTCATGGTCATGCACTTTCCTGCTGATAGGTGGGATAGTCGGTGTAGCCACGCGCGCCGCCGCCGTAATGCAGGCCGCGGTCGGCGGGGCGCAGCGGCCAGCCCTGTTCCAGCCGCGCCACCAGATCGGGATTGGCGATGAACGGCTCGCCGAAGGCGGCGATGTCGATCAGCCTCTCGGCGATCAATGTTTCGGCGCGGTTGCGGGTCATGCCGCCCGCCAGGATCAGGACGCCCGTGTACTGCGCCCGGAACCGGCCGAGGAAATCGGGCGGGATGGCCACGCTGCCGCGCGATTTCTGGTCCATCAGATGGACATAGGCGAGGCCGCGTCTGCTGAATTCGTCCGCCAGGAACAGATAGGTTTCCTCGATCCCGGGATAGGGCTGCATGTCGAACAGCCCGCCATAGGGCGAAAGGCGGATGGCGGTCCGTTCCGCGCCGATGCGGGCGATGACGGCGTCGATCGCGTCCAGTACGAAGCGGGTGCGCCCTTCCAGCGTGTCGCCGCGATAGGCGTCGGTACGGTCATTGACGGTCGGGTTCAGGAACTGCTCGATCAGGTAGCCGTTCGCGCCGTGCAGTTCGACGCCGTCGAACCCCGCCGCGACGGCATTGGCGGCCGCCTGTGCGAAGTCGGCGATCACGCCCCGCACCTCGTCGGTCGAAAGCGCACGGGGCCGGGATACATCGACCGCACCCGGCACGCCGTCCTCCGTCATCCCCCAGGCCTGGCTGTCGCGGGCGATCCGCGCCGTCGAACTGACCGGTGCCACGCCGCCGGGCTGGTTGCTGACGTGGCTGACCCGCCCGACATGCCACAACTGCGTGAAGATCACGCCGCCCGCGTCATGGACGGCGTCGGTGACCTTGCGCCAGCCGGCGACCTGATCCGCGCGGTACAGGCCGGGAATGCACAGGAAGCCTTCTGCGGTGGCCGAGATCGGCGTGCCTTCGGTAATCAGCAGGCCCGCCGTGGCGCGCTGCGCGTAATAGAGGGCGGTCAAATCGTCCGGCACGCCGTCGGGCGTCCGCGCACGGGTCATCGGCGCCATCGCGATGCGGTTGCGCAGCGTATGGCCGACCATACGGAACGGCTGGAAGAGACGATCCATCAAAACGGCTTCCTTGCAGGACGATCGCAGGATTTCTGCCTGCCATCCGGGTGGCGTGGTCCGCGAAATCTGGTCCGGATGGCGGCGCTTGATAATTCGACGAAAGGGCACATCATTTATGAGGATGTTTCACAGATCGGATGGGTAGATGGATAACCGGGCCGGCGAGATGATGGTCTTCACCCGGGTGGTCGAGGCCGGCAGTTTTTCCGAGGCGGCGCGGCAGATGCGCATGACGCCTTCCACCGTCAGCAAGCTGGTCGCCCGCATCGAGGACCGGCTGGGCGTCCGGCTGGTGGAACGATCGACCCGGCGGCTGTCCCTGACCGATGAGGGGCGGCTATATTACGAGCGCAGCGTGGCCCTGCTGTCGGAGCTGGACGCGATCGAGGGCGAACTGGCCCATGGGGCGCGCAATGCCGGCGGCACGGTGCGGATCAATGCCTCGGTGGGGTTCGGCGTGCGGGGGATCGAACCGCTGCTGCCGGAGTTCTGGCGGACCTATCCCAACATCGTGGTCGATCTGTCGCTGTCGGACGAGATCGTGGATTTGTACCTGGATCGGACCGACATTGCATTCCGGGTCGGGCCGCTGGCGGATTCGGGACTTGTGGCCCGCAAGCTGGGCACCGCGCGGCGCATGATCGTGGCCTCGCCGGATTATCTGGCCTGTCGCGGGACACCGCGCGCCATCGAGGATCTGCCGGCCCACAACTGCCTGGGCTTCAATTTCCGCCGTGCCGCGCCGGTGTGGCCGCTGCGCGACGGAGGCCGCGTCGTCGACCGGGTTGTCGGCGGCACCCTGCTGGCGAACAATGGCGAAACCGTCCATCGCATGGTGCTGGCGGGTGTCGGGCTGGGCCGCCTTGCTGATTTCCATGTCCGTCCCGACATCCGGGCCGGTCGTGTGGTGGAGGTGCTGGCCGAGGCCGGGCAGGGCGAAATGGAGGACGTCCATGCCCTGTATCTGGGCGGACCGCGCGTGCCGCAGCGCATTCGCCTGTTCCTCGATTTCATGGTGCCGCGGTTGCAGGCCTTCCTGCGCGATGCCGCCACGGCGTGAGGGCGGGCAGGGTCGCGCAATCGGCAATGGATGACGCGGCCGCTTGTCATTAGGGTTGACGGCCGGTGGAGAGTTCTTGGGAACGGAACGGGATCATGCCCGATATAGTGCTGCCTGCCATTCCTGACAGCCTCAAGGCCGGGCCGATCGTGCTGGGTCATGGGGATACGATCCGGACGGCCGCGTGCACCATCATCGCCGCGATCCATGCGCATCTGGCCGCCAACCTGGACGCCGCCATCGACGGGCGCAATCCGGAAGGGGTGCATCAGGTGCGGGTGGCGCTGCGCCGCTTTCGCGCCCTGGCCGGATTGTTGCGGCGCGACAGTCTCAACGTGGTGCTGGACGGGGCGTCGGGTCATGCCCGCACGCTGGCCCATGCGTTGAACGACGCGCGCAACTGGGATGTGTTCACGATCACGACGCTGCCGGGCCTGGGCGCGCTGGCGCATGTCGAGGTCGATGCGCCGGGCGTACTGGGTCCGCTGTCCGTTCCGCTGCGGCAGGGGGCGGGCGACGCGGCGCGGACGGCGCTGACTGGCGCCGAGGCGCGCCGGTTCCTGTATCTTCTGGAACAGATGATCGACGGAGCGGTCTGGATCGCGCCGCTGCCGGCGGCGGTCCAGCAGACGCTGGACGAGCCGGCCGTCGATTTCGCCGCACGTCATCTGACGCGCCTGCACCGCAAGGCGCACCGCCAGGGGCGGGACCTGGCCCTGCTGGCGCCGGAGGAACGGCACCAGTTGCGCCTGACCTTGAAGAAATTGCGCTATACCTCCGAATTCTTCCAGTCCCTGCATGCTCCGGGCACGGGGGCGGCCCCCTACATACGTCGCCTGTCGCGCCTGCAGGACGTGCTGGGCATGGACAGCGACGTGCTGACGACGCGGGCCCTGCTGGCGCGAATCGGCGAGGCCGCGCCGGGGCCCGACATCCAGCACACGCTGGGCGCCGTGGCAGGCTTCCTGTGCTGCCGTCAGGCAGCCACACAGGACAGGACCTATGCCAGGTGGCGCAAATTCCGGCGGCAACCCGTCTTCTGGCGTGTCTGACCGCGGCTGTCATCAAACCATCACGAACTGTTCTTGCGCCTGTCGTTGCCCGTGGGCATGGCCTGTGCTCTTGCACGCACGTCTTCCGTTGGCATATCGCCGTGAACGAAGGGACCTGCGTCATGTTCAAATCCGAGATCGTCGAAATCGACGGCGTCTTCGTGGGGGTCGTCATCCAGACCCGGCACGATGGCGCACGGGTGTTTCGCGCCATTCACGAATGGCTGCGCCCCCTGAACGGTCAGATCATGTCGTCGTTGCAGGAGGCACGGAACAGCGCCACCGGGCAATTCCGCCGCCGCCGGGTGGCATCGTGCCTGGCTCCAGTCGCGAGTTGATCAGCCGCCGGCTGGCGCCTCCCGTCCGGGGGACGCCAGCCGATAGCGGAAATCGCAGTGGGATGCGCCTTCCATGATCGTCTGGGTGCGGGTGAAGACGATGTCGGGGTTATAGCCGGCACAGAATTGTCCGTCGCGATTGCAGGACAGCAGCGGCCCCAGTTCGCCCAGCCCCATCGCGCGATACATCTCGGCATAGCGGCAGCGGGTCACGTCGAATTCCAGGATGTCGGCCCGCGCGACATGCACCGTCAGTTCCAGCGCGTCCTCGGCCGTCCACAGGCGCAGGGCTTCGGCGAAGTCGGCGAGGTCCGGCATATGGCCCAGCGCTGCGCGGAAGGACGCCCCCTGGTCCACCGCCGAGCGCGTCACCGCATCGCGGATGGTGTCGCGCGCGACCTCCGCCCCGTGGGAGGCCGCCAGCACGTCATGGACGCAGCGCAGGATGTCGGCCTCGATCCGCCGGCGTTCCAGGATGGGCATGGGCTGCTGTGTCGACATGGAAATGCTGTCCCCGCCGGCCCGCGTCCCGCGCATGCCTGTGCGGCAACGGGCCTGATGTTTCGATTCCGGTAATGTTCGGATTGTCGCGCGGCGCGGTCAATATTATCGAAGCGAAAACGTTTCGCTATCCGGATGTCGGGGCGGACCGTTTCGCGGCGCGGGACCCTGCGCCGTATCGCAGCGCAGGCGGAACATCATGTCGCAGCAGGCACACAGGCCCGAAGCCTACGGACGCGAAGCTTTGGGGATCGCGTTCGCGTTCATCTGTCTGGCCATCGTGGGGGTCATGCCCATTATCTCGGACAGCCGTCCGGCCGGGTCCGACGCGCTGAGCTTCGCGTTGCTGATGTCGTTCTGGCAACTGGTCTGCTCGCTGCCGCTGGTGTGGCGCAAGGGGCAGGCCGCCGATGTGATCCTGGGTCGTGTCCGGACCACCGTGCCGCGCGGCTGGATGCATGTGGTGACTCTGGGCACCGGCATGATGTTCGGCCTGTCGACCTATGTGTTCGTGCTGTCGGTCGACAAGGCGGGTGAGGTCTCCACCGCCATCGCGCTGCAGGCCTATCCGCTGTTCTCGACGCTGTGGGAGGTCCTGTTCCTGGGCAAGCGCAAGAGCTGGCTGGAACTGGTCTTCACGCTGCTGATGATCCTGGCGCTGGTCTACCTGGCCACCAACGGCACCTTCCGGATCGCGGGCCTGTCCCTGTGGTTCCTGGTGGCGCTGGCCACGCCCCTGTTATGGAGCGTGGCGCACGTCGCGTTGAAAGAGGTTCTGGACCGCAGCGCCATCACTCCGGCCCAGGTCACATTTTCGCGCCTGCTGGTCTCGACCTGCTTCCTGTTCGTGCTGTGGCTGTCGTCGGGCGGCGGGCAGGCGGGGCTGCGGGATGTCCTGTCGCCACGCTTTCAGGAACTCGCGCTGCTGCTGGGGGCGATCTATTATCTGGAACTGCTGACCTGGTTCCACGCGGTCCGGCATGTCGATGTGTCGGTCGCCAGTTCGATCACCATTCCGGCGCCCGCCCTGACGATGCTGATCGGGGCGGCGTTCATGCATGTGCCGGTCCGGTCGTACCAGGTCGCGGCCATGGGCGTGATCGTCGTGGGCATGTACGGGCTGCTTTATGCCGGCAAGCGCAAGCGGGTGGCGGCCGGCCGCATCCCTGCGGTGTCGTGATAGGTAGGTGCGGCCGGGCGCGCCTTACGTGCCCTGGACGATGACCACCCGATAGGCCGATCCCCGGTGCCGATGTCGGGCGACAGCCTGGTAGGCCGGGCTGTCGTACCACGCGCGGGCGTGGGTCATGGTGGGGAATTCCACGATCACGACCCCTTCCGGTGCGGCGCCTTCCAGAACGTCCTGAGTGCCGTAGGCGGCGAGAATGCGGACCGGATGGCCCTCGAAGGTCGGCGCCACCGCCTGCATGTAGGCGTCGAGTTCCGCCTGATCCGTGGTGTTTTCGCGGGTGAAGACGATATAGGCGGACATGTCGCGGACCTCCTGAGCGGGTAGCAAGGCCGAGACTGACACGCCACGCGGGTTTTTCCAAAAGGGGCGTTGTTATTCGGGCGGGGGCGTCAGGGCGGCCCGGCCGGCGGCAGCCAGCGCCACGTCGGCCTGCGGCGTGTGGATGCGGGCGCACAGCACGTCGCGGTAATGGCGTTCCAGCGGATTATCCTGGCTCAGCGCCGGATTGCCGATGGCGGCGACGGCCTGCTCGACCGCGCGGATCGCGTTTTCGGTCGTCAGATGTTTGACCAGGTTGGCGTCGAGGGCCGACAGGGTTTCGCGGTCGTGCCGGTCGAGCGCATCGGCCAGCAGGGCGCGATTGGTCATCAGCAGCCCGTCGATTTCACCCAGCAGGCTGTGGAAACGCGGCAGGGTGGCCAGCGGCTGGCCCAGGTTGGCGGGAACGCGCGCGTGCAGGAAGGAGATCAGCCAATTCCGGGCGGAGCGCGCCACGCCGTCGTACAAGGCACCGATGACGAGGGCATGGGTGCTTTCCGCGCCGCTGTCGCGCCGGGCCCAGTCCTGGGGCGGACGCAGATCCACCAGATGGTCGTCCGGCAGCGCGACATTGTCGAAGACGATGGTGTGGCTGCCGGTCGCACGCATGCCCATCTGACGCCACGTCCGCTCGATCCGGACCCCCGGTGCGTCCAGCGGCACCAGCGCCTGCCCGGTGCGGGGCGTGTCCTCGCGCGTGCTGACCCAGGCGATGCCCCAGCGCAGCGCGGTGGAGCCGGTGGAATAGATCTTGCTGCCGTTCAGGCGCCATGTCGTGCCGTCGTGGTGCAGCACCGTCGCCGGCATGCCGCCCCGGGCGGGGGTGCCCAGTTCGGGTTCGACCCGCAAGGCGTTCAGCAACGCGCCGTCGCGCACCGCCGCCGTCGAGACCAGTCGGTGCACGTTCTCGGGCCATCGGCCGGACTGGACGATCGCGGCGTGCTGCAGATATTGCATCGACAGGATCAGCGCCGTGGACGGATCGCCCTGGGCGATCGTCCCGACCACCTCGGCGACCTGGCGCAGGCCCAGTGCGTGACCGCCATAGCGGGACGGCACCGTCAGGGCCAGTAGCCCGGCCTGGCGCAGATCGTCCAGATTTCCGGTCGCGATTTCGCCGGACCGGTCGTAGGTGGCGGCCCGCGCGGCGAAACGCGCGGTCAGGGTCCGCAGCAGGTCGGGCGTGTAGGGAAGCCGCGGGTGCATGCCGTCCATCGTCGTGCCTTCGGGTATGATGGCCGACGTTACGGCCCCGCCGAGCGATCATCAAGCCGTGATGACGGTGGGCCGTACAGGCAAAGACCCGCCCTGCCGGCAGGCAGGACGGGTCTTTGCCGCGTGGGACCGGATTCGATCAGAACGCGGTCGAAATCGTCCCGGTCATGGAGAAGCGCGGCTCTACCATGAAGGAGTTGCCATAGCCGGCATAGGGGGCAAGGTTGCCGCTCCACACGGGGTGGGAGTTGAGGTCCTTGGCGCTGTAGACCACGCCCATCGCGCCGGTGCGGACGATGGACCCGGTCAGGTTCGTGAAGTTCAGGCGGAAGGTCGGCGACTTGGCGAACAGGAAGGGCGAGAAATGATAGCCCAGCGACAGCGTGTCCGTCACGAAGCCCGGCATGCGCTGGTCGCCTGCCACGCTGACCGATTGCGGGCCGGTGTAATGGACGTTCCCGTTCGCGAAGAACCCCTTGTAGGTGTAGGTCAGTCCGAAGTTCGCCATCACACGTGGCGCCATGACCGCCTGCGTGCCCTTCGAATGGATCAGCGTGTTCGAATAGGGATCGAGCACGTCGCTGTCCTGCGTGGCGTGGAGATATTCGACCGACGCATAAGGGCTGAAACCGTGTATGGAGCGGCCCGCCACCATCACGTCGAAGCCGCGCATGGTCTGGTTGCCGATCGAGAACGGCGAGAAGCTGTTCATGCCGACGTATTGGTTCACGATACGGTTCGTGACGTTGTAGTTGAACAGCGCCACGTCGGCGATGATGTATTTGTCGTGATACCGGTATCCCAGTTCTTCCTTGATGGAATACTGGTTTTTCAGGAAATTCGGGCTGGTGGGCAGCCATCCCATGTCAACCGCGCTGGGCTGGCGATAATCGCCTTCCGCGTTGACATAGATCTGGTGATGCTCGTTGAACGTGTAGCCGATAGACAGCTGCGGCAGCGGTTCGGTCGTGTTGGTATTGTAACGGCTGTACGGATCCGCGGTCCAGCTGTTGGCCATCACGAATTTGAAGCCGGCATGGATCACCAGCTTGTCATACAGGTATTTCGCGTTGTCCTGCACGAACAGGGAATGGAGTTCGTAGCCAGCATCCTGTCCATAGGGCGCCGTGGTCTTGTAAAGTTCCCACGGGCTCGGCGGGGTGCCGTCCGGGTTCGTCTGGCCGCTGGGGTAGGACTGGAGCGTGTAGGTATTCTCGTACCAATATCCCGCGGAGACCTCGTTGTGCGAATCGATCCGGTAGCCGAGCTTCGCCACCGCGCCCACCTGGCGCGTCGAATTCTGCAGGAAGAAGTTGGTCAGGTTGGGGCCGGTGTAAGGGCCGCCCGCGCCATTGTCGATCGGATTGCCCGGAGATGCGTCCCAGCCCTGGCCGAAGCTGAAATAGGGCTGCAGGTCGAAGCTGAAGCGCGCCGGCAGCACCAGATGGAGCGGCGCGGTCAGGAAAACCTGGTTCCAGTGATCGTTGTTGTTCTTCCAGTAATTGTCGCTGGTCGGGTCGGCGGTGCGGCCGTATCCCGTTCCGGTATGCTTGTATTTATAGAATTCCTGCGCGGTCGGGTAATTGTCGATGATGAAATCTTCATTGTTCCACGACAGGAAGACCTTGGCGGTCGAACCGTTTTCCCAATCCTTCTGCACACTGAAATCCAGATGCTGGCGATCGTTGGCGCCGGCGCCCATCCAGGGGCGGTTGTGCGTGTGAGAGAACGAGATATAGCTGCGCACGCCGCTGTTGCCGATATCGCCGGATTCCAGGCGAAGGAACTCGCGCGACAGATTGTTCGTCCCGTAGGAGAAATCCATCAGCCCGCCGAATTTATGCGACGCGGTGTGCGAACGCTCGTCCATCACACCGCCGGCCGCCGACATGACCGGCAGATCGGTCGCCGAACTGCCCGGCGTCACGTTGACCTCCTCCAGATTTTCCGAATCGATGTCCTCGGCCATGTATTTCGCCGCCGCGGCCGGTGCGCCGTCGATCATCAGACCCATGTCGAGGTCGGTCAGGCCGCGCACCTGGATCATGCCGCCCTGCATGCCGGCGGTATCGGGGGTCGACACGCTCACGCTCGGCAGGTTCTTGATCAGGTCGAGCGCGGTGCTGGTGGGCGCGCGCATCTCGATATATTCTTTCGCGACGGTCTGCACCGTGTGGGGCGCCGTCTCCAGCCGCATCATGCCGCCGCCGCCATTCAGGGCCTGCCGCGACGAGACGACCGAAATGTCTTCGGCGCTGCGCGGCGTCGTGGTTTGCGGGCGCGCGACGGGCGCCGTGGCGGGCGTGGGATGGTGCGCGGTAGCGGCCGCCTGGGTCGCGGCGGCTGCCGGAAACTCCGGCCATGCCGCAATACAGACCACACCTGCCAGGCAGGACATGGCCTGCAGCCGGTTTCGTAGCCCCGGCGTCCGATGATAGCGCGTCATTCTCTGTTACCCTTCATTCTTTCCACCAGCCGCGGCACGACTCTGTCCTGACTCGCGTTATGTCGTTACTTGGATATGGCCCTGCCTAACAGGAGGGGACCCGTTTGTCGCCATGGATTGATTGCATTCAGAGCCCGTAAACCAAAAATAGCGCCTTCGCAGGCTGGCGCCCGGCCTGGATGCATCGTCCGCGCCGCGCCTTTCAACAGTATGAAACTGATGAGAGTTCAGTAATATTCAACAGAAAAGACATCAATCAACAAGACCTGGTCGGGGTAGTATTTGTTTATATTTTCTAATATTTTAAGATTTCGCGTTGGATGTTGCCCTGTTCGCAAAGATCTTCAGGAACGGTCCGGGATCGTTACATAATGTGCAACGGAACATGTCTCAAGGATAAAAAAAGGAACAGATCGTTGCCGTTTTGCGAGCGGTATGATTTCCCGTCGGAATAGGCTGCGGCCGGCACGCTGTCCCAGGTTGACCTTGCCACGGCGCAATTCCTGCATATCTTCGATCCGGGTATGAATGTTATTAAAAATCCTGCATCACCTGCTGGTCATCCAGGGGAGTGGTGCTTTACTTGCTTTACCGGGCGCTCGGCCCATCCGATCCTGTTTTGCAGACAGTGGCTTGGAGTCGGCTGCATCTATATCGCATTTGAAATGATTTGCCCCGTTGGGAATGGCGGAAAGGAAGAATGGTAATGAACCGGCATTCGGTGTGGGGATATGTGGCGCTGGCGGTCATCGGCCTGTCTGTGCCGGCGCGGGCGGCTGAGGATGTACGGGCGGTCGTGATCGCGAATTGGGAAAACGGCGCCGATCGTGGCGACGCACCCGGTGAGTACCAGGACTGGGTGGAGCGCGAGCATCTGGATACGAAAATCGCGATCCGGGGGGCGCCGGACGTCGTGCGCCGGAACCGTGCCGGTTTGTACGGTGTCGTCCTGCGGCATGGCGTGACCGACCTTGCGGCCTTCGTTCTGGACCCGCGTTTCGATTTTCATCACACCTATTGGCTGTTTACCGGCATTTCCGGCATCGATCCGCACGCGGCATCGGTGGGCAGCGTCGCCTGGGCGCGCTGGGTGGTGGATGGCGATGCGTTACGCGAGATCGACGATCGCGACATTCCAAAGGATTGGCCTTATGGCCTGTATGCCATCGGGGCATCGCGTCCCGACACGTTGCCCGCGAATCCAAATCATTACGGATCAGTGACGGACGTCGCGGAACTGACCAAGGCCTATCCCCTCAACCAGGGGCTGGCACGCTGGGCTTTCGCGATCAGCCGCAAGGCCGTCCTGGCGGACGATCCGGCCGTGGCCGCCCGGCGGCGGGCATGGACAGGTTTTCCCCAGGCACAACGGCCGCCTTTCGTCCTGATGGGCGAGACGCTGGGCGCCGAGCGCTACTGGCACGGCGCGGGGCGGAACCTCTGGGCGGAGAATTGGGTGAAGCTGTGGACCGGCGGCCAGGGCCGGTTCGTGATGACGAACGAGGAAAGCCAGACCTATCAGCGGGAAATGCGGACATTGGCCGCCCTCGGCTTCGTCGATGCCGGTCGCATCATGGTCCTGCGGTCGGGCAGCAACTTCTCCATGCCGCCGCCGGGCGTGCCGGTGACGCAGTCAATGGGGGACGAGGGGCCGGGGCAGGCCGTGGCGTTCGATAACAACGAACGGGCGGGGGCGCCTGTCCTGGCCGAGATCCTGTCTCATTGGGACCGGTATCGCGATCATGTTCCTTCCGCCGGGCCGGACGACCCGGGTGTTTCCCCGTGATCGGGCTCCAAGGCGGCTAGGACCGGTAACTGTTGGTTCAGGTCAAAGCCAGCCTGTCCCGCCAGCGATGTCATTGCGTTCATGGGGCGATATCAGTCGTGCAGCATCTCGCCATGCAGGGCGATATCGAGGCCTTCACGTTCCACATCCGGCGAGACGCGCAGGCCGCATACCCGCTGCACGATGACCAGGATCAGGGCGGTCGCCACGATCGTCCACAGGACGATCACGCCGATGGCTTTCGACTGGACCAGCAACTGGTGCCAGTTGCCGTCCAGCAGCCCCGAATGCTCCGGGCCGCCGACCAGACGGGTGGCGAATATGCCCGTCAGGAACGCGCCCACGATGCCGCCGATGCCATGAATGGCCCAGACGTCCAGCGCATCGTCATATTTGAAGTGATGCTTCGGCCAGTTGACGGCCCATAGGCAGATCACGCCGCCGATCAGCCCCATGACCAGCGCGCCGGATACGGTGACGAAGCCGCAGGCCGGGGTAATGACGACCAGGCCCGCGATCGCCCCGGACAGCGCGCCCAGCAGGCTGGGCTTGCCGTGCAGTTTCCACTCCGCCAGTGTCCACGACACCAGCGCGGCCGAGGCCGCGATCTGGCTGTTCAGGATGGCCAGCGCCGCTGTGGGGCCGGCCGACAGCGCCGATCCGCCATTGAAGCAGAACCAGCCCATCCACAGCAGCGAGCCGCCGATCATCGTCAGCAGGATATTGTGCGGCGCCATGTTCTCCGACCCCAGGCCCATGCGCCTGCCCAGCACGAGGCAGGCCAGCAGCGCGGAGGTGCCGCTGGTGATGTGCACCACTGTTCCGCCGGCGAAATCCAGTTCGCCGCTTTGCCCCAGCAGGCCGCCAGGCCCCCAGACCATGTGGGCGACGGGGCAATAGATCAGCAGCACCCACAGGACCGCGAACAGCATGGCGGCGGTGAATTTCATCCGGTCTGCCGTGGCGCCCAGCACGATCAGCGGTGTGATCGTCGCGAAAGTCAGTTCGAACATCACATAGAGATATTCCGGGATCGTCGGCGCGCCCGGCGACACGGAATTGAGCGAAACCCCGGCCAGAAACGCCCGGCCGAACCCGCCCAGCACCGGCGTGCCGGGCGAGAAGACAAGGCTGTAGCCACAGACGACCCAGATCAGCGACACCAGTGCGCAGCCCGTCGCGCATTGCATCGCGATGGCCAGCACGTTCTTCTTGCGCACCATCCCGCCATAGAACAGGGCAAGGCCCGGCAGCAGCATCAGCGACGTGAAGACGGACGACACCAGGATCCAGGCCGTGTCGCCGCCGGACAGCGACGGGCCCGTATCGGCCGCTGAAGCGGCCGTCACCGGGGCAAGGCAGAGAAAAAGCGCGAAAAGGGAGAGGAGAGGGGGAGGAAGACGGACGATTGTCATGAACCCCAGCCTACCCTTCGGAATAGTCGCCTGCCTGTCCGCGCCGTCGGGACGGGTCACGAATTCGTTGCGCATCATTCATGGTGTGTCGCGCGTTGACAAGGCTGTGCGGGCCAGCCGGGCCCGTGGCGCGTGACGTTTCCCTGCGACGTCGGGTGGGCCTATACTGGATTGCAGCCGGCAAAAGGAACGTCCGCCTTATGTCTTCCTCTCCTCCCGGACCCGCGGCCGCCAACCCATCTGATATCGAGGACCTGACGACCGGATCGTCCGCTCCGCCGGTCAGGGAGATGACGCTGGAGGAATCGCTGGGAAGCCAGCTCCGGCTGCTGCGCCGGCAGGCGGATCTGCGTGGGGGCGATGTGGCGCATACGGCCGGCATTTCGCTCAGCATGCTGTCGAAGATCGAAAACGGCCAGATTTCGCCGTCGCTGTCGACGTTGCAGGCGGTCTGCCGGGCGTTGAATGTGCCGCTCAGCCAGCTTTTCTCGACGTTCGAGGAACAGCGCGACTGTTCCTTTGTCCGCTCGGGCCAGGGCGTGGTGATCGAACGACGTGGCACAAAGGCGGGGCACGAATATCAGCTTCTGGGCCATCTGCTGGGGGGCGCGCTGGTGATGGAGCCCTATCTGATCACCCTGCATGAGGACGCCCAGCCGTATACCAATTTCCGGCATAACGGGGTGGAACTGATCTACATGCTCTCCGGCCGGGTGGTGTACCGGCACGACACCGACACTTACGAGATGGGGCCGGGCGATACGTTGCTGTTCGACAGCGGCTCCCCGCACGGGCCGGAAAAACTGCTGGAAAAGCCCATGACCTATCTTTCGATCATCGCCTATCCCCGATCGGCGGATTAGACGCTGCTACGTGAGTCCGCGGGCGGGGGCAATGCGGAGGGCTTAGCCGACCTGATAGAGTTCCAGCGGCAGGTCGTCGGGATCGGCGAAGAAGGTGAAATCGCGGCCGGTCAGTTCGTCCGTCCGGATGGGCTCGACCTCGATTCCTGCCTGCTGCAGGTGGCGGACCGCCGCCGGCAGGTCGGACACCGCGAAGGCCAGATGCCGCAGGCCGCAGGCTTCCGGGCGAGAAACCCGCGGTGGCGGGGCGGGAAAGGAAAACAGCTCGATCTGGGTGGCGCCGACAGCCAGGTCGCATTTCCAGGACGCGCGTTCGGCGCGATAGGTTTCACGGATGATCGGCAGGCCGAGAATGCGGGAGTAGAAATCCTTCGATCGCGCGTAGTCCGAGCAGATGATGGCGACATGGTGAATGGCGTCGATCATGGGAAATGGGATCCGATGAGGGGAGACGCCCATCCATGCCACGGCTGACGGTCTGGCGACAGGGGGCCTCTTGCGGTGTGGCGGCGGCACCCCAGATTCCACCCATGGGCGTCCTGCCCGTCAGGCCCCGGGAGGGTTCTCATGACCAGTACACCGGAAGCAGTCGCCGCCGATCTTTATAATCGCTACGGGTCCGACGCCCTGGCGATCGCGCAGACCCATCTGGACGAGGCCCGGCAGGCGGGGGACGAACGCATGGCGCGCCACTGGATTGCGGCCTGTGACGAGATACGGCACCTGCACGCGGGTGAAGACGCGGTCGAAATCGACCTTGACCGATAGGCAAAGCCGTCAGAGTTCATACATTCGTGATCCATAGGGGGCGCAAGCCACACTATGACATCACCGGATCGGCATCCCGTCGTGTAGTGTCCCCAAAAAACGGGGAGGCTCATCATGGCGGCATGGGTTCAGTCCGCGATATTGTTTCTTCTGGCTGTGGGATACATCACTCTGGCCGTGACGCATTGACGGTGGGGGGAGCCGGGTGTTTCCAGCGTCGTCGATTTCCTCGCGGTGCATGACCCCGCAGATTTTCCGGATACGCGCCGCGTTCGTTCTGCGCCATCTTGCGCGGAACACGAAGGTGGCGAGGGTGTCCGGCAATGGTTCAGAATACGGTTCCGTCGGAATCCACCGATGTGGACGGACCGAAGGCGGTAGCCAGTTGCTTCACACAGGAAGCGGGTTGTCTCCAGCCTGCTTCATCATCATGCCCTGGAGGACGGAGGGCATGATAATATCGTCCGCGCCGGTCATGCCGACCGGGCCTGGTCCGATCTGTACCACCATGCGCTCACCATTCGCTGGGGCACGTTTTCCTAGGTTTCGCTGGCGCTCTACATTCTGATCAATGTCGGTTTCGCGCTGCTGTACATGGTCGTTCCCGATCAGGTGACGGGGGCGCATCCGCACGCGTTCTGGGATTTCTTTTTCTTCCAGCATCCAGACCCTGTCGACCGTGGGATATGGCGTCATGGCGCCGGTCGGGCCTGTGGCGCATGTCATTGTGTCGCTCGAACTGCTGGGCGGCATGCTTCTGAATGCGGTCGCCACCGGCCTCGTCTTCGCCCGGTTCTCTCGCCCCAAGGCACGGGTGATCGTCAGCGACCGCGCCCTGATCCGCGCCGAAGAAGGGGGCCCGCATCTCAGCATCTGGATCGCGAACCGGCGACTCAGCCCGATCCTATCGGTCAGCCTGGAAATGTCGCTGGCGCGCCTGATCGTGCAGCCGAATGGCCGGCTGGCCCGCTAATGCAGTCTCATGTGCTGGTCCTGCGTTTTGCTTTTCCCCTGCTGCACGTCATCGACGGCAGCAGCCCCCTGAATGGTCTGGAACTGGAACAACTGGAAGCGGAGGAAGCGGAAATCGTGGTGACCATGACCGGGACGGACGAGGTGTCCGGGCAGCGGGTGTTTTCACGTAACGCTATGGGTTCGACCGGGTGGTGTATAATCATCGCTTCGTCGATATCATCGACGCGGCCACAGACGGCCGGATTACCGTCGACTACCCGGTTTCACGAGACAGGGCATTGAGAGCGTGCTGGATATTTGGTCCCTGCACGACGCCGGGCCTCTCGGAAGCCGATTTGATTAAGTCATACCCGCCGCACTTTGCCTAGTAGTGTGGAAATTGGCTTCAGCCGCTGCTGGAATAAGGTAGCCGATGGGGTTAAGAATGCGGCGATTGTTGATGGGTTGGATGCCTTTCCCCGGCAGCATCGAATATAATTTCACTTCAAGTCAGCCTCAGAGCCCTTCGGGAAATTTGGCGCAGTTCAACTCCTTTTCGGTGGAGGCTGATAGTAGGCCTTCCTTGATGCACTATCGCCACTTGACCGTACAGTAGTGGGCACAATCCTTCGCCCACAGGTGCTATTCTGAGTATCTCTCCTCCAACAACAGGACAGAAGGACAGATAATGAATCGCTCGATCCATTTACTATTGGCTGTTTCAGTATGTGCTCCTACCTGCGCGCTCGCGTTCCCTACGAATACGACGCCCGCATGGGAGGCCCCTCAGGAGAGGGGTAATCCGTCTAACATTGTTCCCCCCCCTGCGCTGACAGCCGCCATAGGCGCCAAAATGGATGCCAGCAACGGGCAAGCGCTTGATCCTATAATCCACGGAGGCACCCTTGACGGCGCGCAGGCGGTTGGGGGGGTAGGAAACGGCGTGGTTCTGCGCACGTTGGCTAAGCATTTCAACGATCTGTCAAACGTGCTGGATTTCGGTGCCGGACCAGGGGCAGTGGACAGTAGTTCCAGCTTTCTTGGAGCCTATACGTCGTCCGGTTTTCCGATCGTCTACATTCCCTATTTTTCCGGCGGGTACAGAATCGACAACATCATAGGGTCGTCAAGTCGCTTGCTGTATACCGGCGTCGGCAGCCTAAGGAATGATAATGTCGGGATAAGCTTTCTGAATGGCAACGTGATCTCAGGTGCTGGTGTCGGCACGCCTAGCACGGGCCATGGCACGTTCAACGCCACGTACACGAACCCATGGAACGTGACGACGAACCTCAAGATGGAGTTTGACCCCGCTGCGATTCCGTCCGCCGGCCAATATGTCACCTATCAGGGCCTGTCCGTTGAATGCCTCCCCGAGCGCCCAAACAACGGGGACGCTGTTGCGAATCACCGGGGGATCGCTTGCGTCTATCGTGGCGCGGATACCGGAACCGGTGGTGGAACGGGTACTGCTATCGGCACCGAGGTCGATAATGACGTGCTGAACCTCAATACCAACTCCGGAAACGTCGACGAAATCGACCTTAATGTTAATGGGAGGGTGGCGGACGGCGGCATATCGCGCGGGCTATTCATTACGGGTGGAGGCGTCGATGGATTAACATGTAATTGCGTCGCGCTTGATATTCAACATGGCTCGTATGGCGGAATAAAGCCGATCCTGTGGGGCACCGGAATTTCTATTCGCTCCTCGGTACAGTCGCTGCAGATGTATAAAACAACGGCGTCCGAAGGGGGGAGCTTTGTGCAGGCATATGATGAAAATGGCAATACATCGTTCATTGTTGATAAAAATGGTTATGTTGGGGCTTCTGGTCTAACTTTGACAAAAAATTATACACCTAATTCGACTAGTTCTTGCAAAAAGGGTCGTATAATGGCGGACGATAACTATATATATGTTTGTACTAGCTCGGGCACTTACAAACGTGTCGCACTGAGTGCCATTTCCGATTAATCGGCACGGAGTGGCGGGCGCAGCGTCATCTGGGAGCATGCATCTGATCCTAGTCTAGCGGCCTGATGGGAGGATACATACATCAGGGTCAGGGACTCGGATCTCTTGCATCGCTCGGTCGACAGTCGCAGTCAGACGATCGCCCTTCTACTGTCGGTCCCCGAGGTCGCGGATCGGCGACGCGCGGCTTCTGAAAAGCACCGGCGCAGTCGTGTAATGTGATTTCGCGGATCATCATGGCTGACGTTCGGGGCAAGACAGAGGCGTCCTGTTTATAGTCGCGGCATACCAGCGCAGACTGCTTTTGTTGCCCTATTTCGGTAAATAGCAGCCTACCCGAGTTGACGAAGGTTGCAACATCGGGTTAAAATTAAAACAGCTTTCTATTAATTTGAGAGATGAGTTATATGGCCCTGCTAACCGAAAAGTATTTCAAAGATCATGCTTGGAGGTTTTTGAGATCTGACGGAATCATTATTGCGCCGGTTTTGCGTTTTTGCAACGACGGTGTAATTGGAGGGTACATTAACCTTCTGGAACGCTGCTGGCGCCTCACGGGTGAAAAGTTGGCGCTTCAGGACATTTCCGGAGTAACGACTACGCGTTTCGAGGTGGTCGGGGAAGATGATCTCGGCGTAACCGAAATGCGCGGAAAATCATTGGTTGATTCGCGTGTTGAGCATGTAATTCAGCGTATTCAAATGCCCTCTCTAGCTGACTTTGAAGAGAATAATGAAGCAGATACAATAGAGTTCGTTCGAGAAATAAACAAATTTGAAAAAAAAACGAGAAAAAATCTTGTTGTTTTGCGAGCGAATTCGAAATCTCTACATTATTTCTGGCCGAAGTATATCAGTGAAGAGGATAGGAATTGGGACTTATGTATAAGCTGGTATGGTTCCGAGGTTCCTGAGGAAATAGAGGGTTGTGAATATTTTGTTCACCAGAAAAAAGAGCGAAAATTCGGAGCAATTTTTAATCTTTTTTCTCAAAAATATTCTCTTCTGGATTATGAAAATTTCTGGTTTCCGGACGATGACCTTGAAACCTCGTGGCGGGATATAAACAGGCTATTTAATATTTTTACGCGATCAAGATTGGATCTTGCGCAGCCTTCCTTGGCGGTAAATTCTTCTTCATTTATAAATCATCAGGTAACGGCTCAAAATAAAGAGTATCTCTTGAGATATAGTAATTTTGTAGAGTTGATGTGTCCTATCTTTACTCGGGAGACACTGAAACTATGCCTTCCGGCTTTTAATGGGACAAAGAGTGCCTTTTGTCTCGATCATATTTGGGGAGGACTGGGAGGTAGGGTTCCGGGACGAATGGCAATCATAGATGACGTTGCTGTGTCGCATACGCGGCCGATGGCCGTCAACTACGATGGTGAAGAGGCTATGAATGAAGCAAATCGTCTAGCCGCACTTTATCATATTGAAGGCAGTTACGCCATAACTGGCGGAATTGATCGCGACAAAATATTTCTGTAATGCGATATAGTAAGAGGTGTGTAATGGGAAATATTAAGGCCGTTATTCTGGCTGGTGGTTTGGGTACGCGTTTGGCCGAGGAGACAGCGACAAAACCGAAGCCAATGGTGGAGATTGGTGGAAAGCCCATTCTTTGGCATATTATGAAGATCTATAGCGCGCACGGGATAAACGATTTTGTCGTATGTCTCGGCTACAAAGGTCATGTCATTAAGGAATATTTCTTGAAATATTTCCAATACATGTCGGATGTAACCGTTGATCTCAAAAACAACACGATTGAAACGCATTTTGCTAAAGCTGAGCCGTGGCGAATTACCCTTGTGGACACGGGAGAGTTGACTATGACGGGTGGGCGCCTCAAGCGCGTTCTACCTTACGTTGAAAACGATCCGTACTTCTGTATGACCTATGGTGACGGGGTCGGAAATGTCGATATCACCCGGTTGATCGATTTTCATAAGTCGCATGGTCTTGCTGCCACCGTTACCGGTACACAGCCGCCTGGACGGTTCGGAGCGTTGAAGCTGGACAATGAGCGGGTGGTCTCTTTCCTGGAGAAGCCCGTTGGAGATGGTAATTGGATCAACGGGGGGTTCTTCGTGCTGTCGCCGAAAGTAGGCGAGAGAATCGCCGGTGATGACACGACGTGGGAACAGGAACCACTGGAGACGTTGGCGCGAGATGGGCAACTCGGCCTGTTCCGCCATTCGGGGTTCTGGCAACCCATGGACAGTCTCAGGGATAAGGTTCATCTGGAGAAATTGTGGGATTCTGGCGAGGCTCCCTGGAAAATTTGGTAATCCGGGGTTGAGATAATTCAGCGGATGCTAAATTCTGTTTTTTTTGGCAAGATTGAAGCGATGGCAATATCCAGTTTCGACAACGTTTATAACGGCGCGCGCGTTCTTATTACCGGTCATACTGGTTTTAAGGGGGCGTGGCTATCTGCCTGGCTGCTCGGATGCGGGGCAGAGGTCTGTGGATATTCAAAAGATATTCCGACCACGCCTTCTCTTTTTGAATTGGCAGATCTTTCCAGCAAGATGCAGCATCGAATCGGAGATATTCGGGATCTCTCTTCGTTGCGCGATACCATTCTGACTTTTCGTCCCGATTTTGTGTTTCATCTGGCAGCGCAGCCTATCGTATCGACATCCTACAAGGATCCGCTGGAAACCATCACCTCCAATGTGACGGGAACGGCGAATGTCCTGGAGGTTCTCCGGCATGTTGATTGGTCATGCACTGCCATTATCATCACGTCGGACAAGTGTTATGACAATGTCGAGTGGGTCTGGGGTTATCGCGAAACCGACGCCATGGGCGGAAAGGATATCTATTCCGGCTCAAAGGGGGCTGCCGAATTAATTTTCCGATCTTATTACCATTCGTTCTTTGCAGGGAAGAACCATCCAGTACGTCTTGCATCCGCGCGCGCGGGGAATGTCATTGGCGGTGGGGACTGGGCCGAGGATCGGATCGTTGCGGACTGCATCCGTGCCTGGGGCGAGGGGCGCAAGGTGGAAATCCGCTCTCCGTCCGCGACGCGTCCCTGGCAGCATGTCCTTGAGCCTTTAAGTGGCTATCTCACGCTTGGCGAGCGACTGGCCACGTCGAAAAAATTTGACGGTGAGTCCTACAACTTTGGCCCGCGCGCAGAGCAAAACCGCACGGTTGTCGAGCTTCTTGGCGATCTCGGAGTGATATGGGGACTTCGCTCCGAAGCGGATGCTTACGAGATTACCGGCAGCATTCCCTTCCACGAGGCTGGCCTGCTCAAGCTGAACTGCGATAAGGCGCTGCTGCATATGAACTGGGAAGCCAATCTTTCCTATCATGAATGCATGAGCATGACCGGATCCTGGTATCGCCGTGTCCTGAAAGACAAGGAGAGCGCGCTGGACGTCACGTTGGAACAGATCACGCAATATGAACAATTCGCGAAAGAGCGGCATAGGGTATGGAGCAAGGGGCGGGCGTCGTGACGGCACCCTTCCTGACTCCATTGCGACGCATTTCTACGCCAAAGGGGGACGTGCTGCACGGCCTGAAGGCAAGCGATCCAGGTTTCGCGGGCTTTGGTGAGGTATATTTTTCTCAGATCCTGCAGGGTGAAACCAAAGGTTGGAAGCGCCATTTCAAGATGGTGCTCAATTTGGTGTGCCTGACAGGTCGTATCCATATCGTCGTTCGGGACATGGACCAGGTCCTCTGCGATGTGCAACTTGCGCCTGAGCCTGCGGATGACTACCAGCGTCTGACGGTTCCTCCAGGGTATTTCGTGGCTTTTCGAGGCGTAGCGCAGGGGCCTTCCATGCTCCTCAACGTTGCTTCAATTCCGCATGACCCTGCTGAGGCCGAGACCGTACCACTTGAACATTTCCTGTGGACAAGATGATTCGCGGGACGGTTTTGCTCCTTGGCGCCGGGGGGATGCTCGGGAGCACATTTCGGGCCCTGTGCCCGGATGTCGCGTTTCAGACGCTTTCTCGTGGCGAACTCGACGTATCGTCACCTCGCGTTCTGCTCGATAGGATCGTTGGGCTGGCGCCCACGGTCATCATCAATTGTGCCGCCGACACGAATGTCGATCGGGCGGAAGCGGATCCGGCTGACGCCTTCGCGGTCAATGCTGTGTTGCCCGGGCTGGTGGCGCAGGCTGCCCGGCAGGTTAACGCACTTCTAGTGCATTTTTCGTCGACAGGTTGTTATGGCCGGCATCAGGATGGTGATCTGCTCCCGCATTCTGATTTCGAGGCCGTTTTTCCTACTACTGCGCACCATCGTAGTAAAGTTGCAGGCGAGCTTGCGGTTCGTGAGGCCGGGTGCCGGCATCTCATCCTGCGTTTGGGCTGGCTGTATGGCGGCAGCATCACCCACAAGAAGAATTTCGTTTGGGCCCGCATAAGGGACGCGCGTAGCAAACCTGAACTGGCTTCGGACCCCTTTCAGACCGGTTCGCCCACGCTGGTTGATGATGTGGTGCGCCAGACACTGGTATTGCTGGAGGTTGGCGTTGTAGGAACGTTTAACTGCGTTGCCACCGGAGCAGTGTCACGCTTCGACTACGTGGCTCGGATCATGGAACTGGCAGGCCTTTCGTCTCACTTGCGTCCGGCACGCTTCAAGCGCGCTGCTTCGGTTGCGGAAAACGAGGCAGCGGTGAACGATAAGCTTGCTCTCATGGGACTGAACATCATGCCGCTTTGGGATGAGGCTCTTGCGGGCTATGTAATGCGCCTGCTTGCGGAAGAGGCTGAATCGATATGACGCATGATGATGCTGTGATTGTCCTTGGTGGCGGCATCGCGGGCCTCGCGGCTGCCTATCGTGCCCGCGACTTTGGCCATAGGGTGCCGATATTCGAAGCGGCGGAGCGTGCGGGGGGACTCCTCGACAGTTTTGCCCTGACGACGCCAGAGGGTGAATGGATATTCGATAATGCCGTTCATCTTTCCTTCGCCACCGAACCAGAGGTACGGAATGTGTTTGATCGCACGCCGTATCTCAACCATGAAGCCCGATCCTTGAATTGGGATGACGGCTACTGGCTACCGCACCCCGTCCAGAACAATATGTTTGTGCTCCCGGCGGAACAAAAAACCGATCTCATTGCGAATTTTGCCGAGCATGTGGCTAATACCCCGATGGAGGTCGAAATCGACACCTATCGTGACTGGCTCATGCATCAGTATGGAGAAAAAATCGCTGAACGCTGGCCACTGCGCTACACGCGCAAGTATTGGACGCTGGATGCCGAAAAATTAGGAACGAAATGGATCGGTAGCCGGATGCGTCGCGCGGATCTGCGTGAATTACTGATGGGTGCAATGAGTCCACGCGCGCCGAATACATATTATATATCGACAATGCGTTATCCTGAGCAGGGTGGATATCGTGCATTTTTGAAGCCTCTTCTGGATGGCGCCGAGCTTCATTGCGGGCATCAGGCGGTTGAAATTGACAATTGTCGAAAGACGGTGCATTTCGGCAATGGAAAATCTTGCAGCTATAGTCGTTTGATTGCGACCATTCCTTTGCCGCGCTTAATAGAGCTCATGATTGATGTGCCGGAAAAGGTCCGCGAGGCGGCGTCAGGACTTTTCGCGACGGCAGTTGATATCGTGTCAATCGGTATCAGAAAGCCGGATGTCTCGCCGAGCTTGTGGTTTTATATTTACGATGAAGACACTCTAGCCGCGCGTGTCTATTCGCCGAGCTGGAAATCGCCCAACAATGCACCCGCTGGCCATTCTTCGCTTCAGTTCGAAATCTACTCTTCACCAGTTGTTCCCCAAACGCGGGAGGCTTCCGAACTTATTGAAAATTGCCTCGTAGCTCTTGAAAAAATGAAACTTGTCACTCGAGAGGATATCATTTTCACGCATCATAAACGTCTTCCATATGGCAATGTCGTATTCGACCGCCATATGGAAGAACGGCGTGATCTTGTCCGGGATTGGGTGCGTAGCCAAGATGTCTATTTGGCAGGTCGTTTTGGTGAATGGGACTATCTCTGGTCGAATCAGGCATTCATGTCCGGCATACGTGCAACTGAGGATGTTTTTCGATCAGCAGAGACGACTATCTAACTGTCAGGTTGTGATACGTCATTGGGGTAGTGTAGACCGAGTAATCTCCTGTTACAGGCTATGGTTTGCTTCCTTCCGCAGGGAGACTGAATGATATTTCAGATCCATCCGCAGCCCCGTACGACACCCGTGGTTCGGGCGGAAATTGCCCGTTCGTCCGAGCCAGCGGGAGTGCTGGCCCGTCGCTATGGGATCAGCGATGAAACGGTCTGCAAATGACGGAGCCTGGACCAGAGCCTGTCAGGATCACAGCAGCCGTCCGGGAAAACTGGTATGGAAAGCCACGGACAAAGAACGGGCCGTTGTCTGTCAGATCCGCCGTTTGACCGGTTTCGGTCTGGACGACCTGACATTCGTCGTCAGACATTTCCTGCCGCATCTTGAGCAGCGCCCACCGGGTAGTCCGATGTAATTGTTAGTGCATGAGAGCCTCCGTCGCCATTTCCGGTGCCGGTGGACGGTAGCCGAGACGACTGTGGGGACGGACGGTATTGTAATGTCGTCACCAGGCCTCGATCAGGATCCTGGCTTCCGCCAGACTGTAGATGGTCTCGCCGTTCAACAATTCGTCGCGCAAGGAGCCATTGAAACTCTCGTTGTAGCCATTCTCCCAAAGCGAGCCCGGGTGATGTAGAGGGTCTTCACGCCGATCCGCCCGAGCCATTTCCGGACCGCGCCGGCAATGAACTCGTTGCCATTATCAGGCCGGATATGGGCAGGCGGTCCCTGCCAGAGGAACAGTTCGGCAACGTGGCCAGGATATTCCCCGGATGCAGGAGCCGTCATTGACAGAGCGGCGGCGCTTACGTTGTCGCTGGGGTACCTTGAGCCCCTCGCGTCGCCAGATCCGTTCGACCCCCTTATGGTTCACCGCCCAGCCGGCCCATGCAGCAACGCCGTAATCCGGCGGTAGCCATAGCGCCCATATTGCCGGGCCAGGGCGATGATATCCTCAGTCAGTGCCTCTTCATCATCTGCCCCACACGGCACCTTGCGCTGTGTCGACCGATGCTGTCCCAGAACGCGGTACACCCGCCGCTCGGACACCGGCATCACGCTGCGAATATGGTTGATGCAGCGCCGTCGCTGCGCGGGGCTCAGAAGTTTCCCTTTGCGACTTCCTGCAGGATCAGCTTGTCCAGCGTCAGGTCCGTGACCGCCCGACGAAGCCGCGCATTCTCCTTTTCCAGCTCCTTCATCCGGCGAGCCTGATCGGTTTTCAGGCCACCATATTCTTTGCGCCGGCGATAATAGGTCTGTTCGCTGACTCCAATCCGCCGGCAGGCTTCCGCAGCCGTCCCGCCCTGGCCCAGAACAATCTCGACCTCACGCAACTTCCCGATGATCTCCTCGGGCTTGTGCTTCTTCGATGGCATCTGTCATCCCTTCAGCAGTGAATTCCATCTTACCCAATGGACCACCCTGAAGGGGGTACCTTACTCCCTCGCAGCCTCGTTCCTGATCGCAAAATGTTAGCAGATCTTAAACACTTAAATAATCAACCAGCGCCACCGATTGGGGGAACGCAGGTCCGAGGCTATTTGTTCAGCGATTGAGGGCCTCGTACTCGTTGATCGCCTCGCTGACGTCACCGCATAAATGAAGCTTGCGATCGTGGATTACCCCGCCTCGATCACAGACATCACGAATGAAATCCATGCTGTGCGAGACGATCACGAGTGCCCGATCCTTCTTTTGGACGAATAATTCGTCCTGGCAGCGTTGGGTGAAGCGCGCATCGCCCACCATCACGACCTCGTCGATCAGATAGCAATCGAAATTGATAGAGATCGACAATGCAAAAGCAAGGCGGGCACGCATACCCGATGAATAGGTCTTGACCGGCTCGCCGAGCTGCTTGCCGAGTTCGGCAAAATCGTCGACGAATGCGCGTGTATTGGTGTAGTCGAGATTATATATCCGGCAGATGAAACGCAGATTATCCAGCCCACTCAGGCTGCCCTGGAAAGCCCCGGTAAAGGCGAGCGGCCACGAGATCGACATCGTCCGTTCGACCCGGCCGGACGTGGCCAAGTCGACGCCACCCAGAATACGGATAAGCGTGGACTTCCCGGCCCCATTGCGTCCCAGAACGCCCAGCTTCTGCCCGCGTTCAAGCTGGAAATTGACCCGGTCGAGAACACGTCGCGGCCCCTTTCCGGGGATGTGATAATCCTTGCAGATGTCAATACACCGAAGCATGGAGAGATCCCTAGTTCACTGCACGACGATGTGGCGGCGCACACGGAGCGTGAGGTAGATCCCGATGAGTAGCAAGGTCAGGGTCGCCCAGAAATCGTAGTTGATGTCGTAAATGGGATGGGCTGTGGAACCGAACTGGCCTTCCCTGATCATTTCCATGTTTTCGACGCTGGGAGCGCATAGCATCGCCCACCGGTCTTTTTGCGGCAACCAGGCGACCATCGAGAATGCGCCGGAAAATGGGAGCGAGAGATAGGTCGCTATCCCGACGATTTTTTCGACCGTCTCGGACATTTCCGTCAGTGCCGCGAAAATCAGCGCCGTGGCGAGGCAGAACATGGCGTGAAACCCGAGACCTGCGTAAAGGATTCCCCAGTGAAGCGGGGGCTTCATGTATCCTCCCAGGATGGCGCCGCTGCCCACCAGCAAACCAGCCATCAACGTGCCGAGAACTTCCAGGGCCCATCGGGCAACGATGATGTCGAGCGGCGTCACCTGGCGATGGAACAGCAGCGACCCGTTCGCCTCGTACGCCTTGACCGAACGCTGGATACTATGACGCCACATCGTCAGCGGGACATAGCCCGTGATGACGATCGCCGTAATCGGCAAGCCGTGCTCATGGGGGGGACGGATCGCTGTCCACATGATCGCGACCCCCGAGCAGAAAAGGATCGGCTCGCCAATGACCCAAAGGAAACCGATGTTCTCTCTTCCGAAACGCGTGTGAATTTCGCGCATCATCAGCGCCCATATCACCCTCATCTGGAGGAGAAATGCATGCCGGAGGGTCGTCGGGCGGTAGCTCAGACCACTAGACATCTTGATGTTCCCGTGCACCGGCGATCAGCAGGCGCGCCATTAGAAATAAGGCAAAACAGCTCACAAACGTGACGATGACGGAAACCAGACGGTGCGGATAAACCGCATAATCGGGAAGATTCGGCGTGGCGACCTGATCGAGATATACAGCCTGACGATTGGCCTCGGCGCGGGCTGCGGCCAAGGCAGTGGCGTCCGCGGCAAGCTCGCGTTCCAGCAGTTGGCGACGAACCTGGAGATCAGCGTAATCCGGAATCCGCGAGACCAGGGAATCGTCCTTTCCGGTGATCCGGGGCTGCAACGCCACGATTCGTGCCGCCAAGGCTTCTCTCTGGCGCTGATACACCGGAATCAGCGGGCTCTGCGGGGTCGCACGAAGAAGGTCGGTCAGCTTGAGCTGGACAGCAATCTCCGCGTCCTCAAGGCCGACGATCTGCTCAAGCAGCGGCTGGGACTGGCGCTCGGGGTCGAGCAGCGACTGGGTCGTACGGTATCGCGCAATGTCGCGGGAGAGAGACCGGTATTTTTCCTCAGCCAGTTCCACCTCATGCAGGGCGCTACCGATTGTGTTCTGACGTTGCCTTTCGTTCATCCGGTTCACGAGCGCTTCGCTCGCGCTGATCACGATTTCGGCAATTTGCTTCGAATCTTCTGGCCGGAATGTGCGGACGCGGAGCGTCGAGATACCGCTGCTGGTGTCCAATTCAGCCGTTATATGTTTCTTGTAATACCAGAAAAAATGCTCGAAATCATCTCGGTGCAGCCAGCCGGGGAAACGGGCAAGCGCGTCTGCTCCAGGTCGGTTGAACGCCTCCCGAAGTTCACTGTTCTGGCGTAGCAACGCCGCAGCGTCGCGGGACGTCATATAATTCTGTACCGCAAAGGTATTTTCGGTGGCGCCATTCTCCCCCTGCGAGGACAGTAGATCAGACAGGACGAGCCCTTGTTGGCCCGCAGGACCGCGCACCACAAAACTGGTTTCGGAGACATACTGGGGTGCCGCAAGCAGAAAAAAATAAACAGCGCTGAACAGCGTCGGCAACACAACCGTCAGTATAATACCGCCATGATCTCGCAATACACGTAGGCGATCCTTCGCCTTTACCTCAGTCTGGAGGCCCGATGCATCACGCGCGTTAATATGGTACCCATTCATGCCAACCTCATATCTCACCCCAGGTTGCAAGGCAATCTGACCCCGCTGGGGCAAGTCGAAGACGGGGTGCCGCGCCAGTCAGACCCAAGTGTAGCCAGCCCGGCACCCGATATTACCACTGGGAAACATCGATCCCGAGAAAGCGTCGCCACCAGTCGGGTGTTATCATGGCCGTGAGGTCCCGCCGCGATGGATGCCGCCCGAACAGAACACGCAGGACAACCAGGAACAGTTCCCTGACCAGAAAGCGCTGACGCGCAGGTTGGAATGAATGAAATGTGGCGCGCCCGTTCGACACGACCAGCACTGCGTCTGGCCGCTGGCGGGTGCCGCTGATCCAGACGGGGGCGGCGACCGGAACAGGAGCGGACGCAACTGCCTTGCGCGGCAGATCTCCAAGAACACGTCCTACCGTCAGCACCGTACGGATCACCGGCGAGGGGTGGCGGTCCAGCGTCACCGGAACGACACCGGGTACGGGAAAATCCGGACTTTCACGTTTCACCAGGGCGCAGTGCGCGTCAGCTCCCCAGGAGGTCAGACCGGCAGCCCCGTCCATATAGGCCGCCAGCGCGTCGATTCCCGCTTCTGCGAGTTCATAGCGATACGTCGCCAGTGCATCGACCACCCCGCGAGCCAGGCGTAAAATGGGTACTCGCCGCCCCGGTGGGCCATGCAGCAGCGTCCGCAACAATGCGTTGCGGCGATCATAAAAATGGTGCCATGAGCGCGCTTTCCGGGAAAAGGCTTCATGTTCCACGAAAATGCCGGGCCACATCACTGTCGGGAATCCCGCCTCCGTCAAGCGAAGTCCATATTCCGCGTCATCGCCGCGAATAAAGAAAGGCAACGGGAGCCCGCAGCGCTCAATCGCCAGGCGCGGGAGGCACAGGCACCACCATCCGCAGAAATCGACCTCGGCGGCCGCGGCAATTACGCGCGTGGTCTCCTCGCGACCCAGCAGAAGCCCCTCGCGCGGTACACGATCATAAACAGCGGGATGAAGGCGATCGACATCGTGACCCAGCGAGATCAGGCGGGATGGATCGGCAATATCATGCATCGCGCCGCCGATGCAGAGCGTATCGGGAACATACGCACAGATTTTCTCCAGCCGCGTGACCAGTTCGCCTGAAATTGCGACGTCGTCGTCCATCAGAAGGACGTGAGTGATCCGTCCGTCGCTCAGACTCTCGATGATCCCACGGGTAAAACCCGCGGCTCCTCCGCGGTTTTCCTGCTCCACGACGCGCAGGAAAGACGGATCGGCCGCGGAGAACAGGCGTTCCGCGAGTCCGGGATCGCCCTGGTTTACGATCCAGAGGGCGGCAATCGCCTGATGCTGCGCTGACAGGGCATCGACCAGCCTCCGTAGGGCGACCTCGCGGTTGTAGGTGCAAATGACGACAGCGATCGCCGGCGAACGCACGGCGGGCTCAGAGCACACCCATTCGATCGCGATCGAAGGGCCATCTGCACCCGCATCCGCGATTTCGCAACGCAGATGCTCCGCGCGCGAATCAGCCTCCCCCAGCGGCAGGGTCGTCACACCCTGGCCGCATATCCATTCACCAAGAACCCGACGCTCGTCGCCGATTGCAATGACGGCAACCGTCACCGGCACCGTGGCAGACACACGCAGCGCCATGGCCCCGGTGTGCGCGTAACGCTGCCACGGGCGGAGAAAAAAATCGTCCTGCCAGTCCGCTCCCGGTCCTGCGTGGCCAGCTTGCAGGACCGTCCAGCGCGGACTGTCAGATGTCAAAGGTCCGGACCAGTTCGCGCCAGAAAGGTTCGGATGTCAGGGTATCGTACCGTGCTGCCCATTGCGGTTGCACGACCACTATCTCCTTTTGGAACTGGCGCAGGGCGCGGGCAAGTCTGGTGCGGGCCTGATGGTAAAGCGAGGGGTCGTTGCTGAAAATATGGTACCCGATCTTTTGCGGATCATAGTAGGCCCAGTCGCGCCCCGCCCGGATATCGCGCCAGTTGATATCGTTGCGGCTGTTGAAAACCGTCATCTGTCGCTTGCGGGCAGACAGAATCTGCATCGGAGAGGGACGCTTGGCACGAAGGGTGATGTTTCCGTTGTGGCTGGCCTGCTGGTACAGGTTGTAGGCGCGCGTCAGTAGGCTGCGCCCGCGATTTGTTCCGCTGACCCAAGGAACGATAAATTTGTCTGATGTGCCGGGAGGTGTCGGGATCACGCCTACAGGAAGCCTGGTGCTGAACGTATGATTGACCGAGAATTCCTTGTAGACTTTCATGACCCGCGCGTGAAGATCGGCCGCGTCGGTACGTTCAAGAATATCCGGACCTTTCAGGAAATCCTCAATCGCGATCGCCAGCAGCATCGCAGATCCGTAATGGTAGATATCGGAAAATCCGCGGAAACGGCGCAGGAGAAGCCGTGTTACACGACGCATCTGCGAGCGGATACGCTTCTCCACTGCCGCCTGCCGTGTCGCAAAATCGTCCCCGAGCAGCAGCGCATAGAGAATTTCAGTATGGCAGGAAAGGCGGATCAGCTCGTTGCGAATATTATAATAGGCGAACCAGCCTTCCGGCTTGGCGTAGTAGGGTTCATGCCACACTGCGATGCCTGGTACCGAGAGAACCTGGCCACCGCGCATTGAAAGGCGCACCCCGTAGTCCACGTCGTCCAGATGCACGAAGCATGGCAAGGGCATGCCAAACTTCCTGAACCCGTCAACATGTCCGCCAAAGAGCCACCAGCCGTTGAAATTGAGGTTGTGGTTACGCATGAGCGCATCCTTAGCCTCCAGCTCACCAAGATCCGTGGGCGGAAGCCGCGCGAACGGCCGTTCAAACCGGTCCGGTACCCAGTGCGCGCCGCCATCCGCCAGAAGGACCGGATTGTACACGTCGAGCTGGGCGCCCCCGATAAAGACATCGGGATCACGACTGAGACGAAAAAGATTGATCAGACGGGTAATAGCCGTCGGTTCAACATCTGCATCGTCATCCAACATGACAATATGCGTGTACGTTCCACCCTCAAGGGCTTCGAATATGCCGCGACCAAATCCGCCCGCGCCGCCGACGTTGCGCTGGGCTATGAGCCTGACGTTATCCGGCCATTCGGGACGATTTTGTACGGTGCCTGCATTGTCGACAACAACGATGCCGTACCCCGGACAATGCGGTGCCAGGGCAGATACCAGCCGGTCGATATTTGCCGCCAGTTGCTCTTCGCGTTTGAAAGTGCAGATCACGAAGCAGGGGCGGATCTCTTGCAAGGCCGCATCGTAAATTCCCCAGCAGGCACGCTTCAGGATGACATCGCGCAGCGGGTTGGCGGCTCCATCCATGGCATTCCAAGCCATACGGTACATCTGGTGCTGGAGAGCCTCGCCATTCGTTACGGCCGATTGGGCGGTCGAATAGAAATCAAGTGCCTCAATACTGAAGTACCACCGTCCGATGCGCGCCTCGGCACCAATGATGTCAAAATCCAGACGGACAGTACGGCTGTCCGGCCCGCCTTTTTCTACGAGAAACTTCTGTGTTGCGAATTCCGTGACCTGCCCTGCCTGCGAGCGGTGGTAGAGTCCAACCCGGAAATTCCCGGCGATCTCCAACTCCAAGTAGAGCTTTGCGTTCGGGACAATGTGATTGATCTCGCGCTCATAGAGCGCCGTCATGAACCCGTCGAACGTGACGACCTGTCCGCGCTCGATGATCACATTTCCGTGATCATCCATGTCCGTGAAGGGTTTGACCATATAAAGCGGCTTGCTTCTCTGGTCAGGCCTGAAATTGATTGGAAAAAAGGGGAAAGGCTTGCCTACGGATATGGCCTCATCCGCCGAATGCTGCTGTGCTGCTTCCGCAGAGACAAAGTTCATTTGATGCCGGTTCCCCAGAAATTCAATTTGACCCTTCAAATGACCACAAGACACCCGAGCGATGCAAGATTGCTTCCGCCGGACGCGTGCAGCCGGACTGGAACACGACGGCTCGGACAGCACCGCGCCTTGTTGCAGTCTGGACGATGCATAGGCATAAGGAGCGCCAGTCGGTCACCACCACAATGAGATATAATGTCCCGATCCCTTGCTAGGCTTGTTGTTCTCGTGGCGGGCGTGCTGTCATTGGCTGGATGCAGTGCGTTGCCAGGCACAGGACCGATTGAAGCTGATGTGCTCAGCTCCCAGGACAAGCCCGGGCACAATCCTCTCGGCTTTCGTATCGTTCCGCTTACACCGGCAACGGTCTCCGTTCTTGAGTCCGAACAGCTTCCTTCGCTGTCGACCCTGGATGCGACTGCTCCCGCGCTCGGAGCAAACGGGACGATCGGGCCGGGCGACGAATTGTCGATCTCTGTGTTCGAGGTGGGAAGCGGGCTTTTTGCATCAGGGAACAGCGCGGCGGGCGCCCGGACTCGGAGCAGCAGTGCGCCCGATACCCCCGCTTCCAACGTCACGATGCTGCCTCCCATCGGGGTGGACCAGCACGGCGATATTCCTTTCCCCTATATCGGCAACCTGCACGCTGCGGGCATGACCGAATCGGAACTGGGCAAGGCAATTGCCAGTCACCTTGCCGGCCTGGCCCAGGATCCTCAGGTTCTTGTCCATATCCTGACCGATCTGCACAACTCGGTCATTGTCTCCGGTGATATCCACCATCCGGGTCGCCAGTTCCTGACGCTTGCCCATGAAGGACTTCTCGACATCGTAGCGATGGCCGGGGGGGCGACCCATTCAACGGAAGACAGCATCGTGCTGCTCTCGCGCAAGGGGGTTACCGGCCGCGTACCGCTGCGAACGCTCGAGAACGATCCGACCCAGAATATCCCGCTTATGCCGGGCGACCAGGTGCAGGTGATTTATCTGCCAAGGACTTATACCGTTTTCGGCGCCGCGCACGTGACCGAGACACCGTTCAACACGCCCGTGCTGACCCTGGCGCAGGCCGCCGCTCGGATCGGCGGCCCGGATGACGCCCGGGCTGATCCCAATGCCGTGTTTCTCTTCCGCTTCGAGAGCAACCCAGTCGCTGGAAAGCTTGGACTTTCACCTCGTCCGGGCGGGGTACCGATTATCTACAAGCTCGATATGATGGAGCCCACAGCGTATTTCCTGGCTGGCAAGGTGGCCATGAAGGACAAAGATCTGATTTATGTCGCGAATGCGAAAACCGATCGGCTCTACAAACTCGTCAACCTGATCGGTACCCTGGTGAGTCCGGCCATGAGCGCGGCCTGGGTTGCCAAATAGCGGTTCGCAGAGCGTGGGGACGCGGCAGGAATCCTTTTTGCCTGCCACGTTCCGCTTGGTTCACAAGCCCGCATAGTCCGCGTTAAACGGGAGATATCATGAAATATTGCATTGTCGGAGCCGGCTTCAGCGGCGCGATTGTCGCCCGCCATCTCGCCGGTGCCGGCCACACCGTAGTCGTGCTCGACGAGCGCCAGCACCTCGGCGGCAATTGCCACACGGAACGTGATGCTGAGACCGGCGTGATGGTGCACCGCTACGGCCCCCACATCTTCCACACGGCGGATGAGCGCGCCTGGAAATACGTTGGACAGTTCGGTACCTTCCGTCCGTTCGTCAACAGGGTCAAGGCGGTCTCGCAGGGGAAAGTCTATACGCTTCCTGTCAATCTCCTGACCATCAACCAGTTTTTCAACACGACCATGGGCCCCCGCGAGGCAAGGGCGTTCATCGCGGAGAAGGCCGACCGCTCTATCACGGAACCGCGCAATTTCGAGGAACAGGCGCTCTCGATGATTGGCCCCGAACTCTACCGGGCATTTTTTCTTGGATACACGCGCAAGCAATGGGGGCTGGAACCGACCGAATTGCCGGCGTCTATTCTCAAAAGGCTTCCTCTGCGGTTCAATTACGACGACAATTATTTCAATCACCCGTGGCAAGGCATGCCGGAAAACGGCTACACCTCGATCATCAAGAACATTCTTGACGCTCCGGGAATCGAGGTCCGGCTGGGCACGCGATTTGAGGCCGTGGAGGAACAGTTTTCCCATATATTCTACACCGGCCCGATCGACCGTTATTTCGACTTCCGTCTCGGACGTCTTGGATACAGGACGCTCGATTTTGAACGATTCGAGGACGACGGAGATCATCAGGGTACCGCGGTCATGAATTATTGTGATGAGGCGGTTCCCTTCACCCGCATATCCGAGCACAAGCATTTCGCACCATGGGAGCAGGATCAGTTTTTACGCACGGTCTGTTTCCGCGAATACAGCCGTCTCGCCGGCGCGAATGACACCCCTTATTATCCCATCAGGCTCGCCCAGGAAAAACATATGCTGGATAACTACATCCAGTTGGCCAGGGCAGAACCTGGCGTGTCTTTTCTCGGGCGGCTTGGCACCTATCGCTATCTGGACATGGATGTCACCGTCACCGAGGCCCTCGCTGCTTGCGACAGGATAGACGACGCCCTTCGCGCGGGGGCTGCGATTCCCGCGTTCTTTGTCGATCCTGGATGATCTTCTGCCATTCGTCCCGGCGGGAGGCGTCTCACCGCTCGCCGGGCACTGCAGTTGGAACGCCGGGATGCCGGAAGGAAACGGCGCTTTCCTGGCGCTTCACCTGTAGTGCCAGTCAAGAGCGAGACCGAGAATAACATTTCGCAAGAACGGCGAAATGAAGACAAGGACCGTCATTTCAGGGTTTGAAGGCGCGCTCGAGGCGTTGCATGCCTTGCGAAGCTTTCCAGGTAGAAGATAAAGGGTGGCCCGCCCGATCAAAGTCGTGATCTGGACACGGTTTTTGGCCCGGTTGTCATGCCTGTCATGCTTCCCGTAGCGGAAAATGGCAGGGTAGCTGTGATGTTGCGAGACAGGTGGGAACGTTTCATAAGACAGTCTGCAATATTGTGGCCCAGCATGTGGACATCAATGTCGCGTCGGTTGCCTGCGGGGCGTGTGCCGTCCAGGATAAAATAATCGGTCGAGGAATCGATATTGAATCCGCCGCGGGACAGCGCGGGCAGGCTTGGCTGATGGTCGCCATAGAGTGCGAATATGCCGCCGTCGTCGTTCAGCCAGCGCGAGGAGGCGAGTTGGCCGATCATCCGGTCGGTACTCATCAGGCTGTCCAGATAACCGCCGAGTTCGGAGGCGAAGGGACCGGGGGTCGTGGCCTGTGTCGGCCAAGGGCCGTGGTTGGCGACCGTGATGGCGAACACGAAGACGGGCTGTGTCTGACGGGCGATGAAGTCATTGACCCAGGCGCCCAATATTTCGTCGGAGACGAGTTGGCCATGCCGGGCGCCGAAGGCCTCGCCCCCGATGAACCGGTCGAAGCCGAGGTTGGGCATGACCTTGTGCCGGCTGTAGAATCGCCGGTCATAGGGATGGACACAGACCGTCAGGTAGCCTGCCCGACGCAGGCGTGCGGCCAGTGTGTCGATGGGCTCGCGGGCAAAGGAATGGTAAGGGTTGAAGCGATCCAGCCCCAGGTCGGCGGGGGAGGCGCCGCTGATGACGGCGAATTCGCTGCGTGTGGTGTTGGCCCCCCAGGAATCGACGTTGAGGTGGCCATACCGCCAGGCGCGGTTCCGGCACGCCGCATATTCCGTCAGGGGCGAAGGCAGGGCAGGGGCCAGCCGGCCGATGTCGAAGAACGATTCGGCCTGGACCAGAACCACCGGGGGCTTGTCCGGTGGAACGGTCACGATGCCAAAGCTGCAGGCGGCCCGGCGCTCCGGCCGTTCCTGGCGCGAGCAGACGGTATGGGCGGCGAAGCTGCCGAGCATCCCCAGCTTTTCCGCGTCCAGCACGGGATCGCCGCTCGGCCCCAGCTTGCGCAGGACTTTCGCCATGAGGTTCAGCGACGGGCGCCAGAAATAGGCGGCGATAGGAAGCAGCAGCAGCAATGCCCCCGCCACGCGTGACAGGATGGGGCTGCCGGGCATGGCGGGGGATTCGACCGAAAACAGCCATGCCGTCGCCAGGACCAACGCGCCGCCGATGCCGTAGAAGAGGGCGGGATGGACATAGGGCAGGTAGAAGCGCGGATGGGTGAAGACCAGGAAGAGTTCACTGGCATCGGCAAAGACAACAGGTTCCCGAAGAATCTGACGCTTGGTGTGATCGGCCAGAAGCAGGCCGGCGGCAAGAACGGCCCACAGCAATGCTGAGGACGCCGGACGCTGGGTGAGCAATGACAGTGCGAGCCACAAGGTCCCCCCGATCGCGATGTCGGGGATGTCGTTGAGGATCGGCCGGGTGATCTTGCCCCCGGTCGTCCGAAGCACGAAAAGCGTCAGGAGTCCGAGAACCGATACGACGGCGATGGCCCAAGCCTGCATTCTACCACCTTGTGTCTTGTTCGGCGCGTGGCATACGCCCAGGTCGAATCCCAGCGGTCGGGGTGAAATCGGCAGCCCCGAACAGTGTCATCAGATGTCTGATAGCGCGCAGTCCATACACAGAAGGGGGATGTTTTGCCATGCCGATGAATGGCGTCGCCCTATAAAGCATGCAGAGGTGTTGCGTGTTTCGGGGCACAATATCCCTTTCGATTTCGTTCGACGAGTTGGTGCGTTTTTTTGCGAAGGCCACATGGGCTGGGGGAATTTTGGCGTTGCGGCTGTTTTGTAAAATAAATTTTATATTCCCCTGCTGCCTCACCCATATGTACGAGGCCCCCCTTGTCTGACGGGCCTGCAATCTGGCTGGACGGTCGCAATGCGAAACGGGCCGGCGGTACCGGCGTGGCGCGCTACACCCAGGCGATCGCGGACTGTCTGGAGCAGGCGGGCACGCCTGCGACCTATCTGACCGACAGCGTCGAGGGGGCGCCGGCTGGCCATCCGCATTCGCCGGGCCGGCGTCTATTGCGCATGTTGCAGACCATACGGGGGGATTATCCCGCAACGGTGCGCAGGGACGGGCCAGTGCCCTATGTGGTGTGCCCCGATATTTTTCGGATCGCGCACGTCAAATTCAAGCTTTGGGGCGCTTTGGCGACCGTTTCGGTGCCGTCGCCCCCCGATATCATGCACTGGACTTATCCCCTGCCCATACGGGTGAAGGGGGCGCGGAATGTGGTGACGATCCATGACGTCGTTCCCCTGACGCATCCGGACCTGACCGGGATCGAGCCGGTGCGCTATCGGCGCCTGATGCGTCGCCTGGTTCGCTCGGCCGATGCGGTGGTGACGATTTCCGAAACGGCGCGTCGCGATATCGCCGCCCAATGCGGCATCCCGCTGTCGCATGTTCATAACCTGTCCCAGGCGGTCGGGTTCTCCAGCGACGAATTGGGCCAGGCGCGGGAGGCGCGGCCGCCCGCGCCGCCGGGCTACTTCGTGCATGTCGGACGCGTCGAAAGCCGCAAGAACATCTGTCGCCTCGTGGCTGCCCATGCCCGAAGCGGCACGCGACGGCCGCTGGTCCTGATCGGACCCGATGGGGATGACAGGCCCGATTACGCGCCCTTTGTCGGCGACACCCCCGTGATACGTCTGCCCTGGTGCGATCGGCCCAGTCTGATCCGGGCGATCCAGGATGCGCATGCCCTGCTCTTTCCTTCGCTGGCCGAGGGATTCGGGTTGCCGATTGTCGAGGCGATGGCCCTGGGGACGCCGGTATTGACCGCGCGGGGCGGGGCGACCGAGGAAATCGCTACGGCGGACGCGGCGATCCTGGTCGATCCCTTGGACATTGCCGATATCGCCGGAGGAATCCGGATATTGGACGACCTGAATGCTACTTCTTCTCGGCGATTGGCTTTGCAGCGAAACGGAGCAAAGCGTGCATCCCAGTTTTCCTATGGCGCTTATGCCGAACGGCTGCGCCGATTCTATCGTTCGTTACTGTGAAGGAGCAGGCGGTCGGTCTGATGTGCTGGGGTAAAAATTATATTTGGAAAATGAATGAATACAGACATGTTGACCCGTTTTTTCATGCAGGCTTTCGTTGTCGATTTTGAATTGTCTGGTATACCTCTATGAGGTGACGGTCGTCGAAGCGACGTTCGGGCATTGAATGCAGCCTGTATTTTCAGGCGATTTCGAGGGGACATGGCATCGCGAATGCCCGGGGACGACAAGCGATGCGGGTAGAGGAGAGGGTGCTTCACATCGGCAGCGCAAAACCTCGGCAAGGGGGCGGATCGATTGCCTTGTTGCGCGCCCCGCCCTTTCATCGGACCATGCCGACCCTCGCCTTGAGGCGGGACGCAACCGCTCCGGATCATGAAGCTGTTTCCGGCCCGGAACTGGATGACCTGGCCGCGCGCATCGTGCAATTGCGGGTCGGCGGATGCTTCTGGGGCCGGCCTGCCGGACGGGGGAGGTCGGTCGTCGTTTGCGGTTTGGGATGGCGCCCCGGTTCCCGCCCGATGCGTTGGGTCATGCGGGATGTCCTGGCCGCGCATGCGGCGGAGGACGTGGTTCTCGTCGTCGGACCACGGCAGGGGGGATTGACCGCGCAAGCCCGGCGGTACGGGCTTGCGGTGGTCGCGGCCGAGAGCGACCCGCATCATCTTCTTGACGACGCAACCTGTGTCTATGCCGCCGAGGCGACCGATCTTGCCCGGTTGGCCGTTTTGCGCGGTATTGCGGTCAGGATGCTGGATGCGTCGGGCGTACGTCCAGGCGGGTTGAGCGTGCGTGACGTCATGACGGAAATCGCGGTGCGAACGGAGTACACTGATCCGTTCACCGGCATGGCAATGGCGTGCGCCGATGCGATCACGCTGCTGGACGACTGGCGGCGGACGATCATGGCCAATCGTCAGATCGGCGCATGTCTGGGAATGTCGCGATGGAAGCGGCGCAGGATAGCCGATTTCCTGGCGACGGCGCCGGGTCATCCGCCCTTTCGTCAGCACATCGATGCCGGGCAGCGCGGCGCGGCGGCGGTATGGGCGACCCGGCAGCCGTCGGGACTGGAAGATACGGCGAATCGGGCGGCGATTCCGCTCTGGCGGATCGAGGATGGTTTCATCCGCTCCATCGGTCTGGGCAGCGCATTGACCCCGCCTTCGTCAATTACCGTCGATACGCGTGGCATATATTACGACCCGGCGCAGGAAAGCGATCTGGAGCATATTCTGGCGACGGCTTCATTCGATGCCGCACTGCGCGCCCGCGCCGGAAAATTGATGGATGCGCTGGTTCGGCTTGGTATTTCCAAATATGGCCCGGGTCGGACATCTGCCCCCCACGAGCCATGGGAGGCTGCGGGACGGCGGACCATTCTGGTGCCCGGGCAAGTCGCGGACGATCAGTCGGTGCGCCGGGGGGGAGGGCGGATTTCGGGAAATCTGGAACTGCTGCAGGCCGTTCGGGCAGCTAATCCCGACGCTTTCATCCTGTATCGGCCACATCCCGATGTCGAGGCGACCCACAGGGTGGGGCATGTGGAAGATGCCGTTGTATTGCAGTTCGCCGATCGAATCGATCGGGGCGGGGCCATCACCGATACGATTGCCCGGGTTGACGAAGTTCATACCCTGACCTCGCTGGCGGGGTTCGAGGCCCTGATGCGGGGACGGGGTGTCGTGACCTATGGCGTCCCGTTCTATGCGGGATGGGGGCTGACGGTCGATCTGGGGGATGTTCCCGCGCGACGGACCCGGCGGCTGTCTGTGGAAGAACTTGTCGCCGGAGTTCTGATCCTGTTTCCGCGCTATCTCGATCCTGTGACACGGCTGCCCTGCAGCCCGGAAATCCTGATCGACCGCCTGCAGGATGCCAATGTATGGCGACCGACCTGGTGGATGCGGGCATTGTCTCTGCAGACAGCCCTGCGCAAGGCCGTCGCGCGCTACCGTGCGGCCCTGACGTCATCGCGAAAGGAGGGCGTCACGACATGCGGCGGTCTGACCCCATGATGTCTCGTCCTGTCCTGATGGATATTTCCCGCCTGTTGTCCCGCGCCGGCAGCGCGGTGCCGACCGGCATCGACCGCGTTGAACTGGAATATGCGCTGTATCTGTCGCGGTATTTTCCCGCACGGGTCACCTTCGTGGCCTATCACCCCGTGGGGCGGATCGGGATCTTGCCGCGGCGTCTGACAGACTGTTTCCTGCGGATGCTGACGCGCGCCTGGACGAAGGCGAAACGGCCATGGCGTGGGGCCTCGCTTATGGCTGGCCTGCTGTTGCAGGCGGCGGCGGTCGGGGCGGTCGGCAATACGATGCAGCGCCGGCTGTATCTGCTGCTGTCGCATCACCATCTGATGCAGCGGGACGTGATCGCCCGCTTTCTGGGGCGGGCGAATGCCGGGCTGGCCGTCATGGTCCACGACCTGATCCCGATCGAATATCCCGAATACGCCCGCCCGACCGAGCCGGATCGTCATCGGCAGCGCATGGACACGGTTGGGCACCTGGCTGAGGCCGTCATCGTACCGTCGCAGGCCGTTGCGGAGTCTCTGCGGCACTATCTGGCGCCGAGCGGGCGCTGCCCCTCCATCGGCGTGGTGCATCATGGGTGCCATGTCAGCCCGTCGGCCGCGGTGCCTGTCAGCGGCCTGGCGCCCGACGCCCCTTATTTCGTCGTGCTGGGGACGATCGAGCCGCGAAAGAATCACCTGCTGCTGCTGAACATCTGGCGGCATATGGCGACAGGGCATGATCGTGCCCGGTTGCCGCATCTGGTGATCATTGGGCGCCGCGGATGGGAAAACGAAAATATAGTCGACATGCTGGAGCGCTGCCCCGCTCTTCAGGGCATCGTGCACGAGCACGCGACATCATCCGACGTGGTTGTCGCGGATCTGGTCCGTAATGCCCGTGCCCTGCTGTTTCCCTCGTTCGCCGAAGGATTCGGTCTTCCGCTGCTGGAGGCCCTTTCCTTGGGCATCCCCTGTCTGTGCAGCGACCTGCCGGTTTTCCGGGAAATCGCAGGAGATCTGCCCGGTTATCTGGACCCGCTGGATGGACCAGGGTGGGAGCGTAAAATCCTGGATCTGACCGAGCACGATACGCGCGGGCAGCGGGAGGCGCCGCCGGCATTTGCCGATTGGCCAACGCAGGCGGCAGCCGGATTGGCGATGATCGACGGGATGGACCGCGCGCATGCCGCGTAGCAGCGCATCCTGCGGGCCGCTGTGCCAGCCTGATGGGACATTGGTGGAAATATCCGGTGTGGATATTGTTTTTGGTCTTGGGGTGTGCGTGCGGGTGGCTCCGTTCGTCTGATGGATATGGAAGCGGGGACGGTTTGCTGAGTTTTCTGGTGTTGCAAGGAAATGCCACGCCTTTCTTTTCCGAACTGGCTTCGGCCCTCAAGGCTGCCGGCCATCATGTCCGCCGCATCGCCTTCAACGGCGGGGACTTCGTCTTTTCATCGGACGCGATCCGGTTTCACGGACGCCAGAAAGCGTTGCCGGCGTTCCTCGAGAACATCGTGGCGCGCGAGCGACCGGATGCGATCATTCTGTTCGGCGATTGCCGTCCGGTCCATCGGGCGGCGACCGAAATCGCCCGTGCGCGGAATATCGGCATATGGGTGTTCGAGGAAGGATATCTGCGGCCCGGCTGGATCACGCTGGAACCGCATGGTGTCAACGGATTTTCGGCATTACCGCGTGACCCCGCCGTCATCCGGGCGCGCGGCATAGTACCATGGCCTGCCCGGCGGTACGATCCGCATGCGGATTTCCTGCGGCGCGCCGTCTACGACGTTTCCTATCACGCCCTGCGTCTGGCTCTGACCCCGTTTTTCCCCCACGCGCGGTTTCATGCCGCCATTGATCCGTTCGTGGAATATGCGGGCTGGCTGCGCGACTGGGCCGGACGTCTGGTGCATAAGCCGCAAGCCGCAGTCCTGCCCAGCGGTCCCTTCATGCTGGTGCCGATGCAGATGGAGGGGGACTACCAGCTGCGGGTCCATTCCCCGTTCCACAGCATGGGCCATGCGCTGGAGCGTATTCTTGCCTCTTTTGCCGCCCATGCCCCGGATACGCTGTCTCTGGTCGTGCGGCGTCATCCGCTCGACCCCCGCCTGACCGATTGGGAGGGGTTGATCCGCCGACGCGCGCACGCGCTGGGCGTCGCAGGCCGGGTTTATTTCATGGCCGACGGGCCGCTGGAACCTGTCCTGGACGCCTGTGCCGGAGTCGTGACGGTGAACAGCACCGTCGGGCTGCAGGCCTTGCGGCAGAACAAGCCCGTCAAAATTCTGGGGCAGGCCATCTATGAGGTCGAAGGACTGACCTTCCTGGGCCCGTTGGGTCGGTACTGGCGCGAAGCCTGCGCGCCGGATGCCGAACTGCTGGATGCGTTCTGCCGCATGCTGGTCCAGGAGGTACTGGTCGAGGGCGATTTCTTCACCCCCGAAGGGCGGGCGCTGGCGGTGGAGGGGTCGGTTCGGCGGATTCTGTCTGCCTATTCCGACAAGGCCCGCAGTTCTTCTCCGAGCAACGTGGCGGTCGCCTCGATCTGATCGGGCGTGTGCGACGCGCTGACGAAGAAGCGCAGGCGCGCCGCCCGTTCCGGCACCGCGGGATGGATGATCGGCTGGACGTTGACGCCGCGTTCGAACACGGCCTGGGAGAGGCGGGCGGCAACAAGGGAGCTGCCGGTGACCAGCGGCACGATGCCGTAGCCGGCGGAACTGCCGGTGTCGAACCCCGCATCCTGGAAAAGGCGCAGAAGATGGGCGGAATTTTCGCGCAGGCGGGCGATGCGCCACGGCTCCTCGCGCAGGATGTCCAGTGCGGCCAGGGATGCGGCGGCGCCGGTCGGCGGCAGCCCGACGGAATAGACGAATCCGGCGGCCGTGCGCTTCAGGTAGGTGATGACGTCCGCGCGTCCGGCGATGTACCCGCCGCAGGAAATCAGGCTTTTGCTGAGGGTCCCCATCCAGAGATCGACCGAATCCGGTGCGATGCCGGCATGTTCGGCAATGCCGCGTCCGCTGGCGCCCAGCACGCCGGTCGAATGGGCTTCGTCCACCAGCGACATGCAGTCGAATTCCCGGGCCAGGGCGACGAAGGCCGCGAGGTCGGGGATGTCGCCATCCATGCTGTAATGGCCTTCCAGCACCAGCAACGCGCGCTTGTGCGCCTTGCGATGCATCCATAACTGCTCGCGGGCGGCGGCCACGTCGTTATGGGCGAAGGCGACGCGGCGGGCGCCGGACAGGATGGCGCCCTGGATCAGGCTGTTATGGGCCAGTGCGTCGTGGACGATCAGATCCCCCGGCCGCATGAGCTGCGCCAGCGTCGTCACGTTGGTCGCATGGCCCGACACCATCACGACGCAATCCTCGGCGCCGTGCCATTCGGCCAGAGCGCCTTCCAGTTCCCGGTGGAAGGGACGCTCGCCCGACACCATGCGGCTGGCCGAAACCGTCGTGCCGTAGCGGCGGAGCGCGTCCTCGACCCGGGCGGTGACCCGGGGATCGCCATTCAGGCCCAGATAGTCGTAGGACGAGAAATTGATATAGCTGCGGCCGTTGATCGAGGTCGTGGCCCCGGCGAGCCCGTCGTGCTGGCGAAAGAACGGATCGACCACGCCAAGCGCCGCCGCGCGCTGCGCCATGATTTCCATGTCTTCCACGCCGGGCAGCGTCCAGCCGCGTGTGCTGGTTTCGGCAGGTGCCGCGCCCGACAGGCTGGCCAGCAGCTTGATGCGTTCGCCAAGGCGTCGGCCGAATTTCGGTCCCGTCATGTGGTCATACCAATCCGCGTTATGAATGTCTCTTCGGCGGCGCGGCTCAGGCCCTGCCCTGAAACCCGCCAAAGGCCACCGGCCTTTGGAAACCGATCTGTCTATCAATAATCGGGGTCCAGGGCCTGAGGCCCTGGTGGGTTCGGGCAAAGCCCGACCTGTCCTGCCGGCTACGTCATTTGCCTTCGTCGACTGGTATCAGGTCTTCCTCGTTCTGAGGGGCAAGTTCGGGCGATACGGACACGGTCTGCCGCTCCTCGTCGGACAGATGGCGGGTCAGGACGGCCTCGGCCGGTGCGGTGGCGTCCTGTCCGCCATTGCCCAGCAGGGCGGCGACCTGGCGTGCGACGCGCCCGACGGTCATCTCCTGCCATGCGAAGCCGGGAAGCGAGACACCGAGCCGGCGTTCCAGCCCCAGAGCCAGTTCGACCGCCGTCAGCGAATCCATCCCCAGTTCGGCCAGCGGCTGGTCCAGGGGCAGGGCCTCGCGGTCGGCCTGCATGATGCGGGTCAGCTCGCCCAGGATCACGTCGGCGACGATTTCCCGCCGCCGCTCCTCGGTTGCCGTGGCCAGCAGGCTCATCAGGTCGCCGGTGTCGCTGTCTTCGTCGCGCCGGCGCGCCACGGCGCCGAACAGGGGTTCGTCCAGAATGGGCAGCATGTTGCCGGTGGCCTGCCAGTCCATGTCGGCCAGGACCGGACAGGGATCGGACGAGACCAGAAGATCGGGCAGGGCGTCCAGCGCCGCCATGGCCCGCATGGATTGCGCGCCCAGCCGGCGATCCAGCGCCTCGCGCGCCGCGGCGTTGCGTTCCAGGAATCCGGCGTCGGCGATCGGCCCCCAGCGAACGGCGCAGCCGGGCAGGCCCGCGTCGCGTCGCCGCTGGATCAGCGCCTCGACCGCCGCATTGGCGGCGACGTAGGCGCCCTGGCCCGGCGCGCCAAGGGTGATCGTGGCCGACGAGAAGACCAGGAAGAGCGAAAGAGGGTCATCGCGCGTCAGCCGGTCCAGCGCGAGCGCGCCGCCCAGCTTGGCCTGGACCGAGGCCGTGACCTGCTCCTCGGACAGGGTCGAGACCAGCCCGTCCGCCACGCTGACGGCGGCATGCACGATACCGCCGAGGGGCGGCATGGTGGCCCGGATGTCACCGATCAGGGCGGCAAGTCCGGTCGGGTCGGTGACGTCGCAGGCCCGGACTTCGACGGTCAGCGCGCCGGCATCCAGCAGCGTGGCGCGCAGGGCCGCGACGCCGTCGGCCTCGGGGCCGCGCCGGCTGACCAGCACCAGATGGCGCGCCCCCCGGGACACGAGCCACAGTGCGGCGCGCGCGCCGAAACCGCCGGTCCCGCCGGTCACCAGAACGGTCCGGTCGGCCGGGACCTCCAGATCGGACGGCACATGCACCGGGCCCATCGTCAGCACGATCTTGCCGACATGGGCCGAGGTCCGCATGAGGGCGAACGCATCGGTCGCGGCGGCGGCGGGAAAGCTGGTATGCGGCAGCGGGCCCAGCGCGCCTTCTTCGAGCAGGGCATGCAGGCGCTGCGTCAGGGTGCCGACCAGTTCCGGACGATGCCGCACCAGCGCGTCGACGTCGATCGCATGATAGCTGACGTTCTGCCGCAGTGGGCCGATGCCGACCCGGGTGTTGGCCAGGAAGTCGCGCTTGCCCAGTTCCAGGAAGCGACCGAACGGCCGCAGCAGTTCGAGACTGCGTTCCATGGCGTCGCCGCTCAGGGCGTTGAGGACCGCATCCACCCCCTGTCCGCCCGTGACATCCAGAACGTCCGCGCCGAACCGCAGCGACCGGCTGTCAAGCACGGTCTCGATCCCCAGCCGGCGCAATGCCGCGCGCTTGGCGGGGGAACCGGCGGTGGCGATGATCCGTGCCCCGACATGGCTGGCATATTGAATGGCGGCCAGGCCGACGCCGCCCGCAGCCCCGTGGATCAGGACCGTTTCGCCGGCGCGCAGCGACCCCACGGTTTCAAGCGCGTACAGCACCGTCAGATAGGCGACCGGGACCGTGGCGCCTGCCGAAAAGGACAGCCAGTCCGGCAGGGGCAGGACGCTGCGCCGGTCGGTCACTACGCAGCTGGCATGGGCGGCGGCGGACAGCGCCATGACGCGGTCGCCGGGCGCAAGATCGGTGACCTCGGCCCCTACGGCCTCGACCACGCCGGTGCATTCCATGCCCAGCGTCGCGCCCGCAAAGCCGTCCAGCAGCAATTCGTCGGGCAGCATGCCGATGGCCGACAGCACGTCGCGATAATTCAGCCCGCTGGCCCTGACATCGATGACGACGTCGCGCGGGCCGGGTTCGGTCCGGGCCTGCGGCACCCAGCACAGGCGGTCCAGCGGCCCCGGAACCGGCTGGATCAGCCGGACAGGATCGGACGCCGGGGTGGCGGCGCGATCGGGCAGGCCCTCGCGCAGGCGGCGGACCAGACGTCCGTCGGGCGTCCAGCGCACTTCGCGTTCGTCGTCCGCGGCCGCGCCTTCCGCGCGCAGGGCGTCTTCGATCCCGGCTTCCGTCATGGCGGAGGACAGGTCGATCCGGCGGCAGCGCAGGGAGGGAAATTCGTTGGCGATTGTCCGGGCAAGGGCCACGCGCGCGGCCTCGTGGGGGGTGCTGCCGGCATCCCGGGTAATCACCGCCAGGCATTCACCGGCCTCGGCCGCCTGTCGGGCGTCATGGGCCAGGGCCAGCATCGCCCGGGCGGCCAGGGCGGTTTCATCGTCCGCGATTTCATCCTGGGGCGCGTACGACAGGCGCATCGGCGCCAGCGCCGGCGCGGCGTCGGCCGTGGACAACGGGTCTTCGGCCTCGGCCGCGACCGCCGCCAGCAGGGCGAGCGGGAACGGCGCCTGGCTGGGCGTGCTCTCGGCCACCGCGCGCAGGCGATGCGGCAGTTCGCGCCAGGCGGCGATCGTGGTGAGCGGGTCGGCGGACAGGCCGCGCAGCGTGGTCCAGCTGCTGTCTTCGGCTGCCTCGGCCACCAGAATCAGACCGCCTGGGGCCAGCCGGTCGGCCTGGGCCAGGATGGCCGCCGGCACGACGCCATGCAGGCCGGGCGTGTAGGCGACCAGGACATCATACGCGCCGGCCGGCACGGTTTCGGCCAGGACGATGCCAGGCAAATGAGCCAGCAACGTCGGGCGCAGCCGGGCCTGGCGTTCGCGGTTGGGTTCCAGGACCGTATAGTCGAGGCGCGTCGGCAGGCCCGTCAGGAGCGGGGCCAGCTGGCGGGTCAGGGTGCCCCGGTCGGCATGCAGTTCCAGCACGCGCACCGGGCGGTCCTGCGGCCAGTCACGCGTATAGGCCGCAATGGCGTCGGCGATCTGCGCGGCGGCCAGTTCGACGGCGCGGCCGGACAGCAATTGCCGGAAGGCGACGTCGGGAAAGGCATCGTCGCCTGCCGCTGCGTCGGGTCGGATGGTGCCCGCCACGCCGCTCTGCTCCCCCACCCAGGCGAGCAGCAGGGCCGCCGGCAGCCATTGCGGAAGGTCGAGGAACAGGGTCTGCCAGACGCGCGCGAGGTCGGGTGCTTCGGTGGGGCCGTCAACGGGTAGCGTCTCTGTCGCGCTGCACGTGGCCAGGAAGGCCTGGGCCAGAAGACCGGCATCCCTGTCATCCGCATCGCCCGCCGGTGTTTCCAGGGTCGGGCGCAGGGCAAGGAAGCGATCGTCGGACAAGGGCGCGGGCGCGATGGGCGACGGCAGCCAGATTTCATGGAAGCTGCGTTCGGCTACCGGGGTGGGGCGCTCGCCCGGCATGCGGGTGAACCAGCAGGCGGTGGCTGAAAGCACCGCGCGGCCGGCGGCATCCAGCATGACGATGTCAGCTTCGGTTTCGCGGGGGCCTGAGGTGGTGACGGCGGCCTGTCCACGCACGGGCGCGTCCGCCGTCATGTCCAGGCGGATGGTTCCGAATTTTCGCGGCAGCGGCGCATCGGCGGATTGCGGCCCGGCATGATTGACAGCCAGGCCGACCAGCGCCTGGAAGGTGCCGTCCAGCGCGGTCGGATCAAGCGTCAGGCCGGTGATGGGGGACTGGCCGGTCAACGTCACGTCCACCCGGTCCACGGCCATGGCGGTTGCGCCGACACGCTGGAAGGCCGGCCCGTAGGCCAGTCCGGCGGCGCGCGCCGTTGCGTAGAGTGCATCCCCCGCAAGTACGGAATCGGCGGTGGCCGGCGGCAGCGCCACCGGGGAAACGGGGGACACGCCGGCCCGCGTGGTCGCATGGCGGGTCCAGACCGCCTGGGCCAGCCTGGGGCGGCTGTCGATGGTGATGGTGCCGTCCGCCGCAAGCCGGACCCGGATTTCCCGCAGGTGCGCCGGGTCGATGATGACTGGACGCATGATCTGGAAGTCGCGCAGTTCCAGCACCTGCGCCGCGGGCCACGCCGCCCGTGCGGCGGTGAAGGCGAATTCGATCATGCAGGCCGCGGCCAGGACGATGGTGTCGCCGACCATGTGATCGGCAAGCCAGGGCTGCACCGCACTGTCCAGATGCGCGATCCACTCGTTCGGGTCCGTCTTGCCGCGCGCACCCAGAAGGGGATGGGTATTCTGCTGGTCCCACAGGACGACGGCAGCGTCGTCGGTCGGGGCAAACCAGTAGCGTTCGCGTTGCCACTGGACGCCGGGCAGGCCCCTGACATGGGCCGGGCCGACGAAACAGGACGCCGACAGGATATCGCCGCCGGCAGCAAAGCAGGCCAGGGCGGCGCGGGGGAAGGGATCGGTGGTGATCTTGGCCGGCACCGCCGGCATGACCCGGGACTGCACGTCGCCGTCCCGCAGGATGTCGCGCAGATAATGTTGCAGGACCGGGCGCGGGCCGATCTCGATGAAGATGGCGCCCCCCAGGGTGGCCGCCTGGCGCACGCCTTCGGCGAACAGGACAGGGGCGCGCACATTGCGCCACCAATATTCGGCGTCGAACAGGGTCGTGACCGGCTGGCCCGTCACGGTCGAGATCAGCGCCCGGTCCGGCAGGCGTGCGGCGATGGGGCCAAGATCCTGGATCAGCGGGGCGGCAATCGCGTCCATCTTGCTGCTGTGGTAGGCATAGCCGACCTTCAGCCGGTGGATCTGCAGCGACGTGCCGGTATTCGCGGCCTCCAGCAGGTCAAGAGCCTCGACATCCCCCGCGGCCGCCAGGGCGTTCGGCGCGTTGTAGGCCGCGATTTCCAGGCCGGGGGCGGCCTGTTCCATCAGGCGCGTCGCCTCGTCGACATCGCCATGCAGCGCGGCCATGCCGCCGCCGGGCGCCGTCGCCTGATGACGGCTGCGCAGCACGACGATGCGCGCGGCCTCGGCCAGATCCAGCATGCCGACATAGAAGGCCGCCGCGATTTCGCCGACGCTATGGCCGATCGCGATGTCCGCCCGCATGCCCTGTTGGGCGAGACCGCGCAGGACGCCGATCTGGAAGGCGAACAGCATGGGCTGTGCGATGTCCGCCGGTTTGGCCGACCAGTCGCCCGAGCGCATCGCCTCCAGCACCGACCAGCCGAGATGCGGACGCAGCGCCGCATCCGCCTCGGCGATGCCGGCGGCGAAGGCCGGGCTGATGTCCAGCAGATCCTGCCCCATTCCTGAAAACTGGGTGCCGTTGCCGGAAAAGACGAAGACCGTGCGCCCTTGGGCAAGGGCCTGCCCGGTCACGACATCGGGATGGGCGCGCGCGTCGACCCAGGCGGCCAATGCCGCGCGCATGTCCGCCGCATCCCCGGCGGGCACGCCCAGACGATAGGCCAGGTGCGCACGGCGGGTCGCCATGCCGCGCAGATCGGTGTCGGTCCAGGGCGTCGTGGACCAGATCCGTGCCAGGCTGCGCAATCCCGCTTCGGACCGGGCGGACAGCAGCAGCGGCAATCTGTCGTCGGACGCAGGCGCGGGCGGGCGATTTTGGGTCGGCGCGATCGGGGCGCTGGCCAGGATCGCGTGGGCGTTGGCGCCGCCGAAACCGAAATTGTTGATGCCGGCGATCAGCGGGCCTTCGCCGAGCGGCAGGGCCTTCGTCACGACATCCAGGTTGAGTGCCGCGAACGGGATGGCGGGATTGGGGTTGTCGCAATGCAGCGAGGGCGGCAGGCGCCGCTTCTGCAAGGCCAGCATTGCCTTCAGAAGGCTGACCAGTCCCGACGCGGGCTCGAGATGCCCGACATTCGTCTTTACCGAACCGATCGGCAGCGGGGTGTTTCTCGGCTGGCCCAGGGCAGTGCCCAGCGCCGTCGTTTCCACGGGGTCGCCGGCCGGGGTGCCGGTGCCGTGCGCTTCGACGAAGGCGAGCTGATCGGGCGATATGCCCGCCCGGTCATAGACTTCGCGCAGCAGGGCGGTCTGGGCCTTGGCGCCGGGGAAGGTCAGGCCTGGCGTACGCCCGTCGGCGTTGACCGCGGTGCCGAGAATGACCGCGCGGATATCGTCCCCGTCACGTCGGGCCGCCGACAGGGGCTTGAGCAGCAGCATGACGCCGCCCTCGCCCCGCACATAGCCGTCGGCATCGGCGCTGAACGAATGGCACCGGCCGGTCGGGGACAGCATTCCCGCGGCGCAGAAGCCGATGAACGGATAGGGCGACAGCAGCATGCTGACACCGCCGACCATGGCCAGGTCCGTACGACCGGCCCGTAGATCCTCGCACGCGGTATGCAGGGCGAACAGGGACGACGAACAGGCGGTGTCGATCGTCATGCTTGGCCCACGCAGGCCAAGAGCGTGGGAAACACGATTGGCGAAAATGCTCAGCGTGTTGCCCGGCATGAAATAGGCGTCCGACGACGACGGGTCGGTCAGGCGCTGGTTGGCATATTCCAGGCCCGAGGCACCGATATAGACGCCTGCCGTGGCGATCGCCTCGGGCGTCGTCCCCGCGTCTTCCAGGGCTTCCCAGGCTAGTTCCAGCAGCAGGCGCTGCTGCGGGTCGATCTGCCGGGCTTCGCGCGCCGAAATGCCGAAGAACGCAGCGTCGAACTGTTCGACATTGTCCAGTGTCGCGGCGTGCGTCGCATAGAACTTCCCGGGCTCGCCGCGACGCGGGTGCCAGAAATCCCGCAATGGAAAGCGGTTTTCGGGGATCGGTCGTACGCTTTCGCGTTCTTCGTCCAGAAGTTGCCAAAGACCGGCAAGATCCGTCGCGCCGGGCAGTCGACAGGAAGCGCCGATAATGGCGATGGGCTCTTCCGGATTGTCGGCACTGTACCCAGACGTGGAACGGTTCAGCATGAAGGGATGTATTTCCAGATGCGGTGATGACACAGGATGTAACGCGATCAAGACGGGGCGAAAAGGTCTGGCGGGATCGAAAAGCGGTTAAGTGGAAGCCCGTCTATTCCCTTTCGTCACAGCTCGGACCCTCACGGATCGTCAGAAGGGGCCGGCGGACGCGTGGCCCCGCATCCGCTCCCCGCGGACGTCGGGCAGGGGGGGCGATAAAAAGCTGCTCGGGAAATGAAACCGTCGGTCGTCCAGCGCGGGAAGCAAGGGAAATATCCGGCGATGGGAATTTTCAACCTGTGTGCTCGTAACTGCGCGGAAAAATAAATAAAAATTTTATTTCGAAATATCCGTTTGTGTCAACCTCGTTGCGGCCTGACATCCTTGCGGACCGGCGCAGCTGCCGTGGCGCGTCTGGCGCAAGCGGTGGGACCAGCTGGATCTCGAACATATCGCGGATGAGCTCGAAGACGTGGACAACAGCGAATAGTGCGAGCGGCAGGCGCATGGCGGTCCTGATCACCCATCTCCTGAAATGGATCAGGCATGAGCGGGCGCGCGGAGCAGTTCTTGCTGGTTTCGGCGAACCGGATAGCAGTCAGTTCGCCCTTATCGTGTGCGATCTCATGCTTTTCCCCCTCGGCCAACGAATCGCATGAATATTTGACGAATTGGCGAGGATCGACGTAATCCGCGCCAATGCCCGATGGATTCGCGGCGTACCATCAATGCAAGCATCACCATAACAGCGCCTATTTCCGTATCCGGAATTCATTCCTCGCTCGGGCGAATACCGGGCCGTGCCTTATCACGGCGTGTCGTGTCGCTTATGACTGGTTCCTGGACGACGATGAGCGGGGGCCAACGGAACGAAATCCAGCCGAAATATTACATGTTGCGCCCACCACCTGAAGGCGGCCCAGTTCCAGGTCGTAGGATGCTATCGGTGCCGATTCTGTGCGCCGGCCGTGCGCGGCGCCAAGTCTGCGTTCCGTGGCCCGCGATAGTTCCGGTTAGTTCGTGTGGGCCAGCGGCATCGGCTGTCACCTGCTGTTGGTATCGTTTCTTTCGACGCTACCAACATGACCACGGGCTGCTGTGGATTTCCACGGCCCGCATGGGAAAGGTCGCGGACAGAAAATGCCGGTTTTCCCGCACTTTCCGGCCCGCATGGTCTGTATGAAGCATCATGGAACAGGTGGTTGGTGTCCGCGGCGGGATTCGAACCCACGGCCCCAGGATTCATCCCACTTCGGCTTTCGCCGCCGCCATCGGGTGATGGCGTTCGTGGTCTGGACTGTCCCTTCACCTTGGACCCGAAGGCCGTTAGGTGCTGCCCGTCCAGTCTCTACACCTTCCCGGCCAGGCCGGGCTTGGCTCGGGATCGGCACGGCGCGCGGCCCGAGCGTTCCCCGAATTTGAGCAGATCCGTCACGAGGTTTCCCGCCGTGACGCCCAATTTTGAAACCAGGAATCCTGTGCTCTATCCTGCTGAGCTACGCGGACACACAGATGCTGTGTAGACGACCGCCGGGCTGGGGGCAAGCGTCCGTCGTTCAGGTTTGGCTTACCGATCCCGCCGCAGCATCATTGCAGTACCCGCCAGGCGGGCGATGTGACGGCGGCACAATGTCAGGTCCGGCGCGCCGGTCTGCTTGCAGGCCAGTTCCAGGCTCTGGGTCTGTTCGGCGGCGTCCATCAGGCGGTCGGCGGTCCACAGCGAGAGGGCCTGGCCGAAGGATTCGGTGCGCTTGAAGAATACGGGGGGGCGCAGGGCGCGCATGGCATCGGTGCGGCTCTGCCCCGAATCCATCGCGAGGCGCGCCCGGCGCAGGCGGTGCAGGTGCGACAGCAGGGATCGTGCGATGGCGATGGGGCTGGTGCCCTCGGCCAGGGCGCGTTCGATCGCCATGTCGGCCGCCGCCCGGTCGCCGGCCGTTGCGGCGAAGGCCGCGTCTTCCAGTGACACCCCGGCGGCGTCACCGATGCAGGTGCGTACGTCATCCAGTGACAATTGTCCACCGCGACCGGCATACAGCGCCAGTTTCTCGACCTCGCCGCGGGTGGCGGCGCGGTCGGGGCCCAGAAGGCCGGCGAACCATGACAGGGCGTCCGGGTCGATCCGGATCTCCTCGGCCGCCAGCATCTGGCGGATCGACGCCTCCAGCGCGCGGCCTTCCTCGGGATAGCACGCGATGGCGGCAGTTTCGGCATGGCTCTCGACCAGCGTGCGCAGGCGCGAGCGCGAGGCCAGGCCCGGCGCCTCGACAATCACCAGCGTGTCGGATGCCTGCCCCAGGCAGTGCTTCAGCGGGGTGGTCATGGCATCCGTGGCGTCACGGACCCAGACGACGCGTCGTCCACCGGTCAGCGACAGGGCGAAAACCTCTTCCTCCAGCCGCTCCGGTGCGTCGCGGTCCAGGACGGCGACCCGAAAGGGGTCGTCCAGGTCGGGCGCCACGGCCAGGGCTGCCGTGCGGGCGCGCTCGCGGACCAGGCCGGTGTCGTCGCCATGCAGCAGGATGACGCGCAAGGCCCCCGGGTCGCGCAGGATGCGCGCGGCCGAACGCGCGTCGAGCTTCACTGGTTGCCCGTCGTTCCGTTCGCGGGCTGGCTCTCGTTCGCGCCCGACGGGTTGGGGTTGGTGCGCCCGATGGCCATTGCGGGCATGCCGTCCTCGCCCACCGACTGCTGCTGAATCTCGGTGCTGGAATTGGGCATGACGTTGGGATCGACATAGCTTGGCCGCGGTCCGGCCACACGCGTCTGCTGCGGTGGCGGGGCCTGGGTGCGGAACCAGATCGCGACCTGCTGGGTAATCCGCTCGGCCAGCGTATTGGCGATCCGGCGGGCCAATACGGCCTGATTCAGGTTCTGGGCGAAATATTGCTCGTAGGTCTCGTTTTCGCCGTCCATGACCTGTGCGTTGCCCTGGGCCAGGACGACCGGCGCGGGTGCCACCGTCCGCAGGACCCAATGCGCGTGGCCGGTGGCGCGGGTGCGGCCGGAGGTATTGTCCGCATGGATGTCCAGGCTTTCGTTCATGACGAACGAATTGACCTGCAAGACGTAGCCGGTGGGGTTTTCGGGGCCGGACCCGGCCATGTCCTGTTGCAGGAACAGGCGCAGTTCCTGGCCGTACCGTTCCGGGATGCCGGCGACATAGACCTGTCGCAGCTTGTCCGGAATGGTGCCGCCGTCCGCCGCCTGGCCGCCGCCGCTGCCATACAGGGGCTGAAAGCCGCAGCCCCCCAGCGCCAGCAGCAGGGCCGCCGCCATGACCCGGAATGCGCCCCGGCGGCGCGCTTGGCGGGGAAGGGTCATCCGGTCAGCCTGCGATCACGAAATTGACGATGCGGTTGGGCACGTGGATGCGTTTGACGATCTTTCGCCCGTCCAGCAGGCGCGCGATGTTCGGTTCGGCCTCGGCCTGGGCCAGAATGTCGGCGGCCGGGGCATCCGGGATGGCCTCGATCGTGGCGCGCAGCTTGCCCATGATCTGGATCGCGATGGTCACCTGGCGCGCGACCAGCAGCGCCGGATCGGCCTCGGGCCACGCGCGCTGAACGGCCGGCGCCTGGCCGGGCTCGAGGATGGAGAGCATCTCCTCGGCCTGGTGCGGCACCATCGGGGCCGTCAGCAGGCACAGGGTCCGCGCGGCCTCGCGGCGGGCGAAATCCATGCCCTCCTGGCCCGACTGCCGTTCGGTATCGGCAAGGGCGGAGGTCAGTTCGTGCAGGCGCGCCACCGCCACATTGATGGCGAATCCGTCCAGCGCGTCGCCTACGGACACGATCGCCCGGTGGGTGGCGCGCCGCAGCGCATCGGCGGCGTCGGATACGGTTTCCGGGCAGGTCGCCGTGTCGGGCACGGTCTCGGCGACCGTGCGGACGGTGCGGAACAGGCGTTGCAGGTATCGCGCGGCACCCGCCACCCCGGCCTCGGTCCATTCCATGTCGCGCTCCGGCGGGCTGTCGGACAGCACGAACCAGCGGGCGGTGTCGGCGCCGAACCGTTCGATGATCGCGACCGGGGCGACGGTGTTCCGCTTGGATTTGGACATCTTCTCGACACGGCCGAGGGTGACCGGCGTGCCGGTGTCGCGGCGGACGGCGCCCTCCGCGCGGCGTTCCACTTCCTCAGGGTACAGCCATTGCCCGTCGGCGTCGCGGTAGCTTTCGTGGTTCACCATGCCCTGGGTGAACAGGCCGTCGAACGGTTCGTTCAGGCCGACATGCCCGGTCTCGCGCATCGCGCGGGTGAAGAAGCGGGCATAGAGCAGATGCAGGATCGCGTGTTCGATGCCGCCGATATACTGGTCGACCGGCAGCCAGCCATCGGCGGCGGCGCGCACGGTCGGGGCCGCGGCATGCGGTGCGGTGAAGCGCGTGAAATACCACGAACTGTCGACGAACGTGTCGAACGTGTCCGTCTCGCGCGTGGCATCGGCCCCGCAGCGCGGGCAGGCGACATGCTTCCAGCTGGGGTGATGCTCAAGCGGGTTGCCGGGGCGATCGAACGTCACGTCCTCGGGCAGCACCACCGGCAACTGGTCGTCGGGCACCGGTACCGCACCGCAGGAGGCGCAATGGATGACCGGGATCGGGCAGCCCCAGTAGCGCTGGCGCGAAATGCCCCAGTCGCGCAGGCGCCAGTTCACGACGCCCCGGCCGACGCCCATTCCTTCGAGGCGCGCGATTGCCTCGGCCTTGGCCTGGACCGTATCCAGACCGTCGAGGAAGCCGGAATTGAACAGCGTGCCGTCGCCGTCCCACGCCTTGCCGGTGATGGTGAAAGCTGTCGCGTCCTCGCCAGGCGGCAGCACCACGGGGCGGAACGGCAGATGGTAGGCATTGGCGAAATCGAGGTCGCGCTGGTCGCCGCACGGGCAGCCGAAGATGGCCCCCGTGCCGTACTCCATCAGCACGAAATTTGCGATCCAGACCGGGAAGGTCTGGTCGGGCGCGAAGGGGTGGGACACGCGCAGGCCGGTGTCGAACCCGCGCTTTTCCGCGGTTTCGATCGCTTCCTCGGACGTGCCCAGCCGGCGGCATTCGGCAATGAAGGCCGCGGCCTCGGCGTTGGTCTGCGCGACCCGCGCCGCCAGCGGATGGTCGGCGGCAACGGCGATGAAGGCCATGCCGAACAGCGTGTCGGGCCGCGTGGTGAAGACTTCGACGGAATCGAGGTCGGTGTCGAAGCCGGCGGGCGGGCTGTGCAGCGCGAAGCGCACGCGCGCGCCGACCGACCGGCCGATCCAGCGCTCCTGCATGGTGCGCACCCGGTCCGGCCAGCGCGGCAGGTGCGACAGGCCGTCCAGCAGGTCGGGGGCGAATTTAGTGATGCGCAGGAACCACTGCGACAGCTGCTTCTTCTCGATCGGGGCGCCCGAGCGCCAGCCGCAGCCGTCGACGACCTGTTCGTTGGCCAGGACGGTGTGGTCCACCGGGTCCCAGTTCACCCAGCTTTCGCGCCGTTCCACCAGGCCGGCCTGCAGCATGTCCAGGAACAGCTTCTGCTGCTTGCCGTAATACTCCGGCAGGCAGGTCGCGATTTCACGATCCCAGTTGAACGAGAAGCCCAGGCGCTTCAGCGTGCCGCGCATGGCGGCGATATTGTCCAGCGTCCACGTGCGCGGGTGCACGCCGCGTTCCCGCGCCGCGTTTTCGGCGGGCAGGCCGAACGCATCCCACCCCATCGGGTGCAGCACCGAATAGCCGCGCGCGCGCTTGTAGCGCGCAACCACGTCGCCCAGCGTGTAGTTGCGGACGTGACCCATGTGGAGCTGCCCCGACGGATAGGGAAACATTTCCAGCACGTAGTATTTCGGCCGGTCGGCGGGGGGGACGTCGGGCACGTCGAAGACCCCCGCCCGTTCCCATTCCGCCTGCCAGCGCGGCTCGGCGGTGTGGAAATCATAGGGGGCGGGGGAGGTCTCGGTCATGATTTCGGTCCGGGGCGCATGGCCCTGATAGGCGAAGGAAAGGAAGGGCGGTCAGGGCGCCTGGTCCTGACGGCAGGGTCGTGACCCATCCCGGCGCACCCGCGCCGGGATGGGGTGGGATCAGTGGCCGCCGTCGGCGCGCAACTGCCGCGCGCGGGTCAGGATCTTGGAGGTGATGTCCGACACGGTGTTCGGCGCGACCGGCGTGTCCTCCCATTGCCCGTCGGTCAGGGCCTGGCGGAAGACCGAGACGCGGATGGCGTCGGAGCGCAGGTTGCGCGACAGGATATAGGCCGTGATCTTGAACCGCTCGTTCCTGGTCGCGGGCGGCGTGTACCAGTCGGTCAGGATCACCCCGCCGACCGCATCGGCCGAGGCGAAGGGCATGAAGGACAGCGTGTCGATCGCGCCCCGCCACAGATAGGCGTTGACGCCGTTGTTGGCCAGCTGGTCGTCGCCGCCATTGGCCGACCGGTCCTCGTTGAGCAGATGGTTCTGGGGCAGGGCCAGCCCGGTATCGGCGCGGTGCGACGACCCCGAACAGGCCGCCAGCCCGGCCAGAACCGGGGCGAGCAGCATGGCGGAACGCACCGGCCCCCGCGGCGAGAGGGCATGGCGAATGGCGACGAATGGCGGTCGAACGGTCATGATGCCCCTGTGGCCCCCTCGGGTGTGGACCCGTATATGGACCGGCCGCCGTGGCGCGTCCCGCCTGCTTCGGTCCGACGATCGCGCCACGGTCCTGCCGGTTTAGATGCCGTCTTCATATCCCGGCCGGCCATCCCCGCCAAGTCGCCCGGCGATTTTCTCTTGCCGGCGGGGCGATCGGGCTAGGCGCGGCCCTCGTGCCTGACGCGAACAGTCCGGCTGTCGGCCTGCTGCGCCCATAATGTCAGCAGCAGCGCCACAAGCGCCAGGACCGCGCCCACGATCGGCAGCCCGCCATAGGACCAGGCGGTCGGCACGACCATGCCGCCGATCCACGCCCCCACGGCGTTGCCCAGGTTGAAGGCCCCCTGGTTGAGGGTGGAGGCCATGTTCGGGGCCTCGGCCGCCTGCTGCACCACGCGGTATTGCAGCGGCGGGACCAGGGTGAAGACGATCACCCCCCACAGGAACAGCGTCGCCATCGCCGGGATCGCCATCCGGCTGGTCAGGGTAAAGGCCAGCAGCACGACGATCGAGGCGACCAGCGTCATGATCACCGACGGCAGCAGCTTCCAGTCCGCCAGGCGGCCGCCCAGCAGGTTGCCGATGGTGATGCCGGCGCCGAACAGCAGCAGGGCGATGGTGACCAGATGCGGCGACAGGCTCGCGCGCGTCTGCAACAGCGGGGCGATATAGGTGAACACGCTGAACAGGCTGGCCGAACAGACGGTAGAGATCACCATGGTCAGCAGCACCTGCGGCCGCCGCAGCACGCGCAGTTCCGCCAGGACGCGGGTGGGTGGATGCGCGTTGTCGCGGGGCAGCAGCGCCGCGATCGCCAGCAGCGCCACCACCCCGATGGCGCACACCGCCCAGAAGGTCGCGCGCCATCCCGCCCACAGGCCCAGCGCCGTGCCGAAGGGCACGCCGAACACGTTGGCCAGCGTCAGGCCCGCGAAGACCAGCGACAGCGCCTGCGCCCGTTTCTCGCGCGGGACCAGGTTGGCGGCCACGATGGCGGCGGTGCCGAAGAACGCGCCGTGGCAGAAGGCGGTCATGACCCGGGCCGCCATCAGCAGGGCGTATCCCGGCGCGATGGCGCAGAAGAAATTGCCGACGATGAACATGGCCATCAGGACCAGCAGGGCCGTCTTGCGCCGCAATGGCGCGGTGGCGACGGCCACGATCGGCGCGCCGACCGTCACCCCCAGCGCATAGCCCGAGACGAGCTGCCCGGCGGCGGGAATCGAAACGTGCAGGCTGGCCGATAGCTGCGGCAGAAGACCCATGATGACGAACTCGGTCGTCCCGATTCCGAAGGACGCCAGCGCAAGCGCGAGGAGGGGCAGGGGCACGATGACGGATTCCGAAAAGGGGGCATCGCGCGTAAGCGATTCGGATGTTCTTCTTCCCTGTTCCGTTCCGCTTGAAAAGAGTGTTCATGCGGCGTCGGATCGAACCGCGTGCGCAGCGACGTTTTCGCCACATGCGCGTTGACACATGGAGTGTTGCGAAATCGTGCGGGTCCGGCGATGCAGGGCGGAGACCGAGGGCGGATGTCGCATCCCTCCGACGGATGAAAGCAGGACGAGGGTCATGCGGATGACGGGTGCGAGGCGGCGGAGCGGACAGTGGCGGGGTCGCATGAGTCGGGTAGCGGTGGCGGCCGTCGCCGCGGGCCTGGTCGGCGGCGGGGGCGTCATCCGGGCCGGGGGCGTCGAGCGGCCGGCCAAGCTGGCCGTCCTGCTGGCGCGCCTGACGCCGGCCGAGAAACTGGACCTTGTGCAGGCCCGCCTGTCGCGCCCGCAGGCGGGCCAGGCGACCGTCGTCACCCTGCCGGGCATACCCCGCGTCGGCCTGCCGGCGGTACGCATTGCGCTGGAGGGTGCCCAGGGCGCCCCATCGCCGCTGGCGCTGATGGCAAGCTGGGATTTGGGACTGGCGCATCGGGTGGGGCTGGCCTCCGCCCGATCGGCGCGGGCGGCCGGGCAGGCCGCCGTTCCAGTGGGCGGCGTCGGCCCGGTGGGCGTGGGCCGTACGCGCGACGGCGAGGATCCGCTGCTGGCGGGCAGCGTGATGGGGGCGATGGCCGCCGGCCTGATGTCCGGACATGTGCTGCCGCTGTTCGGGGGCGACGATGCCGGAAGGGCCGGGCCGTCCGTGCTGCCCGGCGACCGGATGCTGGGCCTCTATCTGGCGATCGGGCAGGCCCATGGCGGGGGGATTCTGTGCCGCACCACCGTCGCCGCCGCCCGCCCCTGCGGCGACACGGACAGGATGGGGCGTACGATCCGCGAGGGCTGGAGATTCGGTGGCATGGTCACCGAGGTCGCGGACCGCGAGGCCGATGGCGACGGAACGTCGCGCCTGCCGTTCCTGCTGGCGAGCATCGCCGACGGGGTGGATCTGGAGGCGTCGCCATCGGGGGCGGACGGGCTGTACGCCGTGCCGCTGCGCCAGGCGCTGCGGAGCGGGGCCATGCCGTGGTCGCGGCTGGACACGATGGCGGAACGGATCCTGCGGACTTTTGACGAATCGGGCGTGATCGACCGGCCGGCGCCCTATGTCACCCCCCAGGCGGCGGCGGGCCTTTCCTCCGCGCGCGACCCGCTGCTGGACGAGGAAATGGCCGAGGGCGCGGTCCTGTTGCAGAACGAGAACGACGTCCTGCCGCTGGCCGGGACACAGGCCGAGCCGGTCCTGGTGGTCGGAACAGGCGGCACGCATGACGCCGCGGGGGCCGTGGCCGAGGCGATGCGGCGCACGGGGCAGGTCGTGCGCCTGGCGGCCGATTCGCCGGGTGACGGGGGCGTGCCCGCCGACGCGGCGAAAGCGGATTGCGTGCTGGTCTTTTCCGACGGGCGGCAGGACGACCGGCTGATCGCCGCCCTGGCCGGCAATGGCGGCCATGTGGTGGTGGTCCTGCTGTCCGACGATCCGGACCGGCCGATGCCGTGGCTGGATCTGGTCGACGGGGTCGTGCAGGCCTGGTCGTGGCGGGGAGGCGGTGCCCCGGCCCTGGCCGCGCTTCTGACCGGACAGAAGGATTTCGCCGGACGGCTGCCGGCCACCTTCACGGGCGGACGCGCACCGGCCGATGTCGGGCGGGGCGGCTACAAGGCGTTCGACCGCGCCCATGTCGCCCCGCTTTTTCCCTTTGGATACGGGCTGTCGGAACGGGCGCGCTTCACCTATTCCGACTTGCGGGTCACCCGGGACGGGACGCGCCTGGTGGTGTCGTTCGGGGTCGCGAACGCCGGCAGCGGCGCGGGCCGGGACGTGCCGCAGATCTATCTGGACCTGCCGGCCGGCGTCGGGGATGCGCCCAAGCGGCTGGTAGGCTGGCGGACAGTGCAACTGGCGCCGGGGCAGGGCGCGCATCTGTCGATGGGCATCGACGCGCATCTGCTGGGTCAATGGAATGCGCCGGCGCTGGAATGGGTGGTGCCGGCGGGCGATTATACCGTCTCGCTCGGCGCGCATTCGGCCAATCTGGTGCGGCACGTGGCCTTGCATCTGCCGGAAATGCACGTGCCCGGCGCCCTGCCGCCGGGTCCGGCGGCGGAGTCTACTGTCCGGGACGAATGACCATGCACGCCAGCCCCTGCTGGCGCAGCGTGGCACAGGCCGACGCTGCGCTGGCGCGCGCCAGTCCGGACAGGCGTGCGCGATAGAGGGCGTGGCCGATCGACGGGACGGGTTGCACGACGCTGCGCGCGCCGTTCAGGGCCGTGAACGCCGCCTGACGGGCCATGGTGGTGGCGAAGCGGGCCTGCCCTTCGGACGTGAAGGCGCCTACCTGCACCGCCCATTGGCCGTAATTTACGCCGTCCGGCGGCAGCGCGTGCGGCGCGGCGGGCACGCGGATCACGGCGGGCAGGACACGCGGCACGGACGCGGCAGGCGGGGCGAGGACCTGGGGCAGGGACGGGCTGGGCGGCGGAAGCGTCTCGGGCAGGGTGGACGCCGGCGGGCACGGTGCGTCGGGATCGTATGCCGCGTCGGGGTCCTGCGCGCACCGCGCGGCGCGACCGGCCGGCGCGCGCGGGACGTAGGCCGCGTACTGCACGGGCTGGCCGCCGGTCGGGTTGGCCATGGTCGGGGTGACGACCACCGGCAAGGCGGGGGCGGCGGGGCGGACGGCGGACGCCATGACGACCGGCAGCGGGGTCGGGGTGGCCGATACCATCTGCGTGGCGCCGCCATAGGCGGCCAGCGGGCCGCTCAGGGCGACGTCGTTGCCCAGATTGGGGGTCACCGACGCCAGGTAGTTGATTGTTTCATTCGGCAGCGCGCGCCCGGTCTGCAGATAATCGTCCAGCCGCTGCGGCCCCGCGTTGTAGGCCGCAAGAAAGCCCGGCGCACCGTACCGGTCGTACATCTGGCGCAGATACGCAGTCCCCGCCAGGATATTGTCGTGCGGTTCATACGGGTCGGGGCCAAGCGCGTTCTGCGCCTGCATGTCGGCATAGGTCTGCGGCATCAGCTGCATCAGGCCCATCGCCCCGGCGGACGAGGTGATGGGCTGGCCATCCAGATATTCGTGCCCGCCCGATTCCTGCTGGATGACCGCCCGGATCCACGGCTGCGGAACCGAGAAGCGCGACGATGCATCGAGAATGTAGGGTCGCCACGGGTCCTCGGCCGGACCGGGCGCGCGATAGGCCCCGTTGCGGGCGTAATAGCGGGAATAGCGCGACGCCGGCCCGCCGCTGCAGGCCACCAGCGACGCGGCGGCGCACAGCAGCGACAGGCGGATCGCCATCCCGCGCACGGGGGCGGTCAGATCAGGCACAGCCCGGCCAGCTCCCGCCGCAGGGCCTCGGGCAGCGTGCCGCCCGCGTCCGTCGGGCCGCTGAAATCGGGGGGCGCGTCGGCGGGGGACAGGTAGCGCCAGCCCTGGAACGGCCGCATCGGTCGCGGCGCGACGGAGACGATCTGCGGATCCAGCACCACCAGGGCGCAGGCCGCCCCGTCCTCGCGCACGTCGGGGCGGATGTCCACGACGCGCTGGCGGCACAGGATCATCCCGCCGATGACGCGGTAGAGCGACCCGCCGGCCAGAATCTCCTCGGCCCGGCGGGGGAACATCCGGGTGCGCAGCCAGGGGCGCCCGTCGGCGCGCGTGCCGTCCAGCCCGTCACCGGCGCCATCCATCATCGTCCGCTGCCGATGGGCCAGGTCGTCGAGGGACGAAATCCCGACTGCGAGCTTGACCAGATGGAGCATGATGACGGGACGTGTCCTCAGTGGTGGGCGGGTGCGGCGTGCACGGGCACGTCACTCTGGGCCTGCCGGAGGAACGTGTCGAGGAATCGCCGCGAATCGATGGATTGCACGATCCGGACCTTGCGCACGCCCATTGCCTTGGGGGCCGTCTGGTCGGGCCAGACATAGGCATGGCCGTAATTCGGCCCCTTCGAGATGTCGATATCCATATAGGCCTCGACCGACGCGGTGATCAGGGTGGGGTCGGCGGCGATCGCGGTGGCCATTTCATCCCACATCGGCAGCGGGTCGTAATAGGCGCCGATATAATCGGTCATCGGCGTCTTCTTCCGCATGATCTGCTTCAGATAGTCGCGCGTCATCATCAGGTCGTTCGACACGTTGCCGACGACCGTGATCGCCGCCCACGGCGCGGTCAGCGTGATGTGCGCAGCCTCGGGGTCGAATATCATGTTGAAGTCGGACGCGAAATCGGCGTTCCCGGTCACCGATTTCATGCTGGTGTCCAGCAGCCCGCCCATGAACACCAGCTGCCGGGCGGTGGCGGCGAAGGTCGGGTCGAGGCGGATCGCCAGCGCCAGGTTGGTCATCGGCCCGGCCGAGACGATGGTGACCGCGTGCGGGTGGGCATGCACCTGGCGGATCAGGAACAGGGCGGCGCTTTCATCGACCGGCCGTAGCGTCGGGTCGCCTTCCTTCAGATGGGGCAGCGGGGGCTGGACCGACGGCGTGCCGTCGATCGACCCGATTCCGCCCCAGGCGCCCTTCCACGGGATGATGCCGAACTGCTGTTCGCGCAGGCGCATCATCGGCACGCTGTTGATCAGCGGATAGACCGCGCCGTCGGCCACGGGAACATCGGTTCGGCCGATGATCTCCAGGAACCGGCGCAGATGGGCGGATTCCTGATTTTCCCAGGCGTCGCCGCTGGCGATCGTGAAGCCCAGGACCTTCACCGCCGGATCGAACAGCAGCGGAATGACGGATTGCTGGTCCGAGCCGCCCGGCCCGAGGAAATCATTGTCCTCGATCACCAGTTGCGGTTCGCCGGCGCGCGCCGGCGACGGCGCCGCCGTGGCCAGCAGGCCGGCGGCCAGCAGCGCCGCCGCCCCCCGTCGCAGCATGTCGGGAACGGAACGATAGCGGGCGCGGGAGGGGAAGGAGGTCATGCGGGTCCCTGTGAGGCGGTGGGTTGTCGGGCGGGCGCCTTACAGGACCAGCGCCGCCAGAAGTGCCTCCAGGCGGAGGCGGCCCGACGGCGTGGCGCGCAGGATCGTCCCGTCCGGCGTGTCGTCGCGGCGAAGATAGCCTTCTTCCGTCGCCGCTTCCAGAATGGTGGGATCGAGGGCGTCGGCCATCGCGAGTCCGGTGCGCCGGGCGAAACGGCCTTCGTCGATTCCTTCGGTCAGGCGCAGGCCCATCAGTAGCATTTCGCGCGCGCGGTCGCGGGGGGACAGGGTTTCGTCCTGCATCAGGCCGGTGCCGTCGCGTTCCACCCGCTCGGCCCATGGTTCGGGCGCGCGATGGCGCCGGGTGGCGTGCAGGCCGCCCTCCAGCGTCATGCGGCCATGCGCGCCGGGGCCGATGCCCAGGTAGTCGCCATAGCGCCAGTAGGTCAGGTTATGGCGGCTCTCGGCCCCCGGTCGCGCGTAGTTCGAGACCTCATAGCCCAGCAGTCCGTGCCGGGCGGCCACGGTGGCGGTTTCCTCGTACAGGCGGGCGGCGTCGTCCTCGTCGGGCAGGGCCAGCAGGCCCTGGCGGTGCAATCCCTCGAAGCGGGTGCCGGGTTCGATCGTCAGCTGGTACAGCGACAGGTGGTCCGAGACCAGCGAAAGCGCCTGGTCCAGTTCGGACCGCCACTCGGTCAGGGATTGGCCGGGGCGGGCATAGATCAGGTCGAAGGAAATCCGGTCGAACAGGGTGCGCGCCAGGTCCAGCGCGGCGACGGCCTGCGCCGCCGAATGCTCGCGCCCCAGCAGGCGCAGCGCAGCCTCGTCCAGGCTCTGGATTCCCAGCGAGATCCGGTTGACCCCCGCGTCGCGAAAGGCGCGCAAACGCTGGGCCTCGACGCTGGTGGGGTTGGCCTCCAGGGTGATTTCCAGGTCCGGCGCCACGTCGAACAGGGCCTGTGCATCCGCGATCAGGGCCGCGACGGTGTCGGGCGCCATCAGCGAGGGCGTACCCCCGCCGAAGAAGATCGACCCCAGCCGGCGCCGCCCGCCCTGTGCGTTCAGGCGCGCGGCCTCGTGTGCCAGTTCGCGCCGCAGGGCGGTGGCGAAGCGGGCCTGCGGGATGGTTTCGCGGACGTGGCTGTTGAAATCGCAGTACGGGCATTTGGCCAGGCAGAACGGCCAGTGCACATACAGCGCCAGGGGCTCGGCCCCGGCCGACAGGGGGGTATCAGATGGCAAGCCGCACGCCCAGTTCCACGACACGGTCCGGCGGGATACGGAAGAATTCGGTGGCCGGGGTGGCGTTGCGCGCCATCAGCAGGAACAGCGACATCCGCCAGCGCGACATCTTCGGCACCGAGGACCGGACCAGCAGTTCCCGGCTGGTGAAATAGGACGCCTGCAGCACGTCGAAGTCGATGCCGTTGGCCTTCAGGTCTTCCAGCGCGCGGGGCAGGTTGGGCGTCTCCATGAAGCCGTAGCGCAGGATCACGCGATAGATGTCCGGGGCCAGTTCCTGCAATGCGACGCGATGGCCGCGCGCGGCTTCGGGCTGGTCCAGGGTCTGGACGGTCACGAACAGCACGTGCTCGTGCAGCACCTTGTTGTGCTTCAGGTTGTGAAGCAGGCAGGTGGGCACGAATTCGGGCGTTGCGGTCATGAACACGGCGGTGCCGGGTACGCGGATGGTGCGCGATTGCGGCAGCCGGGCGAGGAACGAGTTGACCGGCAGGCTGTCCAGCTTCTGCCGGCTCATGATCAGGCCGCGGCCGCGTTTCCACGTCGTCATCATCAGCGTCAGCGTGATGCCCAGCAGGACCGGCACCCAGCCGCCCTGCGGGATCTTCAGCGCATTGGACGCGAAAAAGACGCTGTCCATGACGAAGAAGCCGCCGAACGTCACGACGGCGGCGGGGCGCGACCAGTGATAGAGCCTGCGGAACGCCACCATCGCCAGCACGCAGGTGCACATGAACGTGCCCGTCACCGCGATGCCGTAGGCCGAGGCCAGGGCGTCCGAACTGCGGAACGAGACGACCAGCAGCAATGCGCCGACCATCAGGAACCGGTTGAAGTCCGGCAGGAAGATCTGTCCTTCCTCGTTCTTGTTGGTGTGGGTGATGCGCATGCGGGGCAGGTAGCCCAGCTGGATCAGCTGCCGGCACAGGGAAAACCCGCCCGATATCCCCGCCTGGCTGGCGATCACCGTCGCCAGCGTCGACAGGATGATCATCGGGATCTGCATCCAGTGCGGAGCCAGCTGGAAGAACGGATTGTTCAGCGCCGAGGGCGTGGTGATGATCAGCGCCCCCTGGCCCAGATAGTTCAGGGCCAGGCACGGCAGGACGCAGAACAGCCACGCATAGCGGATCGGCTGCCGGCCGAAATGCCCCATGTCCGCATAGAGCGCCTCCGCGCCCGTGACCGACAGCACCACCGAGCCCAGCGCGATGAACGACAGCCAGCCGTGAAAGACGACGAAGCGGATGGCATAGATCGGCGAGATGGCCATCAGGATGCCGGGATGATGCAGGATTTCCAGCGCACCGAGGATGCCCAGCATGCTGAACCATACCAGCATGACCGGCCCGAAGATGGTTCCCACCTTGCCGGTGCCGTAGGACTGCACCGAGAACAATCCGATCAGGACCACGATCGCCAGGGGAATGACCAGTTCGCGCGCGGCGGGGAAACTGACCTCCAGCCCCTCGATGGCGGACAGGACCGAAATCGCCGGGGTGATCAGCCCGTCGCCGAAGAACAGGCAGGCCCCCGCGATGCCGACCATGCCCAGCACCAGCTTCATCCGGGTGTTTTCGGACACGCGCTGCGCCAGCGACATCAGCGAAATGATGCCGCCCTCGCCGTTATGATCGGCGCGCATGATCAGCAGGACGTATTTGATGGTGACGATCAGGATCAGGGACCAGATGATCAGGCTTTCGACCCCCATCACCTCCCACGGTTCGATCTGGTGATGCTGCGAGACGATCATGACGGTCGAGCGCAGAGCATAGAGCGGGCTGGTGCCGATGTCGCCGAACACCACGCCCAGCACGACCAGAAGGGCCGCGAACCCGACCGGATTGGCCGCGTGTTCGTGCTGGTCGGCGCCGAATTCCGTGACCTTCGGCCCCTTGCCGGCCGGCGCACCGTCCACGGGTGCGCTCACACCGGACGGGTTGGCGGGCAAGGGTCCGGGGGCGGAATCGCCCGAGGCTGGCGTCATGTCGGGACGTCTCCGCTGTTCAGATAAAGGGAACGGCGGGCAGGCCGACCTTGTCCTCGCATAGCGTTATGATCCGGGGGCGGCAAGGTGACTTGCCGGGACCCCCCTATTCGCCATCACGGGCCGGTGTCCGAAGATCGCGCTGCCGACGCGGACATGGGTTGCCCCGGCGGCGATCGCCGCCTCGAAATCGGCGGACATGCCCATCGACAGCACGGCCAGACCATGCCGGCCGCCCAGTTCCGCCAGGTAGCGGAAATGCGCGGCGGGGTCCTGGTTGGCCGGTGGAATGCACATCAGCCCGCGCACCGCAGCACCGAACCGCCGGCGGCAGGCCGTGATGAAGGCGTCGGCTTCCTCGCGCGGCACGCCGGATTTCTGGGCCTCGTCGCCGGTATTGACCTGCACCAGCAGGTCCGGCAGCCGCCCCGCGCGGTCGGCGGCGCGTGCGATCGCGTCGGCCAGCGCCGGGCGGTCCAGGCTTTCGATCATGTCCGCGATCCGCACCGCGTCCAGCGCCTTGTTGGTCTGCAGGCCGCCGATGACGTGCAGCCGCATTTTCGGCCATTGGGCGCGCAGGGGCGGGAATTTCGCCATGGCTTCCTGCACGCGGTTCTCGCCGAACACCATCTGGCCTGCCCGCAGTGCGGCGATGACGCTGGCCTGCGGATGGAATTTCGAGACCGCGACCAGCGTCACCCCGGCTGCGTCGCGTCCCGCCCGCTGCGCGGCGGCGGCGATCCGCGCTTTGATCGCCGCCAGCGCTTCGGCCACGGCCGTGTCGTCGGGGGAAGCATGCGCGCTGGACGCCTGCATGTGCGGGGCGAGGGCGGCGGGGTCGGGCGGAAGCGCGGTCATGGGCGTTACGGTTGGTCCGGCGGGGCCACCGGTCAAGGGGGCCGACGGTTCTTTCGCGCGGTTTTCGGGGCGAGGGGCTGGCGGCGCCCGCTGTGTCATGCCATCAGCGCACGCTTCGAACCGTAATCAGGGACTGGGAAGGCGGGGCCGCAGGATCATGAGCCAGGGACCAAGGAACAGGCCGCGCGTGGCGGACGCCGACCCGACGCGCGATATCGCCTTCGACATCGTCCTGGGCGTCATCGCGCACCGGCGGATGCTGGAAACCAGCCTGGAGCACTCGCCGGCGGCGCGGGACGCGGATGCGCGCGACCGCGCGGCGGCCCACCGGCTGGCGGCCACCGTGCTGCGGCACATGGGCACAGCCGGCATGGTGCTGGAACCCTTCCTGAAGAAGGAGCCCCCCGCGCCGGTGCGCGTCGTACTGCTGATCGGCGTGGCGCAGCTTCTGCTGCTGGATACCCCGGCGCACGCGGCGGTCGGCACGGCCGTCTCCCTGGCGCGCCGGCAGGGCCTGACACCGTTCGCGGGCCTGGTGAACGCGGTGCTGCGCCGTGTGGCGCAGGCGGGCGCCGGCGCGCTGGAGGGCCTGGACCAGGCCCGGCTGGACGTGCCCCCCTGGCTGTGGAGTTCGTGGGGCGACCTGGCCCGCCCGGTGGCCGAGGCCCTGGGGCGCGAAGCCCCGCTGGACCTGACGTTGCGACCCGGCGCGACCTGCCCGCCCGATTGGGTCATCCTGCCCACGGGCAGCGTGCGCCTGCCGGCCGGAACCCGTGTCGCCGACCTGCCGGGCTATGCCGACGGGGCGTTCTGGGTGCAGGACGCCGCGGCCGCCCTGCCGGCGCGCCTGCTGGCCGTGCGCCCCGGCGAGCAGGTCGCCGACCTGTGCGCCGCGCCGGGCGGCAAGACGGCGCAACTGGCGCTGGCCGGGGCCGACGTCACGGCGGTGGAGCGGGAGCCCGCGCGCATGGCGCGGCTGCGCGACAATCTGGCCCGGCTGGGACTGGCCGAGCGTGTGACGACGGTGCAGGGGGACGCGACCGAGTGGCGGCCGGGCGCCCCGCTGGACGCGGTGCTGCTGGATGCGCCCTGTTCGGCGACGGGCACGGCGCGCCGGCACCCCGACGTACTGTGGATCAAGCGCCCGCGCGACCTGACCGCCCTGACGGCGGGGCAGGACCGCCTGCTGGCCGCCGCGCGTGACATGCTGCGCCCCGGCGGCCGGCTGGTTTATGCCGTGTGCTCGCTTCAGCCCGAAGAAGGACCCGAGCGTGCCCGCGCCGCCATCGCGATGGGGCTGGAGCCCGACCCCTTCACGCCCGAGGAACTGGCGGACCTGCCCGAGGCTCTGACGCCCGAGGGCTGGCTGCGGACCCATCCCGGGCTGTGGGCGGCGCAGGGCGGCATGGACGGGTTCTTCGCCGCGCGGTTCCGCCGCCGCCTAGGATAACGTGATCGGGCGGTGCCGTGCTGCGCGCATGCAACCGCTTGCATGGGGGCCGTGATTTCCTGTTACACTGCGCTCATGCCTGCTCATTTTCCTCCCCTCGTCGCGCCCAGCGTGCTGTCCGCCGATTTCTCCCGCATGGCCGAGGAAGTGATCGCCGTCGAACGTGCGGGCGCGGACTGGCTGCATCTGGACGTGATGGACGGCCATTTCGTACCGAACCTGTCCTTCGGGCCGCAACTGATCAAGGCACTGCGGCCGCAATCCGGCCTGGTGTTCGACGTGCATCTGATGATCGCGCCGGTCGACCCGTATCTGGAAATGTTCGCCCGCGCCGGGGCGGACCATATCCATCTGCATATCGAGGCCGGGCCGCACACCCATCGCTCGCTTCAGCAGGTGCGCGCGCTGGGGGTCAAGCCGGGCGTCGCCCTATGCCCCGCCACCCCGCCCGAGGCGGTAGCCGAGGTGCTGGACCTTGTGGACATGATCCTGGTCATGACCGTCAACCCCGGCTTCGGCGGTCAGAAATTCCTGACCAGCCAGTTGGACAAGATCCGTACCCTGCGGCGCATGGCGGATGCGACGGGGCGGGATATCCGCATCGGCGTCGATGGCGGCGTGGATGTCGAAACCGCGGCCCTGGCCACGGCGGCCGGGGCGGACATGCTGGTGGCCGGCACGTCGGTCTATGGCCAGCCGGATTATGGCCGGGCGATCACCGCCCTGCGCGAGGCGGGCCGACGGCCCGCATGACCAGCACCGGGCTTGCGGCCGTCGGGATGGTGGCCGGACGCCATGGGATGAGAGGGGCCTGATGGTCCTGCGACGATGGAGCCAGGATGCGCGCCTTTCACTGGCGCGCCTGCCCTCCCTGGCGGGGCTGGGCCGGGTGCCGCCCGCCCCGGTGCACGCGATTCGCGACTTGTGGCCGGGCGACCCCGCGTCGGGCGCGCGCCTGGTGAAGGGCAGCCTGACGCATGCCGGCGTCACCCGCCGCATCGGCCCCGGCCGGTGGGAGGATCCGTCCTATCCCGAGCGTTTCCGGGCCTATCTGCATGGGTTTACCTGGCTGCGCGACCTGCGCGCCGTCGGTACCGACTCAGCGCGGTTGCAGGCGCGGGCGCTGGTCAATGATTGGCTGTCCCATCCGCCGACCGACCCGATGGTGCGCGACTGCGCGGTGACGGGGGCCAGGCTGGCGTCCTGGCTGGGCCATTACGATTTCTTCGCCGCATCGGCCGACGACGCCTTTCGCCAGCGCCTGATGATGCGCCTGCTGACCGAAGGCCGGACGCTTGCCGCCCTGGTGCCGCCGGAATCACACGATTGGCGGGCGTTGACGGCCTTCAAGGGCCTGCTGGCGGCCGCCGTCGCGATGCCGGACCATAGCGGCTTCCTGACCCGGTTCATGCGCTATATCGACGGGGAACTGGCGTGCCAGATCCTGCAGGACGGATGCCACATCCAGCGCAGCCCCGAAATCCAGTTCCTGGCGCTGCGCGAACTGGCCGAAATGCGGGCGATGCTGCAGGCGGCGCAGATCGCCCTGCCGGATTCCCTGGCGCTGGCCCTTGACCGGATGAGTCCGGTCCTGCGGGCCCTGCGCCATGGCGATGGCGGCCTGGCCCTGTTCAACGGCAGCCACGCGGGCAGCGTGGCGATGATCGAGATGGTGCTGTCGCAGGCGACGCGGGCACGGGTGGTGGCGACCGCGATGCCCGATGGCGGGTTCATCCGCCTTCAGGTCGGCCGGTCGCTGCTGCTGGTCGATGCCGCAGCGCCGCCGCCGCCGGGATTCGACGCCGAGGCCCATGCCGGCACCCTGTCCTTCGAGTTCTCGGTCGCGCGGCAGCGGCTGATCGTGAATTGCGGGGCCGGCGAACTGCCGGAATGGCGGCGCGCCCTGCGCGAGAGCGCCGCCCATTCGCTGCTGGTGCTGGAAGACAGCTCATCGTCCGATTTCGCCCCGCAGGGTGGAATCCAGCGACGTCCTGCGCATGTGACGGTCGAACAATTCGCCCAGGATGGGGCCCATTGGCTGGACCTGGCGCATGACGGATATCATGCGCCGTTCGGGGCGTCGTGGCGGCGGCGGCTCTATCTGGGCGACGGCGGCGAGAATCTGCGTGGCGAGGAAGTGGTGGAGGGCGAGCGCCTTCAGTCCTTCGTCCTGCGATTCCACCTGCATCCGTCGGTCGAGGCCGAACTGGATGCCGATGCCCAGGTGGTCGTGCTGGATGTCGGCGGATGGACCTGGAGGTTCCGCGCCGATGGCGGCACTGTCGCCGTCGAGGAAAGCGTCTATTTCAGCGGCACGGCGCCGGAGCGGACCAGGCAGATCGTGGTCAGGGTCCGGCCCGGCGCCAAGGCAGAGGACGGACCGGTTGAAGGCGCCCAGATGGGGCCGGAAACGGAACCAGCGGCCGGGACAACCGAAGACTCGCCCGAGGCCGAAAGCGCCGCCGGGCCGGAGGCTTCGGCCTCTCCAGAACAGATGGTAGCCGAAGCGCCCGCGCCATCGACGCCGGAAGCGCCTGCGGCCCCGGCCGAGGCCGGGGGACGGACGCGGCAGGTCGTGCGGTGGGCCCTGATGCGGACCGATGGCTAAGAAACGGGTTTTGAGGGAAGCTGCCGAGCAAGAGCGCCCCGCTGCGAAGACGATGAAAATTCTCGAAATCACGAACGTCGATTTCTCATTGCGGCATTTTCTGTTGCCCCTGATGCGCGGCCTGCGCGCGCGTGGGCATGAGGTCATCGGGGGGTGCGCGGACGGGGCCTTGCTGGCCGATGTCCGCGCCGAGGGATTTCGGGTGGAGGCGCTGCCGATGGCGCGGTCGTTCTCGCCGCTGGCGCAGGGGCGGGCGCTGGTCGCGCTGATCCGGCTGATCCGGCGGGAACGGCCCGACATCGTGCACGCCCACATGCCGATCAGCGGCCTGCTGGCCCGGCTGGCGGCGCGGCTGTGCGGCGTGCCGTGCGTGGCCTACACCTGCCACGGCTTTCTGTTCAATCAGCCGGGGTCGCGCCTGCGGCGGGGCGTCTCGCTGGTGCTGGAATGGTGCGCGGGGCGGATCACCGACCGGTATTTTACCGTGTCGTCCCAGGAAGCCGACGACGCGCGGCGCCTGCATATCCATCCGGCCGCCACGGCGGTGGGCAATGGGCGGGACCCCGCCGTGTTCCATCCGGACGCGCAGGCGCGCACGCGCATCCGGGCCGAACTCGGCGTTCCTGACGACGCGGTGGTCATCATCGTCGTGTCGCGGCTGGTCCGGCACAAGGGGTATCCGGAATTGCTGGCGGCGATGGCCCAGGTGCCCGGTGCGATGCTGTGGGTGGTGGGCGAACGTCTGGCCTCGGACCATGGCCAGGCACTGGATGCATGCTTTGCCGAGGCGCGGCGCGTGTTGGGCGGGCGCCTGCGCTGCCTGGGATATCGCGGGGACATTCCCGCCCTGCTGGCGGCGGCGGATATCTTCACCCTGCCCAGCCATTTCGAAGGGCTGCCGATGTCGGTGATCGAGGCGATGCTGTCCGGCCTGCCGGTGGTGGCAACCGATATCAGCGGCCCCCGGGAGCAGGTGGTCAACGGGCGAACCGGCCTGCTGGTGCCGGCCGGCGAGGCCGCTCCACTGGCCCGGTCGCTGACGCGCCTGGTCCGCGACGGGGCATTGCGCGCCCGGATGGGGGCGGCCGGGCGCACACGCGCCCTGGACCGGTATGACGAGGCCCGGGTGATCGCCCGAACCCTGGACGGGCTGCTGCTCCCGCCCCATAGGCACTGAATGCCTGGGTTTCCAAAGGGCTATGCCCTTTGGTGGGTCAAGGGCAAGGCCCTTGCCTGTCTCCCGATCAGGCTATTGCTGGCCGCCACCCGGCCCGGCCATGGCCTGCGCCAGGGTCTGGGCATCCTGCGGATAGTTGCGGATCAGCGCCACGTTTGCCGGATTCGGCTGCGGCGCCTGCACGCCCGGCGGCGGGGGCTGCTGGATCAGCGCCTCGGTCAGGCCGAAGGCCGTGATGCCCATTACGAAATCGCGCGGGGTGAAGCCGTGGGCGGCCAGGATCGGCGCCAGACCCGGGATGGACGCGGTGCGATCGATCGTCTGCGCCAGCGACAGGTTCGGCGTGTTGGGCGGCGCGATCCCGGCGGCCTGGATGGCCTGGATGGTGGCGGTCATGCGGGGCAGGAAATCGGCGGGCAGTGGATAGCGCGCCGCTTCCTGCATGTCGCGCTGGAATGTCGCCTGATCCACGCCCGCGGGCGGGGCGGCCTGCTGCTGCGCCAGGGCCGGCATGGCCGGCAGTACGGCGGCGGCCAGGGCCATCGCCATGAGGGACGTGCGTGTTTTCATACCGGGTTGGCCCATTCACCATGTCTCATCAGGGGTTCGCGACTGCCATCCTGCGTGATGGCATCGACGTCGATTTCGGCCGAACCGATCATCCAGTCGATATGGATGAAGCTGCTGTTGGCGCCGCGGGCCACGATCTGTTCGGGCGTCTGGCCGTCGGTATCCAGCATGCATTTGGTATAGGCCTGGCCCAGCGCAATGTGGCTGGAGGCGTTTTCGTCGAACAGCGTGTTGCGGAACAGGATTCCGCTTTGCGAGATCGGCGAGGAATGGGGCACCAGCGCCACTTCGCCCAGCCTGCTCGCCCCCTCGTCGGTCGCCAGGATGCGCTCCAGCACCGGAAGGCCCCGAGCGGCATGAGTCTCTACGATCCGGCCCCCTTCGAAGCGTACCGCGATGCCGTCGATCAGCGTCCCCTGGTGGAACAGCGGCTTGGTCGCGCGCACATGGCCTTCGACGCGCTGGGCGTGCGGCGTGGTGAAGACTTCCTCGGTCGGGATGTTGGGGTTGCACACGATGCCGTTGCGCGCGGGTTCCGATCCGCCGGCCCAGGCATGGCCGTCGGCCAGGCCCACCGTCAGGTCGGTGCCGGGACCGGTGAAATGCAGGGCGGCGAACCGGCGTTCGTTCAGCCAGTCGGCCCGGCGATGCAGCGTGGCGTTATGGTCGGCCCATGCCGCCACCGGATCGTCCACCGTCACGCGCGACGCCAGGAAGATCGCGTCCCACAGGCGGGCAAGGGCCACGTCCGGCGCATCGTCGGGGAAGACCTGCGCGGCCCAGTCCGGCGTCGCGCAGGCGACGATGTTCCAGTTGACGGCGAAACTGGTGATCAGTTCCATGGCCGGGCGCCCGGCCAGCGAACTGGCCTTGTTGGCACGGGCGACGCGGTCCGGGTCCTCGTTGCTCAGCAGTACGGGGTTGCCGCCTGTGATGGCCATTCGCGCGGCGCCGTTGCGATAGGCGTTGGCCATGCCGTCCTGCAGCCAGCCCGCCGCCACGTCGAAGGCGGCATCCGGCGCGTGGTGGAAGCGCGCCAGCGTCATCTGGTCGTCCGAAAAGAACGGCGTGACCAGTGATGCGCCGGCCCGATAGGCATGTTCGGTGATCCGGCGTACCAGCGGCACCGCGTCGAGCGGCGCGGTGATCAGCAACTGCTGACCTGGCGCAATGTTCAGCCCGATCCGGACCGCGACTTCGCCCAGACGGTCCAGCAGGCGGTCATGGGATGATGAGGAAGTCATGAACCTGCCATCCTGTAATTTCAAGTCGCGCCAGCCTAGCCTGATTGCGTCGGCCGGGCTAGGCACACCCCCGGCATCGGGCGGGCGGAACAGGATGACGGCGGACAGACGTGACCGGGGCATGGCGGATGCCGCTGCGAATGAGGTGCGGCTGTGCGCGGTCGCGGATGCGCGCGAACGGCCGTTTCGCGTCGTGGCGGCCGGCCGGGCGCTGGTGGTCTGGATGGCGGCCGACGGCGGGCCGCGCGTGTTCGCCGACCGCTGCCCGCACCGCGAGGCCCGCCTGTCCGCCGGGTACGTCGCGGACGGGCGGCTGGTCTGTCCGTTCCATCTGTGGGTGTTCGATGAATCGGGGCGGGCCGTGGGGCCTGACGGGGCAGCGCGCCCGACATGCGCGGTCCGGCGATTCGACGCCCATGTCCGCGACGGCGCGGTCTGGATCGACGCGGCCCGGATCGAGTGAAGTGGCGGCCTATCGCGCCCGTTCGCGGTCCAGCCAGATGCGGATCGCCGTCAGGATATAGGCCTGTTCGACCGGCTCCAGCGCGCGGCCCTTTGGCATATGATGCCATTTCTCCAGGCACGACCGGCAGCAGGTCGCGGTTGCGTGCTGCGCCACGAAGACGGGGTGGCCCCGCCATGGGGTCTGCCGCCCGTCACGCGCCGGATGGGCCGGGGCCAACCGCCCGGCGATGAAATCGGCGGCATGCGACATCACCGTGGCGACGCCTTTCGCCTCCAGATAAGCGCGGTCGCGCGCGTCCAGATGGAAGCGCGCCCGGAAGGCCGAACGGCCCAGCCGGACCCACAATTCATCGGGAACGGGCGGGGGCGGGGCAGGCGGAGGCGCGTCCGTGGTCATCGGCCCCCTCCGTACGCCTATTCCGGGCGCACCAGCAAATGGTGCTTGCGGCCTGACGACAGCTTGATGGCGCCGTCCGTCAGGTCGGCGATCGAGATCACGGCGCCCTCGTCGCGCACCGGGATGTCGTTGACCCGTGCGCCGCCGCCCCGGATCAGGCGCCGGGCCTCGCCATTGCTGGCCGCCATGCCGCTTTCGACGAACAGGCGGAAGGCCGGAATTCCGGCCTCGAGCACGGCTGCCGGAATCGGGCGGGTGGGCAGGTCGGCCGGGGCCGCGCCTTCCTCGAACGTGCGGCGGGCGGCCTCGGCGGCGGCCTCGGCGGCGGCGCGGCCGTGACACAGGGCGGTGGCCTCGGTCGCCAGGATCTTCTTGGCCTCGTTGATCTCGGCATCCCGCAGGGCGGCCAGACGGTCGCATTCCGCCAGCGGCAGGTCGGTGAACAGGCGCAGGAAGCGGCCGACGTCCGCGTCCTCGGTATTGCGCCAGAACTGCCAGTATTCGAAGACCGGCAGCTTGTCCGCCGACAGCCAGACCGCCCCGCGTGCCGACTTGCCCATCTTGACGCCCGACGCGGTGGTCAGCAGCGGGGTCGTCAGGCCGAAGACCTGCTTCTGGTCGGTGCGGCGGACCAGGTCGATGCCCGATACGATGTTGCCCCACTGGTCGGACCCGCCCATCTGCAAGGTCACGCCCAGGGTGCGGTTCAGTTCGCGGAAATCGTAGGATTGCAGGATGGAATAGTTGAATTCCAGGAAGGTCAGTCCCTGTTCGCGTTCCAGCCGCGAGCGGACGGAATCGAACGACAGCATCCGGTTGACCGAAAAATGCACGCCGACGTCGCGCAGCAGGTCGATATAGGACAGCCGGTCCAGCCAGTCCGCGTTGTTTGCCAGCACCGCACCGTTGCTGTCGTCGGCAAAGGACAGGTACTGACGCAGGCTGCCTTCGATGCCGCGCAGATTGGCGGCGATGGTGTCGCCCGTCATCAGCATGCGCGCCTCCTCGCGGAACGAGGGGTCGCCGATTCGCGCGGTGCCACCGCCCAGCAGCGCCACCGGCCGGTGCCCGTGCTTCTGCAGCAGGCGCAGCATCATGATCTGGATCAGGCTGCCGACATGCAGGCTGTCGGCGGTGGGGTCGAAGCCGATATAGCCCGCCACCGGTCCGGCCTGCATGGCGGCGTCCAGGGCCTCCATGTCCGTGCATTGGAAGATGAAGCCGCGCGCTTCGGCTTCCCGGAGGAATTCGCTCTGGGGCATGATCGGTCACTCTGGTTTCGTATCGGGCCGGCCGGGGGCCGGAACGGGTCGCGCCATGCACTAGCACGCCCATCCGGCAACATGAACCCGGCAAGGACGCGGGCGGTGCGGGGCCGCCTGGCGGTACGAAACATCGAGCAGAGGCGGCCGAACGGGGCAGGTACCCGTCCGGCCGGCGGCGTCAGTCCGCGGCCAGAGCCAGCGCGCCGCGCGTCATGACGGAACCGACATGATCTTCCAGCGCGTCGGCCACCTGGTCGGCATGGTTGGCGAAGATGTGGTCGGCACCGGCGAAGATGCGATAATCGACGGCCACGCCCTTCTGGGTGTTCAGCTTGTCGACCAGCTTGCGGATCGCGGGTTCCGGCACCAGTTCGTCGGCCTCGCCCGCGATCATCAGCCCGCCGCAGGGGCAGGGCGCGAGGAAGCCGAAATCGTAATGATTTGCCGGCGGCGCCACGCTGATCCAGCCGGTGATTTCCGGCCGGCGCATCAGCAGCTGCATGCCGACGAACGCCCCGAACGAATAGCCCGCGATCCACAGGCCGCCGGCGTTCGGGTTGACCATCTGCATCCAGTCCAGCGCCGCCGCCGCATCGGAAATTTCGCCGATGCCGCCGTCGTAGCGACCCTGCGACCGGCCCACCCCACGCGAATTATATCGCATGACCGAGAAACCCATCTTCTCGAACGAGCGATACATCGCATAGGTGATGCGGTTGTTCATCGTGCCGCCATGCAGCGGATGAGGGTGGAGCACGAGGGCGAGCGGCGCATTGGGCTCGCTCGAATGGTGATAACGTCCCTCCAGGCGGCCGTCAGGGCCGGCGAACATGACCTCAGGCATTCGTATCCCGCGATGTGTCTCCCCGCGCCCATGGGCATGGCGACGGAGTTGTTACTGTTACGGCCTGCGGATGACGATGCCCCGTCATCCGTCGGCGAAGAGAAAACCCCCTCGGGCGCATCCGGAGGCAGGAGGCACGATCGGGCGGCCGGTTCACGTCAAACCTGATTATTCCGGCACCGCCGGCCCGTGGAGGCCGGAAGTGCCTTGGGAATCATTTTTTTATTATTGTGGGGCAAGCCTCGGACCATTCAAAATGCTGGTTCGTCGGGCGTGGGATGCGTTCTTGTCAGTCATCGAAGGCTGGAGGGGTCAGGGTCGCGCGGACCGGTTGACTTCCAGCATGACATCGCCATAGTTCACTATCCCTTTTTTCAGGCTCCCCAGTCAGTTCCGCCATTGGTTTCGTGTCAGGCGGAATGGCGCGTTCAGCCGTGAAAACATGTATTTGCCCGGAAACCCGGCAGGTGCCGATGGGCCGGACAGTGACTGTATATAGCGATCCGAAATCGCCAATTACCAGATAAATCGTCTCGGATCGCCTCGGTCGACCTGTGCGGCGTCGGCATGGCCCGGGGTGATCTGTCCCAGGCAGGAGGGGGCAAAGGCAAGGATGCGTGGCATGGACGACGGTTTTTCCTATTTCGACGCCAATGCGTCCGAACCCGTGCGCCCGGCGGCCCTGGCGGCGATGGCCGACGCGGCGGGCGTGGCAGGCAATCCGTCGTCGGTCCATCGCGCGGGCCGGCAGGCGCGCGCCATCCTCGAACAGGCGCGGGAAACGGTGGCCGCCCTGTTTGGCGGCCGGGCGGAGAACTGCGTCTTCACCTCCGGCGGGACCGAGGCCAACGTACTGGCGATTGCGGGCCTGGGGCGGGGCCGGTGCCTGCTGGCGGGTGCGACCGAGCATGACGCGGTGCGCGCTGCCGTGCCTGACGGCGCGGTCGTTCCGGTGGATGGCGACGGTGTCGCCCGCCTGGACGTGCTGGACCGCCTTCTGGCCGAAGGCGGCCCCGATCGCCCCGCGCTGGTCTGCCTGATGCTGGCGAACAACGAAGTCGGGACGATCCAGCCGGTGGTCGACGCCGCGCGGATCTGCCGGGCGCACGGTGCGCTGCTGCATGTCGACGCGGTGCAGGCGGCGGGCCGGATTCCGGTGGACCTGGCCGCGCTGGGGGCGGACAGCATCGCGATTTCGGGGCATAAGTTCGGCGGCCCGAAAGGGGCGGGGGCGCTGCTGCTGTCCGGCGATGTCGTGCGGACCCTGCAGCCGATGATGGCCGGGGGCGGGCAGGAACAGGGGCGGCGCGGCGGCACCCCGGCGCTGCCCGCAATCGCGGCGCTGGCGGCGGCGGCGGCCGAGGCCGTACGGGACATGGCCGGCGGTGACGATGGCCCGGCGCAGTGGCGCGACGCGATCGACGACGCCGCGCGGGGGGGCGGGGCGGTCATCTGCGGCGGCGGGGGAGCGCGCCTGCCCAACACCACCATGCTCGCGCTGCCCGGACGCCGGGCGGAGACGCAGCTGATCGCGTTGGATCTGGCGGGGTTCTGCGTCTCGGCGGGGTCGGCCTGTTCGTCGGGCAAGGTCGCGCGGTCGCACGTGCTGGCGGCGATGGGGTTGGGCCCGCTGGCCGGCGAGGCGATTCGCGTCTCGCTGCCCTGGACCACGCGCGCCGGAGACGTGACACGCTTCATCGCCGCCTATGCTGCGATGGCGGCGCGGTTGCCGGCCCGCGTCGCGGCGTCGGAGGAGGTACGGGCATGACGGCGGAACTTTATCTGGACTACCAGTCCACGACCCCGTGCGACCCGGCGGTGGTCCAGGCGATGTTGCCCTGGTTCACCACCGAATTCGGCAACCCGCACAGCGCCGACCATGCGATGGGCCGGCGCGCGTGGGACGCGGTGGAGGCCGCGCGGGCCGAAGGCGCGGCCCTGCTGGGGGCCGACGCGCGGGAGGTCGTGTTCACCTCCGGCGCGACCGAGGCCAACAACATCGCCATCAAGGGCGCGGTGCGCCATCTGGCGGCCCGGGGCGATGCGCGTCGGCGGGTCGTCACCGTGGCGACCGAGCATAAATGCGTCCTGGAGGCCGTACGCGACCTGGCGGCGGAAGGGTTCGAACCGGTGGTCCTGCCGGTCGGCGCGGATGGGCGGCTGGACCCCGAAACCCTGCGCGCGGCGCTGGCGGTCCCGACCCTGCTGGTCAGCATCATGGCCGCCAATAACGAGACCGGCGTGCTGCACGACCTGGCGGCCCTGGCGCCGATCGTCCGGGCGGCCGGCGCGCTGCTGCACAGCGACGTGGCGCAGGCGGCGGGCAAAATAGCGCTGGACGTGCGGGCGATGGATTTCGACCTGGCGTCGGTGTCGGCGCACAAGCTGTACGGACCCAAGGGCGTGGGGGCGCTGTATGTCCGGCGGCGGCCGCGCGTGCGGCTGGCCCCGCTGTTCTCGGGCGGCGGGCAGGAGCGCGGGGTGCGCTCCGGCACCCTGCCGACGCCGCTGCTGGTGGGGTTCGGCGAAGCCTGCCGCATCGCGCGGGCCGGCCGGGTGGACGAGGCGCGGCGGACGGCCGCCCTGCGCGACGGCCTGCTGGCGCGGCTGCAGGCGGCGATGCCGGGGATCGTCGTCAACGGGTCGATGGCGCATCGCCTGCCGGCCAACCTCAACCTTCGCCTGCCCGACGTGCGGGCGCTGGACGTGATCGCCCGGGCCGGGGGGCTGTGCGTCTCGACCGGATCGGCGTGTTCGTCGGCCGAGTTGGTGCCGTCCTACGTGCTGACGGCGATGGGGCTGGATGCGGATGCGGCGGCGCGAAGCTTGCGTCTGGCCGTGGGACGCTATACCTCAGCCGCCGATATGGATCGTGCGGCCGCGATCCTGTGCCGGGCGGTGGAGGATGTCCGCGCGGCGGGACGGGAGCGCGCCGCCCAATCCACCGATGACGGTTCCACCCAAGACGATACGGCCAGGATAGCAGAATGCCGCACATGATTTTCATCGAGAGCGACGGTACGCGTCGCGAGGTCGACGCCCCGCTGGGCCTCTCGGTCCTCGAGATCGCGCACAAGCACGGGGTCGATCTGGAAGGCGCGTGCGAAGGGTCGCTGGCCTGCGCGACCTGCCACGTCGTCGTCGATCCCGACTGGGCGCCGAAGCTGGCCGCGCCGACCGAGGACGAGGAAGACATGCTGGACCTGGCCTTCGGGCTGGAGAAGACGTCGCGCCTCGGCTGCCAGATCGTCATGACCGATGCGCTGGACGGGCTGGTCGTGCGCCTGCCGCGTACGGCCTGAGGCACAAGCAGAAGGGGCCTGCCCATGCGAATCATGGTCGCCATGTCCGGCGGCGTGGACAGCAGCGTCGTCGCGGCCCGGCTGGTGGCCGAAGGCCACGAGGTCTTCGGCGCGACGCTTCAGCTGTATGATTCGCGTGACAGCGGGCGCAAGGGCGCGTGCTGCGCGGGGCGGGACATCCACGACGCCCGACGCGTCGCCGACAAGCTGGGCATTCCCCATTACGTCATCGACGCCGAAAGCCGCTTCCGCCAGAGCGTGATCGAGAATTTCGCGGATGCTTATGCCGGGGGCGAAACCCCGGTGCCCTGCGTCGCCTGCAACCAGGGCGTGAAATTCACCGACCTTCTGGGCATGGCGCGCGACCTGGGGGCGGACGCGATGGCCACCGGCCATTACGTGCGCCGCACCGAGGGGCCGGACGGCCCCGAACTGCACCGGCCCGTGGATGCGGACCGCGACCAGTCCTGGTTCCTGTTCGCCACCACGCGGGCGCAGCTCGATTTCCTGCGCTTTCCGCTGGGCGACCTGCCGGACAAGGCCGCAGTGCGGGCCGAGGCCGAACGGTTCGGCCTGGCCGTCGCCGCCAAGCCCGACAGCCAGGATCTGTGCTTCGTGCCCGATGGGTCCTATGCCGCGCTGGTCGAGAAGCTGCGCCCCGACATGGCGGGCGGGGGCGAGATCGTGGACGCCGGGGGCCAGGTGGTCGGACGGCATGACGGCGTCACCCGATTCACGGTCGGGCAGAGCCGCCGGCTGGGGGCGGCCGCGATGCGCGACGGCGCGCGGCAGATGGTGGTGGGCATCGAGCCCGCGACGCGGCGCGTGGTGATCGGCCCCCGGGCCGGCAGCGCGGTGCGGGACATGACGCTGCGGGACATGAACTGGCTGATCGCGCCGCCCGAGGGCGATCTGCGCTGCAAGGTGCAGATCCGCGCCCGCGAAATCGCGCGCGAGGCCGTCGTGCGGCGGACGCCGGACGGCGCCACGGTGGTGCTGGACGAGGCCGCGCTGCCGGCCCCGGGGCAGGCCTGCGTGCTGTATGACGGCAGCCGGGTCCTGGGCGGCGGGTTCATTCGGCGGCGCGAGACGCAGGCGGCCTGAAAGGCCTGGCGCAAGACATGGGGGACGACATGACGGACGGCAGACTGGTCATCGGAACACGGCGCTATTCGTCCTGGTCGCTGCGGGGCTGGCTGGTCGTCCGGGCGGCGGGTCTGGATGTCGAGGAAATCGTGATCCCCATCGCCGGCGGCGGGGGCACGGCCGGGATCAAGGCGGTGTCGCCCAACGGGCTGGTGCCGTACCTGGAACATCGGGGCGCGCGGGTCTGGGAAAGCCTGGCGATCGGCGAATATTGCGCGGAAATCGCGCCGGCCCTGTGGCCGTCCGACCGGGTGGTGCGCGCCCAGGCCCGCAGCATCGCGGCGGAAATGCATGCGGGCTTTCGCGCGCTGCGCATCGCCATGCCGATGAACCTGGGCCGCGACGCCCGCCCCCTGGCCGACGGGCTGACGCCCGAGGTCGTGGCCGACATCGCGCGGATCGACGCGATCTGGTCCGAAACCCGGGCGGCCTTCGGGGCAGGGGGGCCTTATCTGTTCGGGTCCGTCCTGACGGTGGCCGATGCGATGTACGCGCCGATCGTCGCCCGCTTCCTGTCCTACGGCGTGGCGTTGTCGCCGCCGGCGGCGGAGTACGCGGCGGCGTTGCGGGCGCATCCGCTGATGGTGCAATGGTATGCCGAAGCGGCGGCGGAGCCGGAATCCTGGCGGCTCGACCGTTACGAATCCGTTCCCTGATGGGCGTATGGACAGACGCCCGGTCGTAACGGTTCTGCCCCCGCGCGAGCAGTTCGCGCCCGGGCGGGCCGGGGCGATCAGCCTGCTGGTGCATCGCCTGGCCGGCCCGGACGACGTGGTCGTGGGCGGGAAGGTCGATGGGCCGTTCGGCGACGTGACGTTCGCTCCGGCTATTCCCTCGTTCTGGGACGGCGGGCGCTATGTCGCCGCCGTCGCCCGGACCATCCGGCCCCTGCGCCCGGCGATGATCGAGGTGCACAACCGCCCCGATGTCGCCCTGGCACTGGCCCGGCGTTTCGCCTCACTGCCCATGATGCTGGTCCTGCACAACGACCCGCAGGCGATGCGCCAGGCCGGAACGCCGGGGCAGCGTGCGGCGATCCTGCGGCGCATGCGCGTCGTCACGGTGTCCGGCTGGCTGCGCGACCGGTTTCTGGACGGGGTGCCCGCACCGCGCCAGCCTGTGGAGGTGGCGCCGAACTGCATCGACCTGGCGGCGCTGCCTCCCCCCGTCCCCCTCGCGGAGCGGGAGCGGACTATCCTGTTCGCCGGCCGGGTGGTGGTGGACAAGGGGGCGGATGCGTTCGTCGCGGCCTGTGCCGCCCTGCTGCCGGGCCTGCCGGGCTGGCGGGCGGAGATGATCGGCGCCGACCGTTTCGGCCCGGACTCGCCCGAAACCCCGTTCCTGGCCGATCTGCGTCCGCGCGCGCGCGCGGCGGGGGTCGAGATGGCGGGCTACCAGCCGCATGATCGGGTGCTGGCGGCGATGGCCCGGGCCGCCATCGTCGTGGTGCCCAGCCGGTGGCCGGAACCCTTCGGCCTGACGGCGCTGGAGGCCATGGCCTGTGGTGCGGCGCTGGTGGCGTCGCCGCGCGGCGGTCTGGCGGAGGTGGTGGGCGATGCCGCCCTGCTGGCCGATCCGGACCCTGTGGCGGGCCTGACCGAGGCGATCGGGCGCCTGGCGGGGGCGGAGGCATTGCGCGCCGACCTGTCGCACCGGGGGTTGGCGCGGGCGCGGGGCTTCGCACGTCCGGCCGCGCGCGCGCGGCTGGAGGATCTGCGCCGGACCTGCATCGAGGTGGGCCCTGGGCCGGGCGCATGAGGTTTCCGCCTCGGGGGGATGGGACCGGCGGCCCGGCGGGCCTATATGCAGGAACGATTGGACGCATGACAGGAGAACACATGTCTGAGACCCAGCAGGCGCCGCAGGGCGGGGCCAGTGACGGGCGGGTGCCGGTTACGGTGCTGACCGGCTTTCTGGGCGCGGGGAAGACCACGCTGCTCAACCACATCCTGACGGCCGAGCATGGACGGAAATACGCTGTCGTCATCAACGAGTTCGGGGAGCTCGGCGTGGACAACGACCTCGTGGTGGATGCCGACGAGGAAGTGTTCGAGATGAATAACGGCTGCATCTGCTGCACCGTGCGGGGCGACCTGATCCGCATCCTGGGCAGCCTGATGAAGCGGCGGGGGAAGTTCGACGGCATCATCGTCGAGACCACCGGCCTGGCCGATCCGGCCCCGGTCGCGCAGACCTTCTTCGTGGACGAGGACGTGCGCGGCAAGACGCGGCTGGATGCTGTGGTGACCGTCGTGGACGCCCTGAACGTACTCCAGACGCTGGACGAGAGCCCCGAGGCGGTGAACCAGATCGCTTTCGCCGACGTCATTATCCTGAACAAGACCGACCTGGTGGACGAGGTCGCGATCGCGACCATCGAATCGCGCATTCGCGCCATCAACGCGGTGGCGCGCCTGCATCGCGCGCAGCGCGGCGACGTGGCGCTGACCGACGTGCTGGACCAGGGCGGGTTCGATCTGCAACGCGCACTGCAGCACGCGCCGCGCTTTCTGGAAGACACCAGCCACAGCCACGAGGAAGGCGTGACCTCGATGTCCTATGAAATCGAGGAACCGCTGGATGCGGCCAAATTCCAGGCCTGGATCGGCGCGCTGCTGCAGGAGCAGGGGGCCGATATCCTGCGGGCCAAGGGCATCCTGAACTACGCGGGCGAGGATCGGCGCTTCGCCTTCCAGGCCGTGCACATGATGGCCGATGGCGATTTCATCGGACCCTGGAAGGACGGCGAAAAGCGGGAATCCCGCCTGGTCTTCATCGGCCGCAACCTCAATCGCCCGCGCCTGCGTCGCGGCTTCGAAAGCTGTCGCGCGCAATGAGCGGGTCGTTGACGGGCGGCGGCGTGCCCGCCGGCCTGCTGGAGACCCGGGGTGCGACGCGCGGCATCGAGGGCCATGTCATCGGCTGCGTCGCGTCGCGTGACAGCGGGCAGTTCGCCTTCGTGACCGGCGAGGGCGATATCGTCCTGGCGGCGCGCGAGGACTTCACCAACGCGGCGGCGTGGCAGGTGCAGACCGTGCATGACGGCGCGATCCTGTCGGTTTCGGCCGACGCCGCGCCGTCCGGCTTCCTGACCGGGGGCGACGACAACACCCTGCGCCGGGTGGGGGCCGACGGGTCGGTCACCGAACTGGTGCGCGGCCGGCGCTGGGTCGAGCATGTGGCAAGCTGGTCGGACGGCAAATCCGGGGTGATCGCCTTCGCCTCCGCCAAACAGTTGGAACTGCGCGACGCCACGGGCACGAAGACGCTGAAGGTGCTGGAACATCCCTCGACCGTCAGCGGCATCGCTTTCGACGCCAAGGGCAAGCGCATCGGGGCGTCGCACTACAACGGCGCGTCACTGTGGTTCGTGCATGCCAAGGTGGATACGCCCCGGCGCCTGGACTGGAAGGGCAGCCATACCGGAATCGCCATCCATCCGGGCGGCGAGGCGCTGGTGACCACCATGCAGGAAAACGATCTGCATGGCTGGCGCCTGTCCGATGGCCACAACATGCGCATGAGCGGCTATCCGCAGAAGGTGCAGTCGATGGCGTTTTCCCGCACCGGGAAGTGGCTGGTGACCAGCGGGGCGGACAGCGTGGTGATGTGGCCGTTCTTCGGCGGCGGCCCGATGGGCAAGCCGCCGTCCGAACTGGCCGGCCTGCCGGGTGTGATCTGCCAGCGTGTGGCCTGTCACCCCGTGCACGAGATCGTCGCCGCCGGCTTCGCCGATGGGACGATCCTGCTGGAGGACGCCGCGGCGCAGCGCGTGCTGCCGGTACGCGGGGCGGGTAACGGCGCGGTATCGGCGCTGGCGTTCAGCCCCGACGGCTGCGCCCTGGCCTTCGGGACCGAGGACGGGCAGATCGGGATCGTCGACTTGGCGTCGCGATAACACTCTGGCCCCCTGGACGCGCCCCTGGACGTGCGTGGCGTCCGGGGGACGTCAGATCGGCTTGGAGGCCGCGCCGGCCGGCGGCCCTGCCGCATGGGCCGGGGCCGACGTTTCGGGCTGCGGGGGCGGGGCGTTTTCGACCACTCCCAGGAATTTCTCGGCCAGCGCGCTATAGAGCGAATGGCCGCAGATCATGCGCGATACGGCAAAGGCCAGGAACGACGTCGCCAGCAGCGCCAGGGTCACCTGCTGGTTGTCGGACATTTCCATGACGATCACCGTCGCGGTCAGTGGCGCCTGCACCACCGCCGAGAAATAGGCGACGGTCCCCAGCAGCACGACGGCGCCCGGTGTCGTGTGCGGCAGGAACTGCGCCACCCATCCGCCCATCCCGGCACCCACGGCCAGCGACGGCGCGAACAGCCCCCCGGGAATGCCCGAGCAGTAGGACACGATGGAGGCGATGTATTTCAGGATGAAGAACGACACCGGATAATGGGTCTGCCCGGCAATGATCTCGCGCGCCTGGACATAGCCGGTGCCGTAGGTGATGCCGCCGGACGCGATGCCCAGGATGGCCAGGATCACGCCGCACAAGGCGGCGAAGGCGACGGGATGCCGGGCCACGAACTGTCCCAGCAGGCCGGGCAGCCCCGCCGAGGTACGGATCAGAATAGCCGAGAACAGGCCCCCGCTGACGCCGCCCAGGATGCCGCAGGCCAGCACCGCAATCCAGCTGATGCCGATCGGCACCACGACGTCGGTATGGCCGAAATAGGTATAGTTGCCGACCAGCGCGATGGCGGTGACGCCCGACAGGATGACGCCGGTCAGCATCGTGCCGCTGGTGCGCTGCTCGAAGGAATGACTCAGTTCCTCGATGGCGAAGACGATTCCGCCCAGCGGCGTATTGAAGGCCGCCGACACGCCCGACGCGCCGCCCGCCAGGATCAGCCCGCGCCGGATGCCGATCGCCGACAGGTTCAGCCAGCGGCCGAACGCATGCATGATCGCCGCACCCACCTGCACCGTCGGCCCCTCGCGCCCGATCGAGGCGCCCGCCAGCAGGCCCAGCGTGGTCAGCAGGATCTTGCCGAACGCGATCCGCAGCGACAGCAGGCGGTCGACGACCGTGAAATCCTCGAGGTGCAATGTGGCGATGGTCTGCGGGATGCCGCTGCCCTGCGCGCCGCGGAACAGGGTCCGGGTCAGCCACGACGACAGCGCCAGCCCCGCCGGCGTCAGCGCCAGCATGATCCAGGGGTCCCAGGCGATCATGCGCGTCCGCAGGGACTCGGCCTCGTCCGCCGCCGTGGCGAAGCCCACCGCCACCAGCCCGACCAGGATCGCGGCCGTCCAGTACACCAGCTTGCGCCGCCACTGCGCCGTCGTCACCCGGGCGGACCGGCGCAACTGCCGCATGTGGCGGCCGCGCAGTTCTGTCAGGTCGGTCTTCATCATTCGGATGTGGGGCATGATGGTCCTTGCCCGCGAGGGGCAGGGTATGTGTGCGGCGGCATGTGCCCCTTTACCCCGGATCGCCGGCGCGGTTCCACAGGAACCCGTTCGCGACCCCTGTTTAGGGGTACAGGCTGTATTGTCTCACGCACGGGCACGGGTGCCGGCCCCTCAGGCCGGGATGGCGATTCCCTCGTGCTTCGCCTTGCGCTCGGGCTCGACATGGATGTGGATCAGCGCCTCGCCGATGCGCGCACGCAGTGCGGTCTCGATCCGGTCGCAGATCTCGTGGGCGGCATCGACGCTCATGCCGCCGGGGACGACCAGGTGGAATTCGACGAACGCCATGGCGCCTACGATGCGTGCGCGCAGGTCATGGGCCTCGATCGCGCCGTGGGCGTTGTCGGCGATGATGGTCCGGATGTCGGCCAGCGTGTCGGGCTCCGGGGCCTCGTCCATCAATCCGGCGATCGAGGTCCGCATCATGTCCCAGCCCACCCGCAGGACGTTCAGCGCGATCAGGCCCGCCAGCGTCGCGTCCAGCCGGACCCATCCCGTCAGCGGGATCAGCGTGAAGCCGCAGATCAGCCCCACCGTGGTCCAGACGTCGGACATGACGTGCTGCCCCGCCGCGATCAGGGTCGGCGACCGCCGCGCCCGCCCGGCCCGCAGCAGGACCAGCGCCCAGGCCAGGTTCAGCAGGCCTGCCGAACCGTTCAGCACAATGCCCAGCAGCGGCGCGCGCGGCAGGGTGGGGTGCTGCCAGTCCAGCCAGGCTTCGCGCCCGATGGCCAGCGCCGTCAGGATGACCAGCACGCCCTCGACCACCGCCGACAGATATTCGGCCTTGTAATGGCCGTAGGTGTGGTTTTCGTCCGGCGGCAGGCTGGCGACGCGCAGCGCCCACAGTCCGGCCAGGGCCGCGACGACATTGATGATCGTCTCCATAGCGTCGGAATAGAGCGCGACGCTGCCGGTCACCCGCCAGGCGGCGTATTTCAGGCCCAGCGCGACAAGGCTGACGCCCAGGCTGATCCAGGCGAGGGCGTATTTGCTGATCTGCGGCATGGATCAGACCGTATGCGCGTCGGCCAGAATGCAGCGCGCGGCGTCTGACTGGGTCTCGATCTGGAAGGTCGGATGGCCGATCCAGAAGCGTGTGCGCAACGCCTCGGTCGCGTCGCACAGCAGGGTGTCGTCGGCGGAAGGCGCGTCGGTGGGGCAGACGGTACGGACCAGATGGACGGTCAGTGCGGTCTCGGTGGTGCTGATGGGCCAGATATGCAGGTCGTGCAGGTCGGTCACCCCCGGCAGGCCGCGCAGATAGGCCTCGACCCCCTGCCGGTCGATGCGGCGGGGGACGCGGTCCAGTGCCATGTCCAGCGAATCGCGCAGCAGCGACCATGTGCCGGCGACGATGGCGGCCGACACCACCAGGCTGATGACCGGATCGACCCGCAGCCAGCCGGTATACAGGATCACCCCGCCCGCGATCACCACCGCCAGCGACATCAGCGCGTCCGCGGCCATGTGCAAAAACGCGCCCCGGACATTGAGGTCGTCGCGGCTGCCGCCGGCGAACAGCAGGGCGGTGAACCCGTTGACCAGGATGCCGATGCCCGCGACCGCCATGATGGTGCCGCCGGCGACGGGGGGCGGGGCCGTCAGGCGCAGGATCGCCTCCCACACGATGCCGCCGGTGACCAGCAGCAGCACGATGGCGTTGGCCAGCGCGGCCAGGATGGACGACCGGCGCAGGCCGTAGGTGAAATCGGCGCTGGGGGCGCGTTGCGATAGGCGCTGCGCCAGCCAGGCGGCCGCCAGAGCCAGCACGTCCGACAGGTTGTGCCCCGCGTCGGCCAGCAGCGCCAGCGCATGGGACAGCACGCCCCATGTGGCCTCGGCCGCGACATAGACCAGGTTCAGCGTGATCCCGACGGCGAAGGCTGTGCCGTAGGACGACGGGGCATGCGCGTGGTGGTGCCCGAATCCATGTCCATGGTCGTGCCCATGGCCATGCCCATCGTCATGGCTGTGGGCGTGTCCCTGATCGGCATCGTCGTGGGGATGCGTGTGGGGATGGTCATGCGCGTCGGCCATGGCGTCCTGGGTGTCTCGATGTCCGGGGAGGGGCCGCACCTCTCTAACAGAAGGCCGGGCCGCGCGGCTAGGGCCGTGGTCTTTTGTCGCGGCCGGCCGTCGTGATATGGCACGGCCGGACAGGGTGCGATCCGCGCCGTCGCCGCCCCCGCCCGCCACCCCAACCGAGATGAATCCGGCTGCCATGCTCAGACTGACCGAACTCAGGCTTCCCCTCGACCATGCGCCGGATGCGCTGGCGGCGGAGATCGTGCGGCGGCTGGGCATTCCGGCCACGGATCTGCTGGACCATACGGTGTTCCGCCGGGGCTACGACGCGCGGCGGCGCGGGGCGGTTGTGCTGGTCTATACCGTCGATTGCATGGTGCGCGACCAGGACGCGGTGCTGGCGCGGCTGGCGGACGATCGCCATGTCGGCCTGGCGCCGGATACGGCCTATCGCTTCGTGGTGGATGACGGCGCGGCCCTGGCGGCGCGCGAGGGCTACCGGCGGCCGGTTGTCATCGGGGCCGGGCCGTGCGGGCTGCTGGCGGGGCTGCTGCTGGCGCAGATGGGGCTGCGGCCGCTGATCCTGGAACGCGGCAAGATCGTGCGGGAACGCACCGTCGATACATTCGCGCTGTGGCGCAAATCGGTGCTGACGCCGGAAAGCAACGTCCAGTTCGGCGAGGGCGGGGCGGGGACGTTCTCGGACGGCAAGCTCTACAGCCAGGTCAGCGATCCGCGCCATTACGGGCGCAAGGTCCTGGCGGAATTTGTCCGCGCCGGCGCGCCCGAGGAAATCCTGTACCTGTCCAAGCCGCATATCGGCACGTTCCGCCTGGTTTCGATGGTCGAGCATATCCGTGCCGAGATCGAGGCGCTGGGCGGCGAATACCGCTTCGGCACCCGGGTCGAGGAGATCCTGATCGCCCGCGACGCTGCCGGCGCCCGGCGGGTGGAGGGGGTGCGCCTGTCCGGCGGCGGCACCGTTTCGACCGGTCATATCGTCCTGGCCATCGGTCACAGCGCCCGCGATACGTTCGCCATGCTGCGCGACGCGGGGGTCGAGATGCGGGCGAAACCCTTTTCCATCGGCGTGCGCATCGAACATCCGCAGTCGGTCATCGACATGGCCCGCTTCGGCACGCAGGCGGCCACTCCGCTGCTGGGGGCGGCGGATTACCGGCTGGTGCATCATGCCGCCAACGGGCGCGCGGTCTATTCCTTCTGCATGTGTCCGGGCGGCACCGTCGTCGCCGCCACGTCCGAGGAAGGCCGCGTCGTCACCAACGGCATGAGCCAGTATTCGCGGGCCGAACGCAACGCCAATGCCGGTATCGTCGTGGGTGTTGCGCCGGGCGTCGATTATCCCGACGACCCGCTGGCCGGCATCGCCTTCCAGCGCCATTGGGAACGCCAGGCCTATCTTGCGGGCGGCGGCGGCTATCGCGCACCGGCGCAGCGCGTCGGCGACTTCCTGGCCGGCCGCCCGTCGACCCATCTGGGTACGGTGGAACCGTCCTATCGCCCCGGCGTGACGCCGACCGACCTTGCCGCGTGCCTGCCGGACTATGTGGTGGCGGCCATGCGCGAAGCCCTGCCGATGTTCGAACGGCGGCTGCGCGGGTTCTCGATGGACGACGCGGTGATGACCGGGGTGGAAACCCGCACGTCCTCCCCCCTGCGCATCCCGCGCGGTCCGGACGGCCAGAGCGTGAATACCGCCGGCCTGTATCCGGCGGGCGAGGGCGCGGGCTATGCCGGCGGTATCCTGTCGGCCGGGATCGACGGCATCCGCGTGGCCGAGGCCGTGGCCCTGACGATGGCCGGCCGCCCGGTGGACGGGCTGATCCGCGAAACGATGACCCACACCGCCGCCGCGCAGTAGCGGTCCGGCGGGTCAAACGGATTCGGTCATCATCCTGCTGCCGACGGCGGGTGCTATGCGGATCGCGCTGACATCGCGGACCGGCGGCTTGCCGAACATGCGCCGATATTCGCGGCTGAACTGCGACGGGCTGTCATATCCCACGGAAAAGCCCACTTCCGCGGCATCGGCGCCTTCGGTCATCAGGCGTTTCCGGGCTTCCTGCAGCCTCAGCCGCGTCCGATACTGCAAAGGGCTCATCATGGTGGCGGCCCGGAAATGGCGATGGAACGACGACGGGCTCATGCCGGCGATCCGGGCGACCGTCGCGATGTCGAACTGTTCCGTGAAATGGCGCCTGATCCAGCTGATGGCGCTGTTGATCTGCGACAGGTTGCTTTCGGCCGATGCGATCTGCCGCAGGACGTCGCCCTGATCGCCCTGCAGAAGCCTGTAAAGCAGTTCGCGTACGATCATGGGCGCCAGGATCGGAATGTCCTGCGGGGTATCAAGCAGGCCGACCAGTCGCGCGGCAGGGTCGAGGATCTTCTGCGTCAGGGGACTGACGCTCAGGCACATGCGGCAGAGCTGACCGTGGTCGGTCCGCTCGGCGTGCATCTCCAGCAGCAGCGAGGCGATCTGGGCCGGGTCGATGGACAGGCAGAGCGCCAGATAGGGCTCTTCGGGCGTCGCCTTCACGACCTGGCCGGTGACCGGAAGATCCACGGTGGCGATCAGATAGTTGCTGGCGTCGTAATCGAAGATCCTGTCGCACAGCATGACCTGCTTGCTGCCCTGGACGATCATGCAGAAGCGCGGTTCGTATACGCAATCGACCGGCGTGGTCGGCGCATCCGCGCGAAAGAAGACCAGGCCGGGAATGGCGGTCCGCACACTGGCGTCGGGGCAGTGACGGGCGATCATATCGCGCAGAACGGTCAATGGTTCAGGCATCTGATCCTCCCTGCCCAAGATCCATTCCTGACTAACGCAGATGGAAGCCATTGGCCAACGCAACCCGACGACGCGATCGGATCATGCAATAAACTGGGCGGATCGTGCTATCTCTTGCGCCAATTCAGGCTATGGGTGCGGTGATCAGGCATTTCGATGTCCGTGACATGATCGGATCATGCAATAAAGAGGCAGTATCGCTCTATCGACCTCAGCCTTCCGTGTTGCATGATCCTGCCAACGAAAGCAGTCGGGCTGCGATTTTCTTTCGACGGCATAACGTCGCGACGGGTCGTGCGCCCGATAGCAGCGGATCGCGATGCGTCCCGGATCGCACCGGCGAGACGCCCGCGTGCGTCCGCGCCTCATGAAAAGAGAGATTTATGGGAATAGTAGGTTTCGCGCTGCGACGACCTTATACCTTTCTGGTCGGTGGTGTCCTGATCCTGTTGCTTGGTGTGACAGCGATTTTCAGGACACCCACGGATGTGTTTCCGTCCATCGACATCCCGGTGGTGACGGTCGTCTGGTACTATGACGGCCTGGATGCGGCCGAGACGGAAAAACGTATTAGTACATACACGGAATTTTCCGAAAGCTTCTTCGTCAACAATCTCCGCACGATCGAAAGCCAGACCACGCCAGGGCTGGTCCTGCAGAAGCTGTATTTCCAGCCCGGCGTGAATGTCGACCTGGCAATGGCGCAGACGGTTTCGGCCACGAATTCCATTCGCGCCTTCCTGCCGCCCGGCGTCCAGCCGCCGATCATCATGCAGTACAGCGCCTCCAGCGTGCCGGTGCTTCAATTGTCGCTGTCGTCGGACAAGCTGACCGAAAGCGATCTGTACGATTACGGCATCTATCGTGTGCGCCAGCAGCTTGCGCCGATCCCCGGCACGATGCTGCCCCCGCCCTATGGCGGCAAGATCCGGCAGGTCATGGTCGATATCGACCCGGCCAAGCTGGCCGGCACGGGGCTGACGCCGCTGGATGTATCGAATGCGATCAACGTGCAGAATCTGACCCTGCCGGGCGGCACGGTGAAGTTCGGCCCCACGCAGTACGACATGCGGATGAACGGGATGCCGGACGTGGCGGCCCGCCTGAATGACGTGCCGCTGAAGCGCGATGCGAAAACCGGCGCGATCCTGCGCATCGGGGACGTGGCGCAGGTGCGCGACGGCACCGCCGTGCAGCAGAATGTCGTGCGGCGGGAAGGGCAGCGTTCGGTTCTGCTGTCGATCATGAAGGCCGGAAATGCGTCGACGCTGGATGTGGTGAATGCGATCCGCAACACGGTGCTGCCGATCACGCGCGCCTCCGCGCCACCGGGCATGAAGATAGACGAATTGTTCGACCAGTCGGTGTTCGTCAAGGCGGCCATTACCGGGGTGGCGTCCGAAGCCGTGATCGCGGGGCTGCTGACGGCGGCCATGATCCTGGCCTTCCTGGCAAGCTGGCGTTCCACGCTGATCGTGGCGGTGTCGATCCCGCTTGCTATTCTGTCCTCGATCGCCGTTCTGGCCGCGACCGGCGAGACGCTGAACCTGATGACGCTTGGTGGGCTGGCGCTGGCTGTCGGTATCCTGGTGGATGACGCCACGGTGACGATCGAGAATATCCATCGCCTGCGTCACGAAGGTGCGGAACTGCGCCTGGCGGTGCTGGACGGCGCGGCCGGCATCGCGCTGCCCACCCTGGTGTCGACGCTGGCGATTTCCAGCGTGTTCGTCTCGGTCGAATTCCTGGTCGGACCGTCGCGCTTCCTCTTCACGCCGATGGCGCTGGCGGTGGTCTACGCCATGCTCGCCTCCTACGCGATCAGCCGTACCCTGGTGCCGATCTTCGCCGCCCTCCTGCTGCGGTCCGAGGAGCGGGAGGCCGAGCGGCGGCGCGCGGCCAATGTGCCGCCCGGCCGGATCGAACGCTTCGGCGCCTGGTTCGATCACGGGTTCGAGCGCCTGCGCGCCGGATATATCCGCACCCTGGGCGGCCTGCTGGCCAGTGCGTGGAAGGTGCCGGCCCTGGCGCTCGGCGTCGTCGTCGTGGCGGTGGGGATTTCCACCCAGGTCGGCCAGGATTTCTTTCCCAACATCGACGCGGGCGAGTTCAAGCTGCATGTCCGCGCGCCGGCCGGGACGCGGATCGAAACGACGGAAAAGCTGTTCGATCAGGTCGAGGACACGATCCGCGCGGTCGTACCCGAGGGCGAGCGGCAGCTCGTGCTCGACAATATCGGCATTCCGTTCCGCTACAGCATGCCGTTCGATGACGGCACCACGATCGGTCCGAATGACGGCCAGATCATGGTCGCCCTGAAGGAACATCACCACCCGACCGCGGACTATATCCGCACGTTGCGCACGGTGCTGGCCCAGCGTTTTCCGGAATCCGTGTTCTATTTCCAGCCGGCCGACATCGTGACCCAGATCCTGAATTTCGGCCTGCCCGCACAGGTCGATATCCGCATCGCGGGGTACGACGCCCCGACCGATCGCAAGGTGATGCGGGAAATCCTGCAGGAGGTCGCACGTATCCCGGGCCTGACGGACGTGCATCTGCACCAGCAGATCGAGGCGCCGGAACTGGCGATCACCATCGACCGGGTGCGCGCGCAGGACCTGGGGCTGACGCTGAACGACGTGGCGCGCAACGTCATGGTCTCGCTGGCGTCGTCGAATACCGTGACGCCGAATTTCTGGGTCGATCCCAATACCGGCATCCAGTACCCGCTGGCGGTGCAGACGCCGCAATACCGGCTGAACGACCTGGGCGACCTGCGCAATACGGTCGTCGCGGCCGACAGGGGGCTGGACCGCACGCCGGCGCTGCTGAACAACGTCGCGACCATCACGCGCGGCATGGCCCAGAACGTGATCACCCACAGCAACATCCAGCCGACGCTCGATATCGACGCCAGCGCCGAGGGGCGTGACCTGGGTAGCATCGCGCGGGACATCGACCGCGTGATCGCCCGACATCGCGGCGAACTGTCGCCCGGCAATGCGATAGAGGTGCATGGCCAGATCGAGAGCATGCGCTCGGCCTTCGCGCGTCTGGGCGTGGGGCTGATGGTCGCGGCGATCGCGGTCTACCTGCTCATGGCGGTGAATTTCCAGTCCTTCATGGACCCGTTCGTCGTCGTGCTGGGCCTGCCGGGCGCCATGTGCGGCATCGTGTTCATGCTGTTCGTGACCGGCACGACTTTTTCCGTGCCGTCGCTGATGGGCGCGATCATGAGCGTGGGCGTAGCCAGCGCCAATTCGATCCTGCTTGTCACCTTCGCCAAGGAACGTCGCGCGGACGGGCTTACGGCCGCCGAGGCGGCGCTGGCCGCCGGGCAGGCGCGGCTGCGTCCGATCCTGATGACGTCGCTGGCCATGGTCATCGGCATGCTGCCGATGTCGCTGGGGCTGGGCGACGGCGGCGAACAGAACGCGCCGCTGGGGCGCGCGGTGATCGGCGGACTGATGATGGGAACCTGCGCCACGCTGTTCGTGGTGCCCTGGCTCTATAGCCGCCTGCGCAGGCGCGAGAGCCGTATTCTGGAGGAGTATAGCGATGTCTGAGCCTGTTTCCGCGCCGGTGAAACGGCCCGTGACGGAGCGCCGGACAGGCGCGTTGATCGGCCTGGGGCTGGTCGCGGCCCTGGGCTATGGGGTCTATGCCCATGTCGCGCGCGGGGTGGCTGTGCGGGCGCTCGCGATGCAACGGCAGACGCTGGTTCCCGCAGTGCGGACGATGCAGGCGCGGGTCGAGACCGACCCCGCGCTGCTGGACCTGCCGGGCGAGACGGCGCCGCTGGAGACGGCTGCGATCGGCGCGCGCGCGTCCGGCTATATCGAACGGCGCTTCGTGGATATCGGCACGCCGGTGAAGGCGGGGCAGGTGCTGGCGGTCATTCGCGCGCCGGAACTGGACCAGCAGGTGGCGCACGCCCAGGCCGTGCTGGGGCAGGCACGGGCCGATCTCGATCTGGCGCGTGTGACGGCGCGGCGTTCGGGCGGCCTGGTCGGCGGCGGCGCGGTCAGCAAGCAGAATTTCGACACCGACCGCATCATGCAACAAGCCCGCGTGGCCGAACAGGACGCAGCGCATGCCGCCTGGGCCGAGATCGCGCAACGCCAGGCCTATACAAGCGTGACAGCGCCGTTCGACGGGGTGGTGACGGCCCGCACGATCGAGGCCGGCGACCTGGTGAGTGCCGACAGCATGGGCGCGCAGCCCCTGTTCGTCGTGGCGCGCACCGACCGCCTGCGCGTGCGCGTGCACGTGCCGCAGGAGGAAGCGCGCGACGTCGCGGTCGGCACGTCGGCGGTTGTCCGCGTGCCCGAGCGCCCGGGGCAGACATTCGCCGGCACTGTCGCGCGGACGGGCCATGCGCTGGAACGCGACAGCCGGATGCTGCCGGTCGAGATCGAACTCGACAATCGCGACGGCCGGCTGGCGGCGGGCCTGTATACGACCATCCATTTCGCGTTGCCGCGCGACACCCGCACCATCCTGATCCCGGCCGAGGCGCTGCTGTACGAGGCCGACGGCCTGTCCGTCGCGACCGTTGACGGGGACAATCGCATTCGCATGCACAAGGTGACGGTCGGGCGGGATTACGGCGACCGCATCGAAATTCAGGACGGGCTGCCGGATGGAAGCCAGCTTGTGATCCATCCGCCGTCGGCGTTGTACGACGGCAGCCTGGTCGCGCCCCGGCCGGACGCGAAGGGAGCATGAGCGTGCGCGCGGATATCTTCGGCCGCCACGCCGTGGCGGCCGCCATGGCCCTGGTCCTGTCGGGCTGTACCATGATTCCCGATTATCATCGTCCGGCGGCCCCGGTGGCGGCGGCATGGCCGAAAGGTGCCGCCTACGGCGCCGATGCGGCCGAAGCCGCAACGGGAATGCAGGACTGGATGCTATTCTATCGCGACCCGGTCATGCGGACGCTGATCGGCATGGCGCTGGACAACAACCGCGACCTGCGGATCGCCCAGCACCAGGCCGAGGCCGCCAGCGCCCAGTTCGACATTGAAAACGCGGCGCTGTTCCCGACCCTGAACGGCACGGCGGGCGCCAACATCCAGAAGCAGTATTCCCGGATCTGGAGCCTGTCGCAGAGTTCCGGCCCGTTCTACATGCGCCAGTATGCGGTGGGATTTGGCATTTCGGCCTATGAAGTCGACCTGTGGGGGCGCATTCGCAGCGCATCGCAGGCGGCGTTCGATCGCTACATGGCGAACGCCCTGTCGCGCGAGAGCATGCGCATCAGCGTGATCGCGGGCGTCGCCTCGGCCATGCTGGCCTGGACGGCCGACAATCAGGCGCTGCTGGTCACGCAGGACGTGCTGGACAATCGCCGGCGCACCTATGCGCTGGTGCGGCAGACGGCGCAGGTCGGAACCGGCACCCAGCTTGACGTGGCGCAGGCGGAATCCGACCTGCATGATGCCGAGACCAACCTGCAGATCTACACCCGCCAGCGGGCCGAGGCCCTGAACCAGTTGGAGCTTCTGGTCGGCGCGCCGCTGCCGTCCGAAACGATGCAGGCGCTGTCGGCCAAGACGTCTCTTGCCGCTGTCGAAGGATTTCCCGACGTGCCGCCCGGCCTGCCGTCGGACATGATCGCGCGGCGGCCGGACATTCTGTCGGCCGAGGACGCGCTGCGGGCCGCCAATGACGATATCGGCGCCGCCCGGGCCGAATTCTTTCCCAAGATCCAGATCACCGCGGCGAACGGCACGGCCAGCAACAACATCACCCGCCTTTTTCAAAGTGGCATGGGGGCCTGGAACGTGGCGCCGCAGATCACGCTGCCGCTGTTCGATGCCGGACGGCTGACGGCCGAACTGAAGATGGCGCGGGCGCGTAAGAAGGAGGAAATTGCCCGATATGAAAAGACAATCCAGACCGCGTTCAAGGAGGTCGCGGACGCGCTGGCGGGACGCGGCACCTATCTCGGCCAGCTTGCGGCGCAGCAGGCGCTGATCGCGTCCAGCACGCGGCAATATCGTCTCGCCCTGGCCCGCTTCCAGGCGGGATACGACCCGTACCTGCAGACATTGGTGGCGCAACGGACCCTGTATGCGGCGCAGTTGGGCGGCATCACCACCCGGCTGCAAGCCATGTCGAACAGTGTCACACTCTACAAGGCGCTGGGTGGCGGCTGGGCCGAGGCGGTCCCACCCCGGAAATCCCCGGCGATCGACCATATTCTTTGAGGTCAGCACACGCAGATTCTGAAGGCCGGCCCCTGAGAGCCTGACCGGAAATGCACGCTGGCGGCGATCCGACGCGCGTTTTCTGTGCTCCGATGCTCACGGCCATCAAGGCCGCTCCGCTTCGGTGCTCGAAAACACACGCCGGGCGCGGCCCTTGCGGGTCTCTCGCTCGCCAGCCCACATTTCCGGTCAGGCTCTCAGAGAAATGATACCGGGTCGATATCCACGTCGATCCGGGCCCCGCGTTCGGGTTTGACCAGCGACAGCCAGTGACGCAGCAGCGGCTGCACCGCGACGTCGCGTCGCGTGCGCAGCAGCAGGCGCCGGCGGTGGCGGCCGCGCAGGATGGCCAGGGGGGCGGGGGCTGGGCCCAGCACCTGCAACCCCTCGCCATGCGGCGCTGCGTGGCCCAGCGCACGGGCGGTGGCGTCGGCGGCGTCGGGGGTGTCGGCGCTGACGATCAGCGCGGCCAGGCGTCCGAAGGGGGGCCAGAAGCCGGGCCGGCGCTGTTCGGCCTCCTGCCGCATGAAGGCTTCGAAATCGCCCGAAACCAGGGCCTGCATCACCGGGTGGTCGGGCGTGTAGCTTTGCAGCAGGACCTGCCCCGGCGCCTCGGCGCGGCCGGCGCGGCCGGCGACTTGGTGCAGCAGCTGCACCGTCCGTTCTGCCGCCCGCAGGTCGCCGCCGCCCAGCCCCAGGTCTGCGTCGACCACGCCCACCAGCGTCAGGTGCGGGAAATGCCAGCCTTTGGCGACGATCTGCGTGCCGATCACCAGGTCGATTTCGCGGCGCGCGATCCGGGCCACGGCGTCGGCGGTGGCGGCGGGGCCGGGCAGGGTGTCGCTGGCCATCACCTGAATCCGCAGGTCCGGAAAGGTGGCGCGGGCTTCCTCGGTGATGCGTTCCACCCCCGGCCCGATCGGCGTCAGGCTGGCCTCGGCATTGCACCGCGGGCAGGCCGGGGGCACCGGTTCCTGATAGCCGCAATGATGGCAGGTCAGGATCTGGCGCACGCGATGTTCCACCAGCCACGCGGTGCAGTTGGGGCATTGCATGCGGTGCCCGCAGGTGCGGCACAGCGTCAGCGGCGCATAGCCCCGGCGGTTGAGGAACAGCATCGCCTGTTCGCCGCGCCCCGTCGCCGCCGTGATCGCTTCCGTCAGCACCGGCGACAGGAACAGCCCGCGTTCGGGCGGATGGGCGCGCATGTCGATGGTGCGCACCTCGGGCATCGTCGCCCCGCCATGCCGCGCCGTCAGGACCAGATGGCGGTACCGGCCAGCGCCGACATTGGCCAGAGTCTCCAGGCTGGGGGTCGCGGACACCAGCACCACCGGCGCGCCGGCCACGCGGGCACGCACCACCGCCATGTCGCGGGCGTGGTAGGTGACGCCGTCTTCCTGCTTGAAGGCGGTCTCATGCTCCTCGTCCACGATGATCAGGCCGAGGTCGGGGAACGGCAGGAACAGCGCCGACCGCGCGCCAACCACGACCGGGGCTTCGCCGTCCGCCACCGCGCGCCAGGTGATGCGGCGCAGGCGCGGCCCCAGGTCGGAATGCCACAGCGCCGGCTCGGCGCCGAAGCGGCGGGCGAAACGGCCGGTCCATTGCGACGACAGCGCGATTTCCGGCAGCAGCACCAGCGCCTGCCGCCCCCGGGCGAGGCAGGCGGCAATGGCTTCCATGTAGATCTCGGTCTTGCCGGATCCGGTGACGCCTTCCAGCAATGTCACCGAGAATCCGCCCCGGGTCGCCAGGTCGCGCAGGCTGTGCGCGGCGTCGGCCTGCTGCCCGGTCAGGACCGGCGGCCCGTGGTCCGGGTCGGGCAGGGCGAAGGCCGCGGGGGCCGCCATCGGGGTGTGGCGCAAGGCCCCGGCATCGGCCAGTCCGCGCACGACGCCGACGCCCACCCCGGCGCGGCGGGCTATTTCGGCCGCCGTCAGGGGGCCGTGGGCCGATACGATCTCCAGCACTTTCCGCCGGGTGGGCGTTTCGCGCAGGTCGGGCGGCAGCGGGTCGGCGACCGTCCACCCCAGAACGGGGGCCGTGGGGGTTGTCGCCGTGGTGCGCAGCGCCATCGCCAGCACCATCCCGGGCGGCGACAGCGTATAGGCCGCGACCCAGTCGACGAAGCGGCGCAGGCCGTCGGGCAGCGGCGGCAGGTCCAGCAGGGCGGTGACGGGCTTCAGCCGTCCATCCGCCACCGCCGGCATCGGGGGCGGGGCGAATTCGGGTGGCAGGATGCTGTCATTATCCCAGACCACGCCGGTTTCCGTCCGCCGCCCCAGCGGCACGGCCACGATGGCACCGGGGCGCAGGCCCGCGTCGGCCAGGCTGTCCGGCACGGCGTAGTCGAACGGGCCGGGGAAGGGCAGCGGCAGCAGGACGCGCACGCGGGGCCGGGTCGTCTTTCCCGGCTTTCGCGTCGGGTCGCGTTTGTCTAGACTCGCATGCGCCATGCCGTTTTCTATCGCCCCCGGTGCCGCGTGTCTTGCCTGCCGTCGCGGAACAGCGTGATGCGGGGACGCATGCCATGACCGGGGCCGAAGCATGCGAGGCCTTTCTGGCATGGCTGCGGGACGAGCGGCGGGCATCGCCTTTGACGATCGAAGCCTATCGGGGCGATCTGGTCCGGTTTCTGGATTTCATCGGCGGCCATGTCGGCGGCGAGGTCGATCTGGCGATGCTGGACCGCCTGTCGCTGGCGGACCTGCGCGCGTGGCTGGCGTTCGAACATGCCGCATCGCTGCAACCCCGTCGCGATGGCCGTGTCAGCACGCAGGATCGTGCCGCCCGCACCCGGGCGCGGCGGGTGTCGGCCATGCGGTCGTTCTTTCGCTATCTGGCGCGCCGGCATGGCGGCACCAACCCCGCGCCGCGCCTGCTGGCCGCCCCGCGTGCGAAGGCCACTCTGCCACGCCCCCTGACCCGCGACCAGGCGCTGGAGGTCCCGCAGGGGGTGGGCGATCTGGCGGTGACGCCGCTGGCGCGCGTGCGCGACGGGGCTTTGTTTCTGCTGCTGTACGGCTGCGGCCTGCGCATCTCCGAAGCCCTGGGTCTGGATATCCGCGACCTGGATCACGCGCTGGCCGGCGGGGGCACGCTGCGGATCCGTGGCAAGGGCGGGCGGGAACGGCTGGTGCCGGTCCTGCCGGCGGTGCGGGCCGCCCTGCTGGACTGGCGGGCGCGGCATCCCGCGCCGCTGCCCGAGGCGCCGCTGTTTCCCGGCGTGCGCGGCGGGCGGCTGCAACCCGCCGTGGCGCAGCGGGCGATGCGAACGTGGCGGCACATGGCCGGCCTGCCGGACCACGCGACGCCGCATGCGCTGCGCCACTCCTTCGCCACGCACCTGATGACAGGCGGGGCGGATCTGCGGACCATCCAGGACCTGCTGGGTCATGCCAGCCTATCGACGACCCAGCGCTATACCCTGGCGGACGAGGCGCAGTTGATGGAAGTCTGGACCCGTGCGCATCCTCGCGCCTGAGAGGCTGGTTTAAAATTCGCCTCTGACATGACGAAGGATCGAAGACCGTGACGACCGCATCCCCGCGCATGCCTTACCCGCCCATCGAACCCTATGACCGGGGGCACCTGGAGACTGGCGACGGCCATACCCTCTATTGGGAACTGTGCGGCAACCCCGACGGCATTCCCGTGGTGTTCCTGCATGGCGGCCCCGGCGGCGGGTGCAGCCCGATGCAGCGGCGTCTGTTCGACCCCGCCCGCTATCGCGTCCTGCTGTTCGATCAGCGCGGCTGCGGCAGGTCGGCCCCGCATGCCGACCTGCGCAACAACACCACCTGGCATCTGGTCGAGGATATCGAACGGCTGCGCCGCCTGATCGGGGTGGCCTGCTGGCAGGTGTTCGGCGGGTCATGGGGGTCGACGCTGGCGCTGGCCTATGCCCAGACCCATCCCGAGCGGGTCACGGCGCTGGTCCTGCGCGGTATCTTCACGCTGCGGCGGGCGGAATTGCAATGGTACTATCAGGAGGGCGCCTCCTGGCTGTTCCCCGACAAGTGGGAGGCATTCCTGGCGCCGATCCCGCCGGACGAGCGCGGCGACCTGATCGCCGCCTATCGCCGCCGCCTGACCAGCGACGACCCCGCGATCCGCACCCAGGCCGCGATCGCCTGGAGCCTGTGGGAAGGCGAGACCCTGACCCTGCGCCCCGCGCCGGCCCTGTCGGCCCAGCATGCCGACCCCGACTATGCGCTGGCCTTCGCGCGGATCGAGAATCATTATTTCGTCCATGGCGGCTGGCTGGAAGAAGGCCAGTTGATCCGCGACGTCGATCGCATCCGTCACATCCCGGCGGTGATCGTGCAGGGACGCTATGACCTGGCGACGCCCGTACGCACGGCATGGGACCTGCATCGCGCATGGCCCGAGGCCGCGTTCCACCTTGTGGACGACGCCGGGCACGCGGTGTCCGAACCGGGGATTCTGGATGCGTTGCTCGACGCCACCGACCGGTTTGCCCGCGCATCCTGAGGGTCGGCCGGTCCGGGCCCTGCTATCGGTTCTCGGCCTGTCGGTTCTGGCCCTGGCGTGGGGGGGCGCCGGGCCGGCGCGGGCCCAGGACGGGGCCTGCGAGGTGACCCGCATCGCGCGGGTGCCGCTGCGCGATGACGGGGGGTATCTGACGATTCCGGTCTCGATCGCGGGGCAGGCGGTCAGCATGCTGGTCGATACCGGGTCGGAAGGCGGCCTGGTGAATGACGGGGCGGTGCGCGCCCTGCGCCTGGCGATCGATCCCGACCGGCGGACCATCATGCATGGAACCGGCGGCCTGGCGGGCGTGGTGCCGAACGTCATCGTGCCCGACATGCGGATCGGCGGCGTACGGTTCGGGGATGTGTCGCTGCCCGTCGGCGACCTGCCGGGGCAGCCGATGCTGCATCCGCCGGTCGCCGGCCTGCTGGGCGGCGACGTGCTGGCGCGCTTCGACCTGGAACTCGACGTCGCGGGCGGATGGCTGTCGCTCTGGCGGGTGGAGACGGGGTCGCTGGCCTGCAAGGGGCCGCCGGGCTGGCGGGGGGAGTATGATACCATCCCCCTGCGGCGCGACGGGCATCGGGTGACGATCGAGGCCGAACTGGATGGCGTGCCCATGGTCGCCCTGGTCGATAGCGGGGCGCGCTCGCGCATTGTCTCCGCCGCCATGGCCGAACGGGTCGGGGTCGGTCCCGATCGTCTGGCGATAGATCCCGGAGGGGAAAACAGCGGTGTGGATGGGCGGGCGATCGCCTATCGCTGGCACCGGTTCGCCAGCCTGCGCATCGGGCGGGAGGTGGATCGGGCGCCGGTCCTGACGGTCGCGCCGCTGCACGACCGTGCGGATATGCTGCTGGGCGCGGACTGGTTCGCCGGGCACGCCGTCTGGATTTCGTACGCGACCGGCCGGATGTTCGTCCGCCGGTCGTCGCACTGAAACGCGGCGCGTCCGGTCGTCAGCCCTTCAGGTGGGCGTTGCAGACGCTGTAGTAGCCGCCGCCTTTCTGGATCCACTTCAGGCCGCCGTTGCTGTTGGTCGCCTTGTTGGCTTTGTACTGGTCGACGCAGGTATGCATGCGGGCCTTGCCGGCGCTTTCTGAGGCATATTTCGGCGACACGGCGCTCGGCAGGACCGCGTTGCCCGCGGCGACGGGGGCCGGTGCTGCCGGAGCGGGCGCGGCCGCCGGTGCCGTGGCGGGGGTGGCTGCCGGTGCGGCTGAGGTCGAACTCGCGGCAGCTGGCGTCGCGCACTGCGTCGCCTTGAACTGGGTATAGGGCTGGCCCTGAATCGTGCCGGCCTTCCGGGCGGCATTGAATTTCTGGTAGCACGCCTGCGCCGCGCTGACCGCGTGGGCATGATCGGGCACGAGCGAGAGGGCCGGGGCAGTCAGAAGCAGGGCGAACGCGAGGCGGCCGCGAAGAGCAATAGCCATGAGGAAGGCAACCCTTTCCGGTTTCGGGCCGGAGTCGCGGGACACCACGCGCCGCGAACCGGTCTGTCAGGACAGGAATTCATAACAGTTTGACATCAACGCGGAAAGAAAAAGGCCGGCCGGGAGGCGTGCTCCCGGCCGGCCTGGTTCCGCTGCCCAGGGGGGGATGCCCCTGGACGATCGGTCAGTTGATGCGTTCGCCGTGCAGGACCATGTCGAGGCCTTCGACCTCCTGGTCCTGGGTGACGCGCAGGCCGATGGTCAGGTCGACGATCTTGAGCAGGACGAAGGTGGCGAGGGCGCACCAGACGA
>NZ_JABEQF010000002.1 GCF_014174355.1 Gluconacetobacter azotocaptans
GGTCGCGGCGTCGCGGGCGGCGCGCGCGCCCGCCGCCGACCCGCAGGCCATGCCCCGGCCGTGATCGCCGTCGCCGGCCTGGGCGTCGATGCGGCCCAGTTCGGCCTCGGCCCCGTCCAGCGTCGCGGCCAGCAGGCTCAGCGCCTCGGCCACCGCCTGCCCGGCGGCGCGCGATGCGGCGGTGGATGGTGCCCAGATGGCGGCCTGGTCGGCGGCTTCCTCGATTTTCGGGGCCGGCGTGGTCGGGATGATGGTCCCGCGCGTCAGGGCGGCACTGTCGCATGGGGCGGTCCACAGGGGTTCCAGCGTGTCGTCCAGCCAGGTCAGCGACAGCGAGCACCCTTCCATGTCCAGGCTGGTGATGAATTCGCCTACCTCGGGGCGGATCGCGTCCAGGCCGGCGTTGCGCAGTCCGGCCGCGACGGACGTCCACAGCACGAACAGTTCCTCCTGCTTGGTGCCGCCCAGCCCGTTCAGCACCGCCGCGACATGCGTGCCCGCGCCGGCCGGCATGTCGTCCAGCAGACGGCCGACCAGCAGGGTCGCCAGGTCGCCGGCCCGCAGGATCGCGACCTCGTCGATGCCGGGCTCGCCATGAATGCCCAGGCCCAGCGCCATATGCCCCGCCGGGACCGAGAACAGGGGCGCCTCGGCGCCCGGCAGGGTGCAGCCGCCGAACGCCACGCCGAACGAGCGCGTACGGTCGTTGGCGTGGCGGGCGATCCGCGCGACCTCGTCCAGCGGCCGGCCGCCTTCGGCCGCGGCCGCCGCCAGCTTCAGCACCAGCAGGTCGCCCGCGATGCCGCGCCGCCTGGCCGGTTCGCGCGCACTGGCGATGTCGTCGGTGATCGCCACGATGCGCGTGTCGATCCCTTCGCGGCGCAGCCGTTCGGCGGCGATGTTGAAATTCAGCACGTCGCCGGCATAATTGCCGAACATCAGCACCACGCCGCCGCCGCGATCCGCCCGCTTGCAGACATCGTAGACCGCCTTGGCTGACGGCGAGGCGAAGATGTCGCCGGCCACGGCGGCGTCGGCCAGGCCCGGCCCGACATAGCCGGCGAAGGCCGGGTAATGGCCGCTGCCGCCGCCGATGACCACGGCGACCTTGCCGGGGGGCGTGGCGGTGGCCCGCATCACCCCGCTGCGGATGCGCTGCACAAGGTGGGCGTGAACGTCGCAGAACCCGTCCAGCGCCGTCGCCGCGAAGCCGTCCGCCCCGTTATGGATATGCGTCATGTCGAGTGTACTCCTGGCGTTTGCCGTGATGCGTCTTCAGCGCGGCAGGATGCGGCGCAGGTATTCGCGGTTGGTGGCGCTGACGCTCAGCCCGTCGCCGCCGTAATGTTCGACCAGGAAGGCGCTGCGAAACCCGTGTTCCAGCGCCTTGCGGATCGCCGCGCGATAGCTGATGATGCCGAATTCCAGCGGCGCGGGCGCGGTGACGACCAGCCCGGTGGTCGCGTCCTCGGTGCGGAAGTAGTTCTTCACGTGCCAGTAGCGGGCAAAGGGCGCGACCTTCTCCATCATCGTCTGCCAGTGTTCGACCGGGCGGTGCAGCCGCACCAGATTGCCCAGGTCGGCGTTCAGCCCCACGTTCGGCAGGTCGATGTCGGTGACGAAGCGGACCGCGCTGTCGGCGGTGCCCAGATAGGTATCCTCGTACATCTCCAGCGACAGTTCGATGCCGGCGTCGGCGGCATGCCGCCCCAGTTCGCGCAGGCGATCGACCGCCAGGGCCCAGGTCGCGCGGTCGTCTGGGTCGCGGTAGCCATCGACCGTCCAGAACCACAGCGCGCGCTTCTGTTCCGGCGTCAGGGCCTGGAACAGCCCGAAGGACACCGCCCCCGCGCCGATTTCCGCCGCCACGTCGATCAGGCGGTGGGAATATTCCAGGTATTCCTCGCCATGTTGCGCGTCGATCACGCTGCGCCGCGCGGTCGAGATGGCGGGGATCGTCAGCCCGGCGTCGCGCACCACGCCCATGAATTCGTTCAGGCGGCTGCGGCCCAGATCGGCGATCCGCAACCAGGAATCGGTGGGATCGAGGTCCGTGAAGCCGGCGTCCGCGACATCGGCCAGGGTCGCGGCCCAGTGCTCGGCCGGCACATCCTGCACGCACCGCCCGTCGGGCAGGATGTTCGGATACTGGATCATCGCGGCCGCGATGGGCCAGTTATGGCGGTTCCAGGGTGCGGTTGCAGGCATCGGATGAGTCTCCTGTATGGGAAAGACGATTTCGGAAGCGGTCAGGGTGTGGCGATACGCGGGCCGACGGGCAGGGGCCGGGCATCGGCCGGGGCGCCGTCGGCGGGCGGAAGATCGGCCGCCGCGATCACCCGGCGCCCCCGGGCGGGCAGCAGCATCGCCAGCCCGATTCCCAGCAGGGCCGCGATGCCCAGCGCATGCAGGCCGGCGCTGGGGGAGAGGAAGATGCGGTCGGCCGCCGCCCGCAGGTTCGGGGCGACGAAACCGCCGAGATTGCCAAGCGAATTGATCACCGCGATCGAACCCGCGGCCGCGGTTCCGCCGAAGCGGTCGGTCGGAAAGGTCCAGAAGATGGCCTGGGCCGAGATGATGCCGGCGGCGGCGATGCACAGCATGACGATGGCGACCTGCGGCGGCGCATGGGCCGACACCACGATCCCGCCCGAAATGCACAGCAGGGTGACGATGAAGAAGGCGCGCGGCCGGTTGACGCGCGAGGCCAGGGGCGGCCAGAACGCGGTGAAGAACACGGCGCACAGCCACGGCAGGGCGGACACCAGGCTGACCTTCAGCCCGATCGCCACGCCCAGAAGCTGGCTGACCTGGTCGGGTAGGTAGAACGCGACGCCGTAGCTGCCGATCTGCATCAGGAAATAGATGGTGGTGAACAGCAGCAGCCACGGATCGCGCAGCGCATGCAGGAAGCTTGAAGCCCCCTCGGCCTCTTTCTGCCGGGTCTCGCGGGCCAGCACCGTCGACAGGGCCAGCTTTTCCTCGTCGTCCAGCCACGTGACATCGGCCGGCCGGTCGGGCAGCACGAACAGCGTGACGACGCCCACCGCCGAGGCCATCAGCCCTTCGATCAGGAACATCCATTGCCAGCCGGCCAGGCCGCCGATCCGGTCCATCCCCAGCAGCAGGCCCGACAGCGGCGTGCCCAGCACCAGCGCCAGCGCATAGCCGAAATAGAAACGGCCGATGACGCGCCCGCGCTCTTCCGGCGGGAACCAGTAGGTCAGATACAGGATCACGCCCGGAAAGAATCCGGCCTCGGCGATGCCCAGCACGAAGCGCAGCGCGACGAACGACGTGCCGCCCTGGACGAACATGGTGCAGGCGGCGACCAGCCCCCAGGTGACCATGATGCGCGCCATCCAGCGCCGCGCGCCGACGCGGTGAAGGATCAGGTTGCTGGGGACCTCGCACAGCGCATAGCCGACGAAGAAGATGCCAGCCCCCAGCGCGAAGGCGGCGGGCGACAGGCCGATGGCGCCGGCCAGCGCCTGCTTGGCCATGCCGACATTGGCGCGGTCCAGGAACGCCAGCATGTACATCAGGATCAGGAAGGGGACGAGGCGGCCACGCGCCTTGCGGATGGCGTTCTGCAACGGTGTCGGGGTCGGCGCGGCGGGCCGCGACGCGACGCCCGGCGTCCGGCCGGCCCCGAGGCCGGCCCTGGAGAGGGTGATGCTCATGTCGGACTGTCTCCGGCCCCGTGTGGGGCAAGACGGGTTGACCCCGTTCTGTGGTCGGAAAGCGTCAGGAGGCGCGGCGCAGGCCCGGTTGTTCGCCGCCCAGTTCGTCGTCGATATGGGCCTGGATGATGTCCTCGAACGCCGCCTCGGCGACGAAGCCCAGGGCCCGCGCGCGCGCCGGGTCGAAGGCCCGCGCCCAGCCGGTGACGATGCGCTGGATCAGCGGGTCGGGTTCGCGGCGGATCAGCGCCACTGCCCGTGGGCCGGCGATCTTGCGGAGGGCCTCGATCTGCTCGCCGACGGTGACCGACAGGCCGGGCATCGTCAGGTTCGGGCGGCCGCCCAGCGTGGCGGGGTCCAGCGTCGCCGCATGCAGGAAAAAGGACACGGCCGAACGCGGGCTGGTCATCCAGTGGCGCACGTCCTCGCCCACCGGCAGGATCGCCTCCTGCCCCACCAGCGGTTCGCGAATGATGTTCGAGAAGAAGCCGGACGCCGCCAGGTTGGGCTTGCCCGGCCGCACGCAGATGGTCGGCAGGCGCAGGCCGATCCCGTCCAGCAGGCCCCGGCGGGTGTAGTCCGCCAGCAGCAGTTCGCACATCGCCTTCTGCGTGCCGTAGCTGGTCTGCGGGGTCAGAAGATAATCGTCGCCGATCACATCGGGCATGTCGCCGCCGAACACCGCGTTCGTGGACGCGAAGATCACCCGTGGCCGGGCCCCGTCCGCCGCGTTCGGCCGCAGCGCGTCGAACAGCGCGCGCGTGCCGTCCAGATTGATGCGGTATCCCTTTTCCAGATTGGCCTCGGCATCGCCCGAGACGATGGCCGCCAGATGGAAGACCAGGTCGGGCCGCAATGCCGCCATGCGTGCGGCCTCGCCGGGCTGGCCCAGGTCGGCGACCAGGCAGTCGGTCCGGTCCTCCAGCCCCGGCGGGGTGGCGGGCAGGACGACGTCGGCCAGGGTCAGGCGGGTGATGCCGTGCGATCCGACGACGGGCGCCCGGCCGAGGGCTTCGGCCAGCTTGCGCCCGATCATGCCGGCCGCGCCAAGAATCAGCACATGCATAGGATACTTCCCCTGCCTGTCGGATCGTCGGGCCGCCGAAAGTCGGCTGTCGTATCCGCAGGCTTTGTTGTTGCTGTTGGGGGCATCCTTTCGTGGGGCGCGGGCAATTACAAATCGAGTTTTGGGAAGGCCCGATTACGAAATCCGATCACACGGGCTCTTCAGCCGCCCGTCCCCGCCGCGCCGGCACGCAGCAGGGCCATCATCCGGGTCAGTGCATTGCCTGCGGGGCGATTTCGCAAGGTCACCATCGCATAGGGGCGCAGGATGCGCGGCAGCCGCACCGGCAATTCGGCGATGGCGCCATGGCGGACGAAGAAGGCGCTGATCCTGTGCGGCAGAACCGCGATCAGCGACGTTTCCGCCAGCATGCAGATGGTGGCGGTTACCGACGCGGATTCCACCGGATGCGGCGGAAAGGACAGGCGTTCGACGGTGAATGCCGCGTCGATCGCTCGCCGCATCGGGCTGGTGCCCGGTTGCAGCAGCCAGCGTTCGCCCACCAGGTCCCGCAGGGCCAGATCATGGCGCGCCAGCAGCGGATGGTTCGGGCCCACGACGATCCGCAGGTCCTCGTCTTCCAGCGTTTCGACGTTCAAATCCTCGTTCTCGACAAGGCTGATCGGCCGCCCGACCATCAGGTCGATCCGGCCGTTCTGCAATTCCACCAGCAGCACGTCGCTGTTGTCCGTCGTCAGTGAAATCGACACCCGTGGGTTTTCGCCGATGATACGGCCGACCGCCGGGGCGACCAGATCGGGCATGGCCGCGACGACGGTGCCGATGCGCACCACGCCCGAGATTCCGGTCCGTAATTCGTCAATATCCTGCTGAAGCCGTCCGATGTCGCTCAGCATCAGGCGGGCGTGACGCGCCACCAGCGAACCGAAGGGAGTCGGCACCATTCCCTTGGGCCGGCGCTCGAACAGGGGCACGCCCAGCGTGTGCTCGATTTCCTGCAACAATTTCGTCGCCGTCGGCTGCGACATGTTCAGAAGTTCCGAGGTGCGGTGCAGGTTGCAGCTTTCCTCCAGGCTGAGAACAAGCGTCAGGTGGCGGAATTTCAGTCGCGTAAGCAGATGCCGCATCTGTCTTCTGTACCTCGCGGTCGGTAACCCACATTGTGAAACGCAACGACAGGACACAAAGAATCGTCATGCCCTGCCTAAGATCGAACGCCTCTTATGCATCTGTTCCGGTAGCGCGGCGTTGCGATCCGGGATGTGACATCATCCGCACCGTAACGCGAACGGGCGGTGTCGGATCCCCCGTAAGCCGGCGACACGTCCGGCAGGCAAGGAAGAACGGTCATGAAAAACCGCCCGCCTCCCGCCGCATATGCGCGGGATATTCACGATATTGTTTCGGACGATGCCGCGCCCCCGCCACCGGGAATGGGGGGCCGCACGCCCCGCGTCGCCCGGACCGGGCGCCTGGCGCTGGCCCTGCTGGTGGCCGGCGGCGCGCTGAATTACGTGGACCGGGCCACCCTGGCCGTGGCGAATCCGCTGATCCGTCACGATCTGGGCATTTCGGTCGCGGCGATGGGGGCGTTGCTGTCGGCCTTTCTGTGGGCCTATGCCCTGGCACAATTGCCCGCCGGCCTGCTGGTGGACCGACTGGGGCCGCGCCGGGTGCTGTCGGCGGGGCTGGCTGTGTGGTCTCTGGCGCAATGCCTGGGTGGGCTGGTGACCGGGTTCGGGGCGATGTTCGCCACGCGTCTGCTGCTGGGGGTGGGGGAATCGCCGCAATCCCCCGCCAGCGCACGGGTGGTGCGGGACTGGTTCGCCGTTCCGGCGCGCGGCACCGCGACGGGGATCTGGAATTCGGCCTCGACGCTGGGTTCGGCAATTTCGGTGCCGCTTCTGACGGTGCTGATGCTGTCGTTTGGTTGGCGCTGGATGTTCGGGATCATGGGGGTGGTGGGGCTGGTCTTCGCCGGACTGTTCTGGCTGCTGCATCGCGACCCGGCGGACATCGCCCTCACGGCAGACGAACGCGACTATCTGCGCGACGACAGGCATGGGGTCGGGCGCGGCCCGGTCAGCCTGCGCGAATGGCGCCGCCTGTTTGCGTTCCGGACCACCTGGGGCATGATGGCGGGGTATTTCGGCTGTATCTATGTGCTGTGGATCTATAACGCATGGCTGCCGGGTTACTTGGAGATGGACCGGCACATGAGCGTGGCGCGCACCGGATGGATCGCGGCCATTCCCTTCCTGTTCGGGATCGCGGGCAGCCTGTGCGGCGGCCGCCTGGTCGATGTGCTGGTCCGGCATGGCGTCTCGCCGGTCGGCAGCCGGAAATATCCGATGATTCTGGCCTTGCTGGGCACCGCCGGCGCCACCCTCCTGGCGGCCGAGGTCGCCAGCAACGCGATCGCCATCGGCTGCATCAGCGTGGCGATGTTCCTGCTGTATGTCTGCACCGCGACGGGCTGGGCGATGGCGCCCGTCGCGGCGCCCGGGCGGTGCACGGCGTCGATCGGGGCGATGCAGAATTGCGGCGGCTATATCGGGGGTGCCTTCGCCCCGGTCGTGACCGGCCTGCTGGGACAGGCCACCGGATCGTTCCGGACGGCGCTGTGGGCCGGGGCCGGCGTCGCCATCCTGGCCGCGCTGGCCTATGGCGTGCTGATCGGCGACCCGATCGACGAAGCCGCGCTGGCCAGCGAAACGCCAACCAGCGCCCCGTCTTCGCGTACGGGGGAGGACGGGACGGCATGGAACCCTGGGGTGCCCGCGCGTGAACCGTCGTGAGCCTGCATGGCAGGAAAGGAAGGATTTATCCGAACGACGCGGTGCATCCTTCGGGTTTCAGGATACGCATTGTCGATGCGGGGGATTTTTCGAGGAAGTGATCGGCCCGGGTCGGTCTCGCGACCAGGTTTCCCCCGCAGTTGGGGCATCGTCCACCCAACCTGTCCTCCCCACAGCTTGCGCAAAAAGTGCATTCGAAGGAGCAGATCAGCGCAGCCGTGTCCGAAGGGGGCAGGTCCCTGTCGCAACATTCGCAGTTCGGCCGCATCTCAAGCATCTCATCCCCCGCCATTTGCCGAGACTGACATTGACAGTTATCCAGATGTTCGTAAATGCTGGCGCGTGCCCGCTGGATGATATGGGAACGCCATGCTGGAGAAGGGACAAAAAAATGTCTCGCTACGCCCGGCGCTCGTCCAGGAAGCGAAGAGCCTGACGGAACTGTGTCTCCGTTCCAAAGCCGTGTGGGGATATGACGCGGCATTCCTGGATGCGTGCCGGAACGAGCTCGAGATTTCTCCTGACGATATTCTGTCCTCTCTGGTCTACGTGGCGGAAAATGACGGATCCGTCGTCGGTGTTGCGCGAGTGACGTTTCATGGAGAAACGGCGGAACTCGAAAAACTTTTTGTTGATCCCGCTTTTCGGAATCTGGGTGCGGGGCATGTCCTGTTCGCGTGGGCGGTCGTAACCGCGCGTGCGCACGGCGCACTGACCATGCACATTGAATCCGATCCGGGCGCGGCGGAGTTTTATCGGCGGATGGGGGCGCAGGACGCTGGCAAAGTCGCATCGGGGTCGATCCCGGGACGATTCATTCCATGCCTGAAGGTCGATTTGCGGAAGGAAATGACGCAAACGGCATGCCTCAGGGCGCGGTCCTGAAACCTGCCAAGGCATTCTTTGGAGTCCGGTCATGGATCGGGGTCCAGGGCCTCAGGGCCTGGTAGCTTCGGGCAACGCCCGGCGGTGTCGTGCTACGGCGACGGGGCGCTGCGTCCACGCCAGGGTTCGATCCAGCCCAGCCCCGCGCGCATCGTCCCACGGGGGCGGTATTCGCATCCGATCCAGCCCGCATAGCCGAGCGTATCCAGCAGGCGGAACAGGTACGGGTAGGCCAGTTCGCCGTCGTCGGGTTCGTGGCGATCGGGCACGCCGGCCGCCTGGATATGGCCGATGACCGGCATCAGTGCGCGGAGGCGGGTGGCGACGTCGCCCTGCATGATCTGGGCGTGATAGAGGTCGAACTGGACCTGGACATTCTCCGCGCCGATGGCGGTGCAGACCGCCGCGGCGTCTTCCTGGCGGGTCAGGAAATATCCTGGCATATCGCGGGTATTGATCGCTTCCAGCACGATCGTCACGCCGGCGTCGCGCGCCTGGCGGGCGGCGTGGGCGATGTTGTCCACATAGACGTCGCGATACCGGTCGCGCGTGTTCTCGTCGGGGCACAGGCCGGCCATCACATGCAGGCGCCGGTTGCCCAGCACGGCGGCATAGGCCAGTGCGGTCTCGATACTGCGGCGGAACGCGTCCTGCCGGCCCGGCAGGGCGGCCAGACCGCGTTCGCCTGCCGCCCAATCTCCCGGCGGGGCATTGAACAGCGCCATCACCAGATCGTTGTCGCGCAGGCGCGCCCGGATCTCGGACGCGGAATGGGCGTAAGGAAACAGGAACTCGACACCGCGAAACCCGTCCGCCGCCGCGGCAGCGAAACGGTCCAGAAAATCGCATTCGACGTAATTCATCGTCAGGTTGGCGGCAAAGGCGGGCATGGCGGGGGATATCCTTGCTGTCGGCACACGAAACGATCAGGGCCAGGTCACGCCGAAGGTCCGGCACAGATCCTCAACCTGCTCCGGCCCCAACGGGGCAGGGCGGGGAAGGGTCATCAGCCACAGGCGCGCGGTTTCCTCCAACTCCTCCAGCGCGTCCGCCGCCTGGGTGACGGTGGCCCCCCACATGACGGGACCCAGGCGTTCCAGCATCACGCCCCGGACATGGCGCGCGAGCGCGCCCACCTGCTCGGCCACCGTCGGCGCCCCCGGACGGTCGTAGGCGATCAGCGGAATCCGCCCGACCTTCATCACCTGGTAGGGCGTGATCGGCGGCAGGATCGCATCGGGCGTATGCACACCCGCCAGCGTCAGCGCCACCAGATGGGTGGAATGGGTGTGGACCACGCCATGGCAGTCGGGGCGGTTTTCATAGATCCGCCGGTGCAGCGACAGAGTCTTGGATGGGCGGTCGCCGGATATCCAGTCGCCATCGGACGAAATCCGCGCGATAGCGGCGGGATCGAGCCGCCCGAGGCAGGCGTCTGTCGGCGTGACCAGCCAGCCGTCTTCAAGGCGGACGCTGATATTGCCCGAACTGCCGACCGTATAGCCGCGCCGGTGCAGGTTCCACCCGATCAGGCAGATCTCCTCGCGCCGCATGCTCTCCACGCTCATCATTCCACTCCCGTCGCGCGTGCCGCGTCCGATCCTGCCAGTGCCGCCACGGCCTGGGCAAAGAAATCCGGCCCGCCGAAATTGCCCGATTTCAGCGCAAAGCCCATCTGGTCCCGCCCCAGGCTGACAGTGGCCGGCACCCCCGGCGCGATCGGCGCCCCGATCCGCAGCATTTCCATCCCCAGGGCCAGGACCACCGCGCCCGAGGTCTCGCCGCCCGCCACCACGAAATGCCGCACGCCCTGTTCGCGCAACCCCCGGGCCAGGTCGCCCATCGCGTGCTCGATCATCGTGCCGGCGGCCTGCACCCCCAGGCGGCGCTGCACCGCCGCGACCTCGTCGGCCGGGCCGGTGGCGTAGATCAGCGGCGTGCCGATGCTGCGGCGGGCGAAGGCCAGCGCGCGGGCCACCACCGGCTCGCCCGCCGCCAGCAGCATCGGGTCGATCCGGAAGGCCGGCCGTCCGTCCTCGATCCACTGGGCGACCTGCCGGTTGGTCATGTCGGACGCGCTGCCGGCCAGCACCGCGCAGCGGCCCGCGATGCGGGGCAGCGTGGTCGCGTCCTGCGCCGGCAGCAGGCCCTGCCGGCGGAAATTGGCGGGCAGGCCCATCGCCATGCCCGACCCGCCGGTCACCAGCGGGTGGTCGGCGCAGGCCTCGCCCAGCACCAGCAGGTCCTTTTCGTCCAGCGCGTCGGCGATGGCCATGCCGGCGCCCTCGGCCCGCAATTGCGCGAGGCGCGCACGCACGGCCCCGGCCCCTCGCGCCACCACCTGATGTGCGACCAGCCCCACCGTCGCATCGGTCTGGGCCTGCAATACCCGCACCAGGCTGGGGTCGCGCATCGGCGTCAGGGGGTGGTTGCGCATCCCGCTCTCGCTCAGCAGCACGTCCCCCACGAACAGATAGCCCTGGTAGACCGTGCGCTGATTGGCGGGAAAAGCCGGGCAGGCGATGGCCAGCGGCGTCCCGGTGGCCGCCATCAGGGCCTGGGTCACCGGGCCGATATTCCCCGCCGGCGTCGAATCGAAGGTCGAGCAGTATTTGAAGAAGGTCTGCCGGCATCCCCGGGCGTGCAGCCACGCCAGGGCGGCCAGCGACTGTTCGACGGCCTCCTGCGCCGGAACGGTCCGGGTCTTGAGCGCGACGACGATCGCATCGGTCGCGATGTCGGCCAGCTTCGCATCGTCCTGCACTCCAATGGTCTGCACCGTGCGCATTCCGCCCGCCACCAGCGTGCTGGCCAGGTCGGTCGCGCCGGTGAAATCGTCGGCGATGCAGCCCAGAAGAGGACGGTGAGCCTGCGTCATGACGCCATTCCCCCATTGTCGTTTCCGGCCGGGGGATGCGGGTCCGGCAGGGTGATTCCGGGAAAGATCTTGATGACGGCGGAATCGTCCTCGCGCCCCAGCCCGGCGGCGGCGGCCTGAAGGAACATCTGATGCGCGGCCGAGGCCAGAGGCAGGGGAAAGCACGCGGCCCGGGCGGTATCCAGCACCAGGCCCAGGTCCTTGACGAAGATATCGACCGCCGACAGCGGCGTGTAATCCCCGGCCAGAACATGGGCCATGCGGTTCTCGAACATCCAGGAATTGCCGGCGCTGTGGGTGATGATGTCGTACACCGTCTTCGGGTCGGCCCCTTCGCGCAGGCCCAGCGCCATGGCCTCGGCGGCGGCGGCGATATGCACCCCGGCCAGCAACTGGTTGATGACCTTGATCCGCGTGCCCAGCCCCACCCGGTCGCCCACGCGATAGACCCGGCCGGCGATCGCCGGCAGCACATCCTGCGCCCGGTCGTAGGCCTCGGGCGGGCCGGAGGTCATCAGCGTCATTTCGCCCGTCGCGGCCTTTGCCGCCCCGCCCGACATAGGGGCGTCCAGCAGCCAGACGCCCCCCGCGCGCAGCCGGGTTTCCAGCGCCTCGATCGCGGCGGGGGCGACGGTCGCGCAGGCGATGACCAGCCCGCCCGGCCGCATCGCCGCGAATGCGCCGTCGGGGCCGAACAGCACGGTGTCGGTCTGGGCCGCGTTCACCACCAGGACGATGATGATATTGCACGCCTCGGCCACGCCGGCGGGGGTGGTGCCGGCCACACCACCCTGGGTGGCGAAGGCCGCCAGCACCTCGGGCCGGATGTCGTAGGCATGCACGGCGTATCCGGCCCGCAACAGCGATTGCGCGACGCCCAGCCCCATGGCGCCCAGGCCGATGACCCCTATGGAGGGTTTCATGATGTGCTGTCCTTCCTGTTTCGCGATGGGCCTGTTTTGGCGACCGGCGTCTACATCGCGGCCTTGCTGCGATCCGTCATCAGGCTCAACGCCACCGCCGCGACGACCCCGCCGAAGACCAGGTACGCCGCCACCGCGTAGCCGCTGCCCGACCAGGCCAGCAGGGCGGCGGCGACCAGCGGTGCCGGGCCGCCGGCCACCAGCGAGGACATCTGGTAGCCCAGCCCCGCGCCCGAATATCGGATATTCACTGGAAATTGCTCGGAAATCAGGGACGCCTGTGCCCCGTACTGCAACGCATGCGGCAGCAGCGACAGCGCGATGGCGACGAAGATCAGCGTGGTGTTGCCGGAATTCAGGACCCGGAAATAGGGAAAGGCCATCAGCACCAGCACGGCGCAGCCGATATAATACATCCGGCGCCGGCCGATGCGATCGGCAGCCACGGCGCAGACCGGTAGCAGGATCATGTCGATCACCGCCGCGACCAGCGTCGCCGACAGCACGAAGGTGCGGGTGACATGGGCGGTGGTGGTCGCATAATCGAAGATGAAGGCAGTGAAGATATAAAACGGCATCTGCTCGGACATGCGCAGGAACGCGATCATGATGATTTCGCGCCAGTACCCGCGCAGCACCGTGCCCACCGGGCTGGCCTCGATCCGTTTTTCCTGCAAGGCCCGGGCGAATGACGGTGTTTCGCGGATCGACAACCGCACCAGCAGGCCGATGACGACCAGGACCCCGGACAGCAGGAACGGAATGCGCCATCCGCCCACCAGGAAATCGGGGCCAGTCAGCAGGCTGGCGCCCATCACCGCCGACGTGGATAGGATCAGCCCGATCGAGGTGCCGACCTGCGGCCATGCCCCGGCGGCTCCCCGCCGGTTCTGCTCGCCCCATTCCAGCGACATCAGCGCGGCCCCGCCCCATTCCCCGCCGACGCCGAAGCCCTGCACGACGCGCAGCGTCACCAGCAGCGCCGGCGCCCACAGGCCGATCCGGTCGTAGGACGGCAGGACGCCGATCAGGAAGGTCGCCAGGCCGCTGAGGGTCAGGGTGACGATCAGCGTCGTCTTGCGGCCCACCCGGTCGCCGAAATGCCCGAAGACCGCCGCCCCGATGGGACGGATGAGGAATGCGACGCCGAACGAGGCGAAGGACAGCATCAGCGATACCAGCCGGTTGTGACTGGGGAAGAACAGATGCGGAAACACCAGGGCCGCCGTGGCGCCGTAGATGTAATATTCGTACCATTCGATGGTGGTGCCGATCAGGCTGCCGATCGACGCCCGGCGGCGTTGCTGCCGGGCATCGGGTGCCTGCGCCATGCGCTGGGCCTCCGCGCCGGCATCGGAAAGGGGTGGGGCGCCGATGCCGGCGCCGCGTGACATCGTCAGATCGTTCATGTCCAGAGTCCTTCGACAATTTCTTGTACCGCGGAAGGCGGCTTGTTTTTTGTCTGTCGTCGGCGCAGGCAGTTCTATCGAATGGGGTCCAGGGTCTCAGGCCCTGGCGGGTTCGGGCAAAGCCCGGATCACTCCTGATCCTGGACAATCTCCCTCTTGGTGCGCACCAGCCGCGCCAGGCACCGGTCGCGCCACGCCTTGCGCGCGTCCAGGTCCGCGGCCGGCGTTCTGCCGCGCCGTGCCGCCTCGACGCGGGCGACCAGCGCTTCGCTCCAGGGGCGCGGATCGGCCTGTTCGCGCGCCAAATCGTAGTACATCGGGCCCAGCTTGCGGCAATAATCGGCGATTCCGCCCTGGGCGTTCAGGTCGATGGTCTCGAACGGACCCATGAAGAACCAGCGCAGCCCCAGCCCGTTCGACATCGCGGCATCCACGTCGTCGGGCGAGCAGATTCCGTCCTCGACCAGGCGAAACCCCTCGGCCAGCACGGCGCTTTGCAGGCGGTTGACCACGAAGCCGGGGATTTCGCGGCTGAGCTGGATGGGGACCTGGCCCACCGCCTGCATCAGGGCGTGGGTGCGCGCCACGACCGATGGATCGGTCCAGGGGGCGGGAATGATCTCGACCAGCGGGATCAGGTGCGGCGGGTTGATCGGGTGCGCCACGACGCAGCGCGCCCGGCCCGGGATCCCGGCCGTGAAGGCGGAGGCCGGCAGGCCCGAGGTGGAACTGGCGATCACCGCGTCGGGTCCGGCCGCCACGGCCAGGTCGCGATAGAGTTCCTGCTTCACCGCCAGGCGTTCGGGCGCGCTTTCCTGGATATAGTCGGCGTTGCGTACCGCCTCGGCCAGCGAGGGGGCGGGGCGCAGGCGCGCCAGAACGTCCTCGACACGTTCGGCATGCAGCAGATCCTGCCGGGCCAGCGTTTCCGCGGCATTGCGCGCCACATCCAGCGCGGTCTGCACGGCAGTGGGCGAGGGATCATACAGCGTGACGTCGAAGCCTGCCCGGCTGAAGACCAGGGCCCACGAGCCCCCGACCAGGCCGCAGCCGACAAGTGCGATGTTCTTCATGTGGTGCTTCCCCGAATCTGATGACCCGATAATGGCGCGACCATTCTTTTTGTTTTCGCAGATCCGATCCGATCGGATATACGATATGGAGAACGTTGCTGAGTTCAGAGGGGCCTGTCAAGAAATGTTTGCGAGACCGCCGCGACCCGATCCGTCTTCCTCGTTGGCCCCGCAGGGTGGACAGGATGCCGCGATCCTGCCGGCCGGCCCTGTGGCACGGCCCGTCCGCCTGGCCGGCGAGGTGTACGAAATTCTACTGAAACGGCTGATGGCTTTGGAAATCGAGCCGGGGGACCGCATCAGCGTCGATGCCCTGGTCCGCGAACTGGAGGTGTCGCAGACGCCGATCCGCGAGGCGCTGGGCCGGCTGGAAAGCCAGGGGCTGGTCGTCAAGGTGCATCTGTCGGGATACCGGGCGGCCCCGCAACTGACGCGCAAGCAGTTCGGCGACCTGGCGGAACTGCGCCTGCTGATCGAACCCGCCGCCGCCGCCAAGGCCGCCGTGCTGATGTCCGACGAGGAACGCGACGCGATCGCCACCATCGCCGACAGCATGGGCCAGCGCTTCAGCATGGATACACAGGTGGCCTACAACCGCTTCGCCGAGGAAGACACCCGTTTCCATGCCGCGATCGCGAAGGCCAGCCAGAACGAATTGTACCACGACATCCTGGTGCGGCAGGCCGTCCATGTGCGCCTGTTCCGTCTGCGGCTGTCGGCGCGGGTCACGACGGACGCGCTGGTGGAACACGCCCGCATCATCGACGCCTTCCACGCCCGCGACCCCGATGCCGTGGCGGCAGCGATGCGCACGCATCTGGAAAACGCCTACGCCCGCTTCGTGGGGATCTACGATTCCTGACAGGCCGGTGAAGGTACGGGCGCCGGTGGAGGTTTGCGGCGGGCGGTCAAGCCCAACCGGCGCCAAGGGTCTTCATGGACCGGATCCCGTTGTCAGGCGGGTGTCGGGCGGCGGCAGGTTCCGTCGGGCAGGGCACGGACGAAGCGCGTGAGTCGATCCAGGCCGGCGTCCCATGCACCGAGGCCCGAGGTGCCGCCGATATGACCGGAGGCGCCGGCATCGACCAGGGACGCCTGCCAGGCTGCCGCCAGATCCTCGGCCCGCGCGAACGCAAGCCAGTTGTCGTTCCGGCTTGCGACCAGGGTGGCCGGAAACGGCAGCGGCGTACGGGGCAGGGGATGGAAACCGTGAATCCGGTTGCGCTCGGGGGCCGTGGAGGTCTCGACATCCGCCGGGGCGACGAGGAAGGCCCCGGCGATGCCTCTTCCGCCTTGGCCCTGCGCCCAGCGCGCGACCAGGACGGCGCCCAGGCTGTGGGCGATGAACAGCACCGGACGCCGGCAGGTGCGTAGCGTCTTTTCCAGGCCCGTGACCCATGACTCATAGATGGGTTCCGCCCAGTCCTTCTGGATGACGCGGCGACTGGCCAGGGCAATCTGCCAGCGTGTCTGCCAATGGTCCGGGCCGGACCCGTGCAGGCCGGGAACGATGACGGTGTCATAGGGCGACAGCAGGTTGCGCAGGCGTTGTACCTTGGCGGGCGACAGGCGCGGGCTGTGTCCCACTGCCGTGGTGCCGGCATGGAGCTGTGCGGGCGGCATCCGGCGGTCGTATCGTGTGAAGCCGGGGGTGGACGCGCGTTCAGTCGGCATGCAGCAGTTCCTCCAGCTTCGCGAGTTGGATGCGCAGCCTCTCGATCTTCTGCGCGCGGCGATGGTCGGCATCGGCGGCGGCATCCTGCCGCGACGGGAAACAATCCCTGCCGATACGCAGGGCCTGGCTGCTGCCCTCGGGCGTGAACCATCCGTCCGTGCGCGGGTATCCCCTGATGCGCGTGATCCTGCGGGTCAGGGCGGTCTTCGACACCCACATATGGACCGGCTTGTCCGATATTTCGGACTGCGAGGCCCGTGTCGGCGTTTTGACCGTGGCGTCTCGCCATGTCCCTCGGGACAGGGGCCTGACGCTCCGGGGGGATGATACCGGATTGTCCATGTTCAGGGTCATGCGGCAGACCTTACATCATGGTCCTCGGCCCTTTCGGCGTCGGACAGCGCCTGCCATATCCGCAGGATGTCGCCGAAATCCTGCAGCCCGGAGGACGGGTAGGAGATGGTCATGCGGATCGTCCTGTCGGGGGCGATGACGAACACGCTCCGCGCGTTCAGGTGCGCGCCGGCGCGATATATCTCCGGATCGACCCCGGCATAGAGCGCACGCACATGGTCCGAGGGGGCGAGGACCAGCGGGATGATGGCGTCCACCCGAGGGGGCATGACGCCCGTGCCCTCGGTGTCCTGTCCATGGCCGCGCGACAGGCCCAGCAGGCGCGGCGTGCGGAACGCGCCGCCGCCCGGGGCCATCTCGGTCGCCGCGCGCAGCGTCGAGGGCCTGAAATCATCGGGGTGACTGATAAGCAGCCCCCATGACGCACCGAGCCACGCATGGAACACGATCGGCCCGGCGGTAGTCTCGGCCCGGAAATCCGGGGCTTTCTGTCCTGGAAAAAGTGGCATCGTCCTGGTGCCCTCTGCGCTGGGACGGTTGTGCGGTTCGCTGGGCTCAGTGCGGGCGACCGGGTTGCCGCACCAGGCGCAGATAGGGGCGCAGCGTCTTCCAGCCTTCGGGGAACAGCGTGCGGGCCTGCTCGTCGCTGACCGAAGGGGCGATGATGACGTCGTCGCCGTTGCGCCAGTTGGCCGGTGTCGTGACCTTGTGCCGGTCGGTCAGTTGCAGGCTGTCCAGAACCCGCAGGACCTCATCAAAATTGCGTCCGGCCGAAGGCGGGTAGGTCAGGGTCAGGCGAATTCTCTTGTCCGGATCGATGATGAACACCGTCCGCACGGTGACTTTCGCGTCGGCGGCCGGATGGATCATGTCATAGAGCGCAGCCACCCGCCCGTCGGCATCGGCGATCAGCGGAAAGTTGACTTGCGCGCCTTGCGTTTCCGCGATGTCCTGTTCCCATTCGCGATGGCTGCCGACAGGATCGACCGACAGGCCGATGACCTTGGTGTTCCGCTTCTCCCATTCGGGGGCCAGGCGCGCGACCGCGCCCAGTTCGGTGGTGCAGACCGGTGTGAAATCCTTGGGATGGCTGAACAGGATGCCCCATGACGATCCCAGCCATTCATGAAAGCGGATCGGCCCGGCGGTCGTCTCCTGCTCGAAATCCGGTGCCGTTTCCCCAAGATGGATCGACATCTGGGATCTCCTTGTATGGTGCGCCGCGATCATCCGTGGCTGGTGCATTAAATGCGACTTAAAATTGTGAGTCAATTAAACCACGTCAAAAAATAGGAAACACATGGCGCAGGAAGCGAGCGTGGCTTCAATCAGGGAGCGGAAGGGATGGGAAGTTCCCCTGCGTGATGCTATGGGCTGGCTGGGCTCCGGCAAAGGAACATCATTATAAGTTACTGATAATATTCATTAATATAGTACATTTTCCTCCTTCGGGTTGATTAATAACCGAAATATAAAATAAATAATTTTCACACGATAATTTATCGTTTTTTACGTTGACCCGTAGCGCCCGTGACGTATGATCGCCGCCACACCGCCGATTGTGGCAGGTGCCAAGGGAGGGGGACGGTGGCGATGCGAATGTGCAGCTTGCAGCGATGTAGCGCGACGCGTCAGTGCGTCCCCGACGCGCCGGAAGGCGCCCCCTGACATGCCGGCAGGCCGACTGCCGGCGGAAGCCGCCTGCGGGCGGGCTTTTCAAGGCAGAAGACCATGCTGAATTCAACGATCATCGAAATTGACGGAATCTTCCTCGGCGCCGCCATCCTTTTGGATGGTGTATCCGCCAGGCGATTCTATGCCACGCATGACAGCGTGCGCTCCCTCCACAATGAAACCCTGCCCGACCTGGCGTCACTGACGCGGCGGGTCGCGCAGCATTTTCGCCGCAGCCGCGCGTAATCGGCCGATGCCGTCGCGGCGTCCGGGCGCCGGGCGCATGCGATGTGGCCCAGACTTCTGATGAAAGTTCCAAAATGAGCATTTTTCGTCCGTTGTACGACCGCGTGGTCCTGCGGCGTATCTCGCCTGCCGAAAAGACGGCTGGTGGCATCATCATTCCCGACACCGCGCAGGAAAAGCCGGTCGAGGCCGTCGTTGTCGCCGTCGGTCCCGGCGCGCGTGACGCGCAGGGGCAGATTGTGCCGCTGGCCGTCCGGGAGGGCGATCGGGTCCTGTTCGGCAAATGGTCGGGTACCGAGGTCAGGGTCGCGGGGGAAGATCTTCTGATCGTCCGTGAATCGGACCTGTTCGGCGTCGTCGCCGCGGCCGCCTAAGCTTACCTCAATTCAGGGAATTCGGATCATGGCTGCCAAGGACGTAAAATTTTCCGGTGACGCGCGTGCGCGCCTTCTGCAGGGCATCGATATTCTGGCCGATGCCGTCAAGGTGACGCTTGGCCCCAAGGGGCGCAACGTCGTCATCGACAAGAGTTTCGGTGCGCCCCGCATCACGAAGGACGGTGTGACCGTCGCCAGGGAAATCGAACTGTCCGACAAGTTCGAGAATCTGGGCGCGCAGCTGCTGCGCGAGGTCGCGACGAAGACCAACGATCTGGCGGGCGACGGCACCACGACGGCCACCGTGCTGGGCCAGGCGATCGTGCGCGAGGGGCTGAAGGCCGTGGCCGCCGGGTTCAATCCGCTGGACGTCAAGCGCGGCATCGATCAGGCGACGGCGGCGGTCATCGCGGAATTGCAGGCCCGCACCCGGCCCATCGCGACGCAGGCGGAAACCGCGCAGGTCGCCACCATTTCGGCCAATGGCGAGGAGGAAATCGGGCGCATCATTTCCGAAGCGGTGCAGAGGGTCGGCAAGGACGGCGTGATCACCGTCGAGGAAGCGAAAGGGGTCGAGACGGAACTGGACGTCGTCGAAGGTCTGCAGTTCGACCGCGGATATATCTCGCCCTATTTCGTGACGAATACCGAAAAGCTGATCGCGGATCTGGAAAACCCTTATATCCTGATCCATGAAAAGAAGCTGTCGTCGTTGCAGCCACTGCTTCCGCTTCTGGAAAATGTCGTCAAATCGGGGCGTCCGCTGCTGATCATCGCCGAGGATGTCGATGGCGAGGCTCTGGCGACGCTGGTGGTCAACAAGCTGCGCGGCGGGCTGAAGATCGCCGCCGTCAAGGCGCCGGGCTTCGGCGACCGGCGCAAGGCCATCCTGGAAGACATCGCGATCCTGACCGGGGGCGAGGTGGTCAGCGAGGATCTGGGCACCAAGCTGGAAAACGTGACGCTGGCCCAGCTGGGCCAGGCGCGGCGGGTGGTGATCGACAAGGACAATACGACGGTGGTGGACGGCGAAGGCGGGGCGGAGGCCATCCAGGGCCGCATCGGCCAGATCCGCGCCCAGATCGCCGAAACGACATCGGACTACGACCGCGAAAAGCTGCAGGAGCGCCTTGCCAAGCTGGCGGGTGGCGTTGCGATCATCCGTGTCGGCGGGTCGACCGAGGTCGAGGTAAAGGAACGCAAGGACCGGGTGGACGACGCGCTGAACGCCACCCGGGCAGCGGTGGAGGAAGGCATCGTGCCCGGAGGCGGAACGGCGCTGGCCCGTGCAACCGCCGTCGTGGCGGGGCTGCATTTCCTCAATGACGACCAGCGTGTCGGTGGCGAGATCGTGCGCAAGGCCCTGCAGGCGCCGCTGCGGCAGATTGCGGTCAATGCCGGCGAGGACGGGGCGGTGATCGCCGGCAAGGTCCTGGACAATCCGGATTACAATCATGGGTTCGACGCGCAACTGGGTGAATACAAGGACCTGGTCGCGGCGGGCATCATCGACCCGACCAAGGTGGTCCGTACCGCATTGCAGGATGCGGCATCGGTTGCCAGCCTGCTGATCACGACCGAGGCGCTTGTCACGGAAAGGGCGGAGCCCAAGGCCCCCGCGCCGTCGGCCTCCGGGGGCGATCTGGGATATTGATGCCTGCAGGGTGCCACCCTTCGGGGTGGCATCGCCGCCTTTCAGGCAGCGTCCTGAGACTTGCCGCGAAAGAGCCGTTCGTCATGCTACCTTCGCGCATCCGGGGCGGTGTCCTTGCCTGATCGGGCAGAACCGGGCTGCCGCCGGCGGGCGTCAGTCCGCACCCGTCAGGGCGGCCAGGCGGGCGGCTTCGGCCAGATCGGCCGGGCTGTTGACGTTGAAGAACGGATCGACCGTCTGTTCGGGAAACGCCACGTCCCGCATGCCGATCGTCTCGGCGAAGGCCCGCACGCCGAATGCCGCGCGCGGGGCGTTCCCCCCCGTTGCCGCCAGCCGGTCACGCAGCGCCGTGCGCGCCGCGACCGGCCACAACGCGACCAGATGATGACGGCGCCCCCCCGACACCGCGACGGCGGGGGCAGGGGCCAGAGCCATCGGAAGGTCGCGGGGGATGAACGGCGTGTCGCCCGGCACGGTCAGCACCGCGTCGCAGTCCAGGCCGGCGGCCCAGTCCATGGCCGCCAGCACACCGGCCAGAGGCCCCGCACCCAGTGGACCGTCCGGCAGGACAGACAGGCCGAACGATTCGAACCGCACCGCATCGCCCCGGGTATTGATGGCCAGCGGCCGGCCATGCCCCCCCAGCCGGTCCAGCACACGACCCAGCAGGCTGCGCCCTGCGACCCGCAGCAGGGGCTTGTCCCCACCGCCCATCCGCCTTGCCTCGCCCCCGGCGAGAACCACGCCGGCCCATCGCATCGCCATTCCTCCCGCCAGATTGCGATGACACCGACCTTGCCATCATCACCGATCGAAGGCACCTGTACGCCCTGGTGACAAAAACGGGAAAGAGGCATGCACAGGCCCGCCATCATGGGAATCGCCGGGCGCAGCGGCGCGGGCAAGACGACGCTGATCGTCCGCCTGCTGCCCGAACTGCGGCGACGGGGCCTGCGGGTCTCGACGATCAAACACGCCCATCATGGGTTCGACATCGACCGCCCGGGCAAGGATTCCCATCGCCATCGGGCCGCCGGCGCGCACGAGGTCATGCTGGCGTCGGGCAATCGCTGGGCCTTGCTGCATGAACGCGAGGACGAACCGGAAGCCGCACTGCCCGACCTGATCGCGCGGATGGCCCCGGCCGACCTGATCCTGGTGGAAGGCTTTCGCGGCAGTCTGCCCGTCGCCCTCGAAATCCACCGGCTGGCGGCGGGTCAGGACCCGCTCTGGCCCGACAATCCGGCGATCGTCGCGGTCGCCACCGACGCGCGGCCCGATCAGCCGCCCCATCTGCCTACCAGCCTGACCGGGCTGGACCTGGCCGACATCCCCGCCATCGCCGATTTCGTCACGGCCCGTGCGCGGCCCTGCCCGACAGGTGTCTCATGACCGTCCCCGGCGATCCCGGCTGGTTTCCACTGGCCCTGCGGCTGCATGACGCGCGGGTGCTGGTCGTCGGCGGCGGCGGCATCGCGCTGAACAAGGTGCGGCTGCTGCTGGCGCACGGCGCGCGGATCGAAATCGTCGCAACCCATCTGGACGACACGCTGGAGCAGTGGCTGGCCGAGGGGCGGGTGGCACTGGCCGGCGCCGACGCGACCCCGGACCTGCTGCGCGCGCTGCTGCCCGGCTGTCGCCTGGTCTACGCGGCGACCGACGACCGCGCCCTGAACCGCGTCGTGGCGGCCCTGGCGCGCGGCATGAACATCCCGGTCTGCGCCGTCGACGACCCCGCGCCCTCGACCTTCATCACGCCGGCGCAGATCCATCGCGGGCCGGTGCGCATCGCCATTTCCACCGGCGGATCAGCCCCCGTGCTGGCCCGCCGCCTGCGCGAGCGGATCGAGGCCGTGATCCCCGCCGGACTGGACGGGTTGGCCCGCTTCCTGGAGGCCGAACGCGCGCGGGTCGTGGCGCGCTGCCCGGACATCGCCCGGCGGCGGCGAGTCTGGGAGGATTTCCTGGATGGCCCCGGTGCCACCGCCGCCGGATCCGGCGACACGGCCACCGCCCGGCAGGTCCTGGACCGGCTGCTGGACGGCGGAAAGACGGGCGGCGAGGTCTGGCTGGTGGGGGCCGGGCCGGGCGATCCGGATCTGCTGACCCTGCGGGCGCTGCATCTGATGCAGAACGCCGATTCGGTGTTGTACGACCAGTTGCTGCCGCCCGATGTGCTGGACCGGGTACGGCGCGACGCCGAACGGGTGTTCGTCGGCAAGCAGCGCAACCGCCACACCATGCCGCAGGCCGATATCAACGCCGAGATGATCCGTCGCGCCCGCGCGGGCGAGCGCGTGCTGCGCCTGAAGGGCGGCGATCCGTTCATCTTCGGCCGCGGCGGCGAGGAAATCGAGGCCCTGATGGGCGCCGGCATTCCTTTTCAGGTCGTGCCCGGCATCACCGCCGCCAGCGGCTGCGCCGCCTATGCCGGCATTCCGCTGACGCACCGGGATTGCGCGCAATCCTGCCTGTTCGTCACCGGCCATGCCCGGGCCGACGGCACGCTGGACCTGCCGTGGGACAGCATGGCGCGACGCGGGCAGACCGTTGCGATCTATATGGGTGTCACGGCGCTGCCGGCCTTGTGCGAGACGCTGATCCGGCACGGGCTGCCCGCCGGCTGGCCGGCGGCCGTGGTCGAACGCGGCACGCAGCCCGACCAGCGGGTGCTGACCGGCACCTTGGGCGACCTGTCCGACCTGGCACGCCGCAACGCTGTCACCAGCCCCGCGCTGGTCCTGGTGGGCGAGGTGGTGAACCATCGCGTCATTACCCCGCCACCGATGCTGGAGGACTGAGAGCTTGTTTGAAAATGCGCGCTGGCGGCGATCCGACGCGCGTTTTCTGCGCTCCGCTCTCGCTCGCCAACCCATATTTTCAAACAGGCTCCGAGCCCCCACTTCGCCATCGGTCGCGTCAATCCGGCAGGCTATCAGGCTTGAACGATACGTAAAATGCTATCAACGTTGAAATCAACGCGCTTATTTAGCATGTCGGGTGACATGAAATCACATTTGAAAATAATGTTTCCCGTGTATCTATTTGTTATGTAGTAATATCCAATCGCGGCAATGGAAATATGCAACTGCATTGCATCAATTCCCGGGCGGAAATCGCCTTCTCTTTCGCCGCGTTTCAGAAGATTTTCCAGGATACGCAAGCGATTTTGGCTGACACTCCGCAAAGTGGCCGATTTCTCCAAGTGTACACCACGATGCAGATTCTCACTGTTAACAAGAGTTATAAAATCCGGATTATTTAAATAATAATTCCACGTAAATTTGACAAAATGAACCAGGGCAGATTTGGGGGTAAGGTGGTCGAGAGCAAGTTTCTGCTCGGCCTCATAAAGGTCGCTGTAAGCGTCTTCCAGAATTCTGGTAAAAAGAGATTCTTTGTTTCCAAAATAATGATAAATCATTCTTTTGTTGGCATCGGCTTTCTCGGCAATAACATCGACACGCGCGCCGGCAAGGCCACTTGTCGCGAATTCGCGCTTGGCGGATGACAAAATGCGCTTCTGGGTCGCCTCGGCGTCTCGTTTGCGAGGAACATTTACCGGGTCGGTTTTGTCACCCGGATTTTCTTCCCGCTCTTTTTGTTCTTTCAGCACTCTGCATTCCTTTCGGGAATAAAATTCCGGCCACACTATCGTGGGATATCCCGCAATGAGTACCAAGGCTGATCGTTCCTTATAAAGTAATAAGATATTTACATAAACCCCCACTGCATCCCATCAGTTGCCCATCGCAAATGAACGGCTTCTTCCCGGCGCGCCTGCCCCATCAGGCGGCAACCTGCCTCGCGGGCTTGAGCAACGGCATCCTGCCCTCGGGCCGAAACAGGGCCGCGTCCATCACGCGCAGATCGGGCGCGACAAGAAGCCTCGTCTCGGCCCGGTCGAGAATCTGCGTCTGCAGGTCGATGCCGGGTGCGATTTCGGTGACCATAAGCCCGTCGGGCGTCAGCTTCATCACGCAGCGCTCGGTGACATACATCACCTGCTGGCCCTGTTCGACGGCGCGCCTGCCGGAAAACGAAACCTGTTCCAGTTGATCGACGATCTTCGCCACCTTTCCTTCCCGGTCGATGGACACCTTTCCGTCGATGACGCTCAGCTTGGCGCCGGCATTGAAATAGCCCGTGAAAATGATACGGCGCGCGCGCGACGTGATGTCGACAAAACCGCCCGATCCCGCGGTCACATGCGGCCGGGCCGAGAGTTTCGACACATTGACCGAGCCATTGCGATCGATCTGCAGGAACGACAGCAACGAGACATCGAACCCCCCTGCCTGAAAATAGGTGAACTGATGCGGTGAGGCGACGAATGCCTCGGCATTGGACGAACATCCGAACTTGAAGTCGAGCAGGGGAACACCGCCGACAGCGCCCTGTTCGATCACCCACGTCACGTCGCCGTGGCGCCCTTCTTCCAGCAGCACGCGCGGGACGGTCGCGCAGATGCCGAAGCCGATGTTGACCGCCCAGCCGGTCTGCAGTTCACAGGCGACGCGGCGCGCCATGACTTTTGCGATGTCGAACGGCGGCAGGTCGAAACTGTCGAGCGGCCGGAAGATCTCGCCGGAAATCGCCGGATCATGGGGGGTTGCCGTGGTCTGCAACTGGTCCGGCGCCTCGACCACGTAATCGACCAGGATGCCCGGCACCCGCACGTCATGCGGCTTGAGCGTGCCGGACTGGGCGACGCGCTTGACCTGCGCGATCACCATGCCGCCATTGTTGTGCGCCGCAAGAGCCAGTTCCATCGCACCCAGATAGGCGCCCTCATTTTCGAAACTCAGGTTGCCGCGTTCGTCGGCGGTGCTCGCACGGATGAGCGCGACGTCCGGGCGCAGCGCGCTGAAATACAGCCAGTCCTGGCCTTCGAACGCGATGCGGCGCACGATGGGTTTCTCGCGCGCCGCATCGTTCATCGCGCAGCCTTCCTGGTCCGGATCGACAAACGTGTCCACACCGACCTGTGTCATCACGCCGGGACGTTTGGCCGCGCCCTCGCGCAGAAGGTCGAAAATGATGCCGCTGGGCACGTTATAGGCCGCGACCTCGTTCCGCGCGATCATCTGGCGGATCACCGGCGGTTCGGCGCCCGATGGGCCGGACGGATAGGACCCCCCGATGATGGTCGAAATCAGGCCGGGTTGCGCCAGATGATCCACGCCCTTGGTGCCGAACATGTCGCCCGCCGCGATGGGGTGGATCATGGTGACGCCTTTCGGCGCGCCATGGGCCCGATACTGCTCGCCGATTGCCGCGAGCATGGCGTCGGGGCAACACAGTCCGCTGGACGAATTGACCGCGATGACGGCGCCATCCTTGATCAGCATTGCAACGTCGGCGGCGGGCTTGACTTTCGACATGGTGCTTCTCTCAATAAACCATCTGGTTAGATACATATCGGCCCGGGTTGACCGTCCGGGGCGCATCTGAAATCCGGTCTTTCCTATGCGTTGCCCCGGATCAGGTCGGCCGCGCGCTCGGCAATCATGATGGTCGGCGCGTTGGTATTGGAACCGATGAGCGAGGGCATGACCGAACTGTCGCAGATGCGTATGCCGTCCAGCCCGTGGATCCGCAGCTGCGAATCAACAACGGCCATGGGGTCCTTGCCCATCTTGCAGGTGCAGGTCGGGTGATAGGATGTCCGGCCGTATTGCCGGGCGTAATCCTCATAGGTCTTCATCGTCGGCTTGATCTCGTCAAAGAGATTGATCGACTTGATGTATTTCCGCAACGACGGCTGCCGGAAGATCTCTTCGCTGATCTTCACGCCCTCGGCCGAGACGCGGAGATCGTCGGGATCGGCCAGGAAATTGGGATCGACGATCGGCGCATCCCGGGGATCGGACGAACGCAACGTCACCGTGCCGCGCGACTTCGGCCGCAACGTGTAGCTGTTGAGCGTAATGCCCGACGTGCCCTTGGGCACCGAGACGACCCCCGCCTCCGCGCCGGCGCCGGCAAGGAAATGGAATTGCAGATCGGGACAGGGCGCATTGCGGTCGGCATACCAGAACGCGCCGGCTTCCACGACATTGGATGTCAACGGACCCGAGCCAAACAGGGCATATTGCAGCCCGGCCCACATCATCCACGGGTACCTGCTGTATCGGTTGTAGCTCTCGTGGCCTTTCAGTTCGGCCACGATGTCGACCCCGAAATGGTCCTGCAAATTCTGCCCGACACCCGGCAGGTCCTGCACCACGGGAACATTGTGGGCCTTCAGATGCGCGGCCGGCCCGATGCCCGACAGCATCAGCAGTTTCGGCGTGCCGATGGCGCCGGATGTGACGATGACCTCCTTGTCCGCGCGCGCCACCTGAATCTGGCCTTTCACCGCATAGACGACGCCCGCCGCGCGCCTGCCGTCGAACAGGATGCGCAGGACCTGCGCGCCGGTGATGACGTGCAGATTGGCGCGATGCAGCGCCGGACGCAGATACGCCACCGCCGCCGAGCAGCGCCGGTTGTTGCGGATCGTCAACTGGTAGATGCCCGCCCCTTCCTGTTTTGCGCCATTGAAGTCGGGATTATACGGGATGCCGTACTCCTGGCAGCTCCGCACGAAGGCGCGACTGAGGGGATTGGGCGAGGACAGGTTTGAAACGCCAAGCGGGCCGGTCGTTCCATGCCACTCGCCGGCCAGCATCATATTGCCTTCCGAGCGAATGAGATATTTCTGGATGTCCTTGAATGCCCAGCCGTCGGCGCCTTCTTCCACCCATCGGTCGTAGTCCGAAGGGTGGCCGCGGGTGAAGACCTCGGCATTGATCGACGACCCGCCGCCCAGAACCTTGGCCTGCACGTATGGAATTTCGCGATTGTTGGCATGCTTCTGCGGTGCGGTCACCAGCCCCCAGGTCAGGGGGCCGGTGGTCATTTTCGCAAAACCGATCGGGATATGGATCAAAGGGTTGGTGTCGCGTTTCCCCGCTTCGATCATGCATACGCGCGCAGAGGGATTTTCCGACAGAAGGGCTGCCAGGACGCAGCCGGCCGACCCTCCGCCGATGACGATATAGTCATAACTTTCGGTCATGATTCGATCCAGTGCGCGCGGGCGCCGATTTCCACATGGACGGCTTTGACCTGGGTATATTCCTCCACACCCATGATACCGGCCTCGCGCCCCCAGCCCGACTGCTTGAAGCCCCCGGCCGGCGTTTCCGGCCCGCCCGCCATGATGGTATTGACCCAGAACCGGCCGGCCCGCACACGCCGCGTGACGGTCAGGGCCTTGTTCAGGCTGCTGGTCCAGACCGAAGCGGCAAGCCCGTAGATCGTGTCATTGGCCAGCGCGATCGCCTCCTCGGTCGTGTCGAAATGGAAAGAGGACAGCACGGGGCCGAAGATTTCGTCGCGGGCGATCGCCATGGAGGGTGTCACGCCCGAGAACAGCGTCGGCTGGATGAACCGGCCGCGGCCGAGATCGAGCGCGCCCCCGCCTTGGACGACTTTCGCGCCCTCCTGCTTGCCCTTTTCGATATAGCCAAGAATTGTCTCGTTCTGCGCACTGGTCGTGACGGCGCCGATCTGCGTGCGCGGATCGAGCGGATCGCCCACGCGGATACGCGCCATTTTCTCGGCCAGGATCCTCTCGAATTCCGGAGCGACCGAGCGTTCGACGATCAGGCGGCTCGAAGAAACACAGCATTGCCCGGTATTGAAGTTGATGCCGAAGGCCGCCCCGTCGGCCGCATCATCCAGATTGGAATCGGCAAAGACGATGATGGGGTTCTTGCCCCCCAGTTCCAGCCCCAGCTTCTTCAGGTTGCTGGCCGCCGAAGCCTGCACGCAGGTGCGACCAACCGCGGTCGAGCCCGTGAACGACAGCATGTCGACGTCGGGATGTTCGGCCAACGCCTGCCCGATTACGCGGCCCACGCCGGTCACGACATTGTAAGCCCCGGCCGGCAGGCCTGCTTTTTCCAGAATATCCGCCAGAATCAGCGTGGTTGCGCTGGTCACCTCGGCCGGTTTGACCACCAGCGTGCAGCCCGACGCCAGGATGAACGGCACACGCTCGCACAGGATCAGGAAAGGGAAATTCCAGGGCGTGATCAGTCCCACGACGCCGATCGGCTCCCGCAGCACCATGCCGAACAGGCTGTCGCCCATGTTGTTGAAGCTGTCGCCGCGCAGCAGCCGCGCCGCGCCGGCCGCGACCTCGAAACAGGCGATGCAGTGATCGATTTCGCCCTTCGCCTGGCTGATGGGCTTGCCGTTTTCAAGAACCTCCCACAGGGCGATTTCGTCGCGGCGCTCGCGCAGCCCCTGGGCGGTGCGCAGCAACACGGCCGCGCGCTCGGCGCCGGGAATGCGGCTCCAGCGGCCATTCTCGAACGTGCGGCGGGCGGCGGCCACGGCGTCGTCCAGATCCTGCTTCGAGCAGCGTGCGGTGCGCGTCACCAGCCGGTCGTGGGCGGGCGACAGCCGTTCCTGCTGGTCGCCGGCCTGGCGCCACTGCCCGTCGACGTAAAAACCGAAATCGCGTGGGGTTTCGGGAAATGCGGTGCTTTGATCCAGTTCGGCCATAGATGGCTTCTCCAGTTTTGACGCCGTCGGTGTCCCGATGGCTGATGTGGACATCGACCGCTGGGCTGATGCGTCGGGCCGGGTATCCGGCCTGACCGAATAAGCGAATGATCGACCTTGCCGTTTCGGCAATTTCAAATGCTGTTGGCGCTACGGAAGAAATCGCGGTCCGCGCTGTGGAGCGAAAATGCGCGCATGACGTCCATATTCGCGAAGAACATGAAGGGCGTCGGCCTGCCCGTTGCCTGGGCCAGAACGCGGCAACAGCGTGTTCACATGAATCATAGGGTGACGTTCCGCTTGTTTATTGGTGATCCCGTCATTTTTCCGCAGGATCACATTTTATTTTTGAACGACCGTCTCCGGATGCACCAACCGGTTACTCAGTGATAGGCTCGACATCGACCACCTTAAAACTCACATTTCCGTGAGTTGTATCGGCCATGCCGCGCCGCCTTGGCGCGCCTGCCGTACGCCCGGTCACTGGACACCGATCTGTGATAATTGGCGAAAATACGGGAGATGTTGGAAATCGGCATTGCCTTTTTCCTTGATCGGGAGACGGAAGTTATATATGTAACCAGTTAGTGCATAAAAGAGCTGGAATGCCGGGATGTATTTGAACGAAATGCAGGCGCAGGTGCGCGAAACCGCGCAGGCTTTTGCCGATGAGGTTATCCGCCCCGCGGCCGAGGCGCTGGACCGGGAAGAGCGCTTTCCCTCCGAAATATATGACGAAATGGCCAAGGTCGGCCTGTTCGGTGTCGGCGTGCCGGAATCCCTGGGTGGGCCGGGCTTCGACACTCTCACCTATGCTGTCGTGATGGAGGAACTGTCGCGCGGCTATGCCAGTATCGCGGATCAGTGCGGACTGGTGGAACTGATCTCGACGCTTCTGGTGCGGCACGGCACCGAACGCCAGACCGGGATGCTGCCGGAAATCCTGGCGATGAAACGCAAGGTTGCCTACTGCATCACCGAGCCCGAGGCGGGCACCGACGTATCGGGCATCCGCACCACCGCCGAGAAGGATGGTGACGGCTGGGTGCTGAACGGCGGCAAGATCTGGATTCACAACGCGCCCGTGGCGGACACCGGCTTCGTCCTGGCGCGGACGGACAAGGCCGCCGGCAACCGCGGCATGTCCATCTTCATCGTGGACCTGCACGCGCAGGGTGTCGAACGTGGCCCCAAGGAACACAAGATGGGGCAGCGTGCCAGCCAGGTCGGCGGCCTGTCGTTCTCCGATGTCCGGCTTGGCCCTGATGCGTTGCTGGGCGAGGCCGGGCGCGGGTTTCACATGATGATGAGTGTGCTGGACAAGGGCCGTGTCGGTATCGCGGCGCTTGCGACCGGCATCGCGCAGGCGGGGCTGGAAGCCGCGGTGGAATATGCCGGCGTGCGCAAGCAGTTCGACAAGAAAATTTCCGAATTCCAAGGCGTGCAGTGGCTTCTGGCCGACATGGCGAAAGACATCGAGGCCGCGCGCCTGCTGGTGCATTCGGCGGCGGTCAAGATCGATCAGGGGCTGGATGCGACGAAGGCATGTTCCATGGCGAAATGCTTCGCCGGTGATATGGCGGTGGCGCGGACGTCCGATGCGGTGCAGGTGTTCGGTGGCTCGGGCTATATCCGTGGCTTCGAGGTCGAACGCCTCTATCGTGACGCCAAGATCACGCAGATCTATGAGGGCACCAATCAGATCCAGCGCATGATCATCGCGCGCGAGCTGATGAAGAAAGGTGCCCGCGCATGAGACAGGTTGCGCTGGTCACCGGCGCCTCGCGCGGGATCGGCCTGGCGGCGGCCGAGGCGCTGGCGCAGGACGGCTTTGCGATTGCCCTGAACGGTCTGTTTGACGACGCCGAGCTGCACGAAGCGGTTCGGCGCGTGAAGGCACACGGCGTGCCGGTCATGGCCGCACCATTCGATGTCAGCGACACAACCCTGGCCGCCGGATGGCTGGCGCGTATCGAGGAGACGCTTGGTCCGCTCACCACGCTGGTCAACAATGCCGGTGTGGGGGTGTTGCAGCGTGGCGACCTGCTGGACGTGACCGAAGAGAGCTGGGACCGCTGCCTGACGGTCAATGCCAAGGCCCTGTTCTTTCTCTCCCAGGCCTTTACCCGGCGTCTGCTGTCGCGCACGCGGCCCGAGACGCTTTTCCATTCCATCGTGAACGTCACCTCGTCGAACGCCCGGGCCGTGGCTGTCCAGCGTTCCGAATATTGTGCGTCCAAGGCGGCGGCGGCCATGGTGTCCATGGCGTTCGCCGTGCGGCTGGGGCCGGAAAATATCGCGGTCTACGACGTGCAGCCCGGGCTGATCGCCACCGACATGACCGCGCCTGTGATCGAGATGTATCGCAAGCGCGCGGCGGACGGGCTGACGCTCATGCCCCGTGTGGGCGAACCCGCGGACATGGGCGGCATCATCGCGACGCTTGCATCGGGGAAGCTTCCCTACACCACGGGCCAGGTGATCTCGGCGGATGCCGGACTGCTTGTCCCCCGATTCTGAGAATGACCATGAAAATCGCCCTTCCTGACGAAACGGGCCGGAAAAGTGATTACCGGCTTACCGGAAAGCCGTTGGTCCTGGCGAGCTTGCCGCCTCATCCGGCGCGCATCGTCTATTCCGCCGCCCATGTCGTTGCCGATCCTTTTTCGGCCGCGGCGCCCTCCGGCCAGCCGGCGATCGACTGGGAAAAGACCATGGCGTTCCGGCACTATCTCGCCGGCATGGGCCTGGGGATTGCCGAAGCGATGGATACCGCGCAGCGCGGCATGGGCCTCGACTGGTCCCGTTCGCTGGAACTGATCCGCCGCACCCGTTCGGAACTGCCGGACGCGCTGGTGGGCAACGGTTGCGGCACGGACCACCTCGACCTGTACCAGGTGTCCACCGTGGACGAGGTCATCCGGGGTTACATGCTGCAGGCCGAAGCGATCCAGGCCCTGGGCGGCCGGCTGATCCTGATGGCCAGCCGCGCGCTGGCCCGCGTGGCCAACGGTCCCGCCGACTACAAACGCGTCTACCGCGAGGTGCTGACGAACTGCGATCAGCCGGTCATCCTGCACTGGCTGGGCGAGATGTTCGATCCGATGCTGGAAGGCTACTGGGGTAGCCAGGATTTTGACGCGGCGCTGGAGACGGTCCTGTCCATCATCGGGGAAAACCGCAATCGCGTGGATGGGATCAAGATTTCCCTTCTCGACAAGGACAAGGAAATTCGCTTGCGGCGGCGCCTGCCCGCGGGCGTCCACATGTATACCGGCGACGACTTCAACTATCCCGAACTGATCCAGGGCGACGACCAGGGCTTCAGCCATGCGCTTCTGGGTATATTCGACCCGATCGCGGTGGCGGCGGTGACGGCGGTCAGGCAACTGGGCGAAGGCAATGTGGCGGGTTTCCGCGCAACGCTGGACCCGACCGTGCCCCTGGCGCGCCGCATTTTCCGGGCCCCGACCCAGTATTACAAGACCGGCGTCGTGTTCCTGGCGTGGCTGAACGGGTTTCAGGACCATTTTATTATGCTGAACGGCGCGCAATCGATGCGTCCGCTCCCCGATTTCGTCGAGATCTTCCGCCTTGCCGACGGGTGCGGCCTGCTGCGGGACCCGGAACTTGCCGTGACGCGTATGAAAACGCTTCTGGCGCTGTATGGCGCAAGTGATGCGTGATTTCCGCCATGACCACTCCGCGCTGGCGCTGAACACCGCCACGCTGGGGCACAATGTCGAGGGTGCGGGCGCCGGCTGGTCGCCGGAACGCGTCATCGACGCCTGTGCCGAACGCGGTATTGGCGGCATCGTCTTCTGGCGCCGGGAACTGGCGGGACGGGCCGCCGCCATCGGCGACCACGCCCGTCGATCCGGGGTGGAGGTCATCGGCCTGTGCCGTACCCCCTTCCTGGTCGGGCCGCTGGCCGAGCGGGACGCCACGGCCATCGCCGACGATTTCCGCCGTGCGATCGATCTGGCGGCCGAGGTCGGCGCGCCCGTGCTGACGATCGTCACCGGCGGCGTCGCCGCCGGGACCAAGGGCATGGGCGAGAGCCTGAAAATCGTCGCCGAGCGCGTTGCCCAGGCGGTGCCCTGGGCCCGCGAGGCCGGCGTGAAACTGGCCCTTGAGCCCCTGCACCCGGTTTACGGCGGAAACCGGTCCTGCCTCGTGACGACGCGGGAGGCGCTCGACCTGTGCGACGGGATCGATGACGAGGCGCTGGGCGTCGCCATCGACATCTACCACGTGTGGTGGGACGGCGATCTGTCGAGGCAGATCAGCCGTGCCGGGAGACGTATCCTTGGCTTTCATCTGTGCGACTGGCTGGCCGAAACCACCGACGTGCTTCTCGATCGCGGCATGATGGGGGACGGCGTCGCCGATATCAGGGCGATCCGTGCCGCCGTGGAAGCCGCAGGGTACCAGAGCTTCTGCGAAGTCGAGATTTTTTCCGCCAACACCTGGTGGAAGCGCGATCCGGCCGACGTCCTGGACGTGATGGTCGAACGGTTTCGCACTGTCTGCTGAACAATCAGGATCAGTCATGAAACTTCTTGTTCCTGTCAAACGTGTCGTTGATTACAACGTGAAAATACGGGTCAATCCCGACGGTAGCGGCGTTGAAACGTCCAATGTCAAGATGTCCATGAATCCGTTCGACGAAATCGCGCTCGAAGAAGCCGTGCGGATGAAGGAGAAGGGCGTGGCCAGCGAGATCGTCGCGGTCTCCATCGGTACGCAGCAGGCGAAGGAGACGCTGCGAACGGCGCTGGCCCTGGGCGCGGATCGCGCGATCCTGGTGGACGCCACGTCCGATCCGAAACAGGATATCGAGCCGCTGTCGGTGGCGAAGATCCTGGCGAAAATCGTAGCGGAGGAAAAGCCCGATCTTGTCATTGCCGGCAAGCAGGCCATCGACAACGACATGAACGCCACCGGGCAGATGCTTGCGGGCCTTCTGGGTTGGGGGCAGGCGACCTTTGCCTCGGCGATCGAGATATCGGGCGGCAGTGCGACGGTCACGCGCGAAATCGACGGTGGCCTGCAGATCCTCAAAGTGGCCCTGCCGGCCGTCATCACAACAGATCTGCGTCTGAACGAACCGCGCTATATCTCGCTTCCCAGCATCATGAAGGCGAAGAAAAAGCCGCTGGAAGAAAAGACCCTTGCCGATCTTGGCGTCGATCTGACACCGCGCCTGCGCATCGTCCATACCGACGAGCCGAAGCAGAGGAGTGCTGGTATGCGTGTCGGCTCGGTCGATGAACTGATCGACAAATTGAAGAATGAAGCGGGAGTTCTGTCATGACCGTCCTGTTGCTTGCCGAAATCAGCCAGGGCCACCTGGTGACCGATCATGTGGCGCGCGCGCTCTCCGCCGTATCGGCGCTGGGTGAGGTGGATGTACTGATTGCGACGGACCAAGGTGGCGCGGACGCGGCCGCGCAGGCGGCAAAGTTGCGGGGGGTCAGGAAGGTTCTGCTGTGCGAAGCGCCTTGTCTTGCGCACGGCCTGGCCGAACCGGTCGCGGCCCTGGTCAAGTCGGTTGCCGAAGGTTATTCGCACATCGTGGCCGCGGCCGCGACCTACGGCAAGAATATCCTGCCGCGCGTCGCCGCCCTTCTGGACGCGATGGTCATTTCCGACGTGACTGCCATAAAGGACGGCGAAACGTTCGAGCGTCCGGTCTATGCCGGGAATGCCGTGCAGCAGGTTGTTTCCAGCGACCCGCTCAAGATCTTCACCGTGCGGACCGCATCCTTCCAGCCGGCGCCCGAAGGCGGCAGCGCGCCCGTCGAACTGGTTTCGGCCCCTGCCGATCCGAACCTCTCGACCTGGGTGGAAGATCGTATCGTCGTGACGGAGCGGCCCGAGCTGACCTCGGCGAAGCGGGTGGTGTCCGGCGGCCGCGGGCTGGGGTCGAAGGAGAACTTCGATGCCATCGTCCGTCTGGCCGACAAGATCGGCGCCGCCGTCGGGGCAAGCCGCGCGGCCGTCGACCTGGGATACGCGCCGAACGACTGGCAGGTCGGTCAGACCGGTAAGATCGTGGCGCCCGAACTTTATGTGGCTGTCGGCATCTCGGGGGCGATCCAGCATCTGGCCGGCATGAAGGATTCGAAGATCATCGTCGCGATCAACAAGGACGAGGACGCACCCATCCTCAAGGTGGCCGACTACGCACTGGTGGGCGACCTGTTTGCGATCGTTCCAGAATTATCAAAAAAGCTTTAAAGTCCCGCCGTTGCGGTCGATGCCAGGTTCGGAGGGCTTGATTGGCACGCTGAATGACGGATACAAATCCGGCCCCACCGGATAAAGCGGTGTGACCGATATAATCGCTATGCTTGTCTAAAAAAAGAACGCCGGTCGGGTCTCCTGATCGGTCATAAAAGGATGACAAGTCATGAATCCCTGGGAAAAGCGCCGCTTCGGCCGGTGCGGGTTCGACGTTACCGCATTTGCATTCGGTACCGCACCCATCGGAAATTTTCTGCGCGAAATGGACGAACAGGTCGCGGCCGACATGATCGCGCGCGCCTGGAGCGCCGGTGTGCGTTTCTACGACACGGCGCCGATGTATGGCCATGGCCTTGCGGAACTTCGTCTTGGACAGGCCCTGCGATGGAAAAAGCGGGACGAGTTTGTGGTGGCTTCGAAGGTCGGTCGTGTATTGCATGCCGGACGACGGTCCGAGGTGGAGTTCGCACCGTGGTGCAATGCCGCGCCGAACCACATGACATTCGACTACAGCTATGACGGAACGATGCGGTCGTTCGAGGATTCGCTTCAGCGTCTGGCGCTGGAATATCTCGATATTGTCCTGATTCATGACATCGACCGTTTCACCCATGGCGACGCCCAGCCTGTCATGTTCGAAAACGCAATGGACGGCGCCTGGCGGGCGCTGGAGCGCCTTCGTTCGGAAGGTCTGGTCAAGGCCATCGGCGTGGGTGTCAACGAATGGGAGGTCTGCCACGAAGCGCTGAAACGCCGCGATTTCGACTGCTTCCTTCTGGCGGGCCGATATACCCTGCTGGAGCAGGATGCGTTGGATGAATTCCTGCCGTTGTGCGAGGAACGTGACACGGCGGTGATTGTCGGGGGCGGCTTCAATTCGGGCATTCTGGCAACCGGGGCGGTCGCAGGCGCCAAATATAATTATTCGCCGGCACCTGAAGAGATTTTACAAAAGGTCGCCCGGATCGACCAGGTCTGTCGCAAGCACGACGTGCCGCTGCCGGCGGCCGCACTGCAATTCGTCGTTGCCCATCCCGCCATTCCCGCGTTCTGCGCGGGAACAAGAACGGCGCAGCAACTGGAACAGAACCTCGACTGGTTCAGCCTGCCCATTCCTGCCGCCTTCTGGCAGGAGCTCAAGGCACGCGGTCTGCTGCGCGAAAGCGCCCCCACTCCGGATTGATCGCGTCCCGGGATGTCTGAGGACGTGTCTGGATACTCCGTGATTGGAGCGTGCAACAGGCGCATTCACGCGGGTGTGTGACCAAGACAATTGACCAGCCAGTGAGGCGTATGTAACCATCTGGAGAAATAAAAAGAGCGCCGGGTAGCGCGGACCACATGGGTCCCTCCACCCACAAAGAAGCGCCCTGGAGACAGACATGTCGTTCATAAAAAATTATATCGAGCAACAGATGCTCAACCGCCGCAAGCTGCTGCTTCTTTCGGCCTATGGGCTGTGCGGCGCGGCTTTCGGGGCCTCGGTGCGGCCGGGGCGCGCGGCACCGGCGTCGCGTGACATCAAGGTGGCGTGGAGTTACCGCGACCGGACGAACCCTTACTGGAACGGTATCGTCTCGGGCGGGGAGGCTTTTGTTGAAAGCCTTGGATGGTCCAGTGGCGACCTGATCAATCTGATCAATGGAGGATCCAGCGAGAAGTCGCTTTCGGACGTCAAGTCGCTTCTCTCACGCTATGGAAACAAGACTGCCCTGGCGATCGATCCCAATGACATGCCGAATTGCCGCCCGGTGGTCGAAGCGGTGAGTCAGGCGGGGGCCTATGTTTCGACCATCTGGAACAAGACCGACGACCTGCACCCATGGGATTTCGGCGATAATTACGTGTCGCATATGACATGGTCCGACGTCCAGCCGTCCGAGCAGACCGCCCGGGTCCTGTTCGACGCCATGGGGGGGAAAGGCGGAGTCGTTCACCTTGGTGGTATCGCCTCCAACAATCCGGCCATCGAACGTCTGAAGGGCCTTAAGAACGCGCTGAAGTCCTATCCGAATATCGAACTTCTGGCGGTGCAGGCGGCGGATTGGGATACGCAGAAGGCGAACCAGGTGATGTCCGGGTTCCTGACGCGCTACGGCGACGCGATCAAGGGCGTGCACTGCGCGAGCGACACCATGGCGTATGGTGTGATCGAGGCGCTGCGGGCGGAGGGCACCGAGAATATTCCGGTCGTATCCTACGACGGAAATGCCCAGGCGGTACAGATGGTGGCGCAGGGAAAGCTTTTGGCGACCGTTTTCACGAATCCGCATTGGGCTGGAGGTATTACGGCGTCGCTGGCCTATCACGCGGCGATTGGCAGTTTCAAGCCGTCGAAGGAACCGAAGGAACATCGGGAATTTTACGGGCCGGCCATGGTGGTCACCACCAAGGACGCGAAGGATTTCAAGGCCAAATACATTGATTCCAATCCGCAATATAATTGGAACGATTTCTGGGCCCTGGCGAAGGGTCCGATCCAATACGATACATAATTCTATTTTTGACGATTTATATTTAAAATTTTCCGCCGGAAGTTTTTTCACGTCCTTTGATGACGTGTGGAAAACGAGGAAAGACATGGTTCCTCATATTTCAGCCGAGACCATCAGGCGATGGGTCCCGTTGTTTGTTCTTCTTGGGCTCGTCTTGTTCTTTACCGCGCTGAACCCCCACTTCTTTTCGGTGCGCAACTTCGCACGCATCGCGATCTCGGCGACGCCGGCCTTGATGGTGGCGGTCGGGGTGACGTTCGTCATCCTGATGGGGTCCATCGATCTTTCGATGGAAGGCACGATCGCGGTCGCGGCCGTGATGTTCGCGCTGATCCTGAACAGGCTGGGCGGTTCGGTCGTGGGGGTGGGGGGCCTTGCCATTCCAGGCGCCCTGGTGGTGGGTGCGGCACTCGGCGCAATCAACGGACTGATCCACGTCAAGCTGAAGATTCCATCGTTCATGGCCAGCCTGTCGCTGGGATTCGTCGGCGTCGGCCTTTCGCTGCTGATCACGGGTGGTGATCGCATCCTCATCGATGATCCGGTGTTCCGTTCGCTGCTGACCGTGCGATTTGGCGGCTTTCCGCTGATGACCTACGTCGCGCTGTTCTGCCTTGTGGTGGCGTGGTTCATCCAGGCCAATACGACGATCGGCCGCAATTTCTATGCCATTGGGGGAGGGGAGGAACTGGCCCGCGGGTCGGGGTTGAATGTCGGGCGGCTTCGCATCATTGCGTTCGTCATCGCGGGGGTTTTCTATGCCCTGGGCGCGATTCTGGCCGTGGCGCGCCTGGGCATCGCCGAGACCGAGACGGGGCGGAACTTCATGTTCGTCTCCATCACTTCGGTCGTGGTGGGCGGCACGGCCCTGGCCGGCGGCTCGGGCGGCGTGTGGAACACGCTGATCGGCGTGCTGATCGTGAATGTCATCGGCAATGGAATGGTCGTGATCGGCCTGCCCGATTATTTCCAGGACGGCATGCTCGGGCTGCTGGTGATCTCCGCCGTCTATCTGTCGATGGACCGTCGTGCGTTCTCTTTCGTGAAGTAGGGCGTCATGTTTGAGCTGAAGAACGTCGAAAAGCGTTACCCGGGCGTACATGTCCTCAAAGGCGTCGATTTTCATATCAACGATGGTGAAATCGTCGGTTTGGTCGGCGAGAACGGCGCCGGCAAATCGACGCTCATGAAAATCATCTATGGCGCGGTCCAGCCCGATGCCGGCACCGTCCTGATCGACGGCAAACCGGTACATTTCCGTCATCCCCGCGACGCCATGCGGGCGGGGATCGGGATGGTGTATCAGGAGCAGTCCCTGATCCCGAACCTGACCGTCATGGAAAACATCTTCCTGGGGTTCGAGGCACCGTTCGTTCGCATGGGTGCCATCAACTGGCGGAAGATGGCAAAGGCCGCGCGCCACCAGTTGGGCAAGGTGAAGCTGGATATCGATCCCGCGACCATCACATCGCGACTGACGTTCGCGCAGCGCCAGCTGGTGGAACTGGCCAAGGTGCTGGCCCTGGAAGAGCGCGTGGAGGGCAAGCTGGTCATTCTGCTGGACGAGCCGACATCCGTCCTGTCGCGAAAGGAGATCGATCTTCTGTTCGATGTGGTCAGGGAATTGCGCCGGCGCGCGTCGTTTATCTTCGTTTCGCATCGGCTGGACGAGATCCTGACGCTGTCCGACCGCGTTTATGTTCTGAAGGATGGCGTCATCGTCGACGTCGTCAACGGCAAGGAGGCACGGGTCGAATCCATCCAGAAGAAGATGGTCGGGCGCGATATCAACGAAGAATATTATCGCGAAGATCGTCAGCTCGACTACCGGGACGACAAAATTCTGCTGGAACTCGATCGCGTCGTCTGCAAGGGGCGGCCGCACGAGATTTCGTTCAAGCTGCATGCGGGCGAGGTGCTGGCGCTGGTCGGTGTCGAAGGCGCCGGACGCGAAAAGATCCTGCGGTCTATTTTCGGGATGACCAGGCCCGAAAAAGGCAGCATCCGCGTCGAGGGCGAGCCGATGCGCGCATTCAGCGTATCGAACAGCGTCGCCCACGGCGTCGGCTATATTCCGCGCGAGCGCAAGATCGAAGGCATCGCCGGCGGGATGAACGTCTACGAAAACATGACCCTGTCGCAGCTGAAGGATTATTCGACGGGCGGCGTTCTCAAGCTGGGCGCGGAGCATGAACTTGCCCGCGACTGGATCAGAAAACTGTCCATCAAGGTGCCATCCGAGAACGCCGATTGCGGAAACCTTTCCGGCGGCAATCAGCAGAAAGTCGTCCTGGCCAAATGGCGAAGTAGTGGCTCCAGGATCATCATGCTCGACCATCCGACACGGGGCCTCGATATCGGCGCGAAGGAAGACGTCTACGACATGGTGCGCGAGATGTCGGAGAAGGGGGTGGGCGTCATTCTGATCGCGGATACTCTGGAAGAGGCGATTGGCCTCAGTCACACGATCGCTGTCGTCAAGGACGGGGAAATCAAACAATGGTTCAATTGTCAGCCCGGCTCAAAACCTTCTCCTTACGACCTCATTCGCTACATGGTCTGACAGGAAACGTAACGTTCACGGAGCGGATGCGCCGCCATTTTCCATGGATGACATTGCTGGCCGCCCTGCTTGTGGTCGGGATTACGGACATACGTTTCCTTCTGCCGGAAAACCTTGTCGGTCTGGCGTCGGATATCGTGCCCCTGTTCATCATGGCCGAGGGCATGACGCTGGTGATCTATATCGGCGGCATCGACCTGTCTTCCCAGTCGGTTGCCAATATGGCGACCGTTCTGACGACGCTGGAACTCCCGGTTCTGGGTGCCGGTTCGGGCGCGGTGGTGGCGCTTGCGGGGCTTGCGTTCGGCGCGGCTTCGGGGACGGTGACCACGCGCTGGAAGGTGCCCTCCTTCATCTCGACGCTGGCGGTTGGCGGTATTGCGCTGTCCGTGGCCCAGTTTGCGTCCGGCCAGCAGGCGCTGCACATGGATGCCGAGATGCGCCGTCATGCCTTCGGCTGGATGCTGGGCCGTACCGCGGGCGTGCCGCACGAACTGCTGATCGCGCTGGCCCTGGGTGCTATTGCCTGGTTCGTCCAGACGCGGATGACGGCGGGGCGGATTTTCAAGGCGATCGGAACGGCCGAGCCTGTGGCTGTCGCGTCGGGCGTCAGCGTGGGCCGCTACAAGATTCTGGCCTTCGCCCTGTCCGGCATGTTCGCGGCGATCGCCGGCGTGATGTTCTCGGTCAGGCTTTCCGGTGGATCGCCGACCCTGGCGGAGGGGTTCCTCCTGCCGGCGATCGTCGCCGTCCTGGTGGGCGGCACGCCGCTGACAGGGGGTGTTGGCGGGGTTCTGAACACGCTGATCGGCGCGTTGATCGTGGCGGTGGTGCGGGCTAGCATGCTCTACCTGAACATCCCGGCAACGGGTCAGCAGATTTTCTTCGGCTTTGTGCTGATCACCGCCATCGCGACTACGATCGACCGGTCGAAAATGCGCGTCGTCAAATAAAGGATGACGGAGGAAAAAATGGAAACGATGCGTGCCGCCGTTCTGGTCGCCCCCCATACGTTCGAACTCAGGGATGTACCGCTTCCTCAGGTCGGTGTCGACGATGTGCTTGTGAAAGTGGACCGGTGCGGCATCTGCGGCACCGACCTGCATATTTTCGAGGGAAATTACGCCGCCGACCGACTGCCGCTGATCCCCGGTCACGAGTTCACCGGGACGATCGCGCGCATGGGCGAGCATGTCGGCGGCTTGCGGGTGAGGCAACGGGTGGTCGCGGACATCAATGTCGGATGTGGTCACTGCTTTTATTGCCGCCGCAATGAGGTTCTCAATTGCAGCGCGGCATCGCAGATCGGCATTCACCGCAATGGCGCGTTCGCCGAATATGTTTCGGTCCCGGCCCGACAGATCGTCGAGGCACCGACCGACGTAGCCGCCGAGGTCCTGGCCCTTACCGAACCCGTGTCGTGTGTCGTGCGCGCCGCCCGCAAGATGCGGGCGAGTTTCGGGCAGTCCGTCGTGGTGCTCGGGGCCGGGCCGATCGGCAATCTGCACGTCCAGATGATGCGGTTGATCGGAGCCGCGCCGATCATTGTCGTCGAACTGTCGCCCGAGCGTGCGAAACTGGCGGCGGAGGTCGGGGCCGATGTGGTGGTGACCGATCCGGATCGGGCGCAGAAGATCGTGCGGGCACACACCGGTGGACGCGGCGCGGATATCGTCATCGAGAGTGTCGGCGTGCCCGCGCTGTACGCCAGGGCGTTCGAACTGATCCGGCCGGGCGGTCATGTGGCGGCGTTCGGCATTACCGGTCCGGGGGCCACCGTGTCCGTGGGGATCTGCGACATGATTCTGAAGGAAACGTCGATGGGCGGATCTGTGGCCGGCATGGGAGAGGACGTCCACGACGCGCTGACGCTGCTTGTGCATGATCGGTTTCATGTCACGCCATTCGTCAGCAACGTCGTGCCCCTGACGGACATCCAAAATGCATTCGCCACGATCAAGGCGCGTCCGGACGTACTCAAGGTCCAGGTCGCACCGGGGTAGCAACGCAGCAGAGTCCGCGCCCCAGGGCCACCGGCCTGGGAAACCGATCTGTTGATTTACGATCGGGGTCCAGGGCCTCAGGCCCTGGTGGGTTCGGGCAAGGCCCGATCTGTCCTTGCCAAATGTGTCATTGATTTCCCCGCTATCGGGGCGCCGGAAAACCGGCGCGGCTCAGAATTGCCGCGCCGTCTGTCCTTACGTCCTCGCCGGGCTTTTAATCCATGGGCACCCGGCTGCCGGCTCCTGCCCACGTTTTTGAAAAGAATTCTTTCCCGTTCCCGCCGAAACAGTTTTCGCAACCGGGGGGTCACGGGTCAGAATCTGTATGATGCACCAGGCCGTCAGATAAGCACTGCCACACACGACGAACAGGATATTGTAACCTGCGGTGATCCGGTCCAGATGTCGGTAATGGTCGAGCAGAACACCGACCCCAAGCGGAAACAGCATTCCGCCAATAGATCCCGCCATGCCGCCAATGCCCTGAACCGAGGCAATGATCTCCTTCGGAAAATGATCGGCCGGCAGGGAATAAATATTCACCGACCAACCCTGATGCGCCGCCGCTGCCAGACTTAACAGCGCGATCATCAGCCACATGGCATCGACATGTGCGGAAAATGCCAGAGGAACCACCAGCGCTGCCATCAGCAGCATGACCGCCCGCCGGGCATGTGCCACCTTCCAGCCTTTGCTGACCAGAAAGGACGACAACCAGCCCCCGCCGACGCTGCCCACTGAGGTCGACAGATAAACGGCCATCAGCGGCAGCCCGAGATGCTGCAGATTGAGGTGGTACCGATCGGAAAAATAGGACGGCAGCCAGAACAGAATGAAGAACCAGATCGGGTCCGTCATGAACTTTCCGATCGCAAACGCCCACGTCACCTTCATCTTGAGAAGATCGATCCAGCGCCCCTCAAACTCCGGCGTCGTGTCCGACTGCGTATCCTGGCGAATATAACGCAGTTCGTCAGCCGAAAGAGACGCCTTCTCTTCGGGAATGCGATAGCTGTAAAGCCAGACCGCCAGCCAGATGAACCCGGACAGGCCGGTGATGATGAACGTCGCCTGCCAGCCCCAGGTCACCGCCAGCCAGGGCACGGTCGCCGGCGCCATGATCGCCCCGATGCTGGTCCCGGCCGTTACGATGCCCACCGCCAGAGCCCGTTCCCGCGATGGAAACCATTCCGAAACGGCCTTCAGCGCCGAAGGAAAGTTGCCGGATTCACCAAACCCCAGAAGTCCGCGCATAGCCGCGAAGCTGACCGTCCCGCTCACGAAGGCATGCCCAATCGACGCGATGCTCCACACGGTCATGCATACGGCATAGCCGAGACGCGTCCCGACCTTGTCAATCAGCTTGCCAAAGGAAACGAACCCGACCACGTAACAGGCCTGAAAGACAATCACCAGGTAGCTGTAATCCCTTTCGGTCCAGCTGAATTTTGCTTCCAGAAGCGGCTTCAGAAGGCTGAGAACCTGACGATCCACATAGTTGATGGTCGTGGCGGCAAAAAGAAGACTGCAGATAAGCCAGCGTTGCTTTGCAACCATAACGTCCTCCGATTTTTTTTGTTTTCTGGAGACGCAACGACAATAAAAATGGACACAATCAGACATTCACCCCCATGTCACCTCGAAAGCGCGTCATGGGCATGGAAATATTTTTCATTCTTTGTTTTTGAATATGAAACTTTTTGAAAGTGGTCTGCGTGTAGGACAGCCCTGCCGGGAAGGTTCAGAACGACGGCAGTCGGTTGCCGGACCGGCTATCCTTCAATTCCCACAGCCGACCGATGGGGTGGCGGTCGGACGCGAAGACGAAGCGTGCCTGAATCGAGAGGTTCCGGCTGACATCCCCTGGACCCGCGCCGGATCCAGGGGAGCGCGATCGGGCCTTCTATCCGCCGTGACCGGCAAGGTTGATATACGGGATGCGGGACCTCTCGATTTCCTCGACGGCTTCCCCATAGCCGGCGTCGGCATAACGCATCACGCCAAGGCTGGTATCGTTCGTCAACGTCAGGCGCAGGCGTTCATCCGCTTCCGACGAGCCGTCGGCGATCGTCGTGACCCCGGCGCTGGTCATATAGCCGGCATAGCCGCCGCCGCCCGAGTGGATGGCGACCAGATCGGCCTGGGACGAACAGGCCAGCATGGCGTTGAGCAGCGGCCAGTCGGCGATGGCGTCCGACCCGTCCTTCAGATTCTCGGTCATGATGTTGGGGTGGGCCATGGCGCCGGCATCCAGATGGTCGCGGGTGAAGGCGACGGGGCCGGACAGAATCCCCTCGCGCACCATCCGGTTGACGTCCAGCCCTACCTTCGTCCGATCGCCATGCCCCAGCCAGGCGATGCGGGCGGGCATGCCCTCGATCGGGATATGTTGGCGTGCCAGCGTGATCCAGTTCACGACCGATGGATTGTCGGCGAACGTCTTCAGCAGGTATTCGTCGATCCGGCGCAGGTCGCGTTCGTCGTTGGACAGCGCGATCCAGCGGAATGGGCCGATACCGCGCGCGAACAGCGGGCGCAGATAGGCCTCGGTGAAGATCGGGATATCGAACGCATGCTCGATACCGGCCGTCTTGGCCTGGGTACGGATCAGGTTGCCGTTGTCGAATACGACCGATCCAGCGGCCCGGAAATCGAGCATCGCCTGCACATGGCGCGCGATCGAGGCCAGCGAGAGCCGGGACAGGGCCTCGGGGTCGCTCTGGCGCAGCGCCTTCACCTCGCCCAGGGACAGGCCAGTCGGCACGTAGCCATAGATCAGGTCATGGGCCGAGGTCTGGTCGGTGACGATGTCAGGGACGATACCCCGCGCCAGAATCTCGGGGAAGATGTCGGCCGCGTTGCCGCACAGGCCGATGGAGCTGGCGTTGCCGGCCGCGCGTGCGGCCTCGACCAGGCGCATGGCATCGTCCAGTGACGTGGCGTGATGCTGCAGGTAGCCGCTGTCGATGCGCCGGGCGATGCGGGCTTCATCCACTTCGACGCACAGGATGATGGCGCCGGCCAGCCGCCCGGCCAGGGGCTGGGCGCCACCCATGCCGCCCAGCCCGGAAGTCAGGATCAGACGACCGGTCAGGTCCCCGTCGAAATGCCGTTCAGCGATGCGGCGGAAGATCTCGTACGTGCCCTGGATGACGCCTTGCGAGCCGATATACTGCCAGTCGCCCGCCGTCAGCCCGCCCCAGCAGATCAGCCCCTTCTTTTCCAGCCGATAGAATTCCTCGGCCTTCGCCCACTGTCCGACCATGTTGCAATTGGCCATGATGACGACGGGCGCGCGTTCGTGCGTCTTCACCACGCCGATCGGCTTGCCCGACTGGACGATCAGCGTCTCGTCATCACCCATGGTGGTCAGGGCGTGGACGATGGCGTCATGGGACGGCCAGTCCCGGGCGGCCTTGCCCAGCGCGGCATAGACCACGAGATTGGCGGGATCCTCGCCGACCGAGAGGACGTTTTCCAGCAGGCGCAGCAGCCCTTCCTGCCGCCAGCCGCGACATCGCAGGTTGCTGCCCGAGGTGACGCCGAACCGTTGCTTCGTCATGGCTTAGCCTTTGTCGTTGATGCCGGCGAGGGCGTAGCTGGTCAGGTCAATGCCCAGGGCCCGTTCGACCGGCGGATAGACCGCCGGGTCGAGCACGCTGGAGGACAGCGGGAATTTGGTCTTCTCCACGTGCAGGACAAGGATTTCCATGCCCTCGACGATCTCGCCGACGCTGAGCGGATGGCCTTCGGTCGACAGCGTCGTGATGATGTCCGGGAACGAGGCGATCCGCGTCCCGCCCGCATCATCCACGGCCATGTATTCGTTCATCACATGCAGGGTCACGGCCCTGTCGCCGGTATCGACGGTGATGGTGCCGACATCGAAGGCTTCCGGCGTGTAGACCACCGATTTCCGCGAGACCTTTCCTTGCGCGATGATGGCGCCGTCCAATTCGCGGGCGATGGTGTCGATGACGGCGCTGCCCCCTTTCGGCCCGGCGGCGAGGACGGCCTCGCCCAGCGCAAGGGCCCGCGAGATCCCGCCCCAGGCGGCGTGCCGCTTGACGTAGGCGGCAGGCAGGGGATTGCGGCAGGAGGCGATGAACCCCCCGGACATGTCGGACGCGGTGCGCAGGATCGGCGAGACGCGCGCGGTCGCCCCCTTGGCGACGACTTCGAGATAGGCGCCTTTCGCGCGGTTGCCGCCCACGACGGCCTGGATCATGGTCTCGGGCGAGCCCGCCATGCCGATCGAACCCATGTCGCCTGTGGGGTGCGCGCGCATGTCGCCGACCGCGTCGATCACCTTGGTGCCCAGGATGGCGCCCGGCAGCCAGGCATTCAGCGTGCTCGACTTGCCGTTCTGGCCGATCATCAGCCCATGGATCGGGCGGCCCAGTTCCTTTTCCACCAGGCGGACGGCATTGACGTAATCGACGCCCAGCATCTGCCAGTCGGTCGTGCTGGCGGGCGCGCCGATCGCGGCGGCGGTGGCGATAATCGCGTCGTCGGCGATCTCCTCGGCGCCGACAAGCTCGGGCTGGCCCGCATTGACCGCCGCCGTGCCCAGCATGCGGCCATGCTCGACCCATCCCCCGCCGCCGCAGGCGAAGATGGAGCCGCCCGCGATGGCGGCCTCGACATCCTTTTCAATCAGTATCCGGCCCATGACTATTCTTCTTTCCTGTGCGGTTCGAGGTTCAGTCCGTGCGGTCGCGCATCAGCATCGCCTCGGCCAGGACCATGGTCCCGCGGGCGGCGTCTTCCGGCGCGCACCATTCTTCGGGGTCGTGGCTGCGCCCGTCGCGGCAGGGGACGAAGATCATCGCCATCGGCGCCAGACGCGCGACGAAGGCAGCGTCATGTCCCGCGCCGGAGACCATGTGGCGGGCGGTGAAACCCTGTTCCCGCGCCGCCACCGCGACCAGCGCGACCAATGCCGGGTCGCAGGGCGTCGGGTGCGTGTCGGACTGGATGGCGAAGCGGGCAAGCGCCGTATGGCTGGATCGGGCAGCATCCGCGCAGGCGGCGCGGATCGCAGCGATCAGGCCTTCGGCGACAGGGCGTTCGGAGACGCGGATATCGACGACCAGCCGGGCCGAACGCGGGACCACGTTGGAGGCACCGGGGGACAGGTCCAGCACGCCGCAGGTGGCGGTGACATGGCCCGCGCCGCACCGCGCGAGCGCGCTGGCCCGCTCGTGAACGAAACCGACGATCGCGGCGGCGGGAACGGCGGCGTCGCACCGGCGATCCATCGGCGTGGTGCCCGCATGGTCGGCGCGGCCCGAGAAGACGATTTCCAGCCGCGTCACGCCCGCGATGGCGTCCACCACGCCGATCTGCACCTGTTCCTGTTCCAGGACGATGCCCTGCTCGATATGCAGTTCGAAGAAGGCGCGGATATCGGCGCGGCGCGGGGTGTCCAGCCGGGCGGGCACGCCCCCCATACGGGCAATGGCATCGGCCAGACTCTCGCCCCAGGGCGCGCGCAGGGCGCGATGGTCCGCCGACAGCGCGCCGGTCATGGCGCGGCTGCCGATGCAGGACAGGCCGAAATCGCTGGGTTCCTCGGCCAGGAAATCAACGATCTCCAGGTCATGGCGCAGGTCGATCCCCGCATCACGAAAGGCCCGCGCGGCCTCGAGCGCGGCAAGGACACCCAGGATGCCGTCGAAGCGGCCCCCATCGGGCACGGTATCGGAATGCGAACCGCTCATCAGCGTGCCAAGGCCCGGAGATGTGCCCACGCGGCGGCCGATCAGGTTGCCGGCGTCGTCGATGCGGGGCGCCAGTCCGGCCGCGTGAAAACGCGCGGCAAGCCAGTCCCGGCCTTCGAGAAAGCGGGGCGAGAAGGACCGCCGTGTATAGGGACGACCGGGATCGGTCAGGGCGGCCAGGGAATCGATATCGGCCTGAAGCCGCTCGGTCCGGATATGAGTCCCGACGCTCATTGCCGGCCCGAGGGCCGGTCCGGGCAGATGAAGCGGCCTGTTCCAGGTTCGGCCGAAACGCTCTGTCCGTCGAAAATCTGTTGCCCCCGCAGCCAGGTCGCGGCGATGCGCCAGTCGAGCTCACGCCCGGCATAGGGGCTCCAGTCGGCGAAGGCGTGCCCGCTGGCGGTGGGATCGTACTGCCGGCTCTCCCGCCGGGCGATGGTGATGTCCGCGTCCCGTCCGGGAGAAAGACCCCCCTTGCCGGCGGTCAGGCGGAAGAGGCGGGCCGGGTTTTCCGCCAGCAGCCGGGCGGCATTGCTCAGGCACAGGTCGCGGCGCGACAGTTCGGTCAGCAGAAGGGGGTAAAGCACCTCCAGCCCCGGGGCACCGGACGCGTTCTTCAGCATCACCGGGTCGGACTTGCGGGACTGGGACCAGGACACGTGATCGGTCGAGACGATCGTGACGTTGCCGGCGGCCAGGTGCGCCCAGATCCCTTCGACCTCGGCCCGGGGACGGATCGGCGGGTTGATCTTGGCCCGGCCGCCCAGCCGCGCGACATCGTGTTCCTCGTCCAGCACCAGGTAATGGATGCAGGCCTCGACGGTCGTATCGAAGCCCTGGCGGCGGTAGGATTCGCACAGGGCATAGCCGCGCGCGACCGAGCAATGGACGACATGGGCCGAACAGCCGGTTCCGGCCGCGGTCTCGTAGATCTGCGCCATGGCCAGCGTTTCGGCCAGGGCCGGACGCGACAGGCCATGAGCGCGCCAGTCGGTGATGCCCGACCGGATGACGGCGTTGATCCGCGCACGGACCAGCTCGTCATCCTCGTTATGGACGCCCGCGATCAGTCCGGTGCGGGCGACGGCCTCGAAACAGGCGGCCAGCAGGTCGGGCGGAATGCGTGGGAAGCGGACGGGATCCGTGCCGAAGGTCGAGAATTTGAAGCCGCAGGCCCCGGCCCGGGCCATGTCGGGGATGTGAAGGGGACCGTCATCCGGCGCGATCGTGCCCCACAGCGCGAAATCGACGCGAGCCTGTTCGCCGGCCTCGCGCGCCTTCTGCCGCAGTTTGTCCGCCGTGCTGACGAGGAATCCGTCGTCATAGGGCATGTCGGCGATGGTGGTGACCCCGCCCGCGGCGGCGGCGCGCGTGCTCCAGAGGAAATCCTCCTGCCCCTTCTGCGAGCGGGAATGCACCTGCGCGTCGATGGCGCCGGGCAGGATCAGCGCGTCACCGTGATCCTCGACGCGGCGGGCGGCGGGGGCGGTTCCCTGGCCCAGGCGGCTGATGCGGCCGTCATCGACCGCGACCCAGCCCTCCTCCAGCACCGCGCTGGTGGTGACGACGCGTCCCTGGAACAGCAGGTCATGCATGGGCGCTCTCCTGAAACGATGGCGGCGGGGGAAAACGGAATTCGGCCGGCGGGTCGGCGGTGAAACGGGCGGCGAAGCGGTCCAGGACGGCTTCCGTCCGGTGCACGGCATCCGAAACCGCGCCGCTGTCATCCAGAAGCGGCACGTCGCATTGCAGTTCGGTCAGCAGGGTTCCGGGACCGTCCGTGGGCCTGGCGCCGGACAGATGAATGGCCTGGCGGCCGGCCATGGCTTCCAGCGCGATCAGGGGCGAGAGCAACGTCGTCTGCAGGCCCAGCGCCCGGGCGACAGACGGCAGGTAGCTGGCTTCGTCCTCGAAACCGTTGGCGACGGGGATCTGGTAGAGCGAGGCCGGGGTGGATTCACGCAGGATGGCGGTCGTCAGGTCGGCGGCCAGCTTGGTGGCGGCGCCGAAGGCGACCTGCCGCCCGGGATCGAGGGTCAGGTTGCGCGGCAGGCCCGACAGATCCTCGCGGCACAGGGCGAGGATGCGGCCCAGCGCGCTGCGGGCGTAATGGCACAGCGCAATCACCAGCGCCTGGGCGTCCACGGCAAGGGCCAGCGGCAGCGAGGCGCCCGACGTCATCGCCCGCCCGTCCAGCAGGACCGGATTGTCATCCGCATGCGCCAGGCTGTGGGCGAGCGTGGCCTCGACACGATCCAGCGCCACGACCAGCGCGCCCGCGATCTGCGGCATGCAGCGGAAACTCAGCGGATCCTGCAGATTGCGGCGCGGCGTCCAGTCGCCGGGGCGCGTCAGGCCCTGCAGGAAGCGGGCCACGCGGGATTCCGCCTCCATGCCGGTCTGGCGGGCGGTTTCCCACGGAATGCCGAAGGCGCCGAAGCCGGCGGCGCCCAGGACGAACACATGCAGCAGCAGCGGCAGGCGGGCGCGCAGGTCGGCCGTCACCAGCGCCACCCCCGCGACACCCAGCGCGTTGCTGGACAGCACGGACATGACGTCCTTGGGGCCGGGCACCATGGGCCGCAGCCCGGACCGGGCGAGAAGAGTGGCGGCGGGCAGCGGTGTGCCCCCGTCAGGACCGAAGGCCACGCCTTCGCCCAGCAACGACGCGCCGATATGGCTCATCAACCCGACATCCGCGCAGCCGATCGACCCGTATTCGGGGACGGCGGGCGTGATCCCGGCATTGAGCAGGGCCGCCAGCGATTCGGCCAGATGGATGCCGGCACCGGTATGGCCGGTCAGCAGCGTATTAAGACGAGTCGCCATGGCGGCGCGAACCAGTCGCCGCGGCAGCCAGGCACCTGTGCCAAGCAGGTGGGAGCGCAGCAGGCGCAGCGCGTATTTCGGCCGGTCGTCATCCGCGACACCGCTGTCCTTGAAGGCGCCGACCATGCTGGTGGTGCCGTAAATGCCGTCTCCCCGGCCCAACGCCTCGGAAAGTGCGTGTTCGCCCGCACGCATCCGCGCGATGCCGGCCCGTCCCAGCATGACCGGCGCGCCGTCGGCGATGGCGGTCAGACCGGTCAGCGGCAGTGTCGTGCCGGTAAGGGTGATGGGAGTCACGACAGCGTTCCGCCCCTGGTTGCTGGCGCCAGTGTTTCATCCCCGGGCATCCGTACCGATATGCTTTCTGGTGCAGGCGATATAGATTTTTCTGCACGCGACAGCGCATGGCCATGACGGAACGGGGGCGACAGCAATGCCGCCAGGGCGGGAAGGGCTGCCAGCGCCACATACAGCGCGGCGCTGGGCACGCCATGCCAGGCGGTTCCGAGGCTGGCGAGCAGCGCCGGGGCGAAACCACCGAAGACCGACACGGCGGCGTTGTACGAAAGGGCAATGCCCGTCGCCCGGACCGCGGCGGGAAACAGGCCGGCGATGCCGAGGGGCGCCGCACCGACGAACAGGGCCACCAGGCCGCACAGGCCTGCCGCGACCGCGATCATGGCGGCTGTGCCGGGATCGGATTTCAGCACGCCGAGGATCGGCCCGGGCAGGACGATCAGCAGCAGGGTCGCGGCGATGAGCAGACGCCGCACGCCGATCCGGTCCGCCACGGCGCCCGCCGTCAACGAGCCGGCGACGAGGGCGATGTTGCCGGCAAGAGAGGCGACATAACTGGCATGGACGGTGACGCCGCTGAAGCGCTGGGCATAGAGCGGCAGGTAGATGACCAGCGCGTAGGGCGCCGCCCCCCACAGCAGGGACAATCCCAGCGCCGCGGCGAGGCTGCCCCGATGATGGCGGGCCAGGGTGCGCAGGATAGGGGGGCGGGCGGCAGCGGGCGGCTTCGGCGCCGCGTCGTTGCGGCGCAGAACGATGCCGAGCGGGATGATGGCCAGGCCGATGGCGAACGGCACCCGCCAGCCCCAGTGCGCCAGTTGCGCATCGGTCAGCAGGGCGGTCAGGCTGGCCGCGACGGCCGCGCCGAGCATATTGGACAGCCCCATGGTCGCCTGAAGGAACGAGGCGGCGAAACCATGGCGCCCACGGCCGGCACGTTCGACCAGGAAGGCTGCGGCCCCCCCGATCTCGCCGCCCGCCGAGATCCCCTGCAGCAGCCTTGCGAGGCACAGGACGAGAATGGAGACGCGACCCGCCACGGCGTAGGGCGGGTCGAACAGGATCAGGGCGGTGCCGGCCCCCATCAGCAGGCAGGTCAGCATCAGCGCGGTGCCGCGCCCCCGCCGGTCGGCGAACTGCCCCAGAAGCAGGGCGCCGACGGGCCGGGCGACGGCGCCCAGGGCGAAGACCAGCAGGCTCTGGGCCAACTGCGACAGAGGGTCGCCCGGCGGCAGAAGCGCGCGGGCGATATAGGGCGCGAACAGGGCGTAGACCGAAAAATCGTACCATTCGAGCAGATTGCCGATACAGGCGGCAGCCACCTGCGTCTTTCCGGTCCGCTCCCCGGGCGCGCGCGATGTCATGACAGCCCGACGATCAGAAATCGGCGCTGACGGTGCCGAAGAACTGACGCGGCGCGCCCATCAGGAAGTAATTGAAGTCATTATTGACGAAATTGTTCCCCAGTTCGTTCGTCGTGGCGATGTAGGTCTTGTTGGTCAGATTGTAGATGTTGAAGCTGGCGGTCAGTCCCTTGAACGGGCCAACCTGCCCGAAATGATACCGCATGCCGAAATTCATCAGGAAATAGCCGGGCACATGCAGATCGTTGGTATAGGTCAGCTCGCGATGGGACAGGTAGGTCCCGTCCACATGCGTGTCGAAATTGCCGATACGGTAGGTGATGTTCCCCTTGTACATGAATTGCGGATAATTCGGCACCAGCTTGCCACGCGTCGGCTGGATGCCCGTCGCGGTCGCGACATTCTGGTCGTAGGTCGAATGGGCGTAGGAGAACGAGTTGTAGATCGACAATCCGTTGACCGGGCGCAGCGTCACGCTGGCTTCGGCGCCATTGGTCGTCACCCCGCCGACATTCTGCACGGCGGTGATCGGGTTGATGCCGGCACTGCTGGTGATGAGCTGCAGGCGGTTCGAGAAATTGATGCGGTACAGCGACGCCAGCGCGCTGATGAACGGCGAGGTGTAGCGATAGCCCCCTTCATAAACCCAGTCCGTCTCCGGCTTCAGCGTGTCCCGGGTCGCCTGGAAGTTGGCTTGCGAGGCCGTCCAGGGCGTGGCCGACACATTGGTGCCGTACCCGTCCAGCGGGAACGAACGCATATTGTGCGACACATCGAAGAACAGTTCATGATGCGGCAGGAAGCGCCAGTTGGCCGACACCTGCGGCAGGAACGCGTTCGAGGCCTCCAGGTGCCCCTGCGCGATCCCCGTACCGTTGATGGCAAGATCCTGCGTCGGAACAGAGTTGCCCGAATTCACGATCATGGATTTGAACCCCGCGTTGACGGTCAGGTTCTTCGTGATTTTGTAGGTGTCCTGAAGGTGGAAGACGAATGTCCTGGACGAGAAGGCTTCCTGCCAGGCCGTCGCGAAGACCTTGTCCGCCGGGAAGCCTGTCGTGGGGTTGCCCAGCGTGCCCTGGCCCAGCAGCGGCGCTTCCGAGAAATAGCGCCCTTCGGTGAAATTGCCGTATTCGTACCAGACGCCGGCATTGATCGCATGACGCGCGACCTTCCAGGTCAGGGCGGTCTGGAACCCGCCGCGCGCGATGCCGGGTGTCTGTATGCGCTGGGACAGCGGCGCGCCGTTGGGCGAGGGCATGTACGGCGTCGTCCAGGTGCTGTAGCCGTTGTCGCCGTGGGCGTAGAGCGTCGTCTTCCAGTTCAGGGACGAAGTCAGGTTTTCATCGAGTGTAAGCCCGCCCAGATAATCGACGCGGTTGGCGGTCCCGGCATAATAGGCGGCGTCGAACGGATCGTTCGTCTTCTGCAGGGCCGCCGGATAGGTCCCCCCCGCCGCGTTGTAGGCCGCCGTGTAATCCGGATAGTAGTTCGCCAGGTTGGGACCGACCGTATGCAGCCAGTTGCTGGTCATGTCCTGGTAGTCGAATTGCTGGATCGAACTCCAGTCAAAGAAGAGTTTCAGGGACGAGCCCCGCGCCAGCGGCTGGACGAACTTGGCGTTCACCTGGTCCGAATGGTCATAGCCGCCGCCTTTCCACAGATTGCCGTTCAGGCGGGCATAGGCGACGTAGAAGCGCGTGCCGCTGGCATTCAGATCGCCGCTTTCGAAACGTGCGTAGGTGCGCATGGTCGAATTGCTGCCGAAGGTCTGGCCGACCGTCCCGCCGCGCACATGGGACGGATCGAGGGACCGGATCTGGATGGCGCCGCCGAGATTGCTGGTCGAGGCAACGTCGATCGCGCCCGCGCCCTGCGAGACATCGACCCCGCCGACATCGTCCGAGATGATGGCGCGGGTGACGGCCAGGCCGTTGTAGTTGTTGAACTGCTGGTCGCCGAGGGGAATGTCGTCAAGTGTAAAGCCAAGCTGGGACTGGCTGAAACCACGCATGAACATCTGGCTGGAATATTCATAGGCGCCAAAGGGGTCGGCGGACTGATAGAACACGCCCGGAAGCTGGCTCAGAACCCTCAGCGGCGAGGTTCCCGGGACACTCTGCTGCATCATGGCGCGGGTGATGCCGGTCATCTGGCGGGTGGAGCCATGGCCGAAGACGGTGATCGCCTCATTGCCCTCGCCCGACGCCCGGGGGCGCGGCTTCGTCGTCTTCGCCGCCGCCGGGGCGGGAGACGCGGCGGTGGAGCCGGCGGCGGCGGGGCTGGCAGAAGCGGCATGAAGCTGGGGCGCGACCGCGAGGCTGCCGAACATGGTCGAAAGCGCGAGAATCCGTCGTGATGTCATCAGATTATTCCTTGTTGCGTCCCGTGCCGCCGGGGGCTGGGCGCGGGGAATGGTCGATTGGGGTGGCGGCATGCGGGGCAGCGTCTGCGGGACGCAGGCCGAACTGATAAATCGCGACGGTGCCGAGCCCGATGGCGCCGGCGACGAGCATGGACGGCGTAAAGCTGCCGAACCGGTCGGCCAGCAGCCCGGTGACCGCGGGGGCCAGCGCGCCGCCGAACGAGCCACCGGTATTCTGGATCGCCTGCAGGGTGGCGACGCGGTGTTCGGCCGCGATCACTGTGCCGAGCATCCAGCCGCAGCTCATGGCCAGCCCGCCGGCGAACAGGGCGACGGCCATGAAGACGATCGTGACGGCCAACCCCGTATGCAGCGTGGTCAGGGCCGTCGCGACGGCGGCCACCAGCATGGCGAGGACGAGCGGCGTGCGGCAGGCATTGAGCGGGGTCACGCCCCGGGCGGCAAGGTGGTCCGCGACGAAGCCGCCCAGCACGCTTCCCGCGAAGCCGCAGAACTGGGGCAGGGCCGAGAGCAGACCGGCCTGATCGATCGTCAGATGGCGCGACGCCTGAAGCCAGGCGGGCATCCATGTGGCATAGAGCCAGGTCAGATAGATCACCCCGGCGAATCCCGCCGTGACGATCCAGCTTGAACGTTGGCGAAGCAGATAGCCGAGATCTTGGCGCAGGGCCCGCGCGGTAACCGCCGCGACCGGCGCATCATATCCGGGCAGCGCGTCCCGGGCTTCGGCGGCAAGGGGCAGGTCCGTGGGGTCGCGGTAGAAACGGATCCAGACGAACGCCAGCACCAGACTGGCCGCGCCGATCGCGACCGACATGCCCCGCCAGCCCCACAGCATCATGATCGAGAGCAGCAGCGGCGGGGCAATGGCCGGGCCGAGCGCGGCCGAGCCGTTGAACAGGCCGATGGGCCGCCCCCGCTCCCGGGGCCGGAACCACCGCACGAGCGCGCGCGTGCCGGAGAGGAAGAGAGGCGTTTCGCCCAGGCCCAGCCCGATGCGCGCCAGGAACAGGCCCGGGATGCCATGCACCAGGCCGAAGGCCATCTGCGCGCAGGACCAGACGATCAGTCCTGCCCCCAGCAGGTGACGGCTGTCGAACCTGTCGGCCAGGAGGCCCATCGGGATCTGGCCGGCCAGATAGGCCCAGGCGAAGACCGACAGCAGCATGCCCATCTGCGTGTAGGACATGTGCATGTCGGCCATGACCGCCGTGCTGCTGATGGAAAGGGCGGCGCGATCGATATAGCTGACGCAGCCCGCCGCTATGAGCAGCAGGACCGTGATCCGGCGCCGGCGGCGCAGCGCGGCGGAAAGACCAGACACAAGGATGCTCATGCGACGGACTTCCGCCCCACGGAGGCACTTTCGACCTGGATTTCCGCCAGGCCGGCGCGCAGACGGTCGATGATGGCGAGATTGCGATGGTCCTCCTTCCAGATCAGCCGGGTCGTCATCCGGTAGCGATCCGGCAGCGGGACGGCATGGACGGCGTGGGACCGGAACGAACCGGCGGGCAGGATGGCACAGCACGTGCCGTCCTCGACCAGGCGCAGAATGAGGGACAGGGATTGCGTCTCGAAAATCGCGCTCGGGGCGATGCCTTCCTGATCGAGATAGCGGTCCGTAATCCGCCGCAGTCCGGTGCCCAGGGCGGGCACTGCCAGCAGGCACGAAGCAAGCACCATCTGCGGCGTCTGGTTTGCCCGCAGGCCATGCGAACGGCTGGAAACGAGGAAGATCGCGGATTTTTCCAGTTCGGCGCAATCGAGCCCGAGCGGAATGTCGATCAGGTCCGAAAGGCCGGCATCGAACCGCCCGTCCAGAAGCCCTTCCACCATCTGCGGCGCGGCGATGGTCGAAATCGTCAGCGGCGGCTGGTAACGGCGATGGCGCCAGAGCCGGACGAGATTGGCCAGCAGGACGGTGAGCGAACTGTCGCTGCTGGTCGGCATCATCGAGGCGAGTTTCAGGGTCCTGAATTCGCGGAAATAGCTGAAATTCTCATCACGCATGATCTGCCGGTAGGTCCGGTCCACCTGCTGGCAGCCCTGGCGCAGGGACTCGGCCTCGGCGGTCAGCGTGACGCCATGGGGACTGCGCAGGAAGAGCGTCCGGCCGAGAATCGTCTCCAGCTTGCGGATCTGGCGCGAGAGCGTGGGCTGGGTAAGGGAAAGACGCTGCGCAGCGGCGGCGATCCGCCCGGTTTCGCAGACGGACAGGAAATAGCCGATCATCCGCAGCGTCAGGCCCGAATCCAGCAGCGCGCGCAGCCGACGGGTCGGCAGCGGATGTGGCGTAGCCTCTTCCGGCGGGACGATGCTGGCCCGGCTGTCCTCCCCGATCAGCGCGAGGCTCCAGCCGAGGAGATGCAGGGCGGAACGGTAGAGACTCTCTCCATGCGCGGTCGTGATGGTCTTGCTGCCCCGACGAAGCGCCGAGCGTGACAGCAGCGAGGTCGCCATCGCCTGCTCCAGGGCGGAGACGCTGTGATTGAGGGTGGACGCGCTGACGCCAAGCGCCGAGGCCGCCGACGCCGCAGAGCCCTCGTTGATAAGGCTCGTAAAATAGATCAGAGCCGGAAGTTCCATTTCTACGGGGCCTCGGGAGAATACGGGAGAGCGATACGGTGCGATTCAGGGAAGAGGTGCGTGGAAATGTCTAAATGACCATCATGGTAGTTGATAACAAAAATAGCGACCTTCGATCGTATCGAAGCATCATCGCAATGATGCCGCAATTTTAAATATCCATCAGGCATACCCTATGCACAATAAAGCATAGCGCACGGGAGGGCAGTCCGTTTCCGGCCTGTGGCGGAACAGGGGCGACCGGCCACCGGTACCATCAGGAAGAAGTCGATCGGGACTTGAATTTTTCTCGCTCAGGCTTTCCGGGCGAAGGCCTGGAGTGCCGGCTGCGCCCGTCTGGCGTTCGGGAAAACCATCGGGCCTCGACCGGTCAGCACACGAACGGCTTCCAGGATTTCGACCGCCTGCCAAGACAGCGGAACGGCATGGGGTTTGCGCATCTTCACGCGCTCTTTCGGGATGCGCCAGATCGCACCGTCCAGTTCGTGCCACGACATTCCGTGAACCTCTCCCGGCCGTACGGCCGTCAGTGCGAGGAAGCGCATTGCCAGAGCGGTTATCGGGTGTGACGGGATGTCCTCGGCGGCCCTCAGCATGTCGCGCAGGGCGTCGATCTCGATTATTGCCGGCCGCCGACCCTTCTGCAGTGGGGCGAGCGCGCCCTTAATCACTTCGGCCGGATCGGATGTCGCCAAGCCGCTGGCGATCGCGTGGATAAATATTGCCGACAGGCGTTTCCTTGCCACCGAAGCGGTAATTCAAGCGCCATAGGCGCGAGCCATTCGGTTGAATTAAAAGGAAAAGTCCACAGAGTCAGGCAGCTTATAGGGCGTGTTCTGCGGCTTGGCGCGTCGTATCGCGGCGTCGCTTGGCACCGATACCCCCCAAAGTCCGGGCGCTACCCCCACCATATGCGTTACTGCCCGTATCTCGCTGTCATTTGGTGTCGTAACATATGACAGGAAAACCGCAGACTTCCGTGGAGGTGTGTCAATATTTGACGCTGGCGGTCATGAGTAATGGCGGAGAGAGTGGGATTCGAACCCACGGTACGCTATTAACGTACACACGCTTTCCAAGCGTGCGCCTTAAGCCGCTCGGCCATCTCTCCGGCGCAGGGGACGGGGCGGAGCCCGTCGTCTGGGCGCGGAACATAGCAACATTTGCCGCCCGCGCAAGGGGAGAATGCCGCGCTCGTTCCCGGCCGTCCCCGGCGGGTCAGTGGTCCATTTTCAGGGCGGCCAGGAAGGCGCTCTGCGGGATTTCCACCTTGCCGAACTGGCGCATGCGCTTCTTGCCTTCCTTCTGCTTTTCCAGAAGCTTGCGCTTGCGCGAGATGTCGCCACCATAGCATTTGGCGGTCACATCCTTGGACATGGCGCCGATCGTCTCACGCGCGATGACGCGGCTGCCGATCGCGGCCTGGATCGCGATCTTGAACAACTGCCGGGGGATCAGCTCCTTCAGCTTGGCGCAGATGGAACGTCCCCGGCTTTCGGCGGCGGCGCGATGGACGATGAAGGACAGGGCGTCGACCGGCTCCTGGTTCACCAGGATCGAGATCCGGACCAGGTCGCTCTCCTCATACCCGTCCATCTGGTAGTCGAAGCTGGCATAGCCCCGGGACACCGATTTCAGCCGGTCGTAGAAATCGAACACGACCTCGTTCAGCGGCAGGCGATAGACCGCCATCGCCCGGTTGCCGACGTAGGTCAGGTCTTTCTGGATGCCGCGCCGTTCGGTGCACAGGGTCAGGACCGCACCCAGGTAATCGTCCGGGACCATGATGGTCGCGGTGATCCAGGGTTCCTCGATCTTCTCGATCACCGATCCGTCGGGCATGTCGGCGGGGTTGTGCAGCTCCTCCATCCCGCCATTGGTGCGGTAGAGGCGATAGACCACCGACGGCGCGGTGGCGATCAGGTCCAGGTTGAATTCGCGGCTCAGCCGTTCCTGGATGATTTCCAGATGCAGCAGGCCCAGAAAGCCGCAGCGGAAGCCGAACCCCAGCGCGGCCGAGGTCTCGGCCTCATAGTGGAACGAGGCGTCGTTCAGCCGCAGCTTCGCCAGGCTGTCGCGCAATTTCTCGAAATCGTCGGCGTCGATCGGGTACAGGCCGCACCAGACGACCGGGATCGACGGCTTGAAGCCGGCCAGCGCCGTATCGGCAGGGTGGCGGTCGTCGGTGATCGTGTCGCCCACATTGCAGTCGGCGACCGTCTTGATCGCCGCGTTGATATAGCCCATCTCGCCCGGGCCCAGATCGTCCACCGGCACCATGCGCGGCGCGAAGACGCCGACCTGGTCGACGTGATAGACCGCGCCGTTCGACATCATGCGGATGCGCGAGCCCTTCTTCAGGCGGCCTTCCTTGACGCGGACCAGGATGATGACGCCCAGGTACGGGTCGTACCAGCTATCGACCAGCAGGGCCTGCAGCGGCTTGGTCTCGTCGCCCACCGGCGGCGGCAGGCGGGTGACCAGGGCCTCCAGCACGCCTTCGATGTTCAGGCCGGTCTTGGCCGAAATCTCGACCGCGTCGTCGGCGGGGATGCCGATCACTTCCTCGATCTGCGCCTTGACGCGCTCGGGCTCGGCGGCGGGCAGGTCGACCTTGTTCAGCACCGGCACGATTTCGTGGTTCGCATCGATGGCCTGGTAGACATTGGCCAGCGTCTGCGCCTCCACCCCCTGCGAGGCATCGACGACCAGCAGCGATCCCTCGCACGCGGCCAGAGACCGGCTGACCTCGTAGGCGAAATCGACATGGCCCGGCGTGTCCATCAGGTTCAGCACGTACGTCTTGCCGTCCTTGGCCGGGTAGGTCAGGCGGACCGTCTGGGCCTTGATGGTGATGCCGCGCTCGCGCTCCAGTTCCATATTGTCCAGGACCTGGTTCGTCATCTCGCGCGCCGTCAGCGCGCCGCAGGCCTGGATCAGCCGGTCGGCCAGCGTCGACTTGCCATGGTCGATATGGGCGATGATCGAGAAATTGCGGATCAGCGAAAGGGGCGTGTCGGTCATGGCGGAGACATAGGCCAAATTGCCGCGCAAGTCAGCGGGGATGATGCGAATTTCTCCGGCCCGGCCCGGCGGGGGGCGGGGCCGGTCTAGCTTCGGATGGCGAACAGATGGCCGATCGCGGCGGTGACCGCCATGGCCGTCACGCCCCAGAACGTCACGCGGATCGCGGCCGGGACGGGGCGCGCACCGCCTGCCCGCGCGCCCACGATGCCCAGGCCGCCCAGGGCGCACAGCGAGACGAGCGGAATGCTCCAGGCCACGGCCTGCGCCGGTGAGAACACCGCCGCCGCCACCGGCATGATAGCCCCCGAAGCGAACGCCCCTGCCGAGGCCAGGGCCGCCTGGATCGGACGTGCGGCTGTCGCGTCTGACAGGCCCAACTCGTCGCGGGAGTGAGCTTGCAAGGCGTCATGACGCATCAGGCTTTCAGCCACCTGACGGGCCAGGGGCGGCTCCAGCCCGCGTTCGACGTAGATCGCCGCCAGTTCTCCGACCTCGCTGGGCCAGTCGGTCGCCAGTTCCCGCTGCTCGCGCGACAGATCGGCGGCCTCGGAATCGGCCTGTGAACTGACCGAGACATATTCGCCGGCCGCCATCGACATCGCCCCGGCCACCAGGCCCGACAGGCCGGCGACCAGAACGCCGGCGGGGCCGCCCCGCGCGCTGGCGACGCCGATCATCAGGCTGGCGGTCGAGAGGATCCCGTCATTGGCGCCCAGGACGGCGGCCCGCAGCCATCCCAGCCGCTGGGTCGCGTGCTGTTCGCGATGTTTCGCCCCGCGATATTTCGGCAGGCCCGCCATGATCCAGTCCCCTCCACATTGCGTCACGCCGGTCAGGCTAGCGGGGTGGCGCGGGCCTGTCCGCCCCGCCTCGTGCATGGCAGCCGGGAGGCGGAAAGCGCGCGGTGCATGGGCGTCGTTCAGGCTCCTGTCAGGTTCCTGTGCCAGATCGCCTGCCCCGCATGGGCGGCGACGGATCTACAGGACGGCCATCGTGATCCGGTGCAGATGGTCTGTCCATCGGGCCGGGATGTCCATCCCGTCCTGCGCGCCGATCCCGCGCAGGGTCGGCCCGTCGTCGCCCCCGTCCCCCACGATGGCGCACAGGATCGCGTCCGGCCGGCGCAGGATGACCCGGTCGTGATGCCGGACCGCCGCGCCGGGCGAGACGACAAGGACCGCACCGGCGCGGAACACCGGGTCGAAGGCGTCGGTATCCACCATGACGGCATAGCAGTCGGAGTCGGCGGGGCCGGGACTGTCCCAGGCGTCCCAGTGCCGCCCGGCGGGCAGGCCGGCGGCATCGAACATCCCGTCCTGTTCCAGGTGCGACAGAGGGGACATCCGCAGACGCATCCGGGCGACGGGACGGCCGGCGCGATGCGGGGCGTGGCCTTCTTCGAGCAGGCGGCTGAAGGCCTCCAGCGTCGTGCCGGTGGCGTCCAGCGCCCGCGCCAGGCTTTCGGTGCCGGGCCAGCGCGGCCGGCCGGACGGCGTCATGCGCTTGGACGGGTTGAAGGCGGTGACGTCCAGCCCCGCCGCACGCGCCAGGCCCGACGGTGTCAGCCCCCGTTCCGCCGCCAGGGTGTCCAGCGCCTGCCACAGATCGTGGTGCCGGATCATCGGGGGTTCAGGATCTCGTCATCGTGGCGCGCCACGCCGGCGGCGGTGGCGTGATAGCGGCCCGCCTGGTCCCGTTCCACCAGCCCCATGCGTTCCAGCCGTTCCAGGCAGGGTTGGTCCTTCAGGCCGGGCGGGCGCCCCGCCGGGCCGCACAAGGTCAGGCGATGCAGCGCCGACCGGCAGCAGGTTTCCAGATAGGGTTGTGTCCACATCGGCCGAGGATCGACAATTCGGCGGCCGGTTGCAACGGGCGTATGTCCGGCGAGGCCCTAGGCCCCGACTCTTACGATTGGTTTCCAAAGGCGACCGCCTTTGGCGGGTGCGGGGCAGCGTCCTGCCGCTACGGGAAGGGCCTTATACGGTCTCGGTCCGGGTAGCCGCCGCGCGATTGGCCTTCTTCAGTTCGGCGGCGGCGTCGTCATAGACGAACGGCAGGCAGGCGAAGCGGCGCCCCCGCGTCACCGGGGCAACGGCGTGCAGCAGCCCGCAGGAGAAGATCAGCGCGCCGCCCGCCGGGGGGCAGAAGCCGGGGCCGCCGAATTCCGGAAAGGACAATTCGCCGCCCTCGAAATCGTCATTGAGGGTGATGGACACGGCGAAGCGCCGATGCGCCGCCGCCGCCACGGTGTTGTCGCGATGCGCGCCGAAGCAGCCGCGATCCGATGAATCGTAGCACGCCAGGATCAGCCGTTCCATCTGCGTGGCGTTGAACTGGAACACCTTATGGATCTCGGGGGCGACGCGGCGGATGATGCGGGCCTGCACCTGTCCGACCAGTGTGCGGTCCGCCAGCGTGCAGTCGCGCCGGCGCTTGAACCCCAGATCGGTCACCGGCACCGACTGGCCGGGCTGGCGTTCGGTGAAGATCGCCGATTGCCGGGTCTCCTGCGCGGTGTAATAGGCGATCAGCCGCTGGCAGAATTCCGGTTCGAATACGTCCGGCAGCATCAGGGCCGGGACGGGGATGTTGGGCGACCGGGTCGTAACCGGCGGGACGCGGCGCAGCAGGTCCATCACCTGCCGGGCAACGCCGGGGGCGTCGATCCAGGTCGCGCTGATCCGCAGCATCGGATCGAGGATGAACCAGCGTGGTGCGTCCCCGGGCGACAGGCCATACAGGTCCGTGGCCTTGCGGTCGCCGTCGCGGAAGAAGCGGATACCCGGCAGGGTTTCGTGCAGGCGGTCCTCGTCGGCGGGGTCGGTCGAGATTCCGAAGAAATGGCAATTCGCCCCATCCATGATGGCGCGGTCGCGCATCACGGCCTCCAGCGCCGCCGCGACGGCCGGCTCGGTCGAGGACGCGAAGAAGAACAGGACGATATACCGCCCCGCCGCCATATCGAAGCTGTAGGTCCCGAACGGCGTGGTGCACCGCTGGGTGAACCAGGGGGCCGGGTCTCCGACAAAGAGGGGCCGGGCGGATGACATGCTGGGGCCTCGTGACTGTATGGACCGGACGCGCGATTCGGGGCAGCGTAACACTTTCCCGGCCGGGTGAAACGGGAAGGGGATCGCCCACCCGGGTGGTCCCATGCAGGGGGTAGCATGCTGACGATCGACGATCCCGCCATCGTGGCGGAAGTAACCGCCATGTCCGACCGGTACGAAGCCGCATTGATGGCCAACGACCTGGACGAACTGGACGCGCTGTTCCGCGACGCGCCCGAGACGATCCGCTATGGGGTGGGCGAGGTGTTGTACGGGTTCGCCGAGATCGCGGCCTTTCGCAAGGGCCGCACCGGCGGTTCGCCCCAGCGGCGCGTCCTGCGGCGGGTCGTCACCGCGCTGGGGCATGATGTCGCGACGGTGAACCTGGAATTCCAGCGCGAAGGCGGCACGCGGATCGGACGGCAGAGCCAGACCTGGATCCGGACCGACGCCGGCTGGAAGATCTCCTGCGCCCATGTCTCGCTGATGGCCGACATCTCATAAGGTCCGTCCCCTGCTTCGTGGCGGCCCTGAAGGCCGCTCCAGCCTCTGTGGTTCAGGCTCCCGGTCATCTTGACAGTGCGGAATCCTTCTTCTCCATCCTGATTCCGCAACGTCTTCGAGGTTTCATCATGGGTGTGTTCCTTCGCCATGTCGCCGGCATGGCCACCGTTCTGGCTGCCGCCGCGCCGGCCGTGGCACGTCAGGCCCCGGCCGATATCGTCTTCACGAACGGCTATGTCTACAGCGTGGACAGCAAGGATCACGTGTTCCAGGCGCTGGCCGTTCGCGGGGGGCGCATCGTCTATATCGGGGATGACGGCGGGGCGGCGTCCTATGCGGGGCCGAAGACAAGGCGCATCGACCTTAAGGGGCACATGATGATGCCGGGCCTGGTCGACGGGCATATGCATCCGCTGGAAGGCGGACAGAATCTGATCGGCTGCTCGCTGGACTATCTGCCGCTGACGGTCGGCGGGTTCAGCGACCGCGTCCGCGCCTGCGCGGCCGATCCATCGTTCAGGAATACCAGTGGCGGGCTGGTGGTGCGCAACTGGTTTCAGGAGGCGATGAAGCCCGTCGGAACGCGCCTGACGAAGCAGGTGCTGGACGCGATCGACGCCACGCATCCGATCGTCGTGCGGTCGTCCTTCGGCCATTCGGCGCTGCTGAATTCGGCGGCGCTGCGCCTGGCCGGGATCACCGCCACCACGCAGGCCCCGCCGGGCGGCGAGATCGTGCATGACGCGGCGGGACAGCCCACCGGCATGCTGGAGGACGAGGCGCAGAACCTGATCGCGCCGGTGGATCCGCCCTCGACGCCGCAGGAGGACGTGCGGGCGGCGGCGGCGTCGCTGGCGGCGATGCGGGCGCAGGGCGTCACCGGCTTTCTCGACGCCTGGGCGCTGGACAAGGATCTGGCCGCCTATGCGGCGTTGCAGCGGCAGGGTGCCCTGACGGCCCGCGCCCATTTCGCCCCGCTGGTCGATCCTGCCCATGCCGCGGATATCGCGGGCAATGTCGGGCGACTGAAAGCAATCGCCGCGCGCTACGATCAGGGACCGATCGGCGTCGCGCCGTCGGTGACGGTGCGCAACGTCAAGCTGTTCATGGACGGGGTGATCACCGCGCCGGCGATGACGGGGGTGCTGCTGGCGCCCTATCGCGTCAATCGCGGCACGGCCGCCGCGCCGCGCTGGGAGCCCGGTCCGTCCTCGGGGCCGGCGCCGTATTTTCCGCCGGCGGTGCTGGGGCCGCTGCTGCAGGGGCTGGTGACGGCCGGGTTCGATCCGCACATGCACGCCGATGGCGATGGCGCGGTGCGGATTGCGCTGGATGGCGTGCAGGCGATGCGCGCGGCCTTGCCGCAGGCGGATGCCCGCCCCGCCATAGCCCATGACGAACTGGTCGACCCAGCCGATCGCCCCCGATTCAAGGCGCTGGGCGCCGTGCCCGTGCTGTCCTTCCAGTGGGAAAAGCAGGCCCCGGATACGGTCGAGGGGGCGCGGGATTACCTCGGCCCCGACCGCGTCCGCGATATCGAACCCGCGTCGTTGCTGGCACAGGCGGGCGCGCGGATCGCCTATGGCAGCGACTGGCCGGTCGACCCGCTGAACGAATGGTTCGCGCTGAAGGTCGGTGTCACGCGCACCAACGCGCCCGAGGCCGGGCCGCGCTATGCGCACCCGCTGGGTGACGAGCCCGGCCTGTCGCGCGCCGAGGTACTGCGCGCCATCACCATGAATTCGTCGTGGGAATTGCGCTCCGATACCCAGACCGGCTCGCTGGAACCCGGCAAGCTGGCGGACCTGATCGTCCTCGACCGCAACGTGATGCAGGTCCCGGCGAACGATATCGCGAACACCAAGGTGCTTGTGACCATGGTCGGGGGCCGGATCGTCTACAGCACGGGCGCGCTTGCGCCCAAGGCGAACGGCCCGGGCTGAACGGGGGTCAGCGACCGCGACCGCCGCGCCGGGTCCGGACGATTGTGCAGGCCAGCGCGGTCAGAAGGGCGGCGAGGCTGAGCTGGCCGATCCAAGCGATCAGCGTCCGGGTCACGTCGCCGTCCCCCATCGCGAGGACAAACCCGGTTCCGAGCAGCAGGAACCCCATTCCGCGCAGGACCCGCTGCCGCGTCGCGCCCAGCGGGGCGGCAAACAGTTCCGCCGCCTGGCGCGGCGTGCCGATGGCCAGCAGCGGCACGGCGACCAGTCCGATGAGCGCGAGGACGAGGGACATGTCAACGACCGTGTCGTCGTAAGAGGGACCGGGATGCGGCGGCGCCGAACCCGGCCGCCAGGGCGAGTGCGACGAACGTCACGCCCTGCGTGACGCGATCGTCCGGCACGCCGCCCGCAAGTGCGATGCCGAGGCAGGCCAGGGCGGACAGGCCCAGCAGTTCGCCCCAGGCGCGTGCGGGTGTGCGCAGCGCGCCGACGATCAGGACGATGGCCCATGTGATGAAGACCGACCGGACCTCCAAGGCCGATCGGCCCGCCATATCCGCCGGGATCAACCGGTTTGCCAGGAAGAAAGCGGCGAAGGCGGCGGGCGTGCCGGCGATGACGCCCACGTTCAGCCGTTCCACCAGCGCCGTCCCCACCCCGGGGTCGCGGTGGTGCCGCTTGATCGTCCACAGCCGCAATCCGCTGCCGATCAGGCCGGCCAGCATGATCCCCGAAAGGAAATACAGCCAGCGCGTCACGCGCGGCGCAAAATGGGCGACGTGAAGGCCGTAGAGAAAATTGAAGAGGCTCATGGCCGGCCGTCCTTCGACATGTTCGGCGAGGATCCGGCCGGTGACGCCGTCGAAGCTGAGCACATGATGGTCGACGCCGATCGCGCCCCCGCCGCCGGCGACCATGGTGACGACCGACGCGGCGTCGCCGGGGTTGAGGATGGTCACCGGCCCCAGGCCGGCCGGCCCGAAACGCCGTTCGGCCTCGCGCAGCATCGGCACGATCGGCGCGGGCGTTCCCGGGTGGCCGGTGGCGGGGCGATCGATCGCCGCCGGATTCAGCTCCTGCTGCACGGCCGACATATCGGAATGGTAGAGCGCTGCGGCGCCCCACGGCATCAGCAGGTTGGCCAGCGTGACCGCGCCGGTAAAGGCGATCATCAGATGAAACGGCAGGGCGACAACGCCGAGCATGTTATGGGCATCGAGCCAGCTGCGCTGGCCTTTGCCGGGCCTGAACGTGAAGAAATCGGCGAAGAAACGCCGATGCGCGACGATCCCGGTCAGCAGCCCCAGCACCAGGACCATCGCGGCCACCGCCGCCAGCAGGCGGCCCCACGGGTAGGACAGTTGCAGTTCGAAATGGAAGCGGTAGAAGAATTCGCCCCCCAATGTGTCGCGTATCGAGGCCGGGCTGCCGCTCCGCGGGTCGAGCGCGCGCTGCACGTACTCCCCGCCCTCGGCCCAGAGGGCCTTCGTATAGGGGGCGCGGTCGCTGGCGACGTCCAGATACCAGGCGGGCGAATGCGCGGCATGAACCGACAGCCACCGGATCGCGGCGTCGGTCGCGGTAACGGGGTCGGCGGTGCGGCCCAGTATTTCAGGCCGCATCCATGCGCCGATTTCCGGTCGAAAGACGCTGAGCGTGCCCGACAGCACGATCGCGAAGAGCAGCCAGCCCGTCACCAGGCCCGACCAGCCATGCAACCATGCCATCGCGGCTCGGAAGCCGGGCCTCATGGACGCCACCCCGCCAGCATCGCGGCCCCGCCCAGCAGAAGTGCGGCAAGGATGATGCCCATCCACGCACGGGTGGCGCTGCGGGCGTAAAAGCAGGCCATCACGATCGGCGGCCATACCAGCAGGCCCAGCATCGCGCCAGCGCTGGCGGCATCCGCCCTGGACATCGGCAACCCGTAGGCGGCGGCGACGGCCACCAGCGACGCCACGCCGTAGCCCCCGCCCGCACCCGCCGCAATCCGCGCGACGATGGCCAGGTGCCCGCGCGTCATGGGGTTATACCAATCCGCCTTATGGATGATGCGCCGGTGGCAAGCCTCGGGGCGCTACCCTGAAACCCGCCAAAGGGCATTGCCCTTTGGAAATCCGGTCGTTGGCCCATTACCAACTGAATCCGACCGACGCCTGGGCCGCACGACGTTCCCCGTACCAGCACCATTCGTCATACGGGGCATAGCCATAGCAGCTTGCGACATAGCGCTTGTTGAACAGGTTGCGCACGCTGGCCTGGACCTTCCAGCCCTTGAAGGCATGGCCGAGATTGGCAAGGTCGTAGCTCGCCGTGGCGTCGAACAGGGTGTAGCTGGGTACCGTGACGTCACCATAGGACGCCGTGCCGCCATAGGAACTGGCGACATGGCGCAGGCCGCCGCCGAAGCCCAGCCCCTTCAGCGGAGTCGACTGCATCGTGTAGAAGGCGAACAGCGATTCGCCGCCCTTGCCGACCTGGACCAGCGGCTTGTGGGTGGAAAGATCACGCACCTTCTGCGTGCTGACCGTGGCGACCACCGTCAGGCCCTTGTAGACATTGACATGCGCCTCGAACTCGAAACCGTCGGAACGGACCTTGCCGTTTTCGACGCTGTAGTTCGCGTTGGGCACCGCCGTCAGGACATTCGTCTGCTCGATATGGAAGCCCGCGGCGGTCAGCAGGATCGGCAGGCCGGGGATCTGGTATTTCACGCCCCCTTCAAGCTGCTTGCCCATCGTCGGGTCCGCCTGGCGCGTTGTGCGGCCGCCATTGTCGGACGTTATGCCGGATTGCGGCTGGAAGGAGGTCGAATAGCTGATGTACGGGGCAAGGCCGAAATTGAAATGGTACAGCCCCGAGGCCCGCCAGGTGATCTGTTCCGGGCTCTGGCTGGAGCTGCTGCCGCCGATGTAGTCCTGCTGATGGCTGCGGTACCAGTCGTTGCGCAGGCTTCCCGTCAGGTGGAAGTTCCTGATGTCGATCTGGTCCTGCGCGTACAGGCCGATCTGGTGCTGGTCGGTGATATAGTGGTTGGAAATCGCCGGCGGCGTGATCGTCTGGCCATAGACCGGCTGCAGGACGTTGATGGACGGCGCGGACCCGAACCCGTCGTACTCGGTTGCCCGGCTCTGCTGATAGTCGAAGCCCATCATGACGGAATGGTGCAGGATGCCGGTCGAAAAACGGCCGGTAAACTGGTTGTCGAATGCCAGGTTTTTCAGGCGTTCATTGGCATAGGCCGTGCCGCGGCTGAAATTGCCTAGGGCCTCCTGCTCGAAATCGCGGACATAATCGGCGTCCATATAGACGCCCTCGCTGTAGACGCTTTCATAGATGGTCTTTACGTCGTCGTACCGGCCGCGCGACGAGAAGGCCCAGTTGCTGTTGAACCTGTGATTGAAAATATACGTCGTCGCCCAATGCTTGCGGTTGAATTCCTCGAAATTGGGATCGCCGTCGTAGAAATCCTGCTTGATGCGACCGAAGGCGGCCCGTCGCAGGGACCCTGCCAGGGGGACCGATCCATAGGAGGCATTCTGCGGATCGTCCTGGTAATTGCCCAGCAGGGTCAGCGTCGTGTCGCCGTCGCCGCCGATCGTGACCGCCGGGCTGATGCTGTAGCGGCGGCTTTTGGTCTGGCTGAGCTGGCTGTGCGATCCGTTGACGGTGCCATAGAGCCGGTAGCGCACGAAGCCGTCGCGCGTCAGCGACCCCCCGACATCGCCGTCCACGCGATAGAGGTCGAAACTGCCGCCCGTCGCCGTCAGGCTTCCGTAGGATTGCGCGCTGGTCGGCAGCCTGCTGGACATCGCGACAAGGCCGCCCGGGCTGGATTGCCCGTACAGCGCCGAGGCCGGCCCCTTCAGCACCTCGATTCGGTCCAGCCGCGAGGTGTCGATCTGCGCCGTCGCGTAGCCGGTGGGGCTGTCCTGCAGCTTGAGGCCGTCGAGAAAGTTCGGAACCGTAAAGCCACGCAACGCGAACTGGTCGTACCGTGTCGCCGTGGAGCCGCGCTGATCCGGCGTAATCCCGGCCGTGTACCGCACCGCCTGGCTGAGGCTGAGAACCCCGCGCATGTCGAGTTCATGGCGATCGATGACCGTGATCGACTGGGCGGTGTCGATCAGGGGGGTGTCGCTCTTGGTTCCCGATGACGCCACGGCCGCGGATTTCCGCCCTTTGACGACGATGCTCTCGGCCTTGACCTTGGTCTTGATTGTTTTTGGGTCGGCGGTGGGTGGGGTTTCCGCCGCATGCGCCGTTCCGACGGCGACCAGAAAACCCGCCAAGGTGAGGGCGAGAGAGGGATGAAGACGTGCGGATTTCATACGATGGTTCCTTTGACGGCGCGACCATCTTACATATGCGAATGATTCGCAATATCGGAGTTGAGAATCGGGAGGCCTACGGGCCCACCGTTGAAATCGGACCTGGGGCGGCCCATGTGGGGGCCATGGTTCAGGCTGGCATATTTACTGGCGACGTCCTGCCTCCGATGGGGGCCGATGTCGCGCGCCGCTTGCTGCGTATAAAGCGCCTGGCGTGGGTGCTGGACGCGGCGTTTCGGGTGCCGGGCACGAAGTTTCGAGTCGGGCTGGACGCGCTGATTGGCCTGTTTCCCGGCGGGGGCAGCGCGCTGATGGGGCTGGTGTCGCTCTATATCGTCTGGGAGGCCTGGCGCATGGGCGTGTCGCGGGGCGTGCTGGCGCGCATGGTGGCCAATGTCGTCCTGGAAACGGCGGTCGACACCGTGCCGGTGGCGGGCGATATCTTCGACGCCGCCTTCAAGGCCAATCTGCGCAATGTCGCGCTGATCGAACGCGAACTGAACGGTCGCCGATAGGGGGCGCCGATAGGGGGCGCCGATAGGACGGTGGGGGATTCGCGTCGCGCGCCGCCCCGGCGTCAGGTGGTGGTCCGGTCGCGGCCGGGCTGGAAGCTGTTGAGGAAGACCCGCACCGCCAGCCGGGCGATGGCTTCGATATGCGCGGGGTCGGAATCGACGGGCAGTTGCAGGCGCTTGCGCCCGGTGATCCGTGTCTGGCACAGCGCGTAGAACAGTTCCGCCGCCAGAACCGGGTCGGGCACGTCCAGCACCCCTTCGCGCGTCCGTTCGGCCAGCCAGCCGGCGAAGATGTCGATCGCCTTCTGCGGGCCGTTCTGCCAGAACGTCTCGGCCAGATGCGGAAAGGCCGCGGCCTCGGACACGATGATCCGGTGCAACATCAGCGGCACCGGCGAGACGGTCAGGCGGATCATCGCCGTCGCGATCCCCACCAGGGTTTCCTCGGGCGTGCGTTTCTCGCCGATCGGCTCGAACAGGCGCGGCAGGTTCTGGCAGGCGCTCTGCTGCACGAAGGCCGAGAACAGGGTCGCCTTGCTGTCGAAGTAGTTATACAGCGTTCCCTTGGACACGCCAGCGTCGCGGGCGATCTGCGACATGCTGGCGCCCTCGTACCCATGGGCGGCGAAGATCCGGGCGGCGCCTTCCAGGATCTGCTGCCGCTTGGCGGCCGACGCCCCAGGCAGATCCGGCGCGGCGGGGGACGACGGGGCGGGTAACATGGCACAGGCTCCTGCGGTGGTTTCCCCGCCCGGGTGGATTGACCCGGTGAGGAAAGCCGATAGGGTAATGTTCTGACCGAACGGGTCGGTCAGTTTCGGTGAATAATGTCATAATGGACCCTGTCATGTCGATAGGGGCGATGACGGGGTCGAGGGCGACAGGGGGCCGGTTCTGGTGCGTAGGGGATATTCATGGCGGGCCGCCATCGTCGGGCTGTCGGTGGTCGCGACCGGATGCGCGGTAGGACCCGATTTCCGTAAACCCGCCCCATGGACGCCGCCGCACTGGGCGGGGCCGGGGGAATTGTCCGCCAGGGCCCCCAAGGGACCGGTGGCCAACGACATTATGGATGCGACCCCCGATCCGGCCTGGTGGGACGTGTTTCACGACGCCGAACTGTCCGCGCTGGAACGGCGTGTGGCGTCGGAAAACCTGTCGGTCGCCATCGCCACCGCCCGGTTGGCGCAAAGCCGATCGCAATTGCGCATCGCCGGGGCCGAACGCTATCCGGGCCTCAGCGCCGCCGGGTCGTACACCCGGTCGCAATACAGCACCAAGACGCTGCAGCGCATCGTCAGCGAGGTCGGCAAGTCCCAGAACCTGCAACTGAACGGCACCAACCTGTCCGACCTGTCGGGGCAGTTCACCATCCCGCTGCTGGACCAGTGGCGCGACAGCATCGACGCGACGTGGGAGGTCGATCTGTGGGGCCGCGTCCGTCGGCAGTACGAGGCCGCGTCGGCCGACCTCGACACTTCGGTCGAGGAACGGCGCGGCGTGCTGACCGCCCAGATGGCCGAGGTTGCGCGCGATTATGTCGCCCTGCGCGAGGCGCAGGCCCAACTGCACATCCTGATGGACAATCGTGACACCGCCGCCCACACGCTGGAGCTGAGCCAGCAGCGTAACAGCGCCGGCCTGGTGACCGAACTGGACGTGCAGAGCGCCCAGTCGCAACTGGAGGCCGTCAACGCGCGCATCCCGCAGATGGAGCAGCAGATCGCCCTGCAGGTGAATGCGTTGAGCCTGCTGCTGGGCGCGCCGCCGGCCGCCCTGGCGGGCGAATTGCTGAAGGATACCGACATTCCGCCGGTGCCGCCGCGCGTGCCCGTGGGCGTGCCCTCCGAACTGGCGCGCCGCCGCCCCGACATCCGCCAGGCGGAGGCGCAGCTGCACGCCGCCACCGCTCAGGTCGGCGAAGCCGTGGCCGAATTCTATCCCCGGGTGACCATCGACGCCGGCTTCGGGTTCCAGTCGCTGTCGTTCCGCGACCTGGGGTTCTGGAACGCGCGGGCCTGGAATGTCGGCCCGTCGATCAGCCTGCCGATCTTCCAGGGCGGGCGCCTGCGCGGACAGCTGGAACTGCGCAAGGCGGCTCAGCAGGAGGCCGCGATTTCCTATCGCCGCACGGTCCTGGGCGCCTGGCACGAGGTGGACAACGCCCTGACCGCCTATCGCGACGAACAGGCGCGCCGTGACAGCCTGGCACGCCAGGCCGCCGCCGACGGACGGTCGCTGGATCTGGCGCGCGATCAGTACCGTCACGGCATGGTGACCTTCCTGACCGTGCTGGATGCGGAACGGCGCGTCCTGGGGGCGCAGACCGACCTTACGGCCAGCACCGCCGCCCTGTCGACAGACCTGGTGCAGCTCTATGCCGCTTTGGGCGGCGGCTGGGAAACCGCCTTTCCCGACCCCGCCGCAGCACCCGCCCGGGTGGCGACGCTGCCGCAATCCACCGCGATTCGCGGGCCGGGCTGATGCTGGTCCGGGGTCGTTTCGATGCGAATCGCCCGGATTCGGGCGGATTGCGGCGATTTTAAGGTATCTTCGACTTGGCGGACAGCAGTCGGCAGCGTATAAGCCGCCCGTTTCGCGGCGGGCCCCTGTCCGGCGAAGTCTCGTCCGGGGGCGAAGTTCAAGGACGCGTATCATGATCACACTGCCCCCCGATTACCGCCCCTCGGAAGCTGAGGAATTCATGAATCCCCTTCAGGTGGAATATTTCCGCCAGAAGCTGCTGAAATGGCGGGCCGACCTGTTGAAAGAGGCGGACGAGACGCTGGCCAGCCTGTCCGAAGGCGGCATTCACGAGGCCGACATCACCGACCGCGCCAGTGTCGAGACCGACCGGGCGCTGGAACTGCGCACCCGCGACCGCGCCCGCAAGCTGATTTCCAAGATCAACCAGGCGCTTCTGCGGGTCGAGAACGGCACCTACGGCTATTGCGAGGAAACGGGCGAGCCGATCGGCCTGAAGCGGCTGGAGGCGCGTCCCATCGCCACCTTGTCGATCGAGGCCCAGGAACGGCATGAGCGGATGGAAAAGATCCACCGCGACGACTGATTCCCACCCGGGAGCGGGACATGCCGATTTCCAGAAGCAGGGGGCTTGCAACCTGCGGACAGAGACGGTAGGAAGCGCCCGTCCCCACGTTGCTGCTGTAGCTCAGTGGTAGAGCACTCCCTTGGTAAGGGAGAGGTCGACAGTTCAATCCTGTCCAGCAGCACCATGATTTCCTATATTTTGCCGATCGGCCGTCCGGCTTCATTCTGGTCCACGCGAATCAGGGAACACGGATAGCGCGTCCGCCGCACGCTTGAGTCATTGCGGACTGTGGTACCCATAGACGCGCTCGACCATCTCGAGGCTGTTGCCCAGGTATTTGGCCACCCACCATCCAGGCGGTGCATGTGTGTCGCAATGAATGCGGCGTCACTCCGGCCAAGCCGGTAGCCTTCATGCGCTTGGACGAGGCGCTATCATGGGGCCAGTTCCTCGACGGAACGCAAAGGCACCTGCGCAGGGTCGTGAACATGAGGCCGATCGTGCATCCGATTTCGCAGATGCATCAGTGATCATGGAACCAGATCGGCACGAAGGTTGGTGTCAGCAATCATACGGCAAAGGCCTGGCACCGAGTGGCTGTCGAGACGATCGCAAAAAACGCGCAACCTGAATTTTTCACTTCCAACATTTCCAATGTTTCCATATTTAAATCCTCATAATAAGGCGGCGTGCATCCTTCGGGGGCCACGCCGTTTTTTATTCCCGAAAATCAGGTCTGCCTATGTCCGTTCACGCCCTCGCCCGTCGCCAGATCTGGCAGAAGACTGCCGACGACAGCCGAAAGGCCCGCGACGAGAAGCGCAAGGCAGCGCATCAGCCTCGGCGTGACGTCGCATGGGAACGCGTCCGGCAGGAGCACCTGACGCGATATCCCCTCTGTCGCATGCCTGGCTGCCGGACGCCGGGCGATCACCCGGACGCGGACCACATCCTCGGCGCGCAGGAAGCACCCAACCGCCGCCTCGACCCGACGAACCTTCAGACGCTGTGTCTGTCCTGCCAGTCTGCCCGGTCCTGCCGGGATCACTTCTCGACCGTGCTGGGGCCGCGTCGCCCCTGAAATATTTGCTCTGGTCCCCAGGAAGAACGCGAAGACAACCAACAGCGCGGCGCTCATCCCCAAAAATCCGCTTCGATTCGCTCTGGTCCGGTCAGTCGGCTGCTCATTCGTCCCTGGCTGCCGAAGCGGTCTCGAACGGCGTGGCTTGAGCGCCTGAAAATCGCAGGTTTCTCAGGGCGACGGCCCTTGCAGCGCCCCTGCGGCCGCCTAATCTCCTGTCCACACCCCAGCCCAAGGAGGGCACCATGGACAGACGAAAGGGCCACACCTCTCCAAACCGCGGACATGGCAGGAAGGCCGAGACGGCGTCTGCGAAGACGAAGACGCAAGCGCATGCCGACATTGCCCAGGGCAAGGACCCGAAGGAACCTCCGGCTCCCGGGCAGCCGCCAAGGCATACGCCTGGCGCCACGAAGTGAGGCGAACGCTTCGAAGAAACCCGGCTACGCGCCGGGTTTTCTTTTGCCCAAATCCCATGACATCCGTGCCGGTTGGGCGTCCCCTGCCGTAGAGGGCCGTCGCAGAGGCGGAGGGTCCGTGTGGCTCTGTGGCATCAGCCTTTCTCTGACATTCTTTGTCATGAACGAATTGCTTGACGATTCGGTTTCGTCATGAGCAGATCGCAACTGCGATTTGTTCGCATTTGCGTTTTGTAATAAGAGGTTTCGAGGGAATGGGTGTCACTGGAAAATGGCGTGTCGCGCATGTTGTGACGCCCCGGCGTGGCCAGACATTAGGTGGTCTGGCCCTGGCCATGCTCGGAACCCAGGGGTTGACCGCCACCCCCGGCCTAGCGGCACCGGACAAGCTGTCGGACGACGAGAAGAAGAAGGCCCACCAGGACCGGCCGGCCCCCCGGCACGAGCATATCGAGGTCGTCGGTCTGTGGCATGAAGCCTCTCCCAAATTCACCGCCCCCCTGCTGGATACGCCCAAGAGCGTGTCGATCATCTCGCGCCAGTTGCTGACCCAGACCGGGTCGAACACGCTGGCCGATGCGTTGCGCAACGTGCCGGGTATCACGATGGGCGCGGGCGAGGGGGGCAATCCGGTCGGCGATCGGCCGTTCCTGCGGGGCTATGACGCGCAGTCGAGCACCTTCGTCGACGGGTTGCGCGATGTCGGCGCGCAATCGCGCGAGACGTTCAATGTGGAATCGGTCGAGGTCATCAAGGGCGATACCGGCGCCTTCGCCGGACGGGGCGGCGCCGGCGGGGCGATTTATATCAACAGCAAGATGCCAACCCTGAAGAACGCGATCGACGCCAGCCTCGGGTTCGGCAACGCCGACTACAAGCGGGGCACGTTCGACGGCAACTGGAGAGTCAGCCCGACCGGCGCGTTCCGCCTGAACCTGATGGGAGACGACCAGGGCGTGGCCGGACGCGGACCCACCCATTACCGCCGCTTCGGCGTGGCGCCGTCCCTGTCGTTCGGGTTGGGCACACCCAATCGCGTCACCGTGATGTATTATCACATGCAGAATGACGATCTGCCCGATGTCGGCATTCCCTACAACAATCCCACCTTCAATGCGCGGTCCGACGGCGCCGCGCGGGTGCTGGCGACGGGAAGCGGTGCGCCGGTGAAGGTGCCGTTCGATACCTGGTACGGGTTGAAAAACCGTGATGCCAACCAGGACGGCATCGACATGGGCACGTTGCGGCTGGAACATGATTTCAGCAGCAACCTGCATATCCGCAATACCACGCGCTATTCCGAGACCACCCAGAACGATCGGTGGACGATGCCGGACGACAGCCAGGGCAACATCTATTACGGTTATGTCTATCGTCGTCTGAACAGCCGCATTTCCACGCTGGACACGGCGACCAACCAGACCGATTTCTACGGGTCGTTCCACCTGCTGGGCTTCAAGAACCAGTTTGCCTCGGGCACCGAATTCACGCGCGAGCAGGGCAAGAACGATAACTACACCGCCACCGTGAACGGGCAGAACGTGACCTCGGGCACCGCTTTCACCCGGTGTGCGACGGCGCTGGCCTTTTCGTCCTTTACCTGCACCTCGCTGACCAATCCGAACCCGAACGATCTCTGGTCCGGCGACCTCAAGCATACAGGCAACCCGAACAGCACGCGCTTCGACACCAAGGCGGTGTATCTGTTCGACACGATTACGCTGCTGCGCCAGCTTCAGGCCAATTTCGGCGTGCGCTACGACAATGTGCAGAGTACCTACCGTTCGGCGGCGGGCGAATACGGGCGGGGCGACAATCTGTTCACCTACCAGGGTGGGCTGGTGTACAAGCCGCGAGACAACGGGTCGATCTATGCGTCCTACGCCACCTCGGCCATTCCGCCGGGCAATTCCGTGGGGCAGGGTTCGGACGACATCAGCCTCGGCGCGGACCGCACCGGCAATATCGGCAGCGTCCTGAAACCGGAACACGACCGCACGATCGAGGTCGGCACCAAATGGAACCTGCTGCATAACCGCATGCTGCTGACCGGTGCGCTGTTCCAGATCGACAGCACCAATTTCAAGATCACCACAGCGACGGGCGGCATCGCCAATGGCGGCACCAAGCGGGTCCGTGGCTTTGAAATCGGCCTGAACGGGCAGATCACCCGCGACTGGTCGATCAACGGCGGCTACACCTACCTGGACGCGCGGCTGCTCAATGCCGGCGGGGCCGGGGCCGCGGCCGGGCTGATGGACGGGCGGCGTGCGCCGAACACGCCGGAGAACAGCCTGGCGCTGTGGACGACCTATCGGATCGTCAAGCCGCTGACGGTGGCGGCGGGCGTGTATTACATGAGCAAGGTGTATGGCACGGATTCGCCCACTGCGCCGAAATTCGTGCCCAGCTACTGGCGCTTCGACTTCATGGCGAATTACAAATTCCGCCGTAACTACAGCCTGCAGCTCAACATGCAGAATCTGGCCAACATGCGGTATTTCACCCAGGCTTACACGACGCATTACGCCACGCAGGCACCCGGTCGGACCGCCTTCGTGACCCTGAACGCCCATTTCTGAATCTTCGCGCGGGACCTGGGGTGAAACCGGCATGCGGGGCGAGTGGCAGGGCAGTGTCGCGGATGGCGTCGAGGCGATCTGCGCCCTCGCGGGGGCGGGGCAGGCCGATGCGCAGCTGATGCTGGGGCAGATATTGCTCGACGGCCGGTTCCTGCCCCGTGACGAGGGGGCGGCGCTCGGCTGGTTTCTTGCCGCGGCCCGGCATGGTCATCCGATGGGACACAATATGGTCGGGCGCTGCTGCGAACTGGGGTGGGGCCTGGCGCCCGCCCCGGCCGAGGCGCTGCGCTGGTATCGCGCCGCCGCGTGCGCCGGTCTGGACTGGGGCATGTACAACTATGCGACGGGGCTGAGCCTGGGCTGGGACGGGCCGCCCGACCACGTCCGGGCGTTGGCGTGGTTCCGGCGGGCCGCAGCTCGTGGTCATTGCAAATCCTTCAACATCATCGGCGGGTTTTACGAAGACGGCTGGGCCGTGGCGCGCGACCTGGACCAGGCGAGGGCCTGGTACGTCCGGGCCGCCGAGGGCGGGGATTTCCGCGGGCATTTCAATTTCGGCCGCTTCCTGCTGGCGGAAGGCCGGCACGCCCAGGCGCGGCGTCATTTCGACATCGCACGCCGGACCGGCACGCCCGCATTCCGGGCTCAGATGGAACGATTCCTTGCGGAAAGTGAGGTCAGGTGATGCTGCTGCATATCCCCGAACTGTTGAGCCGTGACGAACTGGCCCATTGCCGCACCGTGCTGGCCCAGGCCGACTGGGGCGACGGGCGCGTCACCGCCGGTCCGCAATCGGCGCAGGCCAAGCACAATCTTCAGTTGCCGCTCAATCATCCGGACCATCGCGCGTTGGCCGATCTGGTCCTGGGTGCGCTGGCGCGCAACGCGCTGTTCACCAGTGCGGCCGTGCCGCATCGCACCGTACCGCCGCTGTTCAACCGGTATGATGTCGGCATGGAATTTGGCGCCCATGTCGACAATGCCATCCGCTACATCCCCGGCTCCGACGGGCTACGGATCAGGACCGACATATCCGCGACATTGTTCCTGACCGAGCCGGAGGAATATGACGGTGGCGAACTGCTGGTCCATGACGCAAGCGGCACGCAGGCCGTCAAGCTGCCGGCCGGCGACATGATCGTCTACGACACGACAGTGCTGCACAGCGTGGCGCCGGTGACGCGCGGCAGCCGCTGGGCGTCGTTCTTCTGGACCCAATCCCTGATCCGCGAAGGAAGCCTGCGCCGCATCCTGTTCGACCTCGACCGGACCATCATGGGCCTGCGGGCCCGGCTGCCGGATGACGATCCGGATATACTGGGCCTGGTCAATTGCTATCATAACCTCATGCGGCAATGGTGCACGCTGTGAAGCCTCTGTTCGAAAAAACCATGAAACAGGGCGGGTATTGCCCGAACCCGTTCCTAACCCCGATTGGAATGACCTGCATGATGTGCATGATGATGCGCGGGGACGCGTGATGCGGATCCTGCGCAAACTGCATCGCTGGATCGGGCTGGCCCTGGCGATTCCCTTCGCCCTTCAGGGCCTGACCGGGTTTCTGATGGTCGTGCTGCCGCAGGAGACATCGGGGCGGCCGCAGATTATCCAGTCCGGCCCCCCACTGCCGGCGAGCCAACTGGTCGAAGCCGCCCGTGCGGCGGCGCCCGCCGGGTCCAGCGCGCTGCGCTATGCGCCGTCGCAGGGCCCCCATGACCCGGCCAGCGTCGGGTTCGGCCGGGCGGGCGGGCGTCGGCCCGACCTCGATATCCTGGTCGATCCGTCGTCCGGCCATGTGGTCGGCACGCAGAAGCGCAGCACCCTCTACGGCTTCGCCATGCGGCTGCATACGGCGTTGCTGCTGCTGCCGGTCGGACGGGGGCCGATGGGGTGGGTCGGCGTCTTCCTGGTCGGGATGGCGGTCAGCGGCGTCGTGCTCTGGTGGCCGCGCAGCCATCTGTGGCAATCGGGATTATGGCGGCGCGGCCTGATGATTTCGCGCAAGGCGCGCGGGCTGAGGCTGTGGCGGGAAACACATCTGGCGGTGGGAGCGTGGACGTTCCTGTTTCTCGCCTTCATGGCCGGCAGCGGGGTGATGATCTGCTATCCGGACATGTTCCCTGGTGGCGGAGCGGGGCAGCGGCGCCCGCCGGGCGCGATGGCGGACGGGCAGCGCGACCACCGCCATGCGTCCGCCACGGATGCGGGACCGATGGAGGAGGACGGGCTGGACATGGCGCTGGCGACGATCCGCCAGGGCCGGCCGCAGGATACGATCAGCGACGTTCAGTTGGGAATGCCGCGAGGTCCCTTCACTGTGCGCGTCGTGCAGCCGGGATATGGCGCGAACCGGCCGACTACCCTTCGCGTCGACCGCCACACGGGTGCCATGACGGTGACGGCTGACCCGGGCACGCAAAGCGTGGGGCAGCGCCTGTATGTCTGGATTCGGATCCTGCATCAGAACCGGCTGGCCGCGACGTGGGCCGGCGACCTGTGGAGCGTGCTTATCGGGCTGAACGGCCTGGCGCTGTGCCTGTTTTCGGTGACGGGTGTTGCGATGTGGCTGTTGCGGCGGGCACGGACCAGAGCGTGACGCCGCGGCCCGGCCGTGCGCGGCGGGTCAGTTGCCGGTCGCGCGGTCCACGGCGCGTCCGGCCTTTTCGACAGGTCCCTTGGGGGGATCGACCGTGTCGCGGACCTTCTCGCCGAAGGTGCGGTGGTGTGTGCAGGCGGTCAACGGCGCGGCGGCGACCAGCAGCGCCAGGAAGGCGGCAAAAGCACGTGTCATGAATCATCCTTGAGGTTTTGGACGAAACGTGAGAACGCGGTGCCGGTTTCGTTGTTCTGTAACGGCGCCTTCTCAGCCGACGCCGCCTTGCGGCGGGGGCGGTACCGTTCGATGGGGCTGTCTGGCCGGCTTTTCCTTGGACGTCGGGGTGTTTTCAGGTGGAGGCCGGTGCTCGGGCGGTGGGCCGAGCATGTTCTGATGGCTGCAGCGCGACGGCGACATTTCGCTGGCGCAGTGCATCTGCGGCATGTCGCCCATCCGTTCGGCCGGTGTCCTGGTATGCGGATTTGCCGGGGGCGGCAGAGGGGGCGGGGTGGGCTGGGCCAGGGATATGGCGGGGTTGGCCAGTACGGCCAGTAATGCCAGCACGGCCTGTCTGGTCGCGTGTCGGGCGGAGCGTCCCATCGCATTCCTCCATCGAGGCGCCTGTGTGGGCAGCGAACGACTGGGCGCGTTGGGAGTTGCACTTTCCCCGGGGCGGGTGGGGACGCCTGTTGCCCCGCCCCGCCCCGGGACCCTTGCGGGACTACGCCGCGATCAGCCCGGCGTCGCCGGAACGGCGGGACATTTGGTGAATTTTCCCTTGGCGTCGCGGCATTTTTCCGGTTTCGGCTTGGGGCAGGTGACGAACTTGCCTTTGGCGTCCCGGCAGGGGGCGGCCGAGGCGGTGGCCGCTGCCCCCATCAGGGCGACGACGGACAGCGCGGACAGGAACAGACGGATACGCATGGCGGGAAGCTCCTTCGCGGATGCAGACGTGTCAGCATGCGCGCCGGCGCCCGTGTCCGGCAAGGGGCGGGCGCATTCTTCCGGGGAGGAAGCCGTGGAAAGGGGACCGATCGTGCGGTTGTGACCAATTGTGTCCCTGCGGCGTCTTGCCGCCCTGCCCGGGGCGCCCATCTGCAGGGGGTCGAGAAACCGCCTCGGGAATAAAGGGGGCATCCATGACCGATATTCTTGCACGCCGGCTGTCCACAACGCGTGGCCATTCGATCGGATACTGGTCCGTGATGATCGTGGGCATCGCGGGGATCATCGCGCTTTATGCCTGTGCGCTGATCTTCGGCGCGGCTTGGTAGCGCGTTATCCATGACCGGAGTCCAGGGCCTCGGGCCCTGATGGGTTCGGCCAAGCCCGACCTTAGGCTGGGGCTCGCCGCCACGGGTAATCTTGCCCGACAGAACGAATTTTAAAGCAGCCTTACATGTGCCGGGCGGCCCCGGGGGATGGGTCACCGCGGGCCTGGCGTGTCTCGTCGCCCAGCCAGCCGCCGGAGAAGCCGGCGCGCGCCAGGCCGGCGCGGATGTAGGGGTTCTTCTTCATCGTGGCCCAGACCAAGCCAGTGCGCCAGTTCTCGATCATCAGCAGGATCGGCCCCTGGTCGATGCCGAACTGTTCGGTATCGGCCCAGTAGGACGCGCCGGACGGAAAGCTGGGGTTGAAGGCGTCGACGAAGCCGTAGCGGTCGTAGATGCGCGAGCCGTAGCGGTCTTTCATTTCTTCCAGCGCCGGAAAGACGATTTCCGGAGCGAAGGCGATGGAGCCACCCGCCGCCGTCGGCGCGATGGTGCCGTCGTCCGAGACATAGTCGCGGCCGGCGCCGCGTGCGCTGTAGGCCTGGAAGCTGCGCGCGCGGCCATCGACCGTCAGCGTGACGATGCCGGGGCCGTTGCAGGCCGTCAGCCCCCAGACATTCGTGCCGTAATCGCGCCAGCCGCCGGGATTGGCCTGGGCGTAGGTGCGCTGGGCATAGGTGGCGCGGCGACTGTTCTCGAAATAATCGACGTCGTGCGCGCGGCTCCACGCATCGCGGATACCCCGGAAATCAACCCAGGAATGGCTGTACTGATGTCCGAACAAGGGTGCGAAATTCAGCAGCGTCTGACCCTGGAACGTGCCCCATTGCCGCGCATAGGTCGCGGTCCAGGCCTGCCAGGTGTCGGCCGGTACCGGATGGGTGGGCGAGGCCAGCGCCAGCAGGTAGATCAGCATCCCCTCGCTGTAGCCGTCCCAGTCATTGCGCAGGAACCCGCCGGCCGGGGTCCAGCCCATGTCCAGCAATGGCGCGTGGGCCCGCATCCAGGACCAGTCCACCCGACGGTACAGGGCGTCCGCCAGCCGCCGGATTGTGCGTTCGCGGGGGGTGTCGCGATCGTAATAGGATTGTGCGAACAGCACGCCGCCCAGCAGCAGGGTGGTGTCCACGCTGGACAGTTCCGACCAGCGGGCGAAGCGCGTGCCGCGTCGGGGGTCGAGAAAATGGTAGTAGAAGCCGTGATAGCCGGCGGCCCCGTCCTCGGCCGCGTTCTGCGGCGCGCGATACAGGAAGCGCAGGGTGGCCAGCGTGCGTGCCGCAGCCTGGTCCCGCGTGACGTAGCCGCGTTGCGCCCCGATGCCATAGGCGGTCAGGCCGAAGCCCACGGCGGCGATGCTGGCGAAATGGTCGGGCGAGGGATAATGGTCGGGGATCAGCCCGTTTCTGGGGTTCGCCGCATCCCAGAACCAGGTGAAGGTCCGTCGTTCCAGATCCTCGACGAAACGGAAATCCTCGGGACGCGGGGCGGGGGACGGCGCGATATCGGATGTCGCCCCGAGGGACGGCATGACGGGGGCCACGGCCGGGGGGCTGGTGGCGTGCGCCGCTTCGGCGTCCGGCGGCGCGGCCGGCGCCGCGACAATGGCCAGCAGCAGGGCGGCACCTGTCCGGCGGCGTGCGGCCCCGTTCCGCCCAACCTGCGCGGGGCGCGCGCGGAGTTCGTTGCTGGGGTCGATCGTCATGGGGTTCCGTCACATTCGCGTCATCTGGCACGGTCACTTAACCATTGCGATTCGGGATTTGCAAACCCCCGCGGGCGGCACATGACGAAGCCCCATGCCATCCGCGTCGCGGCGGGCTTTTCATTTGCGCGCAACCTGCCCACTCTGCGATCGTTGATCGACCATCGCATCATGGAGCCGCGGTCCGGATGAAACATCGTTTGAAGGCCGCCCTGACGGTTCTGGCGCTGGGGGGCATGGCGTCCCCGGCACTGGCGGCCCCCGGCGTTATTGTAGGCGGGACAGACGTTTTCGCCGGTCCGTCGCCGAACTATCCCGTGGTCGGGTCGCTGCCGCCGGGTACGCCGATTGATATTTTCGGGTGCGAGCCGGGATGGGGCTGGTGCGACATCGCCGACGGTCCCTATCGGGGATGGGCGCCGCAGGACCGGATTCAGGTCCTGTACAATGGCGGGGCGGGGCCGCTGGCAACCTATGGTCCCATGGTGGGCCTGCCCTTGGCCGGCTTCGTGTTCAGCAATTACTGGGGCGCGCATTATCGTGGCCGTCCGTGGTTTTCCGACCGTGATCGCTGGGGCGGTAGTGGTCGGGGCGGACCCGGACGGGACGGAGGGAACAGGCCGGGCCGGCCGCCGCCCTTCTATGGTCCCGATCACGGCGGTGGTGATCGCGAGGGCAGCCGTCCCGGGGGCGGGTTCAATGCCGGCGGCGGCCAGGGTGGAAGGGATCGCGGCTGGCATGGTGGCGGCCCCGGCGGAGGCGGTCATGGACCCGGCGGTGGTGGCCCCGGTGGCCCCGGCGGCGGCGAGCATGGGGGCGGGGGCCCCGGTGGTGGCGGCCATGGCGGTGGCGGGCATGGCGGAGGCGATCACGGCGGCCATTCGGGGTAGGGCGCATCGCCGTCCGGACGGGAACCTTGAGGCTGTCTGCCAGTTTTTTTGTGAGACCCGATGAGGGGAGGACTCGATCAATGAGTCACGCAGCTGGTATCATCGGTCATATCCTCGTCAGCGAGTGGATGGCCACAAGGGGCGAACGGACGCGCGTTCCCCCCGGCGCGCAGCGCCGGTTGCGCGGGGCATGGCCGATGCGCCGGACCGGCCTGCGGGCGCCGGCGTGGCCGGGCTATGTCGCGTCGGTCCGGCATGTATCCGCGGGCCTGTCGCGGCGGGTGGCCTTCCGCCGGCAGCGATAGACCCTTCGTCGGGGCTGGCGGCCTGGCCCATGCCGTCGCCCCGTTCGACCGTCGCGAGGTCGAGGACGCGGTCAATCGGCTTCGTGTGAATCAGAAATGCGTTGTGGCGGGCAAGCCTGTCGTCGCGAACACGGCGTGTGCCAGCATCATGATCAGGATTGCGCTGATCAGTACGGCGAAGATGCCGCCGAACATGCGGAAGGCACCCACGATCAGGCCGGCCAGCAGGATGACCAGCAGCGCGGTCTGCAATTCGCCGACGATGCCGACGCTGGCCAGGATATTCCGGGCGAACTGCTCGATCACCGTGATGGCCGCCACGATCAGGCCGAACAGGCCCAGCAGGAAACCGGTGACGATGGCGATGGCGTGGTCCATGCCAGGAATCCTTCGCGATGGGCAGGATACATATCGTAGCAGGACTGCCCCGCTGCGCGCCACCCGGTTGCGGCTCAGTCGCGGTGACCCTTGGGGCCCGCGGGCCTGTTCACCGGCGGACCATATCGATATCGGAATCAGTTGAACTGGTCGGATATCGGCTACAATATCCGATATGCCATCACGCCGATGCGCCGCCACAGGGAATACGCCCAGATCATGACCGACAAGACCGAGGACACCGCGACCGAGATGCGGGACGCGCGCTACGTCATGCATCAGCTGACCGATGCGCGCGCGAACCTGCAAAGCGGGTCGCTGATCATCGACCGGGGCGAGGGCATTCATGTCTACGACCTGGCCGGCAACCGCTATATCGAGGCGATGGCCGGCCTGTGGAGCGTCGGTCTGGGCTTCAGCGAGCCTCGTCTGATCGAGGCGGCGATGCGGCAGATGACGCGTCTGCCCTATTACCACACAAGGGGCACGGCCCCATGGTCGATCTGGCGGAAATGCTGGTCACGATGGCGCCTGTGCCGATGAGCAAGGCCTTCTTCACCAATTCGGGGTCCGAGGCGAACGATACCGTCATCAAGATGCTCTGGTACCGCGCCAACGCGCTGGGCCAGCCCCAACGCAAGAAGATCATCAGCCGCCACCGCGCCTATCACGGCATCACCGTCGCGTCGGGCAGCCTGACCGGGATCACGGCCAACCACACGTCGTTCGACCTGCCGCTGCCCGGCTTCCTGCATCTGACCACCCCCCATTACCGCCGCGAGGCGCGGCCCGGCGAAAGCGAGGAGGATTTCGCCACCCGCCTGGCGCAGGAACTGGAGGACATGATCCAGCGCGAAGGGTCGGAAACGATCGCGGCCTTCTATGGCGAGCCCGTGATGGGCGCCGGCGGGGTGATCGTGCCGCCCGCGACCTATTGGGAGAAGATCCAGGCGGTGCTGGCCCGCCATGACATTCTGCTGGTGGCGGATGAGGTGATCACCGGCTTCGGGCGCACCGGGCGCATGTTCGGGTGCGAGACGTACGGGATCAAGCCCGACATCATGGTGCTGTCCAAGCAGATCTCATCCTCCTACCTGCCGATTTCCGCCATTCTGCTGAACGAGAAGGTGTTCGAGCCGATCGCCGACCAGACCCATGCGATCGGCACGTTCGGCCATGGCTTCACCGGCGGCGGGCACCCGGTGGCCGCCGCCGTGGCGATCGAGACCATCCGCATCATCCGCGAACGCGACCTGGTGGCCCATGTCGCCGAGACCGGCGCGTGGATGCAGGACCGCCTGGCCAGCCTGGCCGATCATCCGCTGGTGGATGAAATCCGGGGCGTCGGGCTGGTGGCGGCGGTCGAACTGAGTGCGGCCAAGCTGTCGCCCGCCGTCCCCCTGGCGGCCGGGGCGCTGGGGAAGCGGGCGGCGCTGCATCTGCAGAATGGCGGGGTGATTTCCCGCGCCATGGGCGATGCGCTGGCCCTCTGCCCGCCGATGATCATCGACCGCGACGGGATCGACGCCATCGTCGCCGCCCTGCGCCACGCCCTGGATCGCTGCCTGGAGGAACTGGCCTGACGGCCGGCCTGCGGCACGCACCACGGCTGCAAGAATGCAAGAAGGAAGGTCGGGCTCCGCCCCAGCCCGGCAAGGGCCTCGGCCCTTGCCTCCCGTTCGTTTGTCCCAGTGATCGGGGTCCAGGGCCTCAGGCCCTGGTGGGTTCGGGCGAAGCCCGCCTGTGCTGCCCGTTGGTATTATGCCCCCCGGCGCATCATCAACGCGATGCTGCCCAGCACCACGGCCATGCCCGCCATTGCCAGCGCGGCCGGTCGTTCCCCCAGCACCATCCAGCCCAGCAGGACGCCGACGACCGGATTGACGTAGGCGAAGGTGGACGCCATTTCGGGCGAGAAGCTGCGCAGGACGACGATATAGGACGCCGGTGCGACGACCGAGCCGAAGATGACCAGGAAGGCGAAGGATGCGGCCTGCGTCGCCCCGACATGGGCGGGGACGGACCATCCGCCGGCCGAGGACGCGCCCCCCAGAATCAGCGCCGCCACCCCCATCTGGATGGCCGCCGTCCAACCGGGCCGCAGCCGGCCGGCCAGCCGGCGCTGCAGCACCGTGCCCAGCGCCCAGGTGACGGCCGCCAGTTGCAGCACCAGCACCACGACCACCGGATGGCGGGTGACGATGGCGCCCTGGCCCGACAGGGCCGGCGCCACCACCATGACCAGCCCGCCCAGCCCCAGCGGCAGCGCCGCCAGCACCCGGGGTGTCGGCCTGGCGCGGTTCAGCACGCAGTCGAGCAGCGTGCACCACAGGGGGATCGTCCCCATCGCCATGACGATGAAGCCGGAATGCGCATAGGGCGCGCAGGACGTCGCCAGCGCGTTGCCGCCCACCCACATCAGGATGCCCGTCAGCGCGCACAGGCCGGCCTCGCGCCAGCTCAGACGGCCCGGCCCGCCATGCCGCACGGCAGTGATGCAGGCCAGCAGCAGCGCGCCGCAGCCCTCGCGCAGCACCTGCAGATGCAGCGGCGAGAGCGGCGCCGGCCCGGACAGGCACAGTTTCACCGCCAGATAGGTGCTGCCCCAGATCAGGTAGATCGCCAGCAGATGTCCGTACGCGCCCATCGGGCCACGCGCGCGTGCCGGCCGGCCCGTTGCGGTTGCGGTCTGAAGGGTCAATGGTGGAGCCTCGGGGGCCATTTTCAGACGGACTCTCAGCGCGCGGCGACGATGCCGATTTCCACCGTGAACTGCGGCGCCGCCAGGCGCGATTCGACGCAGGCCCGGGCTGGCGTCGCCCCGGGGATTACCCAGGCGTCCCATATGGCGTTCATCTCGTCGAAATCCGTCATGTCGGCCAGCCAGATCGTGGCGGTCAGCAGCTTCGTCTTGTCGCTGCCGGCCTCGGCCAGCAGGGTGTCGATGCGGGCCAAGATGTCGGCCGTCTGGGCGGCGACGGGCTGGCCCGGCGCGTCCAGGGCGACCTGCCCCGCCAGATAGATCGTGTCGCCATGAATGACGGCCTGGCTCATTCTCGGGCCGGATTGGATGCGGGTGACGCTGGTCATTGCCGTGCTCTTTCGTGGGAAGGTGATGTCAGAGGCGGAACAGGCGCCCGGCGCCCGGACGCGGATCGGCGATGCCGGCCAGGCGCAGCATGTGCCAGGCCATCGCATGGTTGCTGGAGGTCACGGGAAGGCCGATCCGGCGTTCGATCCGCTCGACGGCCTCGGCCACCCGCAGGCTGGTGCAGGAGACGAACAGCGCGTCGACGGCGCCGGACCGGGCCATGCGCGCGGCCGCATCCTCGATATCCGCCACCGAGATCCGCGCGGCGTCGCGGTCGTCCACCCGGTCGAAGGTCGCCGTCGCCGCGATATGCACGCCCCGACCGGCGAAATATGCAGCGATGCGCCGGTTGATGTCGGGGCGATAGGGCGTCAGCAGGCCGATCCTACAGGCACCGAAGGCGGCGAACGCCGCCAGCGCGCCGGTGATCGGCGTGGTGCAGGCCACGCCGGGCCGGGCCTTGCGGAGTTCGGCGAACACCGCGTCCTCGCCCAGCACCATGGTGGCGGAGGTGCAGCCGAACGCCACGACGTCCAGCGGGCAGCCGGGCAGGAGTAGGGCCGCGCCATCGGTCAGGCGCGCGCCGATGGCCTGCAGGGTGGCGGGCGTGATGTCCGCGTCGTTGAACACCCGCGCCACGTAGAAGGCGACCCCCGGGAAGGTCGGCCCATCCAGCAGGAAGCGGAATTCATGTTCCAGCGTCTGGTCGGTGGCCAGCACCACGACGCCCAGCGCCGCCCGCGCTGCCAGGCCGCCATCCAGGGCCGAGTCCATGACCCCCAGGTCGAGGGGCGGTGCCTGTGTCATGGTGCATGCCCCGCCCGCGTGGCCAGCAATCCGTCCATGGGCAGGGCGGGCCGCCGGCCGGCGATCAGGTCCGCCGTGATGCGGGCCGAGCCATGCGACATCGTCCAGCCGATGTGGCCGTGACCGGTGTTGAGATACAGATTGCGGTATCGAGCCCGTCCGAACAGCGGAAGGTTCGTCGGCGTCATCGGGCGTAGCCCCGCCCACATCTGCGCCCGCGCATAGTCCGCGCCGTCCGGATACAGGTTGCGGACGACGTCCGTCATGAAGGTGAAGTCGGACGGTTTGTGGCTGACGTCATAGCCCGAGAACGCGGCCGTGGCGGTGACGCGGAGGCGGTCGCCGAACCGCGAGATCGCGACCAGATGATGTTCGTCGACCGATGCGATGGCGGGCGGATGGGCATGGCCGCCGATCGGGATGGTCAACGCGTAGCCCTTGATGGGATAGATCGGCAGGCGGATGCCGATCCGGCGCGCCAGGATGGGGCTGTATGACCCCAGCGCCAGCACATAGGCGTCGCCCGTGACGCGCCCGCCGCCGGTCCGGATGCCGGTCACGGCGCGCCCGTCGGTTTCGATGCCCGTGATCGTCGTCCGGGTCGCGATCTCGCCGCCGCGCGCGGCGACCAGGCCGGCCAGGGCGCGGGTGAACAGGGCCGGGTCGCCGGTCTCGTCGGTCGGGCAATGGATGGCGCCGACCACGCCCGGCGCCGCCCCCAGTACCGGGTCGAGCGCGGCGAGGCCCGTACGGTCCAGCACCCGCACGACCTGCCCGTCGGATTCCAGCAGGCGCATCTGCGCGATGCCGCGTTCCAGCGCCTGGGCGCTGCGATGGACATACAGGATGCCACGGTCGCTGCGGTCGTAGACGATGGTCTCGCGCCCCAGCACCTCGTGCAGCACCGATTGCGAATAGGCGGCCAGCCGATGCTTCAGCAGCGTGTTGCGCCGTGCCCTGTCTGCCGTGCACTGCGCGAGAAAGCGCAGCGACCAGGCATAGAGATGCGGATCGGCCGAAAAGCGGAACCGCAGCGCCTGGTCGCGCAGGAACAGCGATTTCAGCAGGGTCATCGGTGCGGCCGGCGACGACCAGACGAAGGAATGGCCGGGGGCGACCATGCCCGCATTGCCCCAACTGGTTTCGGCCGCCACCTCGGCGCACCGGTCCAGCACGACGACCTCATGCCCGTCCCGCTGCAACTGGTAGGCGGTGGTGACGCCCACGACGCCGCCGCCCAGGATGACGATCCTCATGCCACGGCCCGCGCGTAGATGCGCGCCAGCCCGTCGCGGACGCCGGCGCCGGCCTGGGCGGCGCTGTCGCCCAGATGGGCCAGCATCAGCGCCGCTGCCTCCTCGCCATCGCCCCGCGCCACCGCGTCGGCGATGGCGACATGGTCGGTCAGCGAGCGCAGCGTCCGCGCCGGCCGTTCCAGATTGATCTGCCGGACGAAGCGGATGCGCGCGTTTGCGTTTTCCAGGATGCGCACCCTTTCCACATTGCCGGCCAGCCGCGCCAGTTCCCGGTGGAAGGCCTCGTCACGCGCGATCAGCGTGTCGATGTCCAGCCCGTCCGCCGCCGCGACCAGGGACGCGGCGGCGGCTCGCAGGTCGGACAGGGCGCGGGCATCGCCCTGCCGGGCCGCGGCGCGGACCGATGCGGCCTCCAGGTCGCCCCGGACCTCGTACAGGGCCTCGATTTCCGAGATGCTGAGCTGGCGGCAGAAGAAGCCCTGGCCGGGGACGACCGTCAGCAGGCCCTCGCTGGCCAGCCGGTTCATCGCCTCGCGCACCGGGGCGCGGCTCATGCCCAACGTGCGGGACACCGTGCCCTCGTTCAACCGTTCGCCGGGCTTGAACGCGAAGCCGACCGCCATGCGGCGCAGGCTGTCATAGGCGCGTTCCACGCTGCTTTCGGACATGTGCCGTCCCGCCACCGTCTTCTGTCGACAGGACGGTATACCATTGCGTTTTCGTTGTGAATACGGATTCGGTTTTGCAATGGGTCGTGGAGGGGGCGATTGATTTCCGGTTGAAGCGTCCGCTACGATCCGGGACCGAATCGTCGCGGACCGGGCGTGTGCCGGCCGGACGGACAAGACCGTTCGGACAGGGGCCGCCATGACGCACGAGGCAGGACATCCGTCGGCTGAGACGGGGCGGGAACATCGCCGGTTCGTGCCGTCCGCCACCACCAACCTGCCGCGCTGGCCGGCCTCGGCCCCGGGGATCGATCCGCAGGGGCGGGGCTTTGTCCTTATGGGCCTGGGGCCGGCGGCGGCAGGGACGCTGGCCCGCTGGTCCGCCGATGTCACAGCGGCCGGCCATCCCTGCCGGCAGCGCCTTGATGCCTCTGCGCCGGCGGACGACGACGACATGCTGGCCTGGCTGGACGACGCCCTGGGCGCGGCGCGGGTAGGGTGGCGGTTGATGCTGGCCGGCCCGGCGGGCGATATCCTGATGCTGGCGGCCCGGGCGCGGGCGGCCGGCATGATCGAGGCCGAGATCCGCTGCCACGCCGTGGGCCAGGGGCCGGCCCGCCTGCAATGCGTCCATTGCAAGACCCTGTTCCGCGCGGCGGCCGGTCCAGGGTCGCACGTCGCCTGCCCCGGCTGTGGCCGCATGCTGGTCGTGCATCAGCACCTGTCGCGCCGGCTGGCGGCGCTGGTCGCCTTCAGCGTGGATGCCGAGGTGTCGGCGTGAGCGCGCCGGCCGGCGATCTGGCCCTGCGGGTGGAGCGGATCGTCGATGTGACGCCCTCGGTCCGAGGGTTCGTCCTGCGGCCGGCCGATGGCGGGGGGCTGCCGTCCTATGCGCCCGGCAGCCATCTGGTGGTGGCATGCGGCGACCGCCGCAACGCCTATTCCCTGACGGGGGAAGGTCATGCACCCGACAGCTACGCGATTTCGGTCCTGCACCGGCCCGACGGGCAGGGGGGATCGGCCTGGCTGCATGGGGTCCGTCCCGGGCAGGTCCTGCGGTGCGGCCGGCCGCGCGATGCGTTCGCGCCCGTGGCGACGGCGCGGCATCACCTGCTGATCGCAGGCGGCATCGGCATCACCCCGTTCCTGTCGCACCTGTGGGCCGCGCGGCGCTGGGGGCGTCGGGTCAGCGTGCTCTACGCCGTGGGTGCGGGGGCGCCGGTGCCCCATCACGCGGAACTGACGGCGTTGGCCGGGGACGGGCTGCGGATCCTGCGCGGGCGTGCCGCCATGCAGGCGGCGATGGATCAGGCCTTGCGGACGCAGGCCCTGGGCACGCACCTGTATGTCTGCGGCCCGGACGGATTGATGGATTCGGCGCTGGCTCTGGCGCGGGGGCATGGCTGGCCCGACGAACGCTGCCATGCCGAACGGTTCGGCGGGGTCGACGCCGCCGAGGGCGCGCCCTTTACCGTGCGGCTGCGCCGGACGGGCCGCGATATCGCGGTGGCCGCCGATGCCAGCCTGCTGGACGCGCTGGCGGCGGCGGGGGTGGAATGGCCCGCGATGTGCCGGCGCGGCGTGTGTGGCGAATGCCGTATGGACAACGCGGCAGGGACGATCCTGCATCGCGACCTGGTGCTGTCGCCGGCCGAACGCGCCGCACAGTCCTGCCTGATGCCCTGCGTGTCGCGGGCCGAGGGTGTCCTGAGCCTCGATCTGTAGGGAGCCCGTGAGGCATATGGTCCAGACGATGTCCGACCCCGTCCGCGCCGCATGCATCCGGCGCTTTCCCTGGCCGTTCACCGGCGACCGCTATGCCTACAGCGCCAATGTCGAGCCCGCGCCGGGGGCGCGCCGCACGCTCGTGGGGGAATGGGGACGCACGATCCTGGACCCGGACGAAACCTATGCGGCCGAGCTGGCGGAACGGCGCGACATCCTGGCGCGCGATCCGTCCCGCCATGTCGAACTGCCGCATATGCGGGCCGCCAGTTGGGACGCCTTGCTGTGGGGGCTGCGGGAACTGGCGGCCACCGACCCGGCCATGACGCTGGACCGCCAGGGCGACGGCCATGTGTGGACGAACCGGCGGCTGGGCACGCGCCAGGCGTTCCGCTACGGCGACGATGCGTCGCTGCCGATGGGACCGCTGATGTTCCTGGGGAGCCAGATCCAGGAGGACATCGTCCTGCTGGACCAGCGCGAGGACCGGTTGTGGGCGGATGCGGGGTGCGTCACCTTCGCCTCCAACTGGTCGATGGCCTTTACCGCCGGCATGTCGTTCATGGAGATCCACGGGCCGGTGCCGCGTGATTTCGCCGACGGTGCGATCCCGCGGGCCGAGCGCTTCCTGATACGGTTGCCGGCGGGGCAGGCCTATCGGCGGATAAACTGGACCTCGACCGCCGGGTACCGGCTGGATACCGCGCTGGACAGCTATGCCGACTGGGGCGCATCCCGCGCCCGCATGGCCGATTGCGACGATTTCGCCGATGTTTTCCATATGCGTGTCGAGGTGCAGCATCTGGTGCGCCTGCCCGAAAGCGGGGCGATCGTGTTCCTGATCCGCACCTATCTTCTGCCGCTGGCCGATATCCTGACGGTGCCGGGCTGGCGGACGCAGTTCGCGTCGGTGCTCACGCATCTGCCCGACGATATCATTCAGTACAAGGGACTGGCGACGCTGCGGCCGCGCCTGCTGGCGCATCTGGGTTGAGCGGGGGAAGTCCTATGTGCGCGAGGGCAACCCGAAGGGGAGTGTAAGGAAGGTCGGGCTTTGCCCGAGCCCACCAGGGCCTGAGGCCCTGGACCCCGATCATGGATAACAGATTGGTTCCAAAGGGCGCAGCCCTTGACCCGCCCAGGGGTCAAGCCCTTTGCAAACGCAGAACTTCATAACGAAGGGGATGCAAGGGCCGAGGCCCTTGCCGGGTTCGGGCAGCGCCCGACTTCCCTCTTACTGGTGGCCGGGCAGCCAGGTAGTCAGCGCCGTCCGGGCCCGCGTCGCGATATCGGCGTTCGCGGCGATCAGGTCGGCGGCCTTCTTCGCCTCGATGGTAGCGCCGGTGGTGGCCTTGGTGGACGGGTCGTCCAGCAGGGCCTGGGCGATGGCCGGGTTGACCGACTGGCCGGCGACCACGGCCAGCAGGGACGATTGCGACCAGGGGGCCAGATGCGCGCGGATCTGCTTCTGCGTCTGCGGGGCCTGCACCAGCGACCACACGTGGTCCGGATTGTCGCTGCCGGCGGCAATGGCTGCCAGCATGTGGACGATGCGGCCGTTCGGGATTGCGCCGCTATAGGCCAGGCGGACCGACTGCGCGACCAGCGCCGGATCTTGCGAGGCCGCCAGGGCGCGGAAGAAGCGCAGCTTCTGCTCGGTGTCGGTCGAACTGCGGACCAGGCCGGCCAGCGTGGCGTAGGTGGCCGGATCGGCATGACGGCCGACGATCCAGCTCACCGGATCCAGCAGGCTGGGCGCCAGCGTCGACGGCGTCTTGCGCCAGGCGGCGAAGCGCGCCTGGGCCTCGGCCACCACGGCCTGATCGTCGAACTGGCCCAGGGCGGCAATCAGCTCGGGACGCAGCAGCGTGTCCAGGAAGGATTCGCCGTCACGCGGCGTCCAGCCCAGCCGGGCCAATTGCGGCGCCAGCAGGGCGCGCGCGAAGGCCCGGAAGGCCGGACGCTGCGGGCTGCCGCGTTCCATCGTGTCCAGTTGCCGCAGGTGCGCAATCGTGTCCTGCCAGACAGCGATGCTGGTTTCCTTCTGGTCCGACAGGCCGGCAACCAGGTCCAGATAGGCCGCGAGCGGAGCCTGCCCGGCCTGGAACAGCGCGAACTGGTCGCCCAGCAGGTTGGCGCGGTCGGTCGCGTCCAAGTGGCTGAATGCCGTCCCCAGCGCCGCCAGAGACGTGGCGTCGTAAGCGGTGCGGTAATAGCCGTTTTCGCCCAGATTGGCCTTCAGCGCCTGGTTGCAGCCGGAAAAGGTCAGGGTCGCGGGCGTATCCGGCCGCAGGATGACGCGCTGCGCCGTCATGTTGGGACCACCGACGGTGACGGGGATGTTCCACCGCGCGGGCAGCGGGTGCGGGTCGTGGATGGTGAAGCGGCCCTCGGTCAGGGTCAGCACGGTTTTGCCGGCGTCGCACCGGCGCGCCACGTCGACCAGCGGAATGCCCGGCTGTTCGGTGAAGCTGCGCGCGACGGTGGCGACATCCTGGTGCGAGACCTGCGACAGCGCGGCCCAGAGGTCGGCGCTGGTGGTGTTGCCGTAGGCGTGGGCCTTCATGTAGGCGCGCATGCCGTTGCGAAACGTGTCGGCGCCCAGCCAGTCCTCGGTCATGCGGATGACCTGCTCGCCCTTCTGGTAGCTGATCCGGTCGAAGGCGGTATTGGCCTCGCTGACGTCGTGGATCACCAGCTGGATCGGGTGGGTGGTCGGATGGGCGTCCTGCGCCATCGCCTGTTCGCGGTCGGCATGCTGGCGCGGCCAGATCTGCCAGGTGGGGTTGAAATGATCGGTGGCCTTGGTCTCCATCCAGGTCGCGAACCCTTCATTGAGCCAGATATTGTCCCACCACCCCATCGTGACCAGATCGCCCGACCATTGGTGCGCCATTTCATGGGCCACCACCAGATACACCAGTTCGCGCGTGCTGGGCGCGCTGGTGCGGGGGTCGAACAGCAGATCGTCGTCGATGAAGGTGATGGCGCCCCAGTTTTCCATCGCTCCGGCCTCGTAATTTCCGGGAATGGCAAGAAGGTCCAGCTTCGGCAGCGGGTAGGACACGCCGAAATAGTCGTTGTAGTACGGCAGAATCGCGGACGCTGCCTGCAGGGCATAGGCGCCGTTCTGCTGCACGCCGGTGGGGGCGTACACATTGATCGGCGTCGCGCCGCCGGTGCCGCTGACGGCGGAGATGTCGCCGGCGACCAGGGCCAGCAGGTAGGTGGACATGCGTGGCGTGGTGCCGAAGACCACGCGCTTGGCATGACCACCCAGCGGCGTGGACGAGGTCACGGGCATGTTGCTGACGGGCACGTAGCTGTCGGGCAGGGTCGCGGTCAGTTGGAAGGTGGCCTTGAAGGCCGGCTCGTCCCAGCCGGGGAACATGCGGCGGGCGTCGGCGACCTCGAACTGCGTGACCAGCATCCGGTGGGTCTGGCCCGACGGGGTGCGGTAATCGTCGTAATAGATGCCGTTCGGCGTCGCCGGGATCGGGCCGCTGTACTCGATGACCAGCGTGTGGGGGCCGGCCGCGACCGCATGCGGCAGGGTCAGGGTGGCGGTCTGCGCCGCGTCGTCCTGGGTGATGGCGGCGGCAAGTCCGTCCAGCTTCGCCGACAGCAACTTCAACCCTGCCTGGTTCAGCGTGATGCTGGCGGTGGGTGCGGTAACGGTGACGTCGATGCTTTCATGCCCGCCCAGGGTCAGGCGCTTCATGTCGGTGGCGATGTCGATCCGGTATGCGCTGGGGACCACGGTCTTGGGCAACTGGCCGGGGGCGTGGGCGAAATCGAAGGGGGCTTCGCCATGCGCCGGGCCCGGCAGCAGGGCAACGCCCGCCAGCAGGAGGGTGGCGATGGTGGGTATATGCCGCATTGGGGGCAACTCCGGAACGATGGGTTCGGGATCCGCGGAAGGGCGGGAGTATGGTCCGATGATGACGGTCGGATAGCGCATGGCCGGCCCCGGCGTCTAAACCTGACAGGCGATGTATCCCTGATGGGGAGAAGGCGCTGCCCGGCCGCGCGCAGGCAGCCTGGCCTGGTGTGCCCGGTTGTCCCGGACATGAGTCCGGGAGAGCCGCAGGGCGGCTCTCCCGGTTGTGCAGGCGCGTATCAGAAGTGCGTGGACGTACGCAGGAAGTAGTAGCGTCCCATGTAGTCATAGACGCTGGTGTCGGTGTTCCAGTACTGCCCGATGGCGAAATACTGGGGAATCTTGCCGCCAACGTTGTTGATGCCGGCCGTCACGTCGAAGTGGTTGCCGTGATACATGATCATGATGTCGTGGTAGAACACCATGTTCGTGTGGTAAAAGCGCGTCGTTTCGGCGTTGTAGCTGGACTGCGGATAGTAATCCATGCCGTCGATGAAGCGCATCGTGTAGTTGAATGTCCAGCGCCCGTGCGTGAAGGCGGCGTTGGCATTGGCCTTCCAGCGCGGAATGGCGAAGGTGCCGGGGGACGTCGGGGTCTGCGGCGGTCCGTCGGTGCCCAGGAAGTTGATGTAGGGCTGGCCGGGCTCGTTCTGCGCCGTGTAGCCGATGATATCCGAGATATCAGCACCCAGGTTGATCGAGTTGAGCGGGTCGATGCGGTAGAGATAGCTGCCGTTGATATCCAGGCCGCTGGTGCGCAGGCCGCCCATGTTCATGGTGGTGTCGTTGAACGCGAGCAACTGGTGGCTGGCGTCACGCGCCGGGCTGCCCAGGTTGGAGCAGGTCGGACCTTTCAGGCCCGCGCTGTCGTAGCACGAATCCAGCAGATCCTGCGCCGGGAAGGTGCCGATCTGGTGGGTGATCGACGTGTGGTAGTAATCGACCGTGAAGGACAGGTTCGGGATGAAGTGCGGGTGGATGACGGTGCCGATCGTGTAGGTGCGCGAAATTTCCGGCTGCACCTTCGGATTGCCGCCGATCAACGCGCGGACCTGACCGGCACTGGTCTGGTTGATGCCGCCAGCGGGAACGCCCTGCGACATGCAGTTCGCCATGCGGGTCGCGTTGGCGCCGATCAGATCGCTCGAGCACGGGTCATACGCGCTCTGGAACGAAACCTGCTGGCCGGAATACAGGTCCGAGATCGTGGGCTGGCGGAACCCCGTGCCGTAATTGACGCGGAACGAGATGTCGTTGACCGGCGACCAGGTCAGGCCGCCCGACCAGTTGTACGTCTCGCCGAACGTATTGTAGTGCGAGAATCGGCCGGCGACGTTCGCGGCCAGGTTCTGCGCGCCCGGCAGGTCGCGCAACAGGGGAAGGCTGAGTTCGCCGTAGACTTCGGTGGCGTTATAGCCGCCGGAGGTCGGGTTCGAGACCGTGTTCAGCGCATACCCGTTCATGTTCAGCGGATCGGTCGTCGACCCGGCATCGAGGCTGCGATGCTCGACGCCGAACGCCATGCCCGCCGGCCCATAGGGCATGCGGAACAGATGGTTGTTGCGCAGCAGAAGCTGCACGTCGCGCATCTCGTTCGAGAACGATTCGCCGTTATTGTAGGTAATGAACTTGCGGGCCTGGTCGCTGATCCCCGAGTTCGTGTTGAACGGGTTGATCAGGGCGCAGCCGGCGGCGGAGGAGCAGACGGACGGGTCGTAGACGCCCTGGTCGAGCGAGCCGGGCAGGCCGGTCTGGCGGAAACCCAGCGCCTGTTCCAGCGCCACGCCGTTGACCGAGCCCGGCATGGACGACGTCTGCACGTCCTTTCCGAAGGAATAGTACAGATCCCACGTCCAGCCATTGCTGTGCGGAATGTCGCCGCGCGCGCCGACGGTGATCTGGTACTGGTCGTCCGCGTACTGCTGGTTGCGGTTGCCCAACCCGGCGGGCCGGCCATACCAGCCGACGTCCTGGCCGAAGGGGTTGCCGGGCAGGCCGGCCGGAATGATGACGGCGTCGGGCAGGTTCGCCGCCTCGGACGAGGGGTTGGCGATCGGGTCGCCGGACAGCTGCGCCAGCGTATCGGTGTGCGTCCAGGTCCCCAGCATATAGAGCTGCACATGGTCGGTCAGGTCGTAGCGACCGTTCGCCGTGATGCTTTCGAACTGGTTCTGGTCCGCCATCCAGGTGTCTTTGGCGTAGTCGTAACGATCCTGGGGGGTGAAGGGGCGATAGCTGCCGCCGGTACCGCCGTTCGTGTACAGCCCGCCGCCATCTGCCCCGGGGAACAGTGGATCGCCGCTCATGGAATAGAAGGCCCCGCCCGGGGTCAGGATCGAACCGCTCTGGGGAATCGCCTCGCCCGGTCCGGGCATGACGATGCCGCTGTGCTGGGCCCAGGGACGGTTCGTGGCCAGGGTCGGCGCCTGGTAGTTGTAGGTGCCGTTCAGGGTGATGTTGCCACGGTCGTGGTCGAAATTGAATCCGTGCGTGATCGACGCGGTAGCCTGCGGGCTGTCACCGTCATAACCGCTGATACCGCCGTTGAAGTTCACGGTGGTGCCCGAATAGTTCTTCTTCAGGATGATGTTCAGCACGCCCGACACGGCGTCGGCGCCGTAGAGCGAGGACGCCCCATCCTTCAGGAACACCACGCGATCGACCATTTCCATGGGGATGGCGTTGATGTTCGCGCAGCCGTTGGGGCCGCTGACGATGCGGCGTCCGTCAACCAGGACCAGCAGGCGGTCGACGCCCATCGAACGGAAGTCGGTGCACGAGGAACCGCCGCCGCCATTGACGTTGCTGCGATAGGTGCCGCCGAAACCCATGGACGGGATGTTGTGCAGCGCCATTTCGAGGTTCGTCGCCGACGAATTCTGCAATTGTTGCGCCGTGATCGTCGTGATCGGCGCAATTTCCGCAGTCGCCCGATTGGCGAGATGGGACCCGGTAACCTGGATCTCCTCGGTGCCGTTCGAGGTGTGGCTGGTGGTTGCGCCCTGCCGGTGGAGGGAGCTGAGCAGCGAGCCGGACGACGTGGCCGGCTGCGAGATCAACTGCGCATGCGCGGTGCCCGCGGCCATCGACCCGGCACCCAGTGCAAGAAGGCTGCAGAACGCGCGCAATCTTGTCTTTTCGGGAACCTTCAAAGTTCTCATTGCGAATCCTTATTGTTGAATTTCGCAAGGTTTTAATGAACGCGTGTTCGTCGTCGAGAAAAAACGTTACAGTCAGTTGCAGGTTGAGATGGTTTGATACAGGCTGTGGCAATTCGGCAACGTAGCTCGCTCGCGCTTTTTTTTGGATGGTTATGGTTTTCCCAAGGATTCCAAACGGATTTTTGCTATAACAAGACAACTCGTGAAAGCGAGGGGCGTTTGCGCATGCGTTTTATGATGCGTACATGCCACAGCTCTGGCGCACGTTCGACGTCGTGCGCGGCATCTTGCATTGTTATGATTATTTCTTGAAAAAAACAAACAGACGGGTGTTCTGCTCGAAAAGAGGAGGTTTCCTGGCGTGTCGTAAGTCTATGTTATGGAGTGAATTTATTTTTATAATTATCTCAGAATGATGGAGCATTTTTCATCATTCCGGGGGGGCAGCGCAAGGGGGCGTGGCAGTTTTTTTGAACGTTTGGTCAAAAAAATATGATATTTCAATGAAATTTAAGATAGGTTTTCATATATTTCTTAAAAAGACATGAATAGGTGATAAATGAAAATTCTGGATCGCCGCGTTCAGGAGAGCCCGGCCCGCGCGGGCCGGGCCGCGACGGCGTCCATATGTATTGAAATATAGAGAATGGGAACGTGCTGCCGTGCGGGCTACCGGGCTCAGTAGCCGCGTGACAGGTCGATCGCGTCCAGGACGGGCTGCCCGTCGCGGATGCGCAGGATATTGTCGGCGATCTGCGGGGTGGCCGAGGCCGGCAGCGCGACCGAGGCGACGTGGGGCGTGATCAGGACATTATCCAGACTCCAGAGCGGATCGCCCTCGGGCAGGGGTTCGTGCTGGAAGACATCCAGCACCGCCTGTCCGATTCGCCCTGCCCGCAGGGCCTCGACCAGCGCCGCTTGATCGACGATGGCACCGCGCGCGACATTGACGAACCCGGCCCCGTGGGGCAGCAGCGCCAGCCGTTCGGCATTCAGCAGGCCGATGGTCTGGGGCGTTTTCGGCAGCAGGCAGACCAGGATGTCGCAGCCCGACAGGAAATCCGCCAGGCCGTCCATGCCGGAATAGCACACGATATCCGGGTCCGATTTCGGGCTGCGCGACCATCCGCGCACCTGAAAGCCCTGTCGCGCACATTCCTTCGCCGCGCGCAGGCCCAGTTCGCCCAGGCCCATCACCCCCACCCGCGTCAGATCCAGCGGCCGGGGTTCGATGAAGGCCCAGCGTCCCTGCCGTTGCGCGGCCTCGAAGGCCGGGATGTCGCGCGCCAGGCGCAGCACCGCGAACAGGACGTAGCTGGCCATCATCCGCGCCATCAGCGGGTCGTGCAGGCGGGTGATGGCCACCCCCGGCGGCAGGTCGTCGCGTGCGACCAGCGCGTCGACCCCCGCACCCAGATTGACGATCAGCCGCAAATTGGGAAAGCGGTTGAAAAAGCCGCGCGGCGGGTTCCAGACCAGAGCGTACCGGACCAGTTCAGGGTCGAACTGGTCGTCGGCCAGCACGAAGGTCACGTCCGGCACCGCGGCGGTCAGGGCCGCGCGCCAGGGCTCTGGCGTGTCGACCGCGCTGTAGAAGACCATGGCGTCCGTCATGTGCACCCCCCCGGCATAACGATCCGGAAGTGTATCGGTATCCGATCCCGTATGAAAAGGCCGCTTTATCGTGATGTCGTCCGGGAGGGCCTCGTCGGAGGGCTATTCCATCTCGTCATCGTCGGAGGTCGCGATCGCCGTCACGCCAGGAATGTCCGACAGGTCGGCGATCAGGTGAGCGACACGCCGCCGGCCTGGGATGGGCCGCCCCGGATGCCGTCGCGTTCGACGCGGACATGGTCGATCGCAAAGCGCAGACGTGTGCACGTCACCAGGATCAGCCGCAATATGCCCTGCCCCTCGATATATGAGACGGCCAGGGTCGTGGTGGTCCGCCGCGCATGCGGCACGAAGCGCAGCAGCCGGGGAAAGACGAACATGATGATGAAATGGCCCAGCGTGGTGGCGACCGCCAGCGCCAGCAGGCCCGCGCCGCACGCCATGCCCAGGGCCGCCGTCAGCCAGACCGACGCCGCTGTGGTCAGGCCCCGCACGACGTTGCGCCGCATGAAGATGACGCCGCCGCCGATGAAGCCGATGCCAGAGGCCAACTGCGCCGGGACCCGCGACGGGTCCAGCACGACGCGGCCGCTGTCCAGGACGTTGGTGAACCCGTATTTCGAAACCAGCGTGAACAGCGCGGCGGCGACGCCGACCAGAGTATAGGTCCGCAATCCCGCGCTTTTCTAACGAATCTCGCGTTCCAGCCCGACCAGGCCGGACAGGGCGAACGCCAGCGCCAGTTCACCCAGTTGCAGCATCTCCTGTCCGGGCAGGTTGGATACGGCCATGATCCACGTCATCTCCCTCTTTATATCCTCCGATTGGTCCAGTTCCTCTACGTGCGGGGGAGAGGCGGGTTGGTCCCCGGGCACGGAGGGCTTCGTCTTCTCCCGGAACGACCGGCATTTCGCGGACACTGTCGAACTGTTTGTACCGCAGGACCACTTCGGCCAGAGCGACGACCCTGCCGAACTCGGCGCCCTGCTGCTGAAGCGCAAGGGTCTCTCTTTGCATGGGGAATTGATGTTCACGCGGCCGTTCGGCGCGGCGGACATCGCAAACCAGGGGCGGCGGTCCAAGGTTGGGGAAAATTAACCCCGACGTGCCGGGGAGTCCTTGTAACATTAAGACACAGAATTTTACTATCGGATATGGTCGGTGGTTCGGTGTCCGCCCCGGTCCCGGCTAGACGCCGCGGGCTGGAATCGCGGCAGGCCCGCGCCGGTCCGTCCAGCCCCGCCTCGCTGGCGGCGAGAGGTGGGATATGCTTGTGCTGTCTATGGATTTCGGGATCCGCAAGCTTCTTGCGCCAGGGGGATGGAGGGGCGGGTTTCGTGCGCGCGGCCGACCTTGCCGGCAGGGCCGGCGAGCAGCCCGAAAGCGGGCGTGGACCGGCGGCGGGACGGCAGGATCGTGTTACAGATCAAGGTGTAATGCGAAGCGGCCGCCGCCGGCTATGGCCAAGGAGCAGGGCATGGGGGGCGGATCTTGATTTTACTGTGGTTTTCCGAGATGGTGCGCTGCCAGCGTCACAGGAGGCTTTGAGGTTTTGGCGGTCCGGACCCGGGAAGCTGACCGGTTCATTATGGGCCGCGCCGCGTGACCTTCGGCGGGTCTTTCCAGACGGACATTCTGCACATCGAAGCGTGTCGGCCAGACGAGCGGCCGGGCACGAAGCCCTTTTGCACGGTATAGAGACACGGGATAGATTATGACGACTGAAGGCGGCATCCGTATCGCGATCGCGGGCGTAGGCAATTGTGCAAGCGCGCTGATACAGGGCATTCATTTTTATACCCCCGAACGGTGCCGCGAGGAGGTCGTCGGCCTGATGCACGAGGCGGTCGGCGGCTATCGTCCCTGCGACATCAAGGTGGTGGCGGCGTTCGACGTCGATGCCCGCAAGGTCGGCACGGATGTGCATCGTGCCATCTTCGCCCGTCCCAACTGCGTCGTCGTCTTCCAGAAGGACATTCCCGACGCCGGCGTGACCGTGCAGATGGGTCCGGTGCTGGACGGCGTGTCCGAGCATATGTCCGCCTATGACGAGGAGCGCAGCTTCGTGCCGTCCTCGGTGCCGGAGTTGACGAAGGCGCAGGTGGTGGACGAGCTGAAGCGCAGCGGGGCCGAGATCCTGCTGAACTACCTGCCCGTGGGGTCCGAGAAGGCCGCGCGTTTCTACGCCGAATGCGCGCTGGAGGCCGGGGTCGGCTTCATCAACAACATTCCCGTGTTCATTGCCAGCGACCCGGATTTCGCGGGGCGCTTCGCCGCCCGCAACCTGCCGATCATCGGTGACGACATCAAGTCGCAGCTGGGCGCGACCATCGTGCACCGCGTGCTGACCGACCTGTTTGCCAAGCGCGGGGTCAAGCTGCTGCGGACCTACCAGTTGAACACCGGCGGCAACACCGACTTCCTGAACATGAAGAATCAGGAACGCCTGGCGTCCAAGAAAACCTCGAAGACCGAGGCCGTGCAGGCGGTCGCCAAGACGCGGATGGAAAACACCACCATCCATGTCGGGCCCAGCGATTACGTGCCCTGGCAGAACGACAACAAGGTGGCGTTCATCCGCATGGAGGGCCAGCTGTATGGCGACGTGCCGATGGAACTCGAACTGCGCCTGTCGGTACAGGATTCGCCCAACTCCGCCGGTGTCGCCATCGACATGATTCGCTGCTGCAAGCTGGCGCTGGATCATGGCGTCGGCGGCGTGCTGGCGGGGCCCAGCGCCTATTTCTGCAAGCATCCGCCCGTCCAGTACACCGATGACGAGGCCTATGAAATGGTCGAGTCCTTCATCCACGGGCACGCGGCGGACGCCGTCCCCGTCTGATGAAATGCCTGATCGTTGCCGCGGGGCAGGGCAGCCGCCTGCGGGACAAGGGGCCGTTGAAGCCTCTGGTCCCGATCCGGGGGCGCCCCCTGATCGCGCATGTCATCGAGCGGGCACGGCGCGGCGGGATCGGCGAATTCGTCGTCGTCAACGGCTATCGCGGCGACGAACTGCAACGCGAGCTTGACGCGCTGGCGGCCGGCGAGGGCGTCGGGATCACCCATGTGCACAATCCGGCATGGGATCGCGCCAACGGCGTGTCCGTGCTGTGCGCCAAGCCGTACCTGGACGGACCGTTCCTGCTGACGATGTGCGACCATCTGCTGGACCCGCAGATCAACCATCTGATGGTGTCCACGCCGCATCGGCCGGACACTGTCACGCTGGGCGTCGATTTCGACATCGACCGCATGCTCAACGATCCGGACGATGTGACCCGTGTCAAATGCACCGACGGGCGCATCGAGCGGATCGGCAAGTCGATCGAGGATTATAACGCCTTCGACACCGGCATCTTCCTGTGCACGCCGATCATGTTCGACGCGCTGGAAAGCAGCCAGGCGGAAGGCGAGGACAGCATTTCCGGCGCCATGAACACGCTGGCGCGCTGGCGGCGGGCGCATGTGCTGGATATCGGCGACCGGCTGTGGATCGACGTCGACGATCCGATCGCCTACGACAAAGCCGACCGGCTGATGGCGCAGGGGCGCCTCTGACGCGCCCCGATCCGTCGGACGGGGACCTGCATGAAGCGAAGGTCCGGAATCGTGGACATTTCTGAGCCCGTCCGGCGAACGTCGGAGATCGAGGAGATTACCAATCTCCACGTCATTCATCCGATTTCGTCTTACCTGACGTTGCGTTTCGCCCGGCTGGGCATCACGCCCAATGCCGTATCGATCAGCGGGATGGCGTCGGGCATGCTGGCCGGCCTTGCCTACCACCAGTATCGCGACCCGCGCTGCGCCGTGGCCGGGTTCGTGCTGATGGTCGTCTGGCATGTGCTGGACGGCGCGGACGGGCAGTTGGCCCGCCTGACGAACAGCCAGTCGCATACGGGCAAGATCCTGGACGGGATCTGCGATTACGTCACCTTCATCGCGGTCTATTGCGGCCTGGCGCTGGCGCTGGCGCGTGACCACGGGACGTGGGTCTGGGCCGTGGTCGCCCTGGCCGGACTGTGCCACGCGGTGCAGTCCGCGGCGTACGAGATGCAGCGCCAGGAATATAATTTCTGGGGGTGGGGTCGTGGATCGTCCACCATTCCGAAGCTGGCGGTTTCGCGCCGAAGCGGCCCGGGGGACGTCCTATTCAGGGTCTATGCGCGGGTGCAGCATCTGACGGCACGTGGCGCGGTGGCGCTGCATCGCCGCCTGTCGGCCGCCCTGGCTGCCCATCCGGACCGCGCGGCGATGATTCGGCTGCGTTATCGCCAGAATTTCGCGCCGCTGGTGCGGCGCTGGTCGATCCTGTCGGCCAACTACCGCACGATCGGCATCTTCGTCTGCGTGTTGGCCCGGATGCCGTTGCTCTATTTCGGGATCGAGATCGTGGGGCTGAGCCTGATCCTGCTGGCCCTGATGCTGCGGCAGCGCGCGGGCGAGGCGGCGTTCGGCACCGAACTGGCGGCGCTGGAACAGCGGCCCGGCCCGGTTCCTACCCCCGCGTGTGTATGAACAGATAGGCGGCCGAAATCATCAGCAATGCCGCAGGCGTCAGCGCCGTCAGCGCCGGGTTCAGGTCGAACAGCACGCCCAGCCGGCTGGTGATTTCCTGCCCCAGCGAGAAGACGATGGCGATCGCCACCCCGACCGCCATCCGGTAGCCGATATTCTGCGATCGCGGCGGCCCGAACACGAACGGTGCGGCGCAGGCGATCAGCCCGATCATCGCGAACGGGATGCTGATTCGGGTCCAGAGTTCCTGCTCGTAACGCGTGGCTGGCTGATGCGACCGTTTCAACTGGCGGATATAGCGATAGAGCGCCACCGGCGGCACGCTTTCCGGCGGCAGGGTCAGGAAGTGGATCTGCTGCAATGTCAGGAACGAATGCCACGGCAGCGTGTCCAGACGATCGGTATGGAACAGCTCCGACGCGATGTCCTTGCGTGTCACGTCATGCAGCAGCCATGTCCCGTCCACCCCGATATCGGCGTTCCGGGCATGAATGGCCTGCCGCAGGCCGCCATCCGTGCCGAAGGCGTAGATGTCGATATCCTCGGGCATGGTGTCGTTGCGGAAGTTGCGGACGCTGAGGAATTCCTGATTGCCGCCATGCGCCCAGAACGCGTCGCCGTCCGCCGCCGTCTCCACGGACGACAGGGCGGCGGAACGCCTGGCTTGCGCCAGTTGCTGGGCGGGTGGAACCACGAACTGCGCGACCAGGAACAGCACGGCGACGATCGGCACGACCAGGCGCAGCGCGGCCCCTACGATCCTGGATTCGGACAGGCCGATGCTTTGCAGCGCCGTCAGTTCCGAATGTTTCGCCAGCCCGCCCAGGCCCAGCAGACAGGCCAGCAGTATCGAGATCGGCGTGACCTGCATGAACCGCGCCGGGACCTGCAGCAGGGTATAGATGAAGGCGTCGCCCACCCGGTAATGGCCCTGGCCGACGAACGCCATCTGGTCGACGAATTCCAGCAGGCTGAACAGTGCGACCAGCCCCGTCGCCACTAGCAGGAAGGCCCGCAGGGTGACGAGCTGGATATAGCGGTCGAACCGTTTCATGACGCGCCGGTGCCGGGGGTGGCCCGGATGCGCGCCGGCAGCCAGGTCCGGGGATGGGGAATGAAATCCCGCGCGACGACCAGGGTGACGACGGCCAGCATGGCCGGCGCCCACCAGATGCCGGGCACCGTTCCCACCATGCCATGCTGCACCCATGTCCGCGCCGAGGTATAGAGCAGGTAGTACACGAAGAAGATCAGGATCGCCGTCCCCAGCTTGCCGTAGCGGTTCTGGCGGGGCTTGCCCCGGCCCAGCGGCACCGCCAGCATGGCCAGCAGCAGGGTGGTCATGGCGGTGGACAGCCGCCACTGGATCTCGGCGACGTCCGCCGGTGCGTGCGAGCGGGCGATCCGCCAGGTGCTGGCGGCGACGGAACTGTATCCCAGCGGTTCGGTGTCGTGGCTGCTGGGGTCCTCGGTGACCTCGCGCACGTTCAGAACCTGGTCGTGCATGCCCGACTTGCGCGCGATGTTGTAGACATGGGCGTTCTTCAGGCGGACATCGACATCGGCATGCCGGCCTGCGCCCGCATCCATCAGCGGATAGGCCAGTTGCGCGTGGATAATCTGGGTATAATCGGCGTGCCGGACCTGCACGAAGACGTCCCGCGCCGGGCTGCCCGGTCCGCGGCGTTCCGCCAGGTAGATCACGCGCGCGCCGTGCCGGACGATATAGAACGTCCCGGCCTGCATCGCATCGACATCCAGCGACAGTTCCGCCTCCTGGGACAGTTCGTGCAACCGGTGATAGGCCCATGGCCTGACGACCAGCGACAGCACGGCCACCGTCAGTGCGACGCAGGCGCCCAGCGTCAGCACCGTCCGCATGATCATCGGCGGCGTCACCCGCAGCGCGTGCAGGGCGGTGAATTCGGAATTGCCGTACAGCGTGCCGAATGCCAGGACGATCGACAGGTACAGCGATACCGGGACCAGGACCTCCAGCCCGATCAGGACCTTCAGCGCCACCAGTTCCATGATGGTGTTGGTCGACAGCAGCCCGTTGACCGCATCCGACAGAAAGTCGGCGGCGCTGTAGCCGGCAAACAGGGCGATGCAGATGGCCAGCATGGCGGCCATCGGCTTGCCGATTTCGCGAAACAGATAATTCCGGATGATCAAGGCGGAATATGGTCCATTCGTGGACATGCGGTCCCATGCGCGGCCTGCGGACAGGGGCTGGGACCCGTCCATCCGGGCGCCGCGGCCATCACGGCACCCGCCCCATCCGGACGTGCGGGTACTATATTCAGCCCCTCCGCCACGGTCAAATGCTCAACCGTGGCCGGTCGCTGCCGGTGCCCGGTACCTATCGCCCGCAGGCCGGGACGGCTAATATCGCGTTCCCTGCTTCAATTTGCCTGTCCGAAGGCTTCAGCGCGGTATCCCATATGTCCGAGAGTTCCCTGTCCCGTCGCCTTGCTACCCTGCGTGACGGCGTGCGTTTCCTGTCGCGGGCGGTAGGGTCGCGCTATACGCCCCTGCTGGCCCAGGTCGTCGTCACCCGGCGTTGCAACCTGGCTTGCGGCTATTGCAATGAATATGACGATTTTTCCCCGCCGGTGCCGCTGGCGGACCTGCTGGCGCGGGTCGATCATCTGGCGTCGCTGGGGACCGCCTCGATCACCTTCACGGGGGGCGAGCCGCTGCTGCATCCGGACCTGGACAAGGTGATCCGGGCGGCGCGGCGCCACGGCATGATCGTGACCATGATCACCAACGGCTTTCGCCTGTCGCGCGGCTGGATCGAGCGGCTGAACGCCGCCGGACTGCAGGGCATGCAGATCAGCATCGACAATCTGAAACCCGACGAGATCTCGATGAAGAGCCTGTCGTCGGTGGAAAACCGCCTGGGGCTGCTGTCGAAGCATGCGCGCTTCAAGGTCAACGTGAATTCGGTGCTGGGCGTCAGCGGCGAGCGCACGCAGGATGTCATCACCGTGGCGGAAACGGCGGCCAGGTACGGCCTGCAGCATTCCGTGGGCGTGCTGCACGACCACCACGGGACGCTCAAGCCCCTCAGCGCGGCGCAGATGCAGGCCTACGACACGGTGACGAAGATCTCGCCGTCGGTGGTGCATACCCTGAATTACCGCCTGTTCCAGAAGAACCTGATGCATGGCCGGTCCAATGACTGGAAATGCCGCGCCGGCGCACGCTACCTCTACGTCACCGAGGACGGGGGCGTGCATTGGTGTTCGCAGCAGCGGGGCTACCCCGCCATCGCGCTGCTGGATTACACGCGCGAGGACATCAAGCGCGAATACCATACCGAAAAATCATGCAGCCCGACCTGCACGCTGAGCTGCGTGCATCAGGTCAGCCTGTTCGATCGCTATCGCGGACGGCAGAACATCCCCGACCCGACCGCCGCCCGGCACGCACTCGCCGCGGCGGCCGAATAAGGAGGTCGGGTTCCGTCCGAACGCGGCAGGGGCCGAGGCCCTTGCCTTTCCTATGTCCCCGACAGGTCGGGCGGCAGGACCAGCGACCCTGTGCGGGCCAGATGTGCCAGCCAGCGCCAGGACTGGCGCAGCCAGGCGCGGTACTGGGCGCGGCCCCATGCCTGGGGGGGGGCGGGCGGGGCCGCCAGCCGGTTCTGGATGGCGGCGGTGATGTGACGGGCGCGGGCGGCCCAGGTCAGATCGACGCTTTCGGCCAGCGCCGTCGCCGCCAGGCGCGCCGACAGGGCCGGGTCGGCGGTCAGGGCGGCCAGCCCGTCGATCAGCGCCCGGGGGGAATCCGGCGCGCACAGGAACGCGTTTTCGCCATGGCGCAGAACCTCGCGCACATCGGGGGTGTTGCCGGCCAGGATGGGGCGGCCCGACGCCATGTAGAAGAACAGCTTCAGCGGCAGGACCGTCGATCCGTAACGTGCCAGAGGCTGCAACGACGGCGGAATCAGCAGCACGTCGGCGGCATGGATATACCGGGTTAGCGTTTCCGGCGGCTGGAACGGCACGATCCGGACGTTGGGCACCGACCGGGCCATGTCCTCGATCGGGCCATGGCCGTACGACCCGACCAGCACGAACAGCAGGTCGGGCAGGGCCCTGGCGGCCTCGATCACCAGGGGCAGGCCCTTCTTGTGATTGACGCGGCCGGTATAGACCACGGTCCTGCGGTCGGGGGGGATGCCGACGGCGCGCTTGGCGTCGTCCATCGCAACCGGGGCCTGCAGCCGGTCGGGTTCGAAGCCGTTGCGGATGCAGCGCAGCTTGTCCGCCGGAACGTCCAGATCCAGATACGTCCGCCGCGTATAGTCGGAATGGCAGATATTCAGCAGGAAGCGCGGGTTGCACATCAGGCGGTGCAGCCATCGCCGCAGGGGCGGAATCTGGTCGGGCCACGGGCGATAATGGTCGAACACCACCCGCTGGCCGAACAGGATCGCCATCCATGCGATCCACAGGTTGCGGGTATAGACGAAATCGGCCTGGCGGAACGCACGGCGCCAGACCAGGGTGAGGCCGCAGAACACGTGCCGCGCCAGCGCGGGCCGGACCGGCGCCCAGGCGCGCAACGGTGACAGGCCGGTCGTCCCGGCCAGCGTCGGGCATCCGGCCTTATCGCGCATGGGCACATGCAGCCATGCCTGCGACGCCTGCCGCCCCAGGTAGCGCGCGGTGGTCACGAAGACTTCGGCATCCGCCTCGGTGCTGGGCAGGGCATTTTCGAAGGCGAAGAGGATCTTCATCGTGGCGCCGGTGCCTGTGCGACGGGGGGCAGGGCCGCCGCCGGTCCGGACCCCGCGTGTCGTCATCATCGTCGCAATCCGCTTTCCGTCTCGGGTGGGCCGGGGGTGTGGCGGCATATGACCGGGAACGTCCCGTTCTGTCCAGAAGCGCGCCGATCTTGCGGTTCGGACGGGGGGCCGGGGTGACGACCGCATAACGGCGCAGGAAAATGGCGTTGGCGGCGGGGCCGCGGACGAAATCAGAACAATCCATGCAAACGCATCTGTTTTGGCAACCGCGTCGGTTTCACATTGTCATCGAACCTTCACGCACATGGTGCCCGGTGTCGCCTACCAGATGTGCAAATTTTAATCTTTCTCCAAGGGTTCGAATGTCGACCATGACCTGCCGCAATCGGATGCGCCGTGCTGCCTTGTGGGTGTTCTGCTCTCCGCTGGCCCTGGCGACGGCCCACGCCGCACCGGCTGGGGTGACGGTCGCCCCTCCAGCCCCGCACCGGGCGGCCCATCGCGCTCCGGCCGTCCGCCCCGGCCCGGCGGCGGAGCAGATCGTCGCGACCGCCCGCCATACCCGATCGGAACAGAGCGTCGGGCACCTGGAGATGCAGCGTATCCTGCCCGGCATCAGCCCGGTCAAGGCGCTGGAAATCCTGCCCGGCGTGGTCTTCAACAATGCCGATCCATGGGGCAACAACGAACAGAATTCGTCCCTGTTCATCCACGGCTTCAACCAGAACCAGCTGGGCTACACGCTGGATGGCGTGCCGCTGGGCGACCAGGCGTACGGCAATTTCAACGGCCTGTCGCCGCAACGCGCGGCCATCAGTGAAAATATCGGCGCGGCCTCGGTGGCCACCGGCGCCGGCGCGCTGGGCACGGCGTCCACCAGCAATCTGGGCGGTACGCTGCAATTCCTGACCCAGGATCCGTCCCATCGTGCCGGCGGTCAGTTGAGCCAGACCTTCGGCAGTTGGTCGACCTTCCGGACGTTCGCACGCATCGACACCGGCGATTTCGGCAACGGCAACGCGGCCTATGTGTCGTGGGCGCGGCAGGATGCGCGGGCGTGGGATTTCGCCGGCCATCAGGGCGGCAATCAGGTCAATGCGAAATTCGTGCATCAGGGCAACGCGGATAAGGTGACGGCGTTCTTCGACTGGTCGGACAAGGTCGAACCCAACGAAGACGGCATCGTGATGCCGAACGGCGCCGGTTTGTACAAACGCCCGTTCCTGTACCCGGATTTCAAGGCGGCGGAGACGTACCTGACCTCCGGCGCGTCGTCGGCGGCGGGCCTGAACTATCGCAATTACTATTCCGACGCCCAGCGCCAGGATTTTCTGTCCTATGTGTCCTGGGCGCACGATTTCGGCACCAACCTGCATTGGGACAACCAGATCTACTATCATCACGATCTGGGCGAAGGCATCGTGGCGGGGCCGATTTCGGCCGCCGGCCTGCCGGCGCTGTTTGCCGCCTATTTTCCCGGCCAGGATTTGCAATCGGTGTTCGGCGGCTCGGGCTATGCGACCCGGACCACGGAGTACTGGGACAATCGCGGGGGCATTTCGTCCACACTGCGCTATCATCTGGGGAATCATCATATCGAGTTGGGCGGGTGGTACGAACGCAACAACAATACGCAAGCCCGGCGGTGGTATCCCTTCTTTGCCGATGCCCCGTCCACGCCCTACGATCGGCAGCATGATCCGCTGATCCATCAATATACCAACTATTTCTATACCAACACCTGGGTCACGCATCTGCAGGATTCCTGGCAGGTTTCGCGGAATTTCAGCCTGTCCGCCGGCTTCAAGTCCGAACTGGTCTATACCAACGGCACCCTGCCGGTGGCGGGGCTGCCGGGCTCGCTGTCGCCCAAGACCGCCATAACGGTGCCCGGCGGCACCATCGCCGCCGTCCGGCCGTTCCTGCCGGCGTTCGGCGCGTTGTGGAACATCACGCCGCACGAACAATGGTTCGCGAATATTCAGGAAAACATGCGGTCGTTCCAGGATGCCGGATATGGCAACGCGACCCCCTGGGGGGTCACCAGCCAGCAGGCGTTCGAGGATTTCAAGCAGCATGGCAAGCCGGAGACGTCCTGGACGTACGAAACCGGTTTCCGGACGAACCGTCCGGTCAATCTCGGTCCGCTGACGAATATCAGCGGTCAGATCGAATATTATCACGTGCATTTCTCCAACCGCCTGCTGGCGGTCGCGACGACGCAGGTCCTGTCCTCGATCGTCGGCAGCGCCACCATTCTGACCAATGTGGGGTCGGTGACCACCGACGGCATGGATTTCTCGTTCACCACGCAGTTCGGGCGGCATTTTTCGTTCTATAACGCGCTGTCCTATAACAAGTCGGTCTATAACGACAATTACACCACGGGGTCGACGCTGGTGCATACCGCCGGGCGGAACGTGGCCGGCGTGCCCGACTGGACCGAGAAATTCGTGGCCTCGACGAACTGGGGCGATTTTTCCGCCCAGCTCATCGGCGATGTGATCGGCAAGCGCTACGCCACCTTCACCAACGATCTGTGGGCCTCGCCCTACGCGCTGTTCAGCGTCAATGCAGGATATGAGATCCGTGGCATTCCCCATATCAGGGGCCTGAAAATCCAGGGCAACATCACCAACCTGACCAATGAACGGGGGTGGTCCACCTTGAATATCAGTCAGGCTTCGGGACAATATACCGCTTTCCCGATCGCGCCGCGCATGTTCTTCCTGACGCTTGGCGCGACGTTCTAAGGATTGGTTGATGCTGACACGCAGGCATATTCTCGGGGCCGCCGGCGCGGCGGCGGCCTGGGGGGCGACCCCGGCGCGGGCCGCCGCGTCGCTGGCCCCCCGGCCGCTGGTGTTCGGCCACCGCGGCGCGTCGGCGCTGCGGCCGGAACATACGCTGGCGTCCTATGCCAAGGCGATCGCCGACGGTGCCGATTATATCGAACCCGATCTGGTGCCGACCCGCGACGGGGTTCTGGTCGCGCGCCATGAAAGCGATATTACCGGCACCACCGACGTGGCCGACCGGCCCGAATTCGCCGCGCGCCGCCGCACGCTGGTCATCGACGGCGCGCGCAAGACCGGGTGGTTCACCACCGATTTCACGCTGGCGGAACTCAAGACCCTGCGGGCGCGCGAACGCCTGCCCGCCATCCGGCCCCAGAACACGCGCTATGACGGGCATTTCGATATCCCGACCTTCGAGGAGATCATTGATTTCGTCGCCGCCGAATCCGCGGCGCGCGGCCGGGTGGTCGGGCTGATTCCGGAAATCAAGAATTCGACCCATTTTCATACGCTGGGCCACACGCCGGAGGAGACGTTCCTGCGCGTGATCGCCGCGCATGACTACACGCGCTTCGCCCCGCTGGAGGTCCAGTCGTTCGAAACCACCAATTTGCGCATGCTGCGTGGCCGGGTCCAGGCGATCAACCCGCAGGCGCGGCTGATGCTGCTGATGGGCGAGCGGCAGGAGGTTCCGCCTGACCTGGCGGCGCGGGGCCAGCAGACACATTTCGGCGACCTGATGACCCCTGACGGGTTGCGTGAGGTCAGGACCTATGCCGATGTCATCGGGCCGTCCAATACCGATCTGATCCCCCGCGACGCCACCGGCGCGTGGCAGGCGCCCTCGACACTGGTTGACGACGCGCACCGGGCGGGCCTGCTGGTCCATTCCTATACCTGCCGGCCGGAGAATCACTTCCTGCCCCGGCAACTGCGCAATGACGCGGCGGAGAACGCCCGCAACCCGGCGGGCGCGATTGCCGAGATCAGGCGGTATCTCGATCTGGGCCTGGACGGATTCTTTACCGACGATCCGGCGATCGGTCGGCTGGCGGTCGACGGGGCGTAGGCCGGGAACCATTCGCCTCGCAGGGCGATAGGGGCTGGATAGCGGGGTCGTCCACGACGCCCCGCCGTTCCGGAGAACACGGCCATGGCTGATCTGACTTCCATCGAGATCCTGTCGCATCTGACCGCGCTGCGCGCGCAGGTTTCGGGCCTGCATTCGGCCCTGATCGCCCGACCCGACCACACGCCCCCCGCGACCGAAACGCTCAGCGTCAGTCTGGGGGAACCCGTGCTGGACCTAGTCGATTCCTGGCGGACCCGGCAGTTGGACGTACCCACCCGCTCGGTGGCGGTGGAACGCATGGTCGAGGCTTTCCTGGATCTGGACGCCTGGACCCGCGACCGGGAAGAGGATTTGCCCTGACCCGCACGCGGCGGGCGGTGCCCGCTGGTCGGCGTCCTGACCGCCGGGCGGTTTCGGACTTTGAGGGCACGGGCACGTCGCAACAACGCGTGGGTCCATCGGCCGCACGGCAGGGCGGCCTGCCTGTTCACGTTGAAGGGCCTACCCGGGCGGCAAGATATTGACCTTGCCCGGTTTCACGATGGACCATGCGGCGCGGTACGAACTGCGCCGCATCATTTACGTCATTCCGTTTCACCCATCATCGAGCAGACCGCACGCCGGGTCATGGCGCTGCGCGCGCGTCGCGTCGGAAAAATCACCGGTAGTGCAAAAAATTCCGGCCTTGCGCGACGGCAGCAGAGGCCGCGTGCGCACAGGCCTCTGCCCCAGAAGCGGTTTTACCATCTATGGGCGGTCACGATCAGCAATAAGTAAATATACAATTAATATATTCTTCCTTATTGTTGATTTCACGAGATAAACAACGGCGATATTCTGGTTTAATCGTTTGACTCCGGGTGTTGTTTGTATTTTTCTATCAATGCAGCGACCCCAGAGAGGAAGAAGTCCATGACGGCTTTGGTCAGCATTAACGCCGGTACCGCGACCGTATACAGCTCGGGTGATCTGTCCGGCGTGATCGGGCTCAGCGCGGTCAGCGCCATTGTCGTCACAAAAACTGCCGACACGCCGGCCGGGGATCCTGTCGTCGTCAATCTGACCAATCTCACCGGCATCAACGCGCTGTCGTCGGTTACTGTCGAAAACGGCGCCACGGCACAGGTTGGTGGTGGCCTGATCGGGGTGGGCGCCGCCACCAACCTGACCGTGGACGGCGGTATCCTGGAAATCGAGGGCAGTGCGATCGGCGCGGGGGCCCTCAATACCATCACCGTCGGACCCGCCGGAGGGGAGATCAAGGTCGATCCCACGGGACTGTCTCTGGGGGTCCTGAATATTCCAGTTGATTTCGTGGATGCGAGCGGAAATCCGACCACCACGATTCCCCCCAATTTCGAGATGGATTTCCCCCCCACCGTTAACCTGCTCGGTCAGACCGTCACGCTGACGAGTATTGCCGCGTCATATGACGTGGCGTCCAATACCACCACCATCGGCGATGGCGTCAGCCTGCTCGGAATTCTGGGCGTGGGACGGACCATTACGTTGCAGGGCGATCCGTTCGATCTGGCGGGAACCGGAACGGCTCATAAGGATATTTTTGGGAACATAACAAGTTATTCGAAGAGTTTTACCAAATCTGACGGCGCCAACGGCATTATTACCTGCTTCCTGCCCGGCACACTGGTGAGTACGCCCGACGGGACATGCGCCGTCGAGCACATGCGGGTCGGTGATGCGGTTCTGGCCCATGTCGACGGGCGGGATGTCGTTCGGACGATTGTCTGGGTCGGCACGCAGCGTGTGACGGCGCATGATCGGGACGATTATCCGGTGCGCATTCGCAAGGACGCTTTCGCCGACGGGGCGCCGTTCATGGATCTGCTGGTGACGCCGGAGCATTGCCTGTATGTCGACGGCCGGCTGGTCCCGGCCCGCATGCTGGTCAACGGGCGCTCGATCACTGCCGAGACCTCCATGGGCAGTTTCGATGTCTACCACATCGAGACGGAGGAGCATTCCATCGTCACGGCCAACGGCATGCTGACCGAAAGCTATCTGGACACCGGCAACCGCCGGTCCTTCCGTCCCGTCCAGGATGGCAGCGTGGTTGTCGGCCTGTTTGGCCCGCGCAAGACATGGGAGCATGATGCCGCGGCCCCGCTCTGCGTCGCGCGCGAAACGGTGGAGCCGCTGTTCCGCCGGATCGAGGACCGTGCGGTCGCCTTGGGCCTTTCCTCCGTGACAGGCGTGCCGGAGACGACGCAGGAGGCCGGGCTGCACCTGGTGACGGAAACCGGCCGGATCATCCGCCAGACGCGCGAGGCCAATGGCCATGCCGTGTTCATGATCCCGCCCGAGGTCGGGCACGTCCACCTCGTCTCGCGCACCAGCAGGCCGTCGGACGTCGTGGGGCCGTTCCTCGACGACCGTCGGGAACTGGGGGTATTGGTGGGAGAGGTCATGTTGTTCGACGCCGATATCACCCGCCGGATCGACGCCCATCTGACGACCGGCGATCTTGCCGGATGGGACGTGCGGGAAAGCGCGCCCTGCCGCTGGACGAACGGCAATGCGCTTCTGCCGCTGGGTGCGCGCCGGCCCAGCACCATCGGACTGCTGGCGGTGAATATCCTGGCGGCTGGTCCATATCTCGTTCGGGGCGGCGAGGGACTGCCCACGCCGGCTGACCGTCGGGCTGACAGGCGCTAGGGGGGCGGCCTGCTGAACGGGGCCGGTTTCCGAAAACCGCTTCGGGCATGCATCATTTCATTCTCCAGCCTGGCCAGATCTGGATGCCCGCCGGCTCTGGCGCCCGGTCGCGGGTCGTCGTCGATGTGCTGCGCGACGGCGTGTTGTATCGCGAGCAGGGAGACGGACCGGGTGCGGGCCTGTCGCGGGTCGGCAAGGGCGGCTTCCGACAATGGATCAGGCGGACCGAGGCCCGGTTGCAGGGCATCGATCCGGATACCGGCCGGAAGGCCTCGCCCAGCGCCGAACTGGGCAAGCGCATCCGCATCTTGCGGAAAATCGCGGGACTCAGTCAGCAGCAATTGGCCGATGGGCTGGGCCTGTCGCGTTCGGCCATCGCGTTCTGGGAAACCGGGCGCGAGGGCGGTATCCAGAAACATCTTGCCGTGTTGGCGCGGATCCTGGGCGTGGAGGCCGAGGCGCTGCTGACAGGCATGGCCGATGAAAAGATCCCCGTCACTCTGTCGCCGGACGAGAACGACCTTGTGATGCTCTATCGCAGGCTCGACCCGGCGGGAAAGATCAACGCACAGAAATGGATCGAACGTCAGACCCGGAACGCGGCCCTTCCCGCCGAATCCGGAGACACGTCATAACCGGCCGATGTCGCGTGTGCCTTGTCCCCGACATGGAACAGGATGGATCCGGCATCGTCGGAGAGAGCAGGGTGGATTCGGAAAATTGCACGATTGCCGACCTTGAGGCACGCCTGACCACTGTCGAGCGGACGCTGGATGAAATCGTCGCTTCCCTCGAACAACACAATCCCAAAAACGTGGAGCGGCGGGTCAGGCTTCTTGCCGCCATTGTCGGCGGCATGGCCGGCAGCCTGCGCACCCTGACGTCGCGGGTCGATGCGACGCGGACACCCGGGCATGGCGCCGGACAGGCAGGTCGCGTTCAGGGCGAAGGGCGGAGTGGGTAGAATGGAGCGCACCCCTACGGAACAAAGGTGCGCGGTCCCGTGGATCGTCTGTCGTCATCGGGGCAGGCATGGTTCCCGCACTCGCCAGTCTTCAGGGCCCTGTTCGACCAGGCGGACAAGATCGGGCGGGATGGGTTCATCGGCCACCGCGTCGAACAGCATATGGAGTTCTCGCCGCAGCCAGAGATCGAACGGCACATCGTCATCCTGCGTGTGCCGATGATGTGTGATTTGCATGTCTCCACCGGTCAATGGGTTAAGATGGATTGACGATGCTGTATGAACGAGTTGTGTCCGCAAAGGTTGACATGCGCGGCTGACAAGGTTCTGTGACGGCGGTCCGGCAAGGCAGATCGTGTTTTGCCCGAACCCCGATCATGGATCAACAGACTGGCTTCCAAAGGCGGCTGTCTTTGGCGGGTTTCAGGACAGCGCCCTGAGGCATGCCCCCGAAGAGTCATTCATAGCCTGGACGGGCATAAGATTGGACCGAGGGGAAACCAGCGCGGCGACCATTCCCGGACATGGCACGATGGTCCGACGTGCCGCGGCGGATTACGCCCCGGGCGTGCTGCGCGCCATGCCGCGCAGGCGGCTACCGGCGTGGGGGTTGGCGTAATGAAACAGGGCAGTTGCCCGGGTCTTGTCATGATCGCACGGTTCGTTTGCGTGAACCGAGCGATAGCCCCAGAAGAAATAGACGTTCCCCGGCAGCATGCGCACCCGGGTGGGGCGCAGATATCCCGAGTGGATCAGCCGCTTCAGCGCGACCTGCGTCAATCTGTTGTCGAGCAGGATCTTGTCGAGCAGATTGAGGAAATAGCTCGACCTGATCCCGCGCGTATTGGGCAGCATGATCAGGTCGCCGCGCTTGCCGTCCTTCGGCATGATGACCGGGACGAGTGCGGTGATGACGTAGGAATCGTAATGAAAGAGAAAGGCGTGCTGTTCGCCGGTCTTTCCGGAAAGGCACCGCAGGACCTGGTAGAAAGGCACCGTCGGCGGGGCCTTTCCGGTGCCTTTCCGATAGATCGTCTGGCAGGCCTGCATGAATTCGGGTGACAGGCCCAGGGTATCGAGGAAAGTCCCTCTGACACTCTCGCGACCGGCGAATGCGATATACTCGCCGCCGGCGGCCGCGACCTTATGTTCGATGAAGGTCCGCAGCGCGGACAGATCGTCGGCGTGGATGCAATCGGTTGCGACGCCGAACCCTTGCCGGTTCATGTCATCGGCAATGCGGGCCAGCATGTCGTCCGGCAGCGATGGAAAGGCGACCCTGGCTTCGGCCGCCGTGACAAGATCGATATGCGCGTGTACGTCCCGGGGGGGCGAAACGTTTGGCGACGCGATGCTGGGCAATGTCAGCGGTGTATCGTCTCCTGTTATTTCGGAGAACTCCTTGTTCATATTACTAACTCCCGGTGGCGGGTCATTTAGATTTTTGGTATGGAAGATTGTTAAGTAAAATTCGGGAATCTCGGCAGGATATTTTGCGAGCCCGAAGAAAAATCACGCCCATTAAAGTGTCTGAACCAAATAAAATTAGGATAATATTGGTTTCATAAAATAAATTTTATAATATAAATATATGTTAATGATAAATGGCAGATTCAAAAAAGAGCAAGACAAAACATGTCGGCCCGTCACGCGATCACTTCGTGTTGATAGGAGTACCGTCGGGGCCTGCGCCCCCTGCATTCCGGTCGGTGGATGCCCACTGTCAGGGGGTGCCGCATGTATGCGATCGGGGAAAAGGGGCCCATGATGGCCGATACATCCTTCCGTGGCGGGGGTCGCCTTGACGGTTTCGCCGGCCTGGTCGCGGCATTGCGCGATCAGGGCGAGCCGCTGCCGGGTCTGGACCACGCCGAGGCGTTCGGTGCGGCGTTCGATCGCTTCGGCGATGCCCGGGTGGTGCTGCTGGGCGAGGCGACGCATGGCACGTCGGAATTCTATCGGGCGCGCGCCGCCATTACGCGCCGGCTGATCGAACATCATGGCTTTACCGTCGTCGCGGTCGAGGCCGACTGGCCCGACGGCGCGCGGATCGACGATTATGTCCGGCATCGGGCGCCCCGGCCGTGGCGTGGGCCGGCGTTCTCCCGTTTTCCGACCTGGATGTGGCGTAACGAGGACGTGGCTGCCTTAGTGCATTGGCTGCATCGCCACAACGAAACCCGCGCGGAGGCCGAGCGCGTGTCGTTTCACGGGCTCGATCTGTACAGCCTGGGGGAATCAATCCACGCTGTACTGGCCTATCTGGACCATGTCGATCCTGACGCGGGGGCGTCCGCCCGGCGGCGCTATGCCCGCCTGACGCCGTGGCAGGACGATCCGGCCCGCTATGGACGGGCGGTGGCGGGGCAGGGACAGGACAGTTGCGAGGACGCGGTCGTGGCGCAACTGCGCGACCTGCTGGTCCATCGCCTGCGCTACCTGCACCGCGATGGCGAAGCCTGGTTCGATGCCGTGCAGAATGCGCGCATCGTCCGTGCCGCCGAACTGTATTACCGGATCATGTATCGCGGCGCGACCGAAAGCTGGAACCTGCGGGACCGGCACATGTTCGGCACCATCCAGGCGCTGCTGGCCCATCGGGGCGATGCGGCGAAGGCGGTGATCTGGGCGCATAATTCGCATGTCGGCAACGCGGCCGCGACCGCGATGGGATGGGAGGGCCAGTTCAACATCGGCGAACTCTGCCGCATGGCCCATGGCGACGAGGCCGTCCTGATCGGCTTCGGCACCGACCGCGGCACCGTCGCGGCTGCCAGCGACTGGGACGGAGACATGGAAGTGAAGACCGTGCGCCCGGCGCGGTTCGACAGCTATGAACATGCTTTCGCCCGCGCGGGCCATCCCACGAGCCTGACGGATTGGCGGGACAGCCGGGCGGCGCTGAGGGCGCATCTGCGCGGGCCGCTGCGCGAACGGGCGATCGGCGTGATCTATCGCCCCGAAACCGAACTGGCGAGCCATTATTTCGAGGCGTCGCTGGCCGAGCAGTTCGATGCCTGGGTCTGGTTCGAGGAAACGCGGGCCGTCATGCCGCTGGGGCATGCGCCTGCCCACGGTGCCCCTGAAACCTGGCCCTTCGGCCTGTGACCCGGTACAGGACCCATGACGATGTCCGACCGTCGAGAGCCGTTTCGCGACAGGGAGGAGGCGGGGCGCGCGCTGGCCGCTGTCCTTCTGCCGTATGCCGCGTCCCATCCCCTGGTGCTGGCGTTGCCGCGGGGCGGCGTTCCGGTGGCGTTCGAGGTCGCGCGGGCGCTCGATACCGACATGGACCTGCTGTTCGTGCGCAAGATCGGTATGCCGGGGCATGAGGAATACGGCCTGGGGGCGGTCGTGGACGGCGCCGCGCCGCGCATCGTCCTGGATCGGGTGCGGGTTGGGGAATTCGGGGTCGGAACCTCCACCATCCGGGAGATCGTGCAGCGCCAGCTTGGCGAGATCGCACGCCAGCGACGGCTGTATCTGAAGGGACGGCCGCCGCTGCCGGTAGCGGGGCGGGTCGTCATTGTCGTCGATGACGGGATTGCGACGGGGGGTACCATGCGGGCGGCGTTGCAGGCCGTGCGCGGGGCGCAGCCCGCGCGCCTGATCCTGGCGGTGCCGGTGGCGCCACCCGACAGTATCGCGGACCTTGCCGCCGAATGCGACGAGGTCGTCTGTCTGATGCGACCGAACCCGCTTTATGCCGTCGGCGCCTATTATCGCGATTTTGCGCAGGTCGAGGATCAGGAGGTGATCCGCCTGGTCGCCCAGGCGGAACGCCCAGTCCCTGGCGACCGGAGGGCAGGGTAGGGCGTCGGCCCGTATGGACCAGGCGGGCCGGGCGGCCACACGGCCCCCCGGCCCCGTGGGCATGGCATCAGTGACCGCTGCCGTGGCCGTGCCGGCCGTGGGTATGGCCGGCTTGCGCCGCCTTGTCGCGATCCTGCATGGGGGTGGCGGGTATATCTCCGGCCGTGGCGCCCGCATGGCTGTGCCGCCCGCCCTGCTGTGCGGGGGACGCCGCCTTTTCCCGATCCTGGGCGAATTTGCCGGGATGATGTCGCGCCTTGCCCGCACCATGGCCGCGCTCGGCCATGCGGTCGATCAGATCATCGGAAAAATCAAGAAAAAAACGAGTCATGATCGAAATCCTTCTCCGTTCCGGGGCGCGTTCCGCCCAAGTATGGGGAGAATTGAGAGCGTACGTCGAATTTCAATACGCGGAGTGGGATTCCTGATGCGTGGGGGTATGAAAAAAATTGTGAAAATGAAAGATATAACAATTAACGATCATAATTATCCGTTTGAAACGGCGGGTTGTCGGGGCGGTCGATCTATGGGTGGGAAATTTCCAGATTTCGTATTTCACGTGTTCGTCAAAAGGCCTTTACTTCCTGCCATCTCGGGATGACCTTCCCCTTCAGGGCACGCAGCATGCCCTGGTTGTCGCAACGGAAGCCGTCAGGCATTCCGGCCAGACAGGAGGACAGACCATGGGACTCTTTACACGGGACATCCATTCGATGAACGACCTGTTCATCCATCAGCTGAAGGACATCCTTTATGCTGAAAAGAGAATCGTGAACACGCTGCCGGCGATGATCGACAAGGCGTCGTCGATGGATCTCAAGACGGGGCTGCGCGACCATCTCGACCAGACACGCACGCATATCGCGCGGCTGGAGCAGGTGTTCCAGATGCACGGTATAGCGCCCTCGACCGTCAAATGTCCGGCGATCGACGGCATCCTCGACGAAGCCGACGATATATCGGGCGAGGTCGACGACAAGAGCGTTCTCGACGCGGCAATCGTCTCGTCCGCCCAGGCGGTCGAGCATTACGAGATTACGCGGTATGGCACGCTGGTCGCCTGGGCGAAGGAACTCGGCCGTCCGGACTGCGCGGCCATCCTCCACGAAACGCTGGAGGAAGAGAAGGATGCCGACAGGAAATTGTCGACCATTTCCGAGGAACGGCTGACCCATATGGCCGCCTGACGCGATCGGCGAACGGCGCCTGCCCGGCATGGTCCGGGTGGGCGCCGTCGTCGTTTTCAGGGGGCGGTGCATGGGGCCCGTTCGATCGGGCACGGCGCCGCCAAGGGCCGAGGCCCGTGCCGGGTTCGGGCCGAACCCGGCTTTTTCACCGAACCTTACTGTTGGGGCGGCATGGTGGTTCGCGGCTGGACCGTCGTGCCGGGCACGGTGTTCGTGCCCGGGATGGTGTGGCGCGCGCGCCGCTTCGCCTGTTCGGAGGACAGCGGCTGTTTCTGGGTGCCCGGCGATGCCGGTGTGGGGGAAACCTGTTCGCGTTTCTGGTTGGACCAGGTCGGCAGTTTTTCCGACGGCGGAACGCTCTCCCGATTTGGCCCGGCAGGAGATGACGGGGCAGATGGCGTGTGGGTTAAGGGGGATGTATTGGCGGGCTGCGCGGATGCAGTCGCGCCTCCTGCGACGAGGCCCGCCAGGACCAGGATCGCGACGGGGTGGAAACGGGCCATTGCGGCTCTCCTCTATCCGGAAGGCGGTCCGGTCGGGAGTGGCCGGGCGACACCTGCCTCATGACCCGAACCGGATGCGGATATCTTGGTTCCGGACGAACGATGAGGGTCACACATGCGTGACGGCAGGGCCGGTGTGATGCCCCCCGCAGGGCAACCCGTTCCATCGCGTCACGTTATTCCCCGATGATGGGGCACCAGGTGCGGGCTCCGGCCCGCCAGCCCGACCGAACCGGAGAACCATTCATGACCGCGAAAACACCGGATCATGGCCGCACGCGCGCCAGCATCGGAACAGAAAACATCCAGCGTGGCGCGGGCGGCGAAACCCACCAGGGGGCCGGCGGCGACGTTCCGGTCCTGACCACCCAGCAGGGCACGCCGGTCGCGGACGACCAGAATTCGCTGAAGGCGGGCGCGCGCGGGCCGACTCTTCTGGAAGATTTCCATTTCCGGGAAAAGATTTTCCATTTCGACCATGAGCGTATTCCCGAGCGCGTGGTCCATGCGCGGGGGTATGGCGCGCATGGATTCTTCGAACTGACGGATTCGCTTTCGGACGTGACGCGCGCCGATGTCCTGCAACGGCCTGGCGAGCGGGTGCCGGCCTTCGTGCGGTTTTCCACCGTCGCCGGCAGCAAGGGATCGTTCGACCTGGCGCGCGATGTGCGTGGGTTCGCGGTCAAATTGTACACGAAGGAGGGAAACTGGGATATCGTCGGCAACAATATCCCGGTCTTCTTCATCCAGGACGCCATCAAATTTCCCGATGTCATACATTCGGTGAAGCCGGAGCCCGACCGGGACTTTCCGCAGGCGCAATCCGCGCACGACAATTTCTGGGATTTCATCTCGCTGTCGCCGGAAAGCGTCAACATGGCGCTGTGGGTCATGTCGGATCGCGCGCTGCCCCGGTCGTTCCGCTTCATGGAGGGGTTTGGCGTCCATACGTTCCGCCTGGTCAACGCGGCCGGGCACTCGCGTTTCGTCAAGTTCCACTGGAAGCCGAAGATGGGCCTGCAATCGGTGGTCTGGAACGAGGCGGTCAAGATCAATGGCGCGGATCCGGATTTTCATCGCCGTGACCTGTGGAACGCGATCAGGAGCGGGAATTTCCCGGAATGGGAGCTGGGCGTCCAGCTGTTCGACGACGATTTTGCCGACAGTTTCGATTTCGACGTGCTCGACGCCACCAAGCTGATCCCCGAGGAACTGGTCCCGGTGCGCCCTGTGGGGCGCCTGGTGCTGGACCGCATGGTCGATAATTTCTTTGCCGAGACCGAACAGGTTGCGTTCTGCACCCAGAATATCGTGCCGGGCGTGGACTTCACCAATGATCCGCTGTTGCAGGGGCGGAATTTTTCCTACCTCGATACCCAGATCAAGCGCCTGGGCAGCCCGAATTTCACGCATATCCCGATCAACGCGCCGAAATGCCCGTTCCATAATTTCCAGCAGGACGGACACATGGCGATGCACAATCCGAAGGGCCGGGCGAATTACGAACCCAATTCCTGGGGCGGCGCGCAGGGCGGCCCGCGTGAGGATGCCGCCAAGGGGTTCACGACCTTTCCGGCGCAGGAGGACGGTGCAAAGACGCGCATGCGGTCCGAACTGTTCGGCGATCACTACAGTCAGGCTCGGCAGTTCTACCTGAGCCAGACGACGACCGAGCAGGTCCATATCCAGCAGGCCTTCACCTTCGAATTGAGCAAGGTCGAGACCCTGGCCATCCGTCAGCGCATGGTGGGTCATCTTATTCATGTGGACCACGACCTGGCCACCGCGGTCGCGCAGGGGCTGGGCCTGGACAGCCTGCCGGATGCCCCGGCCCCGGCGCGACCGGTGCTGGACGGCCTGCCCCCATCGCCCGCGTTGAGCATCCTGAAGAACGGGCCGGCCGATTTCGCCGGCCGCAAGTTCGGTGTGCTGGTGACGGACGGCGTCGACGCGGCCCTGCTGGACGCGGTCACGACGGCGGCGAAAGACGAAGGGGCGGATGTGGAACTGGTCGCGCCACAGGTGGGCGGCGTGACGACCAGCGCCGGCGTGCAGATCCCCGCGGGACAGAAGATCAAGGGTGCCCCGTCGGTGCTGTATGATGCGGTGGTCCTTCTGCCCTCCGCCGAAGGGACAACGGTGCTGTGCGAGGAAGCGACGGCGCGCGATTTCGTCGCCGATGCCTTCGCCCATGCGAAATTCATCGGCTATGCCGCTACCGCCGTGCCGCTGATGAAGCGGTCGGGCATCCGGACGCAGGACATGGACGGCGGGATTCTGCCGCTGGCGAAGGCCGGCGATGTCGCGGCCTTCGTCGCGGCCTGCCGGGCGCTGCGGTTCTGGGAACGCGAAAGCCGGGTTCACGCGGTCTGACCCGCGGTGCGCCCGCAATCGGAGAGGAGCATGTGTCATGCCACGCGGAGACAAATCGTCCTATACCGACAAGCAGAAGCGGCAGGCGGCCCATATAGAGGCCGGCTATGAACAGCGCGGCGTAGGGGAGCAGGAGGCTGAGCGCCGGGCCTGGGCCACGGTGAACAAGGAAACCGGCGGCGGCAAGAAAAGCGGGTCGGGGCGCGGGCATCCGGTGTCGCACGCGCCGTCGCGCAAGGGCGGCGCGCTGGGCGGCGCGGCCGCGGCCGCCCGACGCAAGAAGGCAGGCTAGGACAGGAGCGGCCGCCAGGCTTGGGCGGCCACCCCGGCTGGGACGGCATGCAGCCCGAGCGCCATGCCTGTTCCCGCACGGTGCCGATGGCCGGCGCCGTCGCATCGCCCCGCACCGATCCGGCCGGATAGACGGGGCCGGCCGCCTGCCCGCTACGGCGAAAACCCCAAAATCGAGTACGGTCCACAGCAGGAGCGTGCCGAACGGCACGACGTCATGCGACACGCCGGTCGCCAGAGCGGCGAGCCACCCGGACGTGGCAGGGATGTGACGCCCTGCGCAAACGCCGGATCGTCGAACGCACCATCGCTTGATTCGGGCCCCTGCAGACACCCATGACGTGTCGGTGGGGGCAGAGAAAATGTCCGCGCTCGAAGTGGTGGCTTCGGGGGTTGAGTGCCGGACGGTGCTGAAACCCTGCCCGGCTAAGATGACCTCACGCCTGCCGGGCAAAGGCAAGAATCTCTCCGTTTCCGTTGCGCTGCCAATCCGGAAAGAGGTGGTCACCGCATGGCTGATCTTCGGCGGTGACATGCTTGCGGCGGGTCGCGCATCTGCCCCCCATAACATTTTGCTTGTTTCCAAACGTAACGATTTGTGTTTAGAAGCGCGAATGACAACTATTCGCAATATCGCCCGCAAGGCTGGCCGTTCCGCCCACGGCTCCCTCCTTCTGGCTTCCGGTATCGCAGCACTCGGCCTGGGTAGTGCGCACGCGGCACCCGCCACGCCTGGATCACCCCCGCCGGTCACCCGCCAGCCGCACGCATCCGCGCCTCCACGGAAACCCTCGCAGAAGATAAAGGGCGCTGAAAAGCACGACATGCACGCGCCCGAAGTCCTGTACGTGGTCGGCGAACGCAATTCCTATGCCGCCCCCGACAGTGGAATGGGCGACAAAAGGCCCACCGCCTTTCTGCAGCAGACGCAGACCACCCATGTCATTACCCATCAGACCCTCGCCGATTTCGACCCGCAGACGATGGAGGACATGGCGAAGTACGTCCCCGGCGTTGCCATCGGCAACGACTTCGGCGGCACGCAGGACGCGCTCATCAAACGCGGCTTCGGCGCCAACGATGACGGCTCCATCCTGCGCGACGGCATCCGCATGCCCATCGGCCGCAACTACCAGGGCGCCACCGCGGAAAGAGTCGAGATCCTGAAAGGACCTGCTTCGCTGTTCTATGGCATGCAGGAACCCGGCGGCGTCATCAATGTCATCACGAAGGCCCCCAACCACCGCCGCTGGGACGGCGGGTTCGGCACGCAATGGAGTTCCCTGGGCGGTGGCAATGGCCATTTCGACGTGTCGGGCCCTGCCTCCCGGGACATCGCGTTTCGCCTGATCGGCGAATTCCGCAACGAGAATTATTGGCGGAATTTCGGCGCCAACCGCCAGACCCTCGTCGCCCCCACGCTGGATTGGAAACATGGCCGGTGGGACGCCTCCATTTCCTACGAATTCGCCAAATACGACAATACTCTTGATCGCGGCGCGATCTTCGTCGGGAACAACCCCATCTCCGGCCCGCAGAAGCGCCTTGACGAGTCATGGACCGCCTCCTTCGGCGACCGCCACCTCCTGGCGTCGCAGATCAATTTCCGCATGACGCCCCATGACCGTTTCCGCCTCTCCGGCGGCTACAACCACGATGACTACCACGACCGCCAGGCCGACCCGTCCAGCTACGACCCCGTCACCGGCATCCTCACCCGCCGCTACCGCTCGAATGGCGGCACCATCCGCGCCAATGGCAACATAGCGCTCGATTACATCGCCACACATGATTTATGGGGTATGCGTCACGAGATCACGGCAGGGGTCGATTACGAAAACAGGCGACAGGATCAGGGACTCTTCTACCAGTCTTCCAATGTCGGCGGCTTCCTACCATCGGACCCGGTCTATGGTCTGCTCCAGCCGGTGGGCAAGGTCAACGCGGCCAGCAGCAACCTGCAGCAGAATATCGACAGCGTCTCAGGCTATGTGAAGGATAATATCCATCTCACCCGGCAGGTTACCCTCAGCGGCGGCGTGCGCTATCAGTGGTTTCACATCCGCTACGGCAGCGGCATCCCCTTCGACCTGACAACGAACGCAGGCTACACCAAGCCGCTGCCCTTCGCCGCGATCGTCTGGCAACCGCTCAAGACGGTCTCGTTCTATGGCGACTATTCGCAGTCGTTCGGGGCCAATCTGCTGTCGGCCGGCACCGTTCTGCAGGGCGGCTACAAACCCACCACGGGGCGTGAGTTCGAGGTCGGCGCCCGCTACGACAACGGATGGCTCACCGGCGATCTCGCCCTGTACAATATTCACAAGAAGAACGTCCTGCAAAGTGCGGGACTTGACGAAAACGGCAACAATATCCAGCGCCTGACGGGTCTGGCAGGGTCGAAAGGGCTCGAATTCAGCCTGACCGGCAATCTCTCCCGGCACTGGAGCACGATCGTCGCATACGCCTGGACTGACGCCCGCACCCTGCGCGATACGCCCGAGGATCAGGGAAAGCAGCTCATCGGCGTGCCGAAGAACTCCGGCAGTATATATGTGACCTGGCATGGAACACTGCCGTGGAAGGACACAGGAATGCGGGCAGGTGGCGGCGTGCACCTGGTGGGAACACGTTCCGCCACCCTCACGAACAGCTTTCAGGTTCCCGGCTACGGAACCCTCGACGCATTCGCATCATGGAGCTTCCCCCATCTTCTGGGCCGGCGCGTCAACCTTCAGGTGAATGCGGTCAACTTGCTCAACCAGGGCTATATTGTCGCCCCTACCGGCTCCGCCTACCGCAACAGCTGGGGGCAGGGCCGCACGATCAATGTCGCTACCAGCGTCGTGTTCTGAGGCCCCTTCATAGGCATGGGGCCGCGAAAAATCTCGTGCCTTCACACTGCTTGTCGCGGCGCTGCATTATCGCGGCGAAGCGACGGATGACGAAGAACGAGGTGGCGGTTCTCTCATATCGGGTTGCGACGGGCCCATCGTGTCCGCTGCCTTATGGTGGGCGCGGGGGTTTGCGCTATTGAAAAAGCCCCTGCGGAGGATCTCACCATGCTTCTGGCTCGGCGTGAAAAACTGCTGTCAAACGTCGCATCTCGGCCGTTCTGACGAGGTCCGACTATCGCCGAAATCTTGGGGCGCAGGTTCTCGTCGATGTCTTGCCGTGCCCATATCCGACAGGGTCTGGTAAAAGACCCAGTTTTTTAGATTTATTCATTTTCTTGTGGTTCATGATCGGACAATAGCACGACGGTGAAAACCGGAAAGCTGATGCGCGCCATGAAACCGGAGACCTGTCCCGGAGCAGGCGAGAGCAAGGCCATCTGACAGCCCAATTGCGTTACGATATTATGCGCAATCGACAGTCCCAACCCACTCCCTTCGGTGGAAGATGCTCCCCTGATAAAGGGCTCGGCAAGCCGGTCCAGCACGGCTGCCGGAATCGTCTCGCAGGCATTGACGATTTCCACCTGACCGTTCGCCATGATGCTGACCTTGATGTCCGTGTTGGTGACACCATGATTGATGGCGTTTTCAATGAGGTTTCTGAACAATATACCGCAGGTATCGACGTCTCCCTGGATGTGGAGATGGTCCAGGCAGCCGCTGTCAACGATCAGGCGGCGGTCGGGCGGTATGATGTCCCGAAATTCGTCAACCAGAACAAGAATGATCTCGATAAGATCGAATTGTATCCTTCGCAGGGATACGCCCGAGGTCGCACGCGAGAGCTGCAGCAACTTTTCCGTCGTCCGCGAGATCCGCCGCGTCTGTCCTACTACGGATTCCAGCCGGGCTGCATAGCCGGATTCCCGCAAATCTTCATGCAGAACCTGGGCCTGTGCCATCAGGGCGGCAATGGGGTTGCGCAGTTCGTGGGCTGCGTTGGTCGCGAACATGCGTTCGGTGGAGAGGGCCTTTCTCAGCCGGTCCAGCAGGGAATTGACCGCCTTGTGAATGGGCGCGGCTTCGTCGGGAAGATGCAGCGACGGAATCGGTTCGAGATTGGCCCCGCCCCGGCTGCCGATTTCCTTTTGAAGATCGACCAGGGGGCGCAAGGCGCGACGCACGGTCCAGCGTACCAGCAGCCATATGGCCGGCATGATGAGGATCATCGGCAAGACCGAAATCATGATCGCACGGCGTATGGCCTCCTGGCGATGAAAGGCGGGCTCGGCCACCAGGATGTAATGCGTCCGCTTGGCCGACAGGGTGACGAAGACCCGGAAATGCGGCCGATCGAAAAATCCCGGCGTAAGGGGCGCGACCAGCAAGGCCGGTGGCGCGTTTTGCGAGCGCAGGACGATATGGCCCGCCAGATCCGTGATCTGATATGCCAGCGCGTCGCGATCCAGCCCCGGTGGCAGGGCTACGCCACCCTGTACCTGATCCTGACGGAACTGCATCGATACGACAAAGCCGAGCCGTTCGGAGACCTCCTGCAACGAGTCGTCGAGCCGTTCCGTCACTTCGTGGCGCGTGAAGGCCGCGACCGAGACGCTCAGCAGCACCAGGCAGCCGAACACGATCGCCACGACACCGGCGACGATATGCGAGGCCAGGCTCCAGCTTTTCATGATTGGCCGCTCCCGGCGAGGCGGTATCCGCGTCCTCGTACCGTATGGATCAGGCCGGGGCCGGTTTTCTTGCGAACACGACTGATGAAGACCTCGATCGCATTGCTTTCGATTTCCTCGCCGAATCCATAAAGCGCCTCCTCCATCCTCTCCCGCGAACAGATGGCGCCCGGCCGGCGGGCCAGCAGCTCGATCACCGCCCACTCCCGCGCCGTCAGTTCGATCTCGTTATCGTCGCGGCGCAGGGACTGGCGGGACAGATCGATCTCCACGGCGCCGATCCGCACGCAAGGCCCCGGAAGCGGCGCGTAACGTCGCGCGACCGCCTCGATCCGCGCGATCAGCTCCCCAAGGTCGAAGGGCTTGACGACGTAATCGTCGGCGCCTTCCGAAAGCCCGGCGATACGATCACTGATCTGGTCCTGCGCTGTCATGATCAGGATCGCCATCGTGGAACCGGACCGGCGGACGGCTTTCAGAAGCTGCCGCCCGCTTCCGTCGGGCAAACCCAGATCGAGCAGGAGAATGTCGTAGATCGCGACCTCCAGCGCCGCCTGCGCCTCCTCGAGCGTCGTGAACCAGTCGGCCGCGTGGCCGACCTGGCGGACGCGGTCGCGCACGGCGGAGCCGAGCAAGGGCTCATCCTCGACAATGAGCACTCTCATGATGCGTTCCCCGTCATGACATGGCTACGGGCACCGTGTCGTCCTCGCCGCGCGTTCTGGTGAAGCGGGCGTAGAGCGAGGGCAGCACAAGCAGCGTCAGCAGCGTCGAGGAAACCAGGCCGCCGATGACGACCGTCGCCAGCGGACGCTCGACCTCGGCCCCCGCGCTGGTGGAGAACGCCATGGGAAAAAAACCCAGGCTGGCGACCAGCGCGGTCGCGATAACCGGCCGGAACCGGTCCTCTACCGCGCTGAACGCCGCCTGCGCCGCGGTCAGTCCGGTGCGCCGCCGCTCCTGGGTGTAGCTGATGAGAACGACGCCGTTCAGGATCGCGACCCCGAACAGGGCGATGAAGCCGATGCCGGCCGAGATGCTGAATGGCAGGCCGCGCAACACCAGCGCGAAGATGCCGCCCGTTGCCGCGATCGGCAGGTTGACGAACACCAGCAACGCCAGCAGCGGCGAGCCGAGCGCCATGACCAGCAGGCCGAAGATCAGGGCCAGCGCGATCGGCACCACGATGTCCAGCCGCTGCATCGCCGATTGCAGATTGCGGAATTGCCCTTCCCAGGTCATGCGATAGCCGGGCGGCAGACGCACGTCGCGTGCCACCGCCGCCTGTGCCGCCGCGACATACGACCCGAGATCGCGGCCGCGTACATTCGCCTGCACGATCATACGGCGCTGGATGCGATCACGGCTGATGCGCGGCGGCCCGTCCTCGATCGTGACGCGCGCGACCTGCGACAGCAGCACCATGCCCGCGCTGTCTCCGCGGCGGACGCGAAGTCCGGCAATGCGGTCGCGGCTGCCCACCTGGTCGGGCTCGAAGCGTATCTGTGTGCCGATCAGGGCATTATTGACCACGACCGGGCGACCGATATGGCCCCCCACCGCCTCGACCGTGTCGAGTATGTCCTGCATGTTCACGCCCAGTCGGCCCGCGGCTTCGCGGTCCACATCGACGTGCAGGAACGGGATCGTGCCGTCGCCCTGCGCGGCGACGTCGGCGGCGCCCGGAATGCTGTTCAGGACCGCCGTCACCTTGTCGCCCAGCCTGGAGAGCACATCCAGATCGTCACCGTAGATCGAGACGGCGATCTGCGTCCGCACCCCCGACAGCAGGTCGTCCATGCGCATCTGCACCGGCTGGCTCCACGAAAACAGGGCATCCGGCACCTGGGCGCGTAGGGCGGCGTTCATCGCGGCCACCAGTCCCTCCTGCGTGCGCGCGGTCTTCCACTGGTCGGGATCCTTCAGGAAAACGAACGTATCGGTCTCGTTGATTCCCATCGGATCGGTCGGAATGGCCGACGTGCCGGTGTTGCTGACGACCGTCAGCACGTCGGGAAAGCCTTTCAGAATGCGTTCCGCCCGGTTCACCGACCGCAGCGACGTCGCCAGCGACGCGCTGGGCAGGCGCGTCGATGTGACGACCAGCGCGCCTTCCTGAAGCTGCGGGATGAATTCGCCGCCCAGGCGCGTCGCCAGGAAGGCGGAGACCAGAAAAATACCGATCGTGGCGCCGAAGACGGGCCAGGAATGGGCTTCGCACCATGATACCGCCGGGCGATGGAAGCGGCGCAGGAACGCGACCGGCCGTGTCTCGTCGTGCGGGACAGAGCGGCGCAGGGCGAGGGCCGCGATCACCGGCACGCACAGCAGGCTGTAGGCAAGCGAGGCAAGCAGCGCCATGATAACGGTCTGGGCCATCGGCCTGAACATCTTGCCCTCGATCCCCTCCAACGTCAGGATCGGCAGATAGACCATGACGATGACCAGAATCGCGAAGCTCACCGGCCGGATCACCTGACGGACGGACGTCACCACCAGCGTGCGCAGATCCGTATCCGGGTCGGCAAGCCGGTGCGTCATCACGTTCTCGACCACCACGAGGGAACTGTCGACGATCATCCCGAAATCGATGGCCCCCAGACTGAGCAGATTGGCCGAGATGCCGAATGCGCGCATCCCCATCATCGCGCAGATCAGAGCGAACGGAATCACCGAGGCGATGACCAGAGACGCGCGCCAGTCGCCGATGACGATGACGAGAACCAGGATCACCAGTCCGGCCCCGATGACCAGGTTTTCCTTTACGGTGGCGATCGTCTTGTGCGTCAGCGTGGCGCGGCTGTAGTACGGATCAAGCGTCACGCCGGCCGGCAAGGCCCGCCTGATGGACGGCAACGCCGCCTCGATCGCGGCGATCGTCTTTTCCGAACTGGCGCCCATCTCCATCAGCACGACGCCGTTGACGATTTCCCCCCGCCCGTCGCGCGTCACCGCCCCCAGCCGTGTGCGTGGGCCCAGGGCGACCTGCCCCAGATCGCGCAACCGGATCACCGTACCATTCGGCCCCGACTTGACCGCAATGGCGCCGAAATCGGCCAGGTCGCGCACCAGCCCGCGCCCGACCACGACCACCTGCTCGGCGTAATGCGCTATCCAGGCCCCGCCCGAGGCGGCGTTGTTGGCGTCCACCGCGCGGAACACGTCGCCGGCCGAAAGACCGTATGTGTTCAGGCGCCTCTCGTCGAGACGGACCTCGAATGTCTCCTCGGCGCCACCATTGACGTTGACGTCCACCACCCCCGGCACCAGCTTGATCTGCGGCACCACGATCCAGGTCATGATGCGGTTGAGTTCCATCGCGTCGAAGCCCCGGCCCGCGATCTCGAACTGCATGATCTCGCCCAGGCCGGTCGCCAGCGGTCCCATGTTCACCGACAGGCCCGCGACGGGGATGGCGGCCCGTGCCAGGGCCATGCGCTCGCCGACGCGCGTCCGGTCGAGGTTGATGTCCGTATCGTCCGCAAACTGCACATAGACGACCGAGACCCCCGAGCGGGACACCGAGCGCAGATCGACCATTCCGGGGATACCCGCCATGCTGGCCTCGACCGGAAAGGTGATGAGCTTCTCGACCTCCTCGGTCGCAAGCCCCGGGGCCACGACGGAAACCAGCACCTGCCTGGGCGAGATGTCGGGCACCGATTCCACGGGCAGGCCGGTCACGGTCGCGATGCCCAGCGTCACGACCGCGAACAGCACACCCAGAACCGCGTAACGGTTTTGCTGCAGCAGGGACAGAAACCGCTCCATGTCAGTCCCCGCCGCCCATCGCAGCCAGCAGCATCACGGATTTCAGCGCGAAACCGCCATGCGACACCACCCTGTCGCCCTCCCTGAGCCCGGAGACGATCAGGGTCTCGTCGTCGCTGCCCAGGCCGGTGCGGACAGTAACCGGTCGGAAGCTCTCCTTGCCGGTGCGGAGGAACACCATGTCCCGCCCGTCGACACGTTGCACCGCCTCGGTGGGTACCATCAGGCCGGACGCGCTTTCGGTCGTGGCGAGATGGGCATCGAGCAGTACGCCGGGACGCAGGGCCCCGTCCGGGTTGCCGACGGTCGCAATCACCCGCACCAGCCCGGTTGCGGGGTTGGCGGCGCCATCTATCGTGTCGATGCGCGTCACCGGCATGGATGTCTGCGGGCTTCCGTCTTCTGCCGGCAGGACGGCGGTCACGCTTGCGCCCGGCGCGAGCCGCCTTGCATCGTCCGGTGTCACCTCGGAGACCAGCCAGACCTGAGAGAGATCGGCGACCGTCACCAGATCCTGGCCCGAAACGATGTCGTCATCCACCGCCGCCGCGACCGTCAGCACAGTGCCTGCCAAGGGCGAGATAAGGCTGGATATCTCGCCCTGTCCGCCGCGTTCGGTGGTCGAGTTGAATTCTTCGGCGAAACGATGATTCAGGGTATCCACGTCGGCCTGACGCGACCTCACCAGGTCCGTGGCCTGCTGAAGAACGGAAAGACGCCGCCTTGTTTCCCCCGCCGACACGGTGCTGCCGGACAGGAGCAGCGCCCGCTCGTAGCTGGCGGCGGCTTCGCTGCGCGCCGCGATCGCCTGGGCCAGGGCCGCCCGCATCTGCACCGCCTGGAGGCGGGCAACGTGCAACGAATGATCCTGATAGTCGATCAGACGATCGCCGCACGCGACGTGACTGCCGGGCATCACCGCGATGACGCGGACCTTGCCGGAGCCGGCCGGGCGCACATGCACCACGCGGCGCCCGTCCGCCTCGACATGGGCCAGCGCCGTCAGCGTCCGCGAGACCGTTCCCCGGCGGACCGGCACGACGGTCAGATCCTCGCTGGCCTGCACGTCGGCCGCAAGAGTCACAACCGGTTCCTCCGCCCCCAGGGCGGCATGCGCGCGGACAAGCTGCAGGGCCAGGAGGACTGGCGGAAGCCAGGACATGCGCATGGAGGTCATGGAACGAATCCTGTCGCGATCATGGCGCGCACGATCGCGGTGTGCCACGCGACTTCGGCCTGGTTGAACGTCAGAAGGGCGGCATACGCACTCTGTCGGGCCCGCAGCGCCTCGACCAGCGGCGTCTCCTGTAGACGCCAGGAGCGCTCCATCTCGTTCGCGCGCCTGTTCAGGGCGCCGGCTGCAAGACGTGCGTTGCCCAGGGCCTGGGCTGCTGCGTCCACGCGCGCGCGCACCTGCGCCAGTTCGAGGCGGACCATGCGTCGCGCCTGGCGCTCCTCGCTGTCGGCGGCGGCAACCTTGTTGCGCGCGTCGGCCATGATCGGGACATTGCGCGCCTCGCTTGGCAACGGGATGGTGACATTCACGCCAACGCGGTTGTCCCAGGGGCTTCCATACTGTTTTTCGTGAATGGCCCCGATGCCCACCTCGGGGTTCGGCATGAAGGACGCGCGCGCCAGTTTCAGCCCTTCCTCGGCGGCCATGACCGCCCGATGCGCCGCCCTGACCCGGGGGTCGTTGTCCTCGACCAGCTGGGGCGTTCCGATTCGGGTCCGCCCCAGAAAACGATCGTCGTAGAGCATGATATCCGGCAGGCCGGGGCGGCCAAGCAACTCGGCGAGGAGCGAGGTCGCCGTGATGCGCTGCTCGCGGGCATTTTCGACTTCCGTCCGCGCGTTGGCCAGGTCGGCGGCGGCCGCGTCGCGATCGGTCACGGCCGCTTCTCCCGCATGCACGGCACCGCGCACGCCGCTTTCGATCCGCTGCATCGCGCCAAGCAGGGACCGCGCGATCGCCTCGCGCCGCTCGGCCACCAGTTCCGCCGCCGTGGCGTCAAGGATCCGGACCGCCACCGCCATATGCTCGACATTCAGGCGCTCCTGCACCGTCACGGCCTCGGCCTGGGCGACGCGAACGGTCGCGCTCCCTTGTCCGGGAAGCCAGAGAGGAACCGAAACGCCGCCCTGATACGTCGTATAGCCTTCGTTGCTGCCCAGAGCATGATCGTCGAAATATTGCCCGTTGACTGTAGGGCCACCGGGAAACCACGATTTCGCCGCATCGGCCCGGGCATCGGCTGAACTTCGGTTAACCAGGAGGGCAGAGCGCCCAGGATCGATCGCCCATGCCGCGCTGACCGCCTCGTGAAATGTAAGGGATTCCGCCTGCGCCGGAACGCGCTGCCACAGAAGCAGCGCGAAAAGGCCCAAGGCCGCGACCAGACGAGGCGTCAGCCACGCCGGGATCCGTTCCTGCCGCATGACGTCACTGGCCCGCTGGCGTGGGCGTCAGATCGGGCAACGAATCAAGCCAGAGTTTTTGGGACAGGGCGTGGATGTCGGCCGTCAGCGCGTCCGGTCCCAGACGACCTGTCAGGTCTGACAGCGTCTCGCGTTCCGACGCCACCAGCCTTCCATGCTGAGACAGCGTCATCGAGATGTAGCCATTGGTCCTGGAACGCACGACATGGACACGAAGATACGGCAACGCCCGGTGGTGTTGCGGAACAACGAGGGCCTCTCCGCTCGCCGACCGACATGACAGCCCGGTGCGCACGACCCGCCTGTATTCGGAGGCCGGATAGTCGGAAGAAGAAACGAAGGCTGCGAGATTCACTTCGCCTATGTCGGTACAAATGACTTCCGGGGCTTCAGCCGAAACGTGACTGCAGCCGGACAAGCCGGAAAGCAGCAGAAAAAGCACGGGCAAGGAAAGGCCAAGGTCTCGAAACATCGCGGCGTCCAGGATTCGGTGCGTCCACCATACCTGGCCGACGTCACGTGTCGCCGGTTTTGCCACATAATCCTGACACCAGCCTGAACGGCAGGCAGCATGGCCCGGCCGGGCCGCGTTCAAGCTACTTGCCGAGGCGCCGTGCGCTCGATGATGAGGGCCACGCCCTCAGCCGGGGCGGCCGAACAGGCGGCGGAGTTCCGTCTTCGCGCGGTCCAGGGTCTGCAGCCGCGCCTGGGACAGATGCCGGCCCGCGCGGTTGGTGTAGAACACCAGCATCGACATCGCCGAACGGAAGGGGGTGGATTTGCGCCGCGTGCTGGCCTCGGCCGAGCGCTTCAGGGACTCCGCGATCTGGCGCGGGTCGTCGCTGGCAAAGACGCCGGGTTCCAGGTCCAGCGCGTCGCTGTGCCGCGTGACGTCGGCCGACCATCGCCGGCGCCGCGCGGGGGGCGTTTTTCGGGCGGTCATGGGGGAAAGGTCCTCGCGCCGGGGCCGGTTCAGGCCGGGTGCGCCGCCGCCACGCCGGAGAACAGCGTGACGATGGCCGGGCAGAAAAGCTTCAGGTCGCCCGGATTGCGCGAGGTGACCAGCGTGCCGTCAGTCACGACCGATTCGTCGACCCAGTGCGCGCCGGCGTTGGTCAGGTCGGCGCGCAGCGACCGCCACGAGGTCATGACATGGCCGTTCACGCCGCCGGCGTCGATCAGGGTCCACGGGCCATGGCAAATCGCGGCGATGGGCTTGCCGGCCTGCACGAATTCCCGCACGAACCGCACCGCGTCGTCATCCATCCGCAGATGGTCGGGGCTGGTCGTGCCGCCGGGCAGGACCAGGCCGTCGAATTCCGCCGCCTCCGCCTCTGCGACGGGCAGGTCAACGTCGTACCGTCTGGTCGGCGTGACATCGGATTTCATAGCCTGGATCTGGCCGGAATGCAGTGCCACCAGCACCGTGCGCGCGCCCGCGTCGCGCAGGGCCTTGACGGGTTCGGTCAGTTCCACCTCCTCGACGCCGTCGGTGGCGAGGATCGCGATCGTCCTGCCATCCAGCGCGCCCATGAGGGTGCCTTCGAGGCTGCCTTCGGCCTGACCGGCCATGTTCGCCTGGTGTCGTGTGGGGAAGGGCACAAGGCGGTCGTCGCCCTGATCGGTCAGGCGGCTGGGAAATTCGCCCAGATTATCCTGCAGAAAGGCGTCTTCCACCCCCTCCGGCTCGTCGGACGGGCGCATCTGTCCGGCCCCGGCGCTGTCCGTCATGCCGACCAGGGCACGGGCGGCCTCCAGATAGGCGGCATCGCCGCCGTCGGGGCATCCGTCCTCCTGCCACAGCAGCCGGGCCTTCGCGCGGATGCGGGCGTCGCGGAGGGGTGAAAAATCGAGGGGATTGTCGGTCATCGTTCGTTCTCCGTCTGCTGGCATGCCAGGGGGGAGTGCGGGTGATTTTACCAGGGAGGGGCGTGCGCGCTGGCCCCTGCGCGGCCGATGCCGGCCGGCGTGCGCGGTCTGGCGGCCGGCATGCGATCGCGGCCCTGTCTGGGGGCAGCGCGGGGGATGCGGGCCCGTTCCCTCACATGAAAGCGAGGACGCGCCAGCACCAAGCTCAGGGCATCAGGCGCGTCAGGGGAATGCACAGCGTGATGACCAGGCCGGCCGGCAGCCATTCGCGGTGCACCTGTCCCTGCAGCGCACCCTGGACGGTGGCCCGTTCCAGCCGGCTGCCGAATCCGTTCTCGGACGTGGGTGGCGCGACCCGGGGGCCACCGATTTCGGTCCAGGTCAGTTCCATCATGTCGCCTGTCCGGGCGATAGCAACGCTCAGCCGTCCGTCCGGGCAGGACAGCGCACCGTATTTCGCGGCATTGGTCGTGAATTCATGCAGCAGCAGGGCAAGCGAGGTCAGCATGGTGCCGGGCAGCACGATATCCGGCCCCGAGATGGCAAGGCGACTGCCTTCGGTGTTGTCCAGCGGGGCCACGATCGCCGCAAGCAGCGTATGCAGCGACGTTTCCGACGGAGCGGGCATGGCCTGGGACAAGTCCGGCATGGTCAGCTCGTGGGCGCGTGCCAGGGCCATGACGCGCTGGGACAATACCGCGGCAAAATCGTCCACGTCGTCAGCCGACCGGGCACTGAGCGCGATCAGGCCGTTGACCAGCGCGAACAGGTTTTTCACCCGGTGGTTCATTTCATGCAGCAGCAGGTCGCGCCGCGCCTCGGCGCGCTTGCGGTCGCTGATGTCGCGGGCGACCTTCGAGGCGCCGACGATGCGTCCGGCCCGGTCGCGAACCGGCGAGACCGTCAGCGAAATGTCGATCAGGGTGCCGTCCTTGCAGCGGCGTATGGTTTCGTAATGATCGACCACCTCGCCCGCCCGGATGCGGGCCAGGATGACCGCATCCTCGCGCAACCGGCTTTCGGGGATCAGCATGGTGATGGGGTGGCCGACCGTTTCGGAGGCGGTATACCCGAATATGCGCTCGGCCCCCGCGTTCCAGCTGAGGATGATCCCGTCCAGTGTCTTGCTGAAAATGGCGTCGTCGGAACTGGCGACGACCGCGGCCAGCCAGGCGCTGGTCGTATGAAATGGCGGCTCCGGGAGTGGGGTTTCGGCGGCGGGGGGCGCGTCACGGTCAGGCTGTCGCGTCTGGTCGGCGGAAGATGGCAACGGGCCGGATGTCGGCATCGAATCGGTGTTTCCCCTGGCTGGCCGATGTCGTCGGCTGACCAGGGGATCATGGCATCGTCCGGTGCGCGGCAGAAGCGAAAAAGCAGGGCGCCCGCGGCAGGCGTACTATGCCGGTAATCCATAAAGCCCCAGGGCCTGATCGAGTATCGGATTGCGGATGTCCGAAATCGCCCGCAGGACGCCGTCGCGCCGGCAATCGGACCGTTCGATGGCGCGTCGGATTTCCTCCGCGATCGCGGTGTCGTCGCCGCAGGCCACCAGGGCCGCCCTGTCCAGCCGGATGATGAACCGCCGCGCATGCGGGACGTCCTGGAGGTCTCGCGCATAATAGACGACCCTGACGTGATGCGTCGCCTCGACGGTGACCTGTTCCGATTCATCGACGGCCTGAGCGGTGGATTGCGCGTGGCCGGGGGCGGGCATCGCCAGCATCGGGGCCACGCCCAGGACGGCCGCAAGGGCAAGCCTCGGGCAGATTCGTTCGTGGCGCATCGCACGCGCCGTACGGAACACTGTCGTCATGGCGTATCCTCCATCATTGAATGCTGGGAGGTCATCATTCGCCCGGATCTTTGTAGTCCAGAAAACGAAAAAAATCAAGAAAGCGCCGGCCTCGGACCATGGCGCCGGCGCATGGATGCCCTGGTCAGCGTCCCGGAATCCGCCGTGCACTCAGTCGCACAGTCCGAACCCGGTCGCCTGCAGATGAAGGTGGCCGGCATGCAGGCCGTTATAATCGGGGGACAGCACCACGCCGAAGATGGCACAGGCGCCGTCGCGGACGCGGTGCAGGAAGACGATGCGCGGGTCCGGTCCATGGGGGGCCGCGTGCCATGCGCTGACCGGGATTTCCCGCCCGTCATCCAGCACGAAGGCTGAAACATCGATCGCGTCAGCGGTGGCGTGGCTGCTGATTGCGCCGGGGCGGTCGCGGATATCGCGGCAGGCGAAACTGCCGGCCTGGCGGATGCCGCGCAGGCCCATGCCGAACACCGCGCGGGCCGCCGGTTCCGCCACATCGGTCTGGAACATCGACCATCGGACCGCCAGACGGCAGGACGCCAGGAAACCGGCGGGCACGGAGGGCGCCGGGCCACCATCGACCCGTGTGCCATCCGTCACCGGGCAGGCCGCCGTTCCCCCCACCGGGACGGAGCGAAGGCGCAGCGCCGACGTTGCCAGCGCCGCCCGGCACATTGTCTGGTCCGACGACAGCACCCGCAGCTTGACCGGCGTCATGAAGGTGCGCGGCCCCCCCAGATCCAGCGGCCGGGTCGGGTCGTAGGCGGGCGGCAGCCAGGCCCGATGGGTCGCGATCGCCACGCCGGCGGCGACAATCAGGGCCGACAGAACGATCCGGCCAACCATTCGGCGTGATGGCATGAAGGCACCCTCGGGCAACGATGCGTCGCGGAATCCTGGCCGTCCCGTGGAAAAACGCAACTTTCGTCGCGCCATATCCGTTCGAAACACAGACCCGGCGACCGGTGACCGTACAATGCCGGCCGAAAATCCCGGGCCGTGCCGGCGCTGTTTCATGCTTCGCCGACGACGGGAAATCGGACAGGAAAGGAACACGACATGATCAATGCGGACGAAGTGCGGCCCGGCATGGCCGTCGTCGGGTCCGACGGTGTTCAGGTGGGCGTCGTCCAGACAGTGGAAGGCAAGGCCCGCCTGCAATTGACGAGCGCCGACGGCGCCTATCATTTCCTGCCGCTCAGCGACGTGATGCGGATCGCCGGACAGTCGATCGTCCTGGGCCGACATGCCGCCGACGCGATCGGATCGTTCGACGAGGACATTCCGGCTGGCGAGGACACCACCTGATCATAGCGGGACGTCCTCCTCCGACGGGGGAACGATCGGGGGGGGCGAAGCGTATCGATTCCACACCGCCCGCCGGCCGGCGGGCGGTGTGGCGCGCCCGCGACAGGTCCAGCGGGGCCTGTCCGCCCATCCCGGGCGCCCATGCCTGACAGGTTCGTGACCGTTCCATAGCCCGCACGGCCGTGACGGCCGATGCGGTGCCTGGCGTTGCGAACCGCGCAGAGGAGGATTCATGAGCGAGAATAACGGCACATCCCGTCGTGGCATCATGCAGGGAGCAGTGGCCGGCATGGCGGCTGTCGCGGCGCCCGCATTCGGCCAGGACCGTGTGACGCAGGCCGCGCCGCCGGTCGACCCGCGCGGCCTGTACCCGCACGCCCCGTTCAAGGCCCAGCCGCAGCCCTGGCCGGGCCTGGCGTCGCGCATGGTACCGCGTCCCGACCATGGCGAGCGCAGCTATCGCGGCAGCGGACGTCTGGCCGGGCGCAAGGCGCTGATTACGGGTGGCGATTCCGGCCTGGGCCGTGCCGCCGCCATTGCCTATGCGCGCGAGGGCGCGGATGTCGCCATCAATTACCTGCCGCAGGAAGAAAGCGACGCGCACGAGGTCGCCGGCCTGATCCGCGCGGCCGGGCGCAAGGTCGTGAGCCTGCCAGGGGATATCCGCAGCGAGACGTTCTGCGCGTCTCTGGTCGACCGCGCGGCGACGGAACTCGGCGGGCTGGATATCTTCGTCAACTGCGCGGGGCGCCAGCATACGCACGATGATATTCTCGATGTCAGCACAGAGGATTTCGACTGGACCCTGAAGACCAACCTCTATGCGCTGTTCTGGCTGACCAAGGCGGCGATCGCGCATATGAAGCCAGGGTCGGCCATGATCTTCACCGCGTCGACCAATGCCTATAATCCTTCGGTCAATATCCTCGATTATTCCATAACCAAGGCAGGGATCGCGAATTACGCCAAGGGCCTGGCGAAGCAGCTGATCGCGAAGGGCATCCGGGTCAACGCCATCGCCCCCGGCCCCTTCTGGACGCCGTTGCAGGTCAGCGGTGGACAGACCATGGAGAACGTGGAGAAATTCGGCGAGGATGTCCCCATGGGACGGCCGGGCCAGCCCGCCGAACTGGCACCGGTCTATGTGCAGCTGGCGTCGACCGAAGCAAGCTACATCACCGGGCAGGTGGTCGGCGTGACGGGCGGCGTGGGCGTGCCGTAGCGCGCGGCCACTGGCTCCCGAGGCGGTTTATCGGGCGTATCCCGGCGTCCGTGCCGGTCGTGCGTGATGCGCGTCGGCAGGGGCAGAGGCGTTCCGATGGTTGTTTCCGGGGCCGGTGGTGGTGTGGTTGCTGTCGCGGATATAGGCGCTGAGTTCGTGGGTCACATGCTCGGCTTCTTCCAGACGGGCCTTGACGATGTCGCCGATGCTGACCAGGCCGATGACGGCGCCGTCGTCGATGACCGGCAAATGGCGGGTGCGGCGTTCGGTCATCCGGCGGCCGATTTCCATGATGCTTTCGTCCAGGGTGGCGGTCGGCACGTCGCGCGCCATGATGTCGCGCGCGACCAGCCGGCCGAAATGCGTGCCGTGGGTGGACAGGGCCGTGACCAGGGTGCGCTCCGACACCAGTCCGGCCAGTCGTCCGGCCATGTTCATGACCGGAACCGCGCCGATGCGATGGCGTACCATCGCATCGGCGATCTGTCCCACCGGCATGTCCTCGCGGACGGTGAATACGTGATGACCCTTGTGGTCGAGCACCTGAAGAACGGTTGCGGTCATGGCGGCAGCCTCCCGCATCGCGTGCGCGCCGACGATTGCGATGCCTCGTGAATATAATACCAGTCCGCGTCACGAATGACTCGTCGGGGCCACGCCTCGCCAAAGGCCGGACTGGGTACACCGGCCTGATCGGGGTCCAGGGCCTCAGGTCCTGGTGGGTTCGGGCAAAGCCCGAACTGCCCCAACTGCATCATTGCTTTCGGCAGTTGGCATAAAGAAAAAATGGGACAGGACGGGGCTACCGCAAGAGGCGTGGCCTCGGCGGCGGGGCGCCGGCGTACAGAATGTCGTGAGAGCGCGCGGCGGTTTCCCCACCCGGCGCCGCGGGCAGGAACAGCCCCGTGGTGCGCTGGACCAGGGGCCCGGGGAACAGGCCGACCAGCAGGGTCGCCAGCGCCAGTGCCCCCAGCAGGACGGTCGTCCCCGGCAGGGTCGCCCCGGCCGGGGCGGCGGCTTCGGGGGCGGGCGTCATCATGACCCGGGCGACGTTCAGGTAGTAGCACAATCCGATGATGCTGCTGACGATCAGCGCGGTCAGAAGCACCATCCGGTGGGCCGACATGCCGGCCGCCACGATATAGGCCTTGGCGAAGAAGCCGACGGCCGGGGGAATGCCCGCCAGCGACGCCAGCATGACCGACAGGGCCAGCGCCACGGCGGGCCGGCGGTGAAACATGCCGCGCCACGATGCCAGGTCCGGATGATCCGGCACCGCGCCCAGGGCGGCGAACGCGCCCAGGGTGGCCGCCGCATAGGCCGCCAGGTAGAACGCGGCGCTGCCCGCGCCGAACGGCCCCGCCGACAGCAGCGCCACCAGCAGATAGCCGATATGGGCGATGGACGAGCCCGCGAGCAGGCGCTTCAGGTTGGTCTGGCCGAACGCCAGCAGATTGCCGCCGACCATGCTCAGCACCGCGACCACCGCCAGGTCCTGGGCGGGCAGGGCCGTGCCGGTCAGGTCGGTCATCGCGAAATAGCGGGCCAGGGCCACGAACAGCGCGATCTTCGAGACCACGGCGATGAAGGCCGCGACCGGTATCGGCGCGCCGTCCAGCACATCCGCCAGCCACAGGTGGAAGGGGGCGGCCGACAGCTTGAAGAACAGGCCCGTCAGCACCAGCAGCGTCGCCGCCGTGGCCAGCGCCGGTTCGGCCGGGTTGGCCGCCAGCGGGGCGGTGAAGCGCAGGTCGCCGGTTTCGGCATAGGCCAGGGCCAGGCCGAACAGCAGGATCGCCGAGGAGGTGCCGGCCAGCACCAGATATTTCATCGCGGCCTCGAGGGCGTCGGGCAGGCGGGGGCGATAGGCGATCAGTCCCAGCAGCGACAGGCTGAGGATTTCCAGGCCCACGAAGAACGCGACGGCATTGGCGCTGCCGGCGACGACGATCGCGCCCAGCGTGCCCAGCAGCAACAGCAGATGGGCCTCGTCCGCGCGTTCGCCGGCCATGCGTCGCCAGGACATCGCCAGGATGCCGCCCGACGACAGCAGGATCAGCCCGGCGCCATAGGCGAACCAGGCATCGGCCGCAAACAGCCGCGCCATGTCGGCGGCCTGCGGCGGCGGGGGGGACCACAGGCCGGCGAAGGCGAGGCCGAGAGTGGCCGCCGCGATGAGCGCCGCGGCCACCGTCCCGGCCCCGGTTTCGCTGCCGGCCCCGCCCGGACCCGACCGGCGACAGGCGATGGCCAGCAGCAGGATCAGGATGCCCGCCGCCAGGACCAGCACCGGCATCGGCACCTCGGCCAGGGCGGGGGGCAGGGCGGCGGCCATCAGGGTGGCGATCATGGGCGCGGCCCCCAGGGTAGGGCGGAATGGGGCAGGGGCGCGGGCAGCGACAGGTCGAGCACCGGCTGCGGATACAGGCCCAGCACCAGCAGCAGCGCCATCGCGGCCCCCAGCACCGCCATGTGCCGCACCCCGAAATCCGGCAGGGCGGGCCAGCCGTCGCCGGGTGGGGGGCCGAGGAAGGCGCGGCCGACCATCGTCAGCGCATAGAGCGCCGACAGCACCAGTCCCGCCGCCCCCAGGATCGCGATCGGCGGGCTGATGCGCCAGGTGGCCAGCAGCACCAGGAATTCGCCGACGAAATTGCCCAGCCCCGGCAGGCCCAGCGATGCGATGGCGAAGACCAGACCGACCGAGGACAGATGCGGCAGCGCCGGCCACAACCCGCCCATGCGGCGCATGTCGCGGGTGTGCAGCCGGTCCTGCAACGCGCCGGCGATGACGAACAGGGCCCCGGTGCTCAGCCCGTGGGCCACCATCTGTACCACCGCCCCGGTCATGCCCAGCGGCGAGGCCGAGAACACGCCCAGCAGGACGAAGCCCAGGTGGCTGACGCTGCTGTAGGCGATCAGCCGCTTGATGTCGTCCTGCACCAGCGACAGCCACGCCCCATACAGGATGCCCAGTGCGCCCAGCGCCAGGGCCACCGGCGCGAAGCGTGCCGCCGCGTCGGGAAACAGCAGCACGACGAAGCGGATCAGCCCGTATCCCCCGGTTTTGAGCAGCACCCCCGCCAGCAGCACGCTGGCGGCCGTCGGGGCCTGGGTGTGGGTGTCGGGCAGCCAGACATGCAGCGGCACCACCGGCAGCTTCACTGCGAAGGCGACGAAGAAACCCAGCATCAGCCCCATCGCCAGCACGGGCGACAGATGGGTGGTGGCCAGGGCGAAATAATCGAAGGTCAGGATGCCGGTCTGGTGCTGGTGCACGAACACCAGGCCCAGGATCGACAGCAGCATCAGCAGCCCGCTGCCCTGCGTGAACAGGAAGAATTTGAAGGCGGCGCGGGTCCTGTCCTCGTGCCCCCAGACGGTGATCAGCACATACAGCGGCACCAGCATCAGTTCCCAGAAGAAGAAGAACAGGAACAGGTCGGTGGCGATGAACACGCCGTCGACGCCGGCGATGGTCGCCAGCAGCAGGGCATGGAACGTGCCGGGCGTGTCCGCAATATCGCGCGACGCCAGCAGGACGCAGGGAAAGGACAGCACGACCGTCAGCCACAGCAGCACCAGGCTCAGCCCGTCCATGTCGCAGCGCAAGGTGATGCCCAGTGCGGGAATCCACGGGGCGGAGACATGCGCCAGCCACGGCCCGCCCCCCGCCGGCACGGCCCAGGTGATGTAGGCCAGCAGGGCGGCCAGCAGCACCAGGGTCGCGACCGCGACGGGCCAGGGCGCGCGCGGCGAGGCCCGGCCGGTCAGCCAGGCCACGGCGGCGCCCAGCAACGGCAGCAGCACCAGGCCATACAGCGTCATCATGGCCGCACCGCCAGGCACAGCGCGGCGACCGTCCCGGCGGCGATCCAGCCGGCATAGCGCCGGACCCGCCCGTCCTGCATGCGGCCCAGCAGCCGCGCCCCCCATCGCGTTGCTGCGGCCAGCAGGTCGGGCACGCGGTCGAACAGGTCGCGGCGGTTCAGCCACCCCAATGCCAGGAACGGCCGGACCAGCAGCAGCCCGTAGATGGCGTCGAACCCCCAGCCGGCACGCGCCCCGCGCGCCAGCCCATCATCAGCGGGGGCGATGGCCCCGGCACGTGGACGCCACAGCCCCCAAGCCACGGCGATGCCCGCCAGCGGCGCCAGCGCTCCGGCCAGCAGCAATCCGGCGCCCCCTTCAGCATCCTCGGCCGTCGGGGGGCCGAGCACGGGTGCCAGCAGGCGGAACAGCAGGTGCACGGGCGCGATGGCATTGGGCATCTCGATCAGCCCGCCGGTCAGCGCCAGCACCGACAGTCCGGCCAGCGGGATGGCCATCGACGCCTCGGTCCGGCCCGTGGGCGCGGTGCGGACCGGCCCCAGGAACACGATGAGGAGACAGCGCGAGATATAGAGCGCGGTCAGGAAGGCCCCCAGCAGCGCCCCCGCCCACAGCAGGGGGGCGGCGTGCCACGCCTGCTGCAATATCGCTTCCTTGCTGTAGAACCCGGCGGTGACCAGCGGCAGGCCGGCCAGCGCCGCCGCCCCGGCCGCGAACGCGGCGAACACGCCCGGCATCGCGCGACCCAGCCCACCCATGCGGAAGATGTCCTGCTGGTGATGCACGCGCAAAATGACCGCGCCCGCCGCCATGAACAGCAGCGCCTTGAAGATGGCGTGCGTCACCAGATGGAAGATCGCCGCCCCCCATGCGCCGGTGCCCAGGGCGAGGAACATGTAGCCCAACTGGCTGATCGTCGAAAAAGCCAGGATGCGCTTGATGTCGGTCTGCGCCAGCGCGCTGCCGGCCGCCAGCAGCAGCGTCACCAGCCCCAGCACGGCGGTGGCGGCCATCACCGTCGGCGCGGCCAGGAACAGCGGGTGAAGCCGCGCGATCAGGTAGACCCCGGCGGTGACCATGGTCGCGGCGTGGATCAGCGCCGACACCGGCGTGGGGCCGGCCATGGCGTCCGGCAGCCAGACCTGGAACGGCACCTGCGCCGATTTGGCCAGCGCGCCGCCCAGCAGCAGGGCGGCGGCGGCCTCGGCCACCGGGCCGCCGCCGAGGTGGCCAGGTTGCAGCAGTGTCGCGATATCCAGCCCGCCGATCCGGGTGGCCAGCAGCAGCAGGCCGCACAGCAGCGCCGCGTCGCCGATGCGCGTGACGATGAAGGCCTTGCGTGCGGCCGCACCGTTCGCGGCCTCGGCATACCAGAAGCCGATCAGCAGGTAGGAACACAGCCCTACCCCTTCCCAGCCGATATACAGGCACAGCAGGTCGGACGACAGCACCAGTACCAGCATCGCGGCGACGAACAGCGTCATGCAGGCGAAGAAGCGCGCCACGTCCGGATCGCCGCGCATGTAGCCGCAGGCATAGAGATGAATCAGGAATCCCACCCCGGTCACCACCAGCATCATCACCAGCGACAGCGGGTCGAGCGTGAAGGCGATGCGGGCGTCGAAGCCGCCGACGCGCATCCAGTGCCACAGCACGACGTCCAGCCGGTAGGTGGGCGGCGGCGCCGACAGGAAGAGCACGGCCAGCCACAGGGTCAGCGCCGCCGCCAGCCCCACGGCGCCTGCGGCCAGCACCCGGGCCGCTGGGGGCGGCATGCGCCCGGCCGACAGCAGCAGGATCGTGGCGGCCGCCAGCGGGCACAGGACGATCAGCGGCGGCAGCAGGGCAAGCATGATCCCTTATCCCTTCAGGCGATTGCCGGTATCGGCGTCCAGCGTCGGGCGGCCGGCGGCATGCAGGCGCAGCAAGATCGCCAGCCCCACGGCGGCCTCGGCGGCGGCCAGCGCCAGGATCATCATGAACATGACCTGACCATCGGCGGCGTGCCAGCGCATGCCGGCGGCGACGAAGGCCAGGGCGGCGGCGTTGAGCATGATTTCGATCGACATCAGCATGAACAGCAGGTTGCGCCGTACCAGCACGCCCAGCAGGCCCAGCGCGAACAGCATGCTGGCCAGCAGCAGGGCCTGGGCCGGGGTGGCGGTCATGGCGCGTCCTCGTCGCGTATATGCCGGCCGATGCGAAAGGCGCTGACCAGGCCGGCCAGCAGCAGGAACGACGCCAGTTCCACCATCAGGACATAAGGCCCGTACAGCGCCAGTCCGACCTGCCGCGTGTCGATGACGGCGATCCGCCCGCCGCCGGGGGCGGCCATCACCAGGGCATCGGCCAGCGCCGCCAGCAGCAGCGCGGCCAGCAGCCCCGGCCCGATCCAGATGCGCGGCGCGATCCAGGTGTTTTCGCGCAGGCTGTCCGGCCGGCCGAGATTGAGCATCATGACCACGAACACGAACAGCACCATGATGGCGCCGGCATAGACGATGACCTCCAGAATCGCGGCGAACGGCGCGCCCAGCACGTCGAAGACGCAGGCCAGCGCCAGCAGCGCCACCACCAGGTACAGCAGCGCGTGGATCGCGACCGCGCGCGTCACCACCATGAACGTGGCCCAGACCGCCACCAGGGCCGACAGCAGGAAGGGCAGGTTGGCGGTCATGGCAGCAGGCTGCGCACATCGACGGGCGGCTGCTCGCGTTCGGCCTCACCCTTGTCCTTGCCGGGGATTTCCACGCCCGAGACGCGATAGAAGCTGTAGTCGGGATATTTCCCGGTACCGCTGATCAGCAGGTCTTCCTTTTCATAGACCAGGTTCGGGCGGACATATTCGCTCATCTCGAAATCCGGGGTCAGCTGGATGGCGTAGGTCGGGCAGGCTTCCTCGCAGAATCCGCAGAAGATGCAGCGGGAAAAATTGATCCGGAAATATTCCGGATACCAGCGTCCGTCCTGTTCGGCCTTCTGCAGGCTGATGCAATCCACCGGGCAGGCCACCGCGCACAGGTTGCACGCCACACAGCGTTCCAGTCCGTCGGGATCGCGCGACAGGATGATCCGCCCGCGATAGCGGGGCGGCAGGGCGGGTCTGGTTTCCGGATAGCCCACGGTGACGCGCCGATGGCCCATATGCAGGAACGTCAGCCACAGGGTACGCAGAATTCCGAACATGGCACGTCCCCCCTCAGCCCGGCGCGCGCAGCAGCAGCACCGCGCCCGTCGCGACGATGTTGAGCAGCGACAGCGGCAGCAGAATTTTCCACCCCAGCGCCATCAGCTGGTCGTAGCGCGGACGCGGCAGGGCGGCCCGCAACAGGATGAACAGGCAGACCAGCGCGCCGGTCTTGGCGGCGAACCACAGGGCCGGCGGCAGCACCGGCCCCTGCCAGCCGCCCAGGTACAACGTCGTCACCAGGGCCGAGACCAGGACGATGCCGGCATATTCGCTCAGGAAGAACATCCCGAACTTCATGCCTGAGTATTCGGTGTGGAAGCCCGCGCCCAGTTCGTTCTCGCCTTCCGGCAGATCGAAGGGCAGTCGGTGGGTTTCCGCGATTCCGGCCATCAGGAACACCACGAAGCCCAGGCATTGCGGGATGACGAACCACAGGCCCGCTTGCGCCTGCACGATGTCGCGCAAGCTGAAAGAGCCCGTCGTCATGACGACGCCCAATGTCGACAGGCCCATGAACACTTCGTAGCTGATCATCTGCGCTGCCGCCCGCATGCCGCCCAGCAGCGCGTACTTGCTGTTCGACGCCCAGCCCGCCAGCACCACGGAATAGACCCCCAGCCCCATGGTGGCGAACACGAACAGCAGGCCGACATTCAGGTCGCCGGCGATGCTCCACAACGCGGTGACGGGAATGACCCCGAAGGCCAGCAGGACCGTCATCATGCCGATGGCCGGCGCCAGGACGAAGACCGGCCGGTCGGCGAATGGGGGAATCCAGTCCTGCTTGAACAGGATCTTGATCCCGTCGGCCACCGCCTGGAACAGGCCGCCCGGCCCGACGCGGTTGGGGCCGTAGCGGTCCTGCCACAGGCCCAGCAGCCGGCGCTCCACCCATGTCAGCATCGTCGCCAGCCCCAGCAGCACGACCAGCGTGGCGGCGATGACGACCAGGGGCGGGGGCGTCATGGCGCATCTCCCCCGTCAGGCTGGACGATCGCCCAGGCGGGGGCGGTGAAGGCGCGCAGGGCCATGTGCGGCGGGCACAAGGCGATGCCCGGCGGCAGGGCCGGGTCGCGGATGACGGGCAGGACCACCGACTGGCCATCCAGGCGCAATGCGATCGTGGGCGCGGTGCCACTGTCATCGGCGATGCGCAGCGCGGCGGCTTCGACGCGGGCGGCGACGGGGGGCGACAGGCTGCTGAGTTCCTCGGTCCCGAACAGGCGGGGTTCGGGCAGCAGCAGGATTTCCCCCGCGCGGGGGGCGAAGGGGGCGGGGATGGCGGTGGCGTAGGCGGGGCGGGGGCGCGGGGTTCCGTCCCCGTCCAGCAGGCGCACGCCCGCGTCGCCGCCGCGCATCGGGCCGCCGATCTCCTGCTGGAAGCGGTTCAGGGACTGGACCGAATTCCAGCCCGGCGCCTGGTAATAGGGGACCAGGGCGCCAGGGGTGGCGGGGCCGTACGCGCCCTCCATCGTCGGCGCCAGCGGCGTGTCCGGCGCCGCCGGGGGCGGGCGGTCGCGGACGCTGATATTGGCCCGCACGGCGGTGCGGCCGCTGATGCGCGGCGGTTCGCTGCGGAGGCGCGCGCCGTCCAGGCGATAGGCGGCATCGGGCGCGGCCCGGCCGATCGGGGCCAGGGACGGGGTCGCGGCCGCGATGGCGGCGATGATATCGTCCAGATCCTGCCAGTCGGGGGCCTTCCCGGGGTCTGCCGCCTGGGCCAGGTCGCGCGCCCAGCGCCAGCCGGCCTGCAGGGGCAGGTCGGGGAACAGAACCTGCAGGAAGCGTTGTGCGCGCCCTTCGGTGCTGACCAGGGTGCCGCCGCACTCGGCGAAGGTGGCCGACGGCAGGATCAGGTCGGCCCGGGCGGACAGCGGGGTCGCGGTATGGTCGATGACCACCAGATGCGGCACGGCGGCCAGCAGGGCGTCCAGCGCCGCCGGGTCCAGCCGGCGGCTGAGGTCGTTTTCCATCACCACCAGCGTGCCGATCCCGCCGTCCCGCGCCAGCGCGCGCACGGCGTCCAGCGACAGCCCGTCCATCAGCGCCAGCCCCATGCTGTCGCAGTCCGGCAGGACCAGCGACAGCGCGGCGTCGACGCCATGCGCCGCCAGGGCGGTGGCGATGGCGGCCGCCGCCTGCGGCAGCGCCGCCGTGCCGTACTGGGTGCCGGCCACGATCAGCGGGCGGGCGGCGGCGCGCAGGGTCGCCGCGATGTCGGCGGCCAGCCGGGCCGCGTCTTCCGGCAGGTCGGCGACCTCGGGGGCCGTGGGGTCGAGGCTGTGCGCGATGGCGAAGCCCAGGCGGGCGATGTCGTCCGGCGCGGCGCGAGAGGTGGCGCGCGCGATCGGGTCCAGATCGGTCGGGCCGGGGGTGGCGATGAACAGCGGCGAGCGCGCCTCCGACCCCAGGGTGCGGACGGCGGCGTCCATCCAGCGCGGGATGCGCGCGGCATCGGCGATATCGAAGGTGGCCTGCCGCACCGCTTGCCGCAGCGCCAGGCCGGCGCGGGGGGCGGTGACGGTGACGTTCTCGCCCAGGATCAGCACGGCGTCGGCCGATTCCATCTCATGCAGGGTGGGGTTGCGCGCGGGAGTGGTGCGCAGCAGGTCGGCGACCAGACGGGTAAGCCCGTGCTCCGGCTCGGCCATGCCGGTCGAAAACCGCGCCGGCCCGGCCAGGGTACGCAGCGCGAAATTCGATTCCAGCGATGCGCGGGTCGATCCGATGCCCACCACCGGCCCGTCCTGCGCCATCATCTGGAAGCGGCGCAGGGCGTCCTGCACCGGCACCGGTGTCGGGCGGCCGTCGATCCGGGCCAGGGGGGCGCGCAGGCGGGACGGCGCCGCGATGAAGCCATGGCCGAAGCGCCCCCGGTCGCACAGAAAATACCGGTTGACCGCGTCGTGGTAGCGGTTGAGCACCCGTCGCGTGGTGTCCTGCCGCGCATTGACGATGGTGTTGCAGCCCACGGCGCAATGCGTGCAGACCGAAGGCGCGCCCCGCAGGTCCCATTTGCGGCTGTAGACCGCCGAGAACGGCTTGTCGGTGAACACCCCGGTCGGGCAGATTTCCACCAGATTGCCGCTGAAGCCGTTTTCCAGCGCGCCGTCGGCATGGCGGCCGAAATAGACGTCGTTATGGGTGGCGAAGGCCGCCAGATCTTCACCGCCCGCATAGTCGCGATAGAACCGTACGCAGCGATAGCAGGCGATGCAGCGGTTCATCTCGTGATTGACGAAGGGGCCGAGATCCTGGTTGCGATGGGTGCGCTTGGTGAAGCGATAGCGGCGGACGGCGTGGCCGGTCATCACCGTCATGTCCTGGAGGTGGCATTCGCCGCCTTCCGCGCAGACCGGGCAGTCGTGCGGGTGATTGGTCATCAGCCATTCCACGACGCTGGCGCGGAATTCGCGGGCTTCGGCATCGTCGATGGAGAGGATCGCGCCGTCGGTCACCGGCGTCATGCAGGCCATGACGATGCGGCCGGTGCGGTCGTCGGGGCCGCTGTATTGCCGCACGGCGCATTGCCGGCACGCGCCGACCGACCCCAGTTCGGGATGCCAGCAGAAATAGGGCAGGTCGGCCCCGGCCTCGAGGCACGCCTGAAGCAGGTTTTCGCCCGGCCGGGCGGGGAAGGGGCGGCCGTCGATATGGATCGTCGCCATCGCCCGGCGTCCCCCTATGCGGCCTGGCGCAGCGGGCAGCCGCGCTGGTGGATGTGGGCCTCGAAGTCCGCGCGGAACAGGCGCAGCCCGCTGGCCAGCGGCGCCATCGCACCCGGCGCATGCGCGCAGAAGGTGCGGCCCATCGGCCCCAGCAGGCGGGCATGGTCGGCCAGGCGGTCCAGGTCCTCGGCCTCGCCGGTGCCGTCCTCGATCGCCGCCAGCAGCCGTTCGACCCACGGCAGCCCGTCGCGGCAGGGCGTGCACCAGCCACAGGATTCCTGGGCGAAGAAATGTTCCAGATTCTGCAGCATGCCGATCGGGCAGGTCCGATCGTCCAGCAGGATGGCCTGGCCGGTGCCCAGCCGGCTGCCGGCCTTTTCCACCGCGCCGTACTCCATCGCCACGTCGAGTTGCCCGGCGTCGAGGAAGGCGGTGGATGCCCCGCCCGGCAGCAGCGCGCGCAGCGCGTAGCCGTCGCGCATGCCGCCGGCATGCTGTTCGATGATCTCGCGCAGGGGGGTGCCCATCGGCAGTTCCCAGGTCCCGGGCCGGCGGACGCGCCCGCTGACGCCATACAGCTTGGTCCCGCCATCGGGGCCGAGGCCCAGCGCGCGGAACCACTCCGCGCCGTTGGCGACGATATGCGGCACGTTGCACAGGGTTTCGACATTGTTGACGACGCTGGGCGCGCCCCACAGGCCGCCGACCTGCGGGAAGGGCGGCTTGCTGCGCGGCTGCGCGCGCTTGCCTTCCAGCGCGGTCAGCAGCGCCGTTTCCTCGCCGCAGATATAGCGCCCGCCGCTGGAATGGACATGGATGTCGAACCCGAAGCCGGACCCCAGGATGTCCGCGCCCAGCCATCCGGTGGCGCGCGCGTCGGCGATGGCGCGGGTCAGGCGCTCCAGCGCCAGATGGTATTCGCCGCGCAGGAAGATCACCCCGTGGCCGGCCTGGATGGCGTAGCCCGCGACGATCATGCCCTCGATCAGTTGCAGCGGATTGCCTTCCATCAGCAGCCGGTCCTTGAAGGTGCCGGGCTCCATCTCGTCGGCGTTGGCGATCAGGTATTTGCGGCGGGTGGCGGCCGGCTCCTTGGGCACGAAGCTCCATTTCTGGCCGGTCCCGAACCCCGCCCCGCCGCGTCCGCGCAGGGTCGAACGCGTCACGACGTCGATGACCGCATCCGGCGTCATGTCCCGCAGGGCCGCGCGCACTGCCCGCCAGCCGCCCGACCGGCCGTATGCGGCGCAGTCGGGCGGCCCGGCGGCGGGGTCGATCATGGCGGTCAGCGGCCGTTCGGTCATGTGGGCGGTCCCCGTGATGTGTCCGCGACCAGGGTGTCCGCGATCCGGTCGATCCCCGCTTCATCAAGGTCGCCATGCAGCGTTCGGTCGACCAGCATGGCGGGGGCGTGGTCGCAATGGCCCAGGCAGACGATGGGCAGCAGCGTGACCGCCCCGTCCGCCGTCGTCTGGCCCGGCCGGATGCCCAGCCGGTCGCACAGGCGCGCGCACAGGGCGTCGCGCCCCATGATCCAGCACGACACGCTGTCGCACATCAGGATGACGTGGCGGCCGACCGGCCGGCGGAAGACGAGGTTGAAGAAGGTGGCGACCCCGTCGAGGTCGGCCGGCGACAGGCCCAGCAGTCCGGCGACGTCGGCCAGATGCGCGTCGCTGACCCAGCCCAGGCGCGCCTGCACCGCCATCAGGGCGGGGACGGCCGCCATGCGCGGATGGTCCTCGGCCGCCGCCATGGCCGCGATGTCGGCCCGCAGGTCCGGCGGCAGGGGGGCGTCAGCGGTCGACATCGGCCATCACGAAATCAATGCTGCCGATGATGGCGATCAGGTCCGCGATCATGGTGCCCCGGCTGATCAGTGGGATCATCTGCAGATGCGGGAAGGACGGCGTGCGGATGCGGGTGCGGTAGGACATCGTCCCGCCGTCGCTGACCAGATGGTAGCTGTTCAGTCCCTTGGTGGCCTCGACGCAGGCGCGGGCCTCGCCCGCCGGAATGACCGGCCCCCAGCTGACGTTCAGGAAATGATGGATCAGCGTTTCGATGTCATGCATCGTCCGCGCGCGGGGCGGCGGCGTGGTCAGCGGATGGTCGGCCTTGATGGGGCCGGCCGGCATGTTGTCCACGCACTGGCGGATGATGCGCAGGCTCTGGCGGATTTCGGCGATATGCACGACGACGCGGTCGTGGCAATCGCCGTTCGCGGCGGTCGGGATATCGAATTCCAGCTGGTCGTAGCAGGCATAGGGCGCCTGGCGGCGATAATCCCATTCCAGCCCGCAGGCGCGCAGGCCGGGGCCGGTCACGCCCCATTCCACGGCCTCGCGCACCGTATAGGCGCCCACGCCCCTGGTGCGCGCGCGAAAGATGCCGTTGCGCATCACCATCTTGTCGTATTCGTCCAGGCGGCGGGGCAGGTAGTCCAGAAAGGCGCGGACCAGCCCGTCCCAGCCCCGGGGCAGATCCATCGCCACGCCGCCGATGCGAAACCACGCGGGATGCATGCGAAAGCCGCAGATGGCCTCGATGATCTCGAACACCCGTTCGCGGTCGCTGAACATGTAGAACACGGGCGACAATTGCCCGACATCCTGCGTCATGGTGCCGTAGAACACCAGATGGCTGGCAATGCGGAACAGTTCGGCCAGCATCACGCGGATCATCTGCGCGCGGTCGGGCACGCTTATGCCGGCCAGTTTTTCCACCGCCATGACATAGGGAAAATTGTTCATCACCCCGCCCAGGTAATCGACGCGGTCGGTATAGGGGATGAAGCTGTGCCAGGACTGGCGTTCGCCCATTTTCTCGGCGCCGCGATGGTGGAAGCCGATATCGGGCACGGCGTCCACGATCCGTTCGCCGTCCAGTTGCAGGACGATTCGGAATACGCCATGCACGCTGGGGTGGTTGGGGCCGAGATTGAGGAACATGAAGTCGCTGTGCGCGGAATGCCGTTTCATGCCCCATTGGGCGGGGTCGAAGCGCAGGGCCTCCTGCTCGGCGAATTCCTGGTCTTCGGTCAGGCTGTAGGGCGGCATCTCGGTGGCGCGGGCATAATGGTCCTTGCGCAGCGGATGGCCGGTCCAGGTCGGCGGCGTCAGGATGCGCCGCAGGAACGGGTGCCCGTCGAACACGATGCCGAACAGGTCCCAGACTTCGCGCTCGTACCAGTTCGCGTTCGGCCACAGGTCACTGATCGTGGGGGCATGCGGGCTGTCGGCCCCCAGCGGCACCTTCAGGCGCAGCTCGTCGCCCGGCCCGGCAAACGACAACAGGTGATAGACCAGCGTGAACGCGCTGGGTGGCTGGTCCGCCCGATGCGTGCGCTGCCGTTCGTCGATCGCGGTCAGGTCGAACAGCATGCGCAGGTCAGCCTCCGGCTGCCGCAGCCGCGCCATTGCCCCGTGCAGGTTTTCCCGGGCGATCCAGACGGTCGGCACCTCGTCGCGCGTGCGCTCGACGGCCAGCACGATGGGGGGAACGGCGTTGGATATCTGCGCCAGCATCGTGGCGTCGCGCGCGTCGGCGGGGCGGGGCGGGGCGGCGACGCTCATCGGCCCGGGCGCTCAGATCGTGTCGGGCGTGCGCAGGTCGCGCGCCGCCCGTCGTGCGTCGCGCTTCATGTCGCGCAGGCTGGGCGGGGTCACGCGCTCGATCCCCTGCGGGCCGATCATCCAGCTTAATGGCCGGCGCTGGGTGGCGATGGAGTGTTGCAGCAGCATCAGCCCTTCCAGCAGCGCGTCGGGCCGGGGGGGGCAGCCGGGGACGTAGACATCGACCGGCAGGAAGCTGTCGACGCCCTGCACCACGCTGTAGATATCGTACATTCCGCCGGAATTGGCGCACGAGCCCATCGAGATGACCCAGCGCGGTTCCAGCATCTGGTCGTACAGATATTTGATGATCGGGGCCATCTTCACGAAGACGGTGCCGGAGATCACGATCAGGTCGGCTTCGCGCGGGGTGGCGCGCAGTACCTCGGACCCGAAGCGGGCGATGTCGTATTTGCTGGTAAAGGCCGTCGCCATTTCGACATAGCAGCAGGACAGGCCGAAATTGAATGGCCAGATCGAATTCTTCTGTCCCCAGGATACGAAATCCTGAAGTCGCCCCATGACCAGGTTGCGGCGTATGGTTTCGGTCACGCTCCGGGGCGCGCCGCCCGTCTCCGGGCCGCCCGCTGCCGGTGGCCCTCCTGCTGGTGTCATGGTCCAGCGCATGCCCTATCCCCTGTCCGGCCGTACGCGGGGCGTCGGACCCCAATCCAGCCCGCCGCCGCGCCACAGATAGGCCAGCGCCGCCGCCAGGAAGAAAATGAAGACGACGATCGCGCCGTATCCGCGCCATCCGGCCTCGGTCGCGACCGGAGCCCAGGAAAACAGGAAAACCGATTCCACGTCGAAGATGACGAAGAACATCGCGATCAGGTAGTATTGTATTGGCAGGCGCAACTGCGCCGAACCCACGGGAAGGATGCCGGATTCGAACGGCAGGTTCATGGACCGCCCCCGCGCCGGGCCGACGCGCCGCGTGCCCGTCATGGCCGACAGGGCCAGGATGAGGACGAGAAGGCCTGCGATCGCTGCCGCGTAGGCCGTCAGGGGATGCAGAGACAGGAAGTCCGACAAGGCCATCACCCCCGTGTCATCGTGACCGAGATTGCGGGACAGGCTGTGAGTGTCGCGTGGGACGACAACGTGGCCCCCCGGCAAAAGTTCGGGGCCGGGGGACAGGGTTTTTAAGGAATGGACGAGCCGGCGCGATCACCACATCCAGCGGCCGACGTGCTCCTTCAGCTCATGGTCGGGCACCTTGACCAGATCCTTGTCCAGCACGCCGATGACCCGGCAGCCGACCGCGGGGGCCAGGTTCTGGGTAATGATGGCGCTGGTCCGTGCGGGCGCCACGACCACCAGCGCGTCGTCCATCGTCTGGCGCGCATTGATCTGCGCCGCCACCAGTCGGGCGAATTTCTGCTTTTCCAGGGTGTGCAGGTCGTGGCGGGGGGCCAGGGCGTGGTGGGCGATGGCATCGCTGTGGAAACTGGCGCCCGGGGCGTCGTCGCCCAGATCGGATGATTGCTTGTGCGCCGCCGCCGAGTCGAACGATGCGATGCTGTGCAGGGCGCGATTGTGGTCCGCCTGCACGAAACGCGCGTGTTCGCCATCGGCGATGACGAAAAGAATATTCTGTTTCCTGAGCATGATGTCGTGTCCGCCGCAATCCGAGGAAATGAACAACGCCAGGCGTGCCCGCCCGTTTTACATCGGCATCGTGGTACCCGTCATCGGTTCGACGAAGACCAGGTGATCGATAACGGATTCGACGCCTTTCACGTTTTCCGCCGCCACGCGGGCCGCCGTCCGCAATCGGGAATCGAAGATCGCGCCGCTGAGTTCCACCACCCCGTTATGGACCTGGACGTTGATGAAACTAGGGCCGGCCCAGCGTGGCTCGTTGCGGTATTCTTCAAGGATGGCGGCCCGGATGCTGTCGTCGTCGGCCGTGCTTTCCTGCGGCGTCAGGGCCTGGAGCAATGCGCGCAGGATATCGGCACGCGACAGGATGCCCACCAGCCGTGCGCCGTCGAGCACCGGCAGCCGCTTGACGTGATGATGGATCATCTTGTCCACGGCGTCCTCGATGGGGGATGTGGCGGCGATGGCGATCGGCTCGGCTGTCATCACGTCGCCGACCTTGCGCCCATGGGTGCGGACATAATCCGCCGCCGCCCGTCCGGGGGATCGCAGCAACGTCCCCAGCCACGACCGCATGCCCTCGGTGCCCAGTTCGCTGCGGCGCAGCAGGTCGCCTTCGGTCAGGATGCCGACCAGTTGCCCCTGCGACGTCACGACCGGCACGCCGCTCATCTTGTTGGACAACATCAGACGTGCGGCTTTTTCGATGGTTTCGAACGGATCAATCGCAATGGCCGGCGACGTCATGATGTCCTTGACCTGCATGACACGCGCCCTTTCCCGTGGTGTGGAACGGACATGCGTCCCGGCGGGCAGGGGCGCAATCCTGCTCGTGGATTCGTGATCCTGCGGCAGGGGCATAAGGGCGGTTTCGCGGGTGGAGGCGATTCCGCTATAGATCGGCGACATCTTTTTTCGAGGGTGTCGTGATCATACAGGCCTGTATCAACGGCGCCCGCCCGGCGGGCTTTCACCCCGCCCTGCCTCTCACCGCCGTGGATATGGCGCGCGACGGCGCGGCCTGTCTTTCGGCCGGCGCTGCCGAACTCCATATCCATCCACGTGTCACGCCCGACAGGGAAGGGCTTGCCGCCGTCGATGAAACTGTCCTTGCGGTTCGCAAAGCCTGTCCCGGCACGCTTCTGGGTGTGTCCACCGGGGTATGGATCGAGGGCGACGAACACCAGACGCGTGCCCGCATCGCGGCGTGGACGCATCCCCCCGACTATGCGTCCGTCAATCTCTCGGAATCCGATGCGCCGGCCATCATGGACCTGCTTCGGCAGCGGCATATAGGGATCGAGGCCGGCCTGGCGACGGCCGCGGATGCCGAGCGGTTCGTCAAGCTCCGTAACCACGACGGCGTGCTGCGCGTTCTCGTGGAAGTCGAGGAGCAGGAACTCCCTTCCGCCCGGCTCATTGTAGAGGAGATTGCGGCTGTCCTGGAGAAGTACGGCATACGGCGGCCAATCCTTCTGCATGGCGTCGACGCAACCGTGTGGCCCCTTCTGGACCTTGCGCGTCGTCGTCGCTGGTCGACACGCATCGGCTTCGAAGACGGCAAGTTTCTGAAGGACGGAAGCCTCGCGCGGGACAATCCGCACCTTGTTTCCGAAGCCGCCCGGCACCTTCGCCCCGCGTGCGCGAACTGACGCTGACCCAGGGAGCGGGGCGGACAGGTTGCAAAGGACAGGATCGATCAAGAAAGGGGGCGGCTATGACCGACCTGATCGACGATACGGTGCGCCACCGCTTCGAGCTTCATGCCGAGGGCGGGGTAGCGTTCGTGGCCTACACTGTGGAGGGCGGGCGGCTGGTGCTGGGCCACACCTCGGTTCCACCCGCGCTGGAGGGGCGCGGCATCGGATCGGCGCTGGTGCGCGCTGTCCTTGATGAAGCGCGGGGACGGGGGATGCGGGTGGTGTCGCGCTGTTCGTTCATTACGGCCTATATCCGCCGCCATCCCGATTATGCCGATCTGCTGGTACGAGGCGCCTGAGGATCTGTCCCGGAATCGGGGGGCGGTGTTCGCCCTGTCGCCAGCGGACGTTCGGGCAGGAACAGGATGGCGACCAGCGACAGGGCGATGACCGCGGCGCCCACCAGGAAGGTCGTGGCGATGGCGTGGCGGTAGAGCGCGATCATCGCGGCAGGATCCTGCCCGGAACCCACGCTGGGCGGTACGCTCCAGGCCAGGATGACGCCGGCCCCGGCGACGCCGGCCAGTCCGCCCAGCGACCGGAAGAAGGCCAATGTCGCGGTGCCGACGCCGCGATGGGCGACGGGCAGGGCATTCTGCACGGCGATGGTCATGTTCGGCGTGATCAGCCCGAGGCCGAGGCCCAGAGCCATCATCGCCGGTTCGATCACGCCCAGCCCGCGCGCGGTGGCGCTGGCCCAGCCAAGGATGGCGAAGGCCGCCAGCGCCAGGGTCAGGCCGCCGATCTGCGCCGGCTTGTAGCGGCCCGAGCGCAGCAGCACCCGCCCGTTGATCACCGACGAGACCACGACCCCGATCATCAGCGGTCCGGTCAGGAAGCCGGAATGCGACGGGCTGACCCCCATGACCCGCTGGAAGAACAGCGGAAAGAACAGGCCCGCCCCCATCAGCCCCATGAACGCCAACGCCAGAACCAGGCTGGCCACGACGAACAGCCGGTCGTGGAACAGGCCCGGCGGCAGGACCGGCTCCGGCACGCGCCGGATATGCCGGACGAACAGGAACAGCAGCAGCAGAGCCGCCGCCGCCAGGCCTGCGGTCGGCAGGGACGCCCATGGCCATTCCACCCCTCCCAGGGTCAGGACCAGCAGGAAGGCGGTGGTGGCCGCGCTCATCAGCAGCGCGCCGGGATAATCGATCCGGCGCGCGCGGACCGGATGGTGAAACCGTCGCAACGCCCGCGTGATGACCAGCAGGGCGGCCGTGCCAATCGGCAGGTTGAGGTAGAAGATCCAGTGCCACGACAGCAGGTCGGTGACGACCCCGCCCGCGATCGGTCCCAGGATGCTGCACAGGGCGAACACGGACGCCACCATGCCCTGCCGCCGGCCGCGCCGGGCGACGGGCACCAGGTCGCCGATGATGATCTGGGTGAGGGGCATCAACCCCCCCGCCCCCAGGCCCTGGATCGCGCGGAACAGGATCATCTGAGGCAGGCTGTGCGCTGCGCCGCATAGGACCGAACCCAGCAGGAAGGCCAGCACGGATCCGGTCAGGACCGGCTTGCGCCCGTACTGGTCGGCCAGCTTGCCATAGAGCGGCATGACGCTGGTCGACGCCAGCACATAGGCCGACACGATCCAGGACATGTGGGTGACGCCGCCCAGATCGCCGACGATGCGGGGCAGGGCGGTGGCCACGATGCTCTGGTCCAGCGCGCCCAGCGCCAGGACGATCATCAGGCCGCGCACCACCGCGCGGATTTCCGCCCGTGTCGGGGCGTCCGGATCGGTCGGGGTGTCGTCGGGCGCGGCGTCGCCGGGCTGGGGGGACGTGGCCGTCATTGGCCGATCTCGGCCAGCGGCCCGATGGCCGCGCGGACCGCCTGGCGCGCGTCCGGCGACAGGCGCGCCAATGCGCCGGCCAGCCAGTCGGTGCGGCGCCGGCGCAGGGCGGTGATGACTGCCTGCCCCTGCGGGGTGACGGCAAGGCCGGTCCGCCGCCGGTCGTGGGGCGAGGGCGCGCGGTCCAGCAATCCCGCGGTGACCAGGGATTTGACATGTGCGCTGATCGTAGGGCCGCGCAAATTCTCGCGGCGCGCCAGTTCGGCGACACCGATCCCCGGTTCGTCCATGATGACGGTCAGCAGCAGGGTCTGCAGGGGGGAAATGCCGGCTTCGCCGTCCTCGCGCCGCAGCCGGCGATAGAGGCGGTGCAGGGTCGGGCGCAGGGTTTCGGCCAGGTCGGCGGCATCGTCCTGGGGGGCGGTGCCGGGGGAGAGGGTTGGGAACGGCATGGTCGAAGGACCCGTGGCTGATTAGGTAGAAAACCTATCTATGTACATTGTTGGCGGCTGTGCAATATTGATGCGTGCAATTCCGGGCGCAGGTCTGTAGCATGATGCGCGGCTGGACTTTTTGGCCTCGGCAGGATCGCACACAAGCCGCTCGGCGAAGTTCTGGTCTCTCCATTTTGAAAAGTCTCGATGCCACGCATGTTCGCGTGGAAGCCCGAATATCAGGAGACCTGCGATGGCGACAGGTACCGTAAAGTGGTTCAACTCGGAGAAGGGGTACGGCTTCATCCAGCCGGCCGACGGCTCCAGCGATGTGTTCGTGCATATCAGCGCGGTCGAGCAGGCCGGGCTGCGCAGCCTGAACGAGGGACAGAGCGTCAGCTACGAGCTGGAGAAGGGCCGTAACGGCAAGACCTCCGCCGTGGGTCTGAAGGCGGAGTAAGTCCCGGGCCCGGCCGGACGGGGCAACCGGTCCGGCCGGGCCAGGCGATCGTCCCGGTGACGGCGACGAATCCGGAAATGGCGGCGTTCCCCCTGGGGGCGCCGCCATTTTTGATTCCATGTGCCGTCGTCGGGGCGTCGGGCCGGCCGCTCCCCCTTTCAAACGGGGTTCGAGAGCAGGCGATAGACGGTTCCTGTCACCCAGCGGGCCAGCAGGCCGATGGACAGGAACAGGATTCCCACCAAGGTCACGGGCTCCAGATAACGATAATGGAGATCCCCGAACGTGTTGGCCTCTCCCATCATGTCCATGATGGTGATCGAGGACAGGATCGGCGTTTCCTTCAGCAACGCGATCAGATAATTGCCCATGACCGGAAATGACGGTTTGAGCGCCTGGGGCAGGACGATATGAACCCAGGTCTGGGTCCGCGTCAGGTTGCAGGCCCGCGCGGCTTCCCATTGCAAGGGGGGGACGCCGGCGATCCCGGCGCGATAGACTTGCGACAGGTACGCCGCGTAATGCACGCCCAGGCCGAAGATTCCGCAGCCGAGTGCGGGCAGGGTCACGTCGAGATAGGGCAGCACGTAATAGAGAAAGAACAACTGCACCAGCAGCGGTGTGCCGCGGATGAAATGTTCCGACCCGCGCACCAGCGTCCGGACCGTTCGCGACGGGATCATTTCGGCCAGAACGATCAGCAGGCCCAGGACTGCCGCCAATGCAAAGGACAGGACCGTCGCGACGATGGTTATCCACAGTCCGCGTGCCAGGACCGGCAGGGCAAGCAGGGCGTAATGGCTGTCCCAGCTCATGACGGCCTGTTCCCCGAGGGGAGGGCATAGGCCCGTTCGGCACGGCGTACGCCGTGCAGGATCAGAAGATACAGCATGAAATAGAGCAGCAGGGTTACGATGAACGGCATGATCGTCTGGCCGGTGCGGATACGGAATTGCTGGGCCTGGAACGTGATGTCGGAGAGAGAGATCAGCGAGACGATAGCCGTCGCCTTCAGCAGTTCCACGGCATTGTTGCCGAAGACGGGAATCATGCGTGGCACGGCCTGCGGCAGGATGATGTAGCGTAGCGATTGCCAGCGCGTCAGATTCAGGGCGGTGCTGGCCTCGGCCTGGTCCCGTCCCACTGCCCCGACGGCACTGCGGACGATTTCCGCACCGTAGGCGCCGACATTCAGGCCCAGCGCCACGATGCCTGACACCATCGGCGACAGCAGGATGCCGAAGGCCGGCAGCGCATAATAGAGCCAGAAGATCTGCACGAAGACCGAGGTTCCGCGGAACAGTTCGATATAGCCGATGCTGATGGCGCGCACCGCCCGCCGTTCCGACACGCGGCCAAGACCGAACAGGAAGGCGCAGGCCAGAGCCAGGGCGCATCCGCCCATCGTCAGCCAGGCTGTAATCGCCAGCCCCCGCCCCATCGAGACCGCCAGGTCGATCAGGGTCGCGGTCATGGTCTTGGCCCTGCCGTCGGTTGCGGTGCGGCGCACAAATCCGCCCGCGTGCGATGCAGGCTCAGCGCGGGGTCGAACCCATATCGCGTCAGGAGACGGGCATAGTCACCGTTGGCCTGCAGGGCGGCAAGCGCACGGTCGTAGGCATCGCGCAGGTCGGTTGCGTCACGCGAAAAGGCGGCCCCCGCGCACATGACCGGCGTACCGTCCGCCGGGATCAGGTCGAACCTCCTGGTACCCCACAGATCCAGCAGATGGCGGCCGGACATCGCCGGCAGCGAATAGATCTGGATGCGGCCGGTCTCCAGCATGATCATGCCGCTGGGGCCATCGGGGACGGGCACGATCCGCGCGGGCGGGACCCCCGCCGTCAGGGCCAGCCGTTCCTCGCTGCCACCGGCGGGCACGCCGATCAGCAGGTTCGGGTCGGCGGCGACATCGCGGTAGGATCGTGGGCCGGGGCGTCCCTTGTGCTGCATGATCAGAGCCTCGCGGTCGCACAGGTCGGGCTGGGAATAGGCGACGGCCATGCACCGGCCGGGCGTCATGAACATGCCGGAATCGATCAGGTCGCTGCGTCCGGCCATCAAGCCCGGAATCATGGCCCCGTAGCTGGATACCACCCCCCGCACGTCGTCAATCCCCATGCGCCGGAAGACGGCGCGCACCAGGTCGGGACCTGCCCCGCCAATGCTGCCATCGGCCCGGATGACGGCCCAGGGGGGTTCGTTCGACATCGCCAGGCGTGCGAAACCTCGCTGGCGCAGGGTCGTCAGGCCCCGTCCCGATTGCGATCCAGACGGCGATCCTGCCATTGATCCCACGTCGTCGGCGCGGGCCGCCGGGGCGCCGACGATCAGCGTCGCCAGGGCCAGCCCTGCCAGCAGTGCCCGATGCGGGCGTTCCCGGTTCAGGCGCGGCATGGTCATTCCCCCTGGCTCGACAGGCGCAGGAAGGCCTGGGTCCGCGGGTCGCGGGGGGTGTCGAAGACGGCGTCGGGCGGCCCGTCCTCGACGATGCGGCCATGGTCGAAAAACAGCACGCGATCGGCGAAATTGCGGGCGAACGACATTTCATGGGTCACCAGCAGCATGGTCATGTCCGTTGTGCGGGCGACCGCGTGCAGGACCTGCAGGACCTCGTTGACGCGCAGCGGGTCGAGGGCCGAGGTCGGTTCGTCGAACAGCATGACGCGCGGCTGCAGCGCCAGCGCCCGCGCGATGGCCACCCGCTGTTTCTGACCGCCCGACAGGCGGTCGGGATAGTGCGCGGCCTTGTCGGCCAGGCCCATCAGGTCCAGAAGCTCCATCGCCTTGCGCCGGGCCTCGGGTTCCGATGCGACGCGATTGAGGATCTGCGGCAGCACGATGTTCCGCTCCACCGTCAGATGTGGAAACAGGCCGAAATGCTGGAAGACCATGCCGACCTGCGCGCGGATGGGCCGCAGGCGGCGTTCGGCGACGTATGCGGGGCCGGTCGCAGTCTCGTCGAACAACCGCGCGCCGCCGATTTCGACCTGACCGGAATCGATGGATTCCAACGTCATCAGGATACGCAGGATCGTTGTCTTGCCCGATCCCGACGGCCCGATCAGGGCCACCTTCTGCCCGGCGGGAATATCGAGGGACAGATTGTCCAGAATACGGGACGATCCATACGATTTCGACAGGCCGGCGATCCGGATCAGGGGCTGCATCGAGGGGGCCCCGAAATCACGCCGGAACGCCGATGACGGCCACGCAGTCTCCGGGCTTGACCAGCCCGGGGAAATGCCGCGCGATCAGGATGCCGTCGCGACGCGCGCGCAGTTCGACGGGCGCGGCCCCGGTGCGGTCCATGGTATGGATCCGCGCCAGCACCTGGCCGGCGGCCACAGCGGCTTGCAGGTCGACGCAGGGTTCCAGCAGGCCGGCCTGTTCGGCGAACAGGAAGCTGTCGTCGCCGGGCATGTCCAGCCATTGCGTCGGCGCAGCCTCGACCGGGCCGGGAACGATGCCGGCATGGCGCAGGACGTTCAGGACGCCGCGCCGGGCGATCGACACCGTTCGGGCGCTGGACGTGCCGCCGCCGCCCAGTTCGGTGGTAACGAAGATCTTGCCCATCTCCTCGGCCGCGCTGTCGTACATGCCGCGGGCGTCGATCTCCACCATCCGCAGGGCGTACGGGGCGCCGAAGGCCGCGACGGCGGCGAAGCTCCGCTCTTCCTGCGCCTTGTCCGGCAGGACGTGCGCCGCCGCGAACGGAATGAAATCCAGCGTCCGGCCGCCGGAATGGAAATCCAGGACGATGTCGGCCATCGGCAGCAGCGTGCGCTGGAAATAATCGGCGATCTTCTCGGTCACCGTTCCGTCCGGGCGGCCGGGGAAGGTCCGGTTCATGTTGCCCCGGTCGATCGGCGAGGTTCGGGTCGCGGCCTGAAAAGCCGGATAGTTCATGGCAGGGACGATGATGACGCGCCCGCGCACATGTTCGGCCGCCAGGGTCCGCGCCAGGTCGAACAGGACGATCGGGCCCTCATATTCGTCGCCATGATTGCCGCCCGTCAGCAGGGCCGTCGGGCCATCGCCGTTACGGACGACCGTCAGAGGAATCATGATCGACCCCCAGGCGGAATCGTCACGGCTGTAAGGCAGGCGCAGGAAACCATGATGGACGCCGTCGCGGTCGAAGGGAACGGTGGATGCGATCGGGGAGGGCAGGCGCGTATCGGTCATCGTCGGATCAGTTCTTGATGAAAAGCTTGCGGGGGACGTCGGCCAGGCATTCATGGCCGGTATCGGTGATCAGGATACTTTCGGTCGTCTCGAACCCCATCGTGTCCAGCCACAGGCCGGTCATGAAATGGAAGGTCATGCCCGGGCGCAGCTCGGTCCGGTCGCCGGGGCGCAGGCTCATGGTCCGCTCGCCCCAGTCGGGGGGATAGGACAGGCCGATCGGATAGCCCGTCCGGTTGTCCTTGGTGATGCCGTATCGTTTGAGGACGCGGAAGAAGGCGTTCGCGATATTTTCGCAGGTGTTGCCCGGCCGTGCGGCGGCAAGTCCTTCTTCCATGCCCTCCAGCGTCGCTTTCTCGGCGTCGAGAAAGGCCTGCGTCGGCTTGCCCAGAAAGACCGTGCGTGACAACGGGCAGTGATAACGGCGATAGCATCCCGCGATTTCGAAGAATGTTCCCTCGCCGTCGCGCATCGGACGGTCGTCCCAGGTCAGGTGCGGCGCCGATGCGTCTTCCCCCGACGGCAGCAGCGGAACGATGGCCGGATAATCGCCACCATGGCCGCCGGCGCCGCGCAGGCCGGAATCATAGATTTCGGCCACCAGGTCGCATTTGCGCATCCCGGGTTCGATCTTTTCGAAGATGCGCTGATGCATGGCCTCCACGATCCGGGCCGCACGGCGCATATACTCGATTTCCTGCGGGCTCTTGATCGCGCGCTGCCAGTTGACCAGCGCGGTGGCGTCGACGAAGCCGGCATTGGGCAGGCCGGCCTGCAGGGCCGCGTAGGCGGCGGCGGAAAACCAGTAATTGTCCATCTCGACGCCGATGGTCAGCTTGCCCCAGCCACGCTGCGCCAGGATTGTGGACAGGTAGCCCATCGGGTGTCGTTCGGTGGACTGGACGTAGATGTCGGGATAGCCGAGGATCGCGTCCTCACCGATCCATGCCGTACGGCGCGCGCCGTTCGCATCCTGCCCCCGGCCGAACCACAAGGGTGGCCCGTCGGGGGGAACGATGACGCATTGATGGACATAGAACGACCAGCCGTCATAGCCCGTCAGCCATGCCATGTTGGACGGATCGCTGACGATCAGAAGATCGATGCCGCGCGCGGCCATTGCGGTGCGCGTCTTGTGCAGCCGCGCCGCATATTCGCCGAGGGTGAAATTCAGTCTGCTCTCATCCATGGCCTGTCTTCCCGTAGTGTCCTGCCAGCGTATCAATCGTGTCGCCTCCGCGAGGCATGTCAACCAGGCGGAGACGCGTGGGATCAGAATCGTGCGCGGATCGTCCCGAAGAACTGCCGTGGCGCGCCGATCATGAAGGACTGGTAATCCCCCATGAACGGGTTTCCGTTCTCACCCATCGTGCTGATGTAAGAAGCGTTGAAAAGATTATAGACATTGAATTCAAGCGACAGATTCTGGAAAATTCCGTGCTTGCCGAACTGGTATTTGGCGCCCAGGTTCGCGACCCAGTACCCGGGGACCGAGGTGTCGTTCATATAGCTGAAATAACGACGGCCGATATAGTTGACGTCGAAATGGGCGGATGCCGGGCCGTAGGTGTAATCGGCGCTCGCCTTGTACATGAAGCTCGGGTAGTTCACCACGTTCTTGCCGGCGAGGTCGTAGGTTACGCCGCCCGTGGTGATATTCGATCCGTATGTAGAGTGGTTGTAGCTGACGCTGTTGTAGATCGAAAGATTGCGGATCGGGCGGATCGTCAGGCCGGCATCGACGCCGTTCATCGTGACGGATCCCACATCCACCATGGTCGAAACCGGATTGATGATCGACGCCGAGGCCAGGGATTGCAGACGATTCGAGAAGTCGACACGGTAAAGATTGAGCGATGCACTGATCAGTTGCGAATTGTAACGATATCCCAGTTCATACGCCCAGTCGGATTCGGGCTTGATGGTCTTCTGCAGTTGCTGGAACGTCGCCTGGTTGGTCACACCCCAGGCCTGTCCCATCTGATAGCCGCCCTGGGCGTAGGAACGCCGGTTTTCCGAGATGTCGAAATACAGTTCATGTCCGGGCAGGAATTCCCAGTTTGCGCTGATATGCGGCAGGAAGGCCGCCGCGGTCGTCAGCGATCCGGACGGCAGGACGGCCTGGCCGGTATAGGCCGCGTCGTTGTAGGTGGCGCCCCCACGGGTCGTCACCAGCATCGACCGGAAGCCGGCATGCAGCGACAGGTTGGGCAGGATATGATAGGTGTCCTGGAGGTGGTACTGGAAGGTGTTCGTGTTGTACGTGGTGCCCCACAATTCGCCGATCGGGTTCCTGAAGCTGCTGAGCGACAGCGGGTTCAGTGGCGCACCCTGACCCAGAAGCGGCTCCTCATACGCGAAATAATTCATGGAATACTGGTTGTTTTCATACCAGATTCCGGATTCGATCGTGTTGTGTGCGATGTCGTAGGTCAGGCCGGTCGTGAAACCGTAACGGGCCAGCGATCCTTCATGTTCCTGATATCGCAGCGGCGCGCCGTTCGGCGAGGACGCAAACGGACTGGCATATCCGCCCCATCCCAGGTTGGAATGGCCGTAGATCGTCGAATCCCAGGTCAGGCGATTGGTCAGGGCGATATGGGCGTTGAGGCCGCCCAGGTAATCGCGCGTGATGGCGCTTGAATCGTAGAACATCGCATCCAGCGGATCGTTCGTCAGTTGCTGGCCGTTCTGGTAGGTTCCCTGGGCCGCCAGATAGGCGCCCCGATAGTCCGGAAAGAAATTGTCCAGGCGCGGTCCCAGCGTATGAAGATAGTTCAGCGACAGGTCCTGGTAGCTGAGATACTGCTGGTCATCCCAATCGAAGAAGGCGGAAATGCGGCTGTTGTCGCCCAGGGGCTGCACCAGCTTGGCGTTGACCTTCTGGTCGAACAGCGGCCCATGTCCCTTCCATTTGTCGCTGTCGCTGCGTGCGTAGGACACATAGAATTTTGTGCCCGACGGCGTCAGCTTGCCGCTGTTCGCCCGGATGAAGGTACGAAACGCGTCGTTGCTGCCGAATGTCTGGCTGACGTCGAACTGGCGCCGGTCGGTCGGATCCATCGAAAAGAACTGGATGGCGCCGCCCAGATTGTTCGTGCTGGGCGTATCGACCGAGCCCGCGCCCTGCGAGACGCTCATGCGACCGATATTGTCGGGAATGATGGCCGCGTTGATGCCCAGGCCATTGTAATTTCGGTATGTCAGTTCGCCCAGAGGAATACCGTCCAGCGTGAAGCCGAGTTGGTTCTGATAGAAGCCCCGGACATAGAGCTGGGTCCCCCAGCTGTCCTGTCCCATCGGGTCTGCGGCGGTCAGCAGGACGCCGGGCTGCTGGGCGATGACCTTCAGCGGGTTGGTTCCGGGAACGAATTTTGCGATCTCCGCCGCGGTGACGACCTGCTCCGGCCCGTGGGAGACGTGGCGCCCGACGATACCGACCTCCTCGTCCGAGGCTTTCGCCAGGGCGGAGCGACGCGACGCGGGGGAAGCGGCGTGGACCAACCGGTGAGGCGTGCCGGCCGCGTGGACGACAGGGCCGGCCGCCCGTCCTTCCAGGCTCCATGCCGAGACGAACAGGGTGGTGCAGATCATGTGGTAGGCCAGGCCCCCTCGTTTCATGGGCGATATCCTTCTATCAGAAGCGTCAATAATGGGTGGGGCGTGCCGGGGGCGCGCGCGGCTCGCCGCGCGGCGCGCATCACACGGAATGGGCGAAGTTGCGCAGGCCGTTACTTTGTCTGTCTGGTCGACGACATGAGGATCTAACCGTGAATGATGGCTCTGTATCGGCCGTTTGCGACTTCGACGGCTGTCCACTCCCGGAGTGTTGCGAGCACGTCATCATAACGAAATCAGAATAACGGCGAGGAAGCGCAGGAAATAACTATTATATGTCAATTTAATAATTAAATTATGCGCGTATGGCGGAGATTGCGCATGAAATATGTGACATTGGGGGGTGATGCAACCGTTCCTACACGGGCTGCTCCTGGTCGGGCAGGACGATCGGCATGGCGAAGCCGGCCTTGACGCGGTCCATCACGACAAGGGTCTTGAACCCCTTGATGTCAGGATTTTCGTAGAAGAAACGGCGGGTGAACTGTTCGTAATCCTCCATGTCGCAGGCGGTGACATAGAGGACGAAATCGGTTTCGCCTGTTACGTAAAATCCACTGACGACTTCCGGCGTATTGCGGATTGCCTTCTTGAATCGGTCGACGATGTCCGAGCGCTCGCGCTCCAGCGTGACCAGTACCATCATCTGGATCGGGCGCCCCACCGCGCGGGCCGAGACGATCGAGACATCCGATTCGATGATACCGGTGCTGCGCAGCCGCTTCAGGCGCCGCTGGCATGCGGTGGCCGACAGTCCGACCATGTCGCCGATGACCTCGGACGTCAGGCGATTGTTCTTCTGCACGATTTCCAGGATGCGTGCATCGATATGATCATATTGCATGATTCTGTCCTTATGGCGCAGGAATTATGTGAGGTTGAAGATAAAATAGAGGAAAATCACCGACGTATTGATTCATAAAGACGAAAAACGGATAGGCTTCGCCACTATGATCATTCTGTTGGCGATCCGGCAAGGGCCGGGACGTCGTTTCGACAGGGCACGGAGGTCTGGGTGATCGGTCTTGCGCGAGAGCGTCTGCGACATGTCGGAAGGCATGATTTCATCGCGGGGGCGTCCTATATCGACGGAATCTGGAAAGACGGCATGCGCCGGGCCGAACTCTGCGATCCGGCGACCGGGGAAGTGATTGCGTCCGTCGGCCAATGCGACGTTTCCGACATGGCGCGCGCGATAGATGCGGCGGACGCCGCGTTCGGGGTGTGGCGCACGGTGCTTCCGGCGGTGCGGGGCGACCTGCTGCGCGGATGGGCTGCCCTGATACGTGAAAATATCGAAGATCTGGCAACGATCGTGACGTGCGAGCAGGGTAAGCCGCTCGCGGAATCCCGCGGCGAGATTATGTACGCCGCGGGGTTTGTCGACTGGTTCGCCGCCGAGGGCGAGCGAGCGTACGGCGAGACGATTCCCTCTCACAAGGTGGCCAGCCAGTTGAGCGTGCGCCTGCAGCCCGTCGGCATCGTAGCCGTGGTGACGCCGTGGAATTTTCCCAGCGCCATGATCACGCGCAAGGCGGCGGCTGCCCTGGCGGCGGGATGCCCGGTGATCGTGAAGCCGGCGTGCGAAACGCCATTGTCGGCTCTGGCGCTGGCGCGACTGGCGCAGCAGGCCGGATTGCCGGCCGGGCTGTTTCAGGTGGTCTGCGGCGCGCCCGCGCCGCTGGTCGGGCAGCTTGTGGACGATACGCGTGTGCGCGCGCTGTCCTTCACGGGTTCCACCGCGATCGGCCGTCTGCTGCTGGAAGGGGCGGCGCGGACGGTCAAGCGGGTGTCGATGGAACTGGGCGGGCATGCGCCATTCATCGTTTTTGACGATTCGGACGTGGATTTCGCGGTCCGGGGGGGTATGGCGGCCAAATTCGCGACGTCGGGCCAGGATTGTCTGGCTGCGAACAGGATCTATGTCCAGCGCGGTGTTTACGACGCGTTCGTCACGGGCATGGGCCGCGCAGTCGCCGCCCTGCGTGTTGGTCATGGCCTGACCGAAGGAACGGACATCGGGCCGATGACAACCCGGTCGGTGGTTGAAAAATGCCTGGGCCAGATCGACGACGCGACAAGGCGGGGCGCGCGCCTGATCGTCGGCGATCAGGCCGCGCGTCCCACCCCGCGCTTCGTCATGCCGACGCTGCTGGCGGACGTGACGGACGACATGCTGATTGCGCGTGAAGAAACGTTCGGACCGGTGGCGGCGATCCTGCCCTTCGACACGGAGGACGAGGTCATTGCCCGCGCAAATCGGAGCGAAAGCGGGCTTGCGGCTTATGTCTATACGGACGGACTGCGGCGCGCGACACGCGTGTCCGATCGTCTGGAATACGGAATGGTTGGCGTCAACACGGCATCCTTCACAGGATCGCCTATTCCGTTCGGTGGCTGGAAACAGTCGGGCCTGGGGCGCGAGGGATCCCGTCATGGCCTGACCGAATTCCTGGAACCCAAATATGTCTGCCTCGGCGATCTGGCAGCGTAAGCGAGAGAGAACATGACAGATATTGCGAACATCTCGACCCTTGACCGTGCAAGCGTGCTGCACCCGTTTACCCAGCTCAAGGATTTCGCATCCGGCAAGGCAGGCGATCCGACCATCGTCACCGGCGGCAAAGGCGTGCGGATCCAGGACGCGACCGGGCGGGAACTGATCGACGGGTTTGCCGGCCTGTACTGCGTCAATATCGGCTATGGCCGCACCGAGGTCGCCGACGCTATTTCGCGGCAGGCGCACCAGCTGGCCTATTATCATACCTATGCCGCCCACACGACCGATGAACTGGCGATTCTGGCCGACCGGCTGGTCCGCATGGCTCCTGGCAAGGCCAGCAAGGTCTTTTTCGGGATGTCTGGCTCCGATGCCAACGAGACCCAGGCGAAACTGGTCTGGTACTATAACAACCTGCGCGGGCTGCCGAAGAAGAAGAAGATCATTTCCCGCCAGCGCGGCTATCATGGCTGCTCGGTCTTCTCGGGCTCGCTGACGGGCATGAGTTTCTATCACGACCACATGGACCTGCCGTACGGCGGCGTCCTGCATACCGGATCGCCGCATTATTACTGGAATGCCGAGACGGGCGAGGATGAAGAAGCCTTTTCCCGTCGTCGCGCGGCCGAACTGAACGCCCTGATCGAGCGCGAGGGGCCGGAGACGGTGGGCGCCTTCATTGCCGAACCGGTTCTGGGTACCGGTGGCATCACTCCGCCACCCGCCGGCTACTGGCGCGAGATCCAGGCCGTCCTGCGTCGCCATGACGTTCTGCTGATCGCCGACGAGGTGATTTGCGGTTTCGGGCGGACGGGCGCGCCGTTCGGGTCCCATCTTTACGGGATGGAACCCGACCTGGTGACGGTGGCCAAGGGGTTGACGTCGGGCTACGTTCCGCTGTCAGGCGCGATCGTCAGCGAAAAGGTATTCAAGGTGATGGAGGACGGTGCCGACCGCGTGGGATCGTTCTCACATGGCTATACCTATTCCGGCCATCCCATCGCAGCCGCGGCGGCGAACGCTGTTCTGGATATCTGCGAAAAGGAAAACCTGACCGAACACGCCCGAACGACCGGCGCCTATCTGCAACGGCAGATGGCGGCTGCGTTTTCGCAGCTCGATATCGTGGGCGAGGTTCGGGGCGTGGGCATGATGAGTGCCCTGGAATTCGTGGCCGACCGGAGCACGAAGGCCCGCTTCGACCCGTCGCTGAAGGTGGCGGCGCGGATTTCGCAGGCCGCGCGCGATCGCGGGCTGATCGCCCGGGCCATGCCGCATGGCGACATCCTGGGCTTTGCGCCGCCGCTGGTGATGACCGAAGCCGAGGTCGACGACATGATCGCGATCGCGTCCGCCGCCGTCCGGCAGGTGATGGACGAGCTGGCGCGCGGCTGACAATGGGCCCGGTGATGGGGAAAGGAGTGAAGGCGATGCATCATCCCGCGCTTATCGACGTAATCGCGGCGTGTGCGCGCCTGCGTGGCCACGTGGTCCGGACCCCATTGCCGCCGTCGCCCACGTTGCACAAATCGTGCGGGCACGAGGTTCTGCTGAAGCTCGAAAGCCGCCAGACGACGGGCAGCTTCAAGCTGCGCGGCGCCACGAACGCGGTTCTGATGCTGGACCCTGGCGCCGCCACGCGCGGGGTTATCGCCGCCTCGACCGGCAATCATGCCCGGGCACTGGCGTATGCCGCGCGTGCACAGGGCCTGCGCTGCGTCGTCTGCATGTCGGAACTGGTGCCGGCGAACAAGGTGGATGCGGTGCGGGCGCTGGGGGCTGACGTGCGGATCGTCGGGCAGTCGCAGGACGATGCACAGCACGAGGTCGACCGTCTGGTGGTCCAGGACGGACTGTCACCCGTGCCGCCCTTCGACGATGCGCGGGTGATCGCCGGGCAGGGCACGATCGCGGTCGAAATCCTCGAGGCCCGGCCCGATACGGCGACACTGGTCGTGCCGCTGTCGGGCGGTGGTCTTGCCGGTGGGATCGCGATGGCGGCGAAGGCGTTGCAGCCGTCGATTCGCGTGGTCGGGGTCAGCATGACGCGCGGTGCGGCAATGCATGCCAGCCTGGCGGCCGGCGGGCCCGTCGAGGTACGCGAACTGCCGACCCTGGCGGATTCTCTGGGCGGGGGGATCGGCCTGGCCAACCGCCATACATTCGAGCTGGTCCGCGCAGGCCTGGACGAGGTCGTACTGCTGTCCGAAGCAGAAATCGCCGATGGCATCCGGCACGCGTACCTGCACGAGCAGGAAATCGTCGAGGGGGCGGGTGCCGTCGGCATTGCCGCCGTCCTGGCTGGCCGGGTCCGGTCGGCCGGCCCGATTGCGATCGTGGTCTCGGGCCGGAATATCGACATGACCCGGCATCTGCGGATCGTCACCGATGAAACGTCCAGGGACGAATATCCCGGGGCGGATGGAATCCTGTCATGAAAATCCTGAAGGAAGCCGATCTGCGTCATCTGATGGCGCTGGATCTGGACGTTGTGAACACGATCGAGGGGGCGTTCCTTGCGCTGGCCACGCTGCCGGTCGCCATGCCCGACATCCTGCGCCTGGATATAGCTGACCGGGGTGAGGTGGATGTGAAGACCGCCTATGTCCCCGGCATCGAGAGTTTCGCGATCAAGATCAGCCCCGGTTTCTTCGGTAATCCGGCGCTGGGCCTGCCCAGTCTCAATGGCTTGATGGTGCTGTTGAGCGCCCGCACGGGTCTGACCGAGGCCCTGTTGCTGGATAACGGATACCTGACCGACCTGCGTACCGCCGCGGCCGGCGGTGTGGCGGCACGGTGGTTGTCCCGGCCGGACTCCCGTATTGCCGCCATTTATGGCGCAGGCGTGCAGGCCCGCCTGCAGCTTCAGGCCCTGACCCTGGTCCGCCCGATCGAGTGCGCGCGGATCTGGGCGCGGCGTCCCGAACAGGCGCAGGAGACTGCCGCATGGTGCGCGACGCGGTTTGGCATTCCGGTCGTCGCCGTCGACGATCCGGCTGTGGCGGCGGAGGGGGCGGATATTCTGGTCACCACGACGCCGGCCACCCAGCCGGTGCTGCGGCGCGACTGGCTGCAGCCCGGCCAGCATGTGACGGCGATGGGGTCGGACGCCGAGCACAAGAACGAACTTGATCCGCGCATCGTCGCGGATGCCGCCCCCTATGTCGCGGATACTCTCGCGCAGACCCGGCGTCTGGGGGAATTGCGCCGCGCGCTGGCGGACGGCCTGGTGCCTGCCGATCGGCCCCTGCATGAACTGGGCGCCATCATTGCGGGACACCAGCCGGGGCGTGTGGAGGCTGGGGCGATCACGGTCGCTGACCTGACCGGCACGGGCATCCAGGACACCGCCATCGCCACCCTGGCCTATCGCCGCGCCGTCACCGCAGGCCCCTGAGGGACGATGGAACCGGGCGAATATCAGGCGCCGCCCGGATCAGGTATTTTCCGCCTGGGGGTCCTCGATCCGGGCGCCGCCGTTTGAGGCGCCCCGCCGCCAATATCCCGCCGCACGAATCTGGCGGCGGTCCAGGGCCTCGTCGGCCATCAGGTAGGCCCGCAGGCGGCGGGCGGTCTCGATCTCGGCCCCGATCCAGACATGGACGTCGCGCGTGGGTAGGGATACCCCGCGCAGCGCGTCGTCCATTACTCGTGACAGGCCGGCGGGGGTGCCGTTGCGATGCAGCCAGACGATGGTGGCGTCGGCCGCGCTGGGCAGGCGGCGCTCCTCCTGGCTGTCGGCCACCTCGATCAGGGCGGTGACGCGGGTGCCGGGCGGCAGTTCTTCCAGCCGCCGCGCGATGGCGGGCAGGGCGGTTTCGTCGCCGATCAGCAGATAAGATGCGTAATCGTCGGGAATCAGGACCGACCCGCGCGGGCCGCCGACGCCCAGCCATTGCCCCGGCCGGGCCTGCGCCGCCCAGGATGTCGCCGGGCCGTCGCCGTGCAGGACGAATTCGATGCTCAGTTCGCCCGTCGTGGGGTCGAAACGCCGGGGCGTATAATCGCGGCTGATGGGCGGCGGCCCGTCGTCCGCGCCGCCCGCACCGGGCAGGATGGGCTGGTCCGACCCGGCCGGGGGGAAGAACAGTTTCACATGATCGTCCGCCGCCGCGCTGGTGAAGCCAGCCAGGGCCGTGCCGGTGAAGATGATGCGGCGCATGCGCGGCGACAATTGCTCGACGCGCGCGACCTGGACGGGGCGCAGATGCAGGGGGTGGCGCACGCGCACCGGCGTGCGAAAGAGAAGGTTCATGGCGGGCGGCCTTTGCCAGGGCGGGACGGGAGGGATCAGCCGGCGCCGCCGGCGATCTCGGTGGCGGCGCGGGCCAGGATCTGCGCGATGCGGCGGGCCTCGTCAGGCGAGCAGCCGCGCTTGCGCATCAGGGCACGTTTCAGGGTGTGGCGGGCCTGATGCAGTTCGTCGGCGGCCTGGGGGTCGTCCGCGTCGACGCCCGCGAACGCCTCGCGCACCTCGGCCATGCGGCCGCCGATCCGTGCCAGCGTATCGAGGATGGCATCGGCCTGCGCGCGGTAGGCCTCCAGGTGGGCACGCCCAGCCTCGGTCAGGGTGTAGAGCTTGCGGTTGCCGTCCTGCGTCACGGCGGCGTAGCCGATCTCGTCCAGGTAGGTCAGGGCCGGATAGATCATGCCGGGGCTGGGCGTATAGAAGCCGCCGGACCGTTCCTCCAGCAGGCGGATCATCTCGTAGCCATGGGCGGGACGTTCCGCCAGCAGGGCCAGAAGAACCAGTTGGAGGTCTTCCGAGCCGAGCTTGCGTCCGGTGGGGAAATCGCCGCCGCCGAATCCTCGGCCGAAGCTGTCGCCGAAGCCGCGGCCGAAACCGTGGCGTCCGCCGCGGCGGCCGATGGCGTGCAGGATGGAATGAAAGCGATGGGGGGGGATATGATCTCTAAACATGTCTTACGATATACATATCGAAAGATATAATTCAAGATAAATCTAACGACTGAAATCCGAGCTGTCCCCTTGGCGTCCGGCGCGGCGGCTGGGATGATCGGTGGCCGATTTTGGCCGGCGGCGCCGATTGAGGTAATGCTGACGCCGACATGGCGTGCGATCCTGGGGGCAAGGGAGCGCCGTGACCGTCTCACGGGACGGTCCGCCACGGCGCCCGGCGTTTTTTCGGGGCTTCGGCCCCGGACATGAGGGATAACAGAGGTCCGATGACAGCGTTTCTGGCCCGGCGTCACGTTCTGGCAGCGGTAGCGGGGGGAGCGATGGCGACCCTGCCGCCCGGGGGCCGCGCCGCGCGCGCCGCCGGCATCGATGACTGGAATTTCTACCGGCGGCACTTCGTTTCGGCCGACGGGCGGGTGATCGATAACGGCAACGGCAATGTCTCCCATACCGAGGGGCAGGGATATGGCATGCTGTTCGCGCAGGCGTTCGACGATCGTGAAACGTTCGACAGCCTGTTTCACTGGACGGAAAGGACGTTGCGTCGCCGGGACGATGCGCTGCACGCCTGGCATTACCTGCCCGATGCGCCGAACCATGTGCCGGAAAGCGAGAACGCGACGGACGGCGACCTGCTGATCGCGCTGGCCCTGACCCTGGCCGGCGACCGCTGGGGACGGCAGGACCTGACCGATGCCGCCTGTGCGATCTATGCCGCGTTGCGGCAGAAAGTCGTGGTTCAGGTGGGGGCCTACAGCGTGCTGCTGCCGGGCCTGTACGGGTTTACCTTCCCCACCCATGTCGTGTTGAACCCGTCTTATTACATTATGCCGTCCTTGCTGGCGGGGGCGCTGCTGGACGATGCCGGCGTGTGGATGCGGGTGGTGCGCGACGGGCGGCGCCTGCTGCATCAGGGGCGATTCGGGCGGTGGAACCTGCCGCCGGATTGGCTGTCGCTGCCCAGGGTCGGCGGCGTGCCGGGAATCGCGCAGCCATGGCCGCCCCGTTTTTCCTACGATGCCATCCGCGTGCCGCTGTACCTGCAATGGGCGGGGATGCTGGACGCGCCGATGCGGGCATCGCTGCGGCGATATTGGGGGGCATGGGGCAGCACGGCCGGCCTGCCGGCCTGGGTCGATCTGAAGACCGGCGAACACGCGCCCTATGGCGCCCCGCCCGGCTTCCACGCGCTGGGCGTCACCTGCGGCCTGGCGGACCCGTCGGACTTTCCGGCGATGGAGGCGAACACCAACTATTATTCCGCCTCGCTGACATTGCTGTCGCGGCTGGTGCAGGACGGGCTGGCCGCCGGCGTCATGCGCGCGGCGGCGTCAGGGGGATGATCGACGTGCGAAACGGCCACCGATTACCGATCTCCGGCTCTTGCAGTCGGCTGGTTAGACGTTGAAAAAAAATTTGCTATCCGTTTACCTTGGTCCCGGATCATCTTAACTTGGCCCTGGATCTTCATGGATTGCTAAGCAGCTTTAATGCGGCGAGGATGAAGATATCCGGGTGATATCGGGACGGGTGGCGCCGGCCGGTCAATCCGTGAAGAAGGGCTGGTGTCCAGCCTGATGCGGCTATAGCGGTTGTCGGGTCGTGATGCCGGTTCTCGATAGATGGTGTTTCAGGGGTGCCTCTATGGCAAACGATACCGACGCCGATTTCCCGTTGTTGAATGCCGCGTTGCCGTCGTCGGCGCCGAGCGGCATGAACGATGCCGGTGGCACAGACGTCTCGGGCTTGCGGGTTGCGGTGGGCGAGCCGCTGTTTCCCTATCGCGCCTTCGACAATCTCGACCGGATTTACCCCAAATCCCTTGCGTCGTCGGCCGTGCCCGCTGACCCTTCGCCTGTGCTGGCGGGGTTGGGCGGCATCGAGCCGCCGCCCGCGCCGGGCGATGGCGGCGGGTTGTCGGGCCTGGCCGCCGCGGCGGCCCCGGGGTCTTCCTTCCCGGCGTCGGCTCCTTCCGATGCGGCGCATGGTCCTGGTGGCCTTGCCGGCCTGCCCTCCGGCGTCGTGCCCCCGGCCCCGGCGGCCCCGCCCCCGACGGCGGAGCGTGCGTCCGTCCGATCGTCCGATCTCGCGCGCGGCACCACCCTGGTGGAGATGTTCGCGGTCCTGCGCCGGGCGACCCCGCCTGCCGGGCCGTCGGATACCAGCCTTCGGGATATTTTCCGCTGATCGCGCCGGTACTGTCCTACCATCGCGGCATGGGGCCTGGGACAATGACGGACGCGGCGGCGAAGGGTCCTCGATGCCGTTGATCTGTTGCGTCTCTCCCAAGGGTGGCGTGGGCAAGAGTACGATGGCGGCGAATCTGGCAGCGGGGCTGGCGCTGGACCCGATGCTGCGCGTCGTCGCCGTCGATCTGGACCCCCAGAACATGCTGCGTCTGCACCTCGGCGTGTCGCTGCATCACGGGCGGGGCTTCACCCATGTGCTGGATCAGCCCCATTTATGGCATCAGGTGGGGCAGCGCACGGTCGACGGGGTGACGGTGCTGCCGTACGGCACGATGGACATGGGGGCATCGGTGAACATATCGGCCCGGCTGGAACAGGCCCCCGCCCTGCTGGCCGAGCCGCTGCGGATTCTGGCCGCCGATCCCGCGGCGATGGTGGTTGTCGACACCGAACCCGGCCCATCGACCGCCTTGCGGGCGATCCTGCCGCATGTGGATGTGCTGCTGACGGTGCTGGCGGCCGATGCGGCCTCGGCTGCCCTGTTCCCGGATATCGAATCCGGACGGGCGTACGGCCATGGGCTGTCGGCGGCGCAGTATTTCGTCATCAACCAGTTCGATCCCATGACGCGCCTGGGGCCGCGCATCGCCCGCGGCCTGGCCGCCCAGATGGGGCCGCGCCTGCTGGGGATGGTGCATCGCGACGAATACGTGCCCGAGGCGCTGGCGGCGCAGCAGAGTGTCGCCGCCTATGCCCCGCGCGCGCAGGCCAGTCACGACATCGCCGACATCTGCCGGAAACTGCTGATGGCGCTGGGGCGGCGATGATGGCGAAGGCGACGACGCGCCGGCCCTCCGGCCTTCCCGGCAGCCGCCTGGCGGCCTGGCTGAGCCGCCCCTTCGCTCGCCTGTCCGAGGGGCGGCACGGGCCGAAATTCCTGGCGGCCTGCGGGCTGCTGGGGTCGGCGACGGCGCTGATGGCGTCGCTGGCGCTGCTGTCCGACGACCAGCAACTGGTGGTGGCGGTGGCGGGCATCGTGCTGTTCTTCGTCGTCGACCGCCGGGAGGGCGGCGAGGCGACCCTGTTCCTCAAGATCCTGTCGCTGGTCGTGTCGTTCCGCTATGTCGCCTGGCGCCTGACCGAGACGGTGGAATGGCGATCCGCGCCGCAGGCGTTTCTGAGCACCGGCCTGCTGCTGGCCGAGGGCTACGCCCTGATGATGCTGGTGCTGAGTTATTTCCAGACGCTGCATCCGCTGGAGCGCAAGCCGGTGCCTCTGCCCGACGACGTGTCGGCCTGGCCCAGCGTGGATGTCTATGTCCCGACCTATAACGAGGATCTGGATATCGTGCGCGGAACGGTGCTGGCGTGCATGAGCATGGACTGGCCCGCCGACCGGCTGAACGTCTATATCCTCGACGACGGCCATCGCGACGAATTCCTGGAATTCGCGCAGGCGTGCGGCGCGGGCTATATTTCGCGTCCCAACAATGCCCACGCCAAGGCGGGCAACCTGAACCATGCCCTGGCGATCACCCGGGGCGAGTACATCGCCATCTTCGATTGCGATCATATTCCGACCCGCGCCTTCCTGCAGACCACGATGGGCTGGTTCCTGGTCGATCCCGGCGTGGGGCTGGTGCAGACGCCGCATCATTTCTATTCCTCCGACCCGTTCCAGCGGAACCTGTCGGAAGGGCGCAACGTCCCGCCCGAAAGCAACGTATTCTACGGTCTGGTCCAGGACGGCAGCGACTTCTGGAACGCTTCCTTCTTCTGCGGTTCGTGCGCGGTGCTGCGGCGTCGGGCGCTGGACCAGGTGGGCGGGATCGCCACCGAGACCGTGACCGAAGACAGCCACACCGCGCTGAAGATGCAGCGCCTGGGGTGGTCCACCGCCTATCTGCGGATGCCGCTGGCGGCCGGGTTGGCAACCGAGCGGCTGATCCTGCATATCGGCCAGCGCATCCGCTGGGCGCGCGGCATGATCCAGATCCTGCGCGTGGACAACCCGCTGCTGGGACGCGGCCTGACAGTGCCGCAGCGGCTGTGCTACTTCTCGGCCATGGCCGGGTTCCTGTTCGCCATCCCGCGGCTGGTGTTCCTGAGCGCGCCGGTGTCGTACCTGCTGTTCAACCAGACCCTGATCGCGGCCTCGCCCCTTGCGCTGCTGGCCTATGCCGTGCCCCATTTCTTTCACTGCATCGCCACCTCGTCGCGCGTGCAGAGGAACTGGCGCTATTCGTTCTGGAGCGAGATCTACGAGACCGTGCTGGCGCTGTTTCTGGTGCGGATCACGATCGTGACCCTGCTGATGCCCCGGCTGGGGAAATTCAACGTGACGGACAAGGGCGGCATCCTCGATCGTTCGTATACCGACTGGCGGGCAATCTATCCCAACATCGTTTTCCTGGGCGTGCTGGCCAGCGGGGCCGGCTGGGGGCTGTGGCGCCTGCTGGCGCAGCACAACGACCGGCTGACCATCAATGCGCTGTGGACGAATCTGGCCTGGATCAGCGTCAGCATGCTGATCGTGCTGGTGGCCATCACCGTGGGGCACGAAACACGGCAGGTCCGGCGCGACGCGCGGATCAACGCCACGCTGCCGGTGACCCTGCGTACCGCTGACGGCCGCCTGTGCCGGGGCACGACCATCGACGTGTCGCGCGGCGGATGCCGCGTGCAACTGGACCTGGCGGAGGGCGAGACCTTCGTTGCCGGCGGCACGGTGCATATGTTGCTGGAACCGTACGACCCGCCGGTCAGTGCCCGCGCGCTGGCCCTGCGTGACGGCGTGGTGAACCTGCAATGGACTCCGGCCACTATCCAGGATGAGGCTCGTTTGATTCGTTTCGTATTCGGTCGCGCCGATGCATGGGTCTCGTGGGGGGACTATCCGCCCGATCGTCCGCTGCGCAGCCTGTGGATGATCGTCGCCAGCCTGCGCAGCCTGGCGATTCGCGGCGACCGTCCGGCCAGCGCCAGCCGCGACGCCCATGCGACCAGGGCCGCGCGCCGCGCACGGCAGAGCGTCAGCGGCGATCGCCGCCGCCCCGTCACGGTGGAACCCCGCAAGACCGGCGCCCCCCTGATGCTGGCCGGAATGGTGGCGCTGTCGTCCGCGCTGCTGTTCCCGGGCGTGGTGCGGGCGGAGACAAGCCAGGCCGCCGCCCCGATGCTCGCGCCGGCCGATCCAGCGGCGCCGCTGCCCGCGCCGGTCCCATCGGGACTGCCCCCCTCCACCGGTGCGCCGGTCGGGGGAGATGACGCCGTGCTGTTGCCCGATCGTGCCGGCCCGCCGCAGGGCGGCGACGCCGTGCCGTCCGCGCCGCCGGGTGGCCTGTCCGCGGACGCACCGGCCAGCGATTTGCCTGGCACCTCCACCCGCACGCGCACGCTGCGTGAGTTCGGTACCGCGCAATCCCTGCGGATGACGCCCTTCGCGGCCATCCAGGGCGTGAATTTCGGCATTCCCGGCAGCCAGGTCGTCACCGCCGCGCGCCTGACCCTGACCGGCGCGATATCACCGGCCCTGCTGCCGTCGGCCAGCAGCGTGACCGTCCGGGTGAACGACCAGTATATCGGCACAATTTCCGCCGATCGCGACCATCCGACCTTCGGGCCGATGACGTTCCAGATCAATCCGGTGTTCTTCCTCGGGCGGAACACCATCAATTTCACCTTCGCCGGACAGGAGGACGCGGTCGGAACGGGGGGGCAGGGATGCAGCAACCCGTACAGCGGCATGTTGTGGGCCGAGGTGTCGGGCCAGTCGACGCTGACGCTGACCACCGCCCCCCTGCCGCCCCGGCGGATCCTGTCGCAATTGCCGGCCCCCTTCCTCGACCCCACGGTCGCCGAACCCGCGGTGGTGCCATTCGTGCTGCCTGCGGGGGCGGAGGCCGCGACGTTGAAGCCGGCGGCGGTCGTGGCGTCGTGGTTCGGCCGGCTGGCGGATTTCCACCGGGTCGGCTTCCCGGTGTCCGAGACCGCGCCGGCTGCGGGCAATGCGGTAGCCGTGGGCGTACTGTCGCGCCTGCCGGCCGCAATCACGAAGGGGGTGGCGGTCAACGGGCCGACATTGGCGGAAATCGCCAATCCGAACGATCCATTCGGCACCATCCTGCTGGTGACCGGCCGCACCCCGGACGAGGTGGCCGCCGCCGCCCGCACCCTGGTGTTCATGCCCGAATCCCTGGCCAGCGCGTCCAGCCAGACGGTCGTGCCCGTCAGCGTGCCGGCGCGTCGGCCCTATGATGCCCCGGCCTTCATTCCGACCGACCGGGTGGTCCGCTTCGGGGAGCTGGTCAGCATCGGCACGCTTCAGGGCTATGGCTACGTGCCCGGCACGCTGGCGGTGCCGTTCCGCATTTCACCGGACCTGTATACCTGGCGTGGCCGACCCTTCATTGCCGATTTCCGTATCCATACCCCGCTGGCCAGCAATTTCGACCGGCAGCAATCGCGGGTGGATGTCAGCCTGAACGGGCTGTACCTGCATAGTTATGCCTGGCGTCCGTCACAGAAACTGCCGGGTTGGATCGCGCAATATCTGCCGCTCGATTCGGCGTTGGAGGCCGACCGGCTGTCGCTGCCCTCATGGGGCGTCTACGGCCAGAACGAATTGCAGTTCTATTTCGATGGCCGCCCGATGGTCCGGCGGGATTGCAGCGTGGCGGCACAGGACATGGCCGTCAGCATCGATCCGGAATCGACCCTCGATTTCCGTCGCGCCCATCATTTCACCACCCTGCCCAACCTCGCCTATTTCGCGAACAGCGGCTTTCCGTTCACGCGCATGGCGGATCTGTCGGACACGGTCGTCGTCCTGCCGGACCAGCCCGGGCCGGCGGTGGCGACGGCGTTCCTGGACCTGATGGGGGTGCTGGGCTCCTATACCTGGTTTCCGGCGGAACGGGTGACGATCGAGGGCGCCAGCAGGATCGGCGCCGTCGCCGACCGCGATCTGCTGGTCATGGGCATGGTGCAGAACAGCGGCCCGATCGCCACGCTGCTGGACCAGACCCCTTACCGGATCGAGAACGGACGCCTGCGCGTGGCCGAGCGCAGTATCCTGAACGGCATCCGCTATGCCTTTGCCGACGGGGCCGCGGACGCATTGCGGACGGTAACGGTGAATGGCTCGCTGGGGCTGGAATCGGGCGGCGCGCTGATCGGCGCGCGCTCGCCGTTCGCGGTGCATCGGTCGATGGTGATGATGCTGGCGGGTACACCGCAGGGGCTGGACGAACTGGTCCATGCCCTGCAGGTTCCCACGCGGCAGCGCGGCATTCAGGGTGATCTGACGGTCATCAACGGCGACAAGATCGTGGCCTCGCGCAACGGGCCGACCTACACGGTCGGAACGCTGCCCTGGTGGCTGTGGTTCGACTGGTTCCTGCGTGGCCATCCGGTTCGCGTGACGGCATTTGCAGCACTGGGCGCCCTGGTCGCCGGCCTGGCGCTGCACAAGGAGATGTCGCGGCGGGCGGCGCGGCGCAAGGCCTATGTCGACCCGCGTGACGCGCCTGGCCCCGGCAACGGGGATGGACGCGCGCGGTGACGAGGGCGCTGGCCGGAACCGGAATCGGATTGCTGCTGCTGGGTGCGTCACCGCTGGCGCTGTCGCCCGGCGCCCGTGCCCAGGTTGCGGGCCCGGTCGCCGATCAGGCGGGCGCCGCGCCGAACCCGAATACCGGGCTGGTCGCGATCCTGGTCGAACGGGCGCGCTATTGGTACGATCACGGCCAGATGGACCACGCACAGCAGGCGCTGGCGCAGGCGCGGCAGATCGCGCCGGGCGATACGCGGGTCCTGGCGCTGTCGGGCGAATGGGCGTTGCATGCTGGCGACCTGGAGGGTGCGCGCAAGGTGGCGCGGTCTCTGACCGCCATCGCGCCCACGGCGCCCGAGACCCTGCGGCTGAACCAGGTGCTGCAGGTGCAGTCCGTGCCGGATGCCAGCATCGCGCAGGTTCGCCAACTGGCGCGGGAGGGCCATACGGGCGCCGCCGCCGCCGGATACCGCAAGTTGTTTCCCGATGGGCCGCCGTCGCAATACGCGGTGGAATATTACGAAACCCTGGCCGGTGCGATAGGCTATCGCGAGGAGGGACGCGCGGGGCTGAAGAAACTGGTCCAGGCCGATCGCAACAACATGGCCGCGCAGATCGCCTATGCCCAGGTACTGACCTGGCGTGCGCAGACCCGGGCGGACGGCCTTGCGCGCCTGCAGCAGATGGCGGCGCTGCCGGACCTGCGTCCCCAGGACCGTGACGCGATCCGCCAGGCCTGGCGCGCCGCGCTGAACTGGTTGCAAGAAGCACCGGAAAGCGTACCGTATTTCGACGCCTGGCTGGCCTTGAACCCGGGCGATACCGATGTCCAGACCCTGCGGACCAAGGCGCAGGGGGCGCTGTCCGAACAGGCGGTTCTGGAGCGCACGCAGGGCTATCAGGCACTGGATGCCGGCGATATCGAAGGGGCCGGGGCGCATTTTGCCGCCGCGCTGACCCATGCGCCCAATGACGGCATTTCGCTGGGCGGGCTGGGGCTGGTCCGCGTGCGGCAGGGCCGGACGCAGGAGGCGCGCGACCTTCTGGAAAGGGCCGTGCAGGCCGACCCCGAGAACGCGTCCCAGTGGCGCACGGCCCTGAACGGGGCGAAGGTTGCGCAGGCGTATTCCCAGGTCCGAACCTTGCAGGAGCGGGGGCATCTGGACGAGGCGCTGCGTCTGGCCGACGAGATGCTGGCGCTGGACCCGTCACAGACCGGGTTACTGGCGATGAAGGCGGATATCGCGCGCCAGCAGGGTCATCAGGCCGGCGCCGAGGATTTGTACCGGCAGGTCCTGCGCAAGGAGCCGAACAATCAGACCGCGTTGCAGGGCCTGTATCACCTTCTGGTGGGTTCGGGGCGGGAGCAGGAGGCGGCGCCGCTGATGGATCGCCTGCGCCGGCTCTCGCCGGCATTCGAGCGGCAGATGCAGGCAAGCGACCTGGTGGCGCGGGCCGAACGCACGACGAACCTGGATGAAAAGATCTCGCTGTTGCGGCAGGGGCTGGAGGCGCAGGGCAGCGATCCGTGGGTTCGGCTGCATCTGGCGCAGGCACTGGTGCAGGCCGGCAACCGCGACGAGGCCCGTGACGTGATGGCCCCGCTGCTGGCGGACGATCGGCACCCAAGTACCGCCGCATTGCAGGCCAGTATCTATTTCGCCAATCAGAACAATGACATGCGTACGGTGCGGCAGCTGCTGGCGCGCCTGCCGCGGGCGGGCATGACGGCCGATATCCGCCGTGTCGCCGATCGGGCGCAGGACCAGGAACTGGTCGAGAACGCGCCCGTCGATCTGCCGGAGGCCCGGCTGTATTACCTGCAGATCGCCCGCAAGGGGCATGACCCGGACGGCGCGCGGGGGCAGTTGATCGCCAATGCGATGATCGACCGGCACGATCCGGCCGGTGCGGCGCTGGTATTGCAGGTGTTTCTCGACACCGCGCCGTCGCCGTCGGTGTCGCAGCGCCTGGCCTATGCCGGGGCGTTCCTGCGCATGCAGCAACCGCAAAAGGTCCGCGACCTGCTGGGGAGCATCGGTGAGGCCAGGCTGGACGACCAGCAGGAGCAGATCCGTCGCGACCTGCAGACCGGCGTGGCCATCATGACGTCGGACCGTCTGAACGCGCAGGGCCGGCAGGCCGATGCCTACGATGTGCTGCAGCCCGCGCTGTCGGCCAGCCAGCCCAGCCCGGCGGCCCGCCTTGCGCTGGCGCGGCTGTACCAGTCCAGTTCCCGGCCCGGGATGGCGCTGTCGATCAGCAAGGCGGTGGTGGCGCACGACCCGACCGACCTGGACGCGCGCCTGTCGGTCGTGCGGCTGGCGCTGCAGACCGACGATCCGGACGAGGCCGACAACCAACTGCGCGAGATGACCGAACAGGCCCCGGCCGACCCGCGCACCTGGCTGGCCTCGGCCGCCATCCACAGGGCCGGCGGCAACTGGGTCGCCAGTCTGGATGATCTGTCGCGCGCCCGCGCGCTGCGCCGCCAGCAGATCGGCGCCGATCGGGCCGGGGATGGTGTCGAGGGACCGACCGACAACCCGTTCCGCGCGTCCGCACCGGGCGTGCATGCCGCCCAGCCGGGCGAGCAGGACCCCATCCTGGCCATCATCGACAACGACGTGACCAGCACGGCGCGGGAATTCGCCCCGTTCGTGGATGTCCGCCCGGTATTTCTGGGACGGTCCGGCGTCGGGTCGAGCAAGCTGACCGAAGGCGATTTGGCGATGACCGGTTCCTTTGCCGTCGGGTTGGGCCGCGTGTCGCTGGGCATCACGCCGACGGTCCTTGCGTCGGGCACCGACAGCACGGCCGATACCACGACGGGCAGCGCGGTCGGCGTCGCCACCGACGCCGCCTATGCGTGGAATTGGGTAAAAGCCGATGTCGGGTCGTCCCCGCTGGGTTTCCGTGTCGCGAATGTGCTGGGCGGGGTGGAACTGAGCCCGCAGGTGTCGAACCGGCTGCGCCTGCGGGTCACGGCCGAACGCCGCGCGGTGACCGACAGCATCCTGGCCTATGGCGGGATGCGCGATGCGTCGTCCGGCAAGAGCTGGGGCGGGGTCGTGCGCAATCGCGCCCATGGGCAGGTGGAATATGGCGACGAGATGATGTCGTTCTATGCCGGGGGCGGATTTTCCTACCTGCAGGGCAGCCGCACGCAGGATAATGAGGAATACGAGGCCGGAGCCGGGGGCAGCGTCTCGGTCTTCCATGACGCGGTGCATGAAGTGCATCTGGGCATTGACTTGGACTGGTTCAAATATAACAATAATCAGTACCTGTTCACTTTGGGTCATGGCGGATATTTCTCGCCGCAATCTTATTTCGCGCTTCTCGTGCCGGTGCGGTACGCGGGGCATCAGGGCAACTGGAACTGGCAGATCGGCGGATCGGCGGGTTACCAGTCCTATTCCCAGCGTGCGGCTCAGGCCGGTCTTACGACCGAGGAGGATCCGGCGTATCTGGCGCGCCCGCGGTCGGCGTCAGGTGTAGTGGGCAGCGTGGATGCGCTGCTGTCCTACCAGGTCACGCCGACGCTGCGCGTGGGCGGCAATTTCATCTACCAGAAAGCCGGGCCGTGGAGCGAGACGACGGCCGGCCTGTCCGTCCATTACGATTTCATGGGTATGCCCTGACATGTCTGCTGACCTGACGCTTTTCCTGCGTGAATTCGCCCGCTCGTTCGACGAACAGGCGGGCGCGCAGGCGCGGGACCGTTTCCTGCGGGCGGTCGGCGCGCGCATGGCCGAGCGACTGACGCTGCCGCCCTGTGCGACGATCGAGGCGATGGAGCACGAGATGAACGCCCTGCTGGCGCTGATCGGCTGGGGACAGGTCAGCCTGTCGCTGGACCGGGGGCGACACGTCCTGCAGATCCGCCATGCCGGCCTGCCCACGCTGGGCGGTCTGGGCGCCCCTGCGGGATACTGGCTGGCCGCATGCCTTGCAGGGGTGTACGAAACATGGATCGGCTGGCAGCCGGATGCGGCGGGCGGGTGCGCGATTACCTGGCGGCCGGACCAGCCGCGCGAGGGTAACGTGTTCATCATGGAATACGGAAGCGTCTGACGTTTCCAGTCTGGAAAAGGAATAAGGACGGAATGCACCCGTTACTGGTCGGTCTGACCGTACTGCTGATTGGCGATAGCCACATCACGTTCAAGAACTCGCTGCTGGCGACGCTGCCCGACGAACTGGCGCGGCAGGGGGCCAAGGTCGTCACCTACGGCCTGTGTTCGTCGAAGCCCGAGGATTGGGTGGATGAAAAGCCTGCGAATGCATGCGGCTACACGATGCGCGTCGGGGTTGAACCGATCAAGCTGTTCATGGGCAAGGACCAGGCCCCGCCGAACATGACGGCGCTGGTGGCCCAATGGCATCCCAACGCGGTGATCGCGGTGTTCGGCGACACGATCGCCGGATACGGGCAGAAGGCCCTGCCCCGCGAATGGATCGACGAGCAGGTGCGCGCCCTGGTGGGCCAGATCGGGTCCGCGAACTGCATCTGGGTGGGGCCGACCTGGGGGCAGTTCAACCCGCGTTACGGCAAGACCGACCAGCGTGCGACCGAAGCGGCGGCCTTCCTGAAGCAGGACGTGGCGCCCTGCCATTACATTGATTCGACCACCATGTTCCAGCCGGGCAAGGTCGAGACCGAGGACGGCGTCCATCTGACCGCCGAGTTTTACCATACCTGGGGCACCGACCTGTCGAAGGCGATCATTCCCCTGCTGGCGCAGAAGCAATAGCGGCATGGGCGGGCTTTGGGTCAGGTACCCCAGCCCGCCCCATATGGCGGCCAATGGTTTCCAGCGCCCGTGTCAGGTCGGGCAGCCGCGCGCGGCCCAGGCAGAGGCGGATGCCGGTCATGGGGGCGTCCGGCGCGACACTGACCACCCCGGGCGCGGTCACCGCGATGCCCTCGGCCGCGGCCGCTTCGGCCAGTCGTTCCGCATCGGGACGGGCCATCGGCAGCCAGACATGGAACCCGTCGTAACGCGGATAGGTCATGGCCGGGCCCAGCAGTGAGGCCGCCAGGTCGCGCCGCCGCGCGGCTTCCGTCCGGATGGCGGCACGCACTGCCAGCGCCGTGCCGTCCAGCATCCATTGCGCCATCACGGCATAGGACAGCGGCGCGATCATCAGCGACGTGGTCAGCAGCACGGATTCGGCCGCGTCCAGATGGGCGGGCGGCACCACCAGCGCCCCGATCCGCAGGCCGGGGCTGAGCGTCTTCGACAGGCTGTTGACATAGAATGTGCGCTCGGGCGCCAGCATGGCCAGCGGCGGCAGCGGCTGGGGATCGGCGTCGGGTTCGGTGCAGGCATAGACGTCGTCCTCGATGATCGCGACATCGTGGCGGCGGCACAGCGCCACGATGTCGCGGCGGCGGCCGGCGTCCATGGTGGCCGTCGTCGGATTATGCATCGTGGGCGTGACGTACAGCGCCATGGGTGCCTCCCGGCGGCCCGCCAGCACGCGGTCCAGGGCGTCGGGCCGCATGCCCTGTGCGTCCATTTCCACCCCCGCGACCGCACGGCCGGTCTGCCGCGCCAGGGTGAGCGCGCCGGGATAGGCGCAGGCTTCCGTCACGATGGTGCCTCCAGGCGGGCTGGCGACCGCCATCGCGACCGCCAGTGCCTGCTGCGCGCCGTTCGTCAGCAGCAGCCGGTCGGGGGCGGCATCCATCCCCAGCCCGGACAGCCAGCGCGCCATCATCCGGCGATGTTCGTCATGCCCGGCCACGGGGGGATAGATGTTGAACAGGTCCGGGTCGATGCTGCGCGAGATCCGCGCCAGCGTCCTGGCCAGCGCGCGTTCGCTGATCATCGCGGGCGGCATGTTCACCGACAGGTCGATCACCGGTCCCTGCCGGCCCGGCAGGGCGGCGACGAAGGTGCCGCGCCCCCGCACGCTGCGTACCAGGCCGCGCCGTTCCAGCATGCCGTACGCCTTCGTCACCGTGCCGACGCCGATGCCGATCCTCCAGGCCAGGTCGCGATGCGCCGGCAGGCGGGCGCCGGTCGGCAGCCGTGCGGACAGGATGTCGTCGGCCAGGGCCGTCGCCAGCCGTTCGGACGGCGCGGCCGGGCCGTCGGCCAGCCGGGGCTGCCAGGGGGATTGAAGGCGCATGATGCCGCGAACCCCAAAAGTGTCACGTCACACTATTTGGATATGTGACAAGTGTCACGTGACCTATCCTGCTCCGATACTGGTGACATCCGGGCGGAGAGAGTGCGGAACGACATGAAATTCAATTTTCCCCTGCTAGCTCTGACGGTCGGCGCGTTCGGCATCGGCACGACGGAATTCGCCCCGATGGGCCTGCTGCCCGTGGTGGCCGCGCATTTCCACGTCGCTATTCCCACGGCGGGCCTGCTGATCAGTTCCTATGCGTTCGGCGTCATGGGCGGCGCGCCGCTGATGACCATCGGCGCGCGGCACCTGCCCCGCAACCGGGTACTAATCGGGCTGATGGCGATCTTTACGCTGGGCAACCTGATGTCCGCCCTGGCGCCGGATTTCGCGGTGCTGGTGGCATCGCGGATGGTGACGGCGCTGGCGCATGGCGCGTTTTTCGGCGTCGGTTCCATCGTGGCGGCAGCCCTTGTCGCGCCGGACCGGCGGGCCAGCGCGGTGGCGACCATGTTCATGGGCCTGACCCTGGCCGCCATCGTCGGGTCGCCGCTGAGCACCTGGATCGGCCAGGTCGTCGGCTGGCGGCAGGCCTTTGCCGGCATCGCGCTGCTGGGGCTGGTGGCGATGGTGGCGCTGTGGCGGGCGCTGCCGAAGATGCCCGCCGAGACACCGGCCGAAATCCGCAGCGAATTCGGCGTTCTGGTCCGTCCGCAGGTGCTGCGCGCCCTGCTGACCACTGTGCTGGGGGCCGGGGCGATGTTCACCTTGCTGACCTATATCGCCCCCGTCCTGCAACAGGGAATCGGCGCCACTCCGGGCATGGTGACCGCGATGCTGGTATTGATCGGCGTCGGTTTCACGGTCGGAAACGGACTGGGCGGGCGGTTCGCGGACCGGTCGCTGCGGGGCACGCTGCTGTGTGCGCTGGGGCTTCTGGCGGGGCTGATGCTGGTACTGCCGCTGGCCATGACCCATGTGCTGGCGGCGGTGGTCGCGATCTTCCTGTGGGGCATGGCGGCATTCGCCATCGTGTCACCGGTGCAGATGCAGGTGATGACCACGGCGTCCGAAGCCCCGAACCTGGCAGCGTCGGTCAATATCGGCGCCTTCAACCTGGGCAACGCGCTGGGCGCGCTGGTGGGCGGCGCCGTGATCGGCGCGGGGCTGGATTATGCCTGGGTGTCCGTCGCGGGGGCCGCCGTGGCGCTGGGCGGATTCCTGGTCGTGCTGCCGGGCCGGCAAGACGTGCGCCAGCCGGCGATGGAGGAGGCGGAAGCCGACGCCCTGCCGGCCAACTGAAACCCCGGCTCCCGCCTGTCTCCTTCCATGGGGTCAGGACGTGCAGGAGCGTCCTTATCTGCTGGTCGGCATCGCGGTTACGCCCCGGTGTCCGGTCAGCGCTTGCCCTTGCGCCGCTTTTCCTTTGATGCGGCCTGCGACGGGGCGGAGGTGCCGCCGCGCGCGCGGTCCAGGACGAAGCGCGCGTAATCGTCCATGTCGCCGTCGAACGGCGCCACCGTATTGTCGGCGGCAAGCCACAGCCGGTCCGCCACCAGTTCCATCAGCGACCGGTCGTGGGTGATCAGGATCACCGCGCCCTCGTAATCATTCAGCGCGTCCAGCAGGGCGCGACGGCTGTCGATGTCCAGGTGGTTGGTCGGTTCGTCCAAGATCAGCAGGTGCGGGGCGGCCATCGCCACCATGTTCAGCAGCAGCCGCGCGCGTTCGCCGCCCGACAGGGCCTCGACCGTGGTGCCCTGTTTCTCGAAATGGATGCCGAACTGCGCCAGGCGCGAGCGATGGGACTGGTCGCTGTCGGTCGGGCGGGCGGCGCGGATGATGTCCAGCGGCGTATCGGACGGGTTCAGGGCCTCGATCTGGTGCTGGTGGAACCAGCCGACTTCCATCCGCCCCGATCGCGTCACCCGTCCGGACCGCGCGGCCAGCGCGCCGGCGGCCATCTTGGCGAAGGTCGATTTGCCGGCGCCGTTCACCCCCAGCAACCCGATCCGGTCGTCGACGTCCAGCCGCAGGTCCAGCCCCGCCAGGACCGGCGCGTCGTCGCCATAGCCGATCTCGACCCCTTCCAGCCGCATCAGCGGCGGGGCCAGCGGGCGCGGCGGCGAGGGCAGGATGAAGGGGGAAACACGGGCCTCGATCGTGGTGGCGACGGGCTCCAGCTTGGCCAGGCGCTTCATGCGGCTTTGCGCCTGCGCGGCCTTGCTGGCCTTGGCCTTGAAGCGATCGACGAAGGATTGCAGGTGGGCGCGCTCGGCCTCCTGCTTGGCGCGGGTGGCGCTTTGCAGGCGGATCTTCTCGGCGCGCTGGTGCTCGAACGAATCATAACCGCCGGTGTACAGTTCCAGCTTGCCTTCGGTGACGTGCAGGGTGAAATCGACCGAATTGTTCAGCAGTTCCCGGTCGTGGCTGATGATCAGCGCGGAATGCGGGTAGCGCGCCAGCCGGGCCTCGAGCCACAATGCGCCTTCCAGGTCCAGATAGTTCGTCGGCTCGTCCAGCAGCAGCAGGTCGGGCTGCGAAAACAGGGCGGCGGCCAGCGCCACGCGCATCCGCCATCCGCCCGAGAATTCGGCCATCGGCCGGTCGAGGTCGGCGGTGGAGAAGCCAAGCCCGTTCAGGATTTCGGCCGCGCGGGCGGGCGCGCTGTCGGCGTCGATCTCGATCAGCCGCGACCAGATGTCGCCCATGCGTTCGGGTTCGGCGGTCTCCAGTTCCGCCATCAGCGCCGCGCGTTCGGTGTCGGCGGCCAGGATCGTATCGATCACGCTGATGGGCGTGGCGGGATGTTCCTGGTCCACGGCGGCGACCCGGGCGGCCTTGGGGATGGCGATCTCGCCGGAATCCGGTTGCAACTCGCCCATGATCAGCTTGAACAGGGTCGATTTGCCGACCCCGTTGCGGCCGACCAGGCTGACCTTCGACGGGTTCGGCAAGGTCACCGACGCACGGTCGAAGAAGCGCCGCCCCCAGGCGTTGAAGACGAGAGAGTCGATCTGAAGCATGAGGCAGGCCACACCGTTCGGGACAAGGAGGACGAGACAGGGCAGGGCGCGTTGCCATGCCCCGCGGGTCTGATGCCCCGGAATTCTAGGGTCTGGAAGTTCTGGGGTCGGGGTGTTCTAGGGGATGGTCACGGGATTGGCGAGGCGCTTTCTATGGAATGCGCCTCGGTGCCGGCCGTTCGATAGTCAGCGCCTCTCGGCGGAATTGACGAGTTTTGAGGTTTTCTCCTGAAAAGGGGACGTCGGGCGAAGGGTCTCCGGCTCGCCGATATGGAACTCCCCGACCAGCCGGGCCAGCACGGCTGCCTCCTTGTTCAGGGAATGAGAGGCCGCGCTCGACTGTTCGGACATCGCGGCATTCTGCTGGGTCACGCGATCCATCTGGGTCATGGTGGTATTGACCTGGGTCAGCCCTGTTGCCTGGTCTCGCGCCGCCAATGAAATCCTGGAGATAAATTCGCTGAGCCGCCCGACCTGGCTGACAATCCGGCCGAGCGCGGTGCCCGTTTCGCCCACCAGCTTCACGCCGCGATTGATCTGCTCGCCGGATGTGGAGATCAGGGCCTTTATCTGCCTGGAGGCCTCCGACGACCGTTCGGACAGCGCCCGCACCTCGGTCGCGACGATGGCAAAGCTTCGGCCGGCGTTGCCCGCCCGGGCGGCCTCTACCGCCGCGTTCACCGCCAGAAGATTGGTCTGGAACGCGATTTCATCAATCAGCCCCAGAATATGCCGGATTTCACTGACGGCGTCCTTTATTCCGGCCATTGCCGCGACAGTTTCCTTCACCACCACGCCCGAATGCTCGGCATCGGCCGAGGCGCTGCTGACGAGCGTATCAGCCGCGCTTGCCCCCTCGGCGGTCTTCCGAACGGTGGTCGTGATCTGATTCAGGGCGGCGGTGGTTTCTTCCAGGCTGGCTGCCTGCTGTTCGGTCCGGCGGGACAGGTCCTCCGAGGCCACGGCGATCTGGGATGAACCGGCGGTCACGCTCCGTGCCGAAAACGCAATGGATGTTACGACCTCCTGCAGCTTGTCCATCGCGGCATTGAAGTCTTCACGAAGCACCTCGTATTCGGGCGCGAAGCGTTCACGCAGGCGAAACAGCAGGTCGCCCCCGGCCAGACGCTCCAGCCCATTGCCCAGTTCCGTGACGACTTTCCTCAATTCGGCGGCTCGGGCGGCTTGCGCGGCCTGGGCTTCGCTGCGCAGCGCCTCGGCCTGGCGGCGGCTCTCGGCGGCGGCCTCTTCGTTCTGCCGGCTCGTGGCCAGGGCAAGACGGAAACCGTCCAGCGCGATCGCGATGGTGCCGGTTTCGTCGCCTCGGCCCTGACCCATGACGGGGCGGGCGTAATCGCCCCGACCGAGCGCCTCGACCGAGCCCAGCAGGGATTCCATCGGGCGGCGGACCAGCACGACGACCATGACATAGAGCGTGCCCAGGACAAGCAGCACCGTGACGATCCCGCCCAGGATCATCATCCTGACGTCCTGCCAGACCGGCGTCGCGAAGACGTCTTCGGGGATATCCACGATGATGGCCCACGTCGTCTTGAGATCCGGTATGGCGAACGGATAGATCACCCGTTCGATGGTTCCGCCGTGGATTTCGTGCAGGGTGCGGGGCCGGCCATCGGCGAGGGCGGCGGCGAGTTCCTTGGCACCCTCTCCCGCGTAGGCCGTCATCAGAAGATGCGCATCCGGATTGGTCACCCATGTGCTGTTGCGGGAAACCAGCATGACACGCCCGCTGCCGAACGGCCGCATGGTCCCCAGCATGTGGGAAAGCCGGTCGAGGGGCGCGTCGATGCCGGTGACGCCGATCGCCTTGCCGCCGAATTTCACCGGATAGGCGAACGAAACCATCTCGACGCTGCTGCCCTCATCGACATAGGGCTCGGTAATGATGCCCTTGCCCAGGGACATCGGGAGTGTGTACCACGACTGCGAGTAATGGGCGGGCAATGCCGAGAATTCGAGCGTGCCGTTGCTTTGTCGCAGCCAGTAGGGATTGAAGATCCCGGATGTGTTGTTTCCTGGCGCCTTCGGGTCGCTCGTCCCGTCAAAGCCCAGCGGGGCCTCTTCCATCCACGAGCCATAGAGATCGGGAAACCGGCGTTCGTTCATCCGCAGCATGGCCACGACGAGAGCGCGGTCATGCAGCCCGGCCTCATGCGCGGCCTCCACTGCGCCGCTCATCAGATTTGCCGCCGAATTCTGCTCGGCCAGTTTTGTCGCGACTTCATTGGCGGCGATCTGTGCCTCGGCCTGCGCCTGAGCATAGACGAAGCGTTCGACGCGTGTCTTGGTGCTCCAGGCCAGCAACGCGATCGCGCAGCAAAGAATGACGGCGAATGCGGCCCCGGCAGTGCCTATCAACTTCTTGGAAAGGGATACAAAAAACCGTCTCTGCGGGGCAGGCGTCATGTAGCTGGCTTCTCTTTGTCATGCGAAGAGTTTTAAGGATTCATTTCTGGATAATTCATTTTTGTAAGTCAATGCGTCGGCGCAAAGACCAGTCCTGTCCTGTCCCGCCCATCCGGCCCCCGGACCGCGTCCTGATGCCGGGCATCCATTCACGGGGAATGACCGCACAAAACAGTGAGGTAATGGGGTAACGTTGCCGGCGATTCATGACGGGTCGCGTCGGCCGGTCCGCATGCGCTTCTGATCGGAAGGCGCCGCGACACGCGATTCACCGGTCGGATGAACGATCGGCGGCAGAGGCGCGTTGTCTGGCCTCCAGAAGCCGGACAGGTCGGAGAGGGCACGATGACAGAGCCGCGAAGCGGGCCGCCAAAAGGAGGCGGAGCGTCCGGACCCGCGTCCCTGTTCGATCCGGGGACAATGCTGCGCATGGCGGGGATCGGCGTTGTCATGACGGGCGTGGTGGCCGCCTTCGCCTGGAGCGCCGGGTGGCTGTCGCCGCATCGGCTGACGCAGGCGCGCATGATGGAGGCCCTGGCGGCGGTGGACGGCGTTCATCCCGGCTTCCGGCGCAACCACGCCAAGGGGGTGTGTGTCGCCGGCTGGTTCGAGAGCCGCGGCCAGGCCATGCCGTTGTCCAAGGCGGCCGTGTTCCGGCCCGGGCGCTCGATGGTGGTCGGGCGCTTCGCGCTGGCGGGCGGCATGCCGTTCCAGGCCGATGCTCCGGCCAAGGTGCGCAGCATGGCGTTGCGCATCACGCCCCCGGACGGGGCGGAATGGCGCATGGGGATCAACGACATTCCGGTCTTCGTCGCGCGGACGGCGCGGGAATTCCGCGACCTGCTGCTGGCCACCCGTCCCGACCCCGCGACGGGCAAGCCCGACCCGGCGCGGGTGGGGCCGTTCCTGGCCGGACATCCGGAGGTCGCGCGTGCGCTGGCGCTGGTGGGCGCGCGTCCGGTTTCCTCGGGCTTTGGCGACGATACCTATCGCAGTCTCGATACCTTCCACTTCATCAATGCGGATGGCGTCTCCACCCCGGTACGCTGGAACATGGTGCCGTTGCAGCAGGTGGTACCCGCCGGCGCCGGGACCGGCCAGGATTATCTGTTCGACGATCTGCTCACCGCTTTGGGCCGGCATCCGCTGTCCTGGCGTCTGATGGTGACGATCGGCGCACCGTCCGACCCGACGGCCGATCCGACCCTGCCCTGGCCCGCCGATCGCCGGCAGGTCGAAGCCGGAACCCTGACCCTGGACGTCGCCGAGAGCGAGGATGGCGGGCCCTGCACCGGCATCACCTACGACCCGCTGGTGCTGCCGCCCGGCATCGTGCCATCGGATGACCCGATCCCTGCCGCGCGATCGGCGGCCTATATGCGCTCGTTCACCCTGCGCGCGGGTGAGGTCAAGCTGCCCAGCGCCATCACCCCCGCAATGATCGCGGCGAAGGACAGGCCATGACCCCCGTTGTCCGCTTTTCCGCCCTGGCGCGGGTGCTGCACTGGCTGATGGCGGCGATGATCCTGGGCATGCTGTTCGTCGGCGTGTTCATGGCCGCAACCGAGGGGCCGGCCTATGCCACGCTGGTTGCCCTGCATCGCCCCATGGGCATCGCGATTTTGCTGCTGGCCGGTGTACGGCTGGCCAACCGCCTGCTGGTGCCCCCGCCGCCGCTGCCGGCCGGCATGCCCCTGGTCCAGAAGATCGCCGCCATCGGGTCGCACATCATCCTCTACGCGCTGATGTTCGCCATGCCGCTGGTCGGCTGGGGGATGCTGTCGGCGGGGGCCTATCCGGTCGTGCTGTGGGGGCCGGTGCGGCTGCCGCCGATCCTGCCGCACGATCCGGTGCTGTTCGCGGCACTGCGCCACCTGCACAGTTGGCTGGCCTTTACCCTGTTCGGCGTGATCGTCGTCCATCTGGGCGCGGCGCTGCTGCATGGACTGATCCTGCGCGACGGGGTTTTCCCGGCGATGGCGTCCTGGCGGCGCCGCCGGCGGGATATCGCGTGAGATGCCGGTGTGATCGGGGGACGAGGCCGCCGTGATTGCCCATTTTTCCGATCATGCCGCCAACGAACGGACATTCCTGGCGTGGATCCGCACCGCGCTGGCCGTCATGGCGTTCGGTTTCCTTGTCGAACGGTTCGACCTGTTCCTCCAGGTCGCGGCGGCGTCGCTGGGTGGTCATCGCGTCTCGATCGGCCGGCACCTGTTCGCCGATTTCGTCGGCCTGCTGCTGGTGCTGCTGGGCGGCGCGATGATGGTGGTCGCGACCCAGCGGTACCGCCGGATGCGGCGCGGGATCGAGGCGCAGGACATGCAGGCGGACAGCGGCGGCCGGACCGATCTGGTCCTGATCGGGATTCTGCTGCTGCTGGGCGGCGCGCTGTTTATCTACCTGGCCTATAACGTCCTGGTGTCGCCGTAAGGGCAGGTCGGGACTGTGTTCTGCCGACCATGCCGTTGCGAAATGGGATTGAAAGAAAAATTAAAACATGGTTGCGCGTCGACAAACTGCCCTATGGTGCCCGCATGGCTGGGTGTCGCGTCGCACATGCCTGCCTGACGGGGACGGGGAGGCAAAACGCTGGCGCGCGGCGGTCGGTCGATGAGGCATGCGGGGCAGGTGGCGGGACCGGCGCCGGGATCGGGGATGTGGCGCTCCATCTGTCTGCTGGTTGGCCTGCTGGCCTTCTCGTACGCTCCCGGGGCGCGTGCCGTCTCGCTGAACCTGCTGATTTGGGAGTGGGACCTCGATCCCGGCGTGGCAAAGGCCTGGGCCGACACGAGCGGGACCGAACTGAACCAGATCATCTTCGACAATGGGGAGCGGCGCGATCTGCTGATTGCCACTGCCGACGCGCCCATCGACATGGCGGTCATCGACAGCGGCCATATCGACGCCCTGGGCCAACGCGGGCTGCTGGTCGATCAGGGCAATTATCCCCTGCCCCCCGAGGCGCAGAGCGAGGCGCGGTGGCGGTCGATGTGCGGCCGGTACGGCGTTCCCTACATCTGGGGCGGCACCGGCATCGTCTATCGTACCGACCGAGTGACCACGCCGCCCGCTTCGTGGGCCGACCTGTTGCGCCCCGCCCCCGCCCTGGCCGGCCATATCGCGATGACCGACGACGAGGAGGAGATCCTGGCCGCCGCCCTGGGGTTTCTGGGCCGGCCGATGTACACCGGCGATACCGAGGACCTGAAGCAGGCGTTCGCGGTCCTGAAGGCGCAGGTTCCGGCCGTGCTGACCTACAGCCTGTCCGTCACCGCGCAGCAGGAGAAAAGCTTTCACGACAGGATCTTCATGGGCCTCGCCAATTCGGGCGATCAGCGAACCCTGAACATGACCAGCGACGGGGCGCGGCCATGGCGCTTCGTGACCCCCCGGGACGGCGCCATGCTGTGGGTCGACTGTCTGGCCGTCCTGAGCCGGTCCCGGCAGCCGGAACTGGCGGAGCGCTTCGTCGCCTTCCTCGCCCGTCCGGACAATGCCGCCCGGAACGCCATCTTCCTGCAGCAGCCGACAACGAACCTGCATGCCGCCGCCCTGCTGCCGCAGGCAATGCGCGACGACCCGCAGATCTATCCGCCCGCGGGGATTCCGGTCACGTACCGCAAGCCCGTGCCGACCGACAGCCTGCCGCTCCGTCGCCGGATCCTGAGCGCCCTGGCCGTCATCCATGACGCTCAATAAACGCGCGTTTTCCCTGATTTTTCCGATCGTCCTGCTGGGATACGTCCTGGCGGGGGGACTGGCCTATTACGGCTACCGGGCGGCGGTGATCGGTCTGCAGAAGGCGCGGTTGGACCAGGAGGTCTTCCAGCTCAAATCCTCCTACGCCGATTATCTGTCCCTCGGGTCGCGGCTGTTGTACGTAGTGCGCAACAGCAACGCCTTCCTGCTGTTCCTCAACGAGACCGACGAGACGTACCGGACGCGCGCGCTGGCCGTCGGCATCCAGGACAGTCTCCAGTCCCTGGACCCGCGGGACGATACGTTCGTGTCGTGCAGCATCTTTCAACCCGACGGCCGATTGGTATTCCACTCGGACAATGGCCAGGATCCGTTCAGCACGGCGGGCGAGCGGCAGCGGGCCTTCGCGCGCGCGGTGATCGCGGACGAGGCGCCGACGCGCTCGGCCCTGATCGTCGAGAATGACGGCCTGTCCTATCTGCTGATGTCCAGCCTGGTGCAGGCGCGAACCGCCCGCCAGCCCGTCCTGTCGCAGCGAGAGCAGGCGGTGCTGCTGCAGATCGCGATCCGCCCGGTTCATTTCCAGGCTCTCCGGACCGGGCTGGAGGCCGAGTACAGGACCCGGATCGAAACGTCCGCGACGCCCCTGGCGCCGAACGGCGAATTGTCGGCCGTCGTCCGCCTGGCGCCGGACCTGTATGCCCGCCTGACGCCGCCCGGTTCCTACCTGAACGGCCGGTTCCGCAAGATCGCCATCATCTCCGCCGCCATGAGCCTGAGCCTGAGCGTGGCGTCGATCGGGGTGCTGATGGTGCTGGTGCGCCGTTTCGTCACCGGCCCGGTCGAAGAACTGGATCGGCAGGTGAGCGGCATCATGACGCAGCAGCGCGAGACCATCGACGTGCCCGGCACTGGCGAAGTCGGGCGGTTGGCGGCGAATGTCAGGCGCCTGCACTGGGAACTGGACCAGGCGCTGAAGCGGACACAGCGCCTCTATGAGACGGATCCGGTGACCGGGATCGGCAACCGGATCTATTTCAATGAAATGATGGAGCGCTTTTTCCACGAGGAAAAGACCACCGGGCAGCCGGTCACCATGCTGTTCATCGACCTCGATAATTTCAAGATGGTCAACGACGAGTACGGTCATCGTGCCGGCGACGCGCTGCTGGAGGCCGTGGCCCATGCGCTGGTCCTGGCCCTGAACGAGACCGCCCGCGCCTGCGATGCGGCGCCCGGCATCGCTGCCCGGTTCGCGGGGGACGAATTCGCTGTCCTGGTGCAGGCGGGGCCGCGAACCGCCTATGTGCAGGATCTGGTCCGCTCCATCCTCGCGCTGTTCCAGGGGGGATTCAGCGTCGACGGGAGCCGCTATCCGGTCACCGCCAGCATCGGCGTGGCCTCGGCGCCCGAAGACGCCACCACGACGATGCTGCTGCTGTCCTGCGCGGACCATGCCATGTACCACGCCAAGGGCAGCGGCCGGAACACCGTCGCCTTCCATGGCGACCTGCCCGCCTTCGCCTGGACCGGAAAGTCTCCCCGGAACCGGTAGGTTCAGGCGGGAAGGGTCCGGACCAGGAGAGCGACCACGCCTTCCAGCAGGGATTGATCGGCGGGCGAGAAGCGGTTTTTGACCGGGCTGTCGATATCCAGCACCCCCACCAGGGTTTCCCCCGCCACGATGGGCACCACGATTTCGGACTCGGACGCCGCGTCGCAGGCAATATGGCCCGGGAACAGATGCACGTCGGGAACCACGATCGTGCGGCGCTGCGCCGCGGCGGTGCCGCAGACGCCCCGGCCCATGGCGATGCGGGTGCAGGCGATCCGCCCCTGGAACGGACCCAGCACCAGTTGCCCGTCCCGCAGGAAATAGAAGCCGGCCCAGTTGAGGGTGGGCAGCGCCTCGAACAGCAGGGCCGCGATGTTGGCGGTGTTGGCGATCAGGTCCGCCTCGTCCCGCACGACCGCCTCGACGGCGGACAGCAGGTCGGCGGGCGTGACCCGGTCGGGCGAGGCGGGAGGGTGGCTCACGGGCGGGTTCCTTTCGGGCGCAGGGGGGAAGACGGGCGACACGGGGTTCAGGCGCCGGGAAGGGGATGCGCCACCAGGTGCTGGCGGTCCCATTTCCGCGCCAGCGGCAGCAGCAGCGCGAACAGCACGGTGATGCCTCCCGCCGCCTCGGCCAGGCGCAGGAACAGGCCGGCATACAACCCCGCCCCCGCCATGGCGCCGGACGCGGCGGCGTTTCCGCCCGCCGCCGCCAGGTTGGCCATCATGCTGCCGACATACATGGCGACACCTACCGCCAGGAAATACGACCCCATCATGAAGGCGCTGACGGGCGCGGGCACATAACGGGCGATGACCGCCAGCCCCAGCCCGCCGACCAGCAATTCGCCCAGCGACAGCGTGCCGTACGCCAGGACCATCACCCAGGGCGTCACCCGCCCCGCGCCGCCGGCCAGCGCCGCCAGCCACCAGATGATGAAGGCCACGGTCACCAGGCCGAACCCCACGGTGAATTTTTGCGCGATCGACAGGTCGCGCCCGGACTGCGCCAGGCGGTGATAGAGCAAGGCCAGCACCGGGCTGGCCAGCATGATCCAGATGGGGTTGAGGGCCTGGAACTGCCCGGCGGACATGCTGAACAGCGTCACGCCGCCCAGCGTGAACGCGCCGCGTACGGCGCGCAGGGCGAACAGGGTCAGCGACGTCGCCATCTGCTGGTAGAAGACGAAATAGGACATGCCCTGGAGGGATAGCAGGTACGCCAGGCGCAGGCCCGGCCGGTCGGTGGGCGCGGCGCGGAGATACATCATCGTCCAGCACAACAGGACAAGTGCGGCGGCCGCCCAGACGGCGTCCCGTGCCAGGGGGCCATGCTGCAACAGCAGGCTCAACCCCCCGATCGCGGCGGCGATCCCCAGCAGGACCGCCCCGTACCGCGCCATCGGAACCGGCCTGAAATCGGGCACCGAGCCGACGGACGCCAGATGCGCCCGGCGCAACGCGTAGAAGCACAGGCCCAGGAAGACCCCGGCCGCGCACGCCCCGAACGCCGCCGCGGGCCCGAACCGGTCCTGCAACCATGGCGTCAGAAGCGTCGAGACCGTGGAGCCGACATTGACCGCCATGTAGTACAGCGTGAATGCCGCATCCAGTTCGGCGTCGTCGCCGTGATAGATCCGGCGGACCAGATTGGCGGCATTGGGCTTGAACAGCCCGTTCGCGGTCGCGATGATCGCCATGGCGAAGGTCAGCAACTCGTGCCGCGTCGTGGCCAGCGCCAGCAGCGCGTAGCCGCCGGTCAGCGTCATCGCGCCCAGCAGCATCGCGCGGCGCGAGCCCAGGACCCTGTCGCCCAGCCATCCGCCCAGCGCGGGCAGGGCGTAGGTCATCGCGGCGAACGCCCCCATCAGCAGGTTGGCCTGGGTGTCCTCGACGCCGAGATGCTGCACCATGAACAGCAGCAGGACGGCCTGCATGCCGTAATAGCCGAACCGTTCCCACAATTCGATGGCCAGGACGACCGCGAAGGACGCGCGGCGGGAGGTGTGTCGCGACGACGGGGACGTTGAAAGAGCCATGAAGATCCTCAGGACAGGGGTCCCGCATGCCTAATGGGCGCGGGGTGTCTGTGCAATCTTCGGTGCGGGATGCCGGGCTCGTCGGTCAGATGCGGCTATCGGGACGGATGCCCGTACGGGGCGAGAGATGGAGGATATAGGTCGGGTTTCCCATCGGGCCGCCCGGGCCGGTGGCGACGGTGCGGACCCTATGGCTCAGTTCGATTTCGTCGTGATGTTCCAGCGCGACCGAAAAGACATGCTGCCGCCACGACAGCGCGGCCTCGAACTGGGACGCCTCCCGCCCGTAGCGCAGGCTCATGCCGTCCTGCCGGATGATCTGGCCGCCGGCCAGGGCCAGCATCGCGATACCGGCGGCCACCGTCGCGGCATGGCCGATATGGCGGAACAGATGGTCGTGCAGGCGCGGCAGGATGTGGCGCATCAGCACCGACGACAGGATTGCCGCCATCGCCACCGCCAGCCCGACGGTCATCGCCCGGGGCGTTAACAGCCCGAAGCCGGCGTACAGGCCCAGCTTCATCAGGTGCAGCAGGATCTCGTTCGCGGCCCGGGTCGCGACGATTTCCTCCTTGCGCAGGCCCAGGCGGCGATAGAACCCGTTGAAGACCAGCCCCACCGCCCCGGTGAAGCCGGACAGGAACCCGGCCGCCGCCCCCGTTGCGACCAGTCGGGCCAGCCGCATGGGCTGGTGGGAAACCGGTGCCGGCGCGCGGAACAGAAGCGGCAGGTTGCCCATCAGGAACAGGCCCAGCAGCACATCCAGATAGGCCGGATTCATGCGGCTCAGCCCCCAGGCGCCCAGCGCTGCGAAGGGCAGGGCGGCGGGGGCGAAACGCCAGACCACCGCCCAGCGGATGGAGCGACGGAACGTGGCGATGCGGGCCAGCGAACTGGCCGCCGTGCCGATCGACAGGGCGGCGGGTACCTGCGCCCCCGGCACGACCAGCCCCAGCAGCGGCATCAGGATCAGTCCCGCGCCGCCGCCCGATACGGTACTGAGGCCGAAGGCGAAAACCGAAGCGGCAAGGATCAGGCACCAGATGAGCATGCATCACTTCCGTAGCCGGGCGCATGTCGCGGGGGCGACGGTGGACCGTTGACGCCATGATGGGGCCCGGTCCTGCGGAAAGCAGGTTAAAACCTCCCAATCTGCCGCACCCGCCCTTTCGTGGGGGGCGGGTGCCTTCTATCGTCGGCGTCACTGTCATGGGCCATGGGCCGTCGGGCCGGCCCCTAATGGAAGGGAGAACCCGGATCGTGTCGGGTGTGAGATCATGACGGGCATCGGTGCAACGACCCGCCTGCTGCTGGTCGAGGACGATCCCGATACCGCCGCCTATGTCCGCGACGGCCTGGCGCATGAGGGGATCGCCGTCACGATCGCCGACAACGGGACCGATGGCCTGTCCATGGCCCTCGGCCGGGAATGGGATGTGATCGTGCTGGACCGGATGCTGCCGGGCATGGACGGCCTGTCCATCCTGACCCGCCTGCGCGAAGCCGGCAGCCGCGCTCCGATCATCTTCCTGACGACGATGGATGGGGTCAGCAGTCGCGTCGGCGGATTGCGCGGCGGGGCCGACGATTATCTGGTCAAGCCGTTCGCCGTGCGGGAACTGGCGGCGCGCATCGCCGTCCTGCTGCGCCGGGTCGGCCCGATGCGGCATGTGACCGCCCTGCGGGTGGCGGGGATCGTGCTCGATCTTCTGAGGCGGGAGGTCACCCGCGATGGCGAGAAGATCCTGCTTCAACCGCAGGAAGTAAAAATTCTCGAATATTTCATGCGAAATCCCGAGACGATCCTTTCGCGCCAGATGTTGCTGCATTATGCGTGGAACGTGGATTTCCCCGTCCGCACGAATATCGTCGAAACCCATATCAGCCGCCTGCGCGACAAGCTGGGGCATGACGGCCGGCAATTGATCCAGACCATCCGGGGCGCGGGCTATGTCATGAGGGACAGCGATCTTGGCAGCATTCCCACCGGCTAGGGGGCGGGCCGCCGCGATCGCCAGGGTCGTTTCCAGTCTCTCGTTCCGGATCGTCATTCTGTTCGCGGGTTTCCTGATGCTGTCGGGCATGCTGGTCATCCTGCTGTCGGGCCTGCACAGTCAGCGCTCGCTGCAAGGCCAGATCCGCCACGCCGTCACCGCCGAACGGGCGGAGGTCCTGTCGGCGGCCGGGAGGCAGGATATCGGGCACATGCTGCCCGTGATCCGGAACCTGGTCCGGAACGAACCCGCTTTCTTCTATCTGCTGCAAGATGCCTCCGGCGCGATCCTGGCCGGCAACATGCTGCATCTTCGTCCGGTGTCCGGCGGCCGCTGGCTGTCCTGGGCGCACCGGCTGCCCTTTGGGGCGAACGACATCCCGGTCTATGGCGAAGGGGTCGTGCTGGCGGATGGCGGCTATTTCTTCGTGGGCATCGATGCCTCCCCGCTGCGCCGGCTGCGGCACGATATCCGGGCGATCATGATCTGGAGCCTGTGTGGCTTCTGCGTCCTGGGCATCGGCGGCGGCCTGATCCTGAGCGCCGTGATCCTGCGGCGGATCGAAACGATCAGCGTGACCGCCCGCCGGATCATGAGCGGCGATATCTCGCAGCGGATTCCCTATCAGGGGACGGACGACGAGTTCGACCATCTCGCCCACAGCCTGAATGCGATGCTTGAACAGAACGAAAGGCTGATCGCCAGCCTGCGGCAGGTGTCCAACGATATCGCGCACGACATGCGCCGTCCGCTGTCGCACCTGCGCCAGCGGCTGGAGACCGCGTCCCTTGCCGAGCATACGTCCGACGGCTTTCGCGCGGCGATCGACGATGCGGTCGTCGAGCTCGATCTGGCGCTGGAGATCTTTTCCTCGCTTCTGCGCCTGTCACGGATCGAGGGCGGGATCGCGACCGACACGATGGTGCCGGTCGCCCTCGACACCCTGACGGCGCAGGTCGCCGAACTCTATCGCCCGGCGGCCGAGGACCGGCATCAGGCCCTGATCGTCGGGCCGGTGTCCGGGACGGTCGACGGCGATCCGGTGCTGCTGATGCAGATGCTGTCCAACCTGGTGGAAAATGCCATCAACCACACGCCAAACGGCAGCCGGATCACCATTGACGGCGGGGTGGATGGCGACCGGGTGACGCTGGTCGTGGCCGATAACGGGGCCGGCATTCCCGCCGACAGCCGCGAACGGGTCTTCCACCGTTTCGTACGCCTCGACCGCAGCCGCTCGGTGCCCGGCAGCGGCCTGGGGTTGAGCCTGGTCCGCGCGATCGCGCGCCTGCATGGCGGAACGATCACCCTGTCGGACAACCGGCCCGGTTTGCGCTGTACGGTCGTTCTGCCGCATATCGCCTTATCCGAGACCCTGCCCGGGGGGATGCGGAACCCGCCAGGGAACAGCCAGGAAGCATGATGTGAGCACCTCTGAACGACCGGAATCGCGCCCTCTGGCTGTCGTGACCGGGGCGACCGGTGGAATCGGGCGCGAAATCGTCGCCCTGCTGGTGGGGGCCGGCTATCGCGTGACGATCCTGGCGCGCGGGGAAGCCACATCGCCGGGTGTTTCACCCGGCGGCCCCGCGTGGGGCGCGCATGTCGCGACCGTAGCTTGCGATCTGACCCGGATGGAGTCCATCGCCCAGGCGGCGGCCGACATCGTGGCGGCCGGCGAGCCGGTCATGCTGCTGATTCATTGCGCGGGGGTCATCAGCCCGGGCCAGGGTGATGGCCTGTGCGGCGACGGCGTGGCGCGGCAGATCGCCGTGAACCTGACGGCCCCGATCCTGCTGACCTCCCGCCTGCTGGAAAGCATGCCGCGCGGCGGTCATGTCGTGTTCGTCAATTCCATGGCCGGCGCGATGCCCCTGCAAGGCAGCGGGGTCTATGCCGCGACCAAGTTCGGGCTGCGCGGCTATGCCCTGTCGCTGGCGCTGGATTTGCGCCCGCGCGGCATCCGCGTGTCGTCCGTCTTCCCCGGGGCGGTCGACACGCCGATGCTGCGGCGGGAAATGGCGGAAGGCGGGTCCGTCCTCAATTTCGTCAGCCAGCCTGCCGCCCCTGCCGATGTGGCGCGGCGCATCGTCGCGGTCTGCCGCCGGCCCCGGCGCGAGGTGTTCCTGCCCCCGCTGGACGGCCTGTTCGCCAATCTCTGCCTGCTGCTGCCCGGCGTGCTGCGTCTGTCCCTGCCGCTGCTGACTTTCAGCGGCCGCCGGGGCTATCGCCGCTTTCAGAAGCGCTGCGGACCTGTGAAATAGGGTGGCCGAAGGCCCTGGCGCTGCCGGTTCGGCTTCGGTCTGGAAGCAAACAATCACGCAGATGGATCAGGTCGGACGGGACTCGCCAACATCATACACGCGCAAGTTGCGATCTCGGATACCGAGGGATGGCCAGGCCGCCCGCCATTCCTTGATGTGCCGCGACGCAAAGTGCCGATCAAGTGCAGACTGATCCGTCCATAACTCTTTGACGTGGATCAGCCCCGGATCGAAAACGTCCTCGGCGTAGCCATATTCAACGCAACCTTCTTCGGCCCGACTTGCTTCCGCCATAAGCCTCATAACGGGACGGGCGGCCACCAGATTTTGTGCGGGAAGACGAACTGTTCCGAGGATAAGCAGCATAGGCCAAGCATAGAGGCCGCCCTCATAAATGGAAGGTGGCTGTCGGCTTTCAGGAAATGACCAGCACGTGCCGAGGCTTGGATTGGGCGACTGATGGTGCACTTGGGTCGTAACTCGCCGTATTTGCAAAGCGTATAATCGCCCGCCAAAGGGCATAGCCCTTTGGAAAATAAGAACTTCATAAAACGAATGGGATGCCAGAGCCGAGGCCCTTGCCGGGTTCGGGCGCGGCCCGACCTTTTGCCCTGGCGCGGGTTTCCGCTTTCCTTCCGCTTATTTGTTCTCTATATGTTCCAATCCCGGAGGGGGAAATGACGAGAACGGACCGAACCGACATGCTGGCCCGTCTGCGCGGGCAGATCGCCCGGATGGAGCGGCATACTTCCCGCCTTGCGCCCGACGCCGGGTGGGACGCCGGTCCGATACCCTGGGGGCTGGCGGTGCCCGAGATCGACCGGCATCTGCAAGGCGGCCTGCCGCGCGGCGCGGCGCATGAGGTCATCGGCCAGGGTGGGGACATGGCGCTGGCGGTCCTGCCGGCGCGGTTCGTCGCCCATGTCCTGGGGGTGGGCGGCGGCCCCGTGGTCTGGATCGGGGCCGGCCTGTTCGACCTGCATGCGGACGGGCTGGTCCGCGCCGGAGTCGATCCCGGTCGTCTGCTGTGCGTCACGGCGGGGCGGGACGACGTCCTGGCGGTCTGCGAGGATTCGGTGCGGGCCTGCGGCGTTGCGGCAGTGGTGGCGGAACTGGAGGGCGCGCTGTCGCTGACGGCGTCGCGCCGCCTGCAACTGGCGGCCGAGGGCTCGGGCGCCACCTGTTTCCTGATCCGCCGGTCGCGGCGGCCGAACGATCGCACCCTGTTCCAGCCGACCGCCAGCGCCACCCGCTGGCGCATCGCCGCCCTGCCGTCGCCCGCCCCCATCGCGGGGTCTCCCGGAATGCGGGGCGTAGGCGCGGCGCGTTGGTCGATGGATCTGCTGCGGTATCGGGGCGGGCGGCCCGGCTCATGGATCGTGGAGGTGGGGGATGCGCCGGATCGTCTCGTTATGGCTGCCGTTCCTGCCGGTCGAGCGGCTGCGGCGACGGCATGCCCTGTCGCCGGACCGGCCGCTTGTCACGCGGTCGCATGACGGGCGCCGGCAGGTGATCGCCGCCGCCGACCCGGCGGCCCGCGCCCAGGGGGTCGTGCCCGGCCAGCCCCTGGCGCAGGCGCAGGCGCTGGTCCCCGACCTGCAGGTGCTGGAGGCGCAACCGGATCGGGATGCCGCCGATCTGGCGCGGCTGGCCGGCAGGTGCCTGTGGATGTCGCCGCTGACCGCGCCCGACGGGGTGGACGGGATCTGGATCGACGCGTCCGGCTGCGCGCACCTGCATGGGGGCGAGCATGCGATGCTGGGCCGGTTGCTGGACGACCTGGGGCGACTGGGCCTGTCCGGCCGGGTGGCGATCGCCGACACGCCGGGGGCGGCCCATGCCCTGGCCCGGCACGGTCGGTCGCGCCGGACGGTGCTGCCGGCGGGCGCACCGGAGACGATGTTCGATTCCCTGCCGGTCGAAGCCCTGCGGATTGCGGGCGACACGGCCGACATGTTGCACCGGCTGGGCCTGGGGCGGATCGGCGCGGTGCGCGCCGCACCCCGCGCGCCGCTGGCCCGCCGGTTCGGGCCGTTGCTGCTGACGCGGCTGGACCAGATGCTGGGGCGGGTGGCGGAACCGATCCGGCCGGTCCTGGCGCCGGACATCGTCCAGGCCCGGCGCGGCTTTGTCGAACCGATTTCCACGCCCGACGCCTTTCGCATGGTGATCGACGCCTTGGTCGCCGAGGTCTGTGCGGCGCTGCATCGGCGGGGCGAGGGCGCGCGGCGGCTGGATCTGGTCTTCGAACGGGTGGACGGGACGACGCGGTCGGTCCGGGTGGGCACGGCGCGGGCGGTGCACAATCCGGCGCATCTGGGCCGCCTGCTGGCGGAACGGATCGAAAGCGTGGAACCGGGTTTCGGGGTCGAGGCGATGCGACTGGCCGTCACGGCGGCCGAACGATGCGGGCCGGTCCAGGATGACGGCGCCCGGATGGGGAGCGGTCACAGAGGGGACGATGCGGACCTGTCGGTGCTGGTCGATCGTCTGGTCAACCGCCTGGGGCCGGAGCGGGTCTTTCGCCTGACCCCCGTGGCGACCCATGTGCCCGAACGCCGCCAGCGCCGCATGCCGGCCGACCGTGCCGGCGCGGGCGGGATCTGGTCGGCCGACTGGCCGCGTCCCATCCGCCTGCTGCCGGCGCCGGAACCGGTGCGGGTGACGGCCCTGCTGCCCGATCATCCGCCGCATGCCTTCACCTGGCGCCGGTCGCGGCACGAGGTCGCGCGGGCCGACGGGCCGGAACGGATCCTGGGCGAGTGGTGGCGGCCCGCAACCGACGCCGACAACGACCGGGTGCGCGAGTACTGGATCGTCGAGGACCGCGATGGCCGGCGCTTCTGGCTGTTCCGCCGGGGAGACGGGCAGCATGCCTGGTCGGGCGATCAGGGCTGGTTCCTGCATGGCTTTTTCTGAAAGCCCGTTTGAGCACGCCTGCTACGGGGACCGGCCGTGACAGGCTATGTCGAATTGCAGGCGATCACGAACTACGCGTTCCTGCGCGGGGCCAGCCATCCCGAGGAACTGTTTGCCCGGGCGAAGACGTTGGGATACGCGGCGCTGGGCATTGTGGACCATAACAGCGTGGCCGGCATCGTGCAGGCGTGGACGGCTGCCGAAAAACATGGGGTGCGGCTGGTCGTGGGATGCCGGCTGGACCTGGTGGATGGGCCGTCGCTGCTGGCCTATCCGACCGATCGCGCCGCGTGGGGACGCCTGTGCCGCCTGCTGACCGAGGCGAAGCGGGAACGCGACGATCGGGATCCGGGCCTGCGGCGCGCGGATCTGGTCCAGGGAAGCGACGGGCTGATCCTGGTCCTGCTGCCCGACCAGCCGGACGATGCCCTGGCGCGGGACCTGGCGTGGCTGCACGGCCTCTGCGGCGCCGAGACGACCAACCGGGGCTACATGGCCCTGACCCTGCGCCGACGGCCCGGCGATGCCGTGCGGCTGCATCGCCTGGTGGACATGGCGCGGGCGGCCGGCGTGTCCGACGTGGTGATGGGCGATGTGCTGTACCATGTGCCCGAACGGTCGGTGTTGCAGGATGTCCTGACCTGCATCCGTGTGGGCTGCACGGTCGATCTGCTGGGCGGCCGGCGCGAACCCTATGCCGACCAGCACCTGAAATCGCCGGCCGAGATGGCGCGGCTGTATGCCGATCATCCCGCAGCACTGGCCCGCACGGCCGAGATCGCGGCGCGCTGCGGGTTCTCGCCGGCCGATCTGCGCTACCAATATCCGGCGGAAAGCGACGATCCGGCCGAGGCCCCGCAGGACCGGCTGGACCGTCTGGCCCGTGCCGCCCTGCGCGACCGCTATCCCGCCGGCGTGCCGGACGGGGTGCGGGCGCAGGTGGAATACGAACTGGACCTGATCCGCCGGCTGGAATACGCGCCTTATTTCCTGACGGTGCACACCATTGTCCGCCAGGCGCGCGCGCAGGGCATCGTCTGCCAGGGGCGGGGATCGGCCGCCAATTCGGCCGTCTGCTATGTGCTGCGCATTACCGAGATCGACCCCGCGACGTCGAACCTGCTGTTCGAACGCTTCCTGTCGGCCGAACGGCGGGAACCGCCCGATATCGACGTCGATTTCGAAAGCGACCGGCGCGAGGAGGTCATCCAGTGGATCTACCGGCGGTATGGCCGCGACCGCGCGGCGCTGTGCGCCACCGTCATGCGCTATCGCGCGCGCGGCGCGCTGCGCGACGTGGGCAAGGTGATGGGCCTGCCCGCCGATGTCACCGGCCTGCTGTCGACGCATCTGGGCGGCATGTCCTTCGACGAGGGCGCGTTTCATGACCGGGCGCGGGAACTCGGCCTCAACCTGCAGGATCGCCGCCTGCTGCTGACCCTGCAACTGGCGGGCGAACTGATCGGCTTTCCCCGCCAGTTGGGCACCCATCCGGGCGGGTTCGTGCTGACCCGCGACCGGCTGGACGATCTGGTGCCCATCCAGCCGGCGGCGATGGAAGACCGGCAGATCATCGTCTGGGACAAGGACGATATCGACGCGTTGCGCTTCATGAAGGTCGATGTGCTGGGCCTGGGCATGCTGGGCTGCATGCGCCGCGCGTTCGACCTGCTGGAGGACCATCACGGTTTGCGCCTGAGCCTGGCCGGCATTCCCCATGATGACGCGCCCACCTATGCGATGATCCGCCGCGCCGACACCATCGGCACCTTCCAGATCGAAAGCCGGGCGCAGATGGCCATGCTGCCGCGCCTCAGGCCTCGGGAATTCTACGATCTGGTGGTGCAGGTCGCCATCGTGCGCCCCGGCCCGATCCAGGGGGACATGGTCCACCCCTACCTGCTGCGGCGCGAGGGGAAGGAGAAAGTGGACTACCCGACCCCGGAGATGGAGAAGATCCTGAAAAAGACGTTGGGTGTCCCGCTGTTCCAGGAACAGGCGATGCAGATCGCCATTGACTGCGCCGGCTTCACCCCCGGCGAGGCCGACGAACTGCGCCGCGCCATGGGCACCTTCCGGGGCGAGGGCACGGTGTCCTATTTCCGCGAGCGGCTGATTGCCGGCATGACGGCGCGGCATTATCCGGCGGAGTTCGCCGAACGTATCTTTCGTCAACTGGAAGGATTCGGATCGTACGGCTTTCCGGAAAGCCATGCGGCGTCCTTCGCCCTGGTCGCCTATGCCTCATCGTGGGTGAAATGCCATTATCCGGACGTGTTCTGCGCGGCCCTGCTGAACAGCCAGCCGATGGGCTTCTACCGCCCGGCGCAGATCGTGCGCGACGCGCGGGCGCATGGCGTGTGCATCCGTCCGGTCTGCGTCAATGCGTCGCGCTGGGAGTGTACGCTGGAACGACGGGAAGGCGCGGCGGGGCTGGCCGTGCGCCTGGGCCTGCGGATGGTCAAGGGCCTGTCCAATCGGGACGCGGCCGATCTGGTAGCCCACCGCATGCCGCCGTACGAGAGCCTCGACGATGTGTGGCGTCGCGCGGGCCTGCGGCCCGATGCGCTGGAATGCCTGGCCCAGGCCGACGCCTTCCAGGCCCTGGGCCGGGATCGGCGCGCCGCCCTGTGGGATATCAGGGGGCTGGCGGACACACCCCTGCCGCTGTTCGCGGCGGCGGACAAGGGCCGCAACCGTCCGCTGCCCGAATTCGTCGAGCCCGATGTCTGGCTGGCGCCGATGACCGAGGGGCAGGACGTCGTCGAGGATTATCACGCCACCGGCCTGACCCTGCGCCGCCATCCCGTCGCGTTCCTGCGCGATGCGTTGCAGGCGCGCGGCATGGTGGCCTGCGCCGACCTGCGCCGGCTGCGCGACGGATGCCGCGTCGTCGTGGCCGGGCTGGTGCTGATGCGCCAGCGGCCCGGCACCGCACGGGGCGTGATGTTCATGACGATCGAGGACGAAACCGCGATGGCCAACCTGATCCTGTGGCAGGATCGCATCGCCGCGCAACGCCAGCTTGTGCTGTCGGCCCGCCTGGTGGCCTGCCACGGCAAGCTGCAACGCGAAGGGGAGGTGACGCATGTGGTCACCGACCGGTTGGAAGATCTGACGGCGCTGCTGCGCGACATTGGCCGGACGGATCTGAGGTCGGGTACGCCGCTGGTCATCGCGTCGCGGGATTTCCGGTAGATCGTCGCCCGGCAAGCGTCGATCACGCCCCGTTCCATGATTCGAAATCGCAACAGTCGTTATCGAAATAGAACTTGCTTTTGCAGCCCGCGACAACGAATGATTTCGATATCAAAAAAGCACAGGTGTCAAAATAAATCTGTAGGATTATTTTGTCTGTTTCCGAATGAGGAAGAAATGGATTCAGTAGAAATCCTCGATAAAATAGTATCGTTCAATACGCGAAGTTCACTTTCCAACCTCGACCTTATGGCTTTCATCCGTGAGTACGCCATGGCCAACAAGGCGCAGGTGGAAACGTTGCGTCATCCGACCGAGGGCAAGGAAGCCCTGCGGATCGTGATCGGCGATGTCGAGGCCGGGGGCGGCATCGCCTTCGCCGGACATGTCGATACCGTTCCGGCGGAAGGGCAGGCATGGACGTCCGACCCGTTCCGGCTTGGACGGATCGGACAGCGCCTTCAGGGGCGGGGGGCGGTGGACATGAAGGGTTTCGTCGCCTGCTGCCTGGCCGCGATTCCTGAAATAATAAAACAGAATTTAGATTTTCCGGTTCATATCCTTCTGACCTACGACGAGGAGGTGAACGCCGAGAGCGCCCATCTGCTGATGAAGGACATGGCGGCGCGCAATTGCCTGCCGGATGTCTGCATCGTCGGGGAACCGACCGGCATGGACGTGGTCATGGCGCAGAAGAGCAAGCTGGTCGCCACCGTCACCATCAGCGGCCGGTCCGGACATTCCAGCGATCCCGATGGCGGCGTGAACGCGATCAGCGCCGCGTGCCGCGTCGTCTGCTGGCTGGACGACCAGGCAGAGCGGTTGCGGACGGCGGAACGTCGCGACGAGGATTTCTCGCCGCCCTTCTCGACGATCAATGTCGGACGCATCAACGGGGGAACCTCGGTCAATATCATCCCCGACCGTGCGGTGTTCGAGGTCGAATGGCGGGGCATTCCAGGCGACGACCTGCATGCCCGCCTGCGGGACATGCAGCATTTCATCGAAGCCGACCTTATTCCGGGCACCCGCCGCAACGGCCGGGAATGCGGCGTCGATGTCAGGATCGAGGGCTGGTACCCGACGCTGCAGAATGACGACAATCAGGATCTGGCGGCCTGGATATGCCGCACGATCGGAACGGCCGCGCGCGGCGGCGTCAGCTACGCGACCGAGGCCGGTGTCTACCAGGGATGCGGTGTCCCGACCGTCATCTGCGGACCGGGAAACATCGCCCAGGCGCACAGGCCCGACGAATGGATCGACATCGACCAGTTGCGAAAATGCGAGAGATCCATTCTGGATATTTGCATGGGATTTGAAAAATCCGGTGTGGACGGGCGACGGACTTCGTGACGAAGCGACAGGAGCGGCGGCATGCTGTGCGAGAAAAGAACCTATCGCGTAACGACTGGGGGCGCGCAGGATTTCCTGGCCTTGTACCGGGCCGAGGGATATCCGATCATCAGTCGCTACGCCACCCTGGTCGGGTGCTGGACGCATGAGAGCGGCGTCCTGAATTCGATTCTCTTCATATGGTCCTACGAGAGCTACCACCACCGCGAACAGCAGCGCGCGAAGCTGGCTGCCGACCCCGCGTGGCAGGCCTTCAACAGGAAGATCGTCGGACATATCACTTTCCAGGAAAGTATTTTTTTGAAATCCGTCGATCTCTCATGATCCGGCGGTGCGGTGGAGGACGAGGCTCATGAAGATATCCAAGGCACAATGTTCCGTTATGGGTTCCGTCATGGTGGCGGCGCACCTGGCCGGGTCCACGGCCCTGGCGCAGGGAACCGTCGGCATTGCACCCGCCCCTGCCGCCCGCAAGCCGACGACCGGCCCGGCGCATGTCTTTCCCGCGCGTGCGATGCCCGCCCGCGGAACACCGGTCCGGTCCCGGGGCGAGGACATTGTCGTCAATGCCGGCATCAATAACACGCTGGGCATCACCAACACCACGCCAGGCGGCGGCCTGATGCCGCCGCAGACCGCGGCACGATCGCAAAGCGGGCTGACCCGTGATTATATCGCGCGGCAGAGCCCGACCTCGAACACCACCGCGCTATTGGCCAACCTGCCGGGCGTCGTCTCCACCAGTACCGACCCGCTGGGGGCGTCCAGCGACAATATCTCGATCCGCGGCCTGAACCAGACCGAGATCGGCGTGGTCTATGAAGGGGTCGCCCTGAATGACTCGCTGACCTACATTCCCTATACCGAAAACGCGGTCGATACCGAAAACCTGCAATCGGTCACCCTGTCCCAGGGGGCGCCGGACATCACCGCGCCGTTGTATGGCGATGTCGGCGGCCTGATCACCATGAAGCTGCGCGACCCGGCGGAGCATATGGGCGGCCTGGTCAATCTCAGCTACGGGTCCAAGGCGTTGCAGCGCGAATTCGGCCGCCTGGACAGCGGCTATATCGGGCATACGGGCGTGAAGGGTTTCGTCTCGTTCTCATCCGCCACGATGGATCAGTGGCGCGGCATGGGCACGCAGTCGAAAATGCATGTCGACGCCAAGGCGACCAAGGAATGGGGACGCGACAACAGCGTTTCGGCCATCTTCTCCTACGACAACAACGATACCAATCGCTATCGTCCAGCGACATTGCAGCAATGGAAGGAATTCGGACCTTCCTTCAATTATGACGGGAAATATAGCCCGGGCGATGTCAATTACTATAAATTCTATACCTATGATCGACGGACATACATGGTCATGGCGCCGGTGCATCTGCGCCTCAGCAAGGAACTGAGCCTGGACGCGACGCCGTCCTATCTGCATTACCTGGAATATTACGGCGCGGGCACGACGTTCAGCAACACCAACAGCTATTTCGGGTCGCAGCCGGCGGGCAACCTCAACCTGCCTTATACCACAAACGGCATTGCGACGGCGAAATACGTCAATCCGGTGCCGCAGCGCACGGGAACGCTGTCCACGGTCCTGACATGGACCCATGGCGCCAATACGTTCCGCATCGGGGACGTCTATTCCTACATGTCGATGGAAGAGCCGATCCTCTACACCTTGGCCGACTATCAGGGGCGCATCCCCAACCAGTGGGGCGCCTATCCGGTCAAGCTGCCGGATGGCCAGACCTACAAGACACTGGACCTGAATATCTGGCAGCAGATGAATGCGGTCTATTTCGACGATACGCTGAAGCTGCTGAACGACAGGCTGACGATCAATGCGGGGTTCAAGGAGATGATGCTGTCGCGTCACCTGACGAACGCGATCCCTGGTGCGAACTACAAGACCGGGGGCAGCTACGCGCAGCCGCTGCCGCAATTTTCGGTCAGCTACATGATGACGCCGAAGGACCAGATCTTCATCAACGCCACCACGGCCTATCGCGCGCCGCAATCGCTGCAAGCCTACGCGCAGATGTTCTCGACGGCCAAGCCGGGGCCGACGACCGTCGTCAACCGCCTGAAGGGCGAATATTCGATCGGCGAGGAAATCGGCTATCGCCATCACGGTCTGGTCAATGTGGCCCTGGCGCTGTTCAACTACAACATGGTCAATTACCAGGTTCAGTCGACCACTTTCATCGACCAGGTGCCGATCCCCACGGTGCTGGACGCGGGCGGAAAGACGATTCGCGGCGCCCAGGTCGAACTGGGGCTGCGGCCGTGGCATCATTTCAGCCCTTATGTGTCGGCCCAGTATCTGCATGCGACGATGGACAGTGACTACAAAACCGGCGGCGATGTGCTGCCGACCGCGGGCAAGATCGCGATCCAGAGCCCGAAATTCACCACCGCGGTGGGGCTGACATATGACGATGGCGCCCTGTTCGGGAATTTTACCTTCAATTACGTCAGTTCGCAGTACTCGACGTTCATGGACGACCAGAAGATTCCGGCCTACGAGACGGCGAATATCTCCATGGGATACCGTTTCGGAAGCATCGGATTTGCAAAACATCCTCAACTTCAGCTTAATTTCATGAATATCGGCGCCAATAACTGGCTGTCCGGCCTCTACAGCGTCGGCAGCAACGCCAAGCCGACCATGGGGCGGCATGGCCAGGTGATCCAGGCGTCGGGGCCGCTTTATACCATCGGGGGCGGATTTGCCGCGGTGGCCTCGGTCACGACCGGTTTCTGAACGGACGGATCCGGGTGTACGGTGCGGCACGGATCCGTGCGCCACGATGGGGGATGATATGAACGTTGCTGGCAATCCGTTCGGCGGCCCCGGATGAAACCGGCGCCTTTCGCCTATCACCGGGCGCAGTCCCTGGACCATCTGTTGCGCCTGAAGGCGGACCTGCGCGGTGACGGCGTCATCCTGGCGGGCGGCCAAAGCCTGGTGCCGATGCTCAACCTGCGTCTGTCGCGGCCGGGAAACCTGATCGATATCAATGATCTGGTTGAACTGGACCATGTCCATGCGCGCGATGGCATGTTGCGGATCGGGGCGATGGTGCGTCATCATCGCATCGCCACCCATCCGTTGGTCCGGCGGCACCATCCGCTGGTGGCGGGCATGGCGTCCATGATCGGCTATCACGCCATCCGCCAGCGCGGGACCATCGGCGGCAGCCTGACGCTGGCGGACCCGTCCGCCCATTTTCCGCTGGCCGCGATGCTGTGCGACGCGACGCTGGTGCTGCGCTCGACGCGGGGCGAGCGGAGCGTCCCCTATCGCGCATTGTATCTGTCGCCACTCAACTGCGCGCTGGAGGACGACGAGATCGTGCGGTCGGTGCTGTTTCCGATTCCGCCGCCCGGATGCCGGATGGAGGCCGAGATATTTCACCTCAATCATGGCGGGTTCCCGCTGGCGGCCTGCGCCGTGGCGCTGACGGCGGACGCGCGGGGCGGGGTGGCGACCCTCACGCTGGTCATTGCGGCGGGCGGGCTGCGTCCGGTCGTGCTGGATCGCGAACTGGACGGGTTCCTGGGGGCTGGACCGGATGCCGGGCTGCCGGCGGCGATTGCCGGGCATGTCGCCGCTATCCTGCCGCTGGAGGATACGGCCAAGGCGCCGGCGGCCTATCTGTCGGCGGTCGTGCGGCGTTGTGCGACGCTGTGCGTCACCCGCGCGCTGGCGCCCCGGGCAGGAGAACCCGCATGAAGACCCGTGTCACACTTACGGTCAACGGACAGGTGCACGACGTGGAGATCGCGCCGCATTACCTGCTGTCGGACGTGCTGCGCGATGTCGTGGGGCTGACCGCCACGCATGTCGGCTGCGAACAGGGCGTGTGCGGCGCCTGCACCGTTCTGGTGGACGACCGGCCGGCGCGCGCCTGCCTGACCTTCGCGATCCAGATGGAGGGGCATGAGATTACGACATTGGAAGGCCTGCGCGACGATCCGGTGACGCAGGCGCTGCAGCAGGCGTTTCATGAACGGCACGCCCTGCAATGCGGATTCTGCACGCCCGGCTTCCTGGTCACGCTGTCGGCCTGGCTGAAAGAGGCGACCGACCCCACGCCCGCCGCCGTGCGGGACCTGCTGACGGGGAATCTGTGCCGGTGCACCGGTTATCAGAACATCGTCGAGGCCGTGCTGTCGGTCGCCGCGACGGAATGCGGACGATGACCCGCGATATCCCCGACGGCTATGTCGGACGTCCGATGCTGCGGCGGGAAGATGGGCGCCTGTTGCAGGGCCGGGGACGATATGTTGATGACATTCGCATGCCCGGTGTGCGCCACGCCGCGTTTGTCCGCTCCCCCCACGCCCATGCGCGGATCGTGTCGATCGACGTCCGGGCGGCGCTGGAACTGGCGGGCGTGCATGCGGTCGTGACCGGCGCCGACCTAGTGGGGGAGGTCGCGGATGCGGTCGTCAGCCCGCCCATCCCCGGACTGGTGCCGACGCGATTCGAGGTGCTGCCGACGCGGAAGATCCGCTTTCAGGGGGATCTGGTAGCCTGCGTCATCGCGGACGACCGATATCTGGCGGAGGAGGCGGCCGAGCGCGTCGAGGTCGAGTACGAAATCCTGCCGGCCGTTACTGACATGTTCGTGGCGCTGGCCGACGATGCGCCGAAGGTGGACGATCGCCTGGCGTCCAACCGTGTGGTCCATCGCGTCCATACCCATGGCCGGCCTGACGACCAGGAGCGCGACGCGGCGTTCGTCGTCGAGACCGAATTCCACCAGCAGCGCCAGTCGCACGTGCCGCTCGAAACCCGGGGCTGCATCGCCAGTTGGGACCAGGGGCGGGAACATCTGACCCTGGTGACGGGGTCGCAGGTGCCCCATCCGTTGCGCACGCAACTGGTCCGGCGGATGGGTCTGCGGGATGGACAGGTCACGGTCGAATCCCCCGATGTCGGGGGCAGTTTCGGCCAGAAGATCGCCTTGTACCGCGAGGAACTGATTATCTGCGCCCTGGCGCGCAGGCTGGGCACCCCGATACGCTGGAACGAAGACCGGCTGGAAAACCTCCAGGCCTCCTGCCACGCGCGGGAACAATGGTGCCGCACCCGGATCATGGCCGACGCCGACGGGCGCATCCTGGCGCTGACGCTGGATATCGTCGAGGATTTCGGGGCCTATTGTTTCTATCCCGCCAATTACATCGCCGAGGTGGTGGGCATCATCCTGACGGGACAGTACCGGGTCGATCATTATCGCTATGACCTGACGGTGGCGCTGACGAACAAATGCGGTGTCGGGCCGATGCGCGCGCCGATGGCGATCGCAAGCTGGGTGATGGACGGCACGCTGGACGCGCTGGCGCGCGAAAGCGGGCTGGACCCGATCGAGATCCGGCGGCGCAACATGCTGTCCGCAGCACAACTGCCCTATGACATGCCGGGCGGAGAAACGCTGCTGGACGTCAATATAGACGAGACGATGGAAGCCGCGCTGGAGCATATCGGCCATGCCCGTCTCCGGGCGGATGCGGATACGCTTCATGGCTGCGGCATCTGCAACGTCGTGGAATCCACGACCTATGGATCACGGTTCTACAAGAATTCCGGCATTGGCGGATCGGGGCATGAGGCCGCGCGGATCATCGTGGAACCGGACGGGACGGTGACGGGCTCGGTCGGGTTGGCGGCGTCGGGCCATGGCTATGAAACCGCGTTCGCGCAGGTCGTGGGGGATGGGCTGGGGGTTTCGCCCGACGGGGTGGCGATCCGGCTGGGCCATACCGACGCGGCGCCCTACGGCATGGGCAGCCGGGGGGGACGCGGCGGCACGGCGGGTGGCGGCGCCTTGTACGAATGCGCGCGGATGGGACAGGAACATCTGTTGCACATCGCGGCGCATATGCTGGGCCTGAATACGGCGCGGAACCTGCGGATGATCGACGGGAGGGTGGAAAAGCTGGTCGACGGCGCCTGGCGGCATGCGGGCGTCGGAATCGCCGACATTGCGCGCCTGGCCTATTTCGATCCGCTGGCCCTTCCGGAAGGGACCCGTCCGGGCCTGGAGTTCTACCGCACGTTCGATCCGCCCCCGATGACGTTTTCCAATTCGACCCATGCATGCCGGGTCGTCATCGACCGTCATACCGGACAGCTCACGATCACCGATTACGTGGTGGTGGAGAATTGCGGCGCGGTCATCAACCCGCTGATCGTGCGCGGACAGCAGATCGGCGCGGTGGCCATGGGCATCAGCGGGACGGTGCTGGAAAACATGGTGTACGACGCGGCGGGGCAGAATCTGTCCAGCACGCTGGGCGACTATGCGATCGCCACCGCCTGCGACATTCCGATGATCCGCATTCACGAAAAGGCGACACCTGGATCACGCACGCCGCTGGGCCTGAAAGGCATGGCGGAAGGCGGGGTGATGGGGGCCATCGGCGCCGTCGCCAACGCCGTCAACGATGCCCTGGCGCCGCTGGGCGTCAGGGCCAGCCGACTGCCGCTCAGCCCGGTCTATCTGCATGGGCTGATCCACGGCCATGCCATATCACAGCACTGAGGATACTGGAAAAATGATATCCGAAACGCCCCGGATCGGCTTTATCGGCCTGGGACAGATGGGGTTGCCGATCGCCGGACGGCTGATGGACGGCGCGGTTGCGATGGCGGTGCACACACGCACGCGCGCCGGCGCGGGTCCTCTCCTGGATCGTGGCGCGTCCTGGGCCGACGGCCCCGCGGGCATCGCATCGGCATCCGACATCGTCTTCACGATGCTCGGCTACCCCGAGGATGTCGAGGCGATCTATCTCGGCCCCGACGGATTGCTTGCCCATGCGCGGCCGGGACAGATCTTCCTGGACCTTACGACCTCCAGCCCCGACCTTGCCGGACGTATCGCCGCGGTCGGGGCGCAACGCGGCGTGGCGATCCTCGATGCACCGGTTTCCGGTGGCGTGCCGGGGGCGCGGGCGGGCATGTTGTCGGTCATGGTGGGCGGCGATGTCGCCGCGTTCGACGCAATGCGGGGCCTGCTGTCGCGTATCGGCAGCACGATCGCGCGCTTCGGCGGTCCGGGTGCTGGCCAGCAGGCCAAGATCTGCAACCAGATTGTCATTGCCGGCACGATGATGGGTGTGTGCGAAGGCCTGTCCGTGGCCGCGCGCGCCGGGCTGGACATGGCATGCGTCCTGGACACCCTGGGCGGCGGCGCGGCCGGGGGCTTCCTGCTGAAACATATGGGGCCTCGGATCGTCGCGGGCGATTATGTCGCCGATTTCTATGTTCGGCATTTCGTCAAGGATCTGGGCCTGGCCTTGGCCGAGGCCGACAAGCTGGGCATGGATCTGCCGGCCACGGCCCTGGCACGGGGCCTGTACCGCCGTCTGGCGGCGCAGGGCGCGGAGGGGTTGGGAACCCAGGCGCTGGCGCGGCTGTACCAGCCCGCCGAAGGAGAGAAAGCATGAATCTGCAAGGGCAGTTCGATGTCCCCGCATCCATGGATGCGGTATGGGCCGGGTTGAACGATCCATCCGTGCTGCTGAAGAGCATTCCGGGATGCACGCTCTTCGAATCCACGGGGCCTGACGAGTACGCGGTGGCGGTCGAAGCCAGGGTCGGGCCGATCTTCGCGCGTTTTGGCGGCAAGATCGAGATCAGGGATATCGTGCCGGGCCGGGGCTATGTCATCTCCGGCCGGGGGCAGGGCGGGGCCGCGGGTTTCGCCCGGGGCGAGACCCGGGTCGAACTGACCCCGAAAGGGGAGCAGACGACACTGACTTACGAAAGCAATTTCGAAATCGGCGGCAAGATGGCGGTTGTGGGTGGCCGCATCATCAACGGCGTCGCCAGCGAGAAGATCGATGCGTTCTTCGCCGCCTTCTCGCGCCAGGTCGCCGGGGGCGATGCGGCCGAGGAGGAAAGCGTTACCGCCGCCGCGCCGCGGGGCGTTGCGCTGCCGGGTAACGCAATGGCCGCAACCGGGATCAGTCTCGTTGCGCTCGTGATGTCCGTCCTGGCGCTGGTCGTGTCGTTCAGGCGCCGGAATTGAGGCGTACCACCTGTTCCCGGAGGCGTGTCGCCCCCGGGGACAGGGATTCCAGATTATCCTTCATGAAATTGATCAGCCGCCGCATCGTCACGGACATCGTGCGCTGCGACCGCACGAACAGGTGAACCGAGGCCTGTTCGCACAGATGGCTTTCGATCGGAATCGCGACCAGGCGGCCCTGGTCGATCTCGGCCCGGACCGCGAAGCGCGGCATGAAGGTGATGCCACGCCCGGACATGACGAAGGTCTTCAGAAGTCGGAAGGAATTGGATTCCATCTCGGGAAAGATGTGGATGCCGTGATTCAGCTCTATATTCTTCAGCAGTTTCCTGATCCCATGACTGGATGTCGGCAACGCCAGCTTGCGGCCCACGATGTCGTCGATCGTCAGGCGGTGGGTGCTGTCGGTGATGTCGCGCGACGACAGGATGGCGAACAGGGGTTTATGGGTGCTGACGATCGAACTGACCCCGTTGAAATCCTCCATGTTGTAGGACAGGCCGATATCCGACGTGCCGTCGATCACCGCCTGCCTGATTTCGTCCGTGCTTCCAACCGTGATGCGGACGCGCGTGTCGGGATGAAGGTCCGAGAAGGGCATCATGACGGTTTCCATCAGATCCTCGACGAAACCGTCGCCGCAATGGATGCTGATCTGATTGACGCGGTGGGCCTTGCGGTTCGACAGGTAATCGACGATTTTCTGCGTTTCGTCGATCTGCTGGCGGGCATATTCCGCGATGGCCAGTCCGGCTTCGGTCGGAATGATCCCGCGCGGCAGGCGCTCGAACAGCGGCACCCCATAGCGGATTTCCACGTCGGAGATCCTGCGACTGATCAGCGAGGCCGGAAGGCCGAGCGCACGGGCGGCTTCCCGGACCGATCCGTGACGGATAACCTCGGTCATGCACAGCAGAAACCGGGCATCCAGGCCACGATCCAATCTGTTCCTATCCATGTGAGGTCTTGAAATCCCTGGGTTTCAGTCCTTACGGAATCGAAGAAACCTAGCAGGTTCGTCCGTCACCCACCAGAACGCATTATGCAACGATTGTTCCATCGGCCCGTGTTGCCCTGCGTGAAACGACAGTTGCCGAATCCAATCTTGATTGCGATCGGACGAATGGGTCTAGCTGGCGCGGGCAGGATGGATCGCATCGCATGTTGCATTTCGAACGGCCGGTCCGGACCGGTCTTTCCGACCTTTTCCGGATCGGCATCGGGCCGTCAAGCTCACATACGGTGGGCCCCATGATCGCCGCCGCGCGTTTCGTGAAGGAATTGCCTTGTGATTTCATTCCTGCGGGGATACGGGTCCGGCTTATGGGGTCGCTTGCCCTGACCGGACAGGGACACGCGACGGGCCGCGCGGTGCTGTTGGGGCTGATGGGCCATCTTCCGGATACCGTCGATCCGGATTGCGTACCCCAACTGTGCGCGCACGTGGCGGAAACGCATGAACTCGGGCTGCCGGGCGGACATCGGATACCTTTCGATCCCCGGATTGATATCGTGGCCGATCTCGATGGGGAATGCCCGCTTCATCCCAACACGCTGGTGTTCGAGGCCTGGGGCGACTGCAGGACGATCCGCCGGACCTATTGCTCGATCGGTGGCGGCACGGTGATCGAAGCTGGCCAGCCTGCCGCCGGTGCGCCGGCGGCCGTGCCTTATCCCTTCGGGACAGCGACGGCGCTTCTTGAGATGGGGCATCGGCACGGCCTGACGATCGCCCAGATCCAGATGGCGAATGAATGCGCCGACGCCAGTCCGGCCGCGATACAGCAGGTGCTGGACACGATCTGGACGACCATGAAGGCATGCGTCGCGCGTGGCCTGACGTCGCAGGAGATCGAATTGCCGGGCGGCCTGCGTGTGCGCAGGCGCGCGGCGCAGCTTCATGCGCGGCTGGTCCAGCGATCTCTGCCGAATGTACCCGATGGCCTGGGCGGCATGGAATGGATCAATCTCTATGCCCTGTCGGTCAGCGAGGAAAATGCCGCTGGGGGCCGGGTGGTCACCGCGCCGACGAACGGAGCGGCAGGCATCGTGCCCGCCGTTCTGCATTATTATCAACATTTCGTGCCCGATGCCTCGGACGCGGGAGTCGGGGTATTTCTTCTGACGGCGGCGGCCATCGGCACGATTATCAAAACCAATGCCTCGATTTCCGGGGCCGAGGTGGGGTGCCAGGGAGAGGTCGGATCGGCGTGCGCCATGGCGGCGGCGGGGTTCGCGGCAGTATTGGGCGGCAGTAACGCGCAGATCGAGAACGCGGCCGAAATCGCGCTGGAACATCATCTGGGCCTGACCTGCGACCCGGTCGCGGGCCTGGTGCAGATTCCCTGCATCGAACGCAACGCCCTGGCGGCGGTAAAGGCGGTCAATGCCGCGCGGCTGGCACTCTGCGGCGATGGCGCGCACCGTGTTTCGTTGGACGATGCCATCCGCACGATGCGCGACACTGGCCGAGACATGATGAGCAAATACAAGGAAACGTCGCTGGGCGGATTGGCGGTGAATGTCACCGCATGCTGATGGTTGGGTCGGCAGGTCCGAGGGATCAGCCTGGCGGAAGGTCGTCCTTGAGCCGTCTGTCAAATCGGGCATGGCTTTTGGTGGTCAGCCCGCCCCGGGATCGTCCGATGGCTTGCCCCCCTTTTACGGGGGGGCGCCGTGCTGATGCGCCCGGGCGACGGTGGCGTCGACCATCATGTATTCATTACGCGCGTCGCCTACCCGGCCCACACGACGATTGCCGCGCCGACCTTCTGCAGAACGGCTTCCTGCTGCGCCTGGCCCAGGCCGGGCGCGTCGTAGTAGCAGGCCATCATCAGGGGCGATCGTCCGGCGCGCCGGACGATCGCATAGTCATTGCACGAGTCGTTGCCCGTGCCGGTCTTGTCCCCGGCGATCCAGTCTGGCGGAAATGCGGCGCGCAGGCGGGCCGAACCGGTCCGGCAGGCGACCATCCAGCCTTCGAGCATGGTGCGGGACCGGGGGCTGAGGGCGTGTCCCAGCAAAATTGTCCGGGCGGTTTCCACGATCGCGCGGGGCGTGGTGGTATCGAGATCGCCCGATTTGCGGCTGGCCGCCACTTCATAGCGATCGGACCGCGTCGTCCCGTCGCCCAGCGTTCGCATATAAGCGGTCAACGCCTGCGGTCCGCCGACCCGCGCCAGCAACAGGTTCGCAGCACCGTTGTCGCTGTACAGCACAATGGCCGCGCAGAGCGTCCCGACGGGTAGGGCGCCCTTCGCTACATGGGCCGCGGAGACCGGGGAGTGGCCGACGATATCCTTTTCGCCATAGGGGACGAGAGCCGACAGGCTGTCGCGGCCCGCATCGACACGGGACAATATCAGGGCGGCAAGCACGCCCTTGAAGGTGCTGCACATGAGAAAACGCTCGTCGGCACGATGGGCCAGAGACCGCCCCGAACCGGTATCGACGGCCCATACCCCAAGCCTGCCGCCATGTCGCCGCTCGATGGCCGCCACGGTGTCGCCCGTGATGTCATGCGCATGCGCGGTCCTGGCCGCGATCAGGGCGGGAACGCACAGGCCGAAGCTGCGACGTGTAAGTGTAGAGCGCATGTTTTTCAAAACTGCCTTTAGGTGATGGGGAGAGGCCGAAGCAAAAACATCGGAAATCGGACAGGAAGATCATGGTCGTTTTATGGTTGCGGTCGGCACAATCGGTCTTGCCGACAGGCTGAAGGAGCCCTGATGGTAAGGACAGCCTTCATGACGCCATAATCTTCGGCCCGGATATGTTTCGACCGAATATTGAATCCGAAAGCCGTCCGACGATGCCGCATGTCCTGTCAGGAACCGACCGCCCTCCAGGACGAAATCCCGGCATCGACCTGATCCGGGGCGTATCGATCGTCCTGGTCGTGGTCCATCATATGGCGCTGCGGATTCCCTTGCCGAAGACCGGACTGGCCACCGTCTTTCCCCGGCAGCTGCTCATGGCGCTCGGGTTCAGTGGCTACGAGGCGGTCTTCGTATTCTTCGTCATCTCCGGCTTTCTCATTACAGAAAATGCGATTCGGCGTTGGGGATCGGTCGCGCGGATCGATCTGCGTGCGTTCTATGGGCGGAGGTTTGCCCGCATCGCCCCCTGCCTTGTCGTGCTGATCGTGATCCTGTCGCTGCTCGACCTGACGCGGGTGCCGGATTACGTGATCGTGCATGCCGGCCAGTCCCTGCCGCGCGCCATCCTGTCCGCGCTGGGGATGCATCTGAACTGGTATGAAGGGCGGACGGGGTACCTGCCGGGCGGCTGGGACGTGCTGTGGTCGCTTTCGGTCGAGGAGGCCTTCTATCTCGGCTTTCCCCTGGCCTGCCTGCTGGTCGGGCGGCACGCGGGCGTCAGGGCGGTTTTCTTCGGTGTCCTGGCGCTGTCGCTGCCGCTGGCATTGAATGCGCTATCCGATGCGCCGGAGGTCTGGCGGGAAAAGGCCTATCTGCCGGGCATGGCGGCGATCGCCATGGGCGTGTGCGCGGCCCTGTTCGCCGCGACCGTCCGTGCCCCGCGCAAGGGCCTGACCGCGCTGTCCGGGGCGTGCGGCGCGATACTCCTTTTCTCAATTTTGCTGGACGAGCCATTTTTCCTGCGGCTGATGGGCAACGCCACGATGTTGATCCTGACGGGAAGTGTCGCGCTGCTGCTGCTGGCGTTTCACTGGGGCTGGGGACGACGTCGTGCCGCGCGGGGCACGGCGTGGCTGCGCTCCTGCGGGGTGATGAGCTACGAAATCTATCTGACCCACATGTTCGTGGTCTTCCCGCTGGTCGGTCTGTTTCATTGGAGCGGCAGCGCTCTGCGGTTCGGGTGGCTATGGTTTACCCCCGCCCTTTGCCTGTCCTGGGGCCTGGGATGGGTGGTCGACCGGGTGCTGTCCAGTCCGGCCGACCGGTGGGTCAGGGCGCGCCTGAAGGCGGCCGCGCCTGTCCCTGCCTGACGATGGGTGTCAACGTCCCTCCCATCGGGCGGGGGTGCCGGTTCCGAAGGCTGCGACGCCGCGATGGAAATCTTCGCTGCCGTAGCAGCGCCGGATCAGGTCGGAAATTTCGGGCGTCGCCTCGGCGCCCAACCGGCGCAGCGTTTCGCGCGTGACGTCGATGGTGATCGGCGCATGTTCGCGCGCGCGCCGGCAGAGTTTGGCAATGCTGCCATCCAGGTCCTCGGGGGGGACGATGGCGTGGAAGTAGCCGGTGCCGGCCAGGTCCTCGGCCGTCGGCAGTTCGGCCAGCAGCGTCATGCGCTTGACCCAGCTGACCCCCAGCGTGCGTTCCAGCCGACCGAGGTTTGCGGCCGACAGGCAGTTCCCCAGGGTCCGGGCGATGGGCACGCCGAAGCGCGCGCCCGTCGCCGCGATGCGAAAATCGCAGGTATTGGCGATGGCCAGGCCGCCGCCGACCGCCCAGCCCTCGACCACCGCGAGGGTAGGGACTTTGATCCGATCCAGGCGGGCGATGCACTTGTCGATTCCGTGTTCGTATTCGACCCCGTCCTCGCCCGAATGGAAATCGCGGAACTGCGCGATATCGGTGCCGGCGACGAAGGCCTGGCCTCCGGCGCCGCGCAGGACCGCGATCCGGACGGTCGGGGTGGCGTCGATCCGTTCGATCGCGGCCCCGAGGTCGCGATACATCTGCCAGGTCATGGCGTTGCGGGCCTGTGGCCGGTCGAAGACGATGAAGGCCACGTCACCGTCGATCGCCAGGCGCACCTGTCCGGCGGCGGTATCCTGCTGTGATGACGGGGTGCTCATGACGCGAACGCTCCGTCGGCCGCGAGACCGGCGATCGCATCGTCGGACAGGCCGCGCTCGGCCAGGATCTCGTGGGTGTGTTCGCCCAGCAGCGGCGGCGGGCGGCGCACCGTCTGCGGCGTGCCGCGCAGTTTGACCGGGAAACCGATATTGGGGATCGTGCCTTCGACCGGATGGGGAATATCCATCTTCATCTCGCGGAATTTGCCGTGATCGCTTTCGAACGCCTCGGGGTAGGTGTTCATGCGCCCGGCGGGTATGCCTTTGGCCAGCAGGGTCTCCACCCATTCCTCGGACGGGCGGGTCATGAAAGTCTTTTCCAGTTCCTCGATCAGGACGATCCGGTTGGCCAGCCGGTCGGAAATCGTGGCGAATCGCGGGTCGTTCAGCAGGTCGTGCCGGTCCAGTTCGGTGCAGAGCAGGATCCATAATTTCTGGTTCGTCGCCCCCATCACGAAATAGCCGTCGGACGAGCGGACCGCCTGGTAGGGCGCGCTCATGCGGTTGGCGGTTCCAAGCGGTTCGGGGATTGTGCCCTTTCCCCAATATTCCGAGATGTCCCATATGGAAAACGCCATCGCCGAGTCGAACAGCGACGCGTCGATGAACTGGCCGTGTCCGCTCTTTTCGCAGCCGATATAGGCGGCCAGGATCGCATAGGTCGCGAACAGCGCGCAGCCGATATCCGCCACCGGTACGCCGGCCTTCACCGGCGGGCCGCCGGGATGTCCGGTCACGCTCATCACGCCCGACATGGCCTGCGCCATCAGGTCGAATCCCGGTCGCGCGGCCCACGGTCCGGTCTGGCCGAACCCCGATATGCTGGCATAAACCAGGCGCGGGTTGATCCGCGACAGGGTCTCGTAATCGATGCCCAGCTTGCGCACTACGCCGGGACGGTAATTTTCCACGACGATATCGGCGGTTTTCACAAGGTCGAGAAAGATCTGCCGACCCGCCGGGTTCTTGAGGTTCAGCGCAATGCTTCGCTTGTTCCTGTTCATGTTCAGGAACCCCATGCTGTCATCGCCCTTCATGCGAAAGCCCATGGCTCCGCGCGTCTGGTCGCCGGTGCCTGGCGGTTCGATCTTGATGATGTCGGCGCCAAGATCGCCCAGCAGCATGGTGCAGACCGGACCGGCCATGACCTGCGTGACGTCCAGCACCCGGATACCGGCCAGCGGCAGCGGGCGGGCGGCGGCCGGGGTGGGCCGCGTCCCGTCGTCCTTCACCCGGTCTTTTTTATCGTGAGGAACAGATGTGTTGTCGGACTGGAGCATGCTGTCCATTGTCGCGAACCCTCCGTGTTCATCCCGTCTTCGTGATTGAACGGGTATCGGTATTTTGCATTCATAATTCATAATGCCGGTGTGCTACAAGCATTCCGACAGGGTCGGAGAGAAAGTACTCCGTTCTGTGAGAGGCCAGGAACCGCCGCGTCGGTCATGCTCCCAGTCGGGACCGACGACGGCGAACTCAAAAAAAACAAGAAATGAGGCCGACAATGTTCCAAGGCAAAACGATGACGCCGACCGCCTATCTTCGTCACACCTTTACCACCGCGCCGGGCCGGATCTTCGGCCTGGTCTGCGTGATGTATTTCATCACCTACGTCGATCGCGTGAACATCTCGACTCTGGCGCCGCTGATGGCGCACGATCTTCATTTGTCGAACGTACAATTGGGGCTGGCGCTGTCGGCCTTCGGCTACCCCTACGCGCTGTTGCAGATCGCGGGCGGCAGCCTGGCCGACAGCCTGGGCCCCCGCCGGACGCTGGTGATCAGCGGCATCATCTGGGGGGCGGCCACCATCCTTACCGGCCTGGTGGGGGGCCTGTTCTCGCTGATCGCGATCCGGGTCCTGCTGGGCATCGGCGAGGGCGCGACCTTTCCCGCCGCCACGCGCGCGGTCGCCGCGTGGGTGCCGTCCACCCGGCGCGGCTATGCCCAGGGCATGATGCATTCGTCGTCGCGCCTGGCGAACGCCCTGACGCCGCCCCTGACCGTGATGATCGCCCTGTGGCTGGGCTGGCGGGGGGCCTTCATGGTGCTGGGCTGCGTCAGCCTGGGCTGGACGCTGGCCTGGGCGTTCATGTTCCGCGACCGTCCCGCCGAACACCCGGCCATTACCGCGGGCGAACTGGCCGAGCTTCCGGTCATCGATTCGTCCCGGACAGGCGGGCGGGGGGGCGACATACCGTGGCGTGCGCTGGTGCGTGCAATGATGCCGGCGACGCTGATCTATTTCTGCTACAACTGGACGTTGTGGCTGTATATCACGTGGCTTCCCACCTTCTTCGTGCAGGCGTACGGGCTGAACCTGAAGCATACCGCCGTTTTTTCATTCGGTGTGTTCGCCGCCGGCGTGGTCGGCGACACCTGTGGCGGGTTGTTCACCGACTATCTGTATCGCCGTCACGGCAACCTGCCCCAGGCGCGGCGGCAGGTCATCATCACCAGCATGATCGGTTCCATGTTCTGTCTGCTACCCGCGCTGTTCGTCCATAATCTGACGGCCATCGGCATTGCGCTGGCGTCGGCCTTCTTCTTCCTGGAATTGACTGTGGGGCCGATCTGGGCGATCCCGATGGACATGGCTCCCCGATATGCAGGTACCAGCAGCGGAATCATGAATACGGGCTCGGCGATCGCCGGCATCCTGTCGCCGTTCGCCTTCGGCCTGATCATCGAACTGTCGCATAGCTACAGCCTGCCGTTCTATGGCCCGGTCGTCCTGCTGCTGCTGGGGGCCGCGCTGGCGTTCCATTACCTGCCTTCGGGACCGGACGCGGCCCCCGGGTCGTCGAACCCTGGGTCGCCCCTGCCTGTGCATACGATCGGCAATGCCCATGGTCGCTGATATCCCCGGCGCGGCACGTCCGCGCCGCCCCCTGACCGGCCGGAGGACCTGCACGTCATGACTGCACCGACGATCGTCCCGCGCCTGAATCTTCATGACACGGTCATCACCGCGTTGCGCGGCATGATTCTCGACGGTGTGCTGACGCCGGGCGAAAAGATTGCCGAGCGCGCCCTGTGCGAACGGTTCGGCATTTCGCGGACCCCGTTGCGCGAGGCGCTGAAGGTCCTGGCGTCCGAAGGGCTGATCGAGTTGCTGCCGCGGCGCGGCGCGATCGTCGCGCAGATTACCGAGGCCGATATCCGGGACCTGTTCCCGATCATGGGCGCGCTGGAAGGCCTGGCCGGCGAACTGGCCTGCGCGCGGGTCGATGCGCGCGACATCACGCACCTGCACGAGCTGCACGACCAGATGATGGACAGCTACGCACGGCGTGACGAGCATCGCTACCTGCGCCAGAACAGGAAGATCCACGAGACCATCTTCGCGCTGGCCCGCAATCCGGCCTTGTCCGAGATGTACCAGCAGGTCCTGACGCGCATCCATGCCTGCCGTTTCATCCTGAAGAAGTGCGACCGCGATTGGGCCGCCGCGGTCGCGGAACATGCCGAAATCATGGACGCCCTGACCCGGCGCGACGGGGCGCGCCTGTCACAACTGATGCGCGATCACATCGCCGGGACCAGCGCACGGATCGCGCTGGCCTCGCTGGACGAGAAGGAGGAACGAGATGCTGTTTGAATTCGACGGCCGGACACCCGATCTGTCGGCCGAAACCGGCTATGTGGCGCCGAACGCCACCCTGATCGGCGCGATCACCCTGGGGGCGGAAGCCAGCGTCTGGTTCGGCGCCGTTCTGCGCGGCGATTCCGAACGCATCGCCATCGGCGCCGGCAGCAATGTGCAGGACAATTCCGTCCTGCATACCGACCCGGGATTTCCCCTGGAGGTCGCCGAGAATGTGACCATCGGGCACATGGTGGTCCTGCATGGCTGCCGGATCGGTGCCGGATCGCTGATCGGCATGGGATCGGTCATCATGAACGGCGCACAGATCGGTCGGAATTGCCTGGTCGCCGCGGGCAGCCTGATCCCGGAAGGCAAGATATTTCCGGACGGGTCGGTGATACGCGGCCGCCCGGGCACGATCGTCGGGCCCGTCACCCCGGAGCACGAGGCCATGATGCAGCGCGCCAGCCTGTCCTATCGGGATCGCGCGCGCCGCTATCGGGATGCGCTGCACCCGGCATGAGTCCGGGCGTTGCCTCGTTCCTCAATCGGGAGCGAGGCCGCGGCCGCTGCGGTCGCGATATATTTGAAAGATCATTTCTAATTAATGAAGCTTGCTGAATCAGATCAATCGGCAGGAGAGAACGGCGAAAACGTAATAGATCTTGGCTCGGCGTTCGCATCGGGTAGAGAGAGAAAAAAACCGCAAGAACAGACGCGCATTCTCATTGCGGCGCGTTTTTTCTTCGCCTCGAAATAATAATTTAAAAAACTCTCCAGAATCACCAGAAACATGGTGAATACATCACGGGCATCTATAAGAACAGGAAAACTGTCGTGTCCATTTCATCCCTTCTTTCCCGTATCGGGAAGAGGAAGACGTCCCTCGTCGTCGCGAGTCTCTTCCTTTTTCTATGTCAGAACCCCGGCGTGGCTGCCCCGTCGTCGCCATACACGGGCCTGTCTTCCCCCAGCGGTCCATCCTCTTTTCTGGATAGCCCGGCATCTTATGACAACACGCCTTTCACGCCCAATACCGAACATGCGTTCGGAACCTGGAATGGCCTGCTGCCCGCATTGGCAAAGAAGGGAATAGGTCTGGGGGTGGATTATGTCGGTGAAAGCGGCATCATCCTGAATGGCGGCCGGACCGATGTGACCGGTTCGGCGGGCTATGCGCATCAGGTCGCCGTGCAGGTTAATCTGAACTGGCAAAAACTTATTGGCTGGAAAGGATTTATGACGCACACCGCCTTCGTCAATCGTGCCGGCCACAATCTTTCGACGGATGCCGGTGACCGCTCGGTAACAAATGTCCAGGAAATCTACGGCGGTGGGGGGAATGTCGTCGTTCACCTGGTCTATACGTACGGCACGCAGGATTTCATGAACCAACGCATGCAACTGGCCTTCGGTTACATGCCGGTCAATATCGATTTCTCGACATCTCCCCTGTATTGCACGTTCATGAATAATTCCATGTGCGGAAACCCAAAAACGGAAACCAAGGGCTCCGCAGGCTATTCCAATACCCCCAATGCCGTCTACGCGGCCCGGCTGCGTGTATGGCCTCTTCATGGATTATATCTGCAAAGCGGCGTGTACGGCGTCAATCGCGGCATAGGGCAGCCGAAATATACCCGGACCGGCTTTGAATTCAATACCAATACCTATACCGGCGTCTATATTCCCTTTGAAATCGGCTTGATTCCCGTCTTTGGACCACATGCGCTGATTGGCCATTACAAGATGGCTGCGGCCTACGATTCGTCACCGTACCCCTATTATTACGAGGATATCCACGGCAATCCGCTGCCGCTGACCGGATTGCCCGCGCGAACAGGCCGCGGCAAGATCCAGGTATGGGCCACGATGGACCAGATGATATTTCGGCATGGACGTGGTCTCTATGACGGGCTGTATCTCATGGCGGGATACGTGCATAACACGCCGCACAACTCGCCTTACGAACATCAGTATTATCTGGGCCTGTCCGACCGTGGCATGATTCCCGGCCGGCCGGGTGACGTTTTTGGCGTCGTGGTCAACCATGTCGTCGCCAGTTCGGCGCTCGTCGCGACACAGAAGCTCTATTACCAGCGCGGAAAGAGCCTTCCTGCAAACGCGCTTTCTCCACAAAGTTCCGCGACGGTCGTCGAGGGAACGTATAACTTTCATGTCTATCAGGGCGTATGGATACAGCCGGATTTTCAATACATCATTAATCCGAACCTGGAAAAGAAAGTCAAAAATCTCAGCGTATTTGGACTGCGGCTTCGCGTTATATTTTAAGATGGATCTGCGGCCCTTGAGACGATGCGAAACTCAATCGCAGTCTGCCCGTTTTGCGCCGCCAACAGGCTCTGACGTGTTCCTTGTACCAGGGTGTTGCGGGTCCTGGTCCGAACCCCGATATATCCCCCGATTTCGGAATAGACCATGGAACCTGACGCAGCCGCGTCCCTTACCGTCATGCCCGAGGGAGAGCGCCGATGAGCCCGTCCGACCCTGCTGATGCCCCCAAGTCGCCGCCGGCCGCGCCACCCGTGCCCGATCGGGTGCCGCCCGGCGTCGATCCGCACAAGCCGGCAGGGCCATCACCGCCCCCGCACGAGCACGAACCCCCGCTGGAGCCCGACCCCTACACCCGGACGGAGGTGCGTCCGGAACGGGGCGGATAGGATCAGGCGCCTGTCGATTTTCTCCGCCCGCCCCCTACCAACGGGCCGGATATTCTCCATGTGCCTGAAAGGGGAGGGTGTCATGAGAGCAGGCAAGAAGAAGGATCTGTCGGCCGGGGAGTCCAGGAACATCCATCGGCGGGCGGCGCACAAGACGGGCGGCCATCGCGCCGATGACCATCCCGCCCGGGACCCGAAGGAGCCACCGCTGCCCGACCAGCCGCCGCGCTGGAACGGCGGTCGCACCAAGTAGCGAAGCACTGGCAGGAGCGAGACGCGATGCCGTACGTCCCGGCGTTTCAAGGTGGCCCCCGTCCCGAACCTCCGGTGCCGGTGCCGCCTTGGCCCGTGCCGCCCCCGGGCGACATGCCCAGCCCACGTCCGGACGAGGAGGAGGAGGACGAAGAAGACGAAGAAGACGACGAAGAAGACGAGACCCGGCCCGGGCCGCTGAACCCGTAGCGGCAGGGGCGATTGCAGCAGGAAGGCATGCCTGGGTGGTGGCGTGATCTGACATGCGTGCGACCACTGACCGCCGGTGAACTGACGGTTGATGTTTCCTCGTATGACAGGGCCGTACGCCTTTTCTAAGGATGGATCTGCAAATATCCATCTGGGAGGAGGGCTGCGTCGTGCCGGTGAACTTCATAGGCTATATCGGTTTCAACAATAGGTCGGAAATCCATGCAGGCGTTCGCGGGCGTTCGCTGGACCGCGATTATGTGAACGAGGCGCTTCGGGTCCAGGAAGAGGGCGGGTTCGACCGCGTGCTGATTCCGTTCGGCTCCAATTCGCCGGAGAGCCAGATTGTCGCGGCGTATGGCGCGGCCCGTACAAGCCGGCTCGGCTTTCTGGTGGCGCACCGGCCCGGCTTTACGCAACCCACGCTGGCGGCCCGCCAGTTTGCGACGCTGGACCAGCTTTCGCAGGGGCGTGTCGCGGTGCATATCATCACCGGCGGCGCCGACGAGGAGATGGCGCGTGACGGCGATGTCGGCACGACGAAGGCCGAGCGCTATGCGCGGAGCGACGAATATCTGGGCATTCTTCGCCAGGAATGGTCGGCGACGAAGCCGTTCGATCACGACGGCGCATTCTATCATATCCGCCAGGCCACCAGCGACGTGCGGCCCGACAATTTGCCGGTGTTTTTCGGAGGGACCTCGGCCGAGGCGATCGACGTGGCGGGGCGGCATGCCGATGTCTACGCGACCTGGGGCGAGACGCTGGATGCGACGCGGGAGATCATTTCGCGCGCCCGTGCCTCGGCAGCGCGCCATGGCCGTACCATCGGTTTTTCCCTGTCCCTGCGCCCCGTCATCGCCGACACCGAGGGCGCGGCGTGGAAGCGCGCGGACGAGATCGTGGAGCAGGTTCGGGCCAACCGGGAGAAGGCGGGACTGCCGACGAGCGGGCACCGGCCGCCCAATGACGGGTCGCGACGTCTTCTGGACACCGCCTCGGCCCTGCGGCGGGATGCGCGGCTGTGGACGGGCGTCGCCCAGTTGACCGGGGCGGCGGGCAATTCCACCGGCCTGGTCGGTACCCCCGAGCAGGTCGCAGATGCCCTGGTGGAATATTACAAGCTGGGAATAGGAAATTTCCTCATCCGGGGTTTCGATCCGCTGGCTGACGCCGAAGTGTACGGCCGCGACCTGATCCCGCTGGTGCGCGAACGCGTTGCCGCCCTGGACGCGCAACGGCCGGCGGTGGCCGGGTAAGGCGGCGACGCGTCCGGATATTTCTCGCCCGGCGCAAGCCGGGCGGGGCTGATCAGGCCGGCGCGGCAGGGTCGGGCAGGCCCAGATTCTCGCGGAGGGTCCGCCCGGTATAATCGGTGCGCAGCAGGTCGCGGCGCTGCAGTTCGGGAACCACCAGATCCACGAAATCGCGTATGCCGCCGGGTGACGACGTGAACATGATGTTGAACCCATCGGCCGCCCCGGTGCGAAACCAATCCTCGATGTCGTCGACGATGGCGCGCGGGGTTCCTACCACGATCCTGTGCCCGCCGCGCGTAAACCGGCGCAGCACGTCGCGTACGAACGGCCGTTCGCGGCGGATCCAGTTGACGATGAGCGACTGGCGGCTCTTGTGGCTGTTCGTCTCCGCGATCGGGCCAAGGTCGATCGGACGGTCTTCGGGCCACGCGGACAGATCGACGCCCAGGCTGGCATAGGAGGAAAAGCCGCGCAGGCACTCGTCTTTGTCGAGGTAGCGCTGATAGGTTTCGAACTTCTCGCGGGCCTCGGCCTCGCTGCGCCCCACGAACGGGGCCAGGCCGGGAAGGATGCGCAGATGATCGGCGGTGCGGCCGTACCGGGCCGCGCGCGCCAGCACCTCGGCGCGATAATCCCGGCCCGCCGCCTGGTCGTACTCGGCGGTATAGATCACCTCGCCGATCCGCGCGGCCAGTTCCTTGCCTGCCCCGGATGCGCCGGCCTGGGCCAGAACGGGCCGTGCCTGCACCGTGGGCGGCGCGTTCAGCGGGCCGGCCACCTGGTAGAAGCGGCCCTGATGGTTCAGGGGACGGACTTTCGCGGGGTCGAGCCAGCGGCCGGTTTCGCGGTCGCGCAGGTAGGCGCCGGGGGCGATGCTGTCCCACAGGCCGGTGACCACATCGACGAATTCATGGGCGCGGGCGTACCGCTCGGCATGGTCGGTGTGCGCGGCGAGGTTGAAATTCTCGCCACCCCCGGTCGCCGTGACCACGTTCCATCCCGCGCGGCCGCCGCTGAGGCGGTCCAGCGAGGCGACGCGGCGCGCGATGTTGTAGGGTTCGTTGAACGTGGTGCTGGCGGTGCCGATCAGGCCGATATGGCGCGACGTGACGGCCAGGGCCGCGAGCAGCGTGAACGTATCCCAGCGCGGCAGGGCCGGCGTGTCCGCCACGGCGGCCGGGTCGGGGACGGGCAGCACGTTGTCGTAGAAAAAGACGCTGTCGAAGCGCCCCCGTTCCAGAAGCTGGACGTAGTCGCGATAGCGCCCGAAATCGATATCGGCGTCGATATCCTCGCCCGGCGCGCGCCATGCGTCGCCGTTTGTGGCCGATCCGGTCAGGTAGGCGCCAAGTGCGATATGCTGGCGGCCGGGTGTGCTCATGACGCTGCCCTTCGGGTCAGAACGTGAAACGGGTATCCATCACGGCCGTGGCCGCGAGGCGGCGAGGGATCATGCGGGTGTCGAACATGAAGTCGGAGACAGCCTGCTGCTTGCGCACGACGTCCGGCCCCAGCGGCACGACCGTGCCCTGCGTCGCGCGGACGACGTCCTTCGCGACGGCCAGCGGCAACCCGACATCCGCAGCCCATACGGCGGCGTACTCGTCCAGATGCGTGTGCATCCAGTCGTGGCCGGCGCGCAGCCTGCGCACGTAGTCGGCCACGGCGTCCCTGCGGGTGCGCAGGGCGCTTTCCGTCGCCACCACGTAGCTCAGTCCGCTCATCAACCGGCCGCCGTTGACGATCTCGCGCGCGCCGTCGGCGACCTTCGCATCCGAAATATACGGCCCCCAGGTGGCCCAGGCGTCCACCGCGCCCGTTTGCAGGGCCAGCTTGGCCGAGACCGGGGGAATGAAGACGAAATGGACGTCATCGTCATGCAGCCCGGCCTCGCGCAACGCCGCCAGGGCCAGGTAATGGCCGGTCTGGGCACGCAGGGTGGCGACCGAGCGCCCCTTGAGGTCCCGGACGCTGCGGATGGGGCTGTCGTGCCGCACCACGATGGCGGTCATGGTGCCATCGGTCTGGATGCCCGCCACCGCACGGATCGTATCGGCGCCGTCCTGCGCGAAGACCAGCGGCGCGTCGCCGATGACCCCGGTGTCGATCGCATCGGCCGCCAGCGCCTGGATCAGCATCGGCGCCCCCGCGAACAGGCTCCATTGCAGGGGGTAGTCCGGCACATGGTCCTGTCCCGCCGCCGCCAGAAGCGAGCGCGCGCCGCCTTTCTGGTCGCCCACGCGCAGGGGCACGGGCGCGGCAAGGGCAGGCCCGGCCGCAGCCAGCGTGCCGCCGGCGAGTAGGCCCCGTACCAGCCCGCGCCGGGTCAGCGACGCCGTGTTACCAACTCCAGGCGATCTTGCCATAATAATATCCCCCTTCCGCGCCATAGATGGAGGCGGAACTGTAGTTCGGGTTGACCTGAAGCAGCGACGCGGCGCTTTGGGCCAGCGGGCTGAGCGTCTGCGGCCGATGGTTGAAGATGTTGTTGCCGCCGACCGACAGCCGGATGCGATTGGGGAAGGTGTAGGTCACGTCGAGGTCGAACAGCCATGCGGGCGCGACCGTCTCGTCGTAGGCCGGGCCGCGGTCGTTGAGCAGCTTGGTCTGGGAATAGCGCGACACGCGCAGCGTGGTTGCCCAGGCATCCTTGCGCCATGTGGCGGTCATGCGCAGCGTGTTGCGCGGATAGAGCGTGGTGATGTTGCCGATCTGGCTGCGGAACAGCGCGGTGATGCCGGGGCCGAGATTCACGCTCAGCGGATTGACCCGTGCGATCTGATGCTGCTGCTGGTTCATCATCACGCCCCACGTCACGTTTCCGGCACGGCCGAAATCCGTCAGGTAGTGCGCCTGCACATCAAGGCCCATGGTTCGGGTGTGGGCGGCGTTCCGTTCGTAAGTGAAGCCGTAATACCGCCCGTCGTTCGGCACCACGCCGGCGTCATGGAGCAGTTGCAGCACGCGGGCACCCGCGACGCCGGAGCCCGCGACGGAAATGGGCACGATCTGGTTGAAGATGTCGATGCGGTAGGCATCGACCGAGATATCCAGCCGCCGCAAGGGCGTCAGGACGAAGCCGGCGCTGAAATTATGGGACGTTTCCGGCTTCAGCGGCGTAGCGCCCAGAACCCGGGCGCCCGCGTTGTCGACCGAGGCGTAGTTGGTATAGGACTGCACGAGCTGGTTGGTGCTGGGCAGGATCGAGTAATAGAGCGCCGTGCTCTGGAAATATTCCTGCTGCAGGGTCGGCGCATGAAAGCCGTTGCTGGCCGAACCGCGCAGCGCCAGCCACGGCGTCACCTGGTAACGGACGGACGCCTTGCCGCTGAGCGTATTGCCGAAATCGCTGTACTGCTCATCACGGCCGGACAGGGCGACGGTCAGGTCTTTCGTGATTTTCTGAGTGAGATCGAGATAGAACGCGCCGTTCATGCGCGAATGCAGCCCCGCCTGTGCAGGTGACGTGGCCCCCAGGCCCGATGCGCCGGGCAGGGCGGGGCTTGCCGTGGGAAAGACATAGCTGGGCGGGAAGATGTAGCCCCCATCCTGCCACGAGGCGTCGTCGCCGGCCGCGACGTCATATGCGTTGTAGCGATATTCCACACCGGCCGCGACCTGCAGCGGCTCGCGCAGCAGGCCGGTGTGAACGGCCCTGTGGATATCGAAATCGGCGGTCAGTTCCGAATTGGTCAGGGTCTGAAGATGGAAATTGTGCGGGCTGGACGGGCCAAGCGAGTTGTTGAGTGTGTTCTCGATGCCGACGCTGCTGGAATCCCGCCCGTAGTTGACGCTGGCGTCCCAGAACCAGCCCAGGAAATCGCGCCCCCGAAAACCGCTGGTGAACTGGAAATCGTGATCCTCGGTCGTATCGGTCGGAAGGTAGCCGTCCGGATAGACGCTCATGATGTTCTGCTGGGAATTCGACGGCCGGTACCAGGCCGAGGCGGCGATGGTGCGGTGGCTGTACGTCGCGAAGGAATAGAAGCGGGTACCGCCGGACAGCGGGAGTTCCAGATTATAGGCGATGCTTTGCCGCTCGTTTTCGGGCAGGCCGGAAATCTGCCGATAGCGGTCGCCGTTCTCGCGCGGGTCCTGTTGGCCGTTGGCCAGAAGGGGATAGAGAAGGACGGGCTTGCCGCCCTGGGTACGCGGCGCGTAGCCCGCGTTGTTGGTCGCCTGGTTGCCGGTGAATTCGGCCGTCAGGTTCAGGAAGCCGCCATTGCCGATCCTGAAGCCCTGATTGTAATTCAGGTTTCCGCCCCGCCCGTAATCGCCCAGGGGGCCGACCGTCCAGCCGTACTGGTTATACCCCAGTTCGGCCGTGCCGCCGTGATCGGCCGATTTGAGGATGATGTTGATGACGCCGGCGATGGCGTCGGAGCCATATTGGGCCGCCGCCCCGTCTTTCAGGATTTCGACATGGTCGACGGCCTCGAACGGAATGAGGTCGAGATCGACGGGGGACTGCCCCTGCATGGCGCCGCCGTAGAACACCGACGACATGGTATGGCGGCGTTTGCCATTGACGAGGACAAGCGTTTCGTTGGCCGGCAGGCCGCGCAGCGACATCGTCTTCGTCGTGAAGCCGAGCTGCCCCGGATAGCCCGGCGTGTTGTTGACGGAAGGATCGAGCGCCACCAGCGCGTTGCGCAGGCTGGTCTGCCCGGTGCGCCGCAGGTCCGCGGACGTGAAGATGGCGACAGGCGCCATGCTTTTCGACGCATGGACCGAGGTGCGTGTGCCTGTGACGATGACGGCTTCCGTGCCTGCGGCCGTATCCGCCTTGCCGGCATCCCGAGTGCCCGCGGCAAGGGCGTGCGGCGCGGACGACAGGGCGCAGACGGCCGCGACGGCGCCATGCCATCGGGAGCGAAATCTGGGCGGAGGCTGAAATGCTGTTTTGGGCATGATGTCTTTGTAACGGGATGTTGCGTTCATCGACCGGGATAAAAGGAAAAATAACGTATGGAAAACGAGTTATAAAAAAATGCGTCATGAGAATGTGGAATGTATTGACGCTTGCGGCGGGCTGCCCCTATCGCACGCTCAGGGGCAGCGCGTTCTCCCGTCGCGATCACCAGTCCTCGCTGTGCCCCAGCCGGACCAGGATCTCGCGGCGCAGGGCAAGCAGGCGCGGATCGTCACGATGGCGGTGATAGGGCAGGTCGATCGAAACGTCCGAGATCACGCGGGCGGGGCGCGTGCTGAACGTGACCACGCGGGTGGCGAGCAGCAGCGCTTCCTCGACGTCATGCGTGACCATGATGACGGTAAAGCCACGCTTCTGCCACAGGCGCAGCAGTTCGGTCTGCATCGTCAGCCGCGTCAGGCTGTCCAGCTTGCCCAGTGGCTCGTCCAGGATCAGCAGCCGCGGTTCGTTGACCAGGGCGCGGGCAAGGGCCGCGCGCTGCGCCATGCCGCCCGAAAGCTGGTGCGGCCAGGCGCGTTCGAAACCTTTCAGTCCCACCATGGCAATCGCGGCATCGACGGCCGCGTCGTCGCGCCGGCCCGCGATGTCCCGGCTGAGGGCCACGTTGGCGCGCACGGTGCGCCAGGGATAGAGCGTGGGGTCCTGAAACATCACGATGCGGTCGGGGCCGGGGCCCGAGACCGGCACGCCGCCGGCCAGAACCTGCCCGGCATGCGGCGGCTCCAGCCCCGCGACCAGGCGCAGCAGGGTCGATTTGCCGCAGCCTGACGGGCCGAGCAGCGCCACGAACTCGCCCGGGGCGATATCCAGGCTGACATCTTCGATCACCGGCGTGAAGGTGCCGCCGATCGGGTAACCGTGGTGAATGCCGCGAAGCTGGATATCCATCGGGGCCGGATGCGTCACCATTTCAGCCCGTCCTTCTGCCAGCCGAGAATGCGGTCCCGCACCTTGAACAGGATCGTGATCAGGCCGGTGCACATCAGCGACATGACCAGAAGGGCGGCATACATGTTGGGATAGGCCGCCCATCCCTGCGCCCATTGCATGTAAAAGCCGAGGCCGGATTTCACGCCCAGCATTTCGGCGATCACCAGCATCACGAAGGACATGCCCAGCCCCATGAACAGCCCGACGAAGATCTGCGGCATGGCGGCGGGCAGCGCGACGCGCAGGACGAGGAAACGGTCCCGCGCGCCCATGGTGCGGGCGACGTCATAATAGGCCGGGTCGACCGCGGCGACGCCCGACCAGGTGAGGATGGTGACGGGAAAGCCGGAGCCCAGTGCCATCAGTGCCTCGCTGGCCAGCCAGTTGGAGGGAATGAGCACCATGGCCAGGGGCAGCAGGGACACCGGGGGCAGCGGGCCGATCAGGCGGACGATCGGCAGCGCCCAGTAGCGGAAGCGCTGCGACCGGCCGAGGCCGACGCCGGTTGCGATGCCCAGGATGGACCCGGCCGTGTAGCCCACCACCAGCAGGCCGAGCGAATGCAGCAGGCTGTCGCCCAGCCTTTTCCAGTCGGTCAGGAAAACATCCAGAAGGTCCTGCGGCGTTCCGAAGAACGGGCGCGGCAGCAGCAGCAGCTTGGCCTGCACGAGTTCCCATGCGGCGAAGCCGAGGCCGAGCGCGATCATCCACGGCGCGCGCGCCGACAGCCGGCGCAGCGCCGCCGCCGACAGCAGGGCGACGCCGATACCGGCAAACAGGCCGGCTAGAGTGGTCGTGTCCGGAAAATCGTCGGCGTCCGGCCAGCGCCACGTGACGAGGGCCGCGACGAACCACGCCGGCCCGGCCGCCCAGGGCAGCAGGGCGCGCAGCGGCGGCCGCGACCGCGCGCGCGTCTGCGGCGTCCCGACGGGCGCGATCGCCTGTGTCGTCCCCACGCCGCTCATGCGGTGAACAGGTCCTGCGTGACGCGCGTGGCGTAACGGGCGGTGTCGAACGACGGACGGAACACGCCGATGTCCTTCAAGGCGCGGGCGTAGAGCGCGATCTCGTCGCGGAACGTCCCGCCCCGCGTCTGGTGATGGTGGCCCTGGATACGGATCATGGTGGCGATGTCCTCGGCCGAGGCCTTGGGCGCGTAGGGCTTGAAGATGCGGCCGGCTTCGTCCGGATTGCAGGCCAGCCACGCGCCGGCATCGAGGATGGCGCGCGTGACCGCGATGGCGACCTGCGGCTCGTTGCGGATCAGGCTGCCGCGCAGGCCGATCACGCAACAGGCGATGTGCGCCCAGTCGCCGTGCATGTTGCTGTCGATCTCGACCAGGCCGAACTGGCGTTTCTGCAGATAGCTGAACGGATCGCCATCCGTGATCGCCTGCACGTCGCCGCGCTGCAGCGCGATGGGCAGCAGGTCGGGGGGATATTGCCGCCACTGCACTTCGGTTTCCGGGTCGATGCCGATTTCCTTGAGGCGAATCCCGAAGAAATTGCGGTCGGGACCGCCCATATCGGTGACGCCGACCGTCTTGCCGCGCAGGTCGGACAACTGCGTGATGCTGCTTTTGGGCGGGGCGAGCAGATACATGCAGCCCGCGTGAAGGCCCGCGACCAGCTTCACGTCGAACCCCTGTTGCAGCGGCTTGAGCCAGCGCAGCGCCATGCCGGGGGCGCCGTCGGCCTTGCCGGTCGACAGCGCTTCGAGCAACTGGTCGGTGGCGCCGGCGAAATTCACATAGTCGATGTCGAGATTGTGCCGCGCAAAGAACCCCTTTTCCTTCGCGACCGGTACCGCCGCGGTGCAGACCGCGGTCTCGTTCCATGCGATGGTGAGCTTGCGCGGCGGCCCGGGCAGCGGGGTGACGGCGCCGGCCGCAGTACCCGTGCAACTCGTCTCGCCGCCCATGCCGGCCATGCCGTCGGCCGCGCCGGCGCGCCCCGCGCCGATGAACGGAAGGGCGAGGCCGGCGGTGGCCAGCGCCGCGCGACGGGAAAGACGGCGAGAGTCGGACATGATGCTACCCTGACGGATCTAGCTGCGCCCCGGACCGGCCGGAAGCTGGTGAAAGCGGCGGTCGAACCACGCCAGCCCGGTCCCGCCCGCAGGATGGATGCGGATGGACTGGACCGCGCAGAACAGCACGTCGTGGCTGCCCGCGGCATGGATGGCGCCGATGGTGCAATCGAGCGTGGCCAGCGCGTCGTCGAACAAGGGCGCGCCGGTTACGTCCGTGCGCCATGTGCCGGCCGCGAATTTTTCCTCGGTGCTGCGCCGGCTGCTGGCGAAACCGGTCGCGAAATCTTCATGACCGCCCGACAGAAGGCTGATGCCCAGCACGCCGTTGCCCAGAAAGGCCGCGTGCGAGCGGTTCGTCCGGTTGAGGCAGACCAGAACCGTCGGCGGCGCGTCGCTGACGCTGGTGACGGCGGAGGCCGTCAGCCCGTGACGCCCCGCAGCCCCGTCGGTCGTGACCAGCGTGACGGGCGCGCCCAGCCGGCTCATCGCGTCGCGAAACAGCTCGGCCGCGACCTGCGGCGGCCGTAGGTCCAGCAGGGTATCAGGCGGCATGGTGCCGTTCCTTCGCGGATGCGGCGTGGGAGGCGGAATCGAGCGCGGCCAGGATGGCGGGCGTTTCCGTGCGGTCCATCCAGTCCGGCGAGATATCGGCAAAACGCACGACGCGGCCAGGGCCGATCACGATGACCGACGGCTTGGGCAGTTCCCACGACGCGGTGCCGTTCAGGGCCTCGCTCGTCCCGCCCTTCGCCTCGGCGGCGTCGCGCGAGGGCGCGTCGAAGATATAGGTCAGCCCCAGTGCCCGCGACAGCGCCAGATCTGTGTCGGACAGCACGGGAAACGGCAGGTGGTGCCGCGTCGCGATTTCGCCCAATGCGGCGATGGGTTGCGGTGAAATGGCGACCAGCGGAATTTGCGCATCTTTCAGGGCAGGCCACAAGGTGTCGCGATAGTACGGCAGCGCGATGTTGCAGGCGGGACAGTTCGCGAAGCGGAAGAAGACCAGCACGGCCGGACCGTTGGCGACAAGCGCGTCGAGTGCTGCCGGCTGCCCGTCGGTGCGCGTGAGCGTGGCGGCGGGCAGCACGTCTCCGACGCCGACATGCGGCTGGTTGCCATGCTCGCGCACCAGTTGCGCGCGCTGGTTGGCGTTGATGGCCAGGGCATCCGGCGCCCACGAGCGTCTGCGTTCGTCTTCCAGTGCCTGGAAGCGCGCGCGCAGGGACGGGCCGGTGACGTTCTGTTCTGTACTCATGCTTGGGGGTCCCCGAAAAGGTCGAGGCCTCGATTATGGGAGAGAAGTCCCTGTTTCGACTAAGGAGTTTCGCTCAAGCATGACCTTGGCGTTGCTCATTGACCGTCGGCGGCCTGCGCCAGAAGATCGCCCAGATCCTGCGCGACATCCGACAATCCGTTGCGCCGCACGAGGATTGTTTCGATTTCCGGAACCGTGGGCAGGGCGCCCTGGGCGATGATCGGCAGGCCTTCCGCCACGGCGAAGCGCCGCGTGCGGCAACTGACGCCAAGCCCGCCCCGGACCCCCGCGCGCATGGCGGGCAGGTTCGGGGTTTCCAGCACGATGCGGTATTCGCGCCGGTCCTGGCCCAGCACCCGCAGGGCGGCGTCGCGAAAGCGGCAGGGTGGTTCGAGAAGAACCAGAGGCAGTTCGCTGCGTTCGGTGTTCGCCGGGTCGCCCAGCCAGGCCATCCGATCCGCGCCCACCACCTTCCATGTCGCATCGGCCCTGTCGCCGTGCTGGCCCAGGCAGAGGACCAGGTCGAGGCGCGCGCGGTCGAACATGTCGAGCAGTTCGGCCGAACCGCCGACGCGCACGATCAGCCGCGCACGCGGATGTTCCAGCCTGAAGCGCCCGAGCACATCGGGCAGGATGGTATCGGCGAAGTCCTGGACCATGCCCACGGTGATGGGGTCGTGATCCTGGTCCTGGCCCAGGTTCTGGACGATCCGGTCGTTCAGGGCGAGCAACTGCCGGGCGTAGGCGACCAGTTCCTCGCCCGCCGCGCTGAGCAGAAGCCGCCGGCCGTCGCGGCGGAACAGTTTCTGCTGAAGCACGTCTTCCAGCCGCTTCATCTGCAGGCTGAGGGCCGACTGGGTGAGGAAGATGGTTTCGGTGGCCTGCGCCATGGAGCCGGCCTCGACGATCGCCACGAAGGAACGCAGCAGTTCCGTCGGCACGTTCCGGGCCATTCTCTGCGGGAGGCCGGGGGAGAGCGTTTGTGACACGACGGCAGGGCTCCGGACCAATGAGGACTCCAAAAGTCCATATTAACGAACTTAAATCGTTATATGATTATTTTTGTCTTGTTCTCACGGGATGCGCAAGTGTTAAATTGTCGAATTGACGCTAACGTATCGTTAAATATAGATCGGAGGATAAGGGATGTCCGTGGAATTCATCGGCTTTATCGGCAGCCGCAATCAATCCGAGACCATCCCGCCCTCGGGTCCGGTCATCGACCTCGGCCATATCGAGGCGTCGGCGAAGATCCATGAGAACGGCGGCTTCGACCGGACGTTGATCGCCTTTCATTCCAATTCGCCCGAAAGTATCCTGCTGGCCCAGCACGCAGCGTCCGTGACCCGCGACCTCGGCCTGCTGATCGCCCATCGGCCGGGCTTCAACGCGCCCACCATCGCGGCGCGCCAGCTTGCGACGCTCGATCACCTCACGCGCGGGCGGGTGGCCGTGCACATCATCACCGGCGGCAGCGACGTCGAACTTCAGGCCGACGGCGACCACACCACCAAGGCCGAGCGCTATGCGCGGACGAGCGAGTATCTGGACATCGTGCGGAACGAATGGGCCAGCCCGGCGCCCTTCGATTACACCGGGCGGTTCTATGACGTGCGGGGCGCCCATTCGCTGGTCCATCCCTACCGCGAGGCCGGGATTCCGGTCTATTTCGGCGGGTCGTCGGAGGACGCCATCGCCGTGGCGGGCCGGCATGCCGATGTCTACGCCCTGTGGGGCGAAACCTACGAGCAGGTGAGCGAGACGGTGACGCGGGTGCGCGCGGCCGCCGCGCGGCACGGGCGCACGCCGCGCTTCTCGCTTTCGCTCCGCCCCATCCTGGCCGACACCGAGGAGGCGGCCTGGGCGAAGGCCGACCGCATCCTCGAGACCGCCCGTGCGCTGCAGGACAGGACCGGCTTCGTCCGCCCCGCCACGGTCCCGAACGAGGGATCGCGCCGCCTGCTGGCCGCGGCCGACAAGGGGGCGCGGCTGGACAAGCGGCTGTGGACCGGGATCGCGGCGCTGACCGGCGCGCAGGGCAATTCGACCTCGCTGGTCGGCACGCCCGACCAGGTGGCCGAGGCCCTGCTGGATTATTACCGGCTCGGCATCACCACCTTCCTGATCCGCGGCTTCGACCCGCTGCCCGATGCCTATGGCTACGGCCGTGACCTGATCCCGCGCGTGCGCGCCCTGGTCGCGGCCGAGGAGGCCCGCGCGCGCACCGCGGCGGCCTGAGCGCGGAGGTGGTTGGACATCATGCGCCCGCTTGTCGTCGTCAATCAGCTTGGGGCCGGGCTGAATCCGGTGCTGGCTCCGTTCGGCGATCGCGTCCGCGTCCTTGATGGCGACCGCGAGGGCGACCTGCCCTGGGCTGTGGGCGGGGCCGATATTCTGCTGACCGGCCCGTCGCGCACCTGGAAGGCCGCCCCCGACCGCCCGCCGGCGGAATGGGGCGCGGGGCCGCGCTGGGTGCAGGTCGCCTCGGCCGGGGTGGACGGGTTTCCGGCATGGCTGCTGCAGGGCCGCGCCGTGACGTGCGGGCGCGGCGACGCGGCGGTGCCGATCGCGGAATATGTGCTGGCGGCGCTGCTGCTGCGGGAAAAGCGGCTGGATACGGTGCGCCCCGACGGCCCCGAGGCTTGGCTGCGGGAAGCGGCGGTGCTGAAGGGCGCATCGCCGCTGGGCGGGCTGGCGGGGCGTGTCGTCGGGCTGGCGGGCTATGGCGCGATCGGCCAGGCGGTCGCGGCGCGGGCGCGGGCGTTCGGCATGCGCGTGCTGGCGTGGCGGCGCGGCGCCTGGACCGGGACCGAACAGGATGTCGAGCCGGTCGCCAGCCTGGCGGACCTGATCGAACAGGTCGACCATCTGGTGCTTGCCTTGCCGCTGACGCGCGAGACCGAAGGCTGCGTGAATGCCGGCCTGCTGGCCCGCGCGAAGCCGGGCCTGCATCTGGTCAATGTCGCGCGGGGGCAACTGGTGGACCAGGACGCGCTGGGTGCGGCGCTCGACTCCGGGCGGGTCGGCTTTGCCACGCTGGACGTGACCAGCCCGGAACCGCTGCCGGCGGGGCATCCGTTCTACACCCACCCGGCCATCCGCCTGACCCCGCATGTCTCATGGTCGGGCCCGGGCGTCGGGCAGAACCTGCACCGGCGGATTGCCGCGAATCTCGAGCGTTTTCTGGAAGGACGTCCGCTGCAGGACGTGGTGGATGCCGCGCGCGGCTACTGATTTTTAAAGAAAGGGGACCATCAGCATGAATGCCATTACGCCGCCCGTCGCGCCGGCACAGGTTTCGGCACAGGCGCGCGAGCGCCGGCTGACGCCGCGCCCGCCGGCCGCATCGTTCGAGGGGGAGCGGCTGCATCGCAAGCAGCGCCTCGCCGCGACGTTCCGGCTGTTCGCGCGCTATGGGTTCGACCAGGGGCTGGCCGGGCACGTCACCGTGCGCGATCCGGAATTTCCCGACCGGTACTGGATCAATCCCCTGGCCGTCCATTTCTCGCAGATCAGGGTGTCCGACCTGCAACTGGTCGACCATGGCGGCACGATCCTGATCGGCGATCGGCCGATCAACACGGCGGGCTTCACCATCCATTCGGCCCTGCACCGCGCACGCCCCGATGTCGTGGCCGCGGCCCACACCCATTCGACCTACGGCAAGGCGTTCTCGGCCCTGGGTACCGAACTGCTGCCGATCACACAGGATTCGTGCGCCTTCTACGAGGACCATGTGGTCTTCGACCCGTTCAGCGGCGTCGTGCTGGACGACAGCGAGGGCGAGCGGCTGGCGGCGACGCTGGGCCCGCACAAGGCGGCGATCCTGCAGAATCACGGGCTGCTGACGGTGGGGCCGACGATCGAGGCCGCCGCGTGGTGGTTCATTGCCATGGACAACGCGGCCCACGCCCAGCTTCTGGCGCAGGGGGCCGGCCCGCTGAAACCGATCGCGCCCGACGTCGCGCGCCTGACCGCAAGCCAGATCGGCACCCATCAGGGCGGCTATTTCTCGTTCCAGCCGCTGTGGGACTGGATCGTGGCCCAGGAACCCGATCTTCTGGATTGAATGACATGACATCGATTGCACCGCTTCGGGACTTCGTGGCCCGCTTCACCAGACTGTACGAACGCGGGCTGGCGCCCGACGCCATCCAGCAGGAAGGGGCCGTGCTGCTGCGCGACCTCGTCTCGCGCGATGACTGGCTGCCCGAGCCCTTCACCCGGCCGAATCCGGAACGCTACAGCCAGTATCTGCTGCATTGCGATCCGCTGGAGCGTTTCTCGGTCGTGAGCTTCGTCTGGGGGCCGGGACAGAAGACGCCGTTGCACGACCATCGCGTCTGGGGCCTGATCGGCATGCTGCGCGGGCGCGAGAGCGAAACGCAATTCGTGCGCGGCGCGGACGGAAAATTTCATGCCGGCGAGACCAGCGTTCTGAAGCCCGGCGAAGTGGTGGCCCTGGCCCCCGGCGTGAACGACTATCACCTGGTCGCCAACGCGCTGGCCGACCAGGCCTCGATTTCGATCCATGTCTACGGCGACAATATCGGCGGCGTGTCGCGCGCCACCTACGACCCGGAAACGGGGGCCGAGAAATCGTTCATTTCGGGCTATTCCAGCGAGGACGTGCCGAATCTCTGGGACCGCTCGAAGCGGGTGGAGGCGGCATGAACGCGGTCATGGCACGGCCCGTCGCCGTCACATCCCCGCAGGACGTGCGGCGCCTGCTGCGGGCAGGGGACGAAATCGCGCTGCTGGACCTGCGCGAGGAAGGGCCGTTCGCTGCGGCCCATCCGCTGTTTGCCGTCAACCTGCCCCTCGGGCGGATCGAAGAGCGGATCGGCTTCCTGGTCCCGCGCCGCGACGCGCCGATCGTGCTCTATGACGACGGCGAGGGCCGGGTGGCGTGCGCGCTGCCGGTCTTCGCGGCACTCGGCTACAGCAATGTCAGCGTGCTGGAGGGCGGACTGGCCGGCTGGCGGGCGTCGGGCGGCGAGATCTTCATCGACGTGAACGTGCCGTCGAAGGCGTTCGGCGAACTGGTCGAGCATGTGCGGCATACGCCCTCGCTGCCCGCGGCGGAACTCCAGGCGCGGATCGCGCGCGGCGACGATCTGGTGATTCTCGATGCGCGGCGCTTCAGCGAATATCACGTCATGTCCATTCCCGGCGGCCGGTCCGTGCCGGGTGGAGAACTGGCGTTGCGGGTGCGCGACATCGCGCCCTCGCCCGAGACGGTGGTGGTGGTGAACTGCGCCGGCCGAACCCGTTCGATCATCGGTACGCAATCGCTGGTCAATGCGGGCATCCCCAACCCCGTCTTCGCGCTGCGCAACGGGACCATCGGCTGGACGCTGGCCGGCCTGGAACTGGACCACGGCGCGGCGCGGACGGGGGGCGAACCCACCGGCACGAATGTGGCGCGCGCCCGCGAGGCGGCGGCCGCACTGGCGGAGCGGACCGGAGTGCGGGCGATCGGGCAGGGGACGCTGGCGGTGCTCCAGTCCGACCCGGCCCGGACGGTCTATCGCCTGGATGTGCGGTCGCCCGAGGAATACGCGGCGTCGCATCTGGAAGGGTTCCGCTCGGCGCCGGGCGGCCAGCTTGTGCAGGCGACCGACGAGTGGATCGGGGTGCGTCACGGCACGATCGTGCTGACCGACGATGACGGCGTCCGCGCCCGCATGACCGGCCATTGGCTGCGGCAGCTGGGCTGGCGCGAGGTCTATGTGCTGGACGACTGGGCCGGCCTGTTGCGCGCGACCGGTCCCGAGCCCGTCGTGCCGGCGGCGTCCCTGTCGGAGGTGGAGGGCGTGTCCGTCGCCGGTCTGGTCGCGGAACGCGCGGGGGGCGGCCCGCTGGTGATCGACCTGGCCGCCAGCCCGGCCTTCCGCAAGGGGCATCTGCCGGGTGCGGTGTTCGCCATCCGTCCCGATCTGGCGGGGCATCCGCGCCTGGCGGACGCGCGGGATGTGGTGCTGACTTCGCCCGACGGGGTTGCCGCGCGTCTGGCCGCGCCCGAACTGGCGCGCGCGGGCCTGCGGGTGCGGGTATTGGACGGAGGCACGACCGCATGGCGCGAGGCCGGGCAGCCGCTTGAAACCGGCCTGGACGAGGCGCGCGCGCTCTCGCGTCCGGACGATGTCTACAAGCGCCCTTATGAGGGCACGGACAATGCCGCCGCCGCCATGCAGGCGTATCTGGACTGGGAATTCGGCCTTGTCGCCCAACTGGAGCGCGACGGAACGCACGGCTTTTCCGTTCTGGAATGATGCGAAGACACGGCTGAAAAAAGGAAAAACGGCATCATGCCCATCGAATTCATCGGCTATGTCACCGGCCGTCATCAGAGCGAGACCATCCCACCGGTCGGGCCGGCCGTCGACCCCGGCTATATCGCGACGACCGCCGCGATCCACGAGAATGCCGGGTTCGACCGGGTGCTGGTGGCCTTTCATTCCAATTCGCCCGACAGCCTGCTGATCGCGCATCATGCGGCGGCGGCGACGCGGCGGCTGGGGCTGCTGATCGCCCATCGGCCGGGGTTTGCGGCGCCGACGCTGGCGGCGCGGCAACTGGCCACCCTCGACCAACTGACGCGCGGCCGGGTGGCGGTGCACATCATCGCGGGCGGCAACGACAGCGAACTGGAAGCGGACGGCGACCATACGACCAAGGCGGTGCGCTACGCCCGGGCCAGCGAGTATCTGGACGTGCTGCGCCGCGAATGGTCGGCCGGGGCCGCCTTCGATCACGAAGGGGCGTTCTATCGCGTGGCGGGCGCGCGTTCGGACGTCGGGCCCTATCGGCCGGGCGGAATCCCGATCTATTTCGGCGGTGCCTCGGAGGATGCCGTCCAGGTGGCCGGCCGCCATGCGGACGCCTATGCCCTGTGGGGCGAAACCTATGACGAGGTCGCGGCCATGATCGCGCGGGTCAGCGCCGCCGCCGCGGCCAACGGCCGGCCCGCGCCGCGCTTTTCCCTCTCGTTCCGGCCCATCGTGGCGGACAGCGAGACGCAGGCATGGGAGCGGGCGGATCAGGTCCGCGCGCGGATCGATGCGTTGCAGCATGGGGCCGGCGTGCAGGCGGGGGCCATCGCGCTGGACGTGGCCGGGGCGTCCCCGGCGGCCGGGACACTGTCGACCAATGAGGGGTCGCGCCGCCTGCGTGCCCTTGCAGCGCGTGGCGAGCGCCTGGACAAGCGGCTGTGGACCGGCGTTGCGGCGGCGACCGGTGGCCGATGGAACTCGACCGCGCTGGTGGGCGACCCCGACCAGGTGGCCGAGGCTCTGCTGGATTACTACCGGCTGGGCGTGACGACGTTCCTGATTCGGGGATTCGACCCGCTGGCCGACGCGCTGGTCTATGGCCGCGATCTCATCCCGCGCGTTCGCGCCCTGGTGGCGCAGGAGGACGCCAGGCGGGGCATTGCGGCCGCCTGACGGTCCGGGCCCAAGGCCCTGGAGGTTATCCCGCCAGGGCCGCCTTGCCGGCGAACGCCAGCGCGCTGTCGCCCTGAGGCGTGTGGATGCGCCCGCAGTGCACGTCCCGGTAATGGCGCTCCAGCGGGTTGTCCTGGCTGAGGCCGGGGTTGCCGATCGCCGCGACGGCCTTGCCCACGGCTGTAATCGCGTTCTCGGTGACGATCTGCTTGACCAGGCCCGCGTCCGCGTTGGCATGTTCGCCGGCTTCCTCGCGCCGTAGCGCATGGTCGATCAGCGCGGTGTTGGCCAGCAACAGCGCGTCGATCTTGCCCAGCAGGACGTGGAAGCGCGGCAGCGTGGACAGCGCCGCGCCCAGGTTGGACGGGACGCGGGCATGGAGGAAGCCGACTAGCCAGTTCCGCGCGGCGCGGGCGATGCCGTCATACAGCGCGCCGACCGCGATGGCGTGCCAGTTTGCCAGGGCCACGGCTTCTTCCTGCCTGCCGTCCGGCCGGATCAGATTGACCAGATAGCGTTCGGGGATCGCGACATCCTCGAAAACGATGGTGTGGCTGCCGGTGGCGCGCATGCCCATCTGGTGCCAGCTCTTCTCGATCCGGATCCCCGGCAGGCCGAGCGGTACCAGAACCTGGCCGACGCGCGGCGCGTCCTCGTCCGTACGCGACCAGACCACGCCCCAGTGCAACGCGGTCGAACCGGTCGAGAAGATCTTCCGCCCGTTCAGGCGCCAGATTGCGCCGTCACGCCGCACGCTGGTGGCGGGCAGGCCGCCGCGCGCGGGGGTGCCCAGTTCCGGTTCCACGCGCAGGGCGTTGATCAGTGCGCCGTCGCGGACGATGCTGGAAAACACCTCCGCCTTCACCGCGTCGCTCCAGACCGGGGAACGGGCGATCGCGCCCGACTGGAGGTATTGCATGGCCAGGATCAGCGCCGTGGACGGGTCGCCTTGCGCGATGCGGCTCACGATCTCCACGATGCGCCGCAACCCGAGGCCCTGGCCGCCGAAAACGGGCGGCACGGTCAGGGTCAGTAGCCCGGCCGCGCGCAGGTCGGCGAGGTTATCCAGCGCGATGTCGCCCGAGCGGTCGTAATCCGCCGCCCGGTCCGCGAAGCGCGCGACGAGGCGGTCCAGCGTTTCAGCCGATATATCGACAGGCGCGTGCGCCCCGATCGGTGATCCATCCATGACCGGTGACTCCCCAGTGGTCTTTGTGCGTGTGGTCTTTATGCGCCCCGGGCGCGGCGGAAGACGTCTTCCATGCGCCAGTGCTGGTTGCGCAGCGCCTCGTCTTCGGCCCATTCGTCCCAACCCGACGCCCGCCGATATTCGCCCAGCAGGCCGGACGCCTCGATCGCCGCCGCGTCCTGCGGCTGGGCGCGGCCGGCGTCGGGATGCACATACAGCGCGTCCTCCCGGCAATAGAGTTCGCACAGGAAGCAGGTCTGGCAGTCGGCCTGCCGCGCGATGCGGGGCGGGCCGTCCGGCGCGGGGTCGAACACGTCGCGGGGGCAGGCGGCCACGCAGTCGTTGCAGCCGGTGCAGCGCGCGGCGAGGACGAGTTCGATCATGCCTGTTCTCCCGCCGGGACGATTTCCGTCCAGATCGTCTCCACGCCGCCGGCAATGATGTGTGCAGGCAGCGTGGCGGCGGCGATTGCATCCGCGCGCCGGTGCAGGCCCAGGCTGTCGTGGCGCGCCAGCGCGCTGGCCGTGCTCCAGCGGGCGGTGGCGGTCAGGGCGGCAAGCTCCCTGCGACGGGCTCGGGCGTGTGGGGTCCCGGCAAGGCCGGCGTGGGGCAGGGCACTCCAGCCGCTGTCCAGACGGTCGCGCGCCGCTGACAGCGTCGCTTCCGTCCGGAAATATTGCTTCATGGGCGACAGCATCTCGGCCTGCACCATGCGCTCGATTTCGGCCGCGTCGGCTGTGCCGCGCGTCTGCGCCAGGCCGGCACCGCCCGTGCCCTCGGCGGGCGTGTCGGCGCGCCGGCCCTGGCGGCGCACGCGGGCCAGCGCGGCCTCCGCCGCGATACAGCCCGAGGACAGGGCCCAGGCCGCGTTCACGGCGCCGCCCCCGCTGATGGCCCCGGTGACCGGCTCGCGCGAGGCGACGTCTCCGACCACGAACAGCCCCTCCACCCCCGCGCCGGCATCCGCGTCGGCGACGCGCACGCCGCCCACGCCCCGGATCGTACCCTCGCCCACCAGCGAGACGGGGAAGCGGTCCTGGAAAGGGTCGATTCCCAGACGGCGGAAGGTCAGGGTCACGTTGGGGGAAATCTGCGGCAACTGTCGCCGTACGTCCTCGGGCGTGGCGGAGAGATCGCAGAACACCGGTCCGCGCGCCAGGGCCTCGGCCAGGAACGCGGTGTCGTGCGGGCCTTGCGGACGGTCCAGCAGGCGGCCCTGCCCGTCGTAATAGCGCGCGAAACTGTAGATCATGGTGCGCGCCATGGTGGTGCCGGCCGGTACCACCGTGAAGAAGGCGGAAAATTCCATGCCGGACAGCACGGCCCCGGCCTCGACCGCCATCAGCAGCCCGTCGCCCGTGTTGTTCGCCCCGCCCAGCAGGTGCGAGCGGAAGCCGCAGCCGCCGGTGGCCAGGATCGTAGCCCCGGCGCGGACCACCCAGTCGCCGCCCGCCCCCTGGCGGCTGACGCCGCGCGCGCCGGCGATGCTGCCATCGGCATGGCGCAGCAGTTCCAGCGCGGGGCTGTGGTCCAGGACGATCGCGCCGGCCGCCAGGGCCTTTTCGCGCAGGGCGCGCAGATATTCCGGCCCGCGCAGCGCGTGGTGGCGGATCCTGCCTTCGTCGTCGGGCACATACCGGTAGTGGCTGGCGATGCCGGGCAGCGTGCGGAAGGTGCGGTCGATGATCCGCGCCATCCATGGGGCGTCGCCCAGGCCTTGCGCCGCGGCCATGCGGCGGGCGATCGCGTCCTCGCGCCGGCCGGCCTCGGGGGGCACCCACCAATGGCCGGGCCCGGCCGCCGCCGCCACGCCCGAGGTGCCGCAGCGGCCCTTTTCCGCGACGATCACGCGCGCGCCGCCCTGCGCCGCGGTGATGGCGGCCCAGCACCCCGCCAGGCCGCCGCCGATGACCAGCACGTCGGCGTCATGGTGGACGAGTCGGGTCGTCATGGCAGGGTGAAGCTCCGGTCGAAGGCGGTCTCGAACGGGTCGACCGAGGACAGGAAGCCGGCCGCGCGGTAGGCGTCCAGCGTGACCTGCTCGGCCTTCACGACGCCGTCGCCGACGGCGGCGGGGGTAGCGATGAGCTTCTGCGCGACGGCATCGGCGACGGTCTGCGGCAGGCCGGTCTGGCGCGCCAGCAGGGCGGCATAGTCTCGCTGGTGCAGCGCGCCCCAGGCATAGGCCCTGGCCACGCGGCGATAGAAATCGGCCAGTTGGGCGTGCTTGTGCGCCAGCGCGGCATCGGTTGCGACAAAGAAGCTGTTGTTGGGCATGACCCCGGCGCCGTCGGCCAGGATGGCCCCGTGGTTCTGGATCGTTTCCAGCGAGACGTACGGCTCCCACGTCGACCAGGCGTCGATGCCGCCGCTGTCGAGCGCCGCCTTGGCCTGGGCCGGGGCGAGGAACACGATATGTGGCGCGGGGGCCGGGATCGCGCCGGTCTGGATCAGGCGCAGCAGAAGCAGATGGCCGATGGAGCCACGGCCGGTCGCCACCCGCTTGCCCGAAAGGCCCGACAAGGCGTGGATCGGCGAGCCGGACGGCACGACGACCGCCGTGGCGCGACCGCCCCCGCGCGGTGGAATCAGCAGGGCGGCCCTGACCGGCAGGCCCGCGCCCCAGGCGAACAGAAACGGACCGTCGCCCGCGATCCCGGTATCGACCGCCCCGGCCCCCAGCGCCTGCAGAAGGGGGGCGGCGGCCTCGAACTCGGTCCAGCGAATGCGGTAGGGCAGACCCTGGTCGGCGCCTGCAGCTTCCAGCAGCGCCTTCTGCTGCCCTTTCTGGTCGGCCACCACCAGGTCGTCGTCCGCCCGTGCGCCCGGCGCGGCGTGAAGCAGGCACAGCAGGGCGAGGGCGCCCAGAAGGCGGCAGGGCATGAGGCGGGCGGCACGATGCATGGCGAAGCGATCTTCGGACGGCTGTCAGGGAGCGGCAGCGTGCCCGCGAGGAGCGCGGGATACAATCAAATCACGCTGAATTGTGGTATGAATAATATTTACCTGACAAGCAGGATGAATCAGGCGAAGCTGCGGCGCATACCCATCGAAGTCCCATTGAAGGAAGGAACGGCGGACATGTCAGGAACTCTCATCCGGACCGTATCCCCGGTGGCGGCCCGGGCAGCCCCGCGATCGGCCTGGCGGCCCAGGCTGGGCGTCCTCACGCGCTATGCCTCGCCCTTCTTTCTGGTGCTGCTGTGGCAGGCGGCGTGTTCGACGGGGCTTCTGTCCACGCGGCTGGTGGCGTCTCCGGCCCAGATCGTCGCGACCGGCTGGTCGCTGACGCGGGACGGCAGCTTGCAGACCAATCTGGCGGTGTCGCTGGCGCGCGCCGGCTCGGGCCTGGCGATCGCCTTCGTGGCGGGGGTGAGCCTGGCGCTGATTTCGGGCCTGTCGCGTCTGGGTGAGGACATCGTGGACGCGCCGTTGCAGATTCTGCGCACCCTGCCGGCGCTGGCGCTGGTGCCGCTGTTCATTCTGTGGTTCGGCATCGGCGAGACGCCGAAGATCGCGCTTGTGGCGCTGGGGTCGAGCTTCCCGATCTATCTCAACCTGCACAAGGGCATCCGTTCCATCGACCCGAAGCTGCTGGAAATGGCCCGCACGCTCGGCCTGTCGCGGGCACGCACCATCCGTGACGTGATCCTGCCCGGGGCGCTGCCGGATCTTCTGGTGGGGCTGCGGTTTGCCGTGGGCATCTCGTGGCTGATGCTGGTGGTGGCCGAGCAGGTGAACGCCGACAGCGGAATCGGCCACATGATGATGGATGCCGAGGATTTCCTGCGCACCGACATCATTCTCGTCGGTCTGGTGATCTATGGGCTGCTCGGCCTGGCGTCCGACCAGATCGTGCGTTTTCTGGAGACGACGCTGCTGTCCTGGCGGCCGTCGCATCGTATCGCGAGGTCGGCATGAACGCGGTTGCCCAGGTGACGCAGGGGGCGGGCGTACCATCACGCGATGACGCGGCCGTTCTGGTGCATGGTCTGACACGCCGCTTCGGCGACGGCCCGGCGGTGCTCGATCGTCTCGATCTGGCCATTGCGCCGGGCGAGTTCGTGGCGCTGCTCGGGCACAGCGGGTCGGGGAAATCGACCCTGCTGCGCACGCTTGCGGGCCTCGACCCGGTGACCGAGGGATCGGTCGCGCGCCCGCGCGAGGTCTCCGTCGTCTTTCAGGAAAGCCGCCTGCTGCCGTGGAAACGGGTCTGGCAGAATACCGTGCTGGGCCAGGATGGGGCGGATCGTCGCGATCGCGCCGTGGCCGTGCTGGAGGAGGTCGGGCTTGGTCACCGGATCGACGCCTGGCCGCTGACGCTGTCGGGCGGCGAGGCGCAACGCGCGGCGCTGGCCCGCGCGCTGGTCCGCGAGCCTGCGTTCCTGATGCTGGACGAGCCTTTTGCCGCGCTGGACGCGCTGACGCGCCTGAAAATGCAGCAACTGGTTTCGGATCTGTGGACCCGTCACCGGTGCTCGGTCCTGCTGGTGACGCATGACGTCGACGAGGCGCTGCTGCTGGCGGATCGAGCCGTGGTGCTGGAGCGCGGCCGCATCCGTACGGATGTGCTGATCCCGATGGATCGCCCCCGCCGCCACGCCGATCCGCGGTTCGAGCATCTGCGGGGCGTGTTGCTTGAATCGCTTGGCGTGCACGACGGGTAACGCAAACCCAGCTTTCTGCTGGCTGATTGAGATGCAGGCCTCAGGGCGCTGCCCTGAAACCCGCCCAAGGGCATCGCCCTTTGGAAACCCGGTCGTTGATCCAGGATCGGGGCCCCGGGCTTCAGGCCCGATCTTTCTTGCGGCGTGCGGTGTAGCGGTTGGTCGGATAAGGCAATCTCAGATTCTCGCGGAACGTCGCGTGCTCATAATCACGGTGGAACAGGCCGCGGTCCTGAAGAATTGGGACCACGTGATGGACGAACAGATCGAACTGGCCAGGAAGGGTTTCGAAGATCACGAACCCGTCCGCCCCTTCGTTCTCGAACCAGGTCTGGAGCGCGTCGGCGACCTTTTCCGGCGTGCCCACGAAATCGCCCCGCGGCGTCGCGATCCGTTCCGCGATCTGGCGGAGCGTGAGATGGCCTTGCCGGACCTGCTCCAGGATGCGGAGCGAGGCGCTCTGGTTGCTGTTGTGGCCGATGGCTTCGACGTCCGGGAACGGGCCGTCCAGATCGTACTGGTGAAATCATGGTCATTGAAGGCGCGCGACAGGAATCCCAGCCCGGTATCCAGCGAGCCGAGCGACGCCAGTTCCCGATAGCGCGCTTCGGCGTCGGCCTCGGTCAGGCCGATGACCGGCCCGATGCCGGGCAGGATAAAGGGCGCATCCGCGTCGCGTCCGAAGGCCCGGGCACGGGATTTCACGTCGCGATAATAGCCCTGGGCTTCGGCAAGGTTCTGCGGGCCGCAGAAGACGACTTCCGCGCGTCTGGCGGCGAAATCGCGTCCGCTTTCCGACGCGCCGGCCTGGAAGATGACGGGTTGTCCCTGGGCCGAGCGCCCGATGTTCAGCGGCCCGCGCACCTGGAAGAACTCGCCCTGGTGGTCGAGCCGGTGCAGTTTCTCCCGGTCCACGAAGACGCCGCGCGCCTTGTCGCCAACCAGCGCGTCGTCCTCCCAGCTATCCCATAATCCCTGGACGACATCGAGATATTCAGCGGCGATCCGGTAGCGCTGGTGGTGCTCGGGATGTGACTCCCTGCTGAAATTGGCCGCCGTGTCGCCCAGCCAGGAGGTAACGACATTCCATGCCGCGCGGCCGTTGCTGATATGGTCGAGCGAGGCGAACTGACGGGCGACGTTGAAGGGTTCCGAGTAGCTGACCGTCAGCGTGCCGACCAGGCCGATGCGGCTGGTGGCCCCGGCCAGCGCCGAAAGGATGGTGATCGGCTCGAACCGGTTGAGATAATGCGGGCTGGATTTTTCGTTGATCGAGAGGCTGTCGGCCACGAACACGAAATCGAACTTTCCCTTCTCGGCCAGCCGGGTCTGATGCAGGTAGAAGGGGAAGCTGGTGCTTGCCCGCACATCGCGGTCGGGATGCCGCCAGTCGTCCCACGTGCGGCCGACGCCATGAAGGATGAAGCCGAGTTTGAGTCTGCGCGGAGCGGGCATGGCGGACATCTTTCTGCTGGTTGGGCTGCCGGTTGGGCTATGCGGGAAGAAGGGGTGTCAGGGCCGGGGAAAAGACGGCCCCGATATTCGTGCCGGGCGGCAGGACGCCCGCCGTGACGAAGGTGTCGGCCACGGATTGCGCGCCGGTTATGTCGCCCTGCCGCCAGGCGCGCGGGGCGTAGGGGCGGTTCTGGGTCTGGAGGTAGGCCAGAACCAGGGGTTCGGGCACCTTGATGACCGGGGCGACGGCGCGTGCCCAGCGCGGCTTGTCCGTGCCGAGGGTGGCGTAGGCCTTGCCGAGGCGGCGGATATAATCGGCGGCGGCGGCGCGGAAGTCCGGGTTGTCCAGTCCGCGCGGGTTGGCGCCGACGAAATAATGTCCCGACAGGATATCGGCGGCGCTTTGCAGGATACGCGCGGTGCCGTCCGCCTCCAGCGTCTGGATGGCATAGCCGTAGGTCGCCCAGGCATCGAGGCTGCCCGCCTTCATGGCCGTCAACCCGTCGCTCATGCCCAGTGCGATCGGGTGGATGTCGGCGAAGCTCATGCCATGCTGCGCCAGCATGCGCAGCAGGAAGTAATGCGCGGTCGTGGCCTTGATGTAGCCGACCCGCTTGCCCCGCAGGTCCGTGACCGATCGCGCCGGCGAGCCCGCCGGCACCAGTAGGGCCTGATCGGTCGTGGGGCCTTCCATGGTGGCGACGACGGCGATCCGCGCCCCGGCACTGGCGGCGAAAACCATCGGGATCTCGCTCCACATCCCCAGGTCGACCGCATCGGCGTTGATCGCCTGGGCGATCAGATTGCCGGAATTGAATTCGCTGAACGCCACCCGATAGGGAAAGTCGTCCAGCCCCGTAGCGGCCAGCAGGGTCTGGTCCATGCCGCGAAACGCGGCCACGCGCAGCGTCGCATGCGCCAGGTCCGCGGCCGCGGCGCGACGGAGCGGCGCCGTGGCGGCAGACAGGCCAAGACCCGCCGCAAGGCCGAGGGCATGCCGTCGTGTCACGATCATGGGGGCGTCCCGCATCAGGCGTCGAAGCCGGGCGAGAGGCGCGCTGCCTTGCGCAACGAGGCCTCCCAGATCAGGTCGTGAATGTCCCGGCCACCTTCGACCGGCTTGCGCTTGCGCCCGACCTGGCGGCGCACCGCGTCCTGTGCCTCGGCCGGCGCGATCAGGACGTTTTCGCGGCCGATCGACAGGGTGCGGACCTGTGCGGTGCAGGCGCTTTCCAGCTGATAGATCCGCCCCCAGGCCGTGCCTGCCGTCCTGCCGAGCGCCAGCGTGCCGTGATTGCGCAGCAGCATGAAGTTGGTATCGCCAAGATCGGCGATCAGCCGTTCGCGTTCATCCAGTTCGAGGGCGATACCTTCGTAATCGTGATAGCTGAGCGACGGGATGACCGTCAGCGCACGCTGATTGAGCGGCAGCAGCCCTTCGGCGTGCGCGGAAACCGCCATGCCGTCAGGGGAATGGAAATGGGCGATGAACAGGGCGTCCGGCCGCGCCGCGTGAATGGCGGAGTGGATGACGAAGCCGGCATAGTTGATCCCGTATGCGTTTTCGCCGACGATTTTGCCGTCCAGATCGACCTTGACCAGACTCGACGCCGTGACTTCCTCGAACATCAGCCCGAAGGGATTTATCAGGAAATGGTGCGCGGGCCCCGGCACGCGCGCCGAGATATGGGTCGCGATCAGGTCGTCCCATCCATACAGCGCGGCGAGCCGGTAGAACGCCGCCAGATCGACGCGGACGGCCCATTCCTCGGCGGACATGGCGGGTGACGCCTGGCGAAGTGGCGGATGTGCGAGGACTGTCATGGCAGCGCTCCGGGCGGAGGTGGTCTGGTCGTTCGGCCCGGAGTGTACGGGCGATCCGGCCGGCCCCCGAATGAGAAATGATAAAGCATCGTTCAAAGACGCCTTGATCGTGGGCGCGCCCGGCGCGCCTGCCAGGTCAGGCGTTCACAGATCGAAGCGCATGCTCAGGGTCACGGTGCGGGGCGCGCCGGGAAAGAGCTGCAGCGCGCCCCTGCTGACCCAGTAGCGCTCGTTGCCGATGTTCTCCACCGCCGCCCGGAACGTCAGCCGGTGGCGGTGGACGCGCGTGACATACTGCGCGCCGACAGTGCCGATGATGTACGATTGCAGCCGGAACGTATTGGACGGATTCAGCCACCCGGCGGAAACCCAGTTCAGCCCGCCGTTGACGCTGAGGCCCTTTACCGCCGGGATCACATAATTCGCCGAGAAATTGGCTTCGAAGGGCGAGGTCGATTCGGCCCGTTTGCCTTCATAGGGCGTGCCCGCGCCATAGCGCGCGTCCAGATACGTCAGGCTTCCGGTCAGTTGCAGGTCGCGTGTGGCCTGTACCGCGCCCCCGACCTCGACACCCTGATATCGCACCAGGCCGCCCTGCTGCTGCACATTGTTGGAATCGACATAGGCTGCGATCGTATCGAGCCGGTAGAGCGCCAGCGTGCCGCTCCAGCGGGATTTCTGCACTTTCACGCCCAGTTCGTATTCCTGGCTGCGCATGGGGGCGAAGACCTGATAGGCGTTCTGGGCGGTCGCGGCCGCCTGCGTGCCGGACTGCATGGCTTCGACGTAACTGAAATAGGCGTTGATGTCGGGCGCGGGCTTGTACGAGAGCGAGACGACAGGAGTGACCGGGTTGTTGTGGCGCGCGGCCGTCTGGCGGCCGCTTCCGTTGGTGGCGTAGTCGTCCTCGAAATAATCCGTGTAGCGTGCGCCGGCCAGCAGGGACCATTTGTGCCAGCTTATCGTGTCGCTCCAGAACGGGGCGATCTGCGTGTAATCGATGTAGTTGTAGAGCCTGGGGTTATAGAAATGCGCATTGGTTTCGGTCGGGCGTGAGACGAAAATATTTCCGTACTGGTACGGCTGGTAATATTGCGCGTTCGCGTCGGCATCGAACTTCTGGTACAGCCACATGATGCCGGCCACCACGTTGTGCCGCAGGGGGCCGGTCTGGAAGGTACCCTCGGTCGTTTCCTGCACCTGATGGTAGGTGAAGACGCGGGTCATCTGGAATGGCCGGTTCAGGTAGTCTCCCCGATCGTTGAGAAACGTGATGGCGTTCGAGGGAAATCGCTCGTCGAGATGGGTGTATCCGTAGACGAGTTTCGTATTCCAGTGTGGCGCGAAATCCCAGTCGAAGCCGGTATTGAAATGCTTGAGGTCGTTGGCCTTCCAGGAATCCCTGGCCCCAAGCTCCGCACGGCCGCTGATCGGGGTCAGCGAGGTCAGGCCACTGACCACGGTCACACCATTGACCATGCCTTTCTGCAGCGTATTGAGATAGAAAGAATCGAAATGCCAAGCGAGCGCATCGGTGATTCGCACGCGGGTCGCGGCCGACACCGAGGTCGAACGGATAAAACTGCCGTTGTACTGGTTGCCGACTTCGTTGCCGACGGAAAAACGGTATGTCACGCGGCCGGATTTTCCAATCGGACCGCCGGCGTCGAGACTCTGCCGGAAGGCGGCGTCCGACCGGTAGCCGGCCTCTATGGACAGACGCGGGTCATCGACCGGCTTCTTGAGCTGAAAATCCAGCACCGCCCCAGGCGAGCCGAAGCCATAGAGAAACGCGGATGCTCCTTTCGTCAGCTGGAACTGTCCGAAATTCGCCATCGGCAGGTCGATGAACCAATAGGGAATGGCGAACCCGTCGATCTTGTAGCCGTTGGTCCAGTCCAGATCGAGGCCGCGCACGCGGAAGCTGGCGCCCGAGGCGGTCGAGCCGCCGTTGGAGTTCTCCTGGACGCCGGGCTCGGCACGAAAGATATCATTGATGTCGGCTGCCTGCATCTGCTCGACCTTGGCCGCTGAAACGATGCTGAGCGAGAAGGGGGTGTCGAATTCGGACCGCGATCCCAGGGCGCCCATGGCCGCGTGGGAGGCCAGGCGAGGCCGATGGGCATTGGCGCTGACGGTAATGGCTTCCGGCGACGCGGCTTGTATTGCCGCGGGTGCGGCGGCCGGTTTTGAACGGACGACGGATTTCGTATGTGCCGGGGCCTCGGCATGGGCTGAAACAGGTGCGATCGTCACCAGACCGGAAACGATAATCGTCCTTCTGGTGAAGGATCCAGCCGATTTCATTTTATACCCTTCCGTCCGAAAGAAACCATGCGCCGTTCTGCGCAACATCGCGGATGCAGGGACGTGTCTAGGGTAGGGTTCCGGAGAGTAATATTGAATTGTGTAAAACTTATATATTTCGCTGCGTCATCCGGCGGCCCGATGGCACCTGCTGAATTCGTGTGCAATGTCCGTGCAAGATCTGGCGTGACCCGCCTTGCACACGACGCCTTCGCCCTGTATCCGGCCGGCCCAGGCGTATGGGACAATGTCTGCGGATACCGTCGACCGAGGATTGGGCGGACCGTTCGTGTCACGCTCGATCGGTCGTCGGGCCTGGTCCAGCCTGCATGGCGTTGAGGCAGGCCCGGGAGGGGCAGGCGTATCCGCACGTTTCCGGTGCCGTCGGGTAAAAGCGCGGACTGGAAGAAGCCTGGCGTGGATGGCAGGTCAAGCCCGCCGGAGCGGGATCGAAACTCGGCCGGACGCCGAGTCCGCCATGGATGGAAGGCGCGCGGGCCTTGCGGCAGGCACTGGCCGCCACTGGCGCGGCTGGGAGCGGGCGAGCCGGAGGCCGCCGTCATACGCCGGAGCGCGCGTCAGGCCGGCATGACCTGCAAGCCTGGGCGCGCGTCCGGTGGAAATCAGCTCTGCTCGGGCGCCGGAGCCGAGTTCAGGTGGATGTAGCGTTCAATCCCGACCAGCTTGATCAGGTCGAACTGACGGTCGAGGAAGTCCTCGTGCTCTTCTTCATTCTCGAGGATTTTCAGCAGCAGATCGCGTGACACGTAGTCACGTACGCTCTCGCAATAGGCGATGCCTTCGCGCAGGTCGACCAGCGCCTTTTCTTCGAGCTTGAGATCGCATTCCAGGATCTCCTGAACGTTCTGGCCCACCAGGATGGTGTTCAGCCGCTGCACGTTCGGCAGGCCGCCCAGATACAGGATGCGCTCGATCAGCCAGTCGGCGTGGCGCATCTCCTCGATCGATTCCTCGTATTCCTTCTTGCCCAGCAGGGTCACGCCCCAGTGGTTCAGCGTGCGGGCATGCAGGAAATATTGGTTGATCGCCGTCAGTTCGTTGGTGAGCTGGATGTTCAGGTGCTCGATGACCTGCGGGTCCTTGATCGGCATGGGACTGCTTTCTTCATTTCATGAGGAGGATGTTATCCTGCATGTATCGCACAACCCGACGCCCTGCAAATAAAAAACGTATATATATCAATATGATAATGGATATGATTATCACTCTCAATCCTTGTCCCGGTCGTCCGGCTCATCCACGCCCGACGAAGGAGGGCATGCCCACCGGCAGCACGGTCATGGATTGCACGACCGCTTCCGGCGGCAGGGAGGCCATGCAGCGGATGGCGGAGACGACGCAGGCCAGATCGAGCATCGGCTCGGGGCGGGTGGAGAGGTCGGCCTGCAGGGTGCCCTGCTGCATGGCGGTTGCCATGCTGGTCTGCGCGTTGCCGATATCGATCTGCCCGCAACCGATCCGATATTTGCGCCCGTCGAGCGCGGTCGCCTTGGTCATGCCCGCCACCGCATGCTTGGCGGCGGTGTAGGCGATGGAATTCGGGCGCGGCGTAGTGGCGGAAATCGAGCCGTTGTTGATGATGCGTCCGCCCTGCGGCGCCTGCGCCTTCATGATCCGGAAGGCGGCCTGGGTGCAGTAGAACAGGCCGTTCACGTTGATGTCCAGTACACGCAGCCAGTCGGCAGGCGACATATCCTCCAGCAGGCAGGGCGGCCCGGAGACGCCGGCATTGTTGAACAGCAGGTCCAGCCGTCCGAAATCCCGCGCGACGGTGTCGAACAGCGCGTCGACCTCCTCGGGCTGGGTCAGGTCGCAGGCGAATGGCGTTATCTGCGTGGGGACCTCGGCGGCCACCTCCTGAAGCAATGCAAGGCGGCGTCCCGCGATCACGACCCGGTACCCGTCCTGGGCAAGCCCCAGCGCCACCGCCCGCCCGATGCCCGAGCCGCCACCGGTCACGATTGCGATAGGTCCTGACACGGTCATGCTGCCTCCCCGGGGAATCCACATTCATGCGTGTTGAGAAAGAGGGCGTAGAGCGATGTGTGCGCCGTAATGTAAAGCCGGTTCCGCTTCGGGCCGCCGAACGCCATGTTCGAGACGGTCTCGGGCAGCAGGATGCGCCCCAGCAGTGTGCCGTCGGGCGCGAGCGCGCGCACGGAGTCCGCGCTCGACGTCCAGATATTGCCGTGCCAGTCCACCCGAAATCCATCATACAGCCCGCACGGGGATTCCGACAGCAGCCTGCGCTCGGCAAGCGTGTGCCCGCCGTCATGCACCGGGTAGGCATAAAGCGCGGATCGCATGGAAGGCCGGTGGGTCGCGCCCGTATCGGAGATATACAGCGTGGATTCATCCGGCGAGAAGGCGAGGCCGTTCGGCTGGACCAGGTCGCGCGCGACGATCTGCGTCGTGCCCCGCGCGGGGTCGTGGCGATAGACATAGGACCCGCCGATCTCGGCGCGTGCCATATGTCCTTCGTAATGGCTGTCGATGCCGTAGGTCGGGTCGGAGAACCAGATCGTGCCATCCGATTTTACGATGACATCGTTGGGCGAGTTCAGGCGCGCGCCCTCGAACCGTTCGACGACGGCACGCCAGACGCCATCGTGGTCGAGGCGGGCGATGCGCCGGCCGCCATGTTCGCACGCGACCACCCGCCCCTGGCGGTCCAGCGTGTGGCCGTTCTGGTAGCCGCACGCGCTTTCGAACACGCCGACGTGGCCGTCCATCTCGTTGAAACGCAGCACGCGGTCGTTGGGAATGTCCGACCACAGCAGATATCTGCCGGCGGGGACATAGACCGGTCCTTCCGCCCAGCGGCTGCCGCTCCACAGCTTTTCCAGTTTGGCATGACCGATGATCAGCGCGCCGAAGCGCGCATCCAGCACATCGTAATCGCTCATTCCGGGGAACCTTTCCTTGCAAATCACGCGGGGTTCGGCTGGCCGCTCCCTAGTGCCTTGTCGGGATCGAACGGGTTCCGCGGGGCCCGATCACCTCATATGGGAAGGTCGGAATCCACGTCCCCGCGGGGCCGCGTTCTGCATATGACGGTGCGGGGCATTGCGGGCGACCTCGGTCTCGATCGCGCGACGTAATGAAAGAGATGAAAGATCCAGGCAGGCAGGGACATAGGGTCGACATCAATACACGGCGGTCTGGACGCCGCGTCCGGTCTTTTCCAGGCGTTGGTGTACGATGGCGTCGTTGACGACCGGGCTGAAAACCACGTGGAATTCTGACGGAATGTACATCACACCCGTAATATTATCTTCTTAATCCTACCCCTGGCGTCGCCGGATCGCACGCCTGATCTGCCAACGGTCCGGTAAACTGTTCTTGCAGTGCCCCAATTGCCGCGCCTGACGGGGGCGATGAAACTGAAGGGTGTCCAGCATGGCGGGGCCGTGAAGACGATGCGCAGCGGCAAGGCTGGACTCATCCATCGGCGGACCGTGGTGCTCTGTCGAGGATGTCGAACTACCCTCGACTGGGTCCCTCATTCCAGCCGAGGCAAAAGAAATTTCCATCCCGATAATCAAAATATTGTGACGGCAGCGTGATTCAACCGGTTTCGACTGTGGGAAACCCACAGCGGTTCAGTCGCAGCGCTTCCGGCATCTGCGGAAAGAACGCCTGGATAACGGCATGAAAATCATGCTGAATATGATCGGATGCGATCCGCACTCGTCCCCTGCTGGAAGAATTGGGAAGAACTCTTTATATAAAAGTCCCCTCGGACGCATAATGCATTTATGTCATCTCGTCTAGCCCCATATGGGGTATTCTTTTATTTGATTCGTCCGTTTATTACTATATGAGTCAGATGTCATTGCGGGGGCGATGCAAAAAAGGGGATACGTTCGCGACATATAGCCGAGGTGTGCAGCGGTGGTCCCAGGATGGGGGCGCCGTCGGACATGCAACTTGTATTGCGCCCGGACGACCTGGGGCGTGGCCCCGTCGTCGACGGGCGCAAAGTGGTTTGTGTGACGTTCTTGAAGCCGAACTACCGGGCGGTCCCATGTGGGTGCGGCAGGCTGGGCGCGGATAACGAACGGCGCATTCATGTGGGGACGAGGGGCCGCCCGTCAGGGATGTCTCCTGACGGGTTCGGAACGAGCGACTGCCATGCGTAACATACGTAATGTGAATATGGAAAACATGCTTGCGAAGTCGGAGATCTTCCTCAGGTCTCCGTTCGTTTCCCTGCTTGTTGCGGGCTTCGGCGTGGGCATGATGCTTGTCGTGGGGGGCGTGGAGCTGACGCCGTATCAGCAGGGGTTGCTGTCCGTTGGGACGATCAGCCTGATGCTGGTCGTCAATCGCAGGAAAGGGCGTGCCGCGAGTTGCTTCCTGATGGCGCTGTCGCTGCTGGTGTCCATGCGCTACATGGCCTGGCGGCTGAACACGACGATCGTGCTGGGGAATTGGCTCCAGTCGATCCTGTCAATCATGCTGCTGCTGGCTGAAATATACGCCCTGCTGATGTTGTGCCTCAGCTACTTCCAGATGGTGTGGCCCTTGCGGCGTCTTTCGTATCCGTTGCCGGCCGACCAGGCCAACTGGCCCACGATTGATGTCTATATCCCGACCTATGAAGAAGACCTGACGCTGGTACGTTCCACGGTACTGGCGTCGCTGGACCTTGACTGGCCTGCCGACAAGCTGAATGTCTATATCCTGGACGATGGCCGGCGCCGCGAATTTCGCGATTTCGCGCTGGAAGTCGGCGTGGGCTACATCACCCGTGCCGACAACAGGCATGCCAAGGCCGGCAACCTGAACCACGCCGTCAGTGTCACCCACGGCGAGATGATGGTCATTTTCGATTGCGACCATATACCGACTCGCGGCTTCCTGAAGAAAACGGTGGGATGGCTGGTCGCCGAGCCCAAGATGGCGATGCTGCAGACGCCGCATCATTTTTACTCCTCCGATCCGTTCAAGCGGAACCTGACGGCGGCCGAGGAAGTGCCCCCTGAAGGAAACATGTTCTATGGGCTGATCCAGGACGGCAACGATTTCTGGGATGCAACCTTCTTCTGCGGATCCTGTGCGGTGATCCGGCGCAGCGCAATTCTGGGGATCGGTGGTTTCGCTACCGAAACCGTGACCGAGGATGCGCACACGGCGCTCAAGATGCAGCGCCAGGGCTGGAGCACCGCCTACCTGCGCGAGCCGCTGGCCGGCGGGCTTGCGACCGAACGCCTGATCTTCCACATCGGGCAGCGCATGCGCTGGGCGCGCGGCATGCTGCAGATCATGCGCCTGGACAACCCGTTGACGGGACATGGCCTCCGCTGGGAGCAGCGGCTGTGCTATTTATCCGCGACATTGCATTTTCTGTTTGCGATTCCACGGGTCATTTTCCTGCTTTCGCCCCTGGCCTTTCTGGTGTTGGGCCAGAACATTTTCGCCGCGTCGCCACTGGCGATCATGGTCTATGCGATGCCGCATATCGTACATTCGCTCATGACCCTGTCCCGGATCGAAGGGCGCTGGCGCTACACCTTCTGGAGCGAGATCTACGAGACCTCTCTTGCCCTGTTTCTGGTCCGCCTGACGGTCATAACCCTGCTGCTGCCACGGCGCGGGCGCTTCAACGTCACGGCCAAGGGAACATTGCTGGACAAGGAGTTTCTGGATTTCGACGCGGTCTATCCGAACGTCATCCTTTCGGTCGTTCTGGGCCTGGCAATGGTTCGCGGCGTGGTGGACGCGCTCTGGCAGCATCTGGACCGCCTGTCCTTCCAGTCCCTGCTGCTGAATATGGTGTGGGCCGGGCTAAGCCTGTTCACCGTGCTGGCGTCCATTTCGGTGGGTCGTGAAACGCGGCAGACCCGCCTGCAGCATCGTGTGAAAGCGAACCTGCCGATTACGGTCACCGCCGCGTCGGGACAGGTGTGGTCCACCCGGACCACCGACATCTCGCTGGGCGGTTTTGGCATGCAATCCCCCTGGACCGCACCGCTGGCCGGGCCGATGCAGGTGACTATCGGGTATCACAATGAACAGGACGGCATTGAGGTGTCGGTGCCCGCGCGGATCCTGCGTCAGCGTGACGGCTTGCTGCACGCGCAGTGGGTTATCGATGGTCTGCACGATGAACGGCAGGTGGTGGCCATGGTATTCGGTCGTCACGATGCCTGGGCGGACTGGGCGAATTACGCCCCGGACCGCCCGATCCGAAGCTTTTACATCATTCTGAAAAGCGTAATCGGCCTGTTCAAGCCCAGTGCGAAATATGAGGGACGTACGATCCCTACTACGGCCAAGGCGGCCGTCGCCATCATTGCCAAGGAAGAAAAATTGGAAAAGAGAAGCTTGGTGCTGCAACCCGCGCGGCGTGTCGCCCGAAGCGGGGTGGTCGCCTCTTTCATGATGGCATCTGGAATTGCCGCGATGGGAATGACCGTCGCCGTGGCGCAGACAACCCTGCCGCTGACGGCCCCCGCGGCGCAAGCGGGCCTGCCGATCGGCGATCCCAATGCGGGGGACGCAGCACCCGTGGCGCCCCCTGCGATGGACCAGACCGCGGCCGACCGAGTGTCGGATGTCGAGGTGACCAATACCCTGTCGTTCCGCGATCTGGGCGCGGTGAACGGGCCGTTGACGTTGCGGGGATATAGTCCGCTCCAGGGCCTGACCATCGCCGTGCCGTTCAACCGTGTGGTGACCCATGCGCAACTGACATTGTCCGGTGCGCTGTCGCCGTCGCTGTTGCCCGAGGCCAGTGCCGTCACCGTCACGCTCAACGAACAATATATCGGGACGATCAAGGTCGATCCCCAGCATCCCGAATTCGGACCGCTGACGTTCGATGTCAATCCGTTGTATTTTGCTGGCAAGAACACGCTGAATTTTCATTTTGCCGGCGAATATCGGCGGGACTGCAACGATCTGTACAACGAGGTCCTGTGGGCGCGGATTTCCGACCTGTCCCGGATCACGCTGACCACGGTGCGGATTGCGCCTGAACGGACGCTGGCCCACCTGCCGTCCCCGTTCTTCGATCCGAACCTGCGGTCGGCCCTGCGTATCCCGATCGTGCTGCCATCGACCTCGACCGGCAGCTTGCGAGCCGGCGGCGTGATCGCGTCGTGGTTCGGGAAGCTGGCGGATTTCCGGGAAGTGTCCTTCCCGGTGATGGCGGATATCCCGGCGGCGGGCAATGCGATCGAGATCGGCGAGAATCTGCCGGTCGGTCCGGATGGCAAGCCGCCCGCGGGGCCGACGCTTGCGGAAATTCCCAACCCCCACGATCGCTGGGGCACCGTGCTGCTGGTCACCGGGCGCGACGCGCGGGAGGTCGAGATCGCGGCACGCACGATGGTCCTGTCGCCGGATACGCTGGGGGCGGTCGGCTCCAAGGTCGTGACGGACGTCACGATGACGCCGCGCAAGCCCTATGATGCCCCTGCCTTCATCCCCACCGACCGGCCGGTGCGCCTGGGCGAACTGGTGCCGTCCAGCACGCTTCACGCCGTTGGCTTCGTGCCCACCGAACTGACGGTGCCGTTCCATCTGCCGCCTGACCTTTATACCTGGCATCACCGTCCCTTCATGATGGACCTGTGGGTTCGCGCGCCCGGCAGCCCGATCATGGACCTCGAGACGTCGCGCCTGGATGTCCGCGTCAACGACAATTACCTGCAAAGCTATTCCCTGGTCCCCCCCAGCACATGGGAAAGATGGTCGCGGCGGCTGATGGATCCACATGCCGGTGCTATCGGCCACCGGGTCGCGCTGCCGGCGTGGCTGGTCTTCGGGCAGAATCAGTTGCAGTTCGATTTCGACGCGCGTCCGATCGACCGTGGCGCCTGCCGGCGCGTGCCTGCCGATATCCGCATGAGCGTCGATTCCGATTCCACCTTCGATTTCCGTCGGGCACACCATTTCACCACCCTGCCGAACTTGTCTTATTTCGCTGGGGCGGCCTTTCCCTTCTCGCGGATGGCCGATCTGTCCGAAACGACCGTCGTCATGCCGCGTAATCCGGATATCGGGACGGCGTCGGCCTATTTCGACCTGATGGGTTTCTTCGGTGCGTCGACGTGGTTCCCGGCGACCGGGGTCCATATTGCCTATGCCGACGAGACGGCCAGCCATCCGCCGTCGGGCGATATCATCCTGCTGTCGCCGGCCGACCGCCTGCATGGCGCCGAACCGCTGCTGTCGCGTTCGTCGTACGTCATCGCCGACAGGCGGGTTACGGTTGGCCAGCATATCGGGCTGCAGAACATATGGTACCTGTTCCAGGATCGTGATCACACCGGCCTGCGGAACGGGGTTTCGGCGAACCTGAACGCGCCGATCGCGGGGGCGGGGCTGCTGCTCGGGGCGCAATCTCCCTACGCCGCCGACCGCTCGGTCGTCGCGATCCTGGGCGATACGCCGCAGCGCCTGCAGGATGTTGTCCTGGCGTTGCGTGACCGGCACGCCGCCCCGCTGATCCAGGGCGACCTGATGCTCAAGAACGGCGACCAGGTCACCAGCTATCGCACGGCTCCGCTTTACACCGTCGGTTCACTGCCGTTCTGGATGTGGCCGGACTGGTATTTCGGCGGTAATCCCGTCTTGCTTTATATTGTCGGGCTGGTCGGGGCCGGGCTGCTGGCGCTGGTAGTGTGGCGCTGGCTGCGGGCCCGGGCGCGTAGCAGGGTGGGTCGCACCGACCTGACCGGGGATCCATGATGCCATGCCCTTCCGCCTGGACAGGCGGAAGGGCATGTTGAATGCCGGTGAATGCGGTTCGCCGGACATATGTAAATCAGGAGAGTTAAGTATGAGTGCCCTTCTTGCGGGTCTGACGTTGCTGATCATCGGCGACAGCCATGTGACGTTCAAGGACTCGCTTCTATCCATCCTGCCGGACGAATTGACCCGGCAGGGCGCCAAGGTCGTGGCCTACGGCGTCTGTTCGTCGCAGGCGGCCGACTGGGTCGTGCCCAATCCCAACAACGGCTGCGGCGCTGCCCAGCGAATTGATGACGAACCGCTGGGCCCGCCGAACATGCAGCCCGCGTCCCCGCCGCCGATCGCCTCGCTGATCGACAAATGGCATCCGAATGTCGTGATGGTGGTGCTGGGCGACACGATGGCGTCGTACGGACAGGATTCATTTTCCAAGGAGTGGGTCGACCAGCAGGTCAAGACCCTGACCTATACGATCGGCAAGACCGCATGCATCTGGGTCGGTCCGACCTGGGGCCAGTACAGCCCGCGCTACGGCAAGACGGACGCCCGCGCGACCGAGATGGCGAATTTCCTGAAGGGCGAGGTCGCGCCCTGCACCTATATCGACGGCACCGCCCTGATGAAGCCCGGAACGGTCCAGACCATCGACGGCATTCACGCGACGCCGGCCAGCTACAAGACCTGGGGGGACCAGATCATTCAGGCGACCGTCCCGCTGCTGCAAAAGGTGAAGGACAGTGGAACGCTGACGCCGTAAGGGATCGCGGGTCGTCCGCCCCCGGGCAGGACCGGGCGACCCATCGCCGCCTTGTCGTTTCTCCCCTGATATCGCTACTGACGGAACACCGGTATGCTTGAGCGTTATATGGCCCCCCCTGCGAAGACGTCCTGGACGCAGCTTCTGCAGCGTGAATTCTTCCCCACGGATCGTCGACGCGATATCGACGGGCTGCGGGGGCTGGCCGTTCTCATGGTCGTGCTGTTTCATGCCGGATGGTTGCGCGGCGGCTTTGTCGGCGTCGACATCTTCGTCGTGATATCAGGCTATTTCATGGGCCGGTCGGCGCTCATGCAGCATCCCTTCAAGCCGGTGAATTTCGTCTGCCGTCGCCTCTATCGCCTGTTGCCCGCGCTGCTGTGCATGATCGCGCTGGTGTCGGCCGGCATGCTGTGGTGGCTCCTGCCGAGCGATCGTGCCGATGTCGCCCTCAACGGCGCCTATGCGCTGGTCTACCTGTCGAATATCTGGGCATCAGGGCACGTCGGCTATTTCGAGGGGCAGAGCATCGCCTATCCGTTTCTGCACACATGGTCGCTGTCCCTGGAAATGCAGTTCTATACCATCATTTTCATGATGGCGCTTTTCCTGCCCTTCCTCCGGCACCGCAAATGGGCGATCTCAGCCATCTGCCTGCTGTCGTTCGCCTTCAGCATGGTCAGTCACCTGCACGGCGACACGCAGGGATATTACAATATCTTCGACCGGATGTGGCAGTTTTCGCTGGGGACGATGATCTGGATCCTGCCGCCGCTGCGCCTGTCCAGGGGGGCGGCCACGCTTGTCTTCGCCGCCGCCTATGCCATGCTGATCGGGGCCGCGCTGTTCTACCGGCTGGACTTCGCCTGCCCGTCCTACATGTCCGCCCTCCCGTGCCTGGCCGTCGTTGCGCTGATCATGCTGCCGCAGACGGGGGCCGCGCGGATCGGGCTGGTGCCCCTGTCGCCGGTGGGCGTGATCTCCTATTCGATCTATCTCTGGCATTGGCCGGGAATCGTTGTTGCGAACTACCTGATGGCGTTCCAGGTCCACGGCTGGACGATGGCCGCCGTACTGGGCATCGTCATGGTCGTCAGCCTGTTCAGTTACCTGTTCGTCGAGCGGGTGGGGCTGGAGTACGAGAAGACGGCCCGCCAGGACGTGCGGGTGCGTGGGGCCGGTTTCCTGGTGGGGGCCTGCACAATTCTGGCGCTGGTCCTATTCTCCGTCTCGGCCACGTACCGTGTTCATTAGGCGTCATCGTGGTCCATGTCAGGGCGGGTGGCCCAAGGCTGTCTTGGGGGCGTCGGCCGGTGGCGGCTCGCGGGCGCAGGCATGCGGTGCGACGATCCTGGGCGGGCTGCTCCGCGGGGGGATGGTGCTGGGCGGCCTGGCCCTGGGTACGCCCGCGCTGGCCCAGGACGCGCCGGTGCCGGCTGGTGGCGGCCCGGCCGATGGGGCGGCGGTTGGAAGTCCGCATATCGGATCATCGTCCGACGCGGCGCGGCGCACGCATGCGGAATCCGTGCTGAATCTGGTCCTGGAAGAAGGACATTACTGGATCGACGCACGCCAGCCCGACAGGGCGCTGGGCAGCATCCAGAGGGCGCTCGCCATACAGCCCGACAATGGGGACGCGCTGGCGATGTTGGGGAGCGTCCAGGTCGATAAGGGAGACCTGACCGGCGCCCGCACCACGTTGGACCGCCTGGTCAAGGCGGGCGGCAGTGCGGAGCAGGTGGGGCGCCTGCGCGCAACGCTGCAGTTCGGTCCGGTCGACCCCAAGGGGCTGGAGGAAGCGCGCCGCCTTGCCGGGTCGGGCAATATGCTGGCGGCGATGTTCCGCTACCGGGCCCTGTTTCGCAACGGCGATCCCCCGCCCGGGCTGGCGCTGGAATATTACCGTGTCCTGGGGGGGACCATCCTGGGATATAACGAGGCCCGCACGAAGCTGACGGCACTGGTCGCCAGCAGTCCGCATGATCTGGACGCGCGCCTGGTGCTGGCCCAGATCCTGACCTATCGTGACGTCACGCGCGCGGCCGGACTGGCGCAACTTCGCCAGCTGGCGCTGGGCGATGCCCCGCCGGTCATTCGTGGGCTGGCGGTACAGGCGTGGCGGGATAGTCTGGCGTGGCTGCCGATCATCGGCGCCAGCATCCCGCTGTACATGGAGTGGCTGGCGCTGCACCCCGATGACGCCATGGTCGTCAGCCGGCTGGAGAAGGCGCGGGCAACCAAGGCGACCATCGACGAAGGGAACGATCGGACCGAGGGATATGTCCTGCTGACCCATGGGCGGCTGGACGCGGCCAGCGCGGCGTTCCAGCGCGCCCTGGCCGTCAACCCGCGGGACGCGGACGTGCTGGGCGGGCTGGGCCTGGTGGCACAGCAGCGCCGGCAGCCGGCAGTGGCGCGCGGCTATTTCCGCCGGGCGCTCGCGGCCGATGCGGCGCGCGCCTCGCACTGGCGCGCGGCGATCAAGAGCCTGGACGCGGTCGGCGGAAACGATCCGGAGATCGTCCGGATCACCCATCTGATGGCCGAAGGCCGGTATGACGCGGCGCGTGCCGCCCTGGCCCGTCTGGCGCACCGCCCCCAGACGAGGTTGTCCGTCCTGATGATAGAGGGCGGCCTGGACCGGCGACAGGGGCGCCCCGCCGAGGCCGAGCGGATCTATCGCGAAGTGCTGCGTCGCCGTCCGCATGACGCCGACGCCATGTTCAACCTGGCCGACCTGCTGTTCCAGCGAGGGCAGGAGGACGAGGCCAGGGTCCTGATGGCCCGCCTGGCGACGGAGCGGCCGGCGTTGCTGCCGCGGCTGGAGGCCGCCAACGACCTGGATCGCGCCGCCCATGCCAGGAGCGACGCCGAGCGGATCGGCTTCCTGCGCCAGGCGCGGGACCGGGTGCCGGGCGATCCATGGCTGAGCCTGAACCTGGCGCAGGCCCTGTACCGTGACGGCCGGACGCAAGAGGCCCGGGACATGATGGACGGCCTGACGGGGGACATCCATGCGCCGGCGGCCAATCTTCAGGCCGGGATCATCTTTGCCATGTTCGGTCATGACATCGACCGGGCGGAACAGTTGATCGCCCGTCTGCCGCCCGCGGCGGGCAATGCCGATATGGCGCGAATTATGCGGCAGATCGCCCTGTACCGGCAGATTCGGGCCCTGCCGCCGAACGACATACGTTCGATCCTCGTGCTGGCGGACCAGCCCGACCCCACGGGCGATCGCGCGGCGGTCCTGGTGAACGCGCTGCTGGACAGGCATGAGGTGGGCAGCGCGCGATGGGTCGTGACGCATGAGGCCGCGATTACCCCATCGCCCCAGCCGAATCAGCGGCTGGTCTATGCCGGCTTGTCCCTGCGGCTGCAATCGGTCGGCGACACGCAGCGGTTTCTGGACGAGTACGACCGCCTGGCGCGGGCGCAGGCAACTCCGCCCACGGCGGATGAGGCCCAGGCGCGCGAGGATGTCGCGGTCGGCCTTGCGGTGCTGAAGACCGATCGCCTGATCGGCCACAAACAGCCGGACCAGGCGTACGGCGTCATCGCGCCCGTGGTCGCGGCGCATCCCGATGCCGCGCGGGCATGGCTGGCGCTGGGACGGGTCTACCGGGCGCAGGGCAAATCCGACCTGGCGCTGCGCACCGATCAGGACGCCCTGCGCAGGCGGCCGGACAGCGTGGAGGCGATGGCCGCCGTCGCGCTGGATGCGCTGGCCCTGAACGATCGCCCCCTGGCCCGGGCTATGGCACAGCAACTGACGGCGCGTGCCCCCGACAACCCCGTCACATGGCAGGTGCGCGCCGAAAACAACCGGGTCGAGGGTCGTGACACGCAGCGGCTTGCGGACCTGGAACAGGCGCGCCACCTGCAATGCCGCGCCCCGGCCGACACCGATTGCAGCGCGGAGGCGATCCGGCAGCCGGATTATCGCTGGCCCGATATCGACACCGAGTACGACCCCCAGCGGGGTGCACCCCTGCCGGCGAGCTCTCATTATCTGCCGCAGGACGACCAGACGGCGTCGGTGAACCGGCAGATCGTCTATGTGCGTGACTCGCTCTCGCCGCAGATCGACGCCAATGCCTATGTCAGAAGCCGCCTGGGCACCGGCGGGCTGGGGCAGTTGACCGAACTGGCCTTCCCGATGACGGGAACGTTCCCTTTTTCGGCCTGGCTGCACCGCGTGAGCTTCTCGGTGACGCCCGTCGCGCTGTTCACCGGCGACCCGCTGCGGAACGCCGATACGGCGCGGCAGTTCGGCACCGTTCTGGTCAACGGCGCGCCGGCCTCGGCGTATCATCATGAAGATGTCCAGGGAGTCGGGCTGGACCTTCGCTACGTCAATAACTGGTTCTCGGCCGATGTCGGATCGACCCCGCTGGGTTTCCCGATCGCCAATGTCCTGGGCGGGGTCGAATTTGCGCCGCATCTGACACCCAACCTGACCCTGCGGCTCACCGGGGGCCGCCGCATGGTGACGGACAGCGAATTGTCCTATGCCGGCATGCGGGACCCGGGGACGGGGCGGATCTGGGGCGGGGTGACGCGGCTGAACGGTCATGGCGAGCTGGAGTGGGCAACCCCGGTCTGGAGCCTGTATGCCGGCGGCGGTTTCGCCTATCTCAGCGGAACCCATGTCGCCGACAATACCGAAGTCGAGGCCGGCCTGGGCGGCAGCGCGACGGTCTGGCAGATGGATCAGCGCCAGCGTCTGCGGGTGGGCGTCAACCTGACGTATTTCGGCTACAAGCGGAACAGCTATGACTTTACCTGGGGGCAGGGCGGATATTTCTCGCCGCAATCCTATTATGCTATCATGCCGACGGCCGAATATTCCGGCCATATCGACAGATGGACGTGGTTCCTGCGGGGGGAGGCCGGGTATCAGAATTACCACGATGCCTCCGCGCCGTACTATCCGTTGAACGACGGTCTGCAACAGGCATCCACGACGACGCCGCCCAACAGCTTCGGCAAGCAGGGCGCAAGCGGCGTGGCCGGCACCGGTCGGGCACGGGTGGCCTACCAGGTGAATCCCGAGCTGAGATTGGGCCTGGAAGGCGGATATACCCGCGCCGGAAGCTGGTCGGAGGCCAGCGGCATGCTGCTGCTGCATTATGTGTTCGACGGCCAGTGAAGGAAGACCCCAGTATGTCACTCCCGAAATCCCGTGCGGGGAACAAGGTCGGTCGGCGACAGGCACGGGCCGGCACCGTCGCCCTGCATGCCGCCCTGGCTTGCCTGTCCGTCGCCGGAAGCGGGGCGGCGTACGCGGCGGCGCCGACGTGCCCGCCGGAGGGCGGGCCGCGATCCGGGATTTGCATTCCCGCCGGCGACGCGGCGGCGACCAGCCTCGATCGTGCCCCGACGGTGCGGGACGACGCCGGCGCCGGCTATGTCGAGGGCGATCTGTGGCAGGCACGTGGGCAGGTCTGGCGGGCCGCGTCGGCTCAGGTGGGGGCCGCCCGGTGGGTGGCGCTGAAGACCGGGCGTCCGGGGGATGCCTTCGGTGCGCATACGGTGTTCGCCGGCGGGCCGACGCAGATGGTCACCGGATATTCCGGGCCGGCGCTCGACCTTGCCATCGTGGTCTCCGGCCAGCGGCGCGCGCGCACCATCGCCATTCGTCCGGACGGCACGTTCGACAGCGGCGCGCTCGATGCGGCCCTGGCGGAGAAGGACCCCGGCACGGATGCGACCGTCATGCGGATCTACGACCAGTCCGGTCACGGCAACCACCTGACGGCTGTTTCCGGGCGGGAGGTCGTGCATATCGGCGTCATCCGGATCGCCGGGCGCGAGGCGATTTCGTGGGGCGAGGGAAACGGTCCGGGCGGCTTCGTGATTCCCGGCAGCCTGAAGGTCCCCGCGAACGGTTTCTTCTTCGGCACCACGGGGGTCTATGCCTCGTCCAACACCGCGTCCGGGGCCTTTCCGGTGCCCGTGATGCTGGGGGGGCAGAATGGCGGGCCGGAGTTCAAGATTTTCACCGGCAGCTATACGCTCGACGGGTTCGTACATCTGGCCGATCGGAACAGCCCGGACCAGAAGACCGGCCTGGTTGTGACCAACAGCCCGGCGGCCTTCGGCGTGGCCGCCGGGCCGGGCGGGTATGATCTGATGTCGGGAAACGCCGTCAGTGCCTACCGGGCGGCCGTGCCGTCAGGCGCGCTGGCGGGTGGCTATGTCGGCTATAATGCTGATGGTGGAAGCTGGTATTCGCAGGGGCGCAATACCGGCCAGTGGACGGGCATCGTTATCGCGGACGGCGGTATATCCGACAGCGCCCTGCGCGACTTTCACGCTTCGGCGGCGGCGTCAGGCAATTTCATGCCTCAGCTCAAATCCGTCCTGGTCGCCATCGGCGACAGCCGCACCGAAGGGTATCAGGTCCAGGATGGCATCAACTGGCCCCTGCTGATGCAGCGGAAAGCCCGCTATCAGAGCTACAATTTTGCCGTGGCGGGCGCCACGACCCGCCAGATGCGCGCGGCCCTGCCGGCCGCCGCCGCGGTGGCGCGGGGGGCGGCGGCGCGCGTGGCGGTCGTCTTCGGCGGCTTCAACGATCATCTCGAGACGAATCACATCCCGATGGCCGAGACGATCGCGAATCTCGGAACGATCGTGAAAAGTCTCAAGACATACGGCTTTACCGTCGCGCTGGTGGATGAAACGAACACGGACGGCGCGCTGCGGCAGCCCATCAAGGACGCCGTCCGGAATGGCGCGATTCCCGCGGATATGGAACTGGACCCGTTCGCGGCCGACCAGCCCCTGTACAGCGTGATGAACCGCATGTACTGGCAGGGCGACTATACCCATCCCACCGCCCAGGGGCAGGCGCTGCTGGCGGATGCGATATGGGCGAAGGTCGGGCCGCTGCTGGCAGCCGCGCCGAACGGGAAATGAGGCCGGGACAAGCGGGGTCATGACGGAATTCCTTCCGCTTATGGCCCGCATATCATGGCTTCGGGCACTATTGCGAAAATGAACTGAAATAGCCGTCTGTTTTACATGAAATATACAACGGGCGCCGCGAGGCGCCATTGGCGCGACATCGCCCGGCAGGTGCCCAACGGGTGGGACATAAAAACGATGTCTGAATCCCCCAACGAGTTACCCGACCTGACGTCGCACGATGCCGTCCTTCTGGCGGACGTCGTGGATGATATTCTTATCGTGGCGATGACCGATGCCGATGGTGTGATCACGTATGTGAATGACCGGTTTTGCGATATCAGCAAATACAGCAGGCACGAACTTCTGGGCGCCACGCATGCCATTGTCAATTCGGGCTACCACGATCCCGAATTTTTCCACGACATGTACAAGACCCTTCGGTCAGGACGGACATGGCGCGGCAATATCCGAAACCGGGCGAAGGACGGGTCCTGTTATTGGGTCGCCACGACGATCGTTGCCAGGAGAGGCGGGGATGGCCGGATCGTGGGCTATATCGCGACGCGATTCGATATAACGGAACTGATGCTGACCCGCATGCGGCTTGGAAGCCTCGCCGTGACCGATTCGCTGACCGGCCTTGTGAACCGGGCCGGATTTCACGACAGGATGACCGACGCCCTGCGTCGCGCGGCGATGGGGGACAGTGCCGGGGCATGCCTTGTCATGTTCGACCTGGATGGATTCAAGCATGTCAACGACAACCACGGTCACGATGCCGGCGACAGGGTGCTGCGGACGATCGCGACGCGCCTGACCGGTCTGATCGACCCGGCCGACACGATATGCCGCCTGGGCGGCGACGAATTCGCGCTGATACTTGAAAAAACGGTGCAATCGACAGCACGGGACCTGGTGATGGAGCAGATCCTCGCGACGATCGAACAGCCGGTCGAACTGGGGGCGGGGGCCGTCATGCTGTCGGGTAGCCTGGGTGTCCTGCCGCTGGCCGGATATGACTCGGTCGATGAGGCCCAGAAACATGCAGATCTTGCCTTGTATGCCGCCAAGCGCGCGGGCGGCAGGCAGGTTCGGCTGTTCGGGCCGGACCTGCGCCGGGCCATTGTCACGCGGTCGCAAACGCTGTCCGACGCCAAGCATGGCGTCGCGGCCGACGAGTTCGAAACGTATTTCCAGCCGATTCTGACCTGCAGCACCGGGCAGATCAATGAAGTCGAGGCCCTGCTGCGCTGGCACCATCCTCAGCGGGGCCTGCTGCCCGCATCGTCCTTTGACGACGTCCTGGCGGATTCCCAGTTCATGTCGGCCATTGTCGCACGCACGATGCGATCGCTGGTGTCGGCGCTGCAATGTTTCCGGGAACATGGGATGCCGGTGCATCTGCTGGGAATCAATCTGTCGCGTTTCGATCTTCTGGGGACCGAACTGCAGAAAAGACTTCTTGCCGAGATCGACACGCATGGCCTCGCCACCGGCGATTTCGTCCTAGAAATCTCTTCATGGTCGGTATTTGGCCGCCGTGCCAATCGTGCGACCGATCGCATTCACGAACTGGCGGCGGCAGGGTTCCAGATTGCGATAGACGGTTTCGGTGATGGGCCGACGGATTTTCGGCTGCTGCGTAATCTTCCCGTCTCGCAGATCAAGGTGGCCCAGTGCTTCGCGCGCGGCCTGGCGGACCGGCCCGAGGCGCGTGAGGTGCTCAAGAGCCTGATTGACCTTGGACATGCCTGCGGGATGACAGTCTGCGTCATGGGCATAGAGACCGAGCAGGAGGCTGAAATCGCCATCGACCTCGGCGCGGACCGGCTCCAGGGTTTTCTGGTCTCCTATCCGCTCAGTATTGATGACGCGATTGCCCTGGTGAATGCCTGGCCTGCCCCCGACCGGGGTGCGCCCGGTAAGGAGGGATGGCGGGGTCTCGGAGACTGATTTGACATACGGTCTGTCGAACGAGAGCGCGGGAAACGTGCGTCGGAATTGCCAAGGGGGGCGTATTTCGAATCAGCCGCTCGAACGGATTCCTATCCCCCCAGGTGACGCAGGACCTCCACAAGACCGAAGAGGCCGGCCCACAGGAACAGCGAGAGGACGAAGCCGATACAGATCCCGCGGATCACAGCGTCCCTGGGCGGCTGGCGAGACGCGGGCGGTGGGCCTTCGCGAAGGCCCGGTTCGGCGTCCTGGACGTCCAGAACCGGACGTCGTGTCAGGACCGGGGTCAGTTCCATCAGGTGTCATGTGCTCCGGAAAGTGTCGCCGATGTGACGCGCCCGCGCAGGCAACCGGAAGAATAGTCTGTGGAACTATCGCTCTCAAGTCCGGCGGCACGAACCAGGCCCATGGCAGGTTAGGGGTGCCAGAGGATGCTTCGGATCGGAAAATAATAACGAAGAAAGAATTATATAACGATAGGGAAACGAACGGATAAACGGTAAATTCTTATTTATGGCTCAGACATGCTTTGTCGGGATGGGACGATCTTCCCTGAGATAGGCTTTGTCGCTTGATGGGTGCGGGAATGGTGCCGCAAGCGGGCGATATCCAGGGGTTATGCGGGAATACGGTCTTTTTTCTTCCATTGTCCGACGGGTGTCGGGGGGATTACAGGGCACGCGGCTGGTCATGGCCGCGCTGCTGCCGTTGGCCGGGGGGGGGATCCATCCCGCCGGTGCCTCGTCCCTGCATGAGGCCATTCGTCTGGCCTGGGCCCAGGATCCGTTGCGCCATTCCCTGACGGTCGACAGCCATGCCGCCGGGCGGAACGCGGATGCCGCGCGGTCGTGGTTTCCCGGTGGGCCGGTCGTGTCCGGGCAATATTTCGACGATCATTTCATTGGCAGCAATCAGGGCTATACGACCTATCAGACCGGGGTTTCCGTGCCGTTCTGGCTGCCTGGCCAGGGTACGGCCACCGTCCGGAGCGCCCTGGCCGACCAGGACGTGGCCCGGGCGCATCTGGAAGTGGAACGCATGGCCATCGCCGTTCGGGTGCTGGACCTGGCGACGACCGCCGCGCTGTGCGCCGAGCAGGTCCAGGCACTGGCGGACGAACGGCGGGCACTGGACTCCGTCGAAGGAGTTACGCACCGGCTGCTGTCGGCGGGCGAGGTCTCGGCCGCTGACAGCCACGCCGTCTCGGGCGAGCGGGAGGATGTCGAGAACCAACTGGCGAACGCGCAGGAACAGCTGGCCGACGCGCGCGCCGGGCTGGAGGAACTGACGGGGCGCGACGAGGTTCCGGACCTTTCGGACATTACCGGCCGGACGCTGGTGGCGGCCCATCCGGGCAATCTGGACCTGGCGATCGGGCGCGACCCGCGCCTGCGTCTGGCCCAGGCGCAGGTCGCCGCGGCCCGGGCCAAGGACCGTCTGGTCCAGGCGTCGTTCATGCCCAATCCCGAACTGGGCGTCGATGCGATTCACGAAAAACAATATGGCAGCCCCTGGAACACGCGGGTGGGTGTGCAGGTCAGCGTTCCGCTGCCCAGCGCCGCGCGCAACGTGCCCATGCGGATGCAGGCGGTGCGCGAGATCGCGGCGGCCGAGCGGGACGCGCAGACGGCACAGCGCATGATCCGCGCCGAATATACCCGCACGCGCGTGCGCCTGGCGTCCGCCGTCACGATCCTGGCGCATGCGACGTCCAAGCGGCAGGCCCTGGCGTCGCGGGTGGACGATCTGGAAAAGGCATGGGAGGTCGGCGAGGTGTCGGTCATCGAATATCTGCGGGCGCGGCGTGACGCCCTGGCGGCGCAGCAGCAGGAACGCACGGCCTCGGTCGCCTGGCACAGCGCCATCGCCCGCATCCTGATTTCCGCGGGTTCCACGCCGTGAGATCCTGCCTGAGAACGCTTTTTTCCGGCGCACCGGCCGGCCTTTGCGTCCTGGCGTGCGCCCTCCTGCTGTCCGCGACGGGGGTGGTGCAGGCGTCGGCCGCCGAGCCTGTGGTGACGATTTCCGCCGACGCCCTGAACAGGATGGGAATCGGCACCGCCGTGGCCGTGGCGGGGACCCTGCGCGGTCATGTGACCTGTCCGGCCTATGTGGTGCCCGACGACCGGGCCGTCGTGCGGATCCATGCGGTCGGGCAGGGCCGGATCCTGCAGGTGCGGTCCTATCCCGGACAGGCCGTCTCGGCGGGCCAGGTCCTGATGGAGTACGACGATTATACCCTGACCGACGTCCAGCAGCAGGTCCGCGCCGCCGAGGCCACGCTGGAGGAGGCGCAGGCGACGCGCGACGAGGCCGCGCTGGCGGCCCGGCGGGCCGAAACCCTGCGGGGCGGCGCGCTGGCGACTGGCGAGGTGGAGCGTCGCCGGATGGTGCTGCGCCATGCCCAGGGCGCGGTCCGCGAAAAGCAGGCAATGCTGGACAATACCCGCATGCGGCTGGCGCAGTTTTCCTCGGCCACCGAACGTCCTGACGGCCATCGCTCGCGGATCGTGTCGCCGGTGGCGGGCGTCGTGCGCGTGGTCAACGTGGCGGCGGGCGACAGCGCCGGAGCCGGCCCGCTGCCGCTGGTCGAAATCGACGACCTGTCGTCGGTCTGGGTGGTGTCGCAGGTACTGGACCACGACGCCCGGCAACTGGCGCCGGGGAATCCGCAACTGACCTTCCCGGGCCGCGATGCGGCCGGGCAGATCGAGTCGCGGATCAGCACGATCGACGGCACCGTCGACGTGCAGACCCGCCAGCTTCTGGTGCGCAGCCTGGTCGATAACCGCGCGCGCCGGCTGCGTCCGGGCATGCTGGTCACCACCGCCCTGTTCGGTTCCACACCGGTGTCCGGCGTGGTCGTCCCCGACAGCGCGCTCCAGACCGTCGATGGCCGGCCCGTCATCTTCGTGCGGGTCGCCCCGGAACGCTACGCCGTCCGCGACGTGCGGGTCGGCCCCACCGCCGAGGGGCGGATAGTGGTCACGCAGGGCCTGTCGGCCGGCGAGACCGTCGTCACCCAGGGCAGTTTCGCCCTGAAATCGCAGTTGATGCTCACGCGACCCGACGGCGGGCCGTGACATGAGGCTGATTCATGCCCTGTTGCGCAGCCGCAGCCGCAGCATCGTGCTGGGGCTGGTGGCGCTGTTGACGCTGGCCGGCATTGCCGATCTGCGGACCCTGCCGGTCGAGCCGGTGCCCGATATCTCGCCCACCCAGGTGATGCTGTCGGTGCTGGCGCCCGGCCTGCCGACCGCCGAGGTCGAGAAGCTGGTCACCTTCCCCGTCGAGGTCGCGATGGCCGGCATCCCGGGGATGACGGGCATGCGTTCGGTGTCACGCACCGGCGTCGCCGTCGTCTATCTCCAGTTCGCGAGCGGGTCGGACATCTATCGGGACCGCACCCTGGTATCGCAACGCATGGCCGACGCCCGGTCGCGTATCTTCGTCAACGGGCTGTCGTTCACCATGGGTCCGATGGCCACCGGGATGGGCGAGATCATGCAGTTCCAGCTGCGTGGGCCGAACCTGCCACTGCCGGAACTGAACCGGATCATGACATGGCAGGTCGTGCCGCACATGAAGCTGATCCCCGGGGTGATCGACGTCAACGTCAATGGCGGGGCCGAGGAAACCTTCAAGGTCGCCCTGGATCCCGACCGGCTGCAGCAGTACGGCGTGTCCGTGTCCGACGTGTTCGAGGCGGTGGACAAGGGCAACGCGGCGGCGGGCGGCGCCTGGATCGAGCATAATGACGAACAGCGTGTCGTCGTCGGACGGACGCTCATCGACGACCTGGCCGAATTCGGCGAGATCCAGGTCCGCTCCGGCCCTAATGGCGAGGTCATCCATGTGCGCGACGTCGGCACCGTCTCGCGCGGGGCGCGGCCGCGCCTGGGGGCCGTCACGCGTGACGGGCAGGGCGAGATCGTCAATGCGGTGGTGCTGCTGCAACAGGGCGCCAGCGCCAAGGCCACGCTGACGCGGATCGACGAGGCCTTGCCCGGCATCCGGCGGACCCTGCCAGCCGGCACGTCGCTGGACGTCTATTACAGCCGGGCCGACCTGACGAATTCCACCATCGGCACGGTCAAGGAGAATCTGGCGCTGGGCGCCGTGCTGGTGCTGGTGGTGCTGCTGGTCGTCATCGGGGACTGGCGCGCGTCCGTGGTCATCATCTCGGTCATCCCGTTCGCGCTGATCGCCGCCATGGTGGGCATGCACCATCTGGGCATTTCGGCGAACCTGCTCAGCCTGGGCGCGATCGATTTCGGCATGGTGGTCGACAGTTCGCTGGTCATCGTCGAGAGCGTCATCAGCATGCAGGCCCACCGGCGGGTGTCCATGGGCGAGATGATCGCGACCGCGCTGTCGCAGGTGGTGCGTCCGGTCACCTTCGCGATCCTGGTCATCGTCATGGTCTATCTGCCGATCCTGACCCTGCAGGGGGTCGAGGGACGGATGTTCCGCCCGATGGCCCAGACCGTGATCCTGGCGCTGATCGCGTCGCTGGTCTTCTCGCTGGTCTGCGTGCCGGTGCTGACGCAATTGCTGGTGCGCGTGCCGCAGGGCCATCACGACACCGCCTTCATCCGGTTCTGCCGGCGCTATTACGAACCCGCCTTCGCCTGGTGCACCGCCCATGCCAATGCCGTCATCGGCGTGGCGCTGGCACTGCTGGTCGTCTCGGGGGGGCTTGCGATGCGTCTGGGCGGCGAATTCATTCCTCAGTTGCAGGAAGGCGACCTGGTGGTGACGTCCACCCGCCTGCCTGGGATTTCGCTCGATGCCTCGATCCGGGCCGCGACCGCCATCGAGAAGACCCTGAGCCAGTTTCCCGACATCCAGACGGTCGTCAGCAATACCGGAACGGCGGCCATTCCCACCGACCCCCAGGGCTGGGAACAGACGGACAGCTTCATCCTGTTGAAGCCGCGGGCCGAGTGGAAGACCGCCACGACGCAGGAGGGGCTGGTGCGCGCCTTTACCGCCGCCCTGCGCCGTAACGTGCCCGGGTCGCTGTTTTCGTGGAGCCAACCCATCCAGATGCGCATGGACGACATGCTTTCGGGTGTGCGCTCGCAGATCGCGGTCGGGATCTACGGCGACGATCTGCCGACGCTGGGTCGTCTTGCGGCACAGATTTCGGCGCAGATCGCCGCCATTCCCGGCGCGGCCGACGTGGCGCCGCAGGATGTCGGCACGATCGCGTTCCTGCATATCGACGTCGACCGCACGGCGGCGGCCCGACTGAATGTCGATACGACCGAGGTCATGAACGTCGTCGAGGCGCTGGGCGGGCATATCGGGCCGCCGGTCGTGCTGAACGGCGCGCTGATCCCCACGCAGGTGCGTTTCGCCGATGATGCCGGAAATACGGTGGAGAAGATCCGTAACCTGCCGGTCCTGACACGCAACGACCATGTCGTGCGCCTGTCGCAGGTAGCGTCGGTGGTGCTGGAGGAGGGCCCCGCCGCCATCCGGCGCGACCAGGGGCAGCGGCGGATGATGGTGCAGGCCAATGTGCGCGGCCGCGACCTGGGATCGTTCGTGGCCGAGGCCCAGCGGCGGGTCGCCAGGGTCGCGCTGCCGCATGGCTACCGGATCGAATGGAGCGGCCAGTTCAAGAACATGCAATCCGCCGTGGCGCGCCTGGGCGTCGTCGTGCCGGTGGCGCTGTTCCTGATCTTCTGCCTGCTGACGGTTGCGTTGGGGGAATTGCGTCTGGCCGGGCTGGTCTTCATCAACCTGCCCTTCGCCGCGACAGGCGGCATCATCGCCCTGTACGTCCGGGGCATGCCGTTCAGCGTTTCGGCCGGGATCGGCTTCATCGCCCTGTTCGGCGTCGCCGTCCTGAACGGCGTGGTGCTGGTCAGCTATATCCGCCAGAAGCGCCAGGCAGGCCTGAGCGTGGTTGAAGCCGCGACCAGCGCCGCGAAGGAACGCTTCCGCCCGGTGATGGCGACGGCCACCGTGGCCTGCCTGGGCTTTTTCCCGATGGCCTTTTCCCTCAGCGAGGGGGGCGAGGTCGAAAAACCCCTGGCCACCGTGGTGATCGGCGGCCTGATATCGTGCACCGCCCTGACGCTGCTGGTCCTGCCGTCGCTGTATATGCGCATCGTGGGGGACAAGGCGTCGCGGCGGCGCGAGGCGGGGAAGGCGGGCTGACCCCTGCGCGGCGACGGGGGCCGGTTATGCCCCCTGTCGTCCCGGTTCATGCCGGGCCGGCGGCAGCAGGCGGTGCAGCCGCTGGGCGATGTCCGGGGCGCTGGAATCCACCGGGACAGGCGGCATCATCGCCCTGTACGTCCGGGGCATGCCGTTCAGCGTTTCGGCCGGGATCGGCTTCATCGCCCTGTTCGGCGTCGCCGTCCTGAACGGCGTGGTGCTGGTCAGCTATATCCGCCAGAAGCGCCAGGCAGGCCTGAGCGTGGTTGAAGCCGCGACCAGCGCCGCGAAGGAACGCTTCCGCCCGGTGATGGCGACGGCCACCGTGGCCTGCCTGGGCTTTTTCCCGATGGCCTTTTCCCTCAGCGAGGGGGGCGAGGTCGAAAAACCCCTGGCCACCGTGGTGATCGGCGGCCTGATATCGTGCACCGCCCTGACGCTGCTGGTCCTGCCGTCGCTGTATATGCGCATCGTGGGGGACAAGGCGTCGCGGCGGCGCGAGGCGGGGAAGGCGGGCTGACCCCTGCGCGGCGACGGGGGCCGGTTATGCCCCCTGTCGTCCCGGTTCATGCCGGGCCGGCGGCAGCAGGCGGTGCAGCCGCTGGGCGATGTCCGGGGCGCTGGAATCCACCGGAAACAGCGAGACCAGGCGGTTGTTGCCATCCATCAGGTACAGGACCGAACTGTGGTCCATCAGGTAGCCATCCGCCTGACCCGGCCCGGGGCGCCTGCGGGCCAGGGCGTGGAATGCCGCCAGGGTGCGCCCGATTTCGGCCTCGGTACCGGTCAGGCCGACGATCCGGGGCGAGAAGGACGTGACATAGCGATGCACGACGGCGGGCGTGTCACGCGCCGGATCGACCGAGATGAACAGTGGCACGATCTCGTCCTGTCGCGGCCCCAGTTCGGCCAGCGCCGCCGTCACGGTGGCGAGGGTGAGCGGACAGACGTCGATACAATGGGTATAGCCGAAATAGATCAGGGTATATCTGCCCCTGAACATGGCCTGTGACACCGTGCGGCCCCGATCGTCCACCAGGGTGTAGTCGCCGCCGATGCGGGCGTGCGGCAGCAGGCCGGCAACCGTCCGATACAACGCGGCCCCGCCCAGCAGCACGGCCGCGACTGCGGCGATCGCCCAGCGGGCGCGCCGGTCCTGCGCCCGTATCCTGTCCTGCTGCGTGCCGCGTGCCATGGCGTTTTCATATCCCGGTTCCGCCGATCTTCACAACGCGGCGGATGCGTATCGGCAAGGATCTGGCCCGCGATACCTGTCATGGTGCGTGATCCGCCGTGCGCATTCCCGACCCGACGTCTCCGTTGCGGCAATGCCCCGGGCCGGGCTATGCCCTCGGCCTGCCCATTTATCCGTCTCTGTGCCGAACCTGTCGGCCGGACACTGTCTCGTCGCCGGAGCCCTCATGACGTCGCCGCCGCCTGCCGTCCCGCCCCCTTGCGCCTCGGATGAGGCGATTGCCGCAATCGGTTGCGGGCTGCTGGACCGTACCCTGCCGAAGGAGGCATGGACCCATGCCGCCCACTTCGCCGCCACGTTCTGGCTTCTGCGGACGCGGCCCGGGATGGATCTGCCGCGCGAGATGCCCGACCTGATTCGTGCCTACAATCTGGCGCTCGGTGGGGAGAATACCGACACCAGCGGGTACCACGAAACGATCACCCAGGCCTCGATCCGTGCCGCACGCGCCATACTGGCCGAGGACCCGTCGCGCCCGCTTTGGGCCACCTGCGACGCGCTGATGACCTCGCCGTTCGGCCGCAGCGACTGGCTGCTGACCTACTGGACGCGGCCGGTGCTGTTCTCGGTCGCCGCGCGGCGGGGGTGGTGCGCGCCTGATATTCGCGACCTGCCCTTCTGACGGTCGCGCCGCGTCGGGATCAGCGCAGGAAGACCTTTGGCACGCCTTCGCTGTTCAGGCACGACATGACGATCACCCCGGTCCACAGCGCCAGCGACGCCGCCGCGACCACGCGCGCCTGCGTCGTCCCGGCGGGCTGGCCGCCAAGTGCGGCCCTGTAGACCCTGCGGTGCGAGAACGCGACCAGCCCCATGGCCATGGCGATCAGCAGCAGCTTCGGCGTCAGATAGCTGCGACTGCCGATATGCACCGGATCGTAGAAAAACAGTGCGACCCCGGTGACCATCGCGACGGCGAACAGGCTGTGGATCCACGGCAGGATCAGCCGCGACACCGCTGCCAACGCCTGCCTGCCGCCATGCCGGAACAGCGCCACATCCAGCACCAGGTCGATGCCGAAGAAACCGGCCATGCTGATCATATGCGCCGTGCGGACCAGGTAATGGACGGGCTGCATCCAGTAATGGTACATACGGCTGTCGAGCATGGTCAGCACGGCGTAGGGCAAGCGCATGAACGCCAGGGGGTGAGACATCTTCATCTTCCGGGTCGTCGGTTCACCCTGTCGAATAGCATGGCAAATTAACAGTGCGAAGCAGTCGCATTACATGCCCGGCATATTCCCGATGGACCTCCCCATGCGCAGGGTTGTCACGGCGTGCCCGCCAAAGGGCATAGCCCTTTGGAAATCAATCTGTTTATTCATGATCGGGGTCCAGGGCCTCAGGTCCTGGTGGGTTCGGGCAAAGCCCGACCTTCCTTAACTGCGGGCGGCAGCGCCCCGGTCAGGCGGCGGTCTGGCGCAGATGCAGGGTCACGCGCATCGCCTCGGCGGCCAGGCGCGCGCCGCGCGTGGTGGTCGTCAGGCTGATATCGACGCCGTGATTGTTTTCCATCACCTTGCCGCCGCGGCCCCGGCCCATCGTCGCCTCGCCCTGCACGGCCCAGTAGGTGCCGTCGAAATCGCGCAGGCGGGTCAGGTTGCGGATGGTGCCGCGTGCCTCGATGCGCGAGAAGCCGACGCCGACGAGGCCGCCGCCCGAAATGGTGAAATCATAGGTGTGTCCGCCATAGACCAGCCGGCCCCGCCCCCAGGTGAATCCCGCCCCGACATCCAGTTCCTTGATCGAGAACGAGATCTGCCCCGTCGTCGCCGCGTCCGGCGAAAGGGGCGGCGCGATCGCGGCCGCCGTGGCGAGAGCGGCGTCGCCGAATGCCGCGCCGCACAGCGCCAAGGCCCCGAACAGGATTTTCTTCACGCCACATCCCCCCGTGAGGCCGGCCGCCGGCCCTGTCGGCCTACTGAAACCCGGCCTCGCGGATTTTACAACTCTCTTGATGCATCGGGCGCCTTTCCCGCGCGGCCCCGGTCGGCGAGAAAGTCCGCCAGCCCCGCGTCGATAGCCCGCCGGAAGGCGGCCAGGGTTTCCACGCCCACGTAATGTTCCATGCCTTCGGCATCGATTCGGGCGGTGTCGGCACTGATGCCCAGCGCGCGCAGGAAGGCCTCGACCACCCGGTGGCGGGTGCGGCTGTCCTCGGCCATTTTCTGCCCGGATTCGGTCAGGAAGATCCCGCGATAGGGACGGCGCGTCACCAGCCCGTCGGCAGCCAGCCGGGCCAGCATCTTGGCGACGGTCGGCTGCGACACGCCCAGCCGGCAGGCGATGTCCACCTGCCGGGCTTCGCGTCCTTCGGCCAGCAGGTCGGCGATCAGCTCGACATAATCCTCGACCAGCGCGGTCCGTCGGGCCTCGCGCGCCTGGCGGAAGCCTTCGGACTGGACGTCGGGGTCGGGCATGATCTCGACGGGCTTGCGCGCCGCGCGTGCGTTCTTCACCTGCCGGGACCTCCTGTATGACCTGCGCGAGAAAACCGTCCTTATACTGGACTGCCGCCGCGCCTCAATTCCCGCGTCGCGGCGACGCCGCCGTCCGCCTGGCCGTTACGGATTGACCCAAGCATATATCAGATCGCCTGCACTACATCATATAGCATATTGCATATTGTCGGCGGCGGGCGTTACGCTGGTTCGGTCGGGAGGGTTGTCCAGCATGTTCGAGGTCAATGCGACAGTCAGCGTGCCGCGTGACGCCACGGGATGGCGGCGTCTGCTGGCGTTCATCGGGCCGGGATATCTGGTGTCGGTCGGCTATATGGACCCTGGCAACTGGGCGACCGACCTCGCCGGGGGGGCGGGGTTCGGCTATACGCTGCTCTCGGTCATCATGCTGTCCAACCTGATGGCGATCCTGTTGCAGGCGCTGTCGGCCCGGCTGGGCATCGCGACCGGGCTCGACCTGGCGCAGGCGTGCCGCGAGCGGTTTCCGATGCCGGTCAATGTCGCGCTGTGGCTGGCGTGCGAGGCCGCGATCATCGCCTGCGACCTGGCCGAGGTCATCGGCACCGCCATCGCGCTGCAGCTTCTGTTCGGTATTCCGCTGCTGCTGGGGGCGGTGATCACCGTGCTGGACGCCGTGATCGTCCTGCTGCTGATGAATCGGGGTTTCCGTTATCTCGAGGCGTTCGTGATCGGGCTGCTGGCCGTCATCGCGGCCTGTTTCCTGGTGCAGGTCGTGGCGGCGGCGCCCCCGCTGGCCGCGATCCTGCGCGGCATCGTCCCGTCGCCCGCGATCCTGACCGAGCCGGGCATGCTATATGTCGCCATCGGCATCATCGGCGCCACGGTCATGCCGCATAACCTCTACCTCCATTCCTCGATCGTGCAGACCCGCGCCTATGACCGAACCGAGGCCGGGCGACGCGACGCGATCCGCTGGTCGACCTGGGACAGCACGCTGGCGCTGATGCTGGCGCTGTTCATCAACGCGGCCATCCTGATCGTCGCCGCCGCCGCCTTTCACGACAGCGGGCATCGCGACGTGGTCGAGATCGCGCAGGCCTATCGCCTGATGTCGCCGCTATTGGGACTGGGGGTCGCCTCGACGCTGTTTGCGGTGGCGTTGCTGGCGGCGGGCATGAATTCCACGATCACCGGCACGCTGGCGGGCCAGATCGTCATGGAGGGATTCCTGCATCTGCGCCTGCCGCACTGGGCGCGGCGGCTGCTGACGCGCGGGCTGGCCATCGTGCCGGTGGTGGTCGCGACCGCCCTCTACGGCCCCAGCGGGGCCGACCGGCTGCTGGTGTTCAGCCAGGTCGTGCTGTCGATGCAGCTTCCCTTCGCGGTGGTTCCGCTGGTGCTGTTCGTGTCCGACCGGCGGCTGATGGGGCCGTTCGCCATCACCCGGCGCATGGCCGCGCTGTCCTGGCTGGCGGCGGGGGTGATCCTGGTCCTGAACGGCAAGCTGCTGTGGGACATGGCCCTGGGAAACGGGTAAACGGTTCGCGCCCTGATCCTCGACCTTCTGGTGCCCGATGAATTGTCCCGTCTTTTCGACCGATTTTCGCGACACGCTCGACCGGCTGTTTCTCTGGCGGCGGGATGTGCGGCATTTCCGCCCCGATCCGGTGGCGGAGGCCACGCTGGATGGGTTGCTGGCGACCGCCTGCCTGGCCCCGTCGGTCGGGTTGAGCGAGCCATGGCGCTTCATGCGGGTCGATCGCCCCGACCGGCGCGCGGCCGTGCGGGCGGATTTCGCGCGCTGCAATGCCGAAGCGCTGGCCGCGCGGAGCGAGGACGACAGCGGGCGATACGCGGCGCTGAAACTGGCCGGGCTGGACCAGGCCCCGCATCATGTCGCGGTGTTCTGCGACGCCGATCCGCGTCAGGGGCGCGGGCTGGGGCGGATGACGATGCCCGAGACCACGGTCTGGTCGGCAGTCATGGCCATCCATACGTTCTGGCTGGCCGCGACCGCGGCGGGGCTGGGGGTCGGGTGGGTGTCGATCCTGGACCCCGAGCGGATCGCGCGGGTCCTGGACGCCGATCCCGACTGGACGTTCCTGGCCTATCTCTGCGTCGGGTATCCGCAGGACCACGCGGACAGTCCCGAACTGGAGCGCCAGGGATGGGAACGGCGCGACCCCCACCGGCGCGGCTGGATCGTCCGCTAGAGCCTCCATCCGACCGGAGAGGGATGCACGTCAGACCAACAAGCTAGAGCCATATCCGCGAGCCGGCGCGAAGGGATATCGCGCCAGGCTCGGCCACCGCATGGCGGCACGGCACGGCATAGAGGCGCGCGCCCCCTTGCCGCATGACGGGGTCCAGCAATGCCGGCCGCCGTCCCGCCGCCAGCCCTTCCATCAGCCGCAGCGGGCCGCCATGCGACAGCACGCAGGCCGGCGCGCCCTGCGCCAGCATATCGTGCCAGAACGACTGGACGCGGTGCAGCAGACCGCGGCCGGCCTCGCCGCCGGGGGGCGCGAACCCCTCGGGGTCGGCTGCCCATGCGTCAAGGGTCGCGCGGTCGATGCTGTCCCAGGACTGTCCCTCCCACGCGCCGAAATCCAGTTCGGCGAGGCGGGGGTCGACACGCAGCGCGATCCCGGCGCGGGCGGCGATCCGTTCGGCCACCTGCCGGCAGCGGCTGGCGGGGGAGGCATGGATGACGCGGCAGCCGGCCCCGCGCGCCAGGACGGCCAGGCCGTCGGCGCGGCCCCGCCACCCCGGCAGCAGGGCGACGTCGTGCCGGCCGTAGCAGGTGCCGGCCGGTACGGCGACGGGGGGATGACGTGTCAGCAGGATGGCCAGAGGGGCGTAAATCGTGTCGATCGCGGGACAATCCACCTGAGTCTCCCGTGGGGTCATGGCGTCCGTGCGACCGTGCCCGCACGCCGATACGGCGTCAAAGCGCCGGGGGGCGCAAGGATCATGGTTTCCGGCCGGGGTCACGGTTTCTTGACAGGCAGGGCGCACCTTATATGAAGGGCGCGATGGCTCCTCCTTCGGGAGGATTAAAAGGGAATGCAGTGCGGACCGGGCGGTCCAAGCCTGCGGCTGTCCCCGCAACTGTAAGCGGCATGTCACGTATCGCCGGGCGTCATGGTCCGGGCCACTGGGGTTTCTCGTCCCCGGGAAGGCAATGCGGGATGCGACGTCGCGAGCCAGGAGACCTGCCGTCAGCACTGGTTGCGACCGGGAACCGTCAGGCGGGGTAATCTGGCGGGCGGGCAGGGGCTGGAGTCGCGCGGCATGTCGCGGCGGTCCCGGCGGGTCCGTGTTCTCGTGGCAGCCGTGAACAGTCACGAGAACGGCCTTCGATGTATTTTCTTCGACATTTCCTATCCATATCGACCCTTTTCACGGGGCTGGGCGTCGCCGACGCCCTGGCCCGGGACGCGGCCGGCCCGGAGGCGCCGAACGGGCGAAAGGCGCCCCGCGTCACAATGTCGCCGGGGCAGGACAGCCTTCCCGAAACCATCACCGTCAGCGCCGCCCGCCGCCCGGTCCGCGTGGACGAGATCGGCACCAGCCTGAGCATCATCACCGAACAGGATATCCAGCTGCGCCAGCGCCGGACCCTGCCCGACCTGCTGAAGACCCAGCCCGGCCTGAACCTGGTCCAGACCGGCGGCCCGGGCGGCACGACGTCGATCTTCATGCGCGGCACCAATGCCAACGAGGTCAAGGTGCGGCTGGACGGCATGGACATCAATGACACCAGCAACCCCAGCGGGGCGTTCGACGCGGCGCAGTTTCTGACCGATGGAATCGGGCGGGTCGAAATCCTGCGCGGCCCGCAAAGCGGCCTGTACGGCGCGGATGCGATGGGCGGGGTCATCGACATCACCAGCATCCGGGGCGACGGGCCGATGAAGGCCATGGGCCGGATCGAGGGCGGCACCTTCGGTACCTTCAACCAGACGCTGGGCATGCGCGGCGGAGCGGGGCGTTTTCATTACGCGGTCTACGCCACGCATTCCCGCGTGGAAGACGTGCAGGTCACGCCACCCCGGCTGATCCCGCCGGGGGTAAAGATCCCGGGCAACCGCAACGACAACCGGTCGGCGAACGTGCGGCTGGGGTACGACGTCACGGACAATTTCGACCTGGGCCTGACCGCGCATCTGACGCAGAGCACCTACCGCTATGTCGGTGACGACTACAATGTGTATCCGCCGGTGCCGATGGCCGAGCGCAATACCTCGAACCTGAACCAGGCCGTGGTGCGGGGAACGGCGCATCTGCGCTCGTTCGGGGGCCGGTTCGACCAGGTTACCGGCCTTGGCTATACCGTCTATCGCCGTCGGGACGTGACGGCGGGCGAGGCGCAGGGCACCGATATGGGCAACCCCGCCTACAATCGCGGCGGCCGGGTGAAGATCGACTGGCACGGCACCACCGACCTGGGCCGGGCGGGAACCCTGCTGGTGGGCGCGGAACATATCCACGAGGTGATCTGGAACAGTCCCATCACCGCCCATACCGACACCAATGCCGGGTACGGCCAGTATCAGGGACAGTGGCGGCACATCCTGTTCGGAGCGGCGAACATCCGGTACGATTCCAATTCGCGCTACGGGAATTACGTCACCTGGCGCGTGGCGCCGGCGATCCACGTGCCGCATACCGGCACAGTCATCAAGGCCAGCGCCGGGTCCGGCTATCACGGCCCTTCGCTGAACCAGCTTTTCGTCAGCTATCCGGCCTATTTCTTCGTGGCCAACCCCAACCTGAAGGCCGAGCGCCTTCTGGGGTATGATGCCGGCGTGCAGCAGAGCCTGCTGCACGACCGCCTGAAATTTGGCGCGACATGGTATGAAAGCAAGGTGGACAACCTGATCAATACCGGCCTGTCGGGCTATAACTATACCTATGTCAACGTCGCGCGGGCGCGGCTGTACGGGGTCGAATCCTTCGTGGACTGGAAGGCGCTGGACACGCTGGACCTGACCGCCAACTACAGCTGGACGGTGGCGAAGGATGTGCAGACCGGCCAGGAACTGCAACGTCGTCCGCGGCATAAATTCAGCTTCGGCGCGGTCTGGACGGCGATGCCCGGCCTGACGTTCTCGCCCACCATCCTGTATGTCAGCCACTGGCGCGATGTCGATCGCTACGGCATGGACAGCGACGTGAAGGCCAGCGGCTATTTCACCATCGACCTGGCGGCGCAGTACCGCGTCAACCGCTACGTCACGGTCTTCGCGCGGGCGGACAATCTTCTGAACCGGCAGTTCGAGAACCCGGTCGGCTACCTGCAGCCGGGCCGGGCCGGATATGGCGGCATGACGCTGACGTACTGACATGCGCCGGCGGCCAGCCCTGACCTGCCTGATCGTAATAGGCCTGGTCGCGGTCTGGGGCGGCGCGCGGGCGCAGACCCGGCACAGGATCGTGTCGCTCAATCTCTGCACGGACCAGATGCTGCTGCTTCTGGTGCCCCGGCAGGATATCGTGGGCGTTACCTCGCTGGCCGCGGATTGCTCGAACGCGGTGATGTGCGATGCGGCGCGAGGGCTCCCTGTCATCCGCCAGACGGCCGAGGCCGTCATCGCCGCGCGGCCCGACCTGGTGTTGGGCGGGGTGTACACCGCCGCCACCGCCATCCTGGCCGCGCGGGAAACCGGACTGCCGGTGATGCAGGTTCCGCCGGCCGAGCGTCTGGACGACATCCCGCGCCAGATCCGCGAGGTCGCGCGGGCGGTGGGCGTTCCCGAACGCGGCGAGGCCCTGGCCGGGGCGTTCGCACGGCGGCTGGATGCCCTGCGGCGCGTGCCTTCCGTCACCGATCCCGTTGCCGCGATCTATGGCGCCAACGGCTTCGTCACCGACAAGGGGTCGCTGTCGGATGATGTGCTGACCCATGCCGGCCTGCGGAATTTCACCACCGTCGCCGGGATGGGCCGCGCGCATTTCCTGCCGATCGAAATGCTGATCGCCCGGCCGCCCGACCTGCTGGTCGTCGACCGGTCGGGCGTCGGGACGTCGCTGGCGCAGTCGATGCTGGACCACCCGGCCCTGCGCGACGCCTTTCCCGGCCCACATCGGGTGACGATTCCGGCGCGGCTGTGGCTCTGCGGCCTGCCGCAGACGCTGGACGCGCTGGACCGGCTGGCGCGGGCGCGCGACGCCCTGGAACGAGGGAACCGATGAATGATCGCCGCGACAGGACCCTGGTCGCCATCCTGGGCGGGGCGGTGCTGGCGCTGTTCGCGCTGTCCCTGGTGTGGGGGGAATCGGCCATCGCGTTCGGCCCGGCCTGCGCCGACCTGCTGGCCGGCCGCCACAGCGCGGGGGCCGTGATCCTAGGCGAACTGCGCCTGCCGCGCGCCATCCTGGCGGTGACGGTGGGGGGCGCGCTGGGCCTGTCGGGGGCTGCGTTGCAGGGGTATCTGCGCAATCCGCTGGCCGACCCGGGGGTGCTGGGGGTGTCCGGCGGCGCGGCGCTGGGGGCGGTGCTGGTGTTCTATACCGGCCTGATGGGTCTGTCGGTCGCGATGCTGCCGCTGGGGGGGCTGGCGGGCGCCCTGCTGGCGGTGCTGCTGCTGATGGGGCTGGTCGGGCAGGGGGGTGCGCTGGTGCTGCTGCTGGCGGGGGCGGCGCTGAGCAGTTTCGCCGCCGCGCTGACGGCGCTGGCGCTCAATCTGATGCCCAGCCCCTATGCGTCGTTCGAGATCATGCACTGGGTCATGGGCTCGCTGACCGACCGGACCTTCACCCACGTCTGGATCAGCCTGCCCGGAACGCTGCTGGGCTGCCTGCTGATGCTGACGACGGCCCGCGCGCTGGACGCGCTGGCGCTGGGCGACGAGGTGGCGGAAAGCCTGGGGTTCCGCCTGCGCGGACCTGCGGGGATACAGGCCCGCGTGGTGCTGGGCACCGCCCTGGCGGTCGGGTCCTGCGTCGCGGTGGCCGGAGCGATCGGGTTCGTGGGGCTGGTCATTCCGCACCTGCTGCGTCCGCTGACCGGCCACCAGCCGTCGCGCCTGCTGCTGCCGTCCTTCCTGGGGGGCGCGCTGCTGCTGCTGGTCGCGGATGCGGCGGTCAGGGTCCTGTCCACCGGGACGGAGATCCAGATCGGCGTGTTGACGGCCCTGGCCGGCGCGCCGGTCTTCTTCTTCCGCGTCCTGAAGATGCGCCGGGGGATGTCATGACCGGCCTGGTCGCCCGCGACGTCGCGCTGTCGCTGGGCGGGCGGGTGGTGCTGCACCCGTCCTCGGCGGGGGTGGCGCCGGGCGAACTGGTGGGGCTGATCGGCCCCAACGGCGCGGGCAAAAGCACGCTGCTGCGGGTGATGGCGGGCATGCAGCCGCCGGACCAGGGGCAGGTCGTGCTGGAAGGCCGGCCCCTGGCGACGGCCGGGCGCACATGGCGGGCGCGCACCCTGTCCTTCCTGCCGCAGGACGAGGTGCCGCCGCCGCCCATGCACGTCGCGGACCTGGTGGCGCTGGGCCGCCTACCGTACCGCGCCCATCCCGACCGCGCGCGCGACGGCGCGGCCGTGACGCGGGCGCTGGCGGAAGCCGACCTGCTGGCCCTGCGCGACCGCCCCGCCAGCCGCCTGTCGGGCGGCGAACGCGCGCGCATGCGGCTTGCGCGGGCGCTGGCGGTCGAGGCGCCCTACCTGCTGGCCGACGAACCGGTCGCGGCCCTGGACCCGGCCCACGCCCTGGCGGTGATGGACGTGTTCCGCCGCCTGGCGGCCGGCGGGGCCGGCGTGGTGGTGGTGCTGCACGACCTGATGCTGGCCGCGCGGTTCTGCGACCGGATCGTACTGATGCACGCGGGGCAGGTAGCGGCGCAGGGCCGGCCGGCCGACGTGCTGACCGATGCGGCCCTGCGCGCCGTCTATGGGGTCGAGGTCCGCCGCATCGAGGACGCCGTCATTCCGTGGCGCCTGGCGGGCGCCACGGAGTGACGGCCGCCTTCGGGGATTTCATGAAAGATACATAAAAGAAACGGAAGGATACGGTTAGAAGAAGCCCGTCTTTCATCAGGGTGCCTGTCCGCGATGAACGTGATTCTTCATGATCGTATCCCTTCCCACGATTATCGGGCGGTTTTTCTGTCCGATGTGCATCTGGGCACGCGGGACTGCCGGGCCGACCTGCTGGCCGATTTCCTGCGGGGCCTGTCCTGCCGGCGGCTGTACCTTGTCGGCGACATCATCGACGGGTGGAAGCTGAAGCGATCCTGGTTCTGGAACGATCATCACGACGACGTCCTGAACCTGATCCTGCGCATGGCCCGCGGCGGGACCGAGGTTTTCTATATTCCCGGAAACCATGACGAGATATTCCGCCGCTGGCTTCCCCACCGGCTGGAGGTCGCGGGTATCCGCCTGTGCGAACAGGCCGAACACGTGACGGCGACGGGGCAGAGATTCCTCGTGCTGCACGGCGACGAATTCGACAGCGTGGTACGCTACGCGCCCTTCCTGGCCGTACTGGGCGACCGGGCCTATTCCGCCGCCCTGCTCGTCAACCGCTGGTTCAATACGGTGCGCCGTCGGTTGGGGCTGCCTTACCGTTCGTTGTCGGCGTGGCTGAAACGGCAGGTCAAGGGCGCCGTCATGGCCATCGACCGGTTCGAGACTGCGGTGGCGGACGAGGCCCGGCGGCGCGGCATGGACGGCGTCATCTGCGGACATATCCACCATGCGGTCATCAAGGAGGTGGACGGCATCCTGTACATGAATGACGGCGACTGGGTGGAAAGCTGCAGCGCGCTGGTGGAACATCACGACGGCAGCATGCAGCTTCTGGACATGACGGACGTGCGGTGGCGCGTGGCCGCGCCCCGGCGCCTGGGGGCCGTGATGGTTCCGGCCGATGCCTGACGGCGCGATGCACGGCATGGTGCAGGGCCGTTCGCCGGGGCGGACGGCCTGCGTGGGGCCGGCGCGCATCCTGATCGTGACGGATGCCTGGTATCCCCAGGTCAACGGGGTTGTCCGCACGGTGTCGCGGCTGGCCGAGGAATTGCGCGCGGCGGGGCGGATCGTGGCGGTGGTCGGGCCGCATCTGTTCCGTACCGTGCCCTGCCCGACCTACCCCGAGATCCGGCTGAGCGTCCTGCCCGGCCGCCGCCTGGCCCGGATGATCGAGGATTTCCGCCCCGACGCGCTGCATCTGGTGACCGAGGGGCCGCTGGGCCTGGCGGCCCGGCGATGGGCGATGCGCAACCATCGTTGCTTCACCACGTCGTTCCACACGCGCTTCCCCGAATATATCCAGGCCCGGACGGGGCTTCCGACGGGACTGGCCTATCGGTTCCTGCGCTGGTTCCATGGCGCCGCGGCCCTGACCCTGGTGCCGACGCCCAGCCTGCTGCGCGCGCTGGACGACCGGGGATTCCGTCATCTGGAATGCTGGACGCGGGGCGTGGATGCCCAGCGCTTCCGGCCCGGCCGGGCCGGGTGCGACTGGCGCGCGCGGTTCGGGGTGAAGGGTCCCTACCTGCTGTATGTCGGGCGGGTGGCGGTCGAGAAGAACCTGACGGCGTTCCTCGACCTGGATGTGCCGGGGACCAAGATCGTGGTCGGCGACGGACCCGACCGCGTCGGGCTGGCGGCGCGCTATCCCGACGCGGTGTTCACGGGCTATCTGGACGGGGACGATCTGTCGGCGGCCTATGCCGCCAGCCACGTGTTCGTCTTTCCCAGTCTGACGGACACGTTCGGCCTGGTGATTCTCGAAGCCCTGGCCAGCGGTCTGCCCGTCGCGGCCTTCGACGTGACGGGGCCGCGCGACATCCTGCCCCCGGGGGTGTCGCCGGTCGGCGCGATCGGCCCGGACCTGCGGCGCAACGTGCTGGCGGCGCTGCAGGGCGATCGGGCGACGTGTCGTGCCTACGTGGCGCGGTTCGGCTGGGATGCCTGCGCGCGGATGTTTCTCGATGCCATCACGCGGGTGCTGCCCGACACCGCCCTGCACCTGCCATCCTATGGAGGCACTGCAACCGATTCGACGAGGTAATGGATCGGAAAAACCGGGTTTACCTGCCGCCGTGCCTCCGTTCATCCTGCCTGCGTGCAGGATAAAGAGCAGGGCATGACCGTACACGACGAAAGCCGGATCCGTGTCGACCTGGCGGCAGCCTTCCGCATCGTGGCGCGGCTGGGCCTGCATGAAGCCGTCGCCAATCATTTCAGCGCGGCGGTGTCCCCGGATGGGCGGTGGTTCCTGCTGAACCCGAAATGGCGGCATTTCTCGCGCATCCGGGCCAGCGACCTGGTGCTACTGGATGCCGAGGACGAGGATGCGCGCCATCGCGCCGACATCGACCCGACGGCCTGGGCCATCCATGGGCAGATCCATCGCCTGCTGCCGCAGGTGCGCGTGGCGATGCACCTGCACCCCATCCACGCCACCACCATCGCCTGCCTGGCGGACCCGACCATCAGGCCGATCGAGCAGAACACCGCGCGCTATTTCAACCGGGTCGCCACGGACACCCTGTACGGCGGCATGGCCGACACCGGGGCCGAGGGCGCGCGCCTGGCCGGCCTGCTGGGCAACCGGTCGCGGCTGATGATGGGCAATCATGGCGTGCTGGTCACCGCCCCCACGGTGGGCGAGGCCTTCGACGATATCTATACCCTGGAGCGCGCCTGCCAGATCCTGGTCTCGGCCTATGCCACGGGCCAGCCGCTGAAGGTCCTGAACGATGACGTGGCCGAAAAGACCGCGCGTGACTGGGAAGGGATCCGCGATTTCTCGATCGCCCATTTCGAGGAAATGAAGCGCATTCTCGACCGCGAGGATCCGTCTTACGCCGATTGACGCCCCCGCCTGAAGGAGCCGCATATGATTACGCGACGACATATCGTTCTGGGCGGTTTGTTCGAAGCCAACGGCTATCACTCGGCGGCGTGGCTGATGCCCGGGGCGCAGGATGGCGCCGCGACCGACATCGATTATTTCCGCCGCATCGTCCAGACGGCGGAACGGGGCAAGCTGGATTTCTTCTTCCTGGCCGATACGCCGGCGGCGCGGACCGAAAACCTCGACGCCTGGACGCGGGCACCGCTGTATATGAACATGATGGAGCCGATCACCCTGCTGTCGGCCATCGCCGGTTCGACGTCGCATATCGGCCTTGGCGCCACGGCGTCCACCAGTTTCTACGAACCCTATAACGTCGCCCGCCTGTTCGCGTCGCTGGACCATATCAGCCACGGCCGCGCCGCGTGGAACGTCGTGACCACCGCCAACGACTATGCCGCGCGCAATTTCGGCCTAGATGCGTTGCCGCCGCATCACCGGCGTTATGACCGGGCCGGGGAATTCCTCGACGTCGTGCAGGCCTTGTGGGACACCTGGGAGGACGACGCCTTCATCCACGACAAGGCGAACGTGCGGATGTTCGACCCGGAGAAATTCCATGTCCTGGACCATCAGGGCGAATTCTTCCGGGTGCAGGGCGGGCTGAACATGGCGCGCTCGCCGCAGGGGCAGCCGGTCATCTTCCAGGCGGGGGCGTCGGAAACCGGCAAGGAATTCGCGGCGCGGACGGCCGAAGTGGTGTTCGGCACCGGCGCCTCGATGTCCGAGGCCACGGCGTTCTATCAGGATGTGAAGGGACGCATGGCGCGCTACGGCCGCCATCCCGACGCGCTGAAGATACTGTCCGGCGTGTCCATCGTCCTGGGCGAGAGCGAGGCGCACGCGCGCGAGAAATGGGCCGCCTGGCAGGAGATGATCCATATCGACATCGGGCTGATGTACCTGAAGACCGACCTGGAAACCGACCTGTCCGACCTGCCGCTGGACGAGCCGGTGCCCGAACACCGGATTCCGGAAAAATCGAATTTCCATCAGGTCTATTTCCAGGAAATCTCCGGTCTGATCCGCCAGGGGCTGACCTTGCGTCAGGTGTGCAAGCGCTACAATCGCAGCAAGGCGATCTTCTACGGCACTGCCCGGCAGATCGCCGACCAGATGGAGGAATGGGTCGCGGCGGGTGCTGGCGACGGCTTCATGATGGCGCTGCCGGTGCTGCCGGAAAGCCTGACCGACATCACGGAAAAGGTGGTGCCGGAACTGCAGCGGCGTGGTCTGTTCCGCACCGAATATCAGGGCACGACCCTGCGCGAGAATCTGGGGCTGGCCCGTCCGCGCAATCGCTATGCGCCCAGGGGATGACCATGGTTTCCAAGGACCCGGCCGGGACGGCCCTGCTGCAGACGGCGTCGCGTCCGTTCGACGATGCGATTGCCATGCCGCCCGAGGTTTACACCAGCGAGGCGTTCCTGGCGCGCGAGGTCGAGACGATCTTCGCCCGGGAATGGATCTGCGTCGGGCGCGCGTCGGCGTTGGGGGCGGTCGGTGACTACCTGACCTGCGAGGTCGCGGGGCAGCCGATCATCGTCCTGCGCGACAGGGACGGCGGGGTGCGGGCAATGTCAAATGTCTGTCTGCACCGCATGTCCACCTTGCTGGAAGGCACGGGGAACGTCCGGGCGATCGTCTGCCCCTATCACGCCTGGTCGTACAATCTGGACGGCACGATGCGGGGCGCGCCGTTGATGAACGGGCGCCCGGGCTTCTGCAAGGACGAGTACCGGTTGCCCGACATCCGGTGCGAGGAGTGGCTGGGCTGGCTCTACGTGACGCTGGACGCCAATGCCGCGCCGGTGGCGGACCGCCTGCGCCCGCTGGAGCAGATGGTCGCGCCCTACGGCATGGAGCGGTATGTCGAATGCTTTCGGGAAACGCATGTCTGGGACACCAACTGGAAAATCCTGGCCGAGAATTTCATGGAAAGCTACCATCTGCCGGTCTGCCACGCCCGTACCGTCGGCCCGCATTCGAAGCTGGAGGAAATGGAGTGCCCGCCCGGTCTCGCGGCATTCAACTACCACTGGATCACCAAGGAGGCGTCCCTGCCGATCGGCAACGCCCATCCCACCAATACGCGGCTGACCGGGCACTGGCGCCGGACCACCGGCCTGATCACCATCTATCCGTCTCACCTGATCACGCTGACCCCCGGTTATTTCTGGTACCTGTCCCTCCATCCCCAGGGCGTAGGCAGGGTGCGGATGATCTTCGGCGGCGGCCTGTCCCCCGAATTCATCGACGACCCCAAGGGCCAGGAGTATGTCGCAGCGCTGAAGGCCCTGCTGGACGCGGTCAATATCGAGGACCGCCGCTGCACCGAAAAAGTGTTCCACGGCATGGGCGCCGCCCGGGCGGCGCCGGGCCGGCTGTCCCACCTGGAACGGCCGTTGTATGATTTCACCCGGTATCTTGCCGGGCGCACGGCGGGTTTCGACCCTGCGTCCGCACCGGCCGGCGGGGCATGACAGCGCCGCCCCGCCCATCTGTCGGCCCCGTCATCGAGGCCGAGACGATCTTTCCCATTCCCCATGACCGGCGTCACGGTCGGACCCGCGACCTGTTCACCGTCTGGTGCGGGTCGAACATGATGATGCTGACGATCGTCACCGGGGCGCTGTCCACCGGCCTGTTCGGCCTGTCGATCGGGCCGGCGCTGCTGGCCATCCTGCTGGGCAGCCTGGTCGGCGGGGTCGTGATGGCGCTGCATGCCGCGCAGGGGCCCATGCTGGGCGTGCCGCAGATGGTCCAGACGCGGGGCCAGTTCGGATCGGTGGGGGCCGTCCCGATCGTGATCCTGGCCACGCTGATGTATCTGGGCTTCACGGCGTCGAACCTCGTCCTGGGGGGCGAGACGCTGCGCGCGGCGCTGCCGGGCCTGGGGCGCGTTCCGGCGGTCCTGGCCATCGGCGTGTGCAGCATGGCGCCGACCATTTTCGGCTATCGGGGCATCCATGCCGGCGCGCGCGCGCTGACCTGGCTGGGCGGGCTGGCCATCCTGTACGCGCTGGCGCGCGGCCTGCCGCTGCTGGCGCATCTGGCGGCGCTGCCCCGGCACGGGTCGTTCCTGGGGTTTCTGGGGGCGTTGTCGACAGCGGCGCTGTGGCAGATCGCCTATGCGCCGAACGTGTCGGATTCCTCGCGCTACCTGCCGGCGACCACCGATGGCGGCCGGCGGGCCTTTGCCGCATGCTACGCCGGCAGCGTCACCGGGTCGGTCCTGCCCATGACGGTCGGCGCGCTGCTGGGGCCATTCGTGCGGCACGACGACGTGACCGGGTCGCTGGCTGGCCTGGTATCGCCGCATGCGGTGCCGGTCCTGGCTGTGCTGGCGCTCGGCATTGCGATCTCGACGGCCATGAATATCTATTGCGCCGCCCTGTCCAGCATCACCATCGTCCAGACCTTCGCCACCGGCTGGCGGCCCGGCCGCGCCGTCCGGCTGGGGCTGACGGCGGGCATCCTGCTGCTGTCGCTGGGTGTCGCGCTGCTGGCGGAGCGGCATTTCTTCCAGTCCTACACCACCTTTCTGGAAATGCTGATGGCGTTCCTGGTGCCATGGACGGCGGTCAATCTGGTGGATTACTACCTGGTCCGGCGTGGCGCGTATGACGTGGCCGCGTTCTTCCGCGCCGATGGCGGCATCTACGGACGCTTCAACACCGCCGCGTTGCTGGCCTACGGGTTCGGGCTGGCGGTGCAGTTCCCGTTCCTGACGAATGGATATTACACCGGGCCGGCGGTGCCACTGCTGCACGGGGTGGATATTTCCTGGATCGTCGGGCTGGCGCTGACGACGCCGGCCTATCTGTGGCTGTTGCGCGCCTTCGCGCCCGTCCAAAAGGGGGGCACGCGCGTCTGGACGGTTGTCATCCTGATGGGGCTGCTGCTGCCCGTCACAGGGGCGCGGGCGGGGTGCCTGGACGATGTCAGGCGCGCGGGGGTGCTGACATCGGGCACCGGCCTGCTGGGTGACCGGATCGCGCTGTGGCAGGATCGGAACGGCGAATATCACGGAGTGACCGCCGACCTGTTCTTTGAAATCGCGCGCCGGATGGGCGTCCCGCAGGCCCGCTTCATCCCGACCGAATGGCCGACCCTGATCCCCGGCCTGAAGGCCCGCCGGTGGGACATCGTGCTGTCGGACATTGTGATCACGCAGGAACGTATCATCGACGGAAACGTGCTGTTTTCCACACCCTATTTCCGGCTGTACGACCGTGTGATCGTGCTGGGCGATTCGCCGATCCGGACTACGGACGACCTGCGCGGCAAGACCCTGGGCTCGGTCGTCGGATCGACCGATTCCATGGTCGCGCACGGCCTTGTGGCGCAGGGGTACGGGGCGTCGGTCTCGGATTACAATAATTGGGCCGATCCGTTCCAGGCCTTGCGCAACCGCCAGATCGACGCCGTCATCCTCGACCAGGATTCGCTGCTGTCCCACAAGGACGAGTTCAAGAGCCTGCGGGTCATCGGCGATCCGCTGTTCTACCAGGCCAAGCCCGCCTGGCAGGAGGCGGAGCGCGCCTCGCCCTACTATCTGGGCGACGAGGGCATTGTGGTGCGGCCCGCTTGCGCCGACCTGCGGGCGGCGTTGAACAATGCGCTGGAGGCGATGCGGGCGGATGGAACGCTGAAGGCGATTCTGAAGAAGAACGGCGTGTGGGAACCGGTACAGGATCATCTGATCAAGCCGCAACCGACGGGGCGATAAGGGCGTGCACAGATTCTTCTTCAGGGAAGTCCCGGAATATTTTCTCTTCCTGCTGCAAGGGGCATGGATCACCCTTGTGCTGTCGCTGGTCAGCATGGCATGCGGGCTGGTCCTGGGCCTGGCTGTCGCCCTGGGGCGCCTGTCCCCCTATCGGGCTGTGCGCTGGCCGCTGGATGCCTATGTCGAATTGTGGCGCGACACGCCGCTGATCGTGCAATTGCTGTTCATCTACTTCACCTTGCCCGAATTCGGCCTGACGCTGCCGGCGTTCTGGGCGGGGGTGGCGGGGTTGTCGCTCAATCTCGCGGCCTATCTGTCCGAAGTGTTTCGCGCGGCCATTGTCGCGATCGACCCGGGCCAGCGGCAGGCGGCCCTGTCGCTGGGCATGTCGCGCGCCGCGATCTATCGCCGGGTCGTCCTGCCACAGATGTTCCGGGCGACGCTGCCGACGGTGGGCGGATATTTCATCGCGCTGCTGAAGGATTGCTCGCTGGTCTCGTTCATTTCGGTCAATGAGCTGCTGCGGCACGCCAATATCGTCATCGCGGATACCTTCGACAGCATGAACACCTACATCATGGTGGGCTTCATCTATTTCGTCATGAGCTTCGGCAGCGCCCGGCTGATCGGACTGCTGGAACGCAGGCTGACGCCGCGTCACCAGCGGCGCGGCACCGCGATGCTGTCCGATCCGAAAGGCGCCGCGGCATGAGCGGGGCCGCGCCCCAACCCGTGCTGGTCGCGCGGGGGCTGCGCAAGAGCTACGGCGCGATCGAGGTGCTGGCCGGTGTGGATCTGGCGGTGGCCCCGGGCGAGGTCGCCTGCCTGATCGGCCCCAGCGGCGGTGGCAAATCGACGCTGCTGCGGTGCCTGAACTTCCTGGAACGGCCCAGTGGCGGCTCGATTTCCGTCTTTGGCGAGGCGCTGTGCCAGGATGACGGGACGGGCGTGCGCATCGCGCCCGAGCGGACCCTGCGCCGGGCGCGCAGCCGCATGCCGATGGTCTTCCAGCATTTCAACCTGTTCAACCATCAGACCGTGCTGCAGAACGTGATGGAAGGGCCGGTGACGGTTCTGGGCCTGGACCGGGAGGCCGCGACCGACCGCGCCCGCCGCCTGCTGCGCGACGTGGGCATGGCCGCCCGCGAGGATCATTATCCCGATCAGATCTCGGGCGGGCAGAAACAGCGTGTCGCCATTGCGCGCGCGCTGGCGATGGCGCCGTCGGTCATCCTGTTCGACGAACCGACCAGCGCGCTGGACCCGCAACTGGTCAAGGGCATCCTGGCGGTGATCAACGACCTTGCACAGCAGGGGACCACCATGCTGATCGTGACGCACGAAATGAAATTCGCCCGCGAAGTGGCCGACCGGGTTCATTTCTGCGACGGCGGCCGCATTGTCGAATCAGGCCGCCCGGACGCCATCTTCCAGCGTCCCCGGTCGGCGCGTCTGGTGGATTTCGTCAGGTCGATTCACGAATGATGCGGACCGCCGCCGACCTCGCCGCTGTATCGCCTCCTCGCGGGCCCCGACAGGGCGCGGATCAACGTTGCCGTCGCTGTCCGGCATAAGCCGAAACCGCATATGTTCAGCAGGGAACCGTCATTTTTCATCCTTGTGCGTTACGATTGATTCATGACCGGTTGGTCACCAGCAATCCGTTTCATCTGATCCGCAAGGAATGTTCGAATGCGCGGCAGGAAGGCCGACGTATTGCCGCCGAGATGGGGCGTGAGGAGAAAATGAGGCGCGCTCCATAGCGGGTGATCCTCGGGTAGTGGCTCCGGGTCGGTCACATCCACCGCTGCGGAAATGCGCCCCGAATAAAGTTCGGCCGCCAGGGCATCCTGATCGACGACGCCGCCGCGTCCGACATTGATGAACAGGGCGCCGTCCTTCATCGCGGACAGAACGGGCCGATTGATGAGGCGCACGGTGCGTGGCGTCATGGGCAGGCTGCTGATCAGGATATCCGTCTGGGGCAGCAGACCCATGAGGTCGTCCATTCCATGGATATCGCCATGCTCGTCCCGGCGTGCGGTCTGGCCTATCCGAACGATCTCGACATCGAACGCGGCCAGCTTGCGGTGAAGCTCCTGCCCGATGCTGCCGTACCCCAGCAGCGCCACCTTTCGGTCGGTCAGGGTCAGGCGACGTTCCTCCTGCCAGACGCGGCGGGTCATGTTGCGTGCGGCGACATCAATCCCGCGCAACGATGCAATGACAAGGCCAACAGCCAGTTCGGCCGTCGATGCGGCATGCACCCCACGCGCACTGCACAGCACCACGCCGGGGGGAACCTTGCCCACCAAATTGTCCATCCCTGTACTTTGCGTCTGTACCAGCTTGAGGTTCGGTAGCGATGCCAGACGTTCGACCGTCAGGCTGGAATGCGCGTAGGGGGTAATGACGGCGTCGATGACGGAAAGATCGTCGGCGGACGGGTCCTCTTCATCCTTCCAGAGAATGAAATCAAGAATCGGACAGCGTTCTTCCAGATACGTCTTCAGCGCCGCATCCGGAACAGAAACCACCTTGATTCCCAGGCTTGTCATCGTCGTCTTCCCCATTTCGTGTGGGACCGATCATGCCAGAACATTTCGATTGACGAAAGACAATATGCTGTCCACGATACAGCATATTGACGGTCTGCCATTGTATGGGCGTCGACTGACGTGGTCCGCGTGATGGTTATCCGTTCTCCGCAACCTTGAACTGGAGGGTGCCGAATGACGATTCTGAGACACAATCTATTGATTCGATTGAGGAATGACGGCCATCGGGCCCTGCTGGCCGCGCTGTGCTGCTCGGCCGCCACGGTTGCGGACCGTCCCGCGCGGGCCGACACCGCGCCCCCGAAATATCCGGCACGCGCGGTGTCCCATGTGCCCGCGCGGCGCACCGTTCATCCAAGGCCCGTGACGGATGAGGCGATTACCGTCGATGGCCTGCGGAATTCCCCGCTGAGCCTGCGCAAGTCGCAGCATGTCGGCGAAGTGGTCACGCATATCAGTTCGGCGGATCTGGCGACACATCATGTCGAGACGCTGCAGAATATTCAAAATCTGGTGCCGAACCTGACGATTCAGCCCCAGGGGGCGACGGCGAACAACAATTTCAGCCTGCGCGGCGTCGGCTTCAAGGATTTCACGTCCAACAACACGCCCTCGGTGATGACCTATGTCGACGGGGTCGCCTATCCGATCGGCTTCATGACGTCCGGCCTGATGTATGATCTGGCGGGAGTCGACGTGATGCCGGGGCCGGTGGGATACACCCATGGGCAGGCCGTGACCGCCGGTGAGGTCAATCTCACCACCAATGGTCCGACCGACACGTTTCATGCCGGTGTCTCGCAGGATATCGCCAGCTATTCCAGAAGCCGCACCGCGCTTTACGTATCCGGGCCGATTTCGGACCGGCTGCGGTACCGCGTGTCCGGCTACACCGCCCATGGCGGCGGGTATCAGGTCAACCGCTATAACGGCGAGCATCTGGGCAATGCCAATGACGGCGCATTGCGGGGCAAGCTGGACTGGGACGTCGATTCCCGCACCAGCATCAATGTGACGGGGCACTGGGCGCAGGATGATTCCGACACGCCTGGCGTGTTCAATGTCGGCGACCTGGTCACGCCCTTTATCGCGCCGGATAACAACAATCTTCTTACGGGATGGGGGTTCCGCCCGGCATTCACCAAGATGATCGGCGTGGCCACCAATACCAAGCCGTTTCGCAACGACACGACCTGGGGCGTCGACCTGACGGGGCGCCATGATTTCGGATGGGCGGAATTCAGGTCCATCAGCGCCTACGAGGCGATGTACGTTCACAATCTGCTGGATCTCGATTCGACCAACGTTGCGACGGACGACCAGTATTTCACCAACAACTCCAACGTTTTCTCGCAGGAGGTGCGCCTGTCGAACGAAAACCGGCCGCGTCGCTTCCAGTGGACGATCGGCGCCTATTATGCGCGCACCGCGACCAAGGCCCGGTTCTTCTACGATTTTTCCGGATCGGGGCCCGCTCTGCGCCCGTATATCGAGGCGACCAGTTACAATCAGGACATCCAGACCTTCAACCAGTATGCGACCGCGTCCTTCCGCCTGGCGCCACGCTGGAAGATCTCGGCCTCGGTCAATCATGAATCCGACGACCGGCATCTGTCGAATCTGGAAACCATCCAGTATGGCTTCAGCGATGTCCGCTTCCCGACTCATGGGGCGTTGACGAACGAGTTCGGCGGAAAGGGCGAGATCGATTTCCAGGCGGCGCCGAATTTCCTCGTCTTCGCCGACGTTCGCAAGGGGTTCAAGCCGGGGGGATTCACAGCCAACAACACCGTCATTTCCCAGCAGCTCAACCCCTACAAGCCGGAATCTCTTCTGGCCTATGAAGGCGGGATCAAGAGCGACTGGCTGAATCACCGCCTGCGGGTGAATTTCGACGGTTTCTATTACGATTATCACGACCAGCAGATCCTGAGCCTGGAACTGGTGCAGAACTACGGGCTGGTCGGCGACTTCGTGAATATTCCCAAATCGACGATCTGGGGACTGGAAGGCGAGATCGACGCGAACCCGATCCCCGGCCTGCTCCTGGAACAGCATTTCGGATATCAGAGGGGCCGCTACGACGACCTCAAATTCCTTAATACGACGGCCGTCTACGCCAATTACGCCAAGACTGGTGTCTTTTCCCCCGCCTATACCAGCTATGACGGATATGATTCCGGTATTCCGAAGCTGACGCTGAACGGCAGCGTCAGCTACATGATGCACCCGACCCGGGCGTGGGATGTCACCTTGCAGGGCGATTACTCCTATCGCGGTTCGCAGCTCGATGTGCCGGGCAACGAGATCTACCGGCTGCCGGCCTATTTCCTGATGGGTATGAGCCTGACCCTCGCACCGCATCGCGGGCGGTGGTCCGTCGGGGTCTATGTGTCGAATCTTCTCGACCGTCGCTACGTGATCACGAAAGACAATGGTTACAACTCATTCTACGGCATTCCCGGCGCGCCACGCTTTATCGGCGCCACGATGCGCTACGATTTCTGAGAGGAGGCCGGGTGACAGAGAGGGACGAGAGAGCATGACCGGTCGTGTCTGCGGGATATATACCGCCGAGGTCGCCGCGCAGGAAATGATGGAAGGTCAGGAATGCCGTCTGCTGGCGAATGTCGGAATCGAGGGCGACCGCTATGCCAAGCGCATCGGGCGATGGTCCGACCGCCCCAAGACGGAACATCAGATTTCCTTCATCGAACTGGAGGTCCTGCATCAGATCTACGATGAAACCGGCGTGGTGCTGACCCCGCGTGAGAGCCGAAGGAATATCATTACCTATGGCGTGCGTCTGAACGATTTTCTGGGGCAGACGATCCGGGTCGGAGAAAATGCTTTGGTTTATGTCGAGAAGCTGAATCATCCCTGCAAATACCTCGAGCGTCTGATCGATAAGCAGGTGATGACCAGCCTGCTCGGTCGGTCCGGCCTGAACTGCCAGGTCATCTCGGGCGGCATCGTCCGCCTGGGCGACCGTATCGAGAGGGTGCTCTAGGATGGCGGTGCGGCTGTTGATGAAAGTGAGCGTCGATCAGATCGTCGACGAAGGAGGCGGCATCCGGTCCTTTTATTTCAGGCCCGAGGATCGCAGCCGGTTTCCGCCCACTTCGCCGGGCGCCCATACATTGCTGCGGGTGACGAAGGGGATGATGCGCCAGTATTCGCTGTGTGCGGCGCCGGGGGACCGGCGCTATCGTCTGGCGATCCGTCTCGATCCGGCAGGGCGTGGCGGGTCGCGCTTCATGCACGAATCCGCACGGGTCGGCGATGTCTTCTACCTGTCCTACCCCCAGCCGGATTTTCCGCTGGAGCCGGACCGGCCGTCATACAGTTTCTTCGCGGGCGGCGTCGGCATCACCCCCATCCTGTCCTTTCTCTATGCGCTGCAGGGGCAGGCGTGCCGGATCCGGCTCTGCTACTTCGTCCGTGCCGGCGACGCCGTTCCCTTCGAGCAGGAGGTCCGCGCCCTTTGCCCGCAGGTCGAGATTTTCAATTCCGCACTAAACGGGCGGGCGAATTTCGAGGGCCTGCTGCGCGGGTCCCAAGGCGATGCGATCTATTGCTGCGGCAGCGCGCGGTTCGTCGCGGGGGTGCAGGAGGCGGCGGACGCCCTGGGGACGGCCGCCATCCAGGTGGAATCCTTCGTGTCGGGCGTCAAGGCCGGGCACCTGGGCGAGCCGTTCGTGGTGGACCTGCCGCGCAGCCGCCACATACTGCATGTTCCCTCGGACCGGAGCATGCTGGACGTCCTGCTCGAGGACGGCGTCGACATCGACTACGCCTGCGAGGCCGGTGTTTGCCGGAGCTGCATCGTCGATGTGATCGAAGGCGAGATCATCCACCGGGACCAGTGCCTGACCGAGGAGGAGCGCAGGACCGTGATGACGCCCTGCGTTTCGCGCGGGCGGGGCAGGATCGTCATCAACTCCCTTTGAAAACCGGGCATATCGTAAACAAGGAGAGAATTGTCATGGACAGGACCACCCATATCATTGCCCCCCCGAACGTTCCCGCCGGAAGCGGCTGGAGCCACGTCGTGGCGGCGTCGGGGACTTTCGTCGCCATCTCGGGCCAGGTTTCGGTGGATGCCGAAGGCCGACTGGTGGGAAAGGACGATGTCGAGGCGCAGATCCACCAGGTCTACCGAAACCTGGCTGCGTGTCTTGAGGCGATCAATGCCGGGTTCGAGCACGTCATCAAGCTGACCTATTACGCAACCGACATCAAAGCCGCGTTGCCGCTGATGCGCCGGATCCGGCCGACCTATATCGGGATGGACAAGCCGCCGGCCAATACGTTCGTCGAGGTGACCGCCCTGGCCAGTCCGGACTTTCTCTTCGAGGCGGAAGCATTCGTGGTACTGTAATTCATTCCGGGAGAGTGACATGCCACGCATCGCGAAAGAGACCGCCATCGTCAGCCTGCTGTTCGTCCTGTATACGGTCAACGGGGTCGATCGTGTCTGCCTGTCGATCGCCATGCCGCTCCTCGCCGGCCACTATCATTTTTCGCCCATGCAGGAAGGCATTCTGTTCAGCAGTTTCTTCTGGACCTATTGCCTGTTCCAGGTGCCGTCCGGGCTGCTGCTGGACAGGGTGCTGCCGTCGGTGGTGATCGTGGCGGCCGTGGCATGCTGGGGGATCGCGGCCGCGCTCTCCGGCGCCGCAGTGGGGTTCGGGACGCTGCTGGCCACGCGCCTGATGCTGGGTCTGTTCGAGGCACCGTTCATGCCCGCCGCCAATCTCATCGTCGAGAAGGCGGCAGGTGGCTCGGCCCGGCAGGGCAAGATCACGATCATCGACAGCGGTGCCGCGTTCGGTGCCGCCCTGGGCTCGTATGCGGCGTCGGCGATCGTCGCCGCTACGGGGTCCTGGCGGCTTGCCTTCCTGATCACCGGCGGTGCGGCGGTCTGTCTGGCGCCTGTGGCATGGCGGCGGCTGGTTGCGCGCGGAACGACCGGCCGGCCTCGCGCCCCCTCGTCGGATGGGTGGACCGGCCCCCCGGGGGTTCGCGGCGTGCTGACGCGGGACATCCTCTATATGTGTCTGGGCCGGATCGCCTTTGCCAATGTGTTCTTCGGCTTTGCCTCCTGGGCGCCGTCGCTGCTGATCGCGCGCCGCCATGTCAGCCTTGAGATTGCCGGGACCATCACGGCCCTGATGTTCGTCGCCGCCGGCGCCGGCGAGATCGTCGGTGGCGCCGTCTTCGGCCGCCTGCGCCGCCACGTGGGGTTCGATTCCGCGCTGCGGCTGACGATCGGCCTGTCGGGCTCGGTCGGCCTGGCGGCGCTGGTGGCCGCGAACGCCATCGGCAACCTCGCGGCCTGCGCGGCGACGCTGGTGGTGGGTCTGTTCTTCTATATGTTCGGGGGAATCTACTGGGTCATTCCGGCCGCGATCGCGCCGGAAGGCCGTCTGGGACTGGTGGGAGGCATCCTGAATTTTTCCGGGACGTTCGGGGGAATCGCGGTCGGCATCGTGTCCGGGTGGATTGTGAAAAACTGGGGATATGGCGCGCTGTACGGGTATTTCCTGGCCTGCATGGCGCTGTACATCCTGTTTTCGATGTGCCTTCGTCCCCATGGACGCGCGAGCGGTGTATCGGCGCGCGACGATGGCCCCGGGCTGGCGGTTGCATCGGGCGTACCTGACTGAGCGGGTCAGGTTTCCTCGCGGTTGGAACTCCGCTATCGTGTTTGGTACGGTTGTCTATATTCTGTATGATACAGATATCAACCGACCGGCAACACGGAGCGACAGGACCGTCATGGCGCCACCAGGTCAGAGATCGACCAGATTTTCCGCGGAAAAGCCGCCTGTGGAGCCGCTCACCCACAAGGGGGATGAAACGGCCGCGGGCTCGAAGTCCAAGTCGCCGGCCATCAACCGCTCCTACGACATCCTCGACCTGCTGGCCAATGCACGCGCGCCGGTGCTGTCGCGGGCAGACATCACGCAGCAGATGGGCCTGCCGCGTTCCTCGACCGCCAACCTGCTGAGCGCACTGGAAGAGTGCGGCCTGGTCGAACGGATGGGGAACGACTATTCGCTGGGCCGCAAGATCGTCACGCTGGCCAGCGCCTATCTGCGGAAATTCGATCCGGTCCAGGAATTTTACCGCTTCTGTTCCAATTCCGATATCCTGAAGGACGAAACCGTCCGGATCGCCATCCTGGACCGGAATGAAATCATCTATATCGCCCGGTACGAAGGGCATCCCGCCATTCACCTGACGTCGAATATCGGGGACCATATGCCGGTGTCGCTTTGCGCGGTCGGCAAGGCGATCGTCTCGCGCCTCGATGACGAGGACGTGCAGAAGATGTTCGCCGGGGTCAAGATCCTTCCGGTCATGACGGAGCATTCGATCCGGACAGTCACCCAGCTTCGCAAGGAGTTGAAGGAAACGCGCCTGCGCGGCTACGCGATCGAGGACGAGGAAGCCACGCCCGGCGTCATGTGCCTTGGGATCGCGGTGCCCACGCGCGGCGTCAACGGTCCCAAGATGGGTGTGTCCGTCAGCTCGGTGAAGGTCACGTTCGACCAGCAGCGTCATGCCCGCCTGCTCGAGGGCCTGCAGAGCCTGGTGCGGGCGATTGGCAGTCCGTTGGACGGGGTGGGCTAGGATCCTGCGGTTGGCCGCCGCTCGGCGGCCCCGCCCGAGCCATGCGAAGGTGCGCTTGACGCTCTCGACTGTCCGGCACTCCAGGTCGCTCGGGGCCTGTGGCAACCTGGGGCGCGCATAGCCGCCGTCGCCGAGCATATGGCCGCGCGCTCCGGTCTTTTGGAGACTGGTAAAAATCTGCCCCGTCGGCGATCCGGCGCGCGTTTTCCGTGCTTCGCCGCTCGCGGCCGTCAAGGCCGTTCCGCTGCGATGGCCGAAACATCACGCCGGGCGTGCCGTGTGCCCCGTGCACGAGGAGCCAACGTTGCGTAATCTCGACTTCAGTTCATGGCACAGTTTCCTGATCACCATGATCGGGCTGTCGCTGATTACGCTGCTCGGCGTTGGCATCAGGCTATTGATGATGGTTCTCATCCAGCAGCGTCGCGAGCGCATGAACCGCCAGATCAACGAGCGCCTGCGCACCCTGATTGCAGCCTATCGGACGTTGGGGGGATCCTTCACCGGCGATCTGACCGTCGATCCGCGACATCGCAGGGAACTCCCGGCTATGACGGATGCAGGGACAATATCCCCCGAGGACACATCCGCCACGACCGATGCAGGCGTCGCGGCGGGGTCCGATCGCGCGCGCCGTATCCGCGATGCCGTCGAGGCCGCTTTGTCGGACATCATTCTTCTGGGCACCGAGGAGCATGTCCGCCTGGCCGAACAGGCAGCACGGGAACTTGTCGCAGGACAACGCGTGCATACCCATGATCTGGTCGTCTCGCTGCGCAATTTCATACGGAAGGCTCTCGATCTCGATCCTATTCCCTCCGACCTTGCCCTTCCGATGCAGGGGCCCGTCCGTATGCAGGCGTCGGGTGGTCGGGGAAAGGAGGATGGAAAAAAAGAAGGATCGGAAAAAGCCGGCGGTGGCGGTGGCGGAGCGATGAATGCAGGTGGCGATATGGCCGCTATGGGTGGAACCGGCATGGACAGTCACGAAACGACGTCGCCCCCCGGACATTGATCGTGGAAAGCGTCGCTCCAGGCATGAATTGCTTGCGACCGCTTCATGGGCGACACGGGGTCAATGCTATTTTTGCGCACCCGGGGCGAAGCCCTTGTCTCCGCCCCGCTCCCTGACCAGAGCGCGCTGGCTGGCGCAGTGATCGGCCAGGAAATCGACCAGCGCACGCACCGAGGGCAGCAGACCGCGGCGGGTCGGGAAGACGGCGTGCACGATGCCGCTGCGCGGCGCCCAGTCGGGCAGCAGCGGGACCAGCCGTCCGTCGCGGATATCCCCCCATGCCATCAGGCTGGGCAACTGGACAATGCCGATGCCGGCCAGGGCGGCCTCGCGCAGGGCGCTCATGTCGTCGGTGATCAGGCGGGGCGTATGCGGCACCCGCGCGGTCTGGCCGTCGCGATGCTCCAGGCACCAGGCATGGTCGCGGTGCGGCGGCCCCATGTCCAGGCTGGGCCATGCCGTCAGGTCGGCGGGCACCATGGGCGCCGCGCGGCCGGCCAGCAGGGTGGGGCAGGCGACCAGGCTTTGCGTGCTGTCGTCCAGCTTCTTCATGACCAGGTCGGTGGGTTCGATGGGCGGAAAGCGGACGCGGATCGCCAGGTCGAACCCTTCGCCGATGACGTCGACGCGGCGGTTGGTGCTGTCCAGATGGATATCGACGCGCGGGTTTTCGGCCATGAAGCGGGCGATCAGCGCGCCGAACTGGAAATTCAGCAGGGTCGTCGGGCAGGCCATGCGGATCACGCCCTGCGGTCCGGCGCGGATCTGCTCGATCACCTGCTGCGCCGCATCGGCCTCGACCAGCATCGCGACGCAGCGGCGATAATAATCCTGGCCGATCTCGGTGACCGAAAAGCGCCGCGTGGACCGATGGATCAGCCGTACGCCCAGCCGGTCTTCCAGCAGGGCGATGCGACGGCTCAGTTTCGATTTCTGCACGCCCAACGCCCGCGCCGCCGGCGCGAAGCCGGCATGGTCGACGACCTGCACGAAATAATAAAGGTCGTTGAGGTCCTGCATCGTCCTGTCAATAGGACGCTCCGTGCCATTTTACAATCTGCTGGATCTATCGTTGCCCGATTACGTTCTGGCCTGACGGCGCATGGCGTCCGTCCGAACCGGCACCCGTGGAGGCGGCATCATGAAGAAGATCCTTGGCGTTTACGGCAATAACGACGGCCACTGGGTGGGCGACGGGTTCCCGGTTCGCTCGCTGTTTTCCTATGACACGCTGGGGCGGCATGCCAGCCCGTTCCTGCTGCTGGATTATGCCGGCCCCTACCGGTTCGACCCGGCCGACCGGCCGCGCGGCGTGGGCACCCATCCGCATCGCGGGTTCGAGACGGTGACGATCGTCTATGACGGCGAGGTCGAACATCGCGATTCGACCGGCCAGGGCGGCGTGATCGGGCCGGGCGACGTGCAGTGGATGACGGCCGGCGGTGGCATCCTGCACCAGGAATATCATTCGCAGGGCTTCACCCGCACCGGCGGGCCGTTCCGGATGGTGCAACTATGGGTCAACCTGCCGGCCCGGGACAAGATGACGACGGCCGGATACCAGTCGATCCGGGATGCCGATATCCCGGTGGTCGCGCTGCCCGACGGCGCCGGCCAGGTTCGCGTCATCGCGGGCGCGTTCGGCGGCAGCAAAGGGCCGGCGCACACCTTCACGCCGGTCAATGTCTGGGACATGCGCCTGACCCGCGACGCGGATGTGACGCTGGACCTGCCGGCGGGGCACACCAGCATGCTGGTGGTCCTGGGCGGCCATGTCACGGTCAACGGCACGCAGGCGGCGGGCGAGGCCGAGATGGTGCTGCTGGACCGCGAGGGCGCCGGCGTGGCGGTCCATGCCGATGGCGACGCGACGATGCTGGTGCTGACGGGCGAGCCGATCGACGAGCCGATCGTCGGGCGCGGCCCGTTCGTGATGAACAGCGAGGCCGAAATCCGCCAGGCCATCGCCGATTTCCAGGGCGGCCGTTTCGGCCGGATGGTCCCGGCCTGATCGGCGGCGGCCAGACATTCAGGGGAGAAACACCATGACCAGGATTCTCGGCCTTTCCGGCAGCCTGCGACGGGGCTCGTTCAATACCGGCCTGCTGCTGGCGGCCCGCGACCTGGCGCCGGAGGGCGTGCAGGTGGAATTGTATGAGGGGCTGCGCGATATCCCGCCCTATGACGAGGACGTGCGTACGGCGGGCTTTCCGCCCGTGGTGGAGGACCTGCGCCGGCGCATTCTCGAGGCCGACGCGCTGCTGTTCGCGACGCCCGAATATAACCGCTCGGTCCCCGGGGTGCTGAAAAACGCGATCGACTGGGTCTCGCGCCCGCCGCACCAGCCCTTCGACGGCAAGGTGGCGGCGATCGTGGGCGCCAGTCCGGGCGCGCTGGGCACCGCCCTGGCGCATTATCATCTGCGGCAGGTGCTTTCGGTGGTAGGCGTGTATGTCCTGCCGGCGGCGGAAACGCTGGTCGGCGGGGCCGGCGCCAAGTTCGACGCCGGCGGGCTGCTGATCGACGAGGCGACGCGGAACGTGCTGCGCGACCGGATGACCAAGCTGGTCGATCTCGCCACCCGTCTGGCGCCGCGGGTATAAGGGGCCGCGTGGCCGGTGCGGCAGGGGGATCAGGTGTCGGACGTCGGTCGTTTTGAATTTATCCTGGTGCTGGTCGTGGCCATCGTCGTCCTGGCGCTGGTGGCCCGGCTGCTGCGACTGCCGACCTCGGCGGCGCTGATCGTCGGCGGCATCGCGCTGGCCCTGATCCCGGGCATGCCGGATGTCGATCTCGACCCCGAACTGGTGCTGGTCGCGTTCCTGCCGCCGCTGCTGCTGTCGGGGGCGTATTTCACGGTGTGGCCGGCCTTTCGGGTCAATATCGGCCCCATCCTGCAACTTGCGGTCGGGACGGTGCTGTTCACCACCCTGATTGTGGGGGTGGCGGCGCACTGGCTGATGCCCTCGATGCCCTGGGCGGCCTGCTTCGCGCTGGGGGCCATCGTGGCGCCACCCGACGCGGTGGCGGCCAAGAGCGTGCTGGAACGGGTGCACCTGCCCGAAAAACTGTCCGTCATGCTGGAAGGCGAAAGCCTGCTGAACGACGCGACCAGCCTGGTGCTGTACCGCTTCGCCGTGGCGGCGGTGCTGACCGGCAGCTTCAGCCTGCTGCACGCGACCCTCGCCTTCGGGGTGCTGGCGGTGGGCGGCGTGGTGTTGGGCGCGGCGTGCGGCTGGATCGTCCTGCACATCCTGCGCCGGATCCGCGACCCCATGCTGGTCATCAGCCTGACGCTGCTGACGCCGTGGATCGTCTATATCACGGGCGAGCGGGCCGGCGTGTCCGGCGTCATGGCCACCGTCACGGCCGGGCTGATGATCGGCTGGCACCAGCACGAGATCTTCGGCGCCGATGTCAGGCTGCGCGCCACCGCCGTGTGGTCCGTGCTGACCTTCATGCTGGAATCGCTGATCTTCATCCTGATCGGCCTGTCGCTGCGCGGCGTGCTGCATCCCCGGCACGGCGCCGCCGGGTCGCTGCCGCACCTGGCCTGGCCGGTGGCCGGGGTGGTGCTGGCGACGATCGTGGCCCGGTTCGTCTGGATGTACGGGGCCACCCTGCTGGAATGGCTGCTGGCCCCCGACACGGCCCGTCCGGCATCGGCCGAGGCGATGGGCCGTGCGACCGTCCTGGGATGGGCCGGGATGCGCGGCGTGGTCAGCCTGGCGGTGGCGCTGTCGGTGCCCGCGACCGTCCCCGGCCGCGATTTCATCCTGCTGGCGACATTCGCGGTCATCCTGGTGACGGTGCTGGGGCAGGGGGCCACCATCGGCCTGGTCATCCGCTGGACCGGCGTCGCCCGGCAGGCGGGGCCGCACGCCGCCCATCTGACGGAACCGCAGGCGCGGGCGCACCTGGCGGACGCGCAGCGGCAGACGGTGGAGAGGCTGGCGCACGCGCCGGACGGCACGGTCCTGCATCCCCGCCTGCTGGAGCAATATCGCTATCGCGCCCGGGTGGCGGCGCGCTTCAGCAACGAGGTGGACACGCTGCGCCAGGATCGCGACGCGCATTACGCCGTGCTGCTGGCGACGATCGAGGCCGGGCGCGCGGAACTGCTGCGCTTGCATCGGGGCGGCATGATCCACGACCATGTCCTGCGCCGGCTGGAGAACGAACTCGACCTTCAGCAACTGGCGGCCGAGGGGGCGCGGGGGAACGATTGACGCCGTGGGGCGTGGGGCCTGTTGCCCTGCCCTGAATCGAAGGAGGTCGATCCGATGATCGAGATGGTTATTCCCCAGCGCCGCCGCAGCCTGGGCGGGTTCGAGGTCGGGCGCGTGCTGCCCTTCGCCCGGCGCCGGATGGTGGGGCCGTTCGTGTTCTTCGACCACATGGGGCCGCTGGACCTGGCGGCGGCCGACGCCCGCCGGGCCGACGTGCGGCCGCACCCGCATATCGGGCTGTCCACCGTGACCTACCTGTTCGCGGGCGAGATCATGCATCGCGACAGCGTGGGCTCGGAACAGCCGATCCGCCCGGCGGAGATCAATTGGATGACCGCGGGGCGCGGCATCACCCACAGCGAACGGTTCGAACACGCGCGGATCGCCGGCGATCATCTGCACGGCATCCAGGCCTGGGTCGCCCTGCCCGACGGGCAGGAGGAGGTCGCGCCGTCGTTCCATCACCACCAGGGGCTGGACGACCTGCCGGCCTGGCGCGAGGGCAAGGCCACCACCCGCCTGCTGGCCGGCACGGCGTTCGGCCTGCGCGCCGCCGTGCCGATCCTGTCGCCGCTGTTCTACCTGCACTGGCAACTGGACGCCGGCGCCACCGTGGCGCTGCCCGACGGCCATACCGACCGCGCGGTGCATGTCGCCCAGGGTCAGGTCGAAATCGAGGGGCAGCGCTTCGGCGCGGGAGAGATGATCCTGTTTTCCCCCGGCGCCCCGGCGGAACTGACGGCGCTGGAGCCCGCGACGGTGATGGCGCTGGGCGGCGAACCGCTGGGCGAGCGCTTCCTGTTCTGGAATTTCGTCTCGTCATCCCCCGACCGGCTGGAGCAGGCGAAGGCCGACTGGCAGGCGGGGCGCATGACCCTGCCGGTCCATGACCAGGACGAATTCATCCCCCTGCCCGAAGCGCCCCGCCCCACGCCCGAACCGATGTCATAAGAGTCCGTCAGGGGCGCCGGGCATGGGCGGCGTCGAACCAGGGGGCCATGCGGGCCAGCGCGTCTTCCACCCGGTCGGTCGATACCGCGAAGCTGAAGCGCATGAAGCGATGCCCCTCGACGGGGTCGAAATCCAGGCCCGGCGCGGTGGCGATGCCGGTATCGGCCAGCATCCGGGTGCAGAACGCCAGGCTGTCGTCGGTCAGGTGGCCGATATCGGCATAGATGTAGAAGGCCCCGTCCGGCGGCGCGATCCGGTGCAGCCCCATCGCGGGCAGGCGGTCCAGCATCAGGTCGCGATTGTGCCGGTAGGTCCGCACATGGCCTTCCAGTTCGTCCCGGCAGTCGAAGGCGACCAGGCCCGCATGCTGGCTGAGCGACGGCGGGGTCAGGAACAGATTGCCCATGCGCGCCCGCGCGGCGTCGATCAGCGCCGGCGGCACCACCAGCCAGCCCAGCCGCCAGCCCGCCATGCTGAAATATTTCGAGAAGCTGTTGACCACCAGCGCGTCGGGATCGTCCTGCAGGATGCAGCGTGCGGGGTCGATATAGCTCAACCCGTGATAGATCTCGTCCGAGACGATGCGGATGCCGCGCGCGCGGCAGACCCGCACGATGGCCTGCATTTCCTCGGCGGGCAGGATCGTGCCGGTCGGGTTGGCGGGGCTGGCGACGATCAGCCCGTCGGGCGCCGGGTCCAGGGCCGCGACGGCGGCGGCGGTCAACTGGAACCGCTCGTCCGGGCCGCAGGCGATTTCCACCGGTTGCAGATGCAGCGCGCGCAAAGCGTTGCGATAGGCGACATAGCCCGGCCGCGCCAGCGCGACCCGCGCGCCCGGCGCGAAACAGCAGCCCAGCGCCAGGACGAAGGCCGGCGACGCCCCACAGGTCAGGATGATCTGGTCGGGCTGGATGTCCACGCCGTAGCTGTCGCGGTAATGGCGGGCGATGCGCGCCTTCAGCGGCATGCTCTCCCAATATCCCATGGCGTCGCTGTCCAGCACCCGATGCGCCGCCGCGATGGCCTCGCGCGGCGCGCCGGTCGAAGGCTGGCCGAATTCCATATGGATGATGTCACGCCCCTCGGCGGCCATGCGATGGGCGATGGTGCTGATGCCGATGGCGTGGAAGGGGTCGATCGGGGGGACGGTCATGGGCGGGGAGGTCCGAAAGGGGCGGCAGCGGGCTGGCATAATCGCCCGGCCGGCGGCTGGCAAGGCGCCGGCCTCGGCCCGCCCTGGCGCGGAGGCTAGACGGCCTCGGGCGTCGAAAACACCCCGCGACGCAGGCGGTCCTCGATTTCCTCCAGCGATCGCCCGCGGGTTTCCGGCACGTAGCGCAGCACGAAGAAGAAGGCGAAGGCGTTGACGCAGGCGAACAGCAGGAAGGTGCCGCCGGCCCCGAACGCCTGCACCATCGACAGGGTGGTCAGCGAAATCAGCAGGTCGGCCCCCCAATGGGCCGCCGCCACTAGGCTCATGCCCTTGCCCCGGCAGGACAGGGGAAAGACTTCCGCACCGACGATCCAGATCGTGACCGACAGGCTGCCCACATTCAGGACCGCATAGGCCAGCAGGGCCACGACCATCATCCAGGCGTTCGGCCCGGTCGTGGCACCCAGATGAAACAGCGCGGCCAGCACGAACAGCGCCAGACTGGCCCCCGGCAGCAGCCACAGCATCAGCGTGCGCCGGCCGATCACCTCGACCGCCCAGCTTCCGAACAGGGTCGCCACGATCATGGCCACCCCGACCGCCACCGACGTCAGCAGCGCCGAACTCTCGCCGAAGCCGGCGCCCGAGAAGATGGTGGGCGCGTAATACAGGACGGCGTTGATGCCGGTCAGCTGGCATAGCAGGCCGATGCCCACGGCCGCGACCAGCGCCGGGCGGACCCAGGGCTGGGCCAGTTCCGACCACGGCGCCTGGACGTCGTGGGCGTCGATGATCTCCTGCAATTCGCGCTCGGCCCGCCGGTGGCTGCCGCGCACCCGGCGCAGGACGGCGCGCGCGCCCTCGAAATCGCCGCGCATCGCCAGCCAGCGCGGGCTGTTGGGCAGGAACGCCATGCCCAGCAGCAGCACCACGGCCGGCACGGCGCCCAGTGCGAACATGATCCGCCAGCTGTCGTGACGCAGCAGATATCCGGCGATGAACGAGATCAGCACCCCCGTCACCACCGCAAGCTGGAACATGCCGACCAGGCGTCCGCGCCGCCGGGCGGGCGCCAGCTCGGAAATATAGACCGGCACGATCTGCGAGGCAGCGCCCACGGCCAGCCCCAGCACGAACCGTGCCAGCGTCAGCAGCCAGATGGTGTTGGCAAGGGACGCCATGATGGTGCCGACGATGAAGACCGCGGCGGCCACCATGACGGTGCGCCGCCTGCCGCCCCGGTCCGACAGGGGGGCGGCGCCCATGCAACCCAGCAGCGCGCCGGCGATGATCGCGGAGGTGACGATCTGTTGTCCGCCCGTGCCCAGATGGAACTGCTGCGAAATCTGCAACAGGGCGGCGGAAATAATTCCCGTATCATATCCAAACAACAGGCCGCCGGCGGCTGATATTCCCGCCACAACATCAACAATAAGGTTTGATTCAGGTCGATCCAATTCATTCATGGCAGTATCATGTCAAAAATCCGGTCCAGATCAAACCATTGTTTTGTCCGTGTCCTGAAACATTTTTTGACTGCCCCCATAAAATTCTCCGGGAACTTTTTCGGTTGCCCTTTTCAGGACTGACGATCATGGCCGCGGTGTCAGAGTCACGCATTTGTGATGACACGCCCCGGTGTTGGTCAGGGAATTGCCATGCTGATCGCGCGAGACTGGCGCCCCCGGGCGACGGCCGGGGCACGACGACATATTCGGGAAACGGAAAAAATGAACAGCAATAATAATTTCCGGCCTGCCGGTTCGGACGACGCGCTGAAAGGGACCGGCCTGCGCCGCGCTGGCCCCGTTCATGCCAACCTGCATGCCCCCGCCCTGACCGAGATCGCGATTCGCCGCCACGAAGGCAGCCTGTCGTCGGGCGGCGCGCTGATGGTGCGGACCGGCCTGCACACCGGCCGGTCGGTGCGGGACAAGTTCATCGTCGACGAACCGGGCGTCAGCCCGGACATCTGGTGGGGCGAGATCAATGCCCGCCTGCCGGTCGAGGCCTTCCAGCGGGGCTGCGACCATGTGCGGGGCTATCTGGACGGGCAGGAGCTGTTCACCCAGGATCTGTATGCCGGGGCGGACCCGCGCCATCGCATCCGCATCCGGCTGGTGACCACCCATGCGTGGCATGCCCTGTTCGCCCGCAACATGTTCATCCGCCCGACGGCGGAGGAGTTGGAATCGTTCGCGCCGGACTACGTGATCCTGCATGCGCCAGACCTGCCGATGGACCCGGTGGCGCATGGCGTGCGCAGCACCACGGCCGTCATGCTGTCGCTGACGCAGCGGCTGGTCGTCGTCGCCGGCACCCAGTATGCTGGCGAGATCAAGAAATCCATCTTCACCGTCATGAACTGGCTGCTGCCGGAACAGGATGTGATGCCGATGCATTGTTCGGCCAATATCGGGCCGGATGGCGACGTCGCGCTGTTCTTCGGCCTGTCGGGCACCGGCAAGACCACCCTGTCGTCGGATGCGTCGCGGACATTGATCGGCGACGACGAACATGGCTGGTCACATGACGGGGTCTTCAATGTCGAGGGCGGCTGCTACGCCAAGGTGATCGGCCTGCGGCGCGAGGCCGAGCCCGAGATCTGGGACGCATCGCACCGCTTCGGTGCGGTCCTGGAAAATGTGGTGGCCGACCGGGACGGCCTCCCCGATTTCATGGACGGCAGCCTGACCGAGAATACCCGCGCCTGCTACCCGATTGATTTTGTGGACAATGCCAGCCCGGACGGGTGCGGCGGCGTGCCGCGCCATGTGGTGATGCTGACGGCCGATGCGTTCGGTGTGCTGCCGCCATTGTCGCGCCTGACGTCCGAACAGGCGGTCTATCATTTCCTGTCGGGCTATACCGCCCGGATCGCCGGCACCGAGACGGGGCTGGGCAAGACCCCGCAGGCGACCTTCAGCACCTGTTTCGGCGCACCCTTCCTGCCGCGCCGGCCCCAGGTGTACGGCGATCGCCTGGCGTCCTGCCTGGCGCGCGGGCCGGTGACGTGCTGGCTGGTCAATACCGGCTGGACCGGCGGCCCCTATGGTGTCGGGCAGCGGATTGCGCTGGCGCATACGCGCGCCCTGGTGCGCGCGGCGCTGGAGGGGCGGCTGGACGACGTGGCCTTCGAGGTCGAACCGCATTTCGGCCTGGCCATTCCCACCCGCGTGCCGGGCGTGCCCGACGACATCCTCGACCCCGCCCGGACCTGGGACGACCCGGCGGCCTATCGCCGCGCCGCCGCCGACCTTGCGGAACGGTTCGGGCGGAATTTCGAGAGTTTCCGCGCGGACAGCACCACATAGACATCAAGGTCGGGCTTGTCTCTGCCCGAACCCGGCAAGGGCCTCGGCCCTTGCCTTTGTGATGGAGCACCATGCCGATGCACAGCAGGACAGTCGGGGGCCCGACCCTCCGGGGCGTCACGGTTCGAGGGGTCACGCTGGGAGTGGGCCGCCCCGCCGTCATCGTGCCGATCACCGCCGTCACGGCGGACGAGGCCCAGGCGGCGGCCCATCGCCTGGCGGTGGAGGGCGCGGTCGATCTGGTGGAATTGCGGGTCGATCACCTGCAGTGCGCGCTGGACGCGCCACGGGCCGCCGCGCTGTGCCATGCGGTGCGCCATATCCTGGCGCATCGTCCGCTGATCGTCACCTTCCGCACCGGGGCCGAGGGCGGGATGACCCCGATCGGGGACGAGGCCTATGTCGCCTTCTACGACCAGGTGCTGAACGCCGCCGGCCCCGATGCGGCCCCGGACCTGATCGACGTCGAATTCAATCGCGGCCGGCATGTGGTGCGCCGTATCGTGACGGCGGCGCGGGGCGCCGGGGTGGGGGTTATCCTGTCGTCCCATGATTTCACCGGCACCGACAAGGCTCCGGCCCTGGTGGAGCGGATGCGCGCGATGCAGGAGTACGACGTCGATCTCATCAAGCTGGCCGTCATGCCGCGCGACGGCGGCGACGTGCTGAGCCTGCTGGCCGCGACGTACGAAATGCGCACCCGCTGGGCCGACCGGCCGCTGATCACCATGGCGATGGGCGGGGTGGGGGTGGTGTCGCGCCTGGCGGGCGAAATCTTCGGGTCGGCGGCGACCTTCGGCATGCTGGGCCAGCCCTCGGCCCCCGGCCAGATCGACGTCCATGACCTGCGGCATTGCGTCGATATCGTCCATCACGCCGCTGCACCCGACCTGCGGGTGGCCGGCACGCCGCCCGGCGGGGCGGGGTAGAGGGGGCGGACTATGCTGCGCGGCGCAGCTTCTCGAAGCGTTTGACCACCCGTTCGCGCTTCAGGCGCGACAGACGGCGGGTCCAGAAGAGGCCGTCAAGCTGGTCGATTTCGTGCTGCAGGCAGACCGCCAGCAGGCCGTCGGCATCCTCGACCCGCGCGGCGCCCGTCAGGTCGTGATAGCGCACCCGCACGCGGGCGGGGCGGTCGATGTCCGCCGACACCCCCGGCATGGACACGCTGCCTTCCTCGAACCGCGCGGTCTCGGGGCTGGCCCATTCGATTTCCGGGTTCACATAGGTCCGCACCTGCGCGTCCGGCAGCGCGATGACCACAAGCCGCAGGCCGATGCCGGCATGAGGCGCGGTGATGCCGATGCCCGGGGCCGCGCGCATGGTGTCCAGCAGATCGGCCGCCAGCGTGGCCAATGCGGCGTCGAACGCGGTCACGGGGGCGGCGGCGCTGTGCAGCCGGGGGTCGGGGTAGGGGACGATGGGCAGGATGGTCATTTCGCGGCGAGGGTAGCATCGGGCGGCGAGCGGATCACGGAGATTCAAGGTCGTGATGCTTGACCGGCCGTCCCCGCCCGGCGCTATGATCGCCGCGTTCTCCGGGGAGTCGCGCTGGGCGGCTGAGAGAGGGGCGAGCCCCTGACCCGTCGAACCTGATCCGGGTCATGCCGGCGAAGGGATGGGAATTTGACGCGGGCGCCCCGGATGGCGTGCCGCGACTGTGACATTCGCGCCGGCGCGGCTCCTCCAATAAACATGAGGACGCGTCATGAACAACCAGACCCATCGGTCCCGCGCACCCGCCACCGGCGACGTGACCATCGGCCCGCGCGCCGGCGGCCGCAAGGTGTACCAGCCGGGTACGCTCCATCCCGACCTGCGCGTGCCCTTCCGTCAGGTCGATCTGCATCCCACCGCGAACGAACCGCCGGTAACGCTGTACGATCCGTCCGGCCCGTATACCGACCCGCAAGCCACGATCGACATCGCGCGCGGCTTGCCGGGCATTCGCGGCCCGTGGATCGACCGCCGGGCGGATGCCGAGGTGGTGCCCGACCCGCGCGCCGTCCGGCCGGAGGATAACGGCGGCGCGGCCGGGGCGCTGCTGGCCCCCGCGTTCGACGATTCCCGGCGCACCATCCTGCGCCGCCGTCCCGGCCGCCTGGTGACGCAGCTGGAATATGCCCGCGCCGGGATCGTGACGGCCGAGATGGAATATGTTGCCATTCGCGAAAATCTGCGCCGCACGCAGGCAGATACGGCGCTGCGCGACGGCGAGGATTTCGGGGCCAGCATTCCCGATCACGTGACGCCCGAATTCGTGCGGGAGGAAATCGCACGCGGCCGCGCGGTGATCCCGGCCAACATCAACCATCCGGAACTGGAGCCGATGATCATCGGCCGCAATTTCCTGGTGAAGATCAACGCGAATATCGGAAATTCGGCGGTGCTGGGCCATGTCGCGGACGAGGTCGACAAGATGGTGTGGGCCACGCGTTGGGGCGCCGACACCGTCATGGACCTGTCGACCGGCCGCAACATCCACAACATCCGCGACTGGATCGTCCGCAACAGCCCGGTGCCGATCGGCACGGTTCCCCTCTATCAGGCGCTGGAGAAGGTCGGCGGCGTGGCCGAGGACCTGAACTGGGAGGTATTTCGCGACACGCTGGTCGAACAGGCCGAACAGGGGGTCGATTACTTCACCATCCATGCCGGCGTGCGTCTGCCCTTCGTCCCGCTGACCGCCCGGCGGGTCACCGGCATCGTGTCGCGTGGCGGCTCGATCATGGCCCGATGGTGCCTGGCCCATCACCGCGAGAGCTTCCTGTACGAGAAATTTCCCGAAATCTGCGAGATCATGCGCGCCTATGACGTGACGTTCAGCCTGGGCGACGGGCTGCGTCCCGGTTCCATCGCCGATGCGAACGACGCGGCGCAGTTCGCCGAGCTGCGGACCCTGGGCGAATTGACGCGCGTCGCCTGGGACCATGGCTGCCAGGTGATGATCGAAGGGCCGGGCCATGTGCCGATGCACAAGATCAAGCAGAACATGGACGAACAGCTGCGCCATTGCGGAGAGGCGCCGTTCTACACGCTCGGGCCGCTGACGACGGACATCGCGCCGGGCTATGACCATATCACCAGCGCCATCGGGGCGGCGATGATCGGCTGGTTCGGCACCGCCATGCTCTGCTACGTCACGCCGAAGGAACATCTGGGCCTGCCCGACCGCAACGACGTCAAGACCGGCGTCATCACCTACAAGCTGGCGGCCCATGCCGCCGACCTGGCCAAGGGACACCCTGCCGCCCGGCTGCATGACGACGCGATGTCGCGGGCGCGCTTCGAATTCCGGTGGGAGGACCAGTTCAACCTGGGGCTGGACCCCGAAACCGCGCGGGGGTTCCATGATGAAACCCTGCCGAAGGAAGCGCACAAGACCGCGCATTTCTGTTCGATGTGCGGGCCGAAATTCTGTTCGATGAAGATCAGCCACGGCATCCGCGACGCGGCCCTGGCCCAGAACCGGGTGGAGGAGGGCCTGTCGCCGGCCGAAATCGAAGCCGGTCTGGCGGAAATGGGCGCGCGCTTCCGCGACAAGGGGGGCGTCATCGACGTGGCGATGGACCCGGCCCCCGTCTGATCGGGGGCATCCGTCCCGATCCCCGGCGGCCGCGTGTACCGGGGATCAGGCGGCCCGGAAGCGGGCGGTGCTGCAATCGCCGACATAGGCGTCGGCCATCGGGTAGGGGGTGCGTGCCAGCTCGTCGACGGCCGCGATGATCCGCAGGGCCTTCGCGTCGTCCATCAGCGCGCTGAAATTCAGGCGGGTCCAGCCGGGCTTGTCCATTTCCTCGCCGCCCAGGATGGCGGTGCGGAGCGCCTGCGACCGGGCGGCGTCGATGCCCAGCAGCCGGTGGGCGTAGGGCCCGGCGCAGGCGCAGCCGCCACGGGCCTGGATGCCGTAGCCGTCGGACAGCATGCGGGTGAACAATTGCTGATGGATCATGCCGCCGCGCAGCGGGTCGCGCACGCGAAACGAAAAGATCGGCAGGCAGGTCGTTGCTCCCCGGTTGCCCAGGATCTCGATATTCGGGTTGTGGTCCCAGACCGCCAGCGCCGCGCGGCGGAATGCGGCGTGGTGCGCGTCCATCCTGGGCTGCCCGATAGCCTCCTTGACCAGGAAGGCCAGCCCCGCACGGATGTCGCCCACGACATTGGGAGTGCCGGCTTCCTCGCGGCAGGCCAGGCTTTGGGAATAATCATGTCCCCAGGGCGACACGAACCGAACCGTCCCGCCACCGGTAAAGACCGGTCGGTCGCGCGAGACCGCCGCATCGCGAACGATCATGACGCCGGACGCGCCGGGGCCGCCGATGAATTTGTGGGGCGAGACAACCACGGCATCCTTCTCGAACGGGGTGCCGGCCTTCATGTCGATGGGCAGGTAGGGGCCGCCGCCCGCATAATCCCAGACCGCGCGGGCGCCGTGACGTTTCAGCAGGGCCGTCACGGCATCGGGCTCGGTGACGATTCCCGTCACGTTCGATGCCGCCGAGAACGCCCCGACCCTCAGCCGCGCCGGCCCCGCCGCGGCCAGTGCCGACGCCAGCGCGCCCAGGTCGGGGCCGCCCTGTTCGGCCTCGGGGATCTCGACGATCTCGGCGCCGCTCTCGCGCCAGGGCAGGATATTGGAGTGATGTTCATAAGGTCCGATGAAGACCACCGGGGCCTGCCCGGCCCGGGCGGCGTCCTCGACCCCCAGCAGATGCACCAGGCGGTTCAGCCCCGCCGTCGCCCCGGACCCGGTGAAGATGGTCGAAAATGCCGCCGTCGCGCCGCACAGGCGGGCGATCTCGTCCCGCGCCGCCTGCCGCAGGCGGGTCATGTATCGCCCGCAGTACGAGGCCTCGGTATGGCTGTTGGCGTAATAGGGCAGCACCTGCGTGGCCACGAAGTCCTCGACTTGGCGCAGGGCGCGGCCCGAGGCCACGTAGTCGGCATAGATCAGCGCCCTGCTGCCGAAGGGGCCGGGAATGGGCGCGCCTTCGCCGATCACGCCGTCCCGCAGGGCCGCCAGGTCGCCGGCGCCCAAGGCGGCGGCGAAGTCCGAAAGCGGGGTGTGGTCGTCCTGCATCGCTCTGTCCTCGGCTGTCTATCGGTCGGATGACGATAGACCCGCTTGCGTGGACAAACTTCACCATTCCATGCTTCCAGATGCGGCATATTGTGGTCATATGATCGGTCATGAGCGAGAAAATGGATCATTTCGATCGCGCCCTGTTGCGGGCGCTGCAGAAGGACGCCACGCTGTCGCAGCGCGAACTGGCCGACATCGTGGGGCTGTCGCAGAACGCCTGCTGGCGGCGGCTGCATGCCCTGCGCGAACGCGGGCTGGTACGCGGGCAGACCGTGCGGCTGGATGCGGGGACGCTGGGCCTGAAGCTGACGGTGTTCGTCATGGTCCGCACCCGGCATCATTCCCAGGAGTGGCTGCAAACTTTCCGGGGCGCGGTGACCGCCATCCCCAACGTGATCGATTTCTACCGCATCGCCGGCGACTACGATTACATGCTGAAAATCGTGGCGGCGGACATGAACGCCTTCGACGAGATCTACCGGCGTCTGATCGCGCAGGTCGAACTGGATACGGTCACATCGTACATGGCGATGGAGGCGATTTCGGACAATCGCGACCTGCCGATCTGAAACAGTGTCCGGAACGGGGCAGGGCTACGGCTGCCGCGCGTCGAACGCCGCCTGTGCGGCGTCGATGTCGTCCATATGGTCCAGCGCCCATTGTCCCAGCGCCTGTACCGGCTCGCGCAGCGAATGGCCCTGCGCGGTCAGCGCGTACTCCACCCGTGGAGGAATGGTGGGGTAGACGGTGCGCGTCACCATCCCGTCCCGTTCCAGCCCACGCAGCGTCAGCGTCAGCATGCGTTGCGAAATGCCGCCGACCATACGGCGGATTTCATTGAAGCGGCGGGGCCCGTCGCCCAGCAGCATGACGATCAGGACGCTCCATTTATCGCCCAGGCGCGCCAGCACGCGGCTGACTTTGCGGCAATCCCCATGGGCCGGGTCCGCCGGCGCGGCGGTTACAGTACTGTTCCCGTGTATCAAAAATGTGCCTCCTTGCGCATCGGCGTCATGGTGACGAACCTAGCCTCGGTTACAAACATATACCGAAGGTACGTCCGATGACACTCCTGCACCTCGACGCCAGCATCCTGCCCGCCGGCCAGTCGGTCAGCCGCGCGCTGTCGGCCGCTGCGGTCGACCATCTGCTGGGCCTCAACCCGGATCTGACGGTCACGCGCCGCGACCTGGTGGCCGATCCGCTGCCGCACATGACCCCGGCCAACCTGCCGCCCGATCATCCGGGGTCGCAGCCGGGCGACGAGGCCGCGCGGGCTGTCAGCGCGACGGTGCTGGAGGAATTCCTGGCCGCCGACATCGTGGTGATCGGCGCGCCGATGTACAATTTTACCGTGCCGGGACAGCTCAAGGCCTGGATCGATCGTATCCTGGTGCCCGGGCGTACCTTCAGCTACGGCCCGGACGGGGTCCAGGGCCTGGCGGGCGGCAAGCGCGTCGTCATCGTCCTGTCGCGGGGCGGGCTGTATGGCGCGGACACGCCCTATGCGGCGGCCGAACATGTCGGCACCTACCTGCGCACGGTGCTGGGCTTCATCGGGATCGGGGCGCCCGAGATCGTGGTGGCCGAAGGGGTTGCGCGCGGCGACGACATGCGTGCGGCGGCCCTGGCGGATGCCCGCCATGCGATCGCGGCCCTGCCGGCGGCCTGACGGCGGGCGCGGACGGCGCCGCCGTTCCTTACGACCGGGCCTGCCGGATGAAATCCAGCACCATGTGCAGGTCGTCCATGATCGCCAGGGCCTTCCGGCGGATGTCGTCGTCGGGCTCCAGCAGGTCCGGTACCACGATGACCCGGATGCGGGCGGCGTGGGCGGCGCGCGCGCCGCTGTGCGAATCTTCCAGCGCCAGGCACCGCGCGGCCGGAACGCCGATCCGGCGGGCCGCGGTCAGGTAGGGTTCCGGGTCGGGCTTGCCCCGCGTGACGTCGTCGCGCGTCACGATGGCGTCGAACCGCCAGTGCAGGTTCGTCAGGGCCAGGTGATGATCGGCGCGAGCGCGGCTGGACGAGGTCGCGATCGCACGGGGAATCCCCTGGGCGTCCAGATAGTCCAGCAGCGGCGCGACGCCTTCCTTCAACACAAGCCTGCCGGCATCGACCAGATCGCGCAGATGAACCTCCTGCGCCGCGAAGAAGTCGTGCAAGGGAAAAGAATCGCCATAGGTTTCCAGCATGAGGGCGCGGCACCCATCGGCCGCCACGCCGACCATGCGCCGGCAGAACGAGTGGGATACATCATAGCCCAAGGTCGTGCCGGCATGGATCAGCGCATCCATGGCCAGGCTTTCGCTGTCCAGCAGCAGGCCGTCCATGTCGAAGATCACGCCGTCGATCGGCTGGAGTGTCATCATCCGTGAGTCGGGCATGCGGTCCCCTGAACATGTGTCTTCAGTCACCGGAGACGTCGCCGCCTTGATGATGACGCTTTCCGCGCGGGGCAGGGGCAGATGGTCTGGGAAAGGTGTGGTGGCCCGGCAGAGGGGCAGGGCGGCGGATCGCCTCCTGCCCCCGGACGGCCGTTGGAACTTGTGCGGTCAGAGCTTGTTCAGCGTGCCCTTCACGCCGCCCTTGGCCTTTTCGGCCTGGCCCTTCATCTTCTGGGCCGCGCCCTTGGCTTCCAGTTCCGGATTGTTCGTGGCCTTGCCGATGCCGCGCTTGACCTCGCCCAGCATCGTATCGGCATGTCCTTTGGCTTTGTCTTTCAGTTCGCCCATCTCGGGTACTCCATGATGGTGCCTCTCTGGCCGGAGGCCGGCAGGAATGAAACGCCCGGCGGGGGCGGAAGTTGCAGTTCCGGCGCCGTCATCCGCCCGGCGGTGCAAGCTGAAGCGCCAGGTACAGCGCCACGATATCCTCGGTCCGCGTCAGATCGACACCGCAGATCCGTTCGATCTGCTTCAGGCGGTAATCCAGGCTGTTGCGATGCAGGTCCAGCGCCTGGGCCGTGGCGGCCTGCTGCATGCCATGGGCCAGCCACGTCGTCAGCGTGCGCAGCAGCGGCGCATGCCGCGCGTCCTTGATCAGCGGGCGCAGGGGCGCGCGCAATTCCTCGGCGCGCCAGTCCTGGTGCGTACCATCCAGCAGCACGGGCAGGCGCATGTCCTGATAGAACAGCGTCTGTCGGTCCGGATACAGCCGGCGGCCGACCGCCAGCGTCGCGCGTGCTATCCGGCAGGATCGCGCCAGCCCGTCCGGTCCGTCGAAATAGCGGCCCAGCGCCAGACGCAGCGACAGGCCGGTGGCCTCGGTCGCGCGGGCCAGCAGGCGGGCGGCGCGCGCGCGGTGCCAGTCCAGGCTCCAGGCCCCCCTGGCGTTCAGCGCGGGCATCAGGACGACCATCTCGGTCAGCGACAGCGACGCGACCAGATTGCCGGCTTCGGGCACGCGCAACAGCGTGATCAGTCGCTGCAATTCGCCCAGCAGAGCGCTGGCGTCCCGCATGTCGCTGCGGACCTCCAGAATGGCGGCGATGCGCGGCCGGTGCAGATCGACGCCCAGCCGGGCAGCCGATTCCATCAGGGCCGGCAACGGGGTTTCGCCCCGCACCAGGCTCAGCACCAGTTCTTCGCGCAGGCGGGCGTCGTGCGAGACCATGCGCGTCTGCCGCGCCTGTTCCAGCATCGTCTCGGCAGCCATGCGCACCAGTTCGGCATAGGGCCGCATGCTGGCCGGCGTCCCGGTCAGCCCCACGCAACCCACCACCGCGCCGCCCACGTGCAGCGGCAGGTTGACGCCCGGCCGCGCCGCCGCGCCGAACTGGCGCGCCGTGCGGGCGCCGATCTCGACCGGGGCCTGCCGGGCGATGACCAGCAGCGCGGCATCATGGATCTGGCCCAGTCGTGCCGCGTCGCCGCTGGCGACGATCACCCCCCGTGCATCCATGACGTTGATGTTGCAGTCGATGATGGCCATCGACCGGTCCACGATGGCCTGCGCCAGCGCGGGGTCGATCGACCAGCGTGGCGGGCCGCCCTGCGGCCCGGGGGATTCCGGAACGGACATTATCGAGGCCTGGGCGATTGCCTGAAATTTTGGGAGAATAACCGGAATTTTTTAGTGCATTTGCATCAAGCCTGCCAAGGCGTTTCTGCCCTACCATTCCGGCACGCCCTGTGCCGCCCAAGGGCTATCAATCGGGGAGCCGGCGATGAAAATCGTGATTGTCTGTGATTCCTTCAAGGAAAGCCTGTCGGCGCTGGATGTGGCCGACGCGATCGAGGCCGGTTTTCGCGAAATCTATCCGGACGCGACCTATGTGAAACTTCCGGCCGCCGACGGGGGCGAGGGCACGGCGGAATCGCTGGTGGTGGCGACCGGCGGCCGGATGCTGCGGCGCAGGGTGACGGGGCCGCTGGGCGAACCGGTCGACGCCCATTACGGCATCCTGGGCGACGGGCGCACCGCCGTGGTGGAAATGGCCGCCGCCGCCGGCCTGATGCTGGTGCCGCGCGCGCTGCGCGACCCGTTGACGGCCACGACGTACGGTGTGGGGGAACTGATCCTGCAAGCGCTGGACCACGGCTGCCGCCACGTCATTCTGGCCCTGGGCGGCAGCGCCACGAATGATGGCGGCGCCGGGATGGCGCAGGCGCTGGGCGCGTCGCTGCGCGACCGCTCGGGCGCCGAACTGCCGTTCGGCGGCGGCGCCCTGGGCCGCCTGGCGACGATCGACATGGCCGGGCTGGACCCCCGGCTGGCCGACTGCCGGGTCGAGGTGGCGTGCGACGTCGACAATCCGCTGACCGGACCGCACGGGGCATCGGAAATCTTCGGACCGCAGAAAGGGGCCACGCCCGAGATGGTGCGGTTGCTGGACTACAATCTGGCGCAGTACGGGCGCGTGCTGGACCGCACGCTGGGCCGGGCGGTCGGGGACATTCCCGGTGCCGGCGCGGCAGGGGGCATGGGGGCGGGGGCGATCGCCTTTCTCGATGCCACCCTGCGCCCCGGCGTGGATATCGTGATGGAGGCGCTGGGCCTGGATGCGATCGTCGCGGATGCCGACCTGGTCATCACCGGCGAGGGGCGGATCGATGGGCAGACGGTGCATGGCAAGGCCCCCGTCGGCGTCGGCCGCGTGGCCCGCCGCCACGGCCGGCCGGTCATCGGCATCGCCGGGTCGCTGGGGGCCGACGCCCAGGCGGTGCATGCCCACGGCATCGACGCGGTGTTCAGCGTGGTGAACCGTCCCTGCACCCTGGACGAGGCCCTGGCCGAAGCCGCCGTGAACGTCCGCGCCACCGCGCGGAACGTGGCGGCCGCCACCGCCCTGCTGTGTCCACGCTGAAGGTATATGCTGACGACGGATCAGACCGGATCGCCTGAGGGAACGGAGGCCGGCAGCAAGGTGGGATGCGCCCGACCGTTCAGCAGGGCCAGCGTGATGATGCCGCAGGCGGCGGCCCCCACCACCAGCATCATCGCCGGCGCCAGGTTGCCGCCGGTATGCGAGGCGATCCCGTTTTCGATCAGGCCGGTGCTGGCGGCCAGCAGGTTGCCAAGCTGGTACGCCACGCCGGGAAACGTCGCCCGGACGTCGGGTGGGGACAGTTCGTTGAGATAGGCCGGGACCACGCCCCACGCGCCCTGGATGCAGAACTGGATGAGGACGGCGCCAAGGCCGATCCCTGCCGTCGAGCCGGACAGCGCCCAGAGCGGCAGCAGAGGCAGCGCCAGGCCGGCCGCCAGCGCCATGGCGCGCGGCCGGCCGATCCGTTCGGACAGGATGCCGAAGCACAGCCCCCCGGCGATGGCCGCCAGATTGTACAGCACCACGATAAGCGTGATGGTCGGGTGCGGAATGTTCTTTTGCAGGGCGAGGAAGATCTTGGGATAGAGGTCCTGCGACCCGTGGCTGAGGAAATTGAATGCCGTCATCAGGCAGACGGCATACGCGACCAGCGGCCCGTGACGCCGCAGCAGCGTCCGGATTGACCCTCCGCCCGCATCGCGGGCCGTCTTGCCGGCGGCGTGCGCCGCGTGCCGTCGCGCCAGCCAGACCGGGCTTTCCTTCACGAAAAGGGCGATGTAGGCGACCGAGACCACCGACGTCGCGCCCAGCACGAACAGCCCGCGCCAGCCCAGCGCGGGCAGCAGCAGGAACAGCAGCGAGGCCAGCAGATACCCCGCCGGGTATCCCGCCTGCAGCAGCCCCGACGCCATGCCGCGCCAGTGGGCGGGAACGGTCTCCATGGTCAGCGACGTGCCCACCCCCCATTCGCCGCCCAGCGCCACCCCGAACAGCAGCCGCAGGGCCAGGAACAGGCCCAGCGTCGGGGCGGCGGCCGACAGCAGTTCGATGCCGGAATAGGTCAGGATCGTCGCCATCAGCACGGGCCGGCGTCCGTACCGGTCGGCCGCCCGCCCGAACAGGTACGCGCCCAGCGGGCGGCTGATCAGGGTCAGGGTGGGGGCCAGCAGGATGGTTTCCAGCGTGGTGGCGAAGCTGCGGGCGACATTGTCCAGCGTGAACAGGACGATGAAGAAGTCGCACGCATCCAGCATCCAGCCGAGGAAGCAGGCCGCGATGACGTGACGCGCGTCGGCGCCGGTGCGCGTCTGGGGGGGAAGGGACAGGACATTCATCGGCGCAGATGGTTCCTCGGGGTTTCGCGATATCCCTTCGTTTCTAGCCGGAACCCGCCGGCCGGACAGGCGGATGACGATCACGAGATGGGCAGGTGGCTGACAATCGGGTGAACCCGGCAGTCCGGCGGGCGTCGTCGCCGAGTCACGATTTCGGATTATTGATGAAAATGACGTTAGTTTTTCCTTAATATCACTTTCCTGTGAACGGTGTGCCGTCGGGCACTCCGGCTCGTTAGGAACAGCAGATCGGCGCGATCTCACGCCGTCGTCCTCCCCCCGCATCAGGAAGGCCAGAAAGATGGATCGACACCACCAGGTTCCGTCCAGTCCGGTCCAGGTGCTGTCCGTCGCGTCCGAGATGTTTCCCTTCGTCAAGACGGGGGGGCTCGGCGACGTCGTCGGCTCGCTGCCTGTGGCCTTGCGGGCCGAGGGCGTGGCCGTCACGACTCTGCTGCCGGGATATCCCGCGGTGCTCGATGCGCTGGAAGGCCCGGTGCGGGTGGCCGAAATGACGCCGTTGCCGGGGGTCGAGGTCGCGCTGCTGGAAGGCATGGCGGCGGGTCACCGCCTGCTGGTGGTGGACAGCCCGGCCCTGTTCCGGCGCAAGGGCAATCCCTACCTGGGCCCCGATGGCGTGGACTGGCCGGACAACGGCGTCCGCTTCGCAACCTTGTCGCGCGTGGCGGCCACGATCGCCCAGGGGCATGTCGCCGCCTGCCGGCCCGATCTGGTGCTGGCCCACGACTGGCAGTCCGGCCTGACCGCCGCTTACCTGCATTATGACGGCCAGCCGGCGGCGCCGGTGATCCATACCATCCACAATATCGCGTTCCAGGGGCGTTTTCCCGCGCGGGATCTGGAACGGTTCGGCCTGCCGCCTCATGCTTTCGCCATGGACGGGGTAGAATACCACGGCGATATCGGGTTCCTGAAGGCGGGGCTGCATTTCGCCACCTGGATCACCACCGTATCGCCGACCTATGCCCGCGAGATCCAGAAGCCGGAATGGGGGATGGGGCTGGACGGCCTGCTGCGCAGCCGGTCGGACCGTCTGGTTGGCATCCTGAACGGAATCGACACGGACGATTGGAATCCGGCGACCGACCCGGCCGTGCTGTTCCCCTACCAGGTGGGCGACTTCCGGGCACGCCGGCCCAACAAGCGCGCGTTCCAGGCCGAATTCGGCCTGCGTCAGGACCCGGATGTCTTCCTGTTGGGCCTGGTCAGCCGCCTGACCGGGCAGAAGGGGGTCGATATCCTGGCCGACGTCGTGCCGCGTATCCTGGACGACCGGACGCAGCTGGTCGTCGTCGGCAGCGGCGAGGCGGCGATGGAACAGGCTTTCGCCCGCCTGTCCCGCCGGTTTTCCGATCGTCTGGCGTGCCATATCGGCTACAGCGAGCAACTGGGCCATCGCCTGCAGGCGTCGGCTGACAGCCTGCTGATCCCGTCGCGGTTCGAACCCTGTGGGCTGACGCAGTTGTGCGCCAGCCGGTACGGATGCGTGCCCATCGCCTCGCGCGTGGGCGGGCTGGCCGACACGATCATCGACGCCAACGCGGCGGCGATGGCATGCGACGCGGCGACGGGCTTTCTGTTCTTCCCCACCGACCCCGACACGCTGGTCGCTGCGATCGAGCGTGGCGGCGCGATGTTCCGCGACCCGCAACGCTGGACGCACCTGCAACGCAACGGCGCGCATTACGACGTTTCCTGGCGGCACAAGGCGCGAGAGTACGCGCAACTGTTCCGCCGGGTGCTGGGACGGAACGACGCCGTATCCGCGGGCACCGAGAAGGACATCATCCTGTCCCGGCGTGGCACGCATGGTCGGCGGCCGTGGCCGCCCGGCCCGCCGGGCGCCGACATGCCGTCGCGGACCGGGCGGCTGGCCCGGCAGGCGGCGCGACGGTCGCGCGTGCGACCCCACGACCCGCTTGCCCGGTCACATTGATCCCGCCACCGCCCCGCGCCTTCCCCGCCGCCGACCGATGCCCGCCAGACGGAATCCCGCCTCATGAATGCTGCCCGGAATGACAGTGCCTATGTCCTGCCCCCCGGGACCGAGGATCTGCTTCGTGGCGTCTGCGCCGATCCGTTTTCGGTGCTGGGACGTCACCCGAATGGACGAACCGACATCGTGCGGGCCTTCTGCCCCGATGCGCGGGCCGTCAAGCTGGTGGTGGTGCGGCCACGCGCGGCCCCCGTCGAACGCGCGATGCGCCGCGTGGACGATCGGGGCCTGTATGTCGGCACCGTGCCGGCGGGCGCGTCGTACCGGCTGAAGATCGGCTGGGCCGACGGGTGGGAGGAAACCGAGGATTCCTATTCCTTCGGCCTGCTGCTGGGCGATCTGGACCTGCATCTGTTCACCGAGGGGCGGCATCGCGAACTCGATCGCGTCATGGGCGCCCAGGTGACGGAAATCGGCGGCGTGACGGGCGTGCGCTTCGCCCTGTGGGCGCCGAACGCCTTTCGCGTGTCCGTCATCGGCGATTTCAACGTCTGGGACGGGCGTCGCCACCCGATGCGCCTGCGGCATGCGGCCGGGATCTGGGAATTGTTCATCCCGCGCATCGGCCCCGGCGAACGCTACAAGTACGAGATCCTGGACCAGGACCGCCGCCTGCTGCCGCCCAAGGCCGACCCGATGGCCCTGGCGACGGAACGGCCCCCGGCCACGGCCTCGGTCGTCGTCGATCCGCACCCCTTCCCGTGGGACGACGAAGAATGGATGAACGGACGTGCCGCCCGACAGGAGGATTCGGCGCCGCTGTCGATCTACGAAGTGCACGCGGCCTCGTGGCGGCGGCCGGACGGCGACCCGGCGGGCATCATGCGCTGGGACGAGCTGGAACGGACGCTGATCCCCTATGTCGTCGAAATGGGGTTCAGCCATATCGAACTGATGCCGATCATGGAGCATCCGTTCGGCGGGTCGTGGGGGTACCAGACGCTGGGGCTGTACGCGCCCTCCGCCCGCTACGGATCGCCCGCGCAGTTCGCCTCTTTCGTGAATGCCTGCCATCGGGCGGGGCTGGGCGTCATCCTGGACTGGGTGCCGGCGCATTTTCCCGCCGACACGCACGGCCTTGCCCGGTTCGACGGGTCGTGCCTGTACGAGCACGAAGACCGCCGGGAAGGGTTTCATCCCGACTGGCACACGCTGATCTATAATTTCGGCCGGCATGAGGTCAGCGGCTTCCTGATCGGCAGCGCGCTGATGTGGCTGCAACGCTACCATGTCGACGGGCTGCGGGTCGATGCGGTGGCGTCGATGCTCTATCGCGACTACAGCCGCGAGGAAGGCGAATGGATCTCGAACATCCATGGCGGGCGCGAGAATCTGGAAGCCATCCAGTTCCTGCGCGACCTGAACGGCTCGGTGGCCCACTACTGCCCGTCGGCCATGGTGATCGCCGAGGAATCCACCGCCTGGCCGGGCGTCAGCCGGCCGGTCGCCGATGGCGGGCTCGGCTTCGCCTATAAATGGAACATGGGGTGGATGCACGACACCTTGCAGTACATGTCGCGCGATCCGCTCTGGCGGCGGTACCACCATTCCGAAATCATGTTCGGCCTGTATTACGCCTTTTCGGAGCGCTTCATCCTGCCGCTGTCGCATGACGAGGTCGTGCACGGCAAGGGGTCGCTGATCTCGCGCATGCCCGGCGACGAGTGGCGGAAACATGCGGGAATACGGGCCTATTTCGCCTTCATGTGGGCGCATCCGGGCAAGAAGCTGCTGTTCATGGGCGGCGAGCTGGCGCAGGTCCATGAATGGCACGCCGACGGCGAACTCGACTGGCGGGGCCTGGGCAACCCGATGGCGCGCGGGGTCCAGGGGCTGGTCCGCGACGTCAACCGCCTCTACCGCGCCCTTCCGGCTCTGCACCGCGAGGATTCCGTGCCGCAGGGCTTTGCCTGGATCATCGGCGACGACAGCGAGAATGCCGTCTTCGCCTGGCTGCGGCTGGCCCACGGCGTGCCGCCGGTACTGGTGGTGTGCAACATGACGCCGGTGCCGCGCCCCTTCTATCGCGTGGGCGTGCCTGTGGCGGGGTACTGGCGGGAAATGCTCAATACCGACGCGCAGGATTACGAGGGGTCAGGGGTCGGAAACGAGGGCGGCGTCCATACCACGCCCGATGCCGCGCACGGCTACGCCCAGTCCTGCGTCCTGACGCTGCCGCCGCTGGCGGTGCTGTACCTGTCGCCCGAGGGGGGCCACGCATGATGCGTTTTCCCGCGCGCCTGACGGCGGGGTCCAACATGCCCCTGGGCGCGACATGGGATGGGCTGGGCGTCAATTTCGCGGTGTTCTCGGCCAATGCGGTGCGGATCGACCTGTGCATCTTCGACCCCGCCGGCCGGCGGGAAATCGCGCGCTTCGAACTGCCCGAACGCACCGACGAGGTCTGGCACGGCTACCTGCCGGACGCGCGGCCCGGCCTATTGTACGGATTTCGCGCCTATGGCCCGTACGAACCACTGCGCGGTCACCGGTTCAACCCGCACAAGCTGCTGATCGACCCCTATGCCCGCGCGCTGCACGGGCAGCTCAGCTGGTCGGATTCGCTGTTCGGCTACCGGATCAACTCGCCGCGCGTCGACCTTTCGATCGACCGGCGCGACAGCGCGCCGGCGATGCCGAAATGCGTGGTCACCAACGACGCCTTCAACTGGGGCGACGACCGGCGGCCGGCCGTGCCGTGGGACCGGACGGTGATCATGGAGGCGCACCTGCGCGGTCTGACCATGCGGCGCGCCGACCTGCTGCCGGTGGAACGCGGCACCTTCCGCGCCCTGACCGACCCGCAGCTGATCGACCACCTGCTGCGGCTGGGTATCACGACGCTGGAGCTGATGCCGATCCACGCCTTCGTCAAGGACCGTTTCCTGCTGGAACGGGGGCTGACGAACTACTGGGGATACAACACGCTGGCGTTCTTCGCCCCCCATGCCGGCTATCTGGCCGAGGGCTCGCCCCACGAGGTCCGGACCGCGATCCGCCGCCTGCACGCGGCCGGGATCGAGGTGATTCTGGACGTCGTCTACAACCATACCTGCGAAGGGAACGAACTGGGCCCGACCCTGTGCTATCGCGGCCTGGACAATGCCAGCTATTACCGGCTCGTTCCCGAAGCCGAGCGGCATCTGATCAACGATACCGGCTGCGGCAACACGCTGAACCTGTCGCATCCGCGCGTGTTGCAGATGGTGATGGATTCGCTGCGCCACTGGGCGCGCGATTTCCATGTCGACGGGTTCCGCTTTGACCTGTGCTCGACCCTGGGGCGGGAAAGCTACGGGTTCGACCAATCCTGCGGGTTCTTCGATGTCCTGCGGCAGGACCCGCTTCTTTCCACGCTGAAGCTGATCGCCGAACCGTGGGACCCGGGGCCGGGCGGCTACCAGCTGGGCAACCATCCGCCCGGCTTCGCCGAATGGAACGACCGGTTCCGCGACACGGTGCGGCGGTTCTGGCGCGGCGACGGGTTGCAGCGCGGGGATCTGGCGGCGCGGCTCAGCGGGTCGGGCGACGTGTTCGACCGGCGCGGGCGGCGGCCGTGGAGTTCGCTGAATTTCGTGACCTCGCATGACGGGTTCACGTTGACGGACATCGTCAGCTACGCCGAGCGTCACAATGACGCGAACGGCGAGAACGGACAGGACGGCCATTCCGAGAATTACAGCGCCAACTGGGGCGTCGAGGGGCCGACCGACGACCCCGCGATCCTCGCCACGCGCGACCGGCTGAGGCGCGCCATGATGGCGACCCTGTTCCTGTCGCAGGGCACGCCGATGATCCTGGCGGGCGACGAATTCGGGCAGACCCAGCACGGCAACAACAACGCCTATTGCCAGGACAACACCACGACATGGCTCGACTGGTCGCTGGCCGAGGATGGGGCCGGCCGAGCGCTGTGCGCCTTCGTGGCGCGGCTGGCGGCGGTGCGCGCCGCACACCCGTCGGTGCGCTGGGGCGGCTATCTGTATGGCCATCGCGAAACCGTGCCCGGCCTGACCGATATCGCCTGGTTCGGCCCCGACGGCAATCCGATGACGCCCGGATCGTGGAACGACGAAGGGGGGCGCGTGCTGGGCCTGCTGCGCTCGTGCGAGGATGCTTGGAATGGGGTGGACACCACCTATCTGATCCTGAACGCGGGGGCCGAGGACGCACAGTGCAGCCTGCCACCGGTGCCGGGGACATGGACGATGCTGCTGGATAGTGCCGACCCGGCGCGGGCCGAGGAATCACTGGGGCAGGTGACGCACTGGCGCGTTCCCGCACGCGGCCTCGTGCTGCTGGGGTTCGAGGCCCGGCGAAGAACATGAAGCGCCAGACATGAGGCGCCAGTCATGAGGCGTAGGACATGAAGGGATCGGACATGCGTACGACCCACGCTTTCACCTGCATGTCGGGCGCCACGCTGATCGGCCCGTCGCGCACCCGCTTTCGCCTGTGGGCGCCGTCGTGCGATACGGTCGGGCTGGAAATCGAGGGCCTGCCGCCCATTCCGATGGACCGGCATGCCGATGGCTGGTTCGGCGCCGTGGCGCCCTGCGGGGCCGGCGCGCGCTATCGCTATCGCGTGCGGCCCGACCTGGCGGTGCCCGACCCGGCGTCGCGCGCACAGCCCGACGACGTCTTCGGCCCCAGCATGGTCGTCGACCCCCGATCCTACGTCTGGGCGCATGCCGGCTGGCGCGGCCGGCCGTGGGAGGAAACCGTCATCTACGAAATCCATGTCGGTGCGGCCGGCGGGTTTCGCGGCGTGCAGGACCGCCTGGCCGGCCTGGCGGCGATGGGGATCACGGCGATCGAACTGATGCCCCTGTCGGAATTTCCGGGCGGCCGCAACTGGGGCTATGACGGGGTGCTGCCTTACGCGCCGGAATCGGCCTACGGCACGCCGGACGAATTGAAGGCGCTGATCGACCATGCGCACGGGCTGGGGATGATGGTCTTCCTCGACGTCGTCTACAATCATTTCGGGCCGGACGGAAATTTCCTGGCCAGCTACGCGGCGCCGTTCTTTCGCGACGACCGGGTGACTCCGTGGGGTGTGGCCATCGATTTCCGGCTGCCGCAGGTACGAACCTACTTCACCGAAAATGCCTTGTACTGGCTGATGGAATACCGCTTCGACGGATTGCGCCTGGACGCCGTGCACGCGATCGTCGAACAGGACTGGCTGGTGGATCTGGCCGCCCGCGTCCGGGCCGAGACCGAACCCGGCCGCCATGTTCACCTGGTCCTGGAAAACGAGAACAATGACGCCGCCCTGCTGGGCATGGGCTTCGCGGCGCAGTGGAACGATGACGGCCACAACGCCCTGCACGTGCTGCTGACCGGTGAGGACGAAGGGTATTACAGGAATTTTTCCCAAGACCCGACGGCCGACCTGGCCCGCGTGCTGGGGCAGGGGTTTGCGTTCCAGGGGCAGATGTTCCCGACGCTGGGCCGGCCGCGCGGCACGCCTTCGGCCGGCCTGCCGCCCAGCGCGTTCGTGCTGTTCCTGCAAAATCACGACCAGATCGGCAACCGCGCCCTGGGCGAGCGGCTGACCACCCTGGCCGATCCGCAGGCGCTGGCGGCGGCCTATGCGCTGTTGCTGCTGTCGCCGCAGATCCCGCTGATGTTCATGGGCGAGGAATGGGGGTCGCGCCGGCCGTTCCTGTTCTTCACCAGCCATGTGCCCGAACTGGGCCGGATCGTCCGCGACGGAAGGCGCCGCGAATTTGCCGCCTTCGCCCATTTCAGCGACCCCGCGCGCCGCGAGACCATCCCCGACCCGAATGACGCCGCCACCTTCGCGGCCTCGGCCCTCGATACGGCCGAAGTCGGGGCGGCCGAGTGCCAGGACGGGCTGGCGCTGACCCGGACGCTGCTGGCGTTGCGCTTCCGCCATGTCGTGCCGCGTCTGCGGGGGGCGCGCAGCCTGGACTCGGTGCCCATCGGGCCGGCCGCCGTGGCCGCGCGATGGGTGATGGGGGATGAGGCGGTCCTGGCGATCGCGCTCAATCTGGGCGATGCGGCGGTCGCTCTGCCGCCCGGCTTCGCGGGTCCGCTGCTGTTCGGGTCGCCCGATCCGCACGCACTGCCGCCGCGCAGTATCTCCGTGCGCCTGACCGAGGCCGGCCATGAGTGATCAATCGCTGCAGGCGCGGGCACGGCTGGCCGGCCTGATCACCTCGTGGCGGGGCACGGACGGCAAGGTGCATCGAGTCAGTGCGGACAGCCTGCGCAGCCTGCTGCGGGTGCTGGAAGGCGGGCGCGCGCTGCCAGTCCCTGCCAGCCTGCCGGCGCTGGTCGTCGGGCAGGTCGGTGTGGCAACGCCGCTGCCCCCGTTCGCGGTCTTGGGGGCGGCGGACGACACGGTGCCGTTCCGGCTGGTGTTCGAGAGCGGCGAAACCTTTTCCGGCCGCGCCGCGGTGTCCGCCGACGGCCGGGTCGAGCTGCCCGCCGTGAAACAGGTCGGCTATCACACGCTGGAAATCGGGTCGGGGCGAACGACGCTGGCAATGGCGCCGCCGTCCTGCCGGACAGTGCGCGAACGCGCGGGCAACGGCGGGGGGCGGGCCTGGGGGATCGCGGCGCAGATCTACGGCCTGCGTGCGCCGGGCGATGGCGGCATCGGCCATTTCGGCGCCCTGGCCAACCTGGCGCGGCAGGCGGGGGCCGCCGGGGCCGACGCGCTGGCGGTCAGCCCCGTCCATGCCATGTTCGCCGCCCGTCCGGACCAGTACAGCCCCTATTCGCCGTCCAGCCGGCTGTTTCTCAATACGCTGCTGGCGGATGCGTGCTGCTGGTTTCAGCCCCATGACGTCGTCTTGTCGATGCGCCGGCAGGGCATTGCCGAAACCGCGCTGAAACAGCTGGAGGACGCGCCGCTGATCGACTGGCCGCGCGCGGCGGCCCTGCGCCTTCAGATCCTGCGGGGCCTGTACGACGACCATGTGCGCGCCCTGCCACCCGCCGAGATGACGGCGTTCGTCCGGGCGCAGGGCCGCGCGCTGCACCAGCACGCGGTGTTCGAGGCCCTGCATGCCCACCAGTTGCAGCGCGGCCCCCGGGGCGGCAACTGGCGCATCTGGCCAACGGCCCTGCGCAACCCCGACAGCCCCGAAGTCGCGCGCTTTGCCGAGGAACGCCAGCATGAGGTCGGGTTTCACCTGTTCCTGCAATGGCTGGCGGCGCGTGGCTTGGGCGAGGCGGGCCGCGCCGCGCAGGAGGCGGGGATGAAGATCGGCCTGATCGCCGACCTGGCGGTGGGCACCGATCCGTCGGGCAGCCAGTGCTGGATGCGCCAGGACGAATTCCTGATCGGCGCGTCGGTGGGCGCCCCGCCGGACCCGCTGGGCCCCATCGGCCAGAACTGGGGCCTGACGACGTTTTCGCCCGGCGGCATGCACGCCCACGGCTATCGCGCCTTCATCGAGACGCTTCGGGCTACTTTCGCCCGCCAGGGCGGCGTGCGCATCGATCATGTGATGGGGCTGGAGCGGCTGTGGATCATTCCCGACGGCGGCGCGCCGACCGACGGCGCCTACCTGTGCTTCCCGCGCCAGGACCTGATGCGCCTGGTGGCGCTGGAATCATGGCGGCACGACGCCATCGTGATCGGCGAGGACCTGGGCACCGTGTCGGCCGAGTATCGCCGCCATGCCGAGCGGCGGGCGATCATGGGCATGAACGTGCTGTGGTTCCAGCGCGACCCGTCGGGCGACTTCATGCCGGCGGCGCGATGGGACCGGAACGCGGCGGCCATGACCAGCACCCACGACCTGCCGACCGTCTCGGGCTGGTGGCTGGGCACGGATATCGGCTGGCGCAAGGCATTGCGCCAGCTTCCCAAGGGGGCGCGGGTCGAGGACGCGCTGGCGGCGCGCGATCACGATCGCGCGGCCCTGTGGGCGGTGCTCCATACCGGGGGCGAGCCCGGCCCCATGCCGCCGGTCACCGAGGAAGGCGCGCGCATCGTGGTTGATGCGGCGGCGCGTTTCATCGGCATGACGCCGTCGCCGCTGGCGATCCTGCCGCTGGAGGACGTGCTGGGCCTGATCGAGCAGCCCAACCTGCCCGGTACCGTCACGGGCCATCCGAACTGGCAGCGCCGCTACCCCGGCGGGCGGGACCTTGCGCTGCTGTCGCGGCCCGAGGCTGCCCACAGGCTGGGCCTGCTGCGTGACGGCAGGCGCGCCACATGACGGGCCTGCGCGCGACCATCCGCCTGCAATTCCATAGCGGCTTCACGCTGGACGACGCCGCGGCGCGGGTGGATTACTTCGCCGACCTGGGCGTCAGCCATATCTACGCCTCGCCGCTGCTGGCCGCCCGGCCGGGATCGACGCATGGCTACGACACCATCGACTATGGCCGGATCAATCCCGAACTGGGGGGCGAAGCCGCCCTGGCCCGGCTGGTCGCGCGGCTGCGCGGCCGGGGGATGGGCCTGATCCTGGATATCGTGCCGAACCACATGGCGGTCGGCGGCAGCGGAAACCGCTGGTGGGAGGACGTGCTGAGCTGGGGAAAAACCAGCCGCTACGCGCATTTTTTCGATATCGACTGGACGCCGCCGGACAGATGGCTGCACGGGCGGGTGCTGCTGCCGTTCCTGGGCAGCCCGTATGGCGAGGCCCTGCGCAACGGCGACATCGTGCTGCGCCATGACGGGCAGGACGGGACCTTCTTCTGCCAGCATTACGAACATCGCTTTCCGATCTGTCCGCGGAATTATCGCGACCTGTTCGACGGGATCGACCTTCCGCCCTCCACTGCCGACATCCTTGCGCATCTGCACGCCGCCCCGCCCGCGTCGGCCGACGGCCTGCTGCGCGCGTTCGGCCACTGGGGCAGGACGCCGGAAGGGGTGCATGCCATCGGCCGGGCGATCGCCCGGCACGACCCCGCCGCGCCGGGCGGGGGGGAGCGGCTGCATCGCCTGCTGGAACGCCAGCATTACCGGCTGGCCTGGTGGCGCACCGCCGGCGACATCATCAACTGGCGGCGTTTCTTCGACATCACCGGGCTGGCCGGCCTGTGCGTCGAATATCCCGACGTGTTCGACGCCGTCCATGCCACGGTGTTCTCGCTGTACGCGCGCGGGTTGATCGACGGCGTGCGGGTCGATCATGTCGACGGCCTGACCCGTCCGGCCGAATATTGCCGGCACCTGCGCCGTCGCCTGTCGGAACTGGCCCCCCTGCGGCCGCCCGGCGTGCCGCCCCACGCCTCGATCCATGTCGAGAAGATCCTGGGGCCGGGCGAGGCCCTGCCCGAATCCTGGGGCGCCGACGGGTCGACCGGGTATGATTTCCTGGAGCAGGTCGATGCCGTCATGCACGACCCGCGCGGCGAGGCGCCGCTGACGGATCTGTGGACCTGGGCGGCGGCGGGCGCTCCGTCGTTCGACGTCGAGGAGCGTGCGGCGCGCGGGATGATCCTGTCGGCGGTGCTGGGCGCGGAATGCGGGCGGCTGGTGCATCTGCTGGGCGGGCTGGCGCGCCGTGACGCGCGGACGCGCGATTTCACCGATGCCGCGATCATGCGTGTCCTGCGCCGGGTGCTGGTGCATTTCCCCGTCTACCGGACCTATGCCGGCGACATGTCGCGCGCGCCGGCGGCGGCCGACCGCCGGGTGCTGCGCCGGGCCTGCCGGGCGGCGCGGGCCGACCTTCCCCCTGGGCACGGGCCGGTTCTCGACTGGCTGGAAAAGAGGCTCGGCCCGGCCGGCATGGGGCTGGGGGCCGGCCCCGCCATCGCCTGTTTCGAGCATCTCAGCGCGCCGCTCGCCGCCAAGGCGGTCGAGGACACGGCATTCTATCGCTATGGCCGGCTGCTGTCGCGCAACGATGTCGGCACCCATCCGGCGCTGTTCGCCGGAACGGTCGAGGCGTTCCATGCCGCGAACCTGCTCCGGTTGCGCGATTTTCCGCGCGGGATGCTGGCGACCGCGACGCACGACCACAAGCGGGGCGAGGATTCGCGCGCCCGGCTGGCCGTCCTGTCCGAAGCGGGCGTGGACTGGGCCCGCCAGGTGGGGGAATGGACCGACCGCAACGCCGCATTGCGCGGCCGCGCCCAGGGCGGCCCCGCGCCGGATCGGGCGGACGAACTGATCCTGTATCAGGTCCTGGCCGCGACCTGGCCGATGACGGACGCCGCCCCGCACGCCAAGGCCAGCCAGAGTTTTCGCGATCGCATACAGGCATGGCAGACCAAGGCCCTGCGCGAGGCAAAGCGGCACACCAGCTGGACCGATCCGGACCCGGCGTACGAGGAAGGATGCCGCCGGTTCGTCGACGCCCTGCTGCATGCCGACCCGTCGAACACATTCCTGACGTCGCTGGACGCCGTCGTCGATCGCATCGCCCCCGCCGGGGCGCTGAACGGGCTGGCCCAGACGCTGCTGCGCCTGACCTGCCCGGGGGTACCCGACCTGTACCAGGGGTGCGAATACTGGGATTTCAGCCTGGTCGATCCGGACAATCGCCGGCCGGTCGATTTTCCGGCCCGGGTGGCAAGCCTGGCGGGCGACGGCGATATCACCGCCCTGGCCCGGCACTGGCGGGACGGTCGGGTGAAGCAGCGCCTGATCCAGGCGGTGCTGCGCCTGCGCCTGGCGCAACCCGCGCTGTTCGCCGACGGGGCCTATGACCCCATCCGCGTGGTGGGTCCCGGGCGGGGGCAACTGGTCGCCTTTACCCGGACGCTGGACGATTTCTGCCTGCTGGTCATCGCGCCGCGCCTGCCTTTCGCTCTGTCGCCCGACCCGGCGGACCTATCCTGCGCGGCCTTCCCGCCAACGGGCACGGTGCTGCACTTGCGGGACGATCTGCCCGGATCGTGGACCTCTATCATCCGCCCCGGGCGGACCTGCGACGCCGCCGCCCTGCGGCGGCTGGCGATGCTGGATGGCGGCCTGCCGCTGGACGTGCTGATCGGACGGAGGCGCCAGCCGGAGTGAGAGAGCAGAGGGGGCCGGATTGACACGGCGCGGACGGTGTGGCTATCGAATGGTATATACAAGTATATTCAAGGCTTCGCCATGACCGTCTCCCTCCTTCGTCCGGCCGGCCGGCGATGACCGATTCCTTCATCCTGATGCCGGGGACGCTCGGCCTTGCGGACCTGCGGCGGTTCGCCTTCTCGGCCCCCAGCCTGGCCCTGGCGGAGGGCGTGCGCACGCTGCTGGACGACGCCGCGGGGTCCGTCGCGCGGATCGTGGCCGACGGCAAGCCGGTCTATGGCGTCAACACCGGCTTCGGCAAACTGGCCAAGACCCGGATCGCGGACGCCAATCTGCGCGACCTGCAACGGAACCTGGTGCTGAGCCACGCGGCGGGGATCGGCGCGCCGATGGACGCGCGCACGGTGCGGCTGATCATGCTGCTGAAGGCGAACGGGCTGGGCCGCGGCTATTCGGGCGTGCGGGCCGATGTCGTCCAGCTGCTGCTGGACATGTGCAATCGCGGCGTGCTGCCGGTCATTCCGCAGAAGGGATCGGTCGGCGCGTCGGGCGACCTGGCCCCGCTGGCCCACATGACGGCGGTGATGATCGGCGAGGGCCAGGCCACCTTCGAGGGCCGCATCCTGCCGGGCGGCGAGGCCCTGCGGGCGGCGGGCCTGGCCCCGCTGGTGCTGGGTGCGAAAGAAGGGCTGGCGCTGCTGAACGGCACGCAGGCCTCGACCGCGCTGGCGCTGGTGGCGCTGTTCGATGCCGAACGGCTGTTCCAGGCGGCGCTGGTCACCGGCGCGCTGACCCTGGATGCGGCCCGGGGCACCGACGCCCCGTTCGACCCCAGGCTGCATGCCCTGCGCGGCCAGAAGGGGCAGATCGAATGCGCCGCCGTCTATCGCGCGCTGATGGCGGGTTCGGCGATCCGCGCCTCGCACCGCGAGGACGATGAACGGGTTCAGGACCCGTACTGCCTGCGCTGCCAGCCGCAGGTGATGGGGGCGTGCCTGGACAATCTGCGTCACGCGGCATCCGTCCTGCTGATCGAGGCGAACGCGGTGTCGGACAACCCCATCCATTTCGCCGACACCGACGAGATGCTGTCGGGCGGCAATTTCCATGCCGAGCCGGTGGCCATCGCCGCCGACCTGATGGCCATCGCGGTGTCGGAAATCGGCGCGATCGCCGAACGCCGGCTGGCCCTGCTGGTCGATGCGCAGATGAGCGGCCTGCCCCCCTTCCTGGTGCGCGACAGCGGGCTGAATTCGGGCTTCATGATCGCGCAGGTCACGGCGGCGGCGCTGGCGTCGGAAAACAAGACGCTGGCCCATCCCGCCAGCGTGGACAGCCTGCCCACCTCGGCCAACCAGGAAGACCACGTCAGCATGGCCACGTTCGCGGCCCGGCGGGTGGGCGATATCGTGGCGAACGTGCGCGATATCGTCGCCATCGAGTATCTGGCGGCGGTGCAGGGGATCGACTTCCTGTCCCCGCTGGAGACCTCGGCCCCGCTGGCCCGCGCGGTTGCCGCCCTGCGCGGCAAGGTGGCCTTCTACGACCGCGACCGCGTGTTCACCCCTGATATCGAGGCCGCGCGCGACCTGATCGCCGCCGGCGTGCCGGTGGCGGCGGTGGGCGCGGACAGACGCCTGCCGGTGCTGGACGCCGCCGCCTGACCGGCCCCCATCCGCGCGCGTAGCCAAAGGCGGTTCCCCCTCCGGATCATTCCGCCGTGCGGTCACCGCGACGTGATGGGATCGTTTTCCGTCCCGGTTGCGTTCGAGGTGGGAACGATGCGGGGCTGGATCGGGCTACCCGCCCGATCCGCAGGGCCCCGTTCAGCGAGGTGGAACACGGCCGATGGCGGCGGTATTCAGTCCACGTGCCAATGTCATCGTTACGGTAGTAATGCTTGGGGCCGTGGGCATCGTCGTCGGCGTGTGCCTGTGGTGGTTCGCGTGGCCGCGATCCGATTACGTCCGGCATGTCGGCTGGGCGATCCAGCAGCCGGTTCCGTTCAGCCACCAGCACCATGTGGCGGGGCTGGGCATCGATTGTCGGTTCTGCCACAGCAGCGTGGAGCGCAGCGCGCAGGCCAGCCTGCCGCCGACCTTCACCTGCATGACGTGTCATTCCCAGATCTGGACCAATGCCGCCCTGCTGGCGGAGGTGCGTGACAGCCTGTCGGAAAACCGGCCGATCGTCTGGGCGCGTGTGACGGATGTTCCGGATTACGTTTATTTCAATCACAGCATCCATGTTTCCAAAGGTGTAGGCTGCGAGAGCTGCCATGGCAACGTGGCGCGCATGCCCCTGACCTACAAGGCGAAGACGCTGACGATGCAGTTCTGCCTGGACTGCCATCGCGATCCGGGGCCGAATTTGCGGCCGCTTGCGAACATCTATGACATGGACTGGCATCCGGACCACGCCACCCCGCCCCCCGCCGAGCTGATGCGCGCGTACCATATCGGCGGCCGCAACCTGACGGAGTGCTCGATATGCCATCGCTAGAGGGGCTGCCGGGTGACGAACGGGACTGGGTCCGGCGTTTTCCGCATCTGGAACAGGCCCTGGCGCATCCGCTGGACCGGCGGCGGACGCTGAAACTGCTGGCCCTGGCGCTGGCCGGCGGCGGGCTGGCGGGGTGCGACCCGGGCACACCCGATCGCGGTTTCGTCTCGGCGGTGCGGGCGGCACCGGGGGTGATTCCGGGGGTGCCCAACATCTATGCCAGCGCGCATGTGCGCGACGGCTATGCCCACGGCATTCTGGTCACCCACCAGATGGGGCGGCCGACCAAGGTGGAAGGCAACCCCGCGCATCCCGCCAGCCTGGGCGCCACCGACATCTTCGCCCAGGCCGCGATCCAGGATTTCTACGACCCCGACCGGGCCAGCGGGCCCCTGCACGACGGCATGCCGGCGGCCTGGCAGGAGGTGACGACCGCGTTGCAGGCGGTGCGCGCGCCGGACGGCATGGCGCCCGCGTCCGGCCTGCGCATCCTGACCGGAACAGTCACGTCGCCGACGCTTGGGGCGGCGATCGACGCGTTGCTGGCGGCCCATCCCGGCGCGGTCTGGCATCGATGGGACGCCATCGGGCGGGATGCGGCGCGGCAGGGCGCGGCCCAGGCCTATGGCCGCCCGGCGATGGTGATCCCGGACCTGAGGCAGGTCGATGTCGCCCTGGCCGTGGACAGCGACCTGCTGGACAGCGCGCCCGGTCATCTGCGCCATGCCCGGGCCTTCGCCGGGCGGCGCAACCCGGTGCAAGGGCCGATGAACCGCCTGTATGCCGTGGAACCGACGCCCAGCCTGACGGGCGTTGCCGCCGACCACCGCTTTGTCGCGGCCCCGGCCGTCTGCGACGAGATCATCGGGCGGCTGGGCGCGGCTATCCTGCATAACGCGGCGCCCTCAGGCGGGCCGGACTGGCTGGGGGCGGTGGTGGCCGACCTGCGCGCCCATCCCGGGCGGGCGCTGATCCATCTCGGCCCCGACCACGGGGCCGAAGCCCACGCGAGCGTGCATGCGATGAACGAGGCGCTGGGCGGACGGGGCAGGGCGTTCGACGTCTTTGAGCCGCCAGACTATCGGCCCGCGCAGCCAACCTCGACCTTATCGGCGCTGATGGATGACATGGAGAACGGGCGCGTCCGGGCGCTGCTGATCCTGGACGTCAATCCGGTCTATCAGGTGCCCCGCTTTGCCGCGGCGCTGCCGCGCGTCCCCCTCAGCGTCGCGCTGGCGGACCGGCCGCACGAGACGGCGCAGGCGGCCCGCTGGCACGTTCCGCTGGCCCATGGGTTCGAGGACTGGGGCGACGCCCGCGCCGACGACGGCACGGCGACGATCCTGCAGCCGCAGGCCATGCCGCTTTATGGCGGGATGAGCGCCGTGACCATCCTGCGCGCCTGCGCCGGGGACGCCGCCCGGTCGGCGCGGGAGCAGGTGCGGCAAACGTGGCGGGAGCGGCTGGCGTCCGAGGCCGAGTGGCGCGCGGCGCTGGCGGCCGGCGTGGTGCCGGGTACCGCCGCCGCGCGCATCGATGCGCCGATCGCGCCCGTCACGCCGTCGGCGTCCCCCCCCGCCGCACCGGCGGAGTTGACCCTGCTGCTGCGGCCCGACCCGCATTTGTGGGACGGGCGCGAGGCGAACAATCCCTGGTTGCAGGAACTGCCGCGACCGCTGAGCAAGACCGTCTGGGGCAATCCGCTGCTGATTCCGCCGGACCTGGCGCGATCGCGGGGCCTGCGCAACGGGGATGAGGTTACGCTGTCGGTGGGCGCGCGCCGCGTCGCGTTGCCGGTGTGGGTGCAGCCGGGGCAGGCATCGGGCTGCGTCGTCGGCCTGCTGGGGTCGGGCCGGCGGCATGCCGGGGCGACGGGCGACGGGGTCGGCACGGACCTGTATCCGCTGCGCGACCCCGCCGGGCCGGTGCGGATTGTCGCCACCGGCCGCGCGGTGGCCGTCGCCTGCACCGAGCACCATGCCACGCTGGTCGCCGACGCGCCGTCCGACATCGTGCGGCACGGCACGCTGGCGCGGTTCCGGCAGGATGCGGGATTTCTGGGGAAGATGCAGGATCATCCGGTACCCGCCGCCGCCCTGTACCGGCGCGACCCCGGCGCTCCGGTGGCGTGGGGCATGAGCATCGACCTGAATGCCTGCATCGGCTGCAACGCCTGCATGACTGCCTGCCAGGCGGAGAACAACGTGCCGGTGGTGGGGCGGGACGAGGTGCTGCGCCAGCGCGAGATGCACTGGCTGCGCATTGATCGGACCTATGAAGGAACGCAGGACACCCCGGACACGTTCTTCCAGCCGATGCTCTGCATGCATTGCGAACAGGCGCCTTGCGAGACGGTCTGCCCCGTCGGCGCCACGACGCATGATTCGGAGGGCCTGAACGTGATGGTCTACAACCGATGCGTCGGCACGAAATTCTGTTCCAACAACTGTCCTTACAAGGTCAGGCGATTCAATTATTTCGCCTTCGCCGAGCAGGAACGCCGGCCGCCGATCAGCCGCAATCCGGACGTTTCGGTCCGCGCGCGCGGCGTGATGGAAAAATGCACCTTCTGCGTCCAGCGGATCGCGCAGGCGCGCATCGCGGCCGACCGCGACGGCACGGCGGAACAGGTGGTGACGGCCTGCCAGGCCGCATGTCCCACGCAGGCCATCACCTTCGGCGACATCAACGATCCTGGCGCTGCCGTCAGCCATCGCAAGGCCAGCCCGCTGACGTATGTGGTGCTGCCCGAACAGGGCACGCATCCGCGCGTGACCTATGAGGGGCGTATCCGCAACCGCAATCCGGCGATCGAACTGTGAGCGGCCCGGCCGTCATCGCTCCGGTCGTGGCGCCTGGCGAGACCGCACAATCGCTGACCGAGCGCATCTGCGCGGTGACGCTGCGCGAGGGCGCGCGCCCCTGGACACCGCTGTGGTGGTGGGCGGCCTTCGCGGTGTCGCTGGGGCTGCTGGGGATAGGCGTGATCGCGGTCGGGTGGCTGTTCTATGCCGGCCTGGGCATCTGGGGCATCGACTGGCCGGTGGTCTGGGGGCTGGATATCCTCAATTACGTCTGGTGGATCGCCATCGCCTCGGGCGGCACGTTCATCTCGGCGCTGTTCTTCCTGCTGGGGGTGGAGTGGCGCACGGCGCTGAACCGGCTGGCCGAGAGCCTGACCCTGTGCGCGGCCCTGTGCGCAGCGATTTTTCCGATCCTGCATCTGGGGCGGCCGTGGTTCTTCTACTGGCTGTTTCCCTACCCGAACACCATGGGGCTGTGGGCGCAGTTCCGCAGCCCGCTGGTGTGGGATTTCTTCGCGATCCTGACGTACGTTCTGGCGTCGATCCTGTTCTGGTATTTCGGCTTGCTGCCCGATCTTGCGACCTTGCGCGACCGGGCGCAGGGGCAGGGGCGGCGCGTATTTTACGGCGTGCTGGCCCTGGGTTTTCGGGGATCGGGCCGGCAGTGGCGGCATTATCGGTCGGTCTATGCCGTCATGGCCGCCCTGATGGCGCCGCTGGTGGTGTCGGTGCACAGCATCGTGGGCATGGATTTTGCGGGCAGCGCCGCCACCGGCTGGCATTCCACGCAGTTTCCGCCGTTCTTCGTGTTCGGCGCAGCGCTGTCGGGGTTTGCCGTGGTACTGCTGGCCATCCTGCCGCTGCGGTCGCTGCTGGGCCTGCACGCCTATGTGACCGAGCGGCATATCGACGTGCTGGGCCGGCTGTTCCTGACCAGCAGCCTGTGCGTCGGCTATGCCTATGTCATGGACGCCTTCAGCACGTTCTACGGGCCGGACGAGGCGGACCGGACGATGTTCCTCATGCGCGTCTTCGGCCTGTATGCGCCGGTCTATTGGGGCACCATCCTCCTGAACATCGTGTTTCCGCAGTTGCTGTGGTGGCGGTCGGTGCGGCTGACGCAGCCGCTGGTCTGGCTGATCGGCCTGGGGGTGCTGGTGGGCATGTGGCTGGAACGGTTCCAGATCATCGTGACCAGCCTGGCGCGTACGCAACTGCCCTCGGCCTGGGGGCACTACACGCCGACGATATGGGAATGGAGCCTGCTGTTCGGCACGATCGGGCTGTTCCTGACCACGTTCCTGCTGATCGTGCGGCTGATGCCGGTGGTGGCGATGGCCGAAATGCGGGCGATGCTGCGGGGGCCGGCATGATCGTCGCCGCCTTCGCCACCGAAGCCGCGATGAGGGAGGCCGCCGCCGAGATCCGGCGGGGCGATCCCGGCGGCGTCGAGACCTATATGGCGATGGAACCGGGCGAGGCACAGGGTGGGGCGGAAGGCGGGTCCGTCCTGCCGGCGGTGATGCTGTGCGGCGGGGTCGCGGGCGGGCTGGGCGGCTTCCTGATGCAGGCCTATGCCACGACCATCAGCTATCCGCAGAACATCGGCGGCCGGCCGGACCTGTCCTGGCCCGCTTACATTCCCACCACCTTCGAACTGGCGGTGCTGGGCGCCGTGGTCGCCGGCATGGCCGGGTTCCTGGTGCTGGCCGGGATGCCGCGCCTGTACGACCCCGTTGACCTGGCGGAGGGCATGCGCGCGGCGATGCTGGGGGGCTATGTTCTGGTCGCGCGTCCCGCCGATGCCGCCCGCGCGCGCCAGGTGCTGTCCCGCCACGCCGCGATCGGGATCGAGGACGTGGCGGAATGAGGAATGCCGCCGCCTCCGCTGTCGGGATCGCGGCCATGGCGCTGCTGGTCGCGGGCTGCGACGACATGACCAAGCAGAAGAAGCAGAACCCGTACGCCAGCCGCGCCACCGCGCCGGGCGAGGTCCCGTCCGGCACGGTGCAGTATGGCGAGGCGCCCCGGCCGGCGCCCCCACTGACCATGGCGCTGCTGGAGCGCGGACGGACCGAATATCATGTCTTCTGCGCGCCCTGCCATGCCGAGACGGGCGACGGGCACGGCATGATCGTGCAGCGCGGCTTTCCGGTCCCGCCGCCGCTGGCGACCGCCGAACTGATGGCCGCCCCGCCGCAACGGCTGTACGACGTCGTGACCGGCGGCTGGGGCGTGATGTACGGCTTCGCCCAGCGGATCGAGCCGGACGATCGCTGGGCCGTCGTCGCCTATGTGCGTGCGTTGCAGCGCAGCCAGCACATGATGCTGGCCGATCTGACGCCTCAGCAGCGGGCCGCGCCATGAGGGGCCCCCCGGCCCGTACCGAAGGCGTGGCGTGGGGTGTCGCCGGGCTGGCGGGGCTGGGGGTGCTGGCCGGGCTGGCGTGGATGCCCCATGCGGTCTACGGCCCGTGGCTGGCGGCATGCGCCGCATGGCTGGGCTGGCCGCTGGGCAGCATGGCGCTGATCCTGGCGCATGCGCTGACGGGCGGGCGCTGGGGCGATATGCTGCGCCCGGCCCTGCGCGCCGGGGTGGCCACGCTGCCGCTGGGCCTGCCGGCGCTGGCGGTGCTGCTGGCTGGAGCGGGCGATCTCTATCCCTGGCTGCATGCGCACGGTGCCAACCGGTTCTATCTGAACGCGCCGTTCGCCCTGCTGCGGGTCGCCCTCTATGCGCTGGTCTGGGGCACGCTTGGGGTGCTGTGCCTGCGGGGGCGGGGGTTGGCGCGCATTGCGCCGGCGGGGCTGATCCTGCTGGGGCTGACGTTCAGTTTCGCGGCCATCGACCTGACGGAATCGCTCGATCCGCGCTTCAGCTCCAGCGCCTACGGGCTGATCGCATCCGCCGGGGCGGGGCTGCTGGCGCTGGCGCTGGCCATGCTGCTGGCCATGCTTGCGGGGGGAGTCGCCGACCGGGAGGGGGTACGCGACCTGGCCCGGCTGCTGCTTGGGTTGACGGTGCTGTGGGCCTATCTGGATTTCATGCAGTTCCTGATCGTCTGGCAGTCCAACCTGCCGGTCGAAGCCGCCTGGTACGGCCGCCGGCTGCATGGCGGGTGGGGCGTTATCGCCGTGGGGATCGCGCTGCTGCATTTCGTGCTGCCTTTCGTGCTGCTGATGCCGGCCCCGTTGCAGGTCAGGCGGCCGGTCATCGTCGGGGCGGCGACCCTGCTGGTGGTCATGGAAACCGTGCGCAACCTGTGGCTGGTCCTGCCGCAGCGCGCGTCGGTGTCGGTGCCGCTGACCCTGGCGTCGCTTCTGGTGTTCGCGGGGGCGGGGGCGGCGCTGGGCCTTCGCTCGATGCTGCGCGAGGGCGCGGCGACAGGCATGGGGGGCGCCCATGGCTGACGATCCCGCTCCGCATTTTTCCCGCCCCCGTCACGAACCCGCGGACGTGACCCTGCGGCCGGTCGTGGCCGTTGGCATGGGGGTGGGCATTGTGGTGGTGGCGCTGGCGGTGCTGGCCGATGTGCTGTTTCCGCAGCGCGCGCTGGACATGCTGCTGCGCGCCCCCCTGCCGCCCATGACGTCGCCCGCCCTGCAAAGCGATCCGCCGGCCGACATGGCGGCCTTCCGCGCGGCGGACCTGGCGCGGCTGACCGGTTTCGGCTGGGTGGATCGCAAGGGCGGCGTGGCCCATGTGCCGATCGACCAGGCGATGCGCCAGATGGCGCGGGACGGCATTCCGGGCTGGCCCGCCGCCGGGACAGGCCGGCCATGAGGCCCGTGGCGATGGCGGTGTTCATGCTCCTGGCGGAACTGGTCTCGCCGGGGCCGGCGCGGGCCGGGCCGATGCAGGATCTGGCCTTCACCCAGCGGCAGGGGGCGTCGCTGCCGCTGGATGCGCGCTTCACCGACACGGCGGGGCACACCCTGCCGCTGGGGGCATTCATCGACGGGCACCCGGCCATCCTGTCGATGGGCTATTACAATTGCCCCAACCTGTGCGCGCTGGAACGCGAGGATCTGCTGCATGCCCTGGGCGTGAGCGGCCTGAAGCCACCGGGCGATTATGCGCTGATCGTCGTCAGCATCGATCCGGCCGAAACAGCCGCCCTGGCCCGGCAGGCCCGGCAGGACGATCTGGCCCGCCACGCCACCGATGGCGCCGACCGGGGCTGGCACTTCCTGGTGGGCGAGGCGGGTTCGATCCGGCGCCTGGCCGATGCGGTGGGGTTCCATGCGCGCTACGACCCGGCGCTGAAGCAGTATCTGCATCCGATGGGGCTGGTCTTCGCGACGCCGGCCGGCATGGTCTCGGGCTATGTGCTGGGGGTCGGCTACCGCCCCGGCGATGTCCGGCAGGCCCTGGCGCATGCCGCAGCCGGGCAGCGGGCCGAGGCGTCGCCCGTCCTGCTGCTGTGCTTTCATTACGACGCCGCCACCGGGCGCTATACGTTGGCGACCTGGAAACTGCTGCGGCTGGGTGCGGCGATGACGGTGCTGGCCCTGGGAACCGGGCTGGGCATGGCCCATTGGCGGAGGGGCCGATGACCTGGCTGCCCGAAGCCTCGGCCCATGCCACGCGGATCGACCTGTTGCTGGCGGGGCTGGTCCTCATTAGCCTGGCGGTGCTGGGGCTGGTGTTCGGGCTGATGCTGCTGAATATCCTGCGTTTCCGCGCGGGCCGTACGACGGCAATCGCCCGTGCCGTCGCGGCGCATAAAAGCTGGAGGTTCGAGATCGTCTGGACGGCGGCGACGCTGGCGATCTTCTTCGGCCTGTTCCTGTGGGCCACGCAGCTTTATGTCGTGGGCTTCCGGCCGCCGGCCGGGGCGATCCAGATCTATGTCACCGGCAAGCAATGGATGTGGAAGGTCCAGTATCCGGGCGGCCAGCGCGAAATCAACGCGCTGCATGTGCCGGCGGGCCGGCCGGTGCAGCTGCTGCTGACATCGGAAGACGTGATCCACGATTTTTCGATCCCCGTCCTGCGCATCAAGCACGACGTGCTGCCCGGCCGGTACCAGAGCCTGTGGTTCACCGCGGACCGCACGGGGTCGTTCCGGTTCTATTGCACGCAGTTCTGCGGGCTGGCCCATTCGCGCATGACGGGTACGCTGACCATCCTCAGCGCCACGGACTATGCCGGCTGGCTGAACAGCACGCCGGCCAGCGGCAGCCTGGCCGCGACGGGCGAGGCGCTGTTCATCCGCAGCGGATGCAGCGGCTGCCACGCCTCCAGCCGCTATGCCCCCGATGCGGCCGATACCAGCCGGGCGCCGTCGATGGTCGGGCTGTACGGCAGCCGGGTGGTGCTGGCCGACGGGCGCGCGGTGATGGCCGATGCCGCGTTCCTGCACGATTCCATCGTGGATGCGCCCCGCAGGCAGGATGCGTCCTTTACGACCGAGATGCCGTCCTTTCGCGGCGTGCTGAGCGAGGACGAACTGGCCGCGCTGGTCGCCTATCTGCAGACCCTTTCGCCCACCCTTCCGCCAAGTGCAGGGAACTGAACGCGATGTCGGGAACGCTGGATCCTTCCGCCCCACAGCGGAGCTATCTGTGGCAGGACGGAACCCTGCGATCGTGGCTGCTGACGCGCGACCACAAGCGCATCGCCCTGCTGTACCTGGGGTCGATCACCGCGTTCTTCGCGCTGGGTAGCGTGGGCGCGGCGCTGGTGCGGCTGCAACTGCTGGAACCCACCGGCACCATCCTGTCCGATGCGACCTACAACCGGATGTTCACCATGCATGGCGTGGTGATGGTCTGGCTGTTCCTGGTGCCGTCGATCCCGGTCACGCTGGGCAATTTCCTGGTCCCGCTGATGCTCGGCGCCCGCGATCTTGCGTTTCCGCGCCTCAATCTTCTGAGCTGGTACCTGTTCGTGGCGTCGGGCCTGCTGGTGGTCTACGGGCTGTTCCGGGGCGGACTGGAGACCGGCTGGACTTTCTATACCCCGCTTTCGTCCGAATATACCGAAGGGCGGGTGCTGCCGGTGGTGCTGGGGGTGTTCCTCAACGGGTTTTCCTCGATCGCCACGGGAGTGAATTTCATCGTCAGCATCCATCAGCTGCGCGCGCCGGGGATGGGCTGGTACCGGCTGCCGCTGATGCTGTGGGCGCTGTATGCCACCAGCGTCATCTTCGTGCTGGCGACGCCGGTTCTGGGCATCACGCTGCTGTTGCTGGCGTTCGAACATCTGTTCCGGGTCGGGGTGTTCGACCCGTCGCTGGGGGGCGACCCGTTGCTGTTCCAGCAGCTGTTCTGGTTCTACTCCCATCCTGCCGTCTACATCATGATCCTGCCGGGCATGGGGGTGGTCAGCGAGATCGTCAGCACCTTCTGCCACAAGCCGGTGTTCGGCTACCGGTTCGTGGCGTGGTCCTCGGTCTCGATCGCGGCCATCGGCTTCGTGGTGTGGGGGCACCACATGTTCGTGGCCGGGACGTCGCTCTATTCCGCCATTGTCTTTTCGATGTTCAGCTTCTTCGTCTCGGTTCCGTCGGCCATCAAGGTCTTCAACTGGCTGGGCACGATGCATGGCGGGTCCATCCGGCTGGACGCGCCCATGCTGTATGCGATGGGCTTCATCGGGCTGTTCACCGTGGGCGGGCTGACCGGGTTGTTCCTGGCCTCGCTGGCCGCCGACGTGCACCTGACGCAGACCTATTTCGTGGTGGCGCATTTCCACTACATCATGGTCGGCGGCATGGTGTCGGCCTATTTCGGGGGGCTGCACTACTGGTGGCCCAAGATCACCGGCCGGATGTATCCCGAGACCTGGGGGCGTCTGGCCGCCGGGCTGATCTTCTTCGGCTTCAACCTGACCTTCCTGCCGCAGTTCATCCTGGGGTTCGAGGGCATGCCGCGCCGCTATGCCACCTATCCCGCGCAGTTCCAGGTGCTGAACGTGCTGTCCTCGGCCGGGGCGGGCATCCTGGCCGTGGCCTATGCACTGCCGCTGGTCTATTTCACCTGGTCGCTGTTTCGCGGGGCGCGCGCGCCCGACAATCCGTGGCGGGCGACCGGGCTGGAATGGCGGACCGCCTCGCCGCCGCCCGTCGAGAATTTCGCCGAGACGCCGGTGGTGACCACCTACGCCTACGATTACGCCGAACTGGACGGCCGTGCCGGCCCGCCGGGCACGGCCGTGGGGGGGCCGCATGTCTGACGGTTCGGCGCTGGACCATCATTCCCCGTACGAGACGCCCCTGCACCGGGACGAGACGGCGGTCGCCGGCATGTGGCTGTTCCTGGCCAGCGAGGCGCTGCTGTTCGGCGGATTGTTCCTGGTCTGCCTGATCTATTCGCATACCCGCGCCGGGGGCTGGGCCGAGGGCGTGCGGCATACGAACCTGTCGATCGGGGCCGCCAACACCCTGATCCTGATCACCAGCAGCGCGGTCTATACGATGGCGGTCGAGGCCGGAAAGCGCGGCGACAACCGCCGCGTGGTCCGGGCAGGGCTGGGCGCGGCGGTGCTGGGCCTGACGTTCCTGGCCCTGAAGGGGGTCGAATGGGGGCAGGAATTCAGGGAAAACCTGTTCCCCGGCCCGCATTTCGCCCTTCATGGCCCGGACACCGGGGGCGCCCAGCTGTTCTACAGCTTCTATTTTCTGGCGACCTTCCTGCACGGCATGCACATGGTGGTGGGCATCGGGTTGATCCTGTGGATCTGCCGCAAGGCCCGCCACCGGGCATTCAGTGCCGCCTGGAACACGCCCGTGGACATCGTGGGGCTGTACTGGAGCTTCGTCGACCTGGTCTGGATGCTGCTGTTTCCGCTGCTCTATCTGATCGGGCGGGCGTGATGGCGCGCATCGCGGTCTGCTGGGGGATGCTGGTCCTGCTGCTGGCGGCCGAACTGGCGGCGGCGCGGCTGGGGTCCGGCATCGGTGTGGGCGTGCTGGCTGTCCTGATGGTTCTGGTCATCGTGCTGGGCTTCATGCAGATCCTGCGCGCGCCGCCGCTTGCGATCATCTTCGCGCTGGGCGGCCTGTTCTGGCTGACGATCCTGCTGGCGCTGGGCAGCCTGGACAGTTTCACGCGCACGACGGTGCCGGTGCATGCGGCCGCCTTGCCGGGGCCGACCGCGGAGTAGCCTCCGGGGACGCGGGTCAGTCCTCGGCCGGTGCGCCGCGTAGCGCCAGCGTGCCTTTTTCGAGCAGGACGATGAAGCCGACGGTCACGGCCCCCAGGATGACTTCCATCCGCGTGTGCGTCGTCGCGACCAGCATCGTCAGCAACGCGCCCACCAGCAGGGCCAGCGTGACGTAGGAAATCCACGGGAAGCCCCACATCGGCAAGGTGGGGTGATCGCCCTGGGCGATGGTCCGGCGACGCAGGCGGATCTGGGCGACCGCGATCAGCACATAGTCGAACAGCACGAAGGTGCCGGTCGCGCTGACCAGGAAGGCGAACACCAGGTCGGGCGACAGCATGCCGGCAAGGGCCACCAGGATGGCGATGACGCTGCCCGCCAGGATGGCCCGCCGCGGCGTGCCGTTGGCGCTGCGCGACAGGAACAGGCGCGGCGCGTCCCCGCTTTCGGCCAGTTCGCACAGGACGCGCGATGTCACGTACAGGCCTGAATTCAGCGCCGACAGGGTGGCGACCAGCATCACCCCCGTCATCAGCAGCGAGGCGAAGGGAATATCGAGGCGTTGCAGCGTCGTCAGGAACGGCGAACGCCCCGGGATCACGGTCGCCCACGGCGTCAGGCACAGGATCAGCCCGATCGACACCAGGTAGAAGATCAGGATTTTCAGCACGACCGAGCGGGTGGCCTGGCCGACGCTTTCGGCGGGGTGGGTGGAGTCCATGGCGGCGATGGTCGTGATCTCGGCACCGGCCATCGACAGCATGATGGCGGGAATGCTGGCCATCAGGGCGAAGCCCCCATGCGGGAACAGGCCGCCATGGGCCAGCAGGTTGGACGGGATGTCCGTGCGGTAGCCGGTGAAGCCCAGCAGCGCGCAGCCGCCGATGGCGATGAAGATCACGATGGTCATGATCTTGGTCATCGAGAACCAGTATTCGAATTCGCCATATCCCCGGACCGAGCACAGGTTGATCGCGGTCATCACGGCGATGATGGCGCATTCGATCGCCAGGAACGGCAGCGGCAGCAGCGGCGCCAGGAAGCTGGCCGCCGCGATCGCCTCGATCCCAAGAATGGTCGCCCACATCACCCAGTAGGTCCATCCGCCCACGAAGGCGGTGCGCGGGCCGATGCCGCGCCGGATGTGCGCGACGAACGATCCGGCGTCGGGGGCGGCGACGGTCATTTCGCCCAGCATCCGGGTGACGCACAGGATGATCAGACCGGCCAGCAGGTAGGACAGGAACACGCCCGGCCCCGCGGTGGCGATGGCACTGGACGAGCCCACGAACAGGCTGGCCCCGATCACGCCGCCGATCGAGATCATCGCCACATGGCGCTTGCGCAGTCGCGCGTCGCCGGCAGCGTCCGGCAGGGACGATGCCGGCGACGCAGTGGTGGAGATGGACATCGGCTTGGGCCTCCGGCGTGGTGTCAGGGCATTTCGGCCCCGATTATAGGTATCGGAACCGGAATGTCATGGTCTGCCGGGCGGGCGGTCAGAATTGCTGGGAAATGCCGGTCAGGATGGTGCGGCGCAGCCCGTATTGCGGCGCGCCGACCCCGATGCCGCTGCCGTCGCGCAGTTCGTAGGTGCGGTCGAACAGGTTGGTGACATCCAGCCGCAATTGCGTCCGCTTCAGGAACGGTACATGGAACAGGTCCCGGAACGACTGGACCAGCGACAGGTTGAAGGTGACATATTGCGGCAGCTTGGCGCCGTTGGGAATGTCGCTGTCCGCGCGCAGGCCGTTGCCGTAGACCATCGTGGCCGACAGGCGCGTCGGATGCCCGGTACGGTGGAAGAAGGTGTACGACCCGCCCGCCGACGCCGTCCAGCGCTGGTCGTGGTCCAGATGGACCCAGCGCTGCTGGATATAGGCCAGGTCGTCGGGCGCGAAATTGAACTGCGCGCTGGTGATGTCCTTGCCGATGGCGCGCGACCAGGCCATGTTGCCGTACAGCGACAGCGGGCCGCGGTCGTACGACGTGCTGACCTCGTAGCCGTTCACCTGTCCGCGCCGGTAATTGAAGCCCGACAGGATGATCGGCGCGCCGAACTGGCCTTCGTCGATCAGATTGTGCGCCAGCTTGTAATAGGCGTCGAACGAGGCGCGCCAGCCCGGCAGGATCTGCTGGGTGATGCCGGCATCGAAATAATGGTCGCTTTCGGCCTTGACGGTGTCGTTGCGGGTGCCGGGGGCGGCGGCGCTGGTGCCGTCGAGCCGGCTGACCGATGTACCGCTGACGACCTCGAACGGCGGCGGGGTGAAATAGCGGGAATAGCCGACATGCAGCGTCGTGCCGCGCAAGGGGGTCCAGACCAGGTTCAGGCGGGGGCTGAGCTGCTTCTGATGAGTGTATTCGTCCACCCCGTCCAGCCGCAGCCCGTAATTGACCGTTAGCGAGCGCAGCGGCTTCCATTCGTCCTGGGCATACAGGCCCCAGATCCAGCCGGTGCGTCCGCTGCCGTCATGGATCGAAACCGGATTGTCGCCGTAGACCGGCTCGCCGTCCGCATCGACGCCCGCCTGCTGGTAGACCAGAGAATCGGTCTTGGACACGTTGCGTTCGACGAACGCCTGGTAGCCGAAGCGCATCGTGTGCCGGCGGTTGATGCGCCACGTCACGTCGCTCTGGCTGCCCGACGAGAAGACCGAGCGGGCGGCCTGCTGCGCGATGCCGTTATAGACCAGGTCCCCCAGCATGTCCGGGGAATAGCGCAGGCTGCTGTACCGGACGAACGCCGATGTCTGGAGGCTGAATTTCCCGATTTCCTTCTGCAGGGACAGGATGCCGAAATCGGTGATTTCCTTCTGGCGTTCGTCCAGGCCGGCGCTGTCCACGCTGCCGGCCAGTTGCTGCGCCAGCGCGCTGCCGGAATAGGCCGGCTGCTGGAATTGCGTTTGCTGTCCGGGGTTGTTCGGAAGCTGATATTCCGCGTTCGACACGCCGGCGATCAGGCTGATGCGGGTGTCCTCGTCGGCCGTGTACCGCAGGTGACCCAGGGCATGGTACTGGTTGCTCAGGTCGTGCACGGCGTTGAAGCTGGGGGTGGTGTTCTCGATCGCCATCCGGTCGTGCAGGAAATCGCCGGTGGCGAAATAATCCCATTTTCCGTGATGTCCGCCATATTGCAGGGACGGAAAGAAATAATCCCGCGCCCCGCCATAGACCGAGGCGTCGCCGCCGGCGTTCGTGGTGCCGTTCTTGGTGGTGATATCGATCACCGCCGCCTGCAGGAAGCCGTATTCGCTGGGCAGCGCGCCCGTCGTCATCGACAGGGAATCGGCGAAGCGGGTCATCAGGGTCTGGCCGAACACGGTCAGACCCTCGGGCAACTGCACGCCGTCCAGGCGGAACTGCACCTCGTTATGGTCGCCACGGACATGGATCTGGCCGTAGCTGTCCTGCGTCACGCCGGGGGCCTGCAACAGCACGCCGTTCAGCGGCGCGTTGTCGCCGCCGGGCACGGTTTCGATGGCGGTACGGCTGAAATTATAGACCGTGGCCCCCGTCGAGGGTTGCAGGGCCGAGCGCGCCCGGTCGAGGCGCGCCGTCACGGTGATGCGCTCGGGGGCCGAGGACGGGGCCGTGGCGTCCGGCGCGGCCGGTTGTCCGGCGGGGGACGACGATGTCGTGGTTCCGGTCCCGGCGGGCCGGCCCTGCGCCACCGGCGTGGCGGGGGCGATCGTGTCGGCGCGTGCCGGCGTCGTGGACAGGGCCACGGTCATGGCCACGGGGGCCGCGCCCGACAGCAACAGGGTCATCGACGCGCGACGGGCGGAAGAGCGGAGTGGGGGCATGCGGGGCGATGTGTCCGGCTGGAGGGGCAGAGAAGGGAGCATGTTCTCGTGTCGCTCTAAACCGTATGATATAACGTTTCAATATAAACCGACCATTTTCCGGTCGGGTTTTCGTCGCTTGTTGCGTAAGGACAACAGGTCCTGTCTTTCTCAGAACCTGTTTTGAAAATGCGCGTCGGATCGCCGCCAGCGCGCATTTCCGGTCAGGCTCTTACGCCACCGTATCGTGGGGCGAGGGGGCATCGCAGGGCGGGAACGATCCTGCAATGTGGGACAGCCAGGTCCGGAACCGCACCAGGGCCGGCCGGTCCCATCGGTTTTCCGGGATGAACAGCGTGTAGGCCCCGATGGCGGCCCCCGGAAACGGCCCGTCGGCCGTTCCCAGCCGCACCAGGTTGCCCGATTTCAGATCGTCTTCCAGCAGGAACTGGTTGGCCAGCGCCACGCCGTGCCCCTCGCGCGCGGCGGCCAGCATCACATGGGCATGCCACAGCCGGGCCGCCGGGGTGACGGTGGGCACCGCCACCCCCTGCGCCGCGAACCAGGCCAGCCATTCGTCGCTGTTTTCCTCGGCCAGCAGGGGAAGTGACGTCAGATCCTCGATCTGCTGGAGCCCACCCGCGGCCTGTCTGACGAAATCGGGACTGGCTACCGGAAAGACCAGCGGCCGGGCCAGTTCCGCCTGGCGGATCCCCGGCGGGGGCGGCGTCGTCGTGCCGTCCAGCCGATAGCGGATATCGGCGTCCACCCCGTCGGACCAGAACGACGCGCGCTCGTCGCTGGGGCGCAGGATCAGGTCGATCTCGGGATATTCGTCGCGGAAGGCGCCCAGGCGGCGCACCAGCCAGTGAAAGGCGAATCCCGGCACGCACCAGACGCTGAGCTGCGGCAGGTCGCCGGTGCGCAGGGCCTCGGTCGCGTTGGCGATCTCGTCCAGCGCGGCGGCGATCCGGTCGTGATAGATCTTGCCGGCGTCGGTCAGTCCGCCGGCCGCCCGGTCCAGAAGGGGCACGCCCGTCCATTGTTCCAGGGCGCGCAGATGACGGCTGACGACGGCATGATCGATGCGCAGCCATTCCGCCGCCCGGCGAATGCCGCGGGTGCGGCCGAACGCGTCGAATGCGCGAAGCGGTCCGAAAGGGGGAAAAACGCGCTTGTCAGCCATGGGAATCCGGGGACCGTGAGGGGAATGCGAGACGAATGGTGCTTTTTTGGCACCGGTGCTGCAACGAAGGCAACTTCTACATATTGTTACGATGGATTAACAGCGTGTGACACAAGCGCATCTATTCAAGGCAAACCGGACGGTCCGGACACAAAACGTCTTGTCAAATGGAACCCGCCGGTTTCGACAGTCAGATCGAGCGGGCAGAATGGGATGCGCGCGGTACGCGACGTCGGGGAAAGGCATTACATGCGATCAGGACGGGTTATTGCACGAAACAGGCGGCTTCTGCGTGCGCGGCTTCTGGGCTCGGCCGTGCTGGGTGGCGTGATCGGCGGCGTGATCGGCGGCGAGCCGGCTTTCGCGCAGACGGCGCCGGAGCCGGTTTCGCCGTCGTCGCATGCGTCCGCCAAGCATCGGCCTGCCGCACCCCGTGCCACCCCGCAGGGGGCCGCGAAGACGGCCGGCGCCCCCCGCGCGCCCGTGCGGCGTGCCGGCCTTACCCCCACGTCGGACGAGGCGGTCAACGTGGTCGCCAGCCACCATGTCTCGCACGGCGGCGAGGTCAGCGTGACCCGTGCGATGCTGGAATCTCAGGTTGCGGGAACCAACATTCTGAAATCGGTCGGACAGTTGCCCGGCGTAAGTTTCAGCTCCAGCGATCCGCTGGGCCTCGACACCTGGGGGACCAGCGTGTACGTGCGCGGCTTCTTCCAGGACTCGATCGGGATGACGCTCGACGGCATCCCGCTCAATGACCAGACCTATTCCAGCGTCAACGGCATCAACGTCGCCAATGCCTGGATTTCCGACGACATCCAGAGCGTCGAGACATCGCAGGGCGCCGGCGGTGTCGACCTTCCGGGCAATTCCAGCCTCGGCGGCACGATGCGGTTCCACACCTCCGATCCGAAGGACAAGGCCGGCGCCAAGGTTTCGCAGGTCTTCGCCAGCTACGGCACGATGCGTACCTACGTCCGCGCCGACAGCGGCGCGCTGAACCGTACCGGCACGAAATTCTATGCTGCGTATTCGCGCGCCGACGAACGGAAATACGACGCCCCGACCCCCGGCTTCATGCAGAGCGTGAACGGCAAGCTCGTTCAGCCGATCGGCAATGACAGCCGGATCACCTCCATCTTCAACTGGAACGATGCCGAGGTCTGGGGCTATGCGGACAAATCCCTCAGCATCCTGAAAAACGCCGGATGGCGGACGGAATCCTGGGCGCCGAACTATCTGGGGGCCTACAATGCCTCGGAATATGCATGGGTGAACGATAACGGCCTGGCCTATACCGGTCCGGGCTCGTACGACGTCGGCAGCGGGACCCCACTGGTCCTGCCGCAGGGCACCAGCCCGACCATTCCGGCCTCGTGGCAGAACACCAACGAAGGCGCGGGAACCGCCTATTATGACGCGGGACAGGCAACGCAGGATTATCTGGGCGGCATCAACGCCGACCTGGCCCTGACCGATCGTCTGCGCTGGAACACGGTGTTCTATGCCGCCGCGAATGATTCGCACGCGACGTACGGCGACCCCTGGACGCAGTCGATCGGCACCGGCGCGCCGCTTTCCGAGGAAGTGTGGCAGTCGTCCTACCAGCGCTTCGGCTTCACCAGCGCGTTCATGTGGCATATCGGGCGCCACAACATCAATGTCGGCGGCTGGTACGAGAACAACTCGCAGCGGGCCGACCTGTTCTGGTACAACGAGCCGATTTACGGCCAGGGCAGCCCGCTCAAGACCGTCGGCCCATACACTACCTATGGCCCCGCTTTCCAGCAGGGGTACGGCTTCACCTGGAACACCAACGCCTTCCAGTTCCATGTCATGGACACCTGGCGTCCGGTGGACAGCCTGGCCGTGACCTACGGCTTCCGGTCCATGCTGCAAACGAGTTCGGGCGGCGCCTATTACGGGAATGTCGATGCCGGCTACGGCAGCGACACGGGCTACGGCGCGGTCTCGGGTCTGCCGAACGGCTCGATGACCTCGGCGGCCGCATTTCTGCCGGCGGTCAATCTCGACTGGCATTTCCTGCGCGGGCATGAACTGTATTTCGATTTCGCCGAGAACATGCGCCCCTTCATGGTGGCGCCCTCGGGTGGTTCGGTCTCGCCCTGGGCGGTGTCGTCGCAGGATGCGTTCCGCTCGCTTCAGCACAGCCTGCCCAACGAGCGCGATTTTTCCTACGTGGTTGGCTACCGGTACACGTCGCGCAAGCTTCAGGCTTCGATCGATGCCTATCACTCGGACGTTTACAACCGTCTGATCTCGGCTTCGGTCGGCAGTTTGAACAACCCGCTCACCTCGGTCGTCAATTCGAAGCACGCGACGATGTACGGGATGGATGCATCCCTCACCCTGGCGCCCTTCAACGGGCTGGCGCGCGGCCTGGCCTGGACCAACTCGATCAGCTACAACCATTTCACTTATGCGGACGACGTCAACATCTGCCCGCTTTCGGGGGATTGCGACATCAAGGGCAAGAAGATGCTCGCCTATCCGCAGGTCATGTACAAGACCAGTCTTTCATACGAATATAAGGGCGCGTCTGCCCATTTCGATGTGAATTACTATGGGAAGCGCTATTTCTCGTATATGAACGATACCAGCATCAGCCCGTACTGGATGGCCAACCTCGGCGCCAAATATCGTTTCGGCAATCTCAGCGTGCTGAAGAACGTGACCGCCAGCTTCGAGGTCTACAACCTGTTCAACCAGAAATACGTCGCGATGATGGGCGAGAACGGCTTCCCGATCGGTGGGCAGTCGGGCGACGGCGGTGACTACCAGTCGCTGGAGCGCGGCGCGGTGCGCGAGTTTTTCGGCACGATCAGCGCCGAATACTGAGGCGCGAAGCCCCCTGTCTTGCCCTGGTCGCGTGATCGGGGCACAGGGAGGGGGCACATTCGCGCGCGAGGGGGCGTGCCCGATCGGGCATGTCGCGTTTAAAAAAGGGCAGGAAGGCCGTGATGGTGGGTTGGAGCATGAAAACCACGTGGCGCGCGGCATTTTCCGCCATGCTGATGGTGTCGGCCGCCGCCCATGCGGACACCCCCGTGCTGCAGGCGGAGCAGAGCGACGTGGCCACCTTGCCGCCCGTTGCCCCCCACTGGTTCCTGCCGGCGACGGCACACGATGCCTATACTATTTACGATGGGGACGCGGGGCACATCCTCGGCACCGTCCCAGCCAGCGGCCTGGGCAACATCGTCCTGTCGCCCGATCGCAAGGTTTTCTATGTCGCCGATACGATCTGGTCCCGTGGCGACCACGGCACCCGGCAGGATCTGCTGCAGGAATACGATGCGCGGACGCTGAAGCTGCTGCGCGAGATCGAATTGCCGCCCCGCGCGCTGGCGGTTTACAAGAAGCAGGATTTCGACGTCAGCCCCGACGGGCGCTGGGGCTATGTCTTCGACATGAGCCCGGCGACGGCGGTGACGGTCGTCGACCTGGCCCATGCGTCGGTGGCCCGTACGGTCGATATTCCCGGCTGCGCGCTGGTCTTTCCGTGGAAGACCGGTGGGTTCTCCAGCCTGTGCGGTGACGGTTCGCTGACCAATGTGGGCTACGCCGGCGGCGCGGAGGTGAAGGTCACGCACACCAAACCGTTCTTCGACGCCAACAACGACCCCATCTTCGAGCAGGGACTGGTTGATCGCGCCACCGGCCGGGCGCTGTTCGTGTCCTATTCGGGCAAGGTCTATGCGACGACCCTCGGGCAGGACCCGGTGATCGGCGCGCCGTGGTCCATCCAGCAGGCGGCGGGGCAGCCGGTCGCCGGGACGGGCGTGCAGGACCTGGCCTGGCGGCCCGGCGGCGCGCAGCCCTTCGCCTGGAACCGGGCCAGCGGCCATCTGTTCGTGCTGATGCATATGGGCACCTACTGGACGCACAAGACCGCCGGCACCGAGGTCTGGGAACTCGACCCGGTCGCCCACGCGCTGGTGCGGCGCATCGACCTGCCCGAACCCGCGCGCGGGATCGCGGTCAGCCCCGACGCGGCGCCGTTGCTCTATTCCACCGCCGAGAACGGCAAGATCGCGACGATCGACGTGCGCACCGGCACCGTCCGCAGGACCATCGAGGCCCAGGCCGGGCCGGTGTTCCTGGTTCCGGACATGTGACGCGGGACATGACGATGGTTTTCTCCGCCTGTCCGCAGGTCCGCGCCGCATGACCGTGCTGCTGCTGTCCCAGTCCATCAGCTGGATGCTGGTCGTGGCGATCGCGCTGGTCGTCGCAATGCTGTTTCGCAGCGTTCGGCGCCTGTACACCCGCGTGGCGCCGGTCGGCGCGCTGATGACGTCGGCCGGGCCGCAGCCCGGTGTCCGCCTGCCGGGCCGAACCGCCCTGGCGATGAACGGGCAACAGGTTTCTTTGGGCGGCGAACGACCGGACGGGCGTCCGCATCTGTTGCTGTTTGTCTCGGGGGGGTGCCCGATTTCGCGCAAGATCCTGCCCATCGCGCAGGATTTCACGCAGCGCGAATCCATCGACCTGCTGTGCCTGGGCGACGATACCGACGCGATGCAGTGGGACCTGATCCGTCGGTTCGGCCTCGATCCGGCATGCTTCGTGAACGATGCGCAGATCGGCCAGTGGCTGGAAATCGACAAGCTGCCCTTCGCGATGCTGCTGGATGGCGCGGGCACGATCGTAGCCAAGGGTCTGGTCAACAATCGCGAACATCTGGAAAGCCTTGTCGTGGCGGGGGAAACCGGCCACGTCTCCGTGCAGTCCTATCTGGACGCACGTCCCCGCGTGGCATGACGATGCCACGCCGCCGCTCCGGGAGTGTGTAGACGATGTCGGTTTCTTTCCTCGACAGACTGGGCGAGACGGCCACGCGCAAGCTGGCCGCGCGGTCGTCGCGCCGGGGCGTGCTGGGCCGCATGAGCGCGGCGATGGCCCTGGCGCCGGCCTTTCCCCTGTTGCCGGTGTCGCGCGCCGACGCGGCTTCGGCCCCCGCCCCCGCTGCGACGCTGAGCGATTTCGAGCGCCGGGCGCAGTCCAAGGACGCGACGAAGTGCAATTACTGGCGCCATTGCGCCATTGACGGCGTGCTGTGCGGCTGCTGCGGCGGCGGGGTGCATACCTGCCCGCCGGGCACCGAGCCGTCGCCGGTCTCGTGGATCGGGACATGCCGCAATCCGGCCGACGGCCGGTCCTACGTCATCGCCTATCGCGATTGCTGCGGCCGCGACATCTGCGCGACGTCGAAGGACTGCCACTGCAATACCGCCGATCGCGAAATGCCGATCTATCGGCCGCAGGCCAGCAACGACATCATCTGGTGTTTCGGAACGGCATCGACGGCCTATCATTGCTCGACCGCCGCGATCGTCGGCCAGGCGAGCTGACGCCCGGCCCACGGTCGCGCCCGTGACGACGATGGTGCGTTTTCCGCTTCTGCCGGTCCTGGGCGTGCTGTGCGCGCTCGGCCTGTCGGTGCTGCCCCGGTCGGCCCCGGCCAGCGGGGCGATGCCGGTGGTCCCGGTGGTGCAGGGGCACTACCTGGTGGGATGCGGCGGATGCCATGGGGTGCAGGGGCGTTCGGGCCGCCGCGTGGTGCCGGACCTGGCGGGGCAGGTCGGCTATTTTCTCTGCACGCCCCAGGGGCGGGATTATCTGGTCCGGCTGCCGAACGTGGCCTTCGCCAACCTGTCGTCGCAGGACCTTGCCGACATGGTGAATTTCGTGGTCTTCACCTTCGGGCGCGACAGCGTGCCGGCGGGGGCCAGGCCCTATACGGCGGTGGAAATCGCGCGTTTGCGGGCCGATCCGCTCCGGATCGCCGATCTGCATGGCTATCGCGATCGCGTGGTGCGGGGGGTGATCGGGGCCTGTCCACAGGCACGTGAGTTACATGATTATGATACGGCCCAGGCCGGGCGCGAGGCGGGCCACGATGCGCCCTGATGCATGCGGACAAAGAGTCCTTCATAAACGCGGATTGGTATGACACAGCATCGCCGGATGAACCGAAGAAAAGCTGAAATGACGGATCGCCTGCCGGCGCGTTCGCGCCCGGATCGGGGTGCGGGGTCGCCTGAATGACCGGCGTGGGGATGCTGCCGTCGATGGCGGCCGCGCTGGCGTGCGGCGCGGTGGGGGGGCTGTACCTGGCCGCCGGCGTGGCGAAGCTGCGCGATCCGGACGATTTCCTGGGGACGGTGGCGGCCTACCGCCTGTTGCCCGGCGGCCTGCTGGCCCCGGCGGCCTGGGGACTGGCCGGCCTGGAAACGGTGCTGGGGGCGATGATGCTGACCGGTGTCGCCGTCCGCTGGGCGGGGCTGGCGGCGGCGTTGCTGTTCGGGGTGTTCGCCGCCGCCATGGCCATCAACGTGCTGCGCGGGCGGGTGAACCTGTCGTGCGGCTGTCTGCCGGGCCTGGCCGGCGCCCGGCTGTCGTGGCTGTCGGTGGCGCGGACCCTGGTGCTGGTGCCGCTGGCCCTGGTGCCGGTCACAATCGGTCTGCCCGGATCGTGGCTTCTGCGCGGCCAGTCGCTGGTCGCCGGTGCCTGCCTGCTGGCCCTGGCCCTGAGCCTGTCGCATCTGCTGTCGTCCGACGGCGCCGGAGAGGAACGTTCCGCATGATGAGTTTTCTGGTGGCGTCGCAAATCCTGCTGTTCGGCGCAGTCGTGGTCCTGGTCATGGTGGTGTTCGCGCTGGCGCGCCAGATTGGCGTGCTGCACGAGCGGATCGCCCCGATCGGCATGCAGACGGCCCAGACCGGGCTGGAACCCGGGCAGGCGATTCCGCGCATCACGATGCGAACGCTGGAGGGCGAACCGTTTCCGATGGGCGAGCCGCTGGCTCCGGGTGCGGTGCGCATGCTGCTGTTCGTCGCGCCGGACTGCCCGGTCTGCAAGAGGGTCCTGCCCATTGCGCTGGATGTCGCGCGCGACCGGGGGTTGGAACTGGTTCTGGTCGGCGACGGCGCGCAGCCCGAACTGGTCATGATGCGCGATCGCATGGGCCTGGCCGGGGTGGCGTTCGTCACCGGGGTCGAACTCGGGCTGGTGTTGCAGGTCAGCCGTCTGCCGACCATGGTGCTGCTGGATGCCAACGGCACCATCCTGGCCAAGGGCGTGGTCAACACCAGGCGGCATGTCGAGGCCCTGGTTCCCGCCGCGGCGGGGCGGGTCGCGGCGTAGGAAACCAATCTGTCGTTCCATGATCGGGGTCCAGGGCCTCAGGCCCTGGTGGGTTCGGGCAAAGCCCGACGCCGGCGTCACTCGTCGTAGATGTCCATTAACGTGTCGCGCAGCGTCCCGCCGGAATATTCCTTGCGGAACCGCCCGCGTCGCTGAAGTTCTGGCACCAGGAAATCCACGATGCGGGCAAGGTCGCCGGGCATGACCATCGGATGGCCCAGCATGAAGCCGCCCCGGCTGCCGGTGGCCTCGAACGTTTCTTCCAGATAATCGGCGGCCTGCGCGGCGCTGCCGGCGAAGGTAGTGTCGTAGCTGGTGGCGCGGCGGACGCCATATTCGAAGAATTCCTCGCGCGAGATCTCGGTTTCTGCACCCAGCTTGTGGGCCAGTGCGTGCACGAAGCCCACGGGCGTGGCCTGTGTCGCCGCGATCTCGGCATTCAGTTCGTCAAGGCGAAACCGCTGGGGAAGTTTCGAGAAATCATAGCCCGAATTGTGAGACAGATAGACGCCGGCGACCTCTTTCGGGATCATGGTCAGAAGGCCCTCACGCTCGCGGACGGCTTCCTGCTCGGTTTCGGCCACGATCATCGGCTGTTGCCAGATGATTCCGACGCGTGCGGGGTCGCGCCCGGCCTGGCGCAGGGCGGCGTCGAAATCCTTGCGCTGTTGCACCTGCAAGGCCAGGGCCTTGTCTTCGCCGAACGCGACGTCGACGAAGCCGGCGGCCGCGCGGATCCCGCGCGGCGAGCCCCCGGCCTGTACCAGGATCGGCCGTCCCTGCGGCGAGGGCGGTGTATTGAGCGGGCCTTTGACCTGGAAGAACCGGCCGCGATGATTGATGGCGTGGATCTTCGCGGGGTCGCCGACCTGTCCCGTTTCGCGGTCCCAGATCATGGCGTCCGGCTCCACGCCATCCCACAGGGCGCGACAGACCTCGACGAACTCCTCCATCCGCTCGTAGCGGGTGTTGTGTTCGGCCAGGTCGTCGAACCCGAAATTCGCCGCATCCGCACGCCGCGTCGTCGTGACCAGATTGAGCGCCATGCGGCCGTCGCTGACATGGTCCAGCGCGTTCATCAGGCGCGCCAGATAATAGGGATGCATGAAGGTGGAGGAATAGGTCAGCCCGAACCCGACATGCCGGGTCACGCGCGACATGGCCACCATCAGGGGATTCATGTCCTGGCGCGGCCAGGACACCCCCCAGCGCACGGCGTCGTCGGTCGACCCCTCCCAGGTGCTGGGCACGCCGGTGCCATCTCCCGAAAAGATCAGGTCCAGGCAGCCTCTTTCGGCAAGACGGGCGATGTCTTCATACATCCCGACATCGGGGAAACGGCGACCGACCCACGAGCCGGGCACCCGCCATCGCCCGTCCAGCGCAATGTAGGAGACGTCGAAACAGAGGTTCATCCGCTGTGCCATGGATGTCCTGCACTCCTGCCGGCCGGGGGACACGGGGCAAGATCGTTGCCCCAGTGAACCGAAGCCTTCCGCAGGGTCGCGCCCTTGTCAAGCAGGCGCGGCGGATGTGCCTGGGGGCGTTGCCCGCCCCCGTGCGGGTCAGGCCGCCAGCGCCTGCTCGATGATCGCCAGCCCCTCGTCGATCTGGCTGTCGGCGGCGGTCAGCGGCACCAGGATGCGGATGGTTTCGCCATGGACGCCGCAGGACAGCAGGATCAGGCCCAGTTCCGCCGCGCGGGCGCACACGGCCGCCGCCCCGCCGCGACGCACGGCCGCACCGTCGCGATGTTCCAGGATGTCGAAGCCGATCATGGCGCCCGGACCGCGCGGCGCGCCGAAGGGCAACAGGTCGGTACGGCCGCGCAGGGCCTCCAGCCGGGCGCGGATGCGCGCGCCGATGGCATTGGCGCGCTCCACCAGCCCTTCTTCCTCGATCACGTCCAGGACCGCCAGCGCCGCCGCACAGGCGATGGGCGCGCCGGCATAGGTGCCGCCCAGGCCGCCCGGCCCGACCGCATCCATCAGGTCGGCCCGGCCGATGACGCCCGACAGCGGAAAGCCGCCGCCCAGCGACTTGGCGACGCAGACCAGGTCCGGCGCCACGCCCGACAGGGCGATGCCGAACAGGCTGCCGGTGCGGGCGAAGCCGGTCTGTACCTCGTCGGCGATCAGGACGATGCCGTGCGTGTCGCACACGTCCCGCAGGGCCTGCAGCAGGCCGGTCGGGGCGACGCGGAACCCGCCTTCGCCCTGGACCGGCTCGATGATGATGGCCGCGACGCGGCTGGGGTCGAGGTCGGCCGCGAACAGGAAGCCCAGGGCCTTCAGACTGTCATCCACCGACACGTCCCCGGCGGGGAAGGGCACGTGATACACGTCGGGCGGCAGGCTGCCGAACGGCGTCTTGTACGGGTTGACCTTCCCCGTCATGGCCGATGCCAGCAGCGTGCGGCCGTGGAACCCGCCGGTGAAGGCGATGACCCCGTTGCGGCCGGTCGCGGCCCGGGCGATCTTGACCGCGTTTTCGGTGGCCTCGGCGCCCGTCGAGAACAGGATGGTCTTGGCCGGTCCGGGGAAGGGCGCCAACGCGTTCAGGCGCTCGGCCAGCGCGATATAGGACTCGTACGGCGCGACCTGGAATGCCGTATGAGTGAACAGGTCGAGCTGCCGGCGGACGGCCTCCATCACCTTGGGATGGCGGTGGCCGACATTCAGCACCGCGATGCCGCCGGCGAAATCGATGTAGCGACGGCCTTCGACATCCCACAGCTCGGCATTCTCGGCGCGGGCCGCGTGGATGGTGGTGGCCGACCCCACGCCGCGCGGAACCGCGTTCATGCGCCGGGTCTGAAGGGCGGAATTGGTGGTCGGTGGCATGTCGTCGGTCCTCGGGATGCGCGCGGGTCTGCGCTTTCGGGTTTATATTGCCGATGTGCGCCGGGCGAGGGAGACGCCTTGTCGGTCGCTCCTGGTGACGGAAAGTCACCAGCTGGGCCGTGCGCCGTTTCCGGCCCCGCTGGTCAGATCTGGCCGGGCCGGGCAGGATCGGCGGTCGGAGCATCCGCTCGCTCCGTCGCGGGGGTACCGAAGACCGGTTATGCATGACGTTATCGTTGGTCTGATCCTGCTGTCCGTGGCAGCGGCCAGCAGCCTGTTCTCGCGCCTGCTGCCCCTTGCGGTTCCGTTGCCACTGATCCAGATCGCGCTGGGGGTGGCGGGGTCGGTTGCGGGCCTGCATGTCGCGCTGGATCCCGACATGTTCATGCTGCTGTTCATCCCGCCGCTGCTGTTCAGCGATGCGTTCCGGATGCCGACCCGCGAATTCGGGCAGTTGCGCGGCATCATCTTCGCGCTGGCCGTGCCGCTGGTGCTGGCGACCACCATCCTGTGCGGCTACGCCCTGCACTGGCTGATCCCCGTGCTGGGCCTGCCCCTGTGCTTCGCGCTGGCCGGCGTATTGTCGCCGACCGACGCGGTGGCCGTGAGCGGCATGCTGGACGCCACGGTGCCGCGCCGCATCGTGCATGTGCTGGACGGCGAATCCCTGCTGAACGATGCCTCGGGCCTGGTGTGCTTCCGGTTCGCGGCGGCTGCGGCGGTGACGGGGGCGTTCTCGCTGCACGCGGCGTTGCTGACGTTCGGCCTGCTGGCGGTGGGGGGGATCGCGATCGGGATGGGGGTCTGCTACGTCGCGGCCCGGCTGGACCGGTTCCTGCTGCGGCGTGGCTACGACGATCCGCCGACGCAGATCACCTTCATGCTTCTGCTGCCGTTCGGGGCCTATCTGCTGGCGGAATCGGTGGGGTGTTCAGGCATCCTGGCCGTAGTGGCCGGCGGGATGACGGCCAAGCTGACCGGCGTGCTCCAGGAAACCCAGATCACCACCCGGCTGCAGGCGCGCACCGTGTGGAACATGGTGAATTTCATCTTCAACTCGATCATCTTCCTGCTGCTTGGCCTGCAATTGCCGGAATTGGCGGGCAACGGGATTGCGCTGGCGCGCGGGGCGGGGACCTCGCCATGGCTGCTGCTGCCGCTCATCGTCGGCATCCACCTGGCGATGTGCGTGCTGCGGTTCGGCGGGTTGTGGATCGTCCTGGTGCTGGACGCCCTGCGCGACCGGGCGCGTGGGGCGATGCGCTGGCCGTCGTTGCGGGCCGTTCTGGTCGGGACGGTTGCAGGCGTCCGGGGGGCGGTGACCCTGGCGGCGGTATTGTCGCTGCCTCAGGTAGGGGCGGGGTTTCCGTTCCGTGACCTGCTGGTGACCCTGGCCACCGGGGTCATCCTCGTCTCGCTGCTGATGGCCAGCCTGCTGCTGCCGTGGCTGGTCGCGGGGCTGGACGGGGGGCAGGGCGACCCGCGGGGGCGCGAAGTCGACTGGGCGCGCCTGGTGCTGCTGCGCACGATCATCCGTGCGATGCGTGACGAACAGGCGGCCCTGACCGCGCGTGCCGGCACGCGCGACGAGGCGGCCGAAATGCGCGTCGAGATCATCGCCCGCCTGATGCAGGAATATGAAAACCGGCTGGGCCAGTTGCAGAAGGACGGCGACGGGCCGGCGACCGAGATGCAGATCCGCTCGATTCGCCGGATGCGGCTGGAACTGGCGCTGCGCCTGACCAACCTGCGCGCGTCGCGGGTCGAATTGCGGAACCTGCGGTCCGCCGATTACGTCAATGACGAAACCGAAACCCTGCTGTTGCAGGAAATGGATTACGAGGAGCAGGTCTATCGCAATCGGGCCCGGACGCTGCCGCGCGTGCCCTGAAGGCTATCCGGGGCGGGCGACGCCGCCCCGGATGGGGGTCAGATCGAGCGGTGACGCCGGGGCGACCCGAAGTCCTGGCGCGACCCCGGGCCCTGGCGCGGCCCGTCGGTCCGCTGCCCGCGCGGCGCATCCGCGTTCTTCAGCGCCGGTGCCGCGGCCAGTTCGGCTTCAAGCTGGCGGATGCGCTTCTGGACGCTTTCGCGCAGGGTGGGGGCGGTGTGCGACTTCATTGCCGCCAGGGTCTCGCGCAGGTCGCGCAACTGCTTCTGCTTTTCCGCCTGCGACCGCCGGATGGGTTGGTTGTCGGACATCTGGCCGTGAAATGCGCGCATGATGATGGTCCATGGTAGGAAGTGAAAAAAGAGCGGGTTTCCGGACTATAGCGGGAACGCACCAGGATCAAAAAGGGTACACGGCCCCCATGACCCAATCGGCCGCCGCGACGGGCGGGCCCGGCGCCGAACGACCGCAGGTCAGTCCGCGTTCTGTTTCAGAATGGCGTCCAGCGCATCCGTCACCATCCGGCATTCCTCGTCGGTGCCGACCGTGATGCGCAGCCATTCCGCGATCCTGGGCGTCCTGAAATGGCGCACGATGATGGCCCGCTCCCGCAGGGCGGCGGCCAGTCGGACGGCGTCACGATCAGGATGGCGGGCGAATACGAAATTTGCCTGTGACGGCAGAACCTCGAACCCCAGTCCCCTCAGGCTGGATGTCAGCCCGTTGCGTGATTTTATGATCTTTCCCGTGGTCCGCGCAAGCCATTCCCGATCCTCGATCGCCGCGGTCGCCCCGACCTGGGCCAGAAGATCGAGCGGATAGGAATTGAAGCTGTCCTTCACCCGGTTCAGCCCCTCGATCAGGTGGGCCTGCCCGATCGCATACCCTACCCGCAGGCCCGCCAGCGCATGGGCTTTCGACAATGTGCGGACGACCAGCAGGTTGGGAAAATGCCGGATCAGCGGGATCGCGGTGTCGGCGCCGAAGTCGACATAGGCCTCGTCGACCACCACCACGCGGTCGGGATGGGCGCGCAGCAATGTCTCGATCCGGCCCAGCCCCAGCGCGATGCCGGTCGGCGCGTTCGGGTTCGGCAGCACGATCCCGCCGCACGGGCGCAGATAATCCTCGACGTCGATCTGCATCGCCGCGTTCAGGGGCACGGGTTCGTGCGTGATGCCGTATAGGCTGCAATAGACCGGGTAGAAACTGTAGGTGATGTCCGGCGTCAGCAACGGCTCGTCATGCTTCAGCAGCGCCTGGAAGCTGTGGGCCAGCACCTCGTCCGATCCGTTGCCGACGAAGATTTCGTCCATCGCCACACCATGGGCGGTGGCGATCGCGGCGCGCAGCCGCTCGGCGGTGGGGTCCGAATACAGGCGCAGCCGATCGCCGGTGGCCGCGCGAATCGCCTCCAGCGCCGCCGGCGGCGGGCCGTAGGGGGATTCGTTGGTGTTGAGCTTGATCTGCTTCGTCATCTGCGGCTGCTCGCCCGGCACATAGGGCGTCAGGCTGTGGACGATCGGGCTCCAGAAGCGGCTCATGACAGGTTCCGTTGGCGGATGGGACGATAGGGGGCCGGACGTCGCGCGAAGGCGCCGACGGGTCGGATGGTCCGGCAGGCTTGCAGGCCGGCGTGCCCGGCCGGGAAGCCGGGCGCGCGCGGTCAATGTCGAGGGTGGGGGCCGTCCGCCCGTCCGCGCGGCGGCATCAGCGCCATGATCGCCGCCTGGCCCTGGCGTTCGGCCACCAGCCGCGCGCTGTTGCCCTCGCCGTCGCGGTGGTCGGGGTTGGCGCCGTGTTCCAGCAGGAAGGCGACGATCGGCGCGCGATTGAACATCGTGGCGAAGATCAGCGGCGTCCGTCCGACATGGTTGGGGGCGTCGATCGCCGCCCCGGCCGCGACCAGCTGGCGCGCGACGGCCAGGTCGCCCTTGAACGCCACGCCGGCCAGCGCCGTGGAACCCTTGCCGTCCTGCAGGTCGACGGTCGCGCGATGCGCCAGCAGGCAGGCAACGGTTTCGGCATGGCTGTTGTAGGCGGCCAGGAGCAGGGCGGAATATCCCCGCGCATCGCGCAGGTCGGGGTCGATGCCGGCGGCGAGGAAGCTTTCGATCAGGTCGGTCTGGCCGTCGCGCGCGGCGTCCAGGAACAGGCCCGCGATCTCGGAGTCCGTGAAAACGGTGGCCGGGTCATGGCCCTGTTCCCCCGGGCCCTGTTCCCCCGGCAGGGGGGCGTCATTGGCGGTCGTGTCGGTCACGCTGGTCTCGCGCATCGGGGGCCTCGGTGAAATTGGGGCGGACGATCCATCCTAGACCCTCATGGGCGGGGATGCGACCGTCAAGGCCGGACGACGGGAGGCAGGGGCGCGAAATCGCGGCATTCCCCATGGTTCAGGCTGGTGAATCGCTCCGGTTCCAGGCCCGCGGCGGCGCAGGCGACGGCCAGGCGACGCAGCGGCTCGTCGATCGGTTCGTCGGTCAGCCGGAATGTGCCGAAATGCATGCCCACCGCCCGCGCGGCGTCGAGGTCGAGCATCGCCTGCACCGATTCCTCGGGCGTGGTGTGGACGGCTTCCATCAGAACTCTGGGGTCGTAGGCGCCCACGGGCAACAGGGCGATGTCCGGCGCGCCCAGCCGGTCGCGGATCAGGCGCCAGTGTCGCCCGTGCCCGCTGTCCCCCGCGAAGAATACGCTCGGCGTGTCGCCCCGGGTCCGCGTATCGGCATGGATGGTGAAGCCGCCCCACAGCGCGCGATTGCGGTCGAAGGGCGTGCGGGCCGAGCCGTGCCGCGCGGGTGTGCAGGTGAACCGCGCCTGTCCCACCCCCGTTTCCTCCCACCAGTCCAGTTCGACGATCTCGCCCAGGCCGGCGCGGCCAAGTCCGGCCTTGCGCAGATGCCGCGCATTGCCCGGCGGGGTGAGCACGACCGGTGCGTCCCGACGGCCGATTCGGGCCAGGCTGGGCAGGTCCAGATGGTCGTAATGGCAGTGCGACACCAGGACCACGTCGATCCGCGGCAGGTCGGCGATGGCGCGGCCCGGCGGGCGGACCCGGCGGGGTCCGGCCCACCGCACGGGCGAGCAGCGGTCGGAAAAGACCGGGTCGGTCAGCACCGTCAGGGTCGATCCGTCGTTGCAGGGCAGGCGCAGCAGAAACGTGCTGTGGCCGATGAAGGTGATCTGGGCGTGGCCGGGGGCGGGGTGGGCGTGCGGATCGCCTGCGGGGGCCGGGTTGTCCAGCCGCGCGGGCCAGCGCGCGATCCGGCGGCGACGGCCCCATTGCCACCGCAGGATCGACAGCGCGCGCGGGGCGTGCGGCCCGGTGGGGGGCGGTATGATCGCGGCCGGGTTGAAGAAACGGCGCCCGTCGCAATGGTCCGAAACCGGCAGGGTGGGCGAAACAGGCAGGGGGACAATCGGCATCCGGGCGCTCCGCGCGGGGGAAGAACCAGTATGTCCCGTCGCGCCGATCGGGGCCAGAGCGGGGCGTAGTCGAGGACTCGTGATGAGCGGGGACTGGAATCCTGCCATCGGGGGGCGCTCTAATGCGGGCGAGGTTTTGAATCCGCCGGTGACTTGCTCCGCTGACTTGCCCCGACGGGGAGGTCGTGAGACTGTACGCGAAAGTGCATTCGGCCCGGGCGGCCAGGGTCGCCACCGGATGACAAAAAAATGACGATCAGGGGCCCGACACCGGGGCAGTCCTCTTCCCATGTCGGCGACGCGTCCCTGCTTGTGCGGGGGCACGGATCTTGCGGGGGTGTGGCCTGCCCGGATGTCGGCGGCCCGGATCGGATGTACGAGACAGGGCAACCATAATGGAGAAAGCTGTTTAATGCGTTCCATACTCACCCAGCTTGTTCGGGCCCCGGACGGCGCGACGGTCGGGTCCTCTGACCAGGACCTGCTGTGCATCAACACCATTCGCACCTTGTCGATGGATGGCGTTCAGAAGGCGAAATCCGGTCATCCGGGCACGCCGATGGCGATGGCGCCCCCGGCCTACGCGCTGTGGCAGAATGTCCTGAGTTACGATCCGGCCGATCCGCTGTGGCCCAACCGCGATCGTTTCGTGCTGTCCATCGGCCATGCGTCGATGCTGATCTATTCGCTGATCTACCTGGCCGGCGTGCGGGACGTGAAGCACGGCAAGGTGCTCGATGCGCCGTCGCTGACGCTGGAGGACCTGACCCGGTTCCGTCAGCTCGATTCCAAGACGCCCGGCCATCCGGAATATCACCACACGGCGGGCGTCGAGACGACGACCGGCCCGCTGGGGCAGGGCTGCGGCAATTCGGTCGGCATGGCGATGGCCGAGAAATGGCTGGCCGCCCGCTTCAACAAGCCGGGCTTTCCGCTGTTCGACTATCACGTCTACACGTTCTGCGGCGACGGCGACATGATGGAGGGCGTGGCCAGCGAGGCGGCGTCGACCGCCGGGCACCTGCGTCTGGGCAACCTGACGTGGATCTATGACAGCAACCGGATCTCGATCGAGGGATCGACCGACATTGCCTTCACCGAGAACGTGCAGAAACGCTTCGAGGGCTATGGCTGGCACGTTCTGGAGGTCAAGGACGCCAACGATCTGGCAGATTTCCAGACCAAGCTGGCCGTGGCGAAGGCCGAGACGGCCCGTCCGACTCTGATCATCGTCCATTCGGTCATCGGCTGGGGCGCGCCCAAGAAGGCCGGCACCGCCTCGGCACACGGCGAACCGCTGGGCGACGAGGAAATCCGCGGCGCGAAGCGGGCCTATGGGTGGCCCGAGGACAAGAGCTTCTACGTGCCCGAGGGCGTGCTGGAGCATTTCCAGAAGGGCCTGGGCGCCCGTGGCGCCGCGGCCAGCGCCGCGTGGAAGGCGCTATATGCGTCCTATGCCACCGAATACCCCGAACTGGCGGGCGAACTGGACGAGATCCTGCACAACCGACTACCCGCCGGCTGGGACAAGGACATCCCGGTTTACGAAGCCAGCGCCAAGGGCGTGGCCTCGCGCCAGAGCTCGGGCGAGGTGCTGAATGCCATCGCGCCGAACTTCCCCTGGCTGATCGGCGGATCGGCGGACCTGTCGCCGTCCACCAAGACCAACCTGACCTTCCAGGGCGCGGGCGCGTACCAGCCGCCGGAATGGAATGGCACCTATGGTGGCCGCAACCTGCATTTCGGTGTGCGCGAGCATGCGATGGGCTCGATCTGCAACGGGATTTCGCTGTCGGGTATCCGGGCCTACTGCTCGGGCTTCCTGATCTTCTCCGACTACATGAAGCCGCCGATCCGCCTGTCGGCGCTGATGAACCAGCCGGTGCTGTATATCTTCACGCATGATTCGATCGGCGTGGGCGAGGACGGACCGACCCATCAGCCGATCGAACAACTGGTGCAGCTGCGGTCCACCCCCGGCGTCACGATGATCCGCCCGGGCGATGCGAACGAGGTCGCCGAGGCCTGGCGCACGATCCTGCCCATGACCGACCGTCCGTCGGTGCTGATCCTCAGCCGCCAGAACCTGCCCACGCTGGACCGTACGGTCTACGCTCCGGCCTCGGGCCTGGCGAAGGGCGCCTATGTGCTGGCCGACAGCGACGGCACCCCGGACGTCATCCTGATGGCGACGGGCAGCGAGGTCGACCTGGTGGTCAAGGCCTACGAGACGCTGAAGGCCGAAGGGGTGAAGGCGCGCGTGGTGTCCATGCCGTCATGGGACCTGTTCGAGGCGCAGCCGAAATCCTATCGCGACAGCGTGCTGCCCCCCGAGGTCAGCGGCCGCGTGGCGGTGGAAATGGCCTCGCCGATCGGTTGGGACCGCTATGTCGGGCTGACCGGTTCGATCATCGCCATGCAGTCGTTCGGTGCCTCGGCCCCCGCCGACCAGCTGATGAAGAAATTCGGCTTTACGGTCGAGGCCGTCCTGGCGGAAGCCCGCAAGCAGGCAGGCAAGGCAGGCTGATCCCGTTGGCCGGGGTCGCACGGGGGCCGGTTTCGGCCGCGTGCGGACCCGGCCCGTTTCAGAGTCCAGAAAGGCGGAGTCCGACCCACCGGTCGGGGACAATCCGCCATGACATCTAAGGAGCAACACCATGAACGTCGTGCAGAAGACGGGTGTTCAGGGCGCCACCAATCCGCTCAAGGCGCTTGAATCGTTCGGCCAGTCCCCCTGGCTGGACTTCATCCAGAGGTCCTACACCGAGAACGGCAGCCTGAAGAAGCTGGTGGACGAGGACGGGCTGAAGGGCGTGACCTCCAACCCGGCCATCTTCCAGAAGGCCATGGGGCAGGGGACGGATTACGATCCCCAGTACAAGGACATCCTGGCCCACAAGATCGTCTCGGCCGGCACCTTGTACGAGACGATGGCCATCGACGACATCAAGGCCGCGACCGCCGTCCTCTATCCGGTCTACGAGCAGACCAAGGGCGTGGACGGCTATGTCAGCCTCGAGGTCTCGCCGTATCTGGCCCGCGACACCGCCGGCACGATCGAGGAGGCCCTCCGCCTGTGGAAGGCGGTCGATGCCCGGAACCTGATGATCAAGATCCCCGGCACCGACGAGGGTGTGCCGGCGGTCCGCGCAGCCATTTCCGAAGGGCTGAGCATCAACGTCACCCTGCTGTTCGCGCTCGACGCCTACAAGAAGGTGCTCGAGGCGTATATCGCCGGGCTCGAGGACCGTCACGCCAAGGGGCTGCCGGTCTCGGACATCGCCAGCGTCGCCTCGTTCTTCGTCAGCCGCATCGACGGCAAGATCGACAAGAAGATCGACGACCGCGTGGCGGCCGGCGACAAGGATGCCGAGGCGCTGAAGGCGCTGCGCGGCAAGGTCGCGATCGCCAACGCCAAGATGGCCTACCAGCATTGGCTGGAAGTGACGGCCAGCCCGCGCTGGCAGAAGCTGGCGGCCGCCGGCGCGCAGACGCAGCGTCTGCTGTGGGCCAGCACCGGCACCAAGGACAAGGCCTACAGCGACGTGCTGTATGTCGAGGAGCTGATCGGCCCCGAGACCGTCAACACCATCCCGCCGGCGACGTTCGACGCCTTCCGCGACCACGGCAAGGTCCGTGCCTCGCTGACCGAGGATGTCGAGGGCGCCCGCCACGTCATGGCCGAGGCCAAGCGCCTGGGCCTGGACCTCGATGGCGTGACGACGACCCTGGTGAACGAAGGCGTGGCCTCGTTCGCCGATGCGTTCGACGACCTGCTGGGCACGGTCGCCACCAAGCAGAACGCGCTGCTGGGCGACGTGCTGACCAAGACGACGGTCGACCTGCCCGCCGAGCTGGACAGCGCCGTCAAGGCCAGTCTGGACGCCTGGCGCAAGGGCGGCCTGGTCCGTCGCCTGTGGGCGCGCGATGCGACGGTCTGGACCGGCAAGGACGAGGCCCAATGGTTGAAATGGCTGGACATCGTCGATGACCGCCTGGCCGACCTGCCGGCGCTGGAGGCTTTCCAGGCCGAGGTGAAGCAGAAGGGCTTCAAGGACATCCTGCTGCTGGGCATGGGCGGATCGAGCCTTGGGCCCGAGGTGCTGGCCGAGACCTTCGGCAGGCATGAGGGCTTCCCGCATCTTTATGTCCTCGACAGCACCGACCCGCAGCAGGTCAAGGCGTTCGAGAAGAAGATCGACCTTGCCAACACGCTGTTCATCGTCTCGTCCAAGTCGGGCGGCACGCTGGAGCCGAACATCCTCAAGGCCTATTTCTACGATGCGGCCAGGAAGGTGCTGGGCGACAAGGTCGGCGGGCACTTCGTCGCCGTGACCGATCCCGGTTCGCACATGGAAGATGTCGCGAAGAAGGACGGATTCTGGAAGATCTTCCACGGCGAGAAGCAGATCGGCGGCCGGTATTCCGTGCTGTCGAATTTCGGCATCGTCCCGGCGGCTGCCGCCGGGGTGCCGCTGAAGGCGTTCCTCGACTCCGCGCTGCATGGGGTCAGGGCCTCGGCCGCGTCTGTGCCGCCGGCGCTGAATCCGGGCGTGCTGCTGGGCACCGTGCTGGGCGTGGCGGCGACGAAGTTCGGCCGCGACAAGGTGACCTTCGTGACCTCGCACCCGATCCGCGACCTGGGCGCGTGGCTGGAGCAGTTGATCGCGGAATCGACCGGCAAGATCGGCCGCGGGCTGATCCCCATCGATGACGAGACGCTGGGAGCCCCGGCACTGTACGGCAAGGATCGCGTCTTCGCGTATCTGCGCCTGGATTCGCATGCCTGCGCCGAAGAGGACGAAGCCGTGCGTGCGCTGGTCGCGGCGGGTGAGCCGGTGGTGACGATCCACCTGCATGACAAGCGGCAGATCGCGCAGGAATTCTTCCATTGGGAATTCGCGACGGCGGTCGCCGGTTCGATCCTGGGGATCAACCCGTTCGACCAGCCGGATGTCGAGGCGTCCAAGATCGAAACCAAGAAGCTGACGACCGCCTATAACGAAACGGGCACGCTGCCGGCGGAAGCGCCGTTCGCGACCGACGGCGCCTTCTCGTTCTTCGCCGATGCGACCAACGCGGCGGCGCTGAAGGGCGGATCGCTGGCGGACATCCTGAAGGCGCATTTCGGCCGGGTGAAGGCGGGCGACTATGTCGGGCTGCTGGCCTATGTCGAACGCGACCTTGCGACCCGCGAATGGATCCAGGCGACCCGCCTGACCATCCGCGACGCGCTGAAGGTGGCGACGGCGGCGGAATTCGGGCCCCGTTTCCTGCATTCCACCGGCCAGGCCTACAAGGGCGGACCCAACAGCGGCGTGTTCCTGCAGATCACCGCCGACGATGTGGCCGACCTGCCGGTCCCGGGCGAGAAATACACCTTCGGCGTGGTGAAGGCCGCGCAGGCGCGTGGCGATTTCGACGTCCTGGCCGAACGGGGCCGTCGCGCCCTGCGGGTGCATATCAAGGGTGACCTGAAATCCGGCCTGGATGCGCTGGGCAAGGCCATCGCCGCTTCCGTCTGATCAAGTCCCAGCCCCGCCCGCCTGTTGCGGGCGGGGCGTACTGCCGGCCGCCGGACCCTGATCGGGGCGGCTGATGCATGCGCGGCGAGGTTTCGCGCAAAGGAGAAACAAGAACATGCAAATCGGCATCATCGGCCTTGGCCGCATGGGCGGGAACATCGCCGTCCGTCTGACGCGACATGGACATGACGTGGTCCTGTTCGACCGCGACCCCGCCACCGTCGCCAAGGTCGCCGAGCGGACCGAGGGCGGGCGCGGCATCGCCGCCGGCAGCGTCGAGGATCTGGTCGCCAAGCTGACCGCCGGCCGCAAGATCGTATGGGTCATGCTGCCGTCGGGCGAGATCACCGAGGCCGCGGTCCAGCAGCTGAACGGCCTGCTGGGCAAGGATGACATCGTCATCGACGGCGGCAACAGCTATTACAAGGACGATATCCGTCGCGCGGCCCAGCTATCGGAGAAGGGCATCCACTATATCGACGTCGGCACGTCCGGCGGCGTGTGGGGCCTGGAGCGCGGCTATTGCATGATGTATGGCGGCACGAAGGATTCGACCGACCATATCGACCCGATCCTCAGCGCGCTGGCGCCGGGCAAGGGCGATGCGCCCCTCACCCCCGACCGCGACAAGCCGGGCCTGGATCCCCGGGCGGAGCAGGGATACCTGCATTGCGGGCCTGCCGGGTCCGGCCATTTCGTCAAGATGGTCCATAACGGCATCGAGTATGGTATGATGCAGGCCTTCGCCGAGGGCTTCGACATCATGAAGACCAAGAATTCGGCCATCCTGCCCGAAGACCAGCGCTTCGACCTGAACATGGCCGATATCGCCGAGGTGTGGCGGCGCGGCAGCGTCGTGTCTTCGTGGCTGCTGGACCTGACGGCGGAAGCCCTGGCCAAGAACGCATCGCTGTCCGAATTCACGGGCGAGGTCGCGGATTCCGGCGAGGGTCGCTGGACGCTGGAAGCGGCGATCGAGGAATCGGTGCCGGCGCCGGTCATCACCGCGTCGCTGTTCACGCGCTTCCGGTCGCGCACCGGCAATAACTACGCCGAGAAGGTTCTATCCGCCATGCGCTTCGGCTTTGGCGGCCACGTCGAGAAAAAATAATAAAAATCTCAACGACGGGAACGGGTGGAAACAGGGCAGGGAAACGTCCGACATGGATGGAATAGTCGCGTCAGCATCGTCCGAGATACAGGGGGCCGGCGCGGGAACGCAGCCACGGCCGGCCCCGCCCTGTACCTTTGTCGTCTTCGGCGGCGGGGGAGACCTGACGAAGCGGCTGCTGGTGCCCGCGATCTACAATCTGGCCTGCGCCGGATTGTTGGATGACGGGTTTTCCATCGTCGCCGTCGACTGGGCCGAATTGTCGAGCGACATCCTGCGCGCCCAGTTCCACGATGCCCTGCAGGAATTCGTAGCGCGGCGCGGCACTTCGGCGACCGTGCTGCGCGACGACATCTGGCAGTGGCTGCACACCCGCGTCACCTACCTGCGCGGGTCGTTCGAGGAAGCGGAAACCTACGACTGGCTGGCGCAGCGTGTCGGCGGGGGCAACGCGGTGTTCTACCTGGCGGTCGCCGCGCGCTTCTTCGGCCCCATCGTGGACAATCTGGGCACGTCAGGCCTGACCGAGGAGGCCGACGGCGCCTATCGTCGGGTGATCGTGGAAAAGCCGTTCGGGCATGACCTGAAGTCCGCGCGCGAACTCAACACCCGCCTGCTGGGCACCCTGCGGGAACGGCAGATCTACCGGATAGATCATTACCTGGGCAAGGAAACGGTCCAGAACATCATGGCCCTGCGGTTTTCCAACGGCTTTTTCGAACCGTTGTGGAACCGGCAGAATATCGACCATGTCCAGATCACGGCGGCCGAAACCGTGGGCGTGGAAAAGCGCGGCCGGTTCTATGAAGGGACCGGCGCGCTGCGCGACATGGTGCCGAACCACCTGATGCAGCTTCTGGCCATGACGGCGATGGAAGCCCCGGTTTCCTTCGATGCCGACGCGGTGCGCGACGAGAAATCGAAGGTCCTGAAGGCGATCCACAGCCTGATGCCCGAGGACGTGGTGCGCGGGCAGTACACGGCCGGGGCGCTGGCGGGCGCGCCCGTGCGCGGCTATCGCGACGAACCCGACGTGGCGCCGGAGTCCCGGACCGAGACCTATGTCGCGATGAAGCTGAATATCGACAATTGGCGCTGGGCCGGGGTGCCGTTCTATCTGCGCACCGGCAAGCGGCTGGCGGTGCGCAAGACCGAGATCGCCATTCATTTCCGGCACGCGCCGTATGCGCTGTTCCGCGACACGCCGGTCGAACGGCTCACGCCCAATATCATGATCATGCATATCCAGCCGACCGAAGGCGTCACCATGCAGTTCGGCGCCAAGATCCCGGGGCCCACGGTCCGGCTGGGCGGCGTGCGCATGAAGTTCGATTACTCGGAATGGTTCAGCGAGGGGCCGAGTACCGGCTACGAAACCCTGATCTACGACTGCATGACGGGGGATGCGACGCTGTTCCAGCGTGCCGACAATATCGAGGCCGGGTGGCGCGCCGTACAGCCGGTGCTGGATTGGTGCGACCGGCCGGAAGAGGCGCCGCTGTGTTCCTATGCCGCCGGGTCGGCCGGCCCGGTCGAGGCCGACGCGCTGCTGGCGCGGGACGGGCGGCACTGGCTGGGACTGACGGCATGAGCGCCGATGCGGCGCCCATGGCCCGGGCGGCGCCGTCGGGCAAAATCCGGCTGGTGGTGTCGGATATCGACGGTACGCTGGTCACGCGCGACAAGCGCCTGACGCCCGCCGTGCTGGCGGCCGCGCGGTCGCTGCGGGCGGCGGGGGTGGGGCTGTGCCTGGTCAGCAGCCGCGCGCCACGCGGCATGGAAATGTTCCTCGGCCCGCTGGCGATCGATACGCCCCGCGCGGGGCTGAACGGCGGGCTGATCGCCATGCCGGACGGCACCATCGTCTCGCGCCTGTCGCTGGACCCCGATGCGGTGCGGCAATCGGTCGAAATCCTGCAGGCCCACCGGGTAGACCCATGGCTGTTCATCGGCCATGACTGGATGGTGACCGACCCCGCCGGCCCCTATGTTGCGCGCGAGCGCCAGGTGGTGCAGACCGATCCGGTGGTCGTGCCCGATTTCGACGCCCACACCCATAATGTCGGCAAGATCATGGGGGCGTCGTCCGACTATCCGCTGCTGGCGCGGATGGAGGCCGAGATCGGTGCCCTGCTGGCCGGCCGCGCCAGCGTGCATCGCTCGTCGGATTACTATCTCGACATCACCCATTCGCGCGCGAACAAGGGCTATGCAGCATTAGAACTGGCGCGCCTGATGAATGTTGATATCGGAGAAGTTGCGTGCATCGGCGATATGTACAATGACGTGCCGATGCTGGACGAGGCCGGGGTGGCGATCGCGATGGGCAATGCCCCCGACGGGGTCAAGGCCCACGCCCATTTCGTGACCGCCAGCAACGAGCAGGATGGCTGGGCGCATGCGATTGAACGCTATGTCCTGCCGCGGGTCTGAAGGGGCCGGGCGGGTGAAGAGATTGAGGAAGCGGGTATGATCGCGGGGAAGGCCGGGCCGATCCGGCTGGTGCTGGCGGATGTCGACGGTACGCTGGTCACGCGCGAAAAGATCCTGACCCCGCGCGCGATCCGCGCGGTCGACCGCCTGCGCGAACGTGGAATCCTGTTCGCCATCACCAGCGGCCGCCCGCCGCTGGGCATGAAGATGGTGACCGAGCCGCTGCGGATCGACCAGCCGATCGCCGGGTTCAACGGCGGGATGATCGTGCGTCCCGATTTTTCGGTGATCGAGGCCCATACCCTGACGCCGGAGGTCGCGCGCCGCACGCTGGGTATCCTGCGCGACCACAAGGTCGACCCCTGGGTCTATAACGGCAATGACTGGATCGTCTCGAACCCCGAGGCCCCGCATGTCGCCCGCGAGCAATGGACGGTGAAATTCCCCCCCAAGGTCGCCGCCGACGTGGGCGCGGCGCTGGACCAGGTGGTGAAGATCACGGGCGTCAGCGACGACCTGGAACTGATGAAGCGGGTCGAGCACGATTTGCAGGAAGCGCTGGGCGATGCGGCATCGGCCGCGCGGTCGCAGCCTTATTATGTCGACGTCACGCATCACGACGCCAACAAGGGCGGGGTGGTGATGGCGCTGGAACGGCTGCTGGGCGTGCCGGCGGCGCAGATGGCGACGCTGGGCGATCAGCCGAACGACGTGCTGATGTTCCGGCGCAGCGGCCTGTCCATCGCCATGGGCCAGGCCAATGACGAGGTGAAGGCACAGGCCACCCACGTCTCGACCTCGTCGGAGGAGGAAGGGTTCGCGGTGGGTGTCGAACGTTATATTCTGGGAGATGAAGCCTGATGGGCGGTCATGACGTGAAAACCGGCGAGATGATTGTGCTCGCGGATGGCGAGGCGATTGCCCGGTACGTGGCCGAATGGCTGACCGAACAGGCGCTGGCCAAGACCGGCGGCCCCTTCGTGGTGGCGCTGTCCGGCGGGTCCACGCCCAAGCGGCTGTACGAGATCCTGGCTTCGCCCGACTATGCCGCGCGCTTTCCGTGGGACCGCACCCAGTTCTTTTTCGGCGACGAACGCTTCGTTCCCGAAAGCGATCCGGCGAACAACTACACCATGACGCGCCAGGCGCTGCTGTCGCATGTCGCCGTGCCGGAGGCCAACGTGCATCCGATGCCGACACAGGGCGACCCCACCGCCGCCGCCGCGCGGTACCAGGCGGAGTTGCAGGCCGTCTATGGCGCCGGCACCCTGCAGGCGGGCCGGCCGCTGTTCGACGTCGTGCTGCTGGGGCTGGGCGACAACGGCCACACGGCTTCGCTGTTCCCACGTACGCCGGTGCTGAACGAACGGACGCTGTGGGTGTCGACGTGCGTGCCCGACGACGCGCCGCACACGCGCCTGACCCTGACCTATCCGGCGATCCATTCCAGCCGCCATGTGGTGTTCATGCTGGCCGGTGCCGGCAAGAAGGAGGCCTTCACCAAGGTACGCGCGGGCGACCCCGGCGAACCGGCCAGCCACATCACTACCGAGGGCGAACTGGTCTGGCTGCTGGACAAGGCGGCCACCGGGGGCTGATCGGGCCCGGACGAACCGAAGAAACGACAAGAGGGCCGCCGGCTCGTCCGGCAGGCTCCGGAGGAGACAAGGCAATGGGCGTCCAGGATGCGGACCCGATGAATGAACTGAAGCGCATGGCGGCCGAGGAAGCCGCCGCCATGGTGCAGGACGGGATGGCGGTGGGCCTGGGGTCGGGCAGCACGTCGGCGATGATGATCGACGCATTGGGCCGGCGCTGGGCCGAAGGGCTGCGCTTCGTCGGCATTCCCACCTCGGAACGCTCGGCCGACCAGGCGCGGGCGCACGGCATCACGCTGGTGACGTTCGCAACCCACCCGCAACTGGATCTGGCCATCGACGGCGCCGACGAGGTCGAGCGCGGGTCGCTGGACCTGATCAAGGGGCTGGGGGGCGCCCTGTTCCGCGAAAAGATCGTGGCTGCCGCGGCGCGCCGCTTCATCGTCGTGGTGGACGAAAGCAAGCTGGTCGACCATCTGGGCAGCCGCGTGCCGGTCCCGGTCGAGGTCACGTCCTTCGGCTGGGAAAGCACGGCGCGGCAGCTGGGCGACCTGGGCGGGCGGGTCGCGCCAAGGATGGATCGCAATGGGGGCCTGTACGTCACCGACGGGGGCAACATGATCCTGGATTGCACGTTCGGTCCCATCGCCGACCCGCCGGCCCTGGCCGCCGCGATTCGCGGCGTGGTCGGCGTGGTGGAAAGCGGCCTGTTCATCCATCGGACGTCCGAGGTCATCGTGGCCGGCCGCAACGGCCTGACCCGCCTGGTGGCGGCATGACCGCCCCCCTGCCGCAGGCCGAGGGAATCCGCCCCCGGGTGCTGGTCATCATGGGCGTCTCGGGCTCGGGCAAGACGACGGTGGCCGAGGGCCTGCACAACATCCTGGGCTGGCCGTACCAGGAGGGCGACCTTCTGCATCCCAAGGCCAACGTGGACAAGATGGCCGCCGGCATTCCCCTGACGGACGAGGACCGCTGGCCGTGGCTGGCGCTGTGCCGCCAATGGATCGACGCGCGGATCGCCGAAGGCGGTGGCGGCATCCTGACCTGTTCGGCGCTGAAGCGGTCCTATCGCGACGTGCTGCGGCAGGGGACGGACGACGTGGTGTTCGTCTATCTGAAGGTGCCCGAGCCGGTGCTGCAGGCGCGCCTGGCGCGGCGCAAGGGGCATTACATGCCGCCCAGCCTGCTGCCCAGCCAGCTTGCGACGCTCGAGGAACCCGCGCCGGACGAGCACGCCCTGGTCATCGACATCGAAAGCACCGTGGCCGAGGTGATCGCGGCGACGCTGGGCAAGTTGAAATACGGGCTGAAGAACTGAACGATCGGCATGGCGGGCCCAGGGACGGAATGGAGGGGGATGGGCCTGTCGTCGCGTGCGGTCGTCCTTGTTCCGGCCGCCCTGCTGGTCGTGTTTTGGGCCGTACGCGCCCGGGCGGCTGAGGGGGCCGACCGGGCCGACGTGGAGGTGGTGCCGGAACGCTGCGTCGCCCATGTGATCACGGCGCCGCTGCTGACCGGCGACGGCAGCCCCGCCATCCCGGTGCGAATCAACGGGATGGCGGGGGCGGCGTTCCTGGGCATGACACAGGAAAGCCTGGGCGTGTTCGAGCGCGCCGACATGCACTATCCCGTGGGCAAGGCGCTGCCGGTGCAGACGGTGACCGGCGAAGGCCGGTCCTACACCACGATGGTCGACGATCTGGTGATCGGGCTGGGAACGGCCCATCACATCAACGGGGTCATGCTGGGGCCGTTCGGCGAACAGAAGATCGCGGGGCGGTCCGTGCTGGGGGTGCTGGGCTACGACATCCTGGGAAATTACAATGTCCTGCTGGATTTTCCCAACCAGACCCTGACCCTGTTCAAGGAAAGCGGCGCCCCGGGCTGCCCGCCCGTGTCGCTTCTGGTCGGTGCGCGGCCCTATGCCGCGGCGCTGATGCCCGACGTGCGGGGGATGGATGTCATGGTGCAGGTGACGATCAACGCCGTGCCCATCGGCATGGAGGTGGAACCCGGGTCCAACGCCTCCATCATCCGCGCCGCCGATGCCGCCGATGCGGGGGTGGGGCCACCCGAACTGGCCAACGATCCACGCAGCCGCACCGACGCCGGCACGGCGATCGTCGGTCACCGGCACCGCTTCGACCAGCTCGTGCTCGGTACCCTCCACGGCGCGGTGCTGCAGGCCGACGTGGCCAAGGCGGCCTATAATATCCTGGGAATGGATTTTTTTCGGAACCGGACGGTGCTGTTCGCCTTTCCCAGCCGGATGCTCTATTTTTCGGACCCGCAAGCGCCGACAGGGACGGAAATGGCGCATTCGGGCCTCAGCCCGGCCCAGTCCCGGATGGCCGACGCCACGGTCGAGGAACAGCCCTGACCGCCAAAGGCCGCCGGTCTTTGGAAACCAATTTATTTATCCATCATCGGGGACCCGGGCCTCAGGCCAGGTGAGTTCGGGCAACGCCCGATCGGTATTGCGATCAGTCCTGCGTCCACGTCGTCGGCAGGGCGCGGCAGTGCGACAGGCCGGCGCGGAAGCCGGGACTGCACAGGGCGGCCAGTTCGGCTGCATGCTCATAATCCGGCATCACCCTGTCGATCAGCGCGTTCTTCGCGGTGGCGGGGTGGAAATAGATTTCCGACAGCCCGTCGGGCAGGTGCGCGGCCAGGGCCGCGACCCGGTCGGTGGTCATGTGGCCGCTCCAGGCGATACCGAAGCACCAGTCGTTGGTGCGCAATCCGGCGCGGTGGGCCTGGCGGCGCAGCACACCGGTCCAGCGCCGCAGGGCGGCGGCCCCCGGCGAATCGCTGTAGGTGCCGGCGGCGAACAGGGGCTCGGGCGGCTCCAGCGGGACGCGGATCGCCCGCAGGCCGTGGCGCAGGCCGCTTTCGATCATCAGCTTGCCCACCGTCGGGTGCAGATGCATGTGCTTGTGCGCGTTGGCGTGGTCCAGCGTCAGCCCCGTCCGGGCGAAGGCCGCGAACTGGGCTTCGATCTCGGCCGCGAGCTGGCGGCGTACGCCGGGGCGAAAGAAATAATTGATGCCCAGTTCAAGCTGGTTGGACGGAAACTGCCCGTCCCGATCTACCAGCGAAGGAATGTCGGCGGGCGGCAGGGTTGCCGGTCCCTCGATCACCACCAGATGCAGCCCGACATGCAGGCCGGGCAGGCGGCGCGCGCGCGCGATCGCATCCGCCGCCGCCGGCCCCGCCACCATCAGGCTGGCGGTGGACAGCAGGCCGTCGCGATGCGCGATCTCGATGGCTTCGTTGACCTCTTCCGACAGACCGAAATCGTCGGCGGATACGATCACGCGCTTCATGGACACTCGCCGGGGAAAGGGCCGCCGGGGCGGCGGCCCCGGCGGGCGCGGTCAGGCCGCGCGGCGGTCACGCAGGAACTGGAAGAATTCCACGCCCTCGCGCAGGCGGCGCTTCATCATCTGCGGGCTGAGCACCATCTCGCCGACGATCGAGGCGATCTTGGGCGCGCGGAAATAGAATTTCCGGTAGAATTCCTCGACGCTGCCGAAGATTTCGGTATGCGACAGATGCGGGTAGTGCAGGGGGGCGATCTGCACGCCGTTATCGTCGATCAGTTCGGCATTGCTTTCGTCCAGCCAACCGTTCTCGGCCGCCTGCTTATACAGGAACGTGCCGGGATAGGGCGCGGCCAGGGACACCTGCAAGGTGTGCGGATTGATCTCGGTGGCGAACTTGATCGTCTCCTGGATCGTTTCCTTCGTCTCGCCGGGCAGGCCCAGGATGAACGTGCCGTGGATCTTGATCCCCAGCTCGTGGCAGTTTTTGGTGAATTCGCGCGCGACCTCGACCCGCAGGCCCTTCTTGATATTGTGCAGGATCTGCTGGTTGCCGCTCTCGTAGCCGACCAGCAGCAGGCGCAGGCCGTTGTCCTTCAGGACTTCCAGCGTCTTGCGTGGCACGTTGGCCTTGGCGTTGCACGACCAGGTGACGCCCATCTTGCCCAGTTCGCGCGCGATCGCTTCGGCGCGCGGCAAATCGTCGGTGAAGGTGTCGTCGTCGAAGAAGAATTCCTTGACCTGCGGGAAATACTGCCGCGCCAGGCGGATCTCGGCGGCGACATGTTCCGGGCTGCGGGTACGGTAGTGATGCCCGCCCACCGTTTGCGGCCACAGGCAGAAGGTGCAGCGCGATTTGCAGCCCCGGCCGGTGTAGATCGAGATGTACGGGTGCATCAGGTACCCGATGAAGTAATCCTCGATCTTCAGGTCGCGCTTGTAGACCTCGGTCACGAAGGGCAGACTGTCCATGTTCTCGATCATGGCGCGGTCGCGGTTATGGACGATGACGCCTTCGTCATTGCGCCAGGAAATGCCGTCCACGTCCTTCAGGTCGCGGCCTTCGGCGATTTCCTTGATCGTGAAGTCAAATTCGTTGCGGGCCACGAAATCGACCGGGCCGCCCTTCAGCAGGCTTTCCTCGGGCTGGACGGCGACCTTGGCGCCGACCATGCCGATTTTCAGCGACGGGTTCGCGTCCTTCAGCATCTGCGCCACCCGCACGTCCGAGGCGAAGGACGGGGTGGAAGTATGCATCACCACCAGGTCGCGGTTGCGCACGTCCTGCAGGATCGGCTCCATGCCCATGCGCGCCGGCGGGGCGTCGATCAGGCGGCTGCCTTCGACCAGGGCGGCGGGCTGGGCCAGCCATGTCGGATACCAGAACGACCTGATTTCCCGCTTCGCCTGGTAGCGGGAGCCCGCGCCGCCGTCGAAACCGTCGAAGGAAGGGGGTTGGAGGAACAGGGTCTTCATCATGATACGCGGATCCTAGGAACGTGGGGGACCTGCTGGAATGGGGGTCCGGCACGCCCGTTCTTGATATGCCTTGTGTCGCAGGGGCGCTGTCAGTCGCTCCGTACGACAGGACGGGATGGGGGCGTTATAACCGAATGTGGCGCGAGATGCATCGTCTGTCCACGCCACGCCACGCGGCTGCCGGTCACGCTGCCCGCCATGATGGCTGCCGAAAGCCAGTCGCGCACCGGCAGCAGCAACAGGGGAACCATGCTGCGCTGGGCCAGCATGCGGTCCATGAAGAACGCGCAAATTGCCCTGGCGGCCCAGACAGCCAGGAAAACCGCCCATGTCCATCGTGCATGGGGCTGGCACAGGACGGCCACCGCCGCCCAGAACAGCGGCAGCTGGACGGCCGAGGCCGCGTAGCCCGCTGGCTCCAGCGTCTTGACCGTGCGGCCCCAGCGCAACTCGTGCGTCAGCACGTCGCCGAAGCTGGCCTCGCCCACGGTGGTCCAGGTCATGCACGACGCGATGGCGATATGCTGGCGGCGCTCGCGCACCAGGCGGCCCAGCATGGCGTCGTCGGCGATGTGCGGCGCCAGGGCCTGCAGGCCGCCGACGGCGTCCAGCATCTCGCGCCGCAGGGCCATGGTGGCCCCCAGGCAGTCCTGCCGGCCCAGATAGCGCGACAGCATCACGCCCGGCAGGAAATTATGGTTGATCTGGCAGGCCGCCAGCAGGCGCGGCAGGGATCGCGTGGCCGGCAGGCCGGCATACAGGGTCGTCACCAGCCCGACTCCGGGCCGCGACAGCGCGTCGACGACATGCCGCAGATAGTCCGGCGCCACATGGATATCCGAGTCGGAGATGATCAGGATATCGTGCCGGGCCTTCGGCAGCATGTTGATCAGATTGCCGATCTTGCGGTTGACGCCATGCCCGGCCGGATCGACCACCAGGTCGATCTCCAGCCCCGGATGGCGTTCGCGCAGCCGCCGGACGATGGCGATCGCCGGGTCGCCCGCATCCTGCACGCCGAAGACGATCTGCATGCGGGGGTAGTCCTGCGTGCAGAAGCTTTCCAGCGCTTCCTCCAGCAGGGGTTCGTCGCCATGCAGTGGCTTCAGGACGGTGACCGGCGGCAGGGTAGGCGCCATGGGGACGCGCCGCTCCCGCCATCTGAAGCGGGACATCAGCGCCGTACCCAGTGATGCCTGCACGCACCCTGCAACCGCGATCAGGGCGGCGGCACCGGCGGGGGAGGCAAGGGCGTGCAAGGCGGACATCATCTTTCCGGCAGGGGGCGCAGGTCGTCTCGGGTCAGGGGCGTCGGTCGGTTCCGGCTGCGGATCACCCGGCCGAGAGCGCCTTGACCCTCTTCTGTAGCAGCGTGATCAGAGTCTGCACATTCCCGGATGCGAGGGTGGAACTGAAATCGGACCGCTGGGCCGCGATCTGGCTGATATGGGCGTTCAGCAGGACGTCGACGATGCGCCAGCCATCGGGGCCCGAGCGCATGACATAGTCGATCTCGGTGCCGTCCGGGTCCTCGGTCGATCCGATATGCGTCGTCACGATCTGGTCGTTGCCGACCGGGGACGGGCGCGGGGTCGGGTCCACGTTGAAATGGGCATCGCCGCCGGGTTTGAAGCTGGAGATATAGCGGGCGATGGTGAACTGGCGGAACACATCCAGCAATTGCTGCTTGTCCCCGTCCGACAGGCCCGCATAACGCAGACCGACGGACCCCCGCAGCACCGTCTCCAGATTATAGACCTTGTCCACCACGGGGGCGAGGATCTGTGCCCGTTGGTCGAACGTGCCGCTGCCCGGGGCCTGGATCCGGCCCAGCGCGGCATAGAGCGCGTTGACCGGGGCCGTCACCGTGACCTGCGCGGCCCGCCCGGCGGACTGGGCGTGCGCCGCCGATGCGACCAGCGGGGCCGCTGCCGGGACCACGGCCAGGCCGGCGCACAGGAACAGGGTAGCCATGGGCCGAGACGTCCGGGAGAGGGATATCCGGGACGGGGATTTCATCAAGCGTCGCATCACCATCATGACTTCGGTCCGATTGTCGCCTTTAGCAAGGGTTGGGTCATGTTGTTTTCGATCCCCAGGGCATGGAATGCGGTATGCGCGATGGCGGCGGCATCGAGTCCGGCCTCGTGATACTGGACGTCCTGGGTGTTGTGGTCGATGAAGCGGTCGGGCAGGGTCA
>NZ_JABEQF010000003.1 GCF_014174355.1 Gluconacetobacter azotocaptans
GGGGGCCGCGGCGTCGGGAGCGGGCGCCGCCGGAGCGGCAGCGTCGGGCGCAGGCGCGGCCGGGGCGGCGGCAGGCGCCGACGCATCGGGAGCGGGAGCGGCGGCCGGAGCGGCGGACTGTGCATCCTGGGCGACCGCAATCACGGGCGACGAGAGGCTCAGCACGGCCGCCAGAGCCGAAGCGGCGACAACAGGAACACGGTGCAGTCTGGTCATGTACTCCAAATCCTCTGTGTAGATGGCCCGTTTACCGGAACCCCGGAACCGCCGGAGATATCCGAACGGTTCCGATAACCTCGATGAACTTCAGTCGTCGTTGCTGAGCCTGAAGGTGATCGTATACGGATGATGGAATTCCTTGATGGGAACGCCGTTCTTGACCGCAGGCTGATACTTGGCGCGGCGGACGTAATCCAAGGCCGCCTGGGCAAAGGCCTGCCCGCCCTGCACGCTGGTCACCGAGCAGTTGTCGGTCTGGCCCGACGCCTCGACGTCACACACCACGGTCACACGACCCTCGCGGTTTTCCTCGAGCATGTCCTCGGGGTATTCCAGCTTGATGTTGTTGACCGGACGCGCGCCCGCCAGATGATCCGGAACCGGCGGACCCACAGGCGCGTTCGGCGCGGGCGGGGTCGGCACGGCCGGCGGCATCGCCTTGGGCGGCGGCGTGTGCGTCACCTGCCGGATCACCTGCTGCGGCGGCGGCTGGATCTGGATTTTCGGCGGCGGGATGTACGGCGGCGGCGGCTGCGTCATCACCGGCGGCGGCGGGGGCGGCGGCGGTGGCGGCGGCGGCTTGGGTTCCGTAATAATCTTGGTCTGGATGGGCGGACGCAGCTCCTGGACAATCTTTGCCCCGAGACCGTTCATCAATGCCCAGATCAGAACCACGTGCAGGAGAACAACGACAGTGATCCCGATGATATGTTTCATCGGACTGCGTTGTTGTTCCGCGTAGTTCATGTCGAAACCTCCTTAACCTCATCGTCCGCGCCGGTTTCGGCACTCAAAACCACAGCAAATCAGGACCACTGAGACAGCTTCCGGCCCCGGCCCCGGATCACCCGGAACCCGTACCACGGCGCGGACCGTCGGCACGATAAAGGCACGTGAAAACCGCATCGGAGATCGTCGATCCCCTGCGTTCCGACCTGGCCCGGCGGGCATCGAAATGCTGCCAAGCCCTTGAATTGGGCTATTGCCCCCCCCTCATGTCAAGAAAGATATTTATCGAAATTGAAACGAGCATTTTGTCATCAGAGGCTTAAAAAATGCTCATATTAACAACATGTCATAAATGGCTAAAAACCGGCGATTTTTAGAGGAAGCGCCCAGATTTTGCCGTTTTTCGCGCCGTGCCGCTTTTCGTTGCGTACATGGTATCCGATCCTGGCCGACATGTCGGGCGGCCGAGGATCACGCAATCTTGGGTAACGCGCGAAGCATCGTCGGGTTCGATTCCGTCTTCTTCCGACCGTCCGCGCGACAAAAAAGGGCGGGAACGGTCCTGCCGTTCCCGCCCCTTTTCGGGCCCGTGAGGCCTGGGCGTGCTACTGGGCCGAGGCGCTGGCTTCGGACCGGGTGGCGCCCACGCGGGCGGCCAGGGCGGCGGCCATGAAATCGTCCAGGTCGCCATCCAGCACGGCGGACGGATTGCCGCGTTCGACGCTGGTGCGCAGGTCCTTGACCAGCTGGTAGGGGGCCAGGACGTACGAGCGGATCTGGTGGCCCCAGCCGATGTCCGTCTTGGCGGCCTCGGTCTGCGCGGCCGCGGCCTCGCGGCGTTGCAGCTCCTGCTCGTACAGCCGCGCCTTCAGCATGGTCATCGCGGTCGCGCGGTTGCGGTGCTGCGAGCGGTCGGTCTGGCAGGCGACGACGATGCCCGAAGGCACGTGGGTGATGCGGATGGCCGATTCGGTCTTGTTGACGTGCTGGCCGCCCGCGCCCGAGGCGCGGAACGTATCGACCCGCAGGTCGGCCTCGTTCACCTCGATCTCGATCGAATCATCGACCACGGGATAGACCCACACCGACGCGAACGAGGTCTGGCGCCGCGCCGCCGCATCGAAAGGCGAGATGCGGACCAGGCGGTGCACCCCGGCCTCGGTCTTCAGCCAGCCGTAGGCATTGGGACCGGACACCTGGATGGTCGCCGATTTCAGGCCCGCCTGCTCGCCTTCCGAGCTTTCCATCAGCGCGACCTTGTAGCCGTGCTGCTCGGCCCAGCGGGTGTACATGCGCAGCAGCATCTCGGCCCAGTCCTGGGCCTCGGTGCCGCCGGCGCCGGCATTGACCTCCAGATAGCAGTCGTTGCTGTCGGCCTCGCCGGACAGCAGGCTTTCGGTCTCGCGCCGCTTGGCCTCGTCGGCCAGGGCGCGCAGCATCAGCAGCGCGTCCTTCTGGACGCCCTCGTCGCCTTCCATCTCGGCCAGTTCGCTGAGGTCGAGCGCATCGCGCACGTCGGCCTCCAGCCGCTGCACGCCCTCGACCTGGCCGGCCAGCAGCGTGCGCTCGCGCATCAGCTTCTGCGCGACGTCAGAGTCGTTCCACAGATCCGGGTCTTCGGCCCGGTTGTTCAGTTCCGCGAGGCGGCCAAGAGCGACATCCCAGTCAAAGATGCCTCCTCAGCAGCGCCACCGACTGCTTGATCTGTTCGTTGAGGGCCTCGGTCTCGGCGGACATGAAAATCGGTCTCCCGGTCAGGACGGAAAGGGCTGAACGCGCGTCAATACAGGCCGCCCATGCCGATGTCACCCCCGGCGGGGGCGGGAGCGGCGGGGGCCGCGGGCTGGCCGGGCGGCCCGGCGGGGGCGACGCCCGGCGCCCCGGTCACCGCCGGCGAGGCCGCCATGTCGCTTTCGGAATCGGGCATGTTCTCGGCCCCGGTATCGGCGGCGGTCAGCGCGCCGGTCACGTTGGCGTACAGGTCGGAGCTGATGCCCGGCACCTGGTCGGGCTTGAACGCATCGACCGTCACCCCCATGCCGGTATCGTAGCGCGCCAGCGTGACGCCTTCGGGCACCGGGAAGTCCAGCCGGGGACGGTCGGCCAGCACCGCCTTCATCACCCGGTTCCAGATCGGCCCGGCGATGGCGGCGCCGGTTTCGTTCTTGCCCAGGGTCTGCGGCGCATCAAAGCCCACCCAGACGATGGTCACGATGTCGGGCGAAAAGCCGGCGAACCACGCATCGTTGAAATCCTGGCTGGTGCCGGTCTTGCCGGCGATCGGGCGGTCGATGCCCGCGCCGGCCTGCACGCCGGTGCCACGCTTGATCACATCGCGCATCATCGTCGTGATCTGGAACGCGCTGGCCGGCGAGGCCACCTGCGGGCGTGTGTCGGTCACCACCGGGCCGTCGGCCGGGGCGGCGGGCAGCCCCGGGAGCAGGACCGCGGGGACCGCGGCGGAGGCAGCGGGCGCACCGGCGGTGACGGTCGCCGGAACAGGGGCCGGGGCGGCAGGCTGCAGGCCGATCCCCTCCGGCCGCCACAGGATGCGCCCGTCGCGGTCCTGCACGTCGTCGATCAGGGTGGGCGTCACCAGCCGGCCGCCGGCCGCGATGGTGGCGTAGGCCCCCGCTTCGCGCAGGACGGTGGTTTCCACCGCCCCCAGCGCCGCCGGCAGGACGTGGGGCATGGTGTCGACCAGATGCAGGTTTGCGGCCATCGCGGCCACCGACTTCATGCCGATATGGGCGGCCAGCCGGATGGTCACCAGGTTGCGGGATTCCCGCAGCGCGTCATGCAGGGTGGTCGGGCCCCAGAAATCCTTTTCGAAATTGTTGGGGTGCCATGCGCCATACGAGACCGGGGAATCGTCGAATTTCTGCGACGGCGAAATCCCCTGTTCCATGGCCGTCAGATAGACGAACGGCTTGAAGGACGAACCGGGCTGGCGCAGCGCCTGCGTCGCGCGATTGAACTGCGACACGTTGAACGACCAGCCGCCGACCATCGCCAGCACCCGGCCGGTGCGCACGTCCAGGGTGACCAGCGCGCCCTCGACCTTGGGAATCTGGCGCAGGGCGACGGTGCCGCCCTCGGCCTGCGGTTCGATCAGGACCAGGTCGCCGGCATGCGGCAGGCGCCAGCGCCGCATCCACGCCATGTCGCGCGCCAGCAGGCGGCCGGTGCGCGGGCTGGCGGCGCCGCCCCGCCCCTCGGCCCAGCCGACCTCGCCGGTGGCGGGCGACAGGATCACCCCCAGGCGCCAGCTGTCCAGCATGCCGGCGGGATGGGCCGCCGCCGCCAGACCGGGCATCCACTGGCTCGCCTCGGGCGCCGTCCGGCCGGCGCCGATGCCGGACAGCTGGCCCAGCGGCCCGCGCCAGCCGCCATGGTCGCGGTCATAGGCCGCCAGCCCGTCGCGCACCGCCGCGGTGGCGATCTGCTGCAGGTGGGGGTCGAAACTGGTGTGGACGGACAGGCCGCCCTGCATGGTGGTGTCGACGCCGTAGCGGTCGATCAGCTGGCGCCGGACCTCCTCGGCGAACCATTCCGATCCGGGGACCGGGCCAGGCCGGGTGAAGGCCTGCGGCATCAGGGGTTCCTGCTGGGCGATGCGCGCGGCCTCGGGCGTGATGTCGTGCACCTCGGCCATGCGCTGCAGCACCCAGTTGCGGCGCGCCCGCGCCGCGTCGGGATAACGGTAGGGGTTGTAGTTGGTCGGCGACCGGGGCAACCCGCCGAGGAACGCGGCCTCGGCGTCGTCCAGCTGGTCCAGCGGCTTGTTGAAATAGGTCTGCGCCGCCGCCCCGATGCCGTACGCGCCGGCCCCCAGATAGATTTCGTTCAGATAGATCTCGAGGATCTTTTCCTTGGACAGCGTCTGCTCGATGCGGATCGCCAGCAGGGCTTCCTTGGCCTTGCGCTGCAACGACACCGCGTTTGTGCCCAGCAGCATGACGCGGGCTACCTGCTGCGTGATGGTCGAGGCCCCCAGCGGCCGGTGCCCCTTGTGCATCGTCAGGTCGGTCAGGCCGGCGCGCAGGATGGCGAACGGGTCGACGCCGCCATGGGTGTAGAATTTCTGGTCCTCGGTCGCGATGAAGGCGTTCTTCACCCGGTCGGGAATGGCGCTGTAGGGCACGAAGATGCGCCGCTCCGCGGCCAGTTCGGCCATCACCCGGTCGTCGCCGGAATAAAGCCGGCTCATGACCGGGGGCTGGTACGTGCGCAGGCCGTCAACCGTGGGCAGGTCGGCCACCAGCTGTTCGTATTTCGTCCAGACCACCAGCCCGCCCGTCGCCGCACCCAGCAGCAGCAGCGCCATCCCGCCGCCGGCGAGGCGGCGGATCAGGCGATAGCGCGGCCGGTGCGGCCCCCCGGGGCCACCGAAACCCGGCGCCCCGCCCGCGCCGCCGCCGCGCCGGCCCTCGGCCATGCCGTTGCCGCCGATGCGGGAGGTCACGAGCATCCGGCCATCCTGGCCTGATCCATTAGAAAGCGTCATCCGGGGTCCAACGGGGCGAAATCCAAGGGGCAGAAATCCGCCGGGACAGGGTCCTGGCGGAGTAGTCGGGGGGATCTCCTAGCACTGTCCGGGGTGCGCGTCGCCCCTTGCGGGTACCACGGTGGCGGCAGGCGGCCTTCATGACGGCGCGAGGCGCCGCCATTCCGCGCGCCCATGCTGGTCCAGCAGGTCGAAGACGGCGGCATCCAGCACCAGGCCGGCGGCCGCCACATTGTCGTCCACATGCGCCGGGCTGCCGGTGCCGGGAATCGGCAGCATGACCGGCGACCGGCGCAGTAGCCAGGCCAGCGCCACCTGCCCGGGTGTGGCGCCCATGTCCCGCGCCACGCGGGCCAGCACATTGTTCCCCGCCGCCAGCCCGCCGGCGGCCAGCGGCGCCCAGGGGATGAAGCCGATGCCCCGGGCGGCGCAATAATCCAGCACGTCCTCGGACGCGCGATTCACCAGGTTGAAGCGGTTCTGCACCGTGGCGACGGGGAAGAAGCGCGCGGCGCGTTCGATCATCTCGACTGAGACCTCGGACAGGCCCACATGGCGGATCAGCCCTTCCTCGCGCATCGCGGCGATCACCTCGAACTGCGCCTCGGGCGGGCAGTCGGGGCCGACACGATGCAGCTGCCACAGGTCGATGCGCGCCAGCCCCAGGCGGCGCAGGCTCATGAGCACGCATTGGCGCAGATAGTTCGGATTGCCGACCGGCCGCCAGATGTCGGGGCCGTGGCGCGTGTGCCCGCCCTTGGTGGCGACGACCAGCCCGGCCGGATAGGGATGCAGCGCCGCGCGGATCAGATCCTCGCTGACATAGGGGCCGTAGCTGTCGGCGGTGTCGATCAGGGTCACGCCGCATTCGACCGCGCGGCGCAGGGTCGCCAGCGCGCGGTCGCGGTCGGGCGGATCGCCCCAGATGCCCGGGCCGGTGATCCGCATGGCACCGAAACCCAGGCGGGCCACCGGCAGGTCGCCGCCGATGCGGAACAGTCCGGCCTGGTGCGCGTCGGGGTGGGACATGAGCGGCCTCGTGGTCTCGGGGTTTCCGGCGTCAGGACCGGGCTAGGAACAGAAGATGGCAGGAGCAAGGCGGCAGCCCGCCGGGAGTCACCCCAGCATCCGGCCGATGACCCGCGCGGTGTAGTCCACCACCGGGATGATCCGGCCGTAATTGATCCGCGTGGGGCCGATGACGCCGATCGCGCCGACGATGCGGTTGCTGTCGGTCCGCGCCGGGGCGACCACCACCGACATGCCCGACAGGCCGAACAGCCCGCTTTCCGCCCCGATGAAGATCCGTACTCCTTCGGATTCCTGCGCCAGGTCCAGAAGACGCAACATCGTCTCCTGGGTTTCCAGCCGTTCGAACAGCATCTGGATGGTCGACAGGCGCTCGATCTCGGTCACGTCGGCCAGCAGGCGGCCCTGGCCGCGCACGAACAGGGTGCCGCCGCGATCGACGTCGCTCCACGTCGCCAGGCCGCTGGCCACCACTTCGGCGGTCAGATGATCCAGTTCGCTGCGGTTGGCTGTCATTTCGGCGTTGACGTGTTCGCGCAGGTTTTCCAGCGTGCGGCCGGTCAGATGGGCGTTCAGGTAGTTCCCGGCCTCGACCAGCGCCGAGGGCGGCAGGCCGGCCGGGGTTTCGATCACCCGGTTTTCCACCTGCCCGTCCGCGCCCACCAGAATGACCAGCGCGCGGCGCGGGCCCAGGGCCACGAATTCGATATGCTTCACCGCCCCGTCGCCCTTGGGCGCCAGCACCAGGCCGGCCGCCGAGGACAGGCCGGACAGCATCGACGAGGCCTCGGACAGGGTATCCTGCAGGGACCGGCCCCGAACCTCCAGCGAACGGGTGATCGTCTCGCGCTCGTCCTCGGTCAGGCTGCCGAACTGCAGCAGGCCGTCGACGAACAGCCGCACGCCCCGTTCCGTCGGGAGCCGCCCCGCCGAGGCGTGGGGCGAGAACAGCAGCCCGGCCTCGGTCAGGTCCGCCATCACGTTGCGGATCGTCGCCGGCGACAGCGGCAGCGGCAGGCGCCGCGACAGGGTGCGCGAGCCCACCGGCTCGCCGGTTTCCACATATTGTTCCACGATTTCGCGCAGGATCGCGGCGGATCGCGCATCCAGGCCCGGTGGAAGGGCGGAACGCGACGCCAGCGCGCTGAGATCCATGACCATCTACCCCCCTCCTCAGTTCGACCGCCGGCCGGCGAAAACATGCCGCCACCCTAAATCTGGAACCTGGCCGCCGCCATGACAAGCAGGGGCATCACAAGCAGGGGTGGCAATCGCCCCCCGGCACGGGCTATGCCCCGGCCTGGTCCCGCCACCGATCTGGAGTTCCCGCCGCCATGGCCACCCGTCCTTCGGGCCGCGCGCCCGATGCCCTGCGCCCCGTTTCCATCGAACCCGGATTCGCCCGCCACGCCGAAGGGTCGGTGCTGATCCGCATGGGCGGCACCGAGGTGCTGTGCGCCGCCAGCGTCGAAAGCCGGGTGCCGCCGTTCCTGCGCGGGCAGGGCAAGGGCTGGGTGACGGCCGAATACGGCATGCTGCCCCGCGCCACCCACACCCGTGGCGGGCGCGAGGCCGCGAAGGGCAGGCAGTCGGGCCGCACCCAGGAAATCCAGCGCCTGATCGGCCGGTCGCTGCGGGCGGTCGTGAATCTGAAGGCGTTGGGCGAGATGTCGATCACGGTCGATTGCGATGTGCTGAACGCCGATGGCGGCACCCGCTGCGCGTCGATCACGGGTGCATGGGTAGCGCTGCGCCTGGCGCTGGAAACCCTGGTCCGCAACCGCGTGCTGGCCAGCGTGCCGCTGACGGCGCAGCTGGCCGCCGTGTCCTGCGGCCTGACCGGCGCCGGAGCGGTGCTGGACCTGGATTACGACGAAGACAGCGCCGCCGCCGCCGACGCCAATTTCGTGCTGACCGAGGCCGGCGGCATCGTCGAGATCCAGGGTACCGCCGAGCAGGCGCCCTTCAGCGAGGAACAGTTCCAAGACCTGATGCGGCTGGCGCGGATCGGCACCGGGCAGTTGTTCGCCGCCCAGCGGGAGGCCGTGGACACGGCCTTGGCCGCGAGCGGGGGCGCACGATGAGCCCGGCCCCGACAGCCGACCACCGCCTGGCGCGCGGCGCGCGCCTGGTGCTGGCCAGCCACAACAAGGGCAAGCTGGCGGAATTTTCCGCCCTTCTGGCCGGATACGGCATCACTGTGCTGTCGGCCGGGGACCTGGCTCTGCCGGAACCCGAGGAAACCGCCGACAGCTTCACCGGCAACGCGGTGCTGAAGGCGGTCGCGGCCGCGACGGCGGCCGGACTGCCGGCGCTGGCCGACGATTCCGGATTCTGCGTCGCCGCGCTCGGCGGGGCGCCGGGAATCTATTCCGCGCGCTGGGCCGGGCCGTCCAAGGATTTCCCTGCCGCCATGGCCCGCGTCCATGCCGAGATGGGCGACAATACGGACCGGTCGGCCTGGTTCATCTCGGTCCTGTGCCTGGCGTGGCCGGACGGGACCGTGCAGACGTTCGAGGGACGGATCGACGGGCAGTTCACCTGGCCGCCGCATGGCACCAACGGCCATGGCTACGACCCGGTGTTCGCCCCCGACGGCGGCAACCGGACCTTCGCCGACATGACCGACGTCGAGAAGAACGCCATCAGCCACCGCGCCCGCGCTTTCGACCTGTTCCGCGCCGCCTGCCTGCCGCGCGACTGATACCAATCGGTCAGGCCGTCGGGGTCGTCCGGGCGTCGAAGGCCCGGCCGGCGGCGCCCAGCGCGGTCACGAAGGCGCGGGTCTTGGGCGGGACCACCTTCTTGCGGGGGTAAAGCACGGACAGATCGCACGATTCGTCGGGGTCGGGCGTCACCCGCCAGCCGGGCAGGATGCGCACCAGCCCGAACGCGGCGGGCGGCCGATCCATGAACATCCAGTCCGGCAGCAGGGCCAGGCCCGCGCCCGCGCCGGCCAGCGTCCGCAGCATGTCCAGCGAATCCGCTGCCACCCGGGTGGGAAAGGACAGGACGTGCGCCTGTCCCGCGCGGTCGCAGCGCCAGGCCGGCGGGGTGCCGGTCCGCGACAGGCATGCCACGCCGGACAGCCCACCCATCGGGTCGCGGTCGTCCCTCAGGCCCATGTGCGCGACCAGGTCGGGGGCCGCGACCGCCCACCAGGTCCCGGTCAGCACCGGGCGGAACAGCAGGCCGGAGTCCGGCGGCCGGCCGGACAGCACCGCGACGTCCGCGCCGCTTTCGATCAGGATGTGCGACAGGTCGCCGAAGGCCGGGCCGCTGCGGATTTCCACGTCGACGTCGGGATAGGCCCGCAGGAAGGCCGGCAGCATCGGCGCGATCACCGCGCGCCCCACCGACGGCGAGGCCAGCACGCGCAGGCAGCCCCGGGGGGCGGCGTTCAATGACGTGGCCTCGGCCCGCGCATCGTCCAGGTCGGCCAGGATCCGCCGCGCGCGGCCCAGGAACCGTTCGCCGATTTCCGTCAGATGCAGCCCGCGCGTCGACCGGTTGAACAGCGCGGCGCCCAGATCGTGCTCCAACTCGGCAATCGCGCGCGAGGCCGAGGACACGTTCAGATCCAGCACGGTCGCCGCGCGCGACAGGCTGCCCGCGTCGGCGGTGGCCAGCAGCACCCGCAGGCAGGTCACGTAATCCACGCCCATCCCCCCCACGCCGCATGCGCGCGCGCCGCGCAAAACTCTTTTCCATATTCCGGCGTTCCGCCGCGACAGGAACCCACCCTACTCTGCTCGGGCAGTCCGGCAAGACACAGAACCGGACAGGAAATACAGGAGAACCAGATCATGCTCGATCGTACCAGCATCCCCGTCACCCGCGATGCCGAATGGTTCGAATACAGCCGCGCCGCGAACCCGATCCGCCCCGGACTGACGCCCCGCCTGCCCTTCATGTCCTGGGGGCCGGAAACCTGGGCCGAGGGGCCAAGCCGGATCATCCCGCTGGATGTCTCGGAACAATTGCGTTGCCCCGGTCCGGCGACGTCGCCGGGCCTGTGCGCCGCCTTCGTGCGGATCGACGCCGGCGACACGGTGCGCCCCGACATCGCGGCGACGTCGCAGGTCTTCTACGTGATCCGGGGCGCGGGCCGCACCGAACCCACGGCCGCCTACCTGCCGTCGGTGGACTGGCAGCGCGGCGATATCGTCGCCCTGCCCGGCGGCACCGGCTACACCCACACCGCCAGCGACGACGCGACGCTGTACCTGGTGCACGACGCGCCGCTGCTGACCTATCTGGGGGTGCGGGTCGAGCAGCCCCGCTTCGAACCTACGCTGTACCCCGCCGAACGGACGATGGACGAACTGCGCGCCGTCGCCGCCAGCCCCGAGGCCCGGTCGCGCAGCCGCGTGTCCGTGCTGCTGGGAAACACGAATTTTCCCGGCACGCGCACCATTACCCATGTCATCTGGACGATGTTCGGCCTGTTGCCGGCGCAATCGGTGCAGAAGCCGCACCGGCACCAGTCGGTGGCGCTGGATTACATCGTGTCCTGCCCCGAGGGGTGCTACACGCTGATCGGCGAGACGCTCGACGCCCAGGGCCAGATCGCCAATCCGATCCGCCAGGACTGGCAGTCGGGCATGGCCTTCATCACGCCGCCGGGCCTGTGGCATGCCCATTACAACGAAAGCGACGAGGAAGCCTTCCTGATGCCCATCCAGGATGCCGGATTGCAGACCTATCTGCGGTCGCTGGACATCCGGTTCGGCTGACGGGGCCCAAGGCAAGGGCTTTGCCCTTTGGAGACCCAGGGTTTTATAAACGAATGGGCGGCAAGGGTCTTGGCCCTTGCCGCCCGTCCTTTCAGCGCCCCGTCAAAATCCGGTCGACCAGTTGCCCCACCGTGGGCACGAAGCCATTGGCATAGAACGGGTCGGTGGCGAAGCGCCAGGCGTTGGTGCCGCCGAACATCAGGTTATTGTCCATCACCGCATCGCTCTCGTCCTCCGAGGCGTGGGCGATGGCCTGCAATGTCTTCTGGATGCAGAACGAGCGCGGATCGGCCTTGTGCCCGTTGGTATAGCCCGGCCCGCGCTGGCTCCAGTTCGAGAAGCGGCATTCCGACAGGCAGCCCATGCAGGCGACCTGATCGGCCAGGATTTCCTGCGCCTTGTCCTTCGTCACGAAGATCAGCGTCGAATCCGGGGTGCGCATCGCCTCGGTATAGCCCTCGGCCTCCCACAGGCGCACATGCTCGCGGTCGGCTTCGGTCATGAAGACCTGGCGGGCCCGGGCGCCGACGCCGTAGGGGGCGGTGTGTTCGCCCACCGGTTCGCTGGAATAGGCGACCTGGCGTTCCGAACGGCCCTGCAGCTCGAGCAGGAACGGGTTGTTCACGGCCGAGGAATAGAAACCGGTCGGCGAGAAGCGGTTGAGGAACACGTCCCCCTTGTGCAGGGTGCGCAGGCGGCGCTTCCACGCATCGGGGATGGGGCTTTCCTGCGTCAGCAGCGGGCGGGTACCGAACTGGAAGGCGATGGGGCCGAGTTCGGGATTGTCGATCCAGTCCTCCCATTCCTCCAGCCACCAGACGCCGCCGGCCATGATGATGGGCGTGTCATGCAGCCCGAACGTGCGCATCACGCGGCGCAGCGCCAGCACGCGCGGCAACGGGTCCTCGGGGGTCTGCGGGTCCTCGGTGTTGGACAGGCCGTTATGGCCGCCGGCCCGCCACGGATCTTCATACACCACGCCGCCCAGCAGTTCGGCGGTCTTGCTGAACGACCGCTTCCACAGGGCGCTGAATGCCCGGGCGGAGGAGACGATGGGGTAGTAATAGATGCCGAAGCGCGCCGCGATGTCCGACAGGCGATAGGGCATGCCCGCACCGCAGGTCACGCCGTGGATCAGGCCCGGCGCGCCTTCCAGCACACCCGTGATGACCTGTTCGGCGCCGCCCATTTCCCACAGGATGTTGGCATGGATCCGGCCCCGGCCACCCGAAAGCTCGTGGGCAATGCGGGCCTGGGCGATGCCGCCGCGAATGGCGTAGTCCACCAGCTCGTCCTGCCGTTCGCGCCGGGTGCGGCCATGATAGACCTGCGGAACCGGCCGACCGTCCGCGTCGTATGAATCGGCATTGACGACCGAGACCGTGCCGACGCCGCCGGCCGCCGCCCAATGCCCGGACGATACTCCGGTCGAGACCGATACGCCCTTTCCGCCTTCGACTACCGGCAGGACGTCCACCCCGCCCATGCGGATCGCATTGATCGCCTTCATCTCTACCCTATCGTCCACGACACCCGCATGGGGGCCGGCGTTTATCGGTTCTGTCCCCGCCCTGGCGGACGGGGGCGCCGCCACGGCCGGGCAGGGCGCAACGCCCTGCCCGGCCGTGGTCGGCCCTCAGCGCGCGGGCGGACGGCCCGGCTTGGCGCCGACGGTATCGGTGATGTCGGCACCGGTTTCCTGGTCCACGACGCGCATCGACAGCTTGACCTTGCCGCGATCGTCGAAGCCCAGGACCTTGACCTTCACGGTATCGCCCTGGTTGACCACGTCGGTGGTCTTGGCGACGCGTGCCGTCGACAGTTCCGAGATGTGGACCAGCCCGTCGCGCGCGCCCATGAAGTTCACGAACGCACCGAAATCGGCGGTCTTGACCACCTTGCCGTTGTAGATCTTGCCGATCTCGGGCTCGGCCACGATGCCGCGGATCCGCTCGATGGCCTTTTCGGCCTGCTCTTCGGACGTGGCGGCGATCATGATCGTGCCGTCGTCGTTGATGTCGATCTTGGCGCCCGAATATTCGACGATCTCGCGGATGACCTTGCCGCCCTGGCCGATCACGTCGCGGATCTTCTCCTTCGGCACCGAGATCGTGGTGATCTTCGGCGCGGACGAGGACACGTCGGCGCGGCCTTCGGTCAGCGCCTTGGACATCTCGCCCAGGATGTGCAGGCGGCCTTCGCGGGCCTGGCCCAAGGCGATCTTCATGATCTCGGGCGTGATGGACGTGATCTTGATGTCCATCTGCAGCGAGGTCACGCCCTGCTCGGTGCCGGCGACCTTGAAGTCCATGTCGCCCAGGTGGTCTTCGTCACCCAGGATGTCGGACAGCACGGCGAAGCCGCGATCTTCCTTGATCAGCCCCATGGCAATGCCCGCCACCGGCCGCTTCAGCGGCACGCCGGCATCCATCAGCGCCAGCGAGGTGCCGCAGACCGTGGCCATCGAGGACGAGCCGTTGCTCTCGGTGATCTCGGACACCACGCGCATCGTGTACGGGAAGGTGTCCTTGCCGGGCAGCAGCGGATGGATGGCGCGCCAGGCCAGCTTGCCATGCCCGATCTCGCGCCGGCCGGGCGAGCCCATGCGGCCGCACTCGCCCACCGAATAGGGGGGGAAGTTGTAGTGCAGCATGAAGTTGGTGCGGTACTCGCCTTCCAGCGCGTCGATCACCTGCTCGTCCTGCGCGGTGCCCAGCGTCGCCACGACCAGGGCCTGCGTCTCGCCACGGGTGAACAGGGCTGAGCCATGGGCACGCGGCAGGATGCCGACCTCGGAGACGATCGGGCGGACCGTCTTCAGGTCGCGGCCGTCGATGCGGTAGCCGGTGTCGAGCACGGCGCTGCGCACCACGTCGGCCTCCAGCTCCTTCAGCATCGGCTTGGCGGCGGCTGCGTCCAGGCCCTCGGCGGTCAGGGCGGCCAGGACGGCATCCTTCGCGGCGCCGACCTTCTTGTAGCGTTCCTGTTTCACGCGCTCCTGATACGCCTCGGCGATGGGCGCACGGCCCAGCGCGTCGATGCGCTTTTGCAGGGCAATGGCCTCGGCCGACGGCTCGACCAGGTCCCACGGCGCCTTGGCCGCGTGCTCGGCCAGCGCGATGATGGCGTCGATCACGACCTGGAAGGCCTCATGGCCGAACGTCACGGCGCCCAGCATCACGTCCTCGGACAGTTCGCTGGCCTCGGACTCGACCATCAGCACGCCTTCCGACGTCCCGGCGAGGACGAGGTCGAGCGCGCTGTCCTTCATTTCGGCGATGGTCGGGTTCAGGATGTAGGCGCCATCCGCGTAGCCCACGCGGCAGGCCGCCACCGGGCCGAAGAAGGGAATACCCGACAGCGTCAGCGCCGCCGAGCAGCCGATCAGGGCGGCGATCGCCGGGTCGTTTTCCAGATCGTGGCTCAGGACCGTCGCGACGACCTGGACCTCGTTGCGGAAATTGTCCGGGAACAGGGGACGGATCGGACGATCGATCAGGCGGGAATTCAGGACTTCGATCTCGGACGGACGGCCTTCACGCTTGAAGAAGCCGCCGGGGATCTTGCCGGCCGCGAAGGCCTTTTCCTGGTAGTTGACCGTCAGCGGGAAGAAATCCTGGCCCGGCTTGACGCTGCGGGCGCCGACGGCGGTGCACAGCACGACCGTGTCGCCATAGGTCACGACGACGGCGCCGTCGGCCTGGCGGGCGATCTTGCCGGTCTCCAGCACCAGGGGGCGGCCGCCCCACTCGATTTCCTTGCGGTAGTAATTGAACATTCAGACATGTCCTGTCGGGCGGCCGGCCCGGACGGAGCGAAGCATCCCGGACAAAGGGATGAGAGACAGCGCCTCGGACGGCATGGAGCGATGACGGTCACCCGTCAAAACACCATGTGGCCTGAAACGCTGCGACCCGGTCCGGATGTCTCCACCGTCGTGGCGGCAGCATGTTGCCCGGCCCACGATTGGGCGACGGGGGTGGCCTGTCTGGCCAGGCAGGGTGGCCCGTGCCCCCCGCCCGCCGGGCGGACCGGTGCGATCAGGCACGGACCATGACCATGAAACACATGGTCACGCGCGCCCGATCGCGCAACGGGTCAGCGACGCAGGCCCAGACGGCCGATCAGGGTCTGGTACCGGGCGCTGTCCTTGCGCTTCAGATAGTCCAGCAGGCCACGGCGCTTGCCGACCATCACCAGCAGGCCGCGACGCGAATGGAAATCCTTCGCGTGGGTCTTCAGATGCTCGGTCAGGTTGGTGATCCGTTCGGTCAACAGGGCGACCTGGACCTCGGGCGAGCCGGTATCGGTGGCGGCGGTCTGGTATTCGCCGATCAGCGTCGTGCGACGCTCTGCGGTAATCGACATCGTGTTCTCCATAAATACGAAGGTTAAAGCATGCGGTCCGGGCGCAGCCAGCCATCTTCCAGCCGGCACAACCCGATCACGCGCCCCCCGTCCATTCCCCGCACGACCCCTTGCACGGGGTCGACGGCGTCCGGAATCCGCCCCATCAGGTCGAGCAGGCTGATCGCCCGCCCGTGTGACAGGGCCCCCGCTTCTTCCTCGGTCAGGGCCAGCGCCGGGATGTCGGCCAGCGCGGTCGCAACCGGAAGCAGCAGATCCGGTGAGGCAGGCGCGTTGTCGTCGTTCAGGACAATTTTGTCCAGAAGAATTGCGTTATCCTCGGAAAACGGGCCCACGCGCAGCCGGCGCAGGGCAGCCACATGCCCGACCGTGCCGCAGGCTCGGGCGATGTCGCGCGCCAACGACCGCATGTAGACGCCCTTGCCGGATTCCACCTCGAAGATCGCGGTGTCGGCGTCGGGGCGGGCCACCAGTTCGAACCGGTCGATCCGCGCCGGACGCGGCGGCAGATCGGGGGGGCGGCCGTCGCGCGCCATGTCGTACGCGCGCTCGCCCGCCACCTTGATCGCGGAATAGACCGGCGGAACCTGCATGATGTCGCCGCGAAAGGCCGGCAGCGCCGCGCGGAAAGCGTCGTCGGTCGGGCGCACGTCCGACGTCTCCGTCACCGCGCCGTCGGCGTCGTCGGTGTCGCGGGCCTCGCCCAGGCGCAGGGTGAACTGGTACCGCTTGGTGCCATCCATGATATAGGGCACCGTCTTGGTGGCCGCGCCGAAGGCGATGGGCAGCAGCCCGGTCGCCAGCGGGTCCAGCGTGCCGCCATGCCCTGCCTTGCGCGCATCGAACAGGCGCTTCACCCGGTTGACGACATCGGTCGATGTCATGCCGGACGGCTTGTCGATGACCAGCCAGCCATCAATCGGACGTCCGCGCTTGCGTCGCATGGGGCAGAACCTTTTTCAGAATTTCGGGGAAGAGGCGTGCGTGTAGACGAGCCCCGAGCGCGGAGCAATGCCGGATTGTGCGATGCCCCGTTCCCCCCGATCCATCCAGCGGCGAAAACGAACCTGTCCTCTCACCTTTGGCCGGAAACCACGCCCATGACGACATGCCTGCACGCGCCGGGCCAGCCCGGCCGGGCGGGATGGGTGACGACCGCCCTGTTCTTGGCGGGCGGGCTGGCGATCGGGCTGGCTATCCTGGGTTCGATCGGGCAGTTCGGCATTGCCGCCCGGACCGAACGGGCCGTCATCGTCTTCGACACGCCGGTCGCGGGCCTGCGCCCCGGCGCGCCCGTCACGTTCCGGGGAGTGGCCCTGGGACGCGTCGAACAGGTCGCGGCCCTGGCCGACCCCGCGCGGCGCACCGTCGCCGTGCCGGTGACCATCCGTATCGAGCCCGACCGCATCCGCATGGCGCCGCACGCCCCCCGGCGCATGACGGTGGCCTATCTGGTGGGACAGGGGCTGGAGGCCGAACTGCATCGCCAGAGCGTGGTGACCGGGCGCGTCGGGATCGACCTGGATTTCCGCGCGCCCGACCCGTCGCGGGGCCGCCCTCCCCGCCATTCCGGCCTGTCGTCCCTGATGGAAATTCCGGCCCATCTGTCCGCCTGGCAGGTGCTGCGCCACACGCTGACCACCCTGCCGGTCCACGCCATGGCGGCCGAAGCCCGGCAGGCCGCTGCCCATGGCCGGCATATCGCGACGAACCTGTCCACCGCCCTGCCGCCCCTGCACGACAGGCTGGACGCCCTGCGCGCCGACGCCGCCACGCTGGGAAACACCCTGCGCCGCACGGAACACAGGCTGGGCCGCGAGCTGGCAACAACCCGGACGGACCTGGCCCACACGGCCGCCACCGCCCGGCAGCAGGCCGGTGCGCGCGGGGCGGACATCCGGGCCCTGGCCGCATCGTCCCGCGCGGCCATGACCGAGGCGCAACAGACACGCGACGACCTACTTACACTGACAAACGCACACTCACCCGCACGCGCGGACCTGGCCGCCGCCCAACGCGACATCGCCGCCGCCGGCCCCGCCCTGCACCGCGCCGCCCGCGCGGTGGAACGGAACCCGGCCATGCTGGTTGGTGCGCCAAGGGGCTTTGCCCCTTGAACCCCATCAAAGGCTTGCCTTTGAAATCCAGTCGTTAAGCGTAAGACGAATATATCATTCGCAAATAGGTCAACTTTCGACCCGCATTTCAGTCTCTAACCCTCAGCCAGGCGACATCGAAACCGGATATTCCCTGCCCTCAGGCGGCGGCTCGTCAGAAGCGGTGAGAGGTCGGCAGCCCGACATTGCAAGGGCGCGGGCAATGGCGTCGAACTCTGCTGGCGATCGGGTGCGATCCTCGTCGTCGCCTCTCGGCACAAAGATGATTGACCCAGCCCGCGCGCGCGTAAGCAGCACGCGGTAACCGTTGAGACGAAACCGTCGCTTATCCGCATCTCGGACCATCTGCCAATTCGGGGCGCGCATCATCCGCGGGCTCCAAGTCTCGCCAGATCAGATGAGATCACCACCCCAGCATAGACAGACGTAGTCAAGTTCAAGGCCCTGACAACCGAACTCGCTCATCGGTGTCTCCAGCGCGCCTGCGCTTCGGAAGTCGGAATAGGGCTTCAGGAACCAGTGGCCGATTGATTCTAGTTCGTTGGATCGCGGTGCCAGTGGCACGCCATCAGCAACAAGCCGTACTGCGCCTGAACTGGTCAGCATGCCCACCGAGCGGCCCCCGCGGCGGCGATGGCGCAGCCAGGCCTTCGCACTCACGAGATCTCGTGTCAGCCATGCCGGCTGCTCGTCCATCTGAAACCAATCGGCCTCTTCCCGCACGTCGAGCTTTGCGAAATGGCACCCGATTTCCGCTGCTGTCGCAGCACCGGCGGTCTCATTCAGGTCGGTAACGATGACGATGCCGCCTTCACGGTGGAAGCGGGCAGCAATCGCACGGCCGATGCCGCGCGCAGCGCCGGTAACGACGCACGTTTTTGCATTCAGTCTTTGCATGATATTCTCGAAATAGAGACCAGACGGCGGGTTGCGCCGCGTGCAAATGCCTTGCCGCTTTAGCGGTGACGCTGGATCATTTCGAAAACTCCCGACACACTATCTTTGATAGCCGGCAGGGCCCGAGCGGGCAATGGTCTCAACCGTCAGCGTGCCTGAAACGCGCGATTTCGTAGACGCGATTTGCTGAGTGAGAGTGCCGCAAAGCGGCACGCCCGTCGTGTGTTTCCGGGCATCGGAGCGGAGCGGCCTTGATGGCCGTGGCACCGAAGCACAGAAAACGCGCGTCGGACCGCCGGCAAATCGCGTCTACGGACGGATTTTCAGTCGAGGTCGCGGGCGACGTCCGGCTGCTTCAGCAGCGCGTCGACTTCCATGGCGTAATCCAGCGCAGTGTCGGGCTGGAAATGGATTTCCGGCACCTGGCGCAGGCGCACGCCCGAGGACAGGCGCGACCGCAGGAAGGGTGCTGCGCGCTTCAGCGCCGGCAGCAGCGATTCGACGTCGCTGCGGCCCAGCCGGGCGACGAACGCGGTGGCATGTTTGAGGTCGGGGGAAATCCGGACCTCGGTCACCGTGATGCGGGCGTCGGACAGGTCGGGGTCGCGGAATTCGGTGCGGGCGAACAGATCCGCCAGCACGCGCCGCACCTCTTCCGCCACGCGAAGCTGGCGCTGCGAGGGTCCGGAAGCAGCATGGCCGGCGAGTTTCCCCGCCGGCCCCGCCGTAGTCACCTTCCCTCGTGTGGGATTGCGGCTCATGCAGGGACGAGCTCCATTTCGTAGCACTCGACCATATCGCCTTCGCGCAGGTCGTTGTAGCCGGCGAAGGAGAGACCGCACTCGTAGCCGCGCGCCACTTCCTTGACGTCGTCCTTGAAGCGCTTGAGCTGGCTGAGGTCGCCCTGGTGAACCACGACGTTGTCGCGCAGCAGGCGCACACCGCAGCCGCGCTTGACCACGCCTTCGGTGACGTAGCAACCGGCGACCTTGCCGACCTTGGTGATGTCGAACACCTTGCGGATCTCGGCATAGCCGAGGAACTTCTCGCGGTGTTTCGGCGCCACCTTGCCCTTGACCAGCTGTTCGACGTCGTCCGCCACCTGGTAGATGATCGAGTAGTAGCGGATGTCCACGCCCTCGCGCTGGGCGAGCTCGCGGGCCTGGGTCGTGGCGCGGACGTTGAAGGCGATGATGATCGCATCCGACGCCTTGGCCAGTTGCACGTCGCTTTCGGTGATCTGGCCCACGCCGGCCGTCAGCACGCGAACCTTGACCTCCTCATGCTCCAGCTTCAGCACCGTGGTCTGCAGCGCCTCGGCCGAGCCCTGGACGTCGGCCTTGATCAGGACGGCGACTTCCTTCTGCGCGCCTGCCTGGATGCGGGCCAGCATCTGGTCCAGCGTGCCGCGCGCGGCGGTCTGGCCGGCAGCCGTGCGCTCCTTGATCACGCGCTGGCGGAATTCCGAGATTTCGCGGGCGCGATTCTCGTTTTCCACCACCACGAAGGGTTCGCCTGCGCCGGGGACGCCGGTGATGCCCAGCACCTCGACCGGGGTCGAGGGGCCGGCTTCCTGGATCTGGCGGTTGCGGTCGTCCAGCATCGCGCGGACGCGGCCCCATTCGGCCCCCGCCACCACGATGTCGCCGCGCCGCAGCGTGCCCTTCTGGACCAGGATCGTCGCCACCGGGCCGCGTCCACGGTCCAGACGGCTTTCGATCACCGAGCCTTCGGCCACGCGGTCGGGATTGACCCGCAGGTCCAGGATTTCCGACTGCAGCAGGATGGCTTCTTCCAGCTTGTCCAGCCCGGTGCGCTTCAGCGCCGAGACTTCGACATCCTGGGTCTCGCCGCCCATCTCCTCGACCACGATCTCGTGCGACAGCAGTTCCTGGCGCACGCGGTCGGGGTTGGCGCCGGGCTTGTCGCACTTGTTGATCGCCACGATGATCGGGGCGTTGGCGGCCTTGGCGTGCTTGATCGCCTCGATCGTCTGCGGCATCACGCCGTCATCCGCCGCGACCACCAGCACGACCACGTCCGTCACCGACGCGCCGCGGGCGCGCATGGCGGTGAACGCCTCGTGGCCCGGGGTGTCGATGAAGGTGATCTTCGCCCCGGATTCCAGCGTGACCTGATAGGCGCCGATATGCTGCGTGATGCCGCCGGCCTCGGCCGCGGCAATGTCGGTGGTGCGCAGGGCATCCAGCAGCGACGTCTTGCCGTGGTCGACATGGCCCATGACGGTAACGACCGGCGGACGGGGCCGCAGGTCCTCGGGCAGGTCCTCGATGCCTTCGATGCCGATCTCGACATCGCTGTCGGCGACGCGGCGGACGCGGTGGCCGAATTCCTGCACCACCAGCTCGGCGGTGTCGGCATCCAGCGACTGGGTGACGGTCGCCATCACGCCCATCTTCATCAGGGCCTTGATGACCTCGCCCTGACGGGCCGCCATACGGTTGGCCAGTTCCTGGACCGTGATGGTTTCCGGCAGCACGACGTCGCGCACCACGCGCACCTGGTCGGCACGCAGACGCTCCAGTTCCGCCTGGCGGCGCTCACGCTCGCGCTGGCGGCGAACCGACGCCAGCGAACGGGTCTTGTCGTCGTCGCCCTCGATCGCCGCCTGGACGTCGATGCGGCCCGAACGGCGGCTGTCGCCACCCTTCTTGGGCGAGGCGGACGGCTTGCGGGGCGGAACCACGCTGCCGCCGGGACGGCGCGCGGGCCGACGGTCGTCATCGCCTTCCGCGGCGCGGCCGGTGCGCAGGCGCAGCGTCTCGCCGGGCGCTGCCGCCGGGGCCGGGGCTGCGGCCGGACGGCTGCTGGGCGTGACCGGACGGGCCGGCATGATGGCGCGTTCGGCCAGCGGGCGCAGGCGCTCCATCGGCGGGGCCAGGGTGACCGCGCCGGGAATGGGCACGGCCGATACGACCGGACCGCCCACGGCGGGTTCGGGCTCGGGCTCGGGCCGGCCGGCAGCCTGCGCCGCACGGCGCTCGGCTTCCTGCGCGCGGGCCTCGGCCTGGGCTTCCTCCTGCGCGCGCGCCTCGTCCTCGGCGGCACGGCGCGCGTCTTCTTCCCGTCGGCGCGCCTCTTCGGCGGCGGACAGGATCATGATCTTTTCCTGCTCGCGCCGTTCCTGCTCGCGGCGGAGGGACTCGGCCCGCTGCTCATCGAGGACGCGCTGGCGGGTGGCGAGTTCGGCCGCGGTCAGCGCACGACCGCCGCCGCTGCCGCCCCGTCCGCCGGCCCTGCCGCCGCCGGACGGACCGGAGCCGCTGCCCGCGGGGGCCGGACCGGGGCCGCGCTTCTTGCGCACCTCGACCTGAACCACCTTCGAACGACCATGGCTGAAACTCTGTCGCACGGAGCCACCATCGACCGTCCGTCCGACCTCCCTCCGGCCCGCCGGCCGCAGGGACAAGCGTCCCTTACCCTGATCCTGATCGTTGCCTTCGCTCATGTACCCGCCTGTTCACACCCGTCCGGCGGATCGGTCCGCCGAACCGGGGACCGTCCTGCCGGACAGCCCCGTAAAACGTTCATTATCGACGCGGAAACGCCGCGCCAGCTCGCCATGCGACATCGCCGCATGCACGACATGGTCGCGGCCGAATGCCGCCCCCAGACCCGCCGCCGTAGGAATTTCCATAACCGGAAGGTCCCGTGCGCCGGACAACAGCCTCGCCCTCTCGTCCGGGCTGCCGTCCTCGGCCTGGATGACCAGACCGGCGCGACCGCCCGCAATCCATTCCCGCACCTTGGCGAAGCCGCAGACAACCTGCCCGGCACGCCGCGCAAGTCCCACTGTATCCATCATCCGGCGCAGAAGTCCGCTTTCCAGGATATCGGCCAAATCGGGTGGAACGACAACCTGTCCACGGGCGGCACGTGCAAACGCCCCCCGAGTCCGGGCCGTTTCTAGCACATCCCGCCGCGCGCTCAACCAGATTCCCCGTCCGGGCAGACGCGCAGAAAGATCAGGCGTCAAAATCCGGTCCGGAGACAGGACAAAGCGCACCATGGTCTCGGGCGACGCGCGGTCGCGGGTGACGATGCAGCGCCGCAGCGGCCCGCGTTCGTCCTCCTCTTCCCGGTCGATCTCCTGGTTCTCGCCCAGGTCCCCGCCCATGTCCATGTCCCGATCCATGCCGTGTCGTGCGATCGCCCGCCGATCAGGCGTCGGACGCCTCCCCTTCCGTGGCCGCGGCCGGCGCGGCCGGCTCGCCCTCGAACCAGTGGGCGCGGGCGGCCATGATGATCTCGTTTGCCGCTTCCTCGTCGATCACGTCGCCACCCAGCATCTCGACCAGTTCGTCGCCTGCCAGATCGGCCAGGTCGTCGAGCGTCTTGACACCCTTCTCGCCCAGCGTGACCAGCATCTGGTTCGAGAACACGCCCAGCACGGCGATGTCGTCCGACACGCCCAGGCCGCGGCGCTTCTCATCCAGTTCGTCCTCGCGTCGGGCCAGGAAGCCCTCGGCGCGGCGGACCAGCTCGCCGGCCACGTCCTCGTCGAAGCCTTCGATCTCGGCCAGTTCGTCGGCGTCGGCGTAGGCCAGCTCCTCGATCGAATGGAAGCCTTCGGTCACCAGCAGGCCGGCGATGACGTCATCGACGTCCAGCGCCTCGACGAACAGGTTGCTGCGGCGGCGGAATTCTTCCTGCCGACGCTCGGATTCCTCGGCCTCGGTCAGGATGTCGATGTCCCAGCGGGTCAGCTGGCTGGCCAGGCGGACGTTCTGGCCGCGCCGGCCGATCGCAAGGCTGAGCTGCTCGTCAGGGACCACGACCTCGACCCGGCCGGCTTCCTCGTCCATCACCACCTTGGTGACTTCGGCGGGCGCCAGCGCGTTGACCACGAAGGTCGCGGCCTGCGGGCTCCAGGGAATGATGTCGATCTTCTCGCCCTGCAGTTCCTGCACCACCGCCTGCACGCGCGATCCGCGCATGCCGACGCAGGCGCCGACCGGGTCGATCGAGGCGTCGCGCGAAATCACCGCCATCTTGGCGCGCGATCCGGGATCGCGGGCCACGGCCTTGATCTCGATGATGCCGTCATAGATCTCGGGCACTTCCTGCGCGAACAGCTTGGCCAGGAAGGCCGGATGGGTGCGCGACAGGAAGATCTGCGGGCCGCGCGGCTCGTCGCGCACGTCGTAGATATAGGCCCGCACGCGGTCGGAATTGCGGAAGCTTTCGCGCGCGATCAGCTCGTCACGGCGCAGCAGCGCCTCGGAACTGCCGATCTCGACCATCAGGTTGCCGTACTCGGTCCGCTTGACGGTGCCGTTCACGATCTCGCCCACGCGGTCCTTGAATTCGTCGTACTGGCGCTTGCGCTCGTATTCGCGCACGCGCTGGACGATCACCTGCTTGGCGGTCTGGGCGGCGATGCGGCCGAAATCGATCGGCGGCAGCGGGTCGATCAGATGCTCGCCCAGCTGGATCTCGGGCTTGAACTTGCGCGCGATATGGAGCGGGATCTGCGTTTCCTCGTTCTCCACGACCTCGACGGCCTCGGTCCAGCGGGACAGGCGAACGTCGCCGGTCCGGCGGTCGATGGTCGCGCGGATATCCTTTTCGTGCCCGTACTTGGCGCGGCCAGCCTTCTGGATGGCCTGCTCCATCGCCTCCAGCACCTCTTCCCGGTCGATCGCCTTCTCTCGCGCGACGGCGTCGGCCACCAGCAGCAGTTCAGGACGGGAAACGGACGTATCCATCAGAGCCTCCAAGGCGTCTCAGTGGGTCTTGCGCACCGGCGCGGGGCCGGGCTTCGGGGTCGATTCCGGGGCTTCGGCCCCGGCGGAGGGCTCGGCCTCCGCGGCGTCGGGCACACCCATCATGTGGGCGCTGGCCGCGATCAGTTCATCGGTCAGGACCAGCCGTGCCTTGCGCAGGTCCGACAGCGGCAGGGCCGCCTCGGTCCCGTCTTCCAGGCGCAACCGTCCGACATTATCGTCGGCGCCCAGCAGGATACCGGCAAAGCGCTTGCGGCCGTTGATGGGGATATTCACCTCGGCCTTGGCCAGATGGCCGGCGAAGCGGTTCCAGTCCTTCACCCGCGTCAGGGGGCGGTCGATTCCCGCCGAGGATACTTCCAGCGTCCATACGCCGGGCAGCGGGTCCTCGACATCCAGAACCGCGCCCACCGCGTGACTGATCTGCTCGCAATCCTCGATACGGATCAGCGTGCCGTCGGCGCGGTCGGCCATGATCTGGACCGTGGGGCTTTCGCGGCCCAGGACCGCGACCCGCACCAGTTCGAATCCCATGTCCGCCAGCACGGGCGCCACGATGGCGGCCAGCTTGGCGTCAAGGCCGGTCAGGAAAGGCAGATCTGCGTCCAAGACAAAAAAGGCGGCCGGTCAGGCCACCCCCCAAAAAAGCGGAAGATGAAGGAATGGTGCGGATATAGGCCACAATGCGCCCCACTGCAAGGTCCCGGTGCCGGGCCGTCGCACAAGGCCGTGTACGGCACATTACATTACAATCAGATCATCCTTTCGATACTTGCACGCCGGCCGCCGCCACCCGCATGATGCGGGCCATGACGCAGGTGCCAGACCCCGCGACACGACCCGCACCGGACGACTCCGGCCCCGGCAGCCGCCGGGCGCTGTGGTACGGGCTTGCGGCAGGCGTGATCGTCGCCGCGGGCTTCAGCGCCCGGATGGCGAACGAGGCCCCCCGGCCCGCGGCCGCCGTCAGCGACGCGGCCGGCGGCGCCATGCCCGCGGCCGCCCACAGCCTGACCGCCGTCGAGCAGTTCGCCATGGTGTCACCCGACAACGCCCCGCAGGCGTTGCAGCAATCGGGCCTATCGCCGGACCAGCAGGCGACGATCCTGGCGGGCATCAAGCGCCGCGAATACCGGCTGGTACGCATGCCGATCTATGACGAGGCCGGGACCGGCGGGGTCGTCACCGTACGCTCGGGCGGCATCGCCCAGACCGTACCGCTGGGCGCGCAGCCGCGTGTCGTGCTGCTGCCGATCCGCATATCCGGCGAGGTCGATATCGCGCCGGTGGTCGATCCGGGACCGGCGGGGGTGGCGCCGGGGGCCATCACCGTGCTGGGCCCGACGCCGCTGCCCGTGATCCATCGCGATGAGATGCTTGTGCTGAATGTGATCGTCCAATGAAGGCGCTTCTGCCCGCCCTGAACCGGCTGATGCCGGTGATGATGGTGATCTTCCTGATTCTGGCGAGCCTGCAGGCCGCGGCGTCGCTGCATCTTTCACTCGCCAGCCTTTCCCATTTCATGGAATGGTGTGGGCCGGCCTTTCCCGTGCTGACGGCCGGGAGCAGCCTTCTGGCCCTGGCGGGACTGATGTTCGAGACCCGCGCCGAACGGCTGGCACGCAAGGGGCTCCGACGCCGACGGGGATGGATGATGGATGTATTAGCCAGACTGACCAACCGCACCGCGCTGGAAGAAATGATGGCGCAGGAACGCAGGGAAACGGTCATCGACGCCGAGGAACTGGCGGCCGGGATGCGCGCGCGCGTCATCGGCCAGGACCAGGTGTGCGAGGACATCGCCGCCCAGCTGCGCCGCCGGATGGCGTTGCAGGTGCGCGGCAAGCCGGTGGGGATCTTCCTGCTGGCCGGCCCGCCGGGCACCGGCAAGACCTACCTGGCCAAGCAGATGGCCCGGCTGCTGGACCGGCCGCTGCTGCATTTCGACATGACGCAGATGAGCTCGCCGCACGCGGCGACGCAGCTGTTCGGCTCGCCCAAGGGCTATGTCGGGTCCGACACGTTCGGCAAGCTGACCGGCGGCCTGAAGGAAAAGCCCGATGCCGTCGTGCTGCTGGACGAAATCGAGAAGGCGCATCCCGACGTCTTCAAGAAATTCCTGACCGCGTGGAACGACGGCCATGTGACCGAGGCCTCGACCGGGCAGCAGGTCTCGACCGTGCGGTCCATCTTCGTGCTGACGTCCAACATCGCGACCGAGGCCCTGTCGGAAATTGCCGACCGCCTGGCGGATGAGCCCGACCGCATGCGCGCCGAGTCGGTCGAGGCCCTGCGCCAGGCCGGCTTTGCCCCCGAGGTGCTGAACCGCCTGGACCGCATCTTCGTCTTCCGGTCGCTGACCGGCCTGGATGTCGCCCGCGTCGCGGCGCTGGAGATCGAGGCGATGATCGACAGCTACGGCCTGAAGGTCGAGACCGGCGGCATCGACCCGTCCCTGCTGTTCGAGGTCATGCGGCGGCAGAATCGGATGGGGGCGGCCGCCAGCGCCCGCGACCTGGTCCGTTCCATCGAGGACATGATGAGCGATTCGCTGATTTCCGCCCGCCAGCAGGGCGCCAAGCTGGTGCGCGTCGTGTCGGGCGAGAACGGCGTCACCGCCGAAATCGCGAACGATGCCGAGGCACAGCGGGCACGGATCGCCCGCTGATCCACCCCTCCATTCCCTTGCCCCGGTTCGTCTGAATGTCCGCTGCCTCCCGTCTCTGGCATCGTGCGCCGCTGTGGCGCACGTGTGTGTTTTCCATCCTGATCTTCACGGCGCTGACGCTGCTGTATCCGCCGGCGTACCTGACGCGGGCGATTCCGGCGCTGCAGCCCGTCATCGACCGGATCAACCGCACGCTGGGCCGCAGCACACCCCCGCCCGCGCCGGCGCCCGACGCCGCCCCCTCGCCCGATGCGCCGCCCGACGCACCACCACCCGGCCAGCAGGCCGACGGGAGCGGCGCGCCGGGGGCTGGCGGGCCGGGGGGCACACAGGTCGCGGCGCCGCCGATCACGTCCGACCTGTCGGGGGCGATTCCCTTTGCCGGGCGCATCCTGCCGCTGCCGGCCGGTACCTGGCACCCTGTGCTGACGACGCAAAGCGGCCCGCACGGCGAATTGCTGAGCAACGTCCTGGTACGGGCCGAGGGCGGGGTCGTCACCGGCGTCATTATCGCCCGCGGCAGCACGCAATCCCTGCCGCTCTCGACCGTCGATGCCATGAACAATGGCTGCCACGACGACCGGAATTATCTGTCACGCGTCATTACGACCGACCCCAAGGTGATGGAATGCTGGTTCACCGGCCACGTCCAGATCGAAGGGCAGCCGTTGAGCGACAGCATCGATATCCAGACCGCCTTCAACCGCCTGCACGTGCTGGGCTTCCCCATTCCCTACGTCATGCTGGTGGCGACCTGGGATTATGCCGAAATCGCCGCCGACCACGGCGCGAATATCGAAAACGTGACCATCCTGCTGAGCCCCGCCCGCAAGGGCACGATGACCCTGCCGGCCCCGCCCGACAAATGGATGAAGCAGCTTCTGCCGCAGAACCCGGGCGCCGAACGCTTCGTGCACCAGGCCAATGACTGGATGGAAGGCTGGACGGCGATGCTGCGCCGCGGCTTCCACGGCACCCTGTCGGCCGACGCACCGGAACTGGCCCGGGCCGCGCGTGATCCGGCATCGGTCATGAATGCGGACTGACGACAGGCAAGAGCGTTGCCCGTACGCGCCCACTTAAGGGCGCAACGGGGTTGTTGCGCCCCTCATCGGCGTGGTCGGCCGCCCAAATTGGCTGACCAGGACTTTATGGAACGAATGGAATGCAAGGGCCGAGGCCCTTGCCCGGGCCGTTACGTGCGCGAGGAGACGAAGCGTTCCAGCCAGTGGATGGTGTACTCGCCCTTCTGGAACTCGGGGTCGTCCAGGATCTGCCGATGCAGCGGGATCACCGTCTTGACGCCTTCGATCACGAACTCGTCCAGCGCGCGGCGCATGCGCGCGATGGCTTCGGCGCGGGTCGGGGCGTGCACGATCAGCTTGCCGATCATGCTGTCGTAATAGGGCGGCACGCGGTAGCCGGTGTACAGCGCGCTGTCGATGCGCACGCCCAGGCCGCCCGGCGGGTGGAACATGGTGATGGTGCCGGGGGTCGGCAGGAAGGTCGCCGGGTCCTCGGCATTAATCCGGCATTCGATCGCATGGCCGGAAAAACGGATGTCCGACTGGTCGTAGCCCAGGGCCTGCCCGGCCGCGATGCGGATCTGCTCGCGCACCAGATCGACGTCGCAGACCATTTCGGTCACCGGATGTTCCACCTGCAGGCGGGTGTTCATCTCGATGAAGCAGAACTGCCCGTCCTGGTACAGGAATTCCAGCGTGCCAGCGTTGCGGTAGCCCAGCTTGCGCAGGGCCGCCGTGGCGGTGGCGCCGATGGCGTCGCGCTGCTCGGCCGTCAGGGCCGGCGACCCGGCCTCTTCCAGCAGTTTCTGGTGCCGCCGCTGCAACGAGCAGTCGCGCTCGCCGAAATGCACCACGTTGCCGTGGGAATCGGCCAGGATCTGCAGCTCGATATGCCGGGGGCGGTCCATGTATTTTTCGAGATAGACCTCGTCATTGCCGAAAGCCGTGCGGGCCTCGGTGCGCGCGACGCTCCAGGCCTCTTCCAGCTCGTCGGCGGTGTGCGCGACCTTCATGCCGCGCCCGCCGCCGCCCGCCGTCGCCTTGATCAGCACCGGATAGCCGACCTGTTCGGCCACCGCGCGGGCGTCCTCCAGGCTGGCCAGCGCGCCGTCCGACCCGGGGACCAGGGGCACGCCCAGGGCCTTCATGGTGGTCTTGGCGGTGATCTTGTCGCCCATCATGCGGATATGGGCGCCGGTCGGCCCGATGAAGGCCAGGCCGTGGGCCTCGACCGTCTCGGCGAAATCGGCGTTTTCCGACAGGAAGCCGTAGCCCGGATGGATCGCGTCGGCGCCGGTGATGGTCGCGGCCGACAGGATGGCGGCGACGTTCAGGTACGAATCCCGCGTGGCCGGCGGCCCGATGCACACGGCCTCGTCGGCCAGGCGGACATGCATGGCATCCGCGTCGGCGGTGGAATGGACGGCGACCGTGCGAATGCCCAGCTCGCGGCATGCGCGCAGGACCCGAAGGGCGATTTCGCCACGATTGGCGATGAGGATCTTGGCGAACATTACTCGATGATGGCCAGGGCTTCGCCGAACTCGACCGGATCGCCCGACGCCACCAGCAGCGCCTTCAGCGTGCCGCCGCGCGGGGCCTTGATCTGGTTGAAGGTCTTCATCGCCTCGATCAGCATCAGGGTCTGGCCGGCGGCGACCGTCTGGCCTTCGGTGACGAAGGGTGGCGCGCTGGGGTCCGGCGTCAGGTAGGCGATGCCGACCATCGGGCTGGTGACCGCGCCCGGATGCTTGGCCGGGTCGACGGGGGCGACCGGCGCGGCCGCGGCGGCGGGGATCGCGACCGGGGCGGCGGCGGGCAGGGCATGGACCTGGCCGGCGGCGGCGCGGACGACGCGGATGCGGTTGTCCTTCTCCGCGATCTCGATCTCGGTCAGGCCGGTTTCGGTCAGGATTTCAGCCAATGCCCGAATGGCATCCGCGTCCACGAGCAGTCGGCTCATCGATCGTCCTCGTCCAGAATCATGTCTGTCATCGCCTGAAGCGCCAGCGCATACCCGCGCACCCCCAGCCCGCAGATAACGCCTGCGGCCGCCCGGGAGCAGTAGGTATGGTGGCGGAAGTCCTCACGCCGATGAATGTTGGAGATATGCACCTCGATCACCGGCAGGTCGACGGCCAGCAGCGCGTCGAGCAGGGCGATCGAGGTATGGCCATAGGCGGCCGGGTTGATGACGATGCCCCGCGCGCGGTTCCGGCATTCCTGGACCCACGACACCAGCTCGCCTTCACCGTTGGTCTGGCGGAAGTCGATGGCGACATCCAGCCGTTCGGCGGCCTGGATGCAGATCTGCTCCACGTCGTCCAGGGTCGTCCGACCGTAGACGTCCGGCTGGCGCAGTCCGAGCATGTTGAGGTTGGGTCCGTTGAGGACCGCGATAAGAGGGCGCACCATTATGACAGGCGCCGTAGCACGACCGTCATTCCGTTCCAAGAGAATGATCGCCGCCCCTACGGCCCTCGCCCCCGGCAACCCCGCGCGGACCGTCGCCGCGAACGCCGGACAAGGGGGCGGACCGCCCGGTGCGGTGCACAATAATGATGACCGAAATTTGCCACAATCCACCCCGAGAACACTGAATCGGCGACACTAATTCAAGGAAAGGCCAAGGCGCCGTCCGATGGTGTCCGCCGGCACGAGGCAGAAAATCCTTGAATTTCCTGTCCCGGGTTTATTGTATGGCTTTCGTTATTGCCGAATTGGCCGAACAGGATTGGGGAACGTGCTGGAACAGGACCGGGAGACGGGGCGGATACGATCGGGCGGCCGGCTGCTGGCGACGGTGGCGTGCCTGTTCGCCTTCGCATCCACCGCCTGTGGCCGGGAAGCGACAGCCCTGACGGAAAATAAGGCGCCCCTCGTCGCCGGTGCGGCCGGGGCCGATACCGACGCCTCGCCCTCCGACGCGCCGCCCCCCCAGGCGACGACCGGCCATCCGGTGACCGCCTGGGCGGCATCCGTCCGCGCGGCCCTGGCCAAGCGGTCCCACCGGCTGGTGACCGCCAGCCGTACGGCCCTGTCCTGGTCCGAACATGGGGTGGCAAGCTGGTATGGTCATCTGCGGCCGGTGCGGCGGACGTCCTCAGGCCATCCATTCGACCCGCACGCGCTGACGGCGGCCCACCCGACCCTGCCGATGGGCACGCGGGTGCTGGTACGCTCGCAGGATACCGGCCGTTCGGTGGTGGTGACGGTCAACGACCGGGGGCCGTTCCTGCACCACCGCATCATCGACCTGTCCCCCGCCGCCGCGGCGCGGATCGGGATGCTGGATGCCGGCACCGCCCATGTCGTCATCGAACCCCTGACCGAAGTCGCGCAGGCCGAACCCGACGACACCAGCGAGGATGCGATCGCCGCTGCCGCGCCCGGCGCGCCCCGCCGCCGCTGACGCCGCCCGGCATCTTATCCGGCCGGATATTCCCGGCGATGGCCCGCGTCGTGGCCCCCGTTCCTGGGGCGCAGGTGCATCTCGGCTTCCAGCCCGGCATTCAGTTCCGCGCCCAGCAGGATCACGTAGGCGGTAACGAAGAACCACATCATCGTGGCCACCACCGCACCCAGCGGCCCGTAGGTGGCGTTGTAGCTGGCGATCGCGCTGACATAGTACGAAAACCCGATCGACGATGCGATCCAGATCAGCGTGGCGGCGACCGATCCGGGCAGGATGCACACCCAGTGCGTAATGGAACGGTCGGGGCTGAACCGATACAGCAGCGCGCAGGCCGCCAGCACGAACAGCAGCAGCAGCAGCGGGCCGCCCATCTGCACCAGCAGTTCGATCGACCAGGACGGCGGCGCCATGCCCAGCCGGGCCGGCACGAAATCGATCAGGACCGGCAGGGCCACCAGCACCGCCAGCGCCATGACCGCGCCGCAGATGGCGCATAGCGTCATGCCCAGCGCCATCAGCTGAAAGCGCACGAAGCTGCGGGTTTCCTGCGTGTCGTAGGCGATATTGACGGCAGAGATGATCGACCGCGTGGCCGCCGACGCCGACCACAGCGCCACGGTGGTCGATATGATCAGGTTCAGCGTCAGCGACGAATGGGACTGCGCGACCAGCGTATGGATCCGTTCGCCGATCAGTTCGAAGGCCGCGGGCGGCAGCATCAGCCGCAGCATTTCCAGCTGCGGTTCCACGGTCTGCAGATCGAACGCCAGCCCGTAGATCGAAATCAGCGTGCTGATGGCGGGAAACAGCGACAGCGTGGCATAGAACGCGCATCCGGCCGCCGCCAGCGTGATCTGGTCGGACGACAAATTGCGCAGCATCCGTTGCAGGACGGGCTTCCAGATCCGGCGCAGCGCGTGGACCGAGGGGATGCAGGCCTCGGTGCCGGGTTCGGCGGCCGGGTTCGGGGCAAGGCGGGGGTCGTCCGGCCGGGAAGTGGTCAAGCGCGCTCCATGGATCGGGCGTGGGGTTCGGGGCGGACGGGCCGCGGGAAATCCCGCCGGAGGCGCCGCCTGCGCTAGCATGATGACCTACCTAGCGAAAAACATGCGGTCAGGTCGATTTTTCTGTTGCGTCCGGGGCGTATTGCCCTCATATGCGCTCCCCACGCAACAACGCACGTGCCACTGGCCCTCTGAGGTTACGCAACGACGTCAAGCGTTCTGGCAATCGGGATCCCCGCGTGGGGCCCAGTCTTGGTCGCTGGTCCGTTAGACCGTTTCGCAACTCCCGCCCGGCTTTGATCCGGACGACGCTACAGAAGGGATTTGGGTGCGATGACCCCCAAAATCGCCCGTTTTCTGGCCGAACAGGCCCCCGCGACGCCATGCCTGGTCGTCGACGTTGATCGTGTCGAGGCCCGGTACCGTGCACTGCGCACGGCCCTGCCGCTGGCGCGCGTCTATTACGCCGTGAAGGCCAACCCGGCGATGGAAATCCTGCGCCGGCTGGTGTCGCTCGGTTCGTCGTTCGACGCCGCGTCGGCCGAGGAAATTCGCCTGTGCCTGGCGGCCGGAGCGGATGCCGGGACCATTTCCTTCGGCAATACCGTCAAGAAGGCCTCGGCCATTGCCGAAGCCCATCAGGCCGGCGTCACCATGTTCGCCTTCGACAGCGTCGAGGAGCTGGAGAAGCTGGCCCGCCACGCCCCGGGCGCGCGCGTCTATTGCCGCCTGATCGTCGAGAACGAGGGCGCGGAATGGCCGCTGTCGCGCAAGTTCGGCACCACGCTGGACAGCGCGCGCGACCTGATGCTGCGCGCGCGGGACATGGGGCTGGACCCCTACGGCCTGTCGTTCCACGTCGGCAGCCAGCAGACCACGACCGACGCCTACGAGGCCGCGATCGCGCGCGTCGGCATGCTGTTCACCGACCTGGCAACGGCCGGGCTGAACCTGCGCATGGTCAATCTGGGCGGCGGCTTCCCGATCCGCTACCGCGAGGACGTGCCCGAGATCGACCGCTTCGCGCTGGCCATCAGCCACGCGATGACCGAACATTTCGGCAATGACCTGCCGGAAATGATCGTGGAACCCGGACGCTTCATCGTCGGCGACGCCGGCGTGGTGTCGGCCGAGGTCGTTCTGGTCACCCAGCGCGGCCTGCCGGGCGACACGCGCTGGGTCTATCTGGATATCGGCCGGTTCGGCGGCCTGGCCGAGACCGAGGGCGAGTCGATTCGCTACGGCATCCGCACGCCCCACGACGGATCGCCGACCGGACGGGTGGCGATCGCGGGCCCGACCTGTGACGGCGCGGATATCATGTATGAAAAGGCGCCCTACGCCCTGCCGCTGGACCTCGCCAGCGGCGACCGGATCGAACTGCTGTCCACCGGGGCGTATGTCTCGACCTACTGCTCGACCCGCTTCAACGGCTTCGCGCCGTTGAGCGAGCATTATATCTGACATGGCGGGGGTCGCCCGGTCCGGAAGGGTACGGTCCGTGCGGCTTCTCGCCCTGCTGGCATTGCTGCCTGTCCTGCTGACGCCCGCCGCCGCGTCGGCGCGGGTGCATCTGCTGTCCGCGACGCCGGCCGCGGGCTCCATCGTCGCCGCCGGGCCCCTGGCCGTGTCGCTGCATTTCGACTCGGCGCTCGATCCCGTGCGGTCACGCATGATGCTGACGGGGCCGTCCGGCGCGCCGACGCTGATGATGGTGCCCCCGCCCACCGACGACCACGCCATTTCGACCACCGCCCCGGTCACCCCCGGAGCCTACCATCTGCACTGGCAGGTCTGGGACCGGGACGGGCGGATGGCGGAGGGCGACCTGCCTTTTTCGGTGGCGCCCTGATCAAGGTCGGGCTCTGCCCGAACCCGGCAAGGGCCTCGGCCCCTGCATCCCAGTCGTTTTAAAACTCCGGGGTTTTCAAGGGGCGAAGCCCTTGTCTTCGCCAGGGATCATTCCACCGCCGCGCGCAACCCCGCGCCCGCCGCCAGCGGGCACAGCGGCAGTGCGGCGGCCAGGAACGCGCCCAGCAATTCCAGGTCCGGCTGCCAGGACAGACCGGTCTGCGCCGCGTCCAGCGCCGCCGCGCCGAAGATCAGGGCCGGGGTGGCCAGCGGCAGGACCAGCAGCGGCAGCAGCACCCCGCCCCGCCGCGCCCCCAGCACCACCGACGCCGCCATGCCCCCGATCAGCGACAGCACCAGCGTGCCCAGCAGCAGCCCGGTCAGCAGCACCGGCAGCACGGGCGCGGGCAACCCCAGCATGATCGCCAGCGGCCCCGCCGCGAACAGCAGCGGCAAGCCCGTGGTCAGCCAGTGCGCCGCCATCTTGGCCAGCGCCACCAGCGAGGGCGGCAGGCCGGTCAGCATCAGCTGATCCAGCGACCCGTCCTCCAGCTCCGAGCCGAACAGGCGGTCCAGCGGCAGCAGTGCGGCCAGCAGGGCGCAGACCCAGACGATGCCCGGCGCCATCCGGCGCAGCAGGTCGGGCGACGGGCCAAGCGCCAGCGGAAACAGCGCGCCCGCCAGGACGAAAAACAGGACGGCGCCCAGCGTGTCGGCCCCATGCCGGACGGCCAGCCGCAGGTCGCGGCCCACGACCGCCAGGACCAGGGCGGGGATCTGCAGGCTCATGTCACATCGTCCAGGCTTGCGCGCGCGCCGTCACGGGCCGCATCGTTCAGATCGGGCAGAATCAGCGATTTCGGGTGGGCCAGCGGCAGGGGAACGTGGGTGGTTGCGATCACGATTCCGCCAGTGTCGCGATGGGTGCGAAACAGCCCCTCCAGCAGCCCGATCGCGCGACTGTCCAGCCCCAGGCTGGGTTCGTCCAGCAGCCACAGCGGCGCCCGCGCCAGCATCACCCGCGCCAGCGCCGCGCGGCGTTTCTGCCCCGCCGACAGCATGCGGGCCGGCAGGTCAGACAGTCCCGAAAGGTCCAGAGCCGCCATGGCCTCATCCGGATCGGACCCCGCCGCGCGCGCCGCAAGCAACAGGTTTTCCCGCAGGGTCAGCCCGGCCTTCAGTGCGTCCTGATGGCCCAGGTAGGCGACGCGGGCGGCATGGGCCGTGCGGTCGGCCAGGGCGTCGATCCCTGCCCACAGCACATGGCCGCCTTCCGGTTTGCGCAGTCCTGCCAGGACGCGCAGCAAGGTCGATTTTCCGGCGCCGTTCGGCCCGGTCAGCAGCAGCGCGTCACCGGCGTCCAGCGCCAGCCCGACGCCGTCGAGCACCAGCCGCTCTCCGCGGAAAACGGAGATATTTTCAACGTCCAGCAACGGGCGGGCCTGGGGGGGAAAGGCAGGGATGACGATGCTCCTCGGATCGTTCGCGGCGGAACCGGTCCGGCGGCGGAACGGGGTGTTCCCGCGTTCTTGTTACCGGGGCCAGCTTGTGTCGAAACCGGGTCCGGGTATGTTCTACCCCCGTTGGGAGATCAAGCCGGTTGTCCAGGTGGATCACACCGCCATCCGAATGCGGATGTCGTGCTTCAATTTGGATAATCCGTTGCTGACGCCTCGGAGGAAAAACCAATGAAGTCGGTTGGGCACGATTCACTTAAGACGGGCCGCTCGCTCGAAGTAGACGGCAAGACGTACCATTATTTCTCGATTCCTGAAGCGGAGAAGACGATCGGCGATGTCAGCCGTCTTCCGGTCAGCCTGAAGGTGCTGCTGGAAAACGTGCTGCGTTTCGAGGACGGGCGCTCGTACAGCGTCGACGATGCCAAAGCGATCGCCGCCTGGCTGCCGAAGGGCTGCAGCACGCAGGAAGTGCCGTTCAAGCCCGCGCGCATCCTGATGCAGGATTTCACCGGCGTCCCCGCCGTCGTCGATCTGGCGGCGATGCGCGACGGCATCCTGAAGCTGAAGGGCGACCCGCAGAAGGTGAACCCGCTGGTTCCCGTCAACCTGGTCATCGACCATTCGGTGATGGTGGACGTCGCCGGCACGCCTGAAGCGCTGCAGAAGAACGTCACCATCGAGTTCGAGCGCAATGGCGAGCGTTACGCCTTCCTGCGCTGGGGCCAGGAAGCGTTCGAGAATTTCTCGGTCGTGCCGCCGGGAACGGGCATCTGCCACCAGGTGAACCTGGAATACATCGCCCAGGCGGTGTGGACCGCGCAGGTCGACGGCAAGGATTATGCCTACCCCGACACCCTGTACGGCACCGACAGCCACACCACGATGGTGAACGGCATGGGCGTGCTGGGCTGGGGCGTGGGCGGCATCGAGGCCGAGGCCGCGATGCTGGGCCAGCCGATCGCAATGCTGATCCCCGACGTCATCGGCTTCAAGCTGATCGGCAAGCTGCCCGAGGGCGCCACGGCGACCGACCTGGTGCTGACGGTCACGCAGATGCTGCGCAAGAAGGGCGTGGTCGGCAAGTTCGTCGAATTTTTCGGCCCGGCGCTCGATCACCTGCCGGTCGCCGACCGCGCGACGATCGCCAACATGGCCCCCGAATACGGCGCGACCTGCGGCTTCTTCCCCGTCGACGACCTGACGCTGGAGTATCTGCGCCAGACCGGCCGTGACGAACATCGCATCAAGCTGACGGCCGACTACCTGAAGGCCCAGGGCATGTTCCGCACGGCCGAGACGGCCGAGCCGGTGTTCACCGACACACTGGAACTGGACCTGTCGACCGTGGTCCCGTCGCTGGCCGGCCCGAAGCGTCCGCAGGACCGCGTGCCGTTGAACAACGCCACCAGCGCCTTCGAGACCGAACTGACCGGCAGCCTGGGCGTCCCCGCCGCCGACGCGCACAAGAAGGCCAAGGTGGCCGGTACGAATTACGAGATCGGCCACGGCGACGTGGTGATCGCGGCCATCACCTCGTGCACCAACACCTCCAACCCGGCGGTGCTGATCGCGGCCGGCCTGGTCGCGAAGAAGGCCCGCGCCCTGGGCCTGAAGCCGAAGCCGTGGGTGAAGACCTCGCTGGCGCCGGGTTCGCAGGTCGTGACCGACTACCTGAACCGCGCCGGCCTGACGGAAGAGCTCGACGCGATGGGCTTCAACACCGTCGGCTATGGCTGCACGACCTGCATCGGCAATTCCGGCCCGCTGGAAGACCACATCGTCGATGCGATCGAGGGCAACAAGCTGGTGGCGGTGTCGGTCCTGTCCGGCAACCGCAACTTCGAAGGCCGCATCTCGCCGAACGTGCGCGCCAACTACCTGGCCAGCCCGCCGCTGGTGGTCGCGTACTCGCTGCTGGGCACGATGCGCGAGGACATCACCACCGTGTCGCTGGGCACCTCCAAGGACGGCAAGCCGGTGTACCTGAAGGACATCTGGCCCACGAACAAGGAGATCGCGGACCTGATCGGTTCCTCCATCACCCGTGAGGAATTCATCAACCGCTACAGCCAGATCAGCAAGGGCACCAAGGAATGGCAGGCCCTGAAGGTCGCGACCGGGTCCGAGACCTACAAGTGGGATCCGACCTCGACCTACGTGCAGGACCCGCCGTACTTCCAGGACATCACGCCGGAGCCCAAGCCGAAGGGCGACATCGTGGGCGCGCGCGTCCTGGCGCTGCTGGGTGACAACATCACCACCGACCACATCTCGCCGGCCGGCGCGATCAAGGAAAGCGCACCTGCGGGCGTCTACCTGAAGGAACATCAGGTTTCGAAGGCGGACTTCAACTCCTACGGGTCGCGCCGCGGCAACGACCGCATCATGGTGCGCGGCACGTTCGCCAACATCCGCATCAAAAACGAGATGCTGCCCGGCACCGAAGGGGGCCTGTCCAAGCACTTCCCCGATGGGAAGGAAGGCTCGATCTACGATGTGGCGATGGAGTACAAGCAGGAAGGCGTGCCGCTGATCGTCTTCGGCGGCAAGGAATACGGCATGGGTTCGTCGCGCGACTGGGCGGCGAAGGGCACCCTGCTGCTGGGCGTTCGCGCGGTAATCGCCGAAAGCTTCGAGCGCATCCATCGCTCCAACCTGGTCGGCATGGGCGTCCTGCCCCTGCTGTTCAAAGACGGCATGACGCGCAAGACGCTGAACCTGAAGGGTGACGAAGTCATCGACATCAAGGGCCTGGACACCATCACGCCCCGCATGACGCTGACGATGTCGATCACCCGCGCCGACGGCACGAAGGAAGAGGTGCCGCTGCTCTGCCGCGTCGATACTCTGGACGAGGTCGAGTATTATCGGCATGGTGGCATCCTCCAGTACGTCTTGCGTGGGATGACCAAAGCTGCCTGAGCCGCTTTTTTCTCTGTCTGACGAGTACCGCGCCGGCCCGGATCATTCCGGGCCGGCGTTTTTTGCCGACCCCGTCGTGCGCGCCGAGCAGGTGCGCAAGACCTTCGACGGGCACGAGGTACTGCGCGGCATTTCGCTGTCGGTGACGCGCGGGGAACTGGTGTCGATCATCGGGCCTTCGGGCTGCGGGAAATCGACCTTCCTGCGCTGCCTCAATTTCCTGGAAATCCCCGACGACGGCGCGGTCACGATCGCGGATGTCGCCATCATCCGTTCGGGCGGGCGCTGGACCCGCGCGGACGAGGACGCGGCCCATCGCCTGCGCGCGCATGTCGGCATGGTGTTCCAGTCCTTCAACCTGTTTCCCCACCGCACCGTGCTGGACAATGTGATGCTGGCGCCCATGCGGGTGAAGCGCCTGCCCGCCGAGACGGCCCGGGCCGAGGCCCTGGCCCTGCTGGACAAGGTGGGCCTGTCGGCCATCGCCGCGCGCTATCCCGACACCCTGTCGGGCGGCCAGCAGCAGCGCGCCGCCATCGCCCGGGCGCTGGCGATGCGGCCGGACGTGATGCTGTACGACGAACCGACCTCGGCCCTCGATCCCGAACTGGCCGAGGAAGTCCTGTCCGTCATGCGTGCCCTGGACGAGGACGGCATGACCCAGATCGTGGTGACGCACGACATGCGCTTCGCCCGCGCGGCGTCGGACCGCGTGGTGTTCATGGAAGGCGGCGAGATCGTGGAGATCGACGACCCCGACATTCTCTATGTGTCGCCGCAGGACATGCGGACCCGGCGCTTCCTGAGATCCGTCCTGTGAATTTCGGCCTGAAGACGGGGCTTGCCGGCGATCCGACGCGCGTTTCCTGCGCTTCGGTGCTCACGGCCGGTAAGGCCGCTCCGCTCCGGTGCTCGGAAACGCACGACGGGCGTGCCGCTGCGCGGCACTCTCGCTCGGCAAGCCCCGTCTTCAGGCCGAAATTTATACTTTTCGCGTGCCTGATGGCCGTCCTGCTGGTGACAGGACTTGCGGGTACCGCCCTTGCGGCGCCGCTGCGCTGGGCGTCGGATGCCGAAGCGAACGTACCGTTCGTCTTCCACGATCCGGCCGATCAGTCGCGCCTCATCGGGTATGAATATGAAATTGCCCAGGCCATCGCCCGCCGCCTGGGCCGGCCGACCCAGTTCGTGCAGAACGACTGGGACGGGCTGATCCCCGGCCTGCAACGCGGGCTGTACGACATGGTGATCGACGGGATCGAGATCACGCCGGAACACGAACAGGGCGTCGCGTTCAGCCATCCCTATTACGTGACGTCGGAACGCATTACCGTCCGCCGCGACCAGCAGGGGCTCGACACCCTGGCGGCGCTGCACGGCCATGTCGTCGGCACGCTGAAGGACACGACGGCCGAACGGATGCTGCAGGCCGATCCCAGCATCCACATCCGGTCGTACGAAGAAGAGACCAACGCCTATACCGACCTGAAGAACGGGCGGCTGGATGCGGTGCTGCTGGACGGCACCATCTCGCTTTATTACGGCGCGCCGGATCCGGAGCTGAAGCTGGTGGGTGGGCCGATCGGGCGCATTTCCTACGGTATCGCCGTCGCCACCGGCAACACCGCCCTGCGCGACCAGGTGAACGGCGCGCTGGACGCGATGATGCGCGACGGCGAGCTGCACCGGATCCTGGCGCGGTGGAAATTATGGACGCCGGAAATGGCGGAGCTGACCGGCGATCGCGGCACGCCCGACATCGCCCCTGACGCCTGGCGGCATTACATGGAGGCCACGGCGCCCCGTGCCGGCTGGCAGGCGCGGCTGGCGCGCTATGTCGGCTTCCTGCCGCTGTTGCTGCATGGGGCGGTCCTGACCCTGGTGGTGTCGGCCTGCGCGATGGTGGTGGCGGTGGCGCTGGGGCTGGCGCTGGCGCTGGCCCGGCGCTACGGGCCCCGCTGGCTGGCCATGCTCGCCACCCTGTATGTCGAAATCGTGCGCGGCACGCCGCTGCTGATCCAGATCCTGTTCATCTTCTACGCCCTGCCGGGCATCGGCCTGCGCCTGTCGCCCTTCGTCGCCGGCGTGCTGGCGCTGGGCATGAACTATGCGGCGTACGAGGCCGAGAATTACCGCGCCGGCCTGCAATCCGTCGCGCGCGGACAGATCGAGGCCGCGCTGGCCCTGAACATGACGCACATGCAGGCCCTGCGCTTCGTCGTGGTGCCGCAGGCGGTGCGGATGGTCATCCCGATCATGACCAACGATTTCATCTCGCTGCTCAAGGATTCGTCGCTGGTCAGCGTCATCACCCTGACCGAACTCAGCCAGACCTACGTCCGGCTGTCGTCGACCTATTACGATTATTTCGGCACCGGCCTGCTGATCGGCGCGGCGTACCTGCTGCTGGGCCTGCCCTTCGTGCGCCTGGCGCGCATGGCCGAGGCCCGGTTCGCGACCGGACAGCGCCGGCAGGGACGTACGGGACACCCCTGATCGCCTGACCTGACGGCATTTGGCCAATGCGTCTGGCACATGTCGGTGCTGTTTTATGCTACATTGTGCATAAATGAACCGAAGTTTAGAACGGCGTTCAGCGAAATACTGAAAATCGGTGGCCATGGACCTGCTTTCTGCCCTTCACAGTTTCGTCCGCGTCGCGGCGACGGGCTCGTTTTCGGCGGTCTCCCGTGAAACCGGGGCCAGCCAGCCGACGATTTCGCGGCATATCGCGTTGCTCGAGGCCCATTACGGCGCGACCCTGTTCGCCCGGACCACCCGCAGCCTGATGATGACCGAGGACGGGCGCAGCCTGCTGCCTCATGCCTACGAAGTCCTGGAAATCCTGGAAACCGCCGAAACCGCGCTGGGCCGTCGGCGGGCCTCGGTCTCGGGCCTGGTGCGGCTGGGCGTGACCACGGCGTTCGGCCTGTACATGACGGGCCGGCTGGGCGAACTGCTGGACAAGCATCCGGACCTGTCGGTCGAACTCATCATGCGCGACGGCTTCGGCGATCTGGTCGAGGAAGGGCTGGACCTGGCGGTGCGCGTCGGCGAAATCGCCGAGGGGTCGCTGATCGCCCGCCGGCTGGGCACGGTCAAGCGCATCGCAGTGGCGTCGGGCGATTACCTGGCGCGGCGCGGCACGCCGGAACATCCGCGCGACCTGCTGGCCCATCCCTGCATCGCCTATACTTATGGCGGCACCCGCCACGATTGGCATTTCGAAGGCAATAACGAGGAAAGCGTGGTCGCCGCCAGCGGCCCCTTCCGCGCCAACAGCAGCGAGGCCGTGCTCAACGCCGTCGTCGCCGGCCTGGGCATCGGCCTGCTGCCCTCCTTCCAGGTGCGCGAGGAAATCGCGGCCGGCCATCTGGTGCATCTGTTCCCCGAATGGTCGGTCCCCGACCTGCCGTTCTATGCCGTGCATACCGGCCCGCGCACCCTGCCGTTGCGTACCCGCACCGTGCTGGATTTCCTGATCGATATCTCGGACGTCCTGCGCCAGGGGTAAGGGAGGGTCGGGCTCCGCCCGAACCCGGCAAGGGCGTCCACTGGATAGGTGCTATCCGTTCGTGTTCTTCGACGCGATCCGGGACGAAGGGCATGCTCGGCCTGAAAGGTTTCCCCGAGGCCATCACGCCGCCCCTCCGATTCATCAGGCGGCCGCCAGCGCCGCCAGAAGCGCATCGACGTCCTCGATGCGCGTATAATAGCTGGTAACCAGCCGCACCACCGTACCGTTCAGCCCCAGCGGCGCGCGCCAGTCCCGGAATGCGAACCCCGCCGCCCGCAGGTGCGTGACCGCCGGGCCGGGCAGCAGCACGAAGATCTCGTTGGCCTGCGTTTCGTACAGCAGCCGCGCGCCCGGATGGCGGAACAGCCCGCCCGCCAGGCGCTGCGCCATCGCGTTGGCCTGCCGCGCGTTGTGCAGCCACAGATCGTCGTGCAGATAGGCCAGCAACTGCGCGCTCAGGAACCGCTGCTTCGACCAGTCATGGCCCCCGCGCTTGCGGCGACGGGCGAAATGCTCGGCCCGCGCCGGATCGAAGAACACCACGGCCTCGGCCGCCATCGCGCCGTTCTTGGTGGCGCCCAGCGCCAGCACGTCCACCCCGGCCTTCCATGTCGCCTCGGCCGGGGTGCAGCCCAGATGCGCGATGGCGTTGGCCAGCCGCGCGCCGTCCATATGCACCGCCATCCCCCGGCCGCGGGCCCGCGCGGCCAGATCGGCGATGGTGGCGGGGCGGTAGACCGTGCCCCATTCGCTGGCCTGCGTCAGGCTCAGGGTCGCGGGCAGGTTCTGCTGCGTGTCGTCCACCGGCAGGCGGTCCAGCGTGTAGGCCAGGGCCTCGGCCGTCATCCGCCCGTCCTCGGACGGGATGGGCACCAGGCGCGCGCCGCCGGTATAGAAATCCGGCGCGCCGCATTCCGACTGCATGATATGGGCGCTCTCGTCGCACAGGACGGCGCCGAAGGCCGGGGTCGTGGCCGCCAGCGCCAGTGCGTTCGCCGCGGTGCCGGTCGCGACGGGGAAGATCCGCACCCGGCGTTCGAACAGGTCCGACGCCGCGTCCTGCAGGCGCGCGGTCCACGCATCGGCGCCATAGGCGGGGGCGGCGTCCGCGTTCGCCTCCATCAGTGCGGCCATGACGGCGGGGCAGGCGGGAACGACATTGTCGCTGCTGAAATTCTTGCGTATCTGCTCTTTCACGATGTCGTCCCTCGTCAAGCCAGTGTCCGGAGCGTTCATGACCGACCCAGCTTCCGCCGAAACCGCGCCCGTCCGCAATCCGTCCGCGCGCCTGATCGACGGCAAGGCGTTCGCGGCGAACCTGACCCGGACGATCGCACAGGACGTCCGTTCGTTCCATGACCTCCATGGCGTGACGCCGGGCCTGGCGGTGGTGCTGGTGGGCAACGACCCGGCCAGCGAGGTCTATGTCCGCAACAAGGCGCTGCAGACCCATCGCGCGGGCATGCGCTCGTTCATGCACATGCTGCCGGACACCACATCGCAGGCCGAATTGCAGGCGTTGATCGTGCGGCTGAACGCCGATCCCGAAATCCACGGCATCCTGGTGCAACTGCCGTTGCCCGAAGGGCTGGACCCGGTGGCGGTGACGAATGCCATTCACCCGGACAAGGACGTCGACGGGCTGGGCCAGGTCAATGCCGGGAGGCTGGCGCTGGGGCAGCCGGGAATCGTGCCGTGCACGCCGCTGGGCTGCCTGATGCTGCTGAAATCCGAACTGGGCGACCTGCGCGGGCTGCATGCGATGGTCATCGGCGCGTCGAATCTGGTCGGCCGGCCGATGGCGCAATTGCTGCTGGGTGAAGGCTGCACCGTCACCATCGCGCATATCGACACCCGCGACCCCGCAGCCCTGGCGCGGCAAGCGGATATCCTGGTGGTGGCGACGGGGTGCCGGGGCCTGGTGCGCGGCGACTGGATCAAGCCGGGGGCCACGGTCATCGACGTCGGTATCACCCGCGTGTCCCTGCCCAACGGCAAGACGCGCCTGGTCGGCGACGTGGCGTTCGACGAGGCCGTGACCCGCGCCGGCCGCATCACCCCGGTGCCCGGCGGTGTCGGCCCGATGACGATCGCCTGCCTGCTGAACAACACGCTGGCCGCCGCGCGGCGGATCGTGGGCGGCGCATGACGCGGATCTCGGTCGAACTGATCCCCCGCGACGCGGACACGCTGCTGCGCGACGCGGCCGAGGTCCGGGACTGCTTCCCCGCCGCCGACACCCTCAACGTCCCGGACCTGATGCGCTTTCCGCTGCGCAGCTGGGACACTGTGCCGCTGCTGCATCCCCTGATGCCGCGTGTGGTGCCACATGTCCGCGCTATCGACATCGACCCCGACGGCCCGCTGCCCGGCCTGGATCAGGACGATCTGCGCGAGATTCTGGTGGTGCGCGGCGACCCGCCCGCCGACATCAGCCGCCGCACCTTCCCCAATTCCAGCGAGAGCGTCATCCGCCGCTATCGGCGCGAGGCCCCGCATCTGGCGGTCTATGCGGCCTTCGACCCCTATCGCCGCGCCCCGTACCGCGAACTGGAGGCCGTGGCGCGCAAGAAGGACGCCGGGGCCATGGGCTTCTTCACCCAGCCGGTGTTCGACCGCCGGACGCTGGATGTCTGCATGGGCTGGCTGGCGGGCGAGACCGTCTTCTGGGGCCTGTCGCCGGTCATCGGCCCGAAATCGCGCTCGTATTGGGAAACGACCAATCACGTGGTCTTCCCCCGCGATTTCGCCCCGACGATCGAGGCCAATGTCGCCTTCGCCTGCGATGCGATCCGCACCGTCCGCGCCCAGAGCGGGCATGTCTATCTGATGCCCCTGCGCGTGAAGCTGTCGCGCTATCTGGCCCCGATCCAGGACGGAATCGCCTGAAGGCAAGAGCCCCGCCCCCCTTTGGGTGGGTTACGTCCGTCCGGCAATTCCGTTAGCGTCGGTCCTCTGACTCCTCCGGAAAGGTCATGATCTTGCCGAACTCTCGCCTGCATCCGTGCCGTCCCGCCGCTGGCCGTTTCCTTCGGACCGGCGGGGCGATGCTGGCCGCGATACTGGCCTGCGGCGCGGGGGCCGTGCCTGCCGGCGCCGCCGATGCGGGCGCCGACACGGCATCGGCCCCGGCGCTGCCCGCGTCGCCGCCGCCCGACCCGGCGCGGATCTTCGCCCCGCTGGCCTATCCGCATGCATCCGGATCCTACCGGTCGGGTTCGGGCGTGCCCGGCCCGGCCTATTGGCAGAACAGCGCGGATTACGAGATCAAGGCGGCCATCGACCCCACCAACCGCCTGCTGTCGGGGTCCGAGACCATTACCTATGTCAACAACAGCCCCGATGCGCTGGACGTGTTGTGGGTCCAGCTTGACCAGAACATCTATCGCGACGGCTCGCGCGGCGGCTTCGCCAACCCCCAGCGCCACGCCAAGCACACCGATGGCGAGGCGATCGAGAGCGTATCGGTCGAGCAGGACGGCAAGAGCGTCGCGGTGACGCCTGTGATCTCGGACACGCGGATGCAACTGCCCCTGCCGAGCCCGCTGGACGGCAAGGGCGGCAAGATTCGGGTCAAGATCGTCTGGCATTACACGATCCCCGGCGAATGGGGCGGCCGCACCGCCGTCACCGCCAGCCGCAACGGCGATGTCTACGAGGTCGCGCAATGGTATCCGCGCATGGCCGTCTATGACGACCTGCGCGGCTGGGATACCGCGCCGTATCTGGGCCAGGAATTCTTCCTGGATTATGGCGACATCGATTACAGCATCACCGTGCCGTGGAATTTCACCGTGGTGGGGTCGGGCGCGCTGGTGAACCCGGCCGAGGTCCTGACCCAGACCGAGCGCGACCGCCTGGCCCAGGCGGCGAAGAGCGACGAACGGGTGATGATCCGCACCGAGGCCGATATCGCCGACCCCAAGAGCCATCTGGCGCAGAGCGGGACCAAGACCTGGCATTTCCGCATGAACAACACGCGCGACGTCGCCTTCGCCGCGTCGCCCGCATTCCTGTGGGACGCGGCGCGGCTGGACCTGCCGCCGCTGCCGGCGGAAGGGGGCCGCGCCGCGACGCCGCGCCTGGCGATGTCGGCCTATCTGGTCGAGGGCGCGGGCCCGCATCAGTGGGACCGTTCCACCGCCTACGTGAAGCACGCGATCGAGTATTTCTCGCACCAATGGTACCCGTACCCGTGGCCCAACGCGATCAACCTGGGCGGCCATGGCGCGGGCATGGAATATCCCGGCATCGTCTTCGACGGGATGCATGACAAGGACCCCGAGCTGTTCTGGATCACGACGCACGAACTGGGGCACGACTGGTTCCCGATGATCGTGGGCTCCAACGAACGCCGCAACGCCTTCATGGACGAAGGCTTCAACACCTTCATCGACGCCTATGCGTCCCAGCATTTCAACAATGGCGAATTCGCGCCCAAGCGCGATGCGGAATTCGCCCCCGCCACCGGCAAGCCGGCGGAAGACATCCTGTCGGTCCTGCGCGACCCGACCGCGCCCCGGCTGATGACGCCGTCCGACCTGGTGCCGGAACGCTATCGCCACCCCGTGACCTACTTCAAGGGCGCCTACGGCCTGATGCTGCTGCGCGAGCAGATCCTGGGGCCGGAACGCTTCGACCGCGCCTTCCGCCGCTATATCGCGCTGTGGGCCTATCGCCACCCCACGCCGTCCGACTTCTTCCGCCTGATGGACAGCGAGGGCGGCGAGGATCTGTCCTGGTTCTGGCGCGGCTGGTATTTCAACAACTGGGGCCCGGACTATGCGGTGAAATCCGCGACGACGACGGGCGACGGCGCGGCGCGCGGCGTTCTGGTCACCGTCGACAACAAGGGCTGGCTGCCGCTGCCGGTGACGCTGATGCTGACCTACACCGACGGCACGACCTCGCGCCTGGTCATCCCGACCGAGACCTGGCAGCTGCGCAACGAGATCGAACTGACCATCCCCACCACCCGCACGCCGCAGACGGTGACGCTGGACCCGGACCACGAGATCCCCGACCTGAACCGGACGGACAATGTGCTGACCCTGACGGCCCCGCCACCGCCGCCCGCGACGGGACATTGAGGCACCGCGCACCGGTCCGGAGGGCAAAGCCCTCGGACCGGGTGGACGCTAGATGAACTGCCCGCGCAGGAACCCCAGCGCCGGCAACGGCCGCCAGGCCCGGGGCAGGTCGGCGCGGCGGATGGGGGCGACACTGTAGCGTGGCGCCGGCTGGCGGGTCTGGCGCAGGAACTGCGCGTAGGCCCGGACCTGCTGCTCGCGCCAGTCCCGGTCGGCCATCGCGGCGGCGCGGGCGGGATAGACATCGGCGATCCGCATGGTCCGACCGGCCGAGGCGATGACCGCCCACAGCGTGTCGTCCTTGCGCGCGGTACCGCGAAACGCGATGATTTCACTCAAGGGCAAACTCCGCCTCGGGCTGACGTCACGAGACCACGCCGGTCCATCGGGAATCAAGACCCATCTGCGCCGGACGGGGCGGGCGGCCCGGCGCCAGGCGCGGGGCCGATTTTCTTGCCGCCGGCCGTGCGGAACTGTAGGAGGCAAGGCATGTTGCGTCTTCTCATCACCATCCCCTTCCTGCTGGCGCTGATCGTCTTCAGCGCCTGCAACCAGGATCCGATCCAGATGTGGTTCCTGGACTGGGGCTGGAAATCGTCGGTCGGCGTGCTGACCCTGATCGTCGCGGCGTTCTTCTTCGCACTGGGCGCGCTGTCGCTGTGGTTCGCCGAATTGCGCCAGCGCGGCCGCGCCCGCCGCGCCGAACAGCAGATCCGCACGCTGGAGGAGCAGATCGCCGAACTGCGCCGCCAGCAGGCCGAAACCTTCAATCCCCCCGCCACCCCGGCGCCCGTCCCTCCGGCGGGGTCCTATCCCGAGGTGCTGCCGCGATGACCGCGCGGCGCACGCGCCTGATCGTGGCGCTGGACACCAAGGACGCGGCGCAGGCCCGCGCCTGGCGCACCCGGACGGCGGCCAGTGATGGCAGGCCCGGGGCCGATGCCGTGAAGCTGGGGCTGGAATTCACCTATGCCCGTGGGCTGGACGCGGTGCGGGAGGTCGCGGGCGACCGGCCGCTGTTCCTGGACCTGAAGCTGCACGACATTCCCAACACCGTCGCCTCGGCGATCGGCAGCCTGGCGGCGACGCGGCCGGCGATGCTGACGATCCACGCCTCCGGCGGGCACGCGATGATCGCGGCGGCGCGCGCGGCGGTGGATGACGCCTTTCCCGTGGACGCGCGGCCCATCCTGCTGGCGGTCACGGTGCTGACCAGCATGGACGCCGAGGCATTGCACGAAACCGGGGTGTCCGACACCCCGCGCGGGCAGGTTGTGCGGTTGGGGGCGCTGGCAATGGCGGCCGGGGCCGACGGGCTGGTGTGCTCGTCGCATGAAATCGCGCCGCTGCGCGACCGGCTGGGCGACCGGCCGGTGCTGGTGGTGCCGGGCATCCGGCCCGCCGGGGCCGCCGCCGGCGACCAGAAGCGGATCATGACCCCCGCCCAGGCCAGCCGCGCCGGTGCCGACTGGATCGTGGTCGGCCGTCCCATCACCACCGCCGCCGACCCGGCCGCCGCCGCCGCCGCCATCGCGGCGGAACTTGCCGGCTGACCGCCCGATGGAGCGGCCCATCGGCGTCAAGATCTGCGGCCTGACCGAACCGGCCGGGCTGGAGGCCGCCGTGGCGCATGGTGCCGATTGGGTCGGATTCGTGTTCTTCGCGCGTTCGCCCCGCCATGTCACGCCCGCGCAGGCAGCGGCGCTGATCGCGCGCCTGCCTGCCGGCGGTCCCCGGCGCATCGGCCTGTTCGTGGCGCCGGATGACGACGCCATCGCCGCCGTGCTGGATGCGACCGAACTGGACGGATTGCAGATCTACGCCCCGCAGGCCCGCGCGCGCGCCGTCCGCGACCGGTTCGGCCTGCCGGTCTGGCACGCCCACGGTGTGGCGACGCCAGAGGACCTGCCGGTCGAAACATCCCTGGACGGGCTGGTGATCGAATCCCGCCCGCCCGCGGGTTCGGACCGGCCGGGCGGCAATGCCCATGCCATCGACTGGACGATGACGCGCGGCTGGGTCGCGCCCGCGCCATGGATCCTGGCCGGGGGGCTGACCCCCGACAATGTGGCCGATGCCATCGCTCGGAGCGGTGCGCCCGCAGTCGACGTGTCGTCGGGCGTTGAAAGCGCGCCGGGCCGCAAGGACCCGGCGCTGATCGCACGGTTCATTCGCGCCGCCCGACAGGACGGGTGATGCGAAGGCAAGGGCTTTGCCCTTTGAAAACCCAGGACTTTATAAACGAATGGGATGCAAGGGCCGCGGCCCTTGCCGGGTGCGGGCAGAGCCCGGCCTTTCCTTTTTACCAGCCCGGATAATAGCCCGGATAAGGGGCGCCATACGCCGGGTACGAATAGGCCGGATACGCCGGATAAGCGGGATAAGCCGGATAACCGTAAACCGGATAGCGATAGCGATATCCGCCATAGTACGGCGCTGCCACCACCGCGCCGGCCGCCGCCCCGGCCAGCATGCCGACGCCGAAGCCGCCCCAGCCCCATCCGGGACCGCGCCAGCCGCCACGCCAGCCACCACCGTGCCAGCCCCAGCCACCGCCGCCGCGCCATCCGCCGCCACCGCCCCAACCGCCACGTCCGCCCCATGCCATGGCGGATGTCGATGACAGCGTGCCGGCGACGCCCAGCGACAGGGCCAGCAGGAAAGCCATCTTGCGCATCGGAATGCTCCCTTTCAGCAAGAAACCGTTCTCTCTTCTTCGGCGGGACGGGCGGTCCGGGAAACCGGCGTGCCGCGCACATTCGCGGGATTATGCCATCCACGCCCCGTCAATACCGGAGGCAGGAAGCGCCGCGATCCCGGCCTTTTTATGGCAGGGCCCGATCGTCATGTTTCTCTGCCAATCCTGTCGTCACCGCCGTCCGGAGCGTTCGCGCACGCGCGCACCCAGCGCCGCCAGCGCGTCCTTCAGCGGTCCCTCGGGCATGTCGGGAATGGCGACCGGCGGCGGCGGGGCCTGCCGTGGGGGCGGGGCCGCCGGAGCGGGGCGGGGTACCAGATCCTGGACCAGCTTCAGCGACCGCACGGCGTCATGGCCGCAGGCCCGGTTGATCCGTCCGATCAGGGCGGGCGCCAGATGCTGCAATTCCATCGCCACCGGCCCGGCACAGCCCAGGGTCAGCACCCCCGCCGACAGGCGGCGCGGCACGGTGGCGCGCGCAAGCTCGGGCCCCACGATGTCGGCCCAGTCCGCGATGATCTGCGCCGCCGCCGGCGATTGCTTGCGGAAGGCGGGGCGGGCGACGTTGGGGATCAGCGCGCCCAGGCTGCGCATCGACCAGGCGCGCGCGGGCTCGGGCGGCGGGGCGGCGGGGCGTGCCCGCTTGCCGTTCGTCGGTTCCTTCGTCATAAGCGGACCGTGCCTCCTTTACCCGTCGACCTGCTGCGCTGGTACGACCGCCACCGGCGGACGCTGCCCTGGCGGGCCCTGCCCGGCCGAACCGCCGATCCCTATCACGTCTGGCTCAGCGAGATCATGCTGCAGCAGACGACCGTGGCGGCCGTCATCCCATATTTCCATCGTTTTCTCGACCGGTTTCCCACCGTGGCCGACCTGGCGCGCGCCAGGCAGGACGATGTGATGGCCGCGTGGGCGGGCCTGGGCTATTACGCGCGGGCGCGCAACCTGCATACCTGCGCCCAGGCAGTGGACCGCGCCGGCGGCTTCCCCCGCGACATGGCGGGGCTGCTGGCCCTGCCCGGGATCGGGCCCTATACCGCGGCCGCCATCGCCGCCATCGCCTTCGGCCATCCGGTCGTGCCGGTCGATGGCAATGTCGAACGCGTGACCACCCGCCTGTTCGCCCTGACCGACCCGCTGCCCGCCGCGCGCAAGGCCATCGCCCTGCAGGCCGCGACATTGGGCGACGCGGCCGAGGCCCGGGCCAGGCCGTCCGACTTCGCGCAGGCGCTGTTCGATCTGGGGGCGGGGATCTGCACCCCGAAATCCCCGGCCTGCGTGCTGTGCCCCTGGCAGGCGGCCTGCGCCGGGGCGCGGCTGGGCATCGCCGCCAGCCTGCCGGCCAAGGCGCCGAAGGCCGCGAAGCCGGTTCGCCACGGGGCACATTTCCATCTGGTCGACGCCGCGGGAAACGTCCTGCTGCGCCGCCGGCCGGAACGCGGGCTGCTGGGCGGCATGCTGGAACTGCCCGGCACCGCCTGGCGGGCCGAGGCATGGACCATGGCCGACGCTTTCTCTCATGTTCCGCTGGCCCCCACGCGCGGGCTGTCGGCGTGGAAGTCCATGGGGCGGGTGACGCATGTCTTCACCCATTTCACCTTGCATGTGGATGTGTACGCGGCGCGCATCGACCGCTTTCCCAACAGCATCGCCGCCCGGGGCGGACTGGTCTGCGGCGAACACGAACTGGACGGGCTGGCCCTGCCGTCGCTGATGCGCAAATGCCTGCAGATTGCACGCAGCGGGGAAGCCGGCGAAACTTGACGAATCGCAGCGCCGTTCCCATGTCGGGGATGCGTCGCTGGTTCCCGTCATTTTTTCGTTGACGGGGCATAAACCCGCACGGTTCACTGGAATGTGCGGTCCGGACCACCGATTTCGCGGCGCTGTTCCGCCGCCGCGCAAGCCTTCGAGGACCGCCCCGATCGGGATGGAGAGCACGATGACCGCCATTTCCGCCTTTCTGTCGTCATCCCTGCCGCTGGTGTGCGTGTCCGTGCTGATGGGCTGTGCGGCGATCCAGGCGTGGCGCGCCCAGCCCACGCCCCGCCCGGTACCCGTGCGGGTACGCAATCGTCGCTGACGCGGCGCCGGTACAGGTTCCCACCTCTTTCACCGCCGGCGGACATCAGTCGCGATGAGGGCATTTTGCCAGGAACCGTGTCATCCTGTAGCAGAATGACCCGATGAGCTTCCTGACCATCCGTCCCGACGCGCCCGCCACGCCCGGCCCGTCACGCATCGGCGTATTGCTGACCAATCTCGGCACCCCGGACGGAACCGGCTATCAGGCCATCCGGCGGTACCTGTCGGAGTTCCTGTCCGACCGCCGTATCATCGAAGCCAGCCCCGCCATCTGGCAGCCCATCCTGCAAGGCCCCATCCTGACCCTGCGTCCACGCAGGACGGGGGCCGCCTACCGCCGCATCTGGCATGCCCAGCGCGACGAAAGCCCGTTGCGCACCCACACCCGCGCGCAGGCCGAAGGGCTGGCCGAACGGCTGGCCGCCGACGGCGTGGCGGTGGAATGGGCCATGCGATACGGCAACCCGGCCATCCTGTCGGGAATCGACCGGCTGCTGCGCCGTGGCTGTGACCGGATCCTGCTGCTGCCGCTCTATCCCCAATACAGCGCCACCACCACGGCCACCGCCAACGACCAGGCGTTTCGCGCACTGATGCGGCTGCGCAACCAGCCGGCCATCCGGACCGTGCCGCCCTTCCCCGACCATCCGCTTTATATCGACGCCCTGGCCCGTTCGGTGCGCGAGACGCTGGCGGACCTGCCCTTCGCGCCGCAGCGGATCGTGGCCTCGTTCCACGGGCTGCCCCGCGATTACGTCGCCCGTGGCGATCATTATCCCCAGGATTGCGAGCGCACGATCGCCGCCCTGCGCCGGGCGCTGGACATGGACGAGGCGACCATGCCGCTGACCTATCAGTCGCGCTTCGGCCCCGCGCGCTGGCTGGAACCCTATACCGCGCCGCTGGTGCGGGCGTTGCCCGCGCAGGGCGTCACCCGTGTCGCGGTCATCATGCCGGGCTTCATGGCCGACTGCATCGAAACGCTGGACGAGATCGGCAACGAGGTGCGCGCCGAATTCATCGCCGCCGGCGGAACCGATTTCGCGCTGATCCCCTGCCTGAACGGGGCCCCGGCCGCGATCGACCTGCTGGAAGCCCTGGCGCGGCGGGAACTGGCGGGGTGGCTGGACCCCGCCTGAAGGAAAAATCGGGCGTCGCCCGAACCCACCAGGGCCTGAGGCCCTGGACCCCGATCATGGATCAACGACCGGGTTTCCAAAGGGCGAGGCCCTTTGGCGGGTTTCAGGGCAGCGCCCTGATGCTTGCCGATGAGGCGTCCTCAATGTCCCGGGGCGGGCGGATGCTCGGCGTCATACAGCGTGGCCTTCTGCTCGTCCGTCTTGCGGTTCCGGTACCGTTCCGCCAGGCTCATATGCGGGTCGGCGGGATGTTCCTTGTCATACAGCGCGGCCTTCGCGCGGAGGCCCTTGCGGTATTCGTGGCGGGTATACATGCCCGCGACGCACCCCCCGGCGGCCCCCATAACGCCATGATGGGCCAGATGCCCACCGACCGCGCCGACCGCACCGTATTTCAGGCAACCGCCGGGTTCGGCCCGCGCGTCGGTGGCCATGCCCGCCGCCAGCAGGCCGGCGGCCATCAGAGCGGGCGCGACGCATTTCCGCAAACTCATCATCTCTCGTATCCAATTTCGATTGCCGGACATCGGAACGGAACCGCCCGTTCCATGCCCCGGACATGCATCATGTAACATAATATGTCACGGCTGTGGCATCCCCAAGCCCGGCCTCGGGTCAAGGGATGCGCATCGCGTCACGGCCGGTCGCAACTCTCGGTCAGGCGATTGAAGACCAGCCCCTTGCTGCAGGTGACGACGGGCGACTGCATCGGCGCCCCCTGCGGCGGCGGGGCGGCATAGGGCTGCTGATATGGCTGATACGGCTGCTGCGGGTAGGCGGCGGAGGCCGCCGTGCCGGGGTAATAGGGATAATAGCCGGGCGGGTAGCCCGCGCTGCCGTCATATCCATCGTCATATCCGTCATAGTACGACCCGTAAGAGGATGCCGCCGCGCCGGCCGCCACGCCCAGGACCGCGCCGAAGGCCAGCGGCCAGCCCCAGCCGCCATAATAGCCGCCGTAATACGGATAGCCGCCCCATCCCCAGCCGCCATAATAGGGCCGGTAGCCCCAGCCGCCGCCGCGCCACCCACCGCCACGCCAGCCCCAGCCACCGCCACCGTGCCAGCCGCCACCACCGCCGTGCCAACCGCCGCCACCACCGCCGTGCCAGCCACCGCCGCCACCGTGCCAGCCGCCGCCGCCACCACCGTGCCAGCCACCACCACCACCGCCACCATGACCGCCGCCGCCGCCATGTTGCGCCCAGGCGATCTGACCTCCGGCCGTCGTCCCGAGCATCAGGGCTGCCGCCCCCAGAACCAGAAATCGCCGCATGACCGCGCCTCCCTTTCCATGTCCTTTTATATAGGTGGTCATGTGGCCCGATTCAGGTTGCGCCGGTATCGATATGTAACGCGGCGATATCGGGCGTCAGGGCCGGTGGCGTTCTTCCCACTGGGCTATCACTTCCATGACGGCAGCCGACGTTTCCTCGATCGAACGCTGGCTGACATCCACCAGGGGCCAGCCATGCCGGGCGCACACGCGCCGCGCCCAGCGGACTTCCTCCTCGACCTGCTCGGGGTCGACATACGGGTTGTTGCGCATCACCAGATCCATCCGCCGGTCGGCCATCACATCCAGCCTGTGCCGCCGGATACCGATCAGCACGTCGGGATCTATGGTCAACCCGACCACCGGCCGGGACAGATGCTCCAGCTCGCCTGGCAGCGGCAGGTTGGGGATCAGCGGCACGTTGGCCGCCTTGACGCCGCAATTGGCCAGGTAGAACGAGGTCGGGGTCTTGGACGCGCGCGACACCCCCACCAGCACCACGTCGGCGTGCGACAGGCCGCCCATTTCCTGCCCGTCATCATGGGCCAGCACGAAATGCATGGCGTCGATGCGGCGGAAATAGGCATCGTCCATCACGTACTGGCCGCCCGGCCGGGCGATGGCGGCTTCGCCCAGTTCGTCCTGCAGGACGTTGGTGACAGGGTCCAGCACGTTGATCAGCCGGACGCCGATATGTCCGCACCCGACCGTCAGTTCGTGCCGCAGCCGGGGATCGACCACCGACGACAGGACCGGCCCCGGATCCTGTGCGATGCCTTCGAGCGCGCGCCGCAATTGCGAGCGCGTCCGCAGCAGGTTCCAGCGATGGTAGGTGACGTCGGCATGGCTGAACTGCGCGACCGAGGCACGGACGAGGGAATCCAGCGTCTGCCCCGTCGCGTCCGACGCCAGATGCAGCACGATATGGTGCGATGGCATGCGTATATGGCCCCGGCGCCCCATGGGGGCGGACATGATCGGCATGGCCGGGTGTGCGCGCACACACCCGGCCGGCCAGTCGTCAGCGGCTGTCGGCGGGCAGCGGACGCTTCTGCTCGTCCCGGCGGGCCAGGGCGGCCTGTGCCGCCGCCAGGCGCGCGATCGGCACCCGGAACGGCGAACAGGACACGTAATCCAGCCCGACCGATTCGAAGAACCCGATCGAGGCCGGATCGCCCCCGTGCTCGCCGCACACGCCCAGCTTCAGGCCCGGCTTCGTGCGGCGTCCCTTCTCGACCCCCATCGCGACAAGCTGGCCCACGCCTTCCTGGTCGATGGAGATGAACGGGTCGCGCGGGATCAGGTCATGTTCCAGATAGAACGGCATGAACGTGCCCGCGTCGTCGCGCGACAGACCGAACGTGGTCTGCGTCAGGTCGTTGGTGCCGAACGAGAAGAAATCCGCGTCCTGCGCGATCCGGTCGGCCGTCAGCGCCGCGCGCGGCAGTTCGATCATGGTGCCGATGCTGTACTCCAGCGCGACGCCGGCCGCCGCCACGACTTCCGCCGCCACGGCCTCGACATTCGCGCGGGCACGGCGCAGTTCGGTCTCCATGCCCACCAGCGGGATCATGATCTCCGGCACCACCTGCTGTCCGCTCTCGCCCGAAACCGCAATCGCGGCCTCGATGATCGCGCGGGCCTGCATGGCGTACAGTTGCGGATAGGTCAGGCCCAGGCGGCAGCCGCGATGGCCCAGCATCGGGTTGGATTCCGACAGCGCCGCCTTGCGGGCCGCCAGGGCCTCGACGCTTTCGCCCAGCGCCGCCGCGACCTCGGCCAGTTCGGCATCGCCATGCGGCAGGAATTCATGCAGCGGCGGGTCCAGCAGGCGGATCGTCACCGGCAGCCCTGCCATGATGCGGAACAGCGCCTTGAAATCCTCGCGCTGGAACGGCAGCAGCGCGTCGATGGCGCGCGTCCGCGCGGTGTCGTCGCCCGCCATGATCATCTGCCGCACGAAGCCGATGCGGTCCGGGGCGAAGAACATGTGCTCGGTCCGGCACAGGCCGATTCCCTCGGCGCCGAAGTGGCGCGCGGTCTCGGCGTCCTCGGGCGTTTCGGCGTTGGCGCGGATCTTCATCCGGCGCGTGCGGTCGGCCCAGCCCATCAGGGTCGAGAAATCGCCCGACAGGGTGGGTTCGATCGTCCCGACCCGGCCGGCGAAGACCTCGCCCGTCGCGCCGTCCAGCGTGATCCACTCGCCTTCGTGCAGGACGGTGCCGCCGACCGACAGCGTGCGCGCGCGATAATCCACATGGATCCCGCCGGCGCCGGCGACGCAGACGCGCCCCATGCCGCGCGCCACCACGGCGGCGTGCGACGTCATGCCGCCACGGGTGGTCAGCACGCCGCGCGCGGCATGCATGCCGTGCACGTCCTCGGGCGAGGTTTCGATCCGGACCAGGATCACGTCCTCGCCCCGGGCAGCGCGGATTTCCACGTCCTCGGCGGTGAAGACGATGGCGCCCGCCGCCGCCCCCGGCGACGCCGGCAGCCCGCGGCTCAGCAGCGTGCGGGGCGCTTCGGGGTCCAGCGTCGGATGCAGCAGCTGGTCCAGCGACGAGGGGGGCACCCGGCGGATCGCCTCCTCATGCGTGATCAGGCCTTCCTCGGCCATGCTGATGGCGATCCGCAGCGCGGCGGCGGCGGTGCGCTTGCCGGTGCGGGTCTGCAGCATGTACAGGCGGTTGGCCTGGACCGTGAATTCGATGTCCTGCATGTCGCGGTAATGGCGTTCCAGGATGTCGCGCACCGCCAGCAGTTCGCGATAGGCGTCGGGCAGTGCCTTTTCCATCGACACCTCGTCGCCACGGGCGCGGGCCTCGGACATCGGCTGGGGGGTGCGGATGCCGGCCACCACGTCCTCGCCCTGGGCGTTGATGAGGTATTCGCCGTAGAAGACGTTTTCGCCGGTGGACGGATCGCGGGTGAAGCACACGCCGGTGGCGCAATCCTCGCCCATGTTGCCGAACACCATGGCCTGCACGTTGACCGCCGTGCCCCAGCTGGCCGGAATGTCGTGCAGGCGGCGATAGGTGTTGGCGCGCGGGTTCATCCACGACCCGAACACCGCCCCGATCGCGCCCCACAATTGCGCGTGCGGGTCCATGGGGAAGTCGTCCCCGGTCTCGCGCAGCACGATCTCCTTGTAGCCCGCGACGACGTCCTGCCAGTCCTCGGCCGACAGGCGGGTATCGTCCTGCACGCCGGCCGCGCGCTTGGTCTCCTCGATCAGGTCCTCGAAGCGATGGTGCGACACGCCGAGCACGACCGAGCCGTACATCTGGATGAAGCGGCGATAGCTGTCCCAGGCGAAGCGCGGATCGCCCGACGAGGCCGCCAGCCCTTCCACCGTGCTGTCGTTCAGGCCCAGATTGAGGACGGTGTCCATCATGCCCGGCATCGACACCCGCGCGCCCGAGCGGACCGAGACCAGAAGCGGGGCGGCCGGATCGCCGAAGCGCAGGCCCAGCGTCTCCTCGATGCCGTGCAGGGCCGTGTCGAGCTGCGCCTTCAGTTCGGCGGGATAGGCCCGGCCGTTTTCATAGAAGCTGGTGCAGACCTCGGTGGTGATCGTAAAGCCTGGTGGCACGGGCAGGCCGATCGCCGCCATTTCCGCCAGGTTGGCGCCTTTGCCGCCCAGCAGGTCGCGCATGCCGGCGCTGCCTTCGTTGGTGCCGCTTCCGAAACCATAGACCCACTTCGTCATCTCGGTATCTCCTTGTGCCCCGTGTTCTTTCTGCGCGAAACGTAGGCATTCCTCTGACCCGAACTTTTCTTGATCTTGCTTGTTCGGGCGCCGCCCTGCTTTCTTAGCTGCTCATCGGGCGGATTTCGATCTTTTTATTATGACGGAACCTGTCTGCTCGCGGCCTGTTTTCGGGCCTGCGCGGCCGTACGCGCGGGGCGGCAGCGCGGGCGCCGAGGTGGGCTGCGTGGCGAGCATGGCCGGCGCGTCCGGATGGGGGGCACGGGGGCCGGCACCCGCGGGCGTCGTTATTGTGAACGATCTGCCGGCCCGCCTGTTCTTTCGATACCGATGTGATGCCGGTTGCGGCAGGACGGCCGCTTCCCGGCCCGCGCCGTCGATTTTTCCGTGTCGGGGCATGGGAAATCCGGCAATCCGGGCCTGCCGCCGCCCGCTCCTGTCCGGTTGACAGGCCCACGCGAATGGGCGACGTCTGCCCTAACCAACAAGAAAAAAGGCGCATCGGGATGAAAATGCTCCGTCTGGCGTTGCTTCTGCCGTTCCTGGGGCTGTTATGGCTTCCGTTTTATGACCGGATCGAACCCTCGTTCCTGGGGTTTCCGTTCTTCTACTGGTACCAGCTGGCCTGGGTGCCGCTGACGTCCCTGCTGGTCCTGCTGGTCTGGAAGAAGGGCGCGCGTTCATGACCGCGCAAGCACCCGGTCCGGCGGCCCTGATCGTCTTCATCCTGTTCTTCGCCGCCACGATCCTGCTGGGCAGCACCGTCAGCTGGTGGCGCGCCCACCGGCCCGCGCACGGCGCCGACAAGTCCGAGGACTGGGGCCTGGGCGGCCGGCAGTTCGGCACCTGGGTCACATGGTTTCTGGTCGGCGGCGATTTCTATACCGCCTATACCGTCATCGCGGTGCCCGCCCTGGTCTACGCCACCGGGGCGTTCGGTTTCTTCGCGCTGCCTTATACGATCATCGTCTATCCGTTCGTGTTCCTGGTCATGCCCATCCTGTGGCGCATCGCGCATGCCGGCCGGCATGCCACGGCGGCGGACATCGTGCGGGCACGCTTCGGCAGCCGCCCGCTGGAACTGGCGATCGCCTGCAGCGGCCTGGTCGCGGTCATGCCCTATATCGCCCTGCAGCTGATCGGCATCCGCACGGTGATCGCGGCGCTGGGCCTGCCGGGCGAAATCCCGCTGATCGTCGCCTTCGTGTCGCTGGCCGCCTATACGTGGCTGGGCGGGCTGCATGCCCCGGCGCTGACGGCGTTCATCAAGGACATCATGATCTATATTGCGGTGCTGGCCGCCGTGATCGTCATTCCGGTGCATCTGGGCGGATATGCCGCGATGTTCGCCACCGCCGCGCAGCACCTGCCCAAACCCGAGGGCAACCACGCCCTGATGGCCGGGCAGGCCGTGCCCTATGCGACGCTGGCGCTGTCGTCGGCGCTGGCGGCATTCCTGTATCCGCACACGCTGACCGGCGTGCTGGCCGCGCGCTCGGCCGACACGATCCGCAAGAACGCGGTCATGCTGCCGGCCTATACGCTGCTGCTGGGCCTGATCGCGATGCTGGGCCTGATGGCGCATGCCGCGGGGATCGTGACGACCCACTCCTCGTCAGTCGTGCCGTTGCTGTTCCTGGCCATCTTCCCCGCATGGTTCAGCGGTTTCTGCTTCGCCGCCGTCGCCGTCGGCGCGCTGGTGCCCGCGGCGGTCATGGCCATCGGCGCCGCCAACCTGGTGACGCGCAACATCCTCACCGGGCGTGGACAGGACGTCGGAGCCGCCCGGATCGTCGCCTTCGGCGTCAAGCTGGGCGCGCTGGCCTGCGTGCTGTTCCTGAATGCCCAGTTCGCCATCGACCTGCAATTGCTGGGCGGCTTATGGATTCTTCAGACTTTCCCGGCGCTGGTGCTGGGCCTGACGCGGATTCGTTTCTCGGCCGGCGCGATGCTGCTGGGCTGGACGGTCGGCACGCTGTTCGGGACGTATCTGTGCTTCCAGGACGGGCTGAAACCCACGCATGTCCTGGCCCTGGGCGGCCTGCACCAGGCGGTTTCGACCGGTCTTCTGGCGCTGCTGGTCAATATCGGCGTGGTGGCCGTCGCCACCGTTCTGGTCCCCGGCCGCCGCACGGAAACCACCGTCGCCTGAACGTCCGGCCGGTTGTCAGGAGGGGGCGCCCGCAGGCAGATCGGGCGTTGCCCGAACCCACCAGGGCCTGAGGCCCTGGACCCCGACCCTGGATAAACGACCGGGCTTCCAAAGGGCGAGGCCCTTTGGCGGGTTTCAGGGCATCAATTCCACGACCCGCCGCGCCACCTGCCCGACATTGATCCCGTGCGCCCAGTTGGCGACATGGTCCTGCCTGTCCGCCCCGGTGGGAAAGCAGTCCGCCCAATAGGCCAGGTCCCCCCGCATGGCCATGGCCAGGAAGCAGGGATTGGCGTGATGGTCCGGCACCAGATCGTACACCACGGTCCCGGGCCGGCAGAAGCCGATATTGGTCATGCCGGCGCCCAGCGGCCCCACCACCATCGATGCGGCCCGGAACAGGTCGATCTGCGCCTCGGGCGCCAGGGTCTCGGGCCGCACCGCCAGGAAACCCATGTCGTGCAGTCGCGCGGCCAGAGCACTCTCGTTCGGGATGGCGCGATTGCCGGTTCCGCTGCGGTTTACGTACAGGCGCGCCCCCGGCCGGCGGGCGACGGGAACGGCCGCCGCCATGCGCCTGAAAACCGCCCCGCACAGCCGCGACATCGCGAAATCGGCTGCCCCGGCCACGATATTGCAATAGGCGACCCGGTCGACCCGATATTGCGCCCCGGCGGCGATCGGTTCGATCCCGCAGCGTCCGGGGCGCAGCAGTTCCAGCGTCCGACGCTGCCACGGCAGCAGCGCCGGCAGCAGCAGCCGTGCCGATCCCCATTCCGGCCGATCGGACAGGGACGCGATCACCGGCAGGGTGTGCGCCATCCAGTGATAGTAATTGCCCGGCCAGTGGTCGCTGCACGGAATGGCCACCCCCGGCCCGGCCAGTCGGCCCAGCCGCGCCCGATCGACGGTGATCCGCGCCAGCGCTTCCGGCGGTTGCAGGTAGCAGGTCTCGGCAATCAGGCAGCCGTCCTTGATCAGTACCCGGTGGTCGACATCGTAGACCACATCGCGCAGATGGTGGACCGTCACCGTGACCGGCGAACTCGACCACGCCAGGAACGGGTTCGTCTCGCCATCCAGCAGCGCGCCACCGCCCGCGAACCGGGCGGGCTGGGCGGGACAGGTTTCCAGGCAGGCGACGGAGTCCGCGACATCGGCAAGGCCGATCGTGCGCGCTACGCCCTTGTGAACAGGAGCATCGTCGCGTGTCCGGCGGTCGCGCAGGAACGAGGCGAACATGATCGTGGCGCACCCCATGCTGGATCGGCGCGACACCCCATGCGCCGCCCGACGGCCAGCATGGGCGGCGGGCGTTGATGTTTGCTTAAGGGCTCGCGCCAGCATGGCCAGTACGCACGACAACGCCCTTGCGGGCCATCCCGTTCTTTCGAACGGGCCGGCCGCAACGGCGATGGTCATCATATCTTTGAAAAAGCTGGTCGGAGTGAGAGGATTCGAACCTCCGGCCCCTGCGTCCCGAACACTTATAACGGTTGTTTCTTTTCAATCTGTTAGGTCATTTCCTCCACAGGAGTTTGAGCATTTTGCACCACGGGATTCCGTGAGTTTTTCCGTGTCCGTGTTCACGCGCGCAACCGGGAACTGTTGCAATATGCTCATGTCGAGGACGCGCGATGCTGCCTTGAGATGGCCTGGGCTATGATGGGCATAGGTATCCTCGACCATCCTCGTATTCGAGTGCCCCAGGAATCCGGCTACCTCCCAAAGCGGGACACCTGCCTGAGCCATCCAGGTGGCCGCAGTATGCCGCAGGGTATGGGGCGTCACGCCCTGAAGCCCAGCCCGCTCGGCCGCCGCGCGAAATCCGCGCTTGATCGAAGCGACCTTGTTGCCGGCCCACTCGATTACCCAGTCGGTCTCCCGGACGGCATGCGCTTCCTGTAGCGCAGCGAGCAAGCCGTCATTGACGGGAACGCGGGCCCTCCCTTTTGATGTGCGCGGCCTGGTCGGATCACGTAGGTCGATCACCCGGCCATCGAAATCGACCCGTGACCACGGCAGTTCGAGCAATGATGCGACTCGGGCGCCGGTCCCAAGGGCCAGAATGACGAACAGTCGCATGTGATGGGAACCGCATCCTTTAATGAGAGCCTGCGCTTCATCGCGGGTCAGCCATCGTTCCCTCGGAACGGCGCGCGGAGGCAGGGGGATATGCGGCGCTTCGGCCGTCAGTTTCTCTTTCGCTGCCCACCGCAGCGCCGCACGGAGTGCCTGCATCTCTGTCCGCACAGTACTGGTGCTGATTCCGTTGGCCAGACGATTCCTCAAATAGGCTCGGCATTCCGGGTCGGTGATAGCTTCGACTGGCCTTTCGCCGAACCAGGCACTGACCTGTTTGTGGGCGAACGCCAGCCTGTCCGCGCCCGGCTTGAGGGCATCCCGACGGTCTGCCAGATAAAGGTCCAGAATCTGCGAAATCCCGACTGCCTGCGTCTGCGGCCGAGATAGATCGGCGACATATTTCGAGAGAACTAATTCAGCCGACGCGCGATCCGTGCAGCCCGTAGAGAGGCGTTTGCGCTGGTGATAGATGTGCCATGTGTCGCGCCCTGCGACTCGGCAGAGTCGCGGCTTGTCGTTTGCGGGCATTCAGTCTTTGCCTCGATTTCCAGGACTGCGGAGAGGGGGATGCGGACCATCCCATCCAGGCGGATAGCTGGCAGCTTCCCTGCTTCAATCATGCGGCGGATCTTGGCGGGCGAGCACTCCCACCGATCCGCAAGAGATTTCACCCGGCAGCACGTCGCCTCAGCCATTTGCCTCTCCCTCACCGCGCGCCGGCGTCGTCAAATACCCCGTCAGCTCCAGCACACACTGGCCGTCGATCGTGACCAGCCGGCCGACGTGCGCGATCGCGCAGGCGCCGCCGTCCTCGCGCGTGGCACCGACGTAGGCGCCCTTTCCGTCGCCGTAGAGGCGGGTCGTGTAGGCTGCCTGACCGATCACCAGATCGGACAGGCAGGAATGGGATGGCAGCGGATTATCGGGCATCTTGAGTGCCCTCCATCCGTGTCTGGCTGCGCCAGTTCGGCCGCGCCTGGTCCAGCGCTATCAGGAGCGCGTCCATCTCAGGCCACGGATCGAATGCGACCGGGTCGCCGCCATTCAGGACCGACTCGGTGCCGGCCTCTGACCAGGCCAACCTGATCGCGGCCGCAATGACCACCTGCGCCTGGTGCCGGCCGATTGTGATTCCGGCTTCGCGCCCGTTCTGGACGCCGCGCTGGTAGACGTCCCCGATCTCGGCCTGCGCCTCGGCGCGGGCTCGGGATTCGGCTTCTTCTATGTGGCGACGGGCGCTTTCCCGCTCGAACGCTCCTATGCAGCGGACCCCGGACAGATTCCCGGCCAATGCGCTGATCTGCTCTTCCCGCGTCCTGTGCTGGGTCATGGGGCATCTCCCTGCTTGATGGCTTTACTCTCGCGGCGCGACAGGTCCAGATTGGAAATCGGCCTGGCCGCCGCACTGGCCCCACCCCACGACGCGCCACAGCGCGTGCATCGGTAGGCGCTGACGTCGCATCGCGCGCGATCACGCCAGACGATGGCCACGGGATAGCCCATGCAGGTGCAGGGTTCGCTCACGCCTTCTCTCCCCCCGAGTGGCGAATGGCGGCAGCGACTCCTGCCTTGTCGATCAGCCACATGCCGGTGGCCTGAAGTGTGTGCAGACCCCAGCGCTCCACGACAAGCGCACACGCCTCCCGCGTCTCCTGCGCGATCGTGTCGATCTGCGCGGTCAAGGTTGTATTCTCCTCTTTGAGGGACGCGAACGCGGCTTCGGTATCGGCCCCTTCGAAATCGGGATTATCGGTCCACGAAGTCTTTCCGGGGGACAAACGCTTCCGGTCATCAGCCTCCCGGTTCAGCGCCACGGCACCCCATGACAGATCGACAGCATAGACGCACGTATTCCCGAATTGGTCTCGGATCTTCTGGGCCCATTCTATGAGGCTGGCGATCTTCATCATATCGCCCATCGCTGCGGGCAAAACACGTCGCTCGATCTTGCGCCGATAGGCTTCATCGAACGATATGACCGTCTCGGCAGCTGCCTTCAGGTCTTCTATCTCCCGATCCTTGTCGGCAATCTCGGCGTCGCGGGCAGCGATCAGGGCTTCGGCGTCAGCATGGCGGACGTATTTCGCGTCGAGTGGCCCATATGACGCATCTGCAACGTCGAAAACCCGTAACTTACCGCTCGCCTCGGCGGGCGTGCCGACAACCCTGCAAAGAGTAGCAGCAAATCGGCGCACGTCTGGAGCGTGCAGATTCCACTCTCGGCAAAATGCGTCGACTTGATCGCCAGTTAAATTGGCCGGAATCAGAAATGATTTCGCATTTTCCATCATCATCACTCCGCAGCGATCACCGCCGCCCGATCGAGGGCGGTGACGCGGTTTGCCTGGGCCAGCAGGGTGGCCATGCGTTTGGGCACGCTGTTGCCGATCAGGCGCATGGACTCGCTCTTGGTCAGCGCCCGGCGCTGGCCGTCGATCTCGATCATGGCGGGCAATGTCAGTTCATGCGCGGCGGCCGCCTCGGACGGGTGGAGCATCCGCATCATGACGTCGGACAGGACATGCGGCGCGCCCTGGAACTGGACGGTGACGATGCCGAAGCGGGCCAGCGTGGTCAGGGCATGCAGCGGATCGCTTGCCGCCTGGCTCTGCGATCCCTGGCCGTAATATTTGGTCAGGAACGCCGCGACGGCCGCGACATGGTTGCCGCCGGCGGAAAGGGTCGGCACCGGGTAATGAATGTCGGCCGCCGTGCTGGTGCCGCGCAGCTTCGCCAGGGTGGCCGCCGCGACGTATTTCTGGGTGCCGCGCGTCATCAGGGTCGAAGCCGACTGGTCCATGCCGGTGCCGATGACGCCCTCGGCTACGGTGAAATTGTACTGGACCATCCAGGCGGCGACCAGCGAGTGGTGCTGGATCTGTGTCTGGGCACCGAGCGGCTGCGCCAGGTCCTGCCCGACGCTGGCGCCGCGCCGTTCCTCGACAAATGCCGGCGCCACGACCGCCAGTTCGCCCCGATGCGCTGCCGTCAGTGTCCGCAGGGGGTCCAGCATGTCATGGACCCGCACGCCACCGGTATGGGTCAGCGGCAAGATGAACGGCCGAATGAACGGCCGAGGCGATTCCAGCACGAATTTCCGCAGACCAACCGCGATCCGGTGATTGGTGTTCGCAGCCAGCGGACGGGCCCGGTCGAAAATCGACTGCATCGGGATCGACCAGTCGATGATCGTGTGTGCGCCGACCCAGGGTTTGAGGCGCAGGGCCTTGGCCTGGGCGATCGGGGCATGTGTACGAGCAGGCCAGTCGATCGGCTGGCCGTCCCGCCGCGCCACGGCGAACCAGCGCCGGCGGCTGGTCGGGATGCCGAAGTCGGCGCAGCACAGATCCCGGTCCTGGTAATCGTATCCCAGCCCCCGGATATGGGCCATGAACGCCCGATAGGACCGGCCAAGGCGTCGCTTGTCGCGCACCAGCTGCTGCATGTGCCGGGGCACATGCTCGCCCCGGGCTGCGACGGTGCCGTCCAGCTTGAGCACACGGCCGGTGGTCTTGTCGCGCTTTGCGATCAGGGGCCCCCAGCCGCGTATCTCGCGGACGTTTTCCATCATAATGACGGTCGGGCGGGTCTTGCCTGCCCAGCGGCAGACCTGCCACGGCAGGGACCGGACGCGTGCGGATCTCGGCGCCGCGCCCTTGGCCACGGAATGATCGCGGCAGTCGGGCGATGCCCACAGGATATTCACGGGCCGGCCATTGGTCGCAACCAGCGGGTCCACGTCGAAAATATCGCCGGCGACGTGGCGCGTGTGCGGGAACAGCGCGGCGTGCGCAGCCAGCGCCACCGGGTCGTGGTTGTTGGCAACGTGGACCGGCAGGCCTGCGTCCTCCAGGCCTGCGCAGGCGCCGCCCAGTCCGGCGAACAGGACCACGTTGATTGCGGTGTCCAGCGACCATTGCATCGGCGCCAGGCGACCGATTGGCGCAACGGCGTTCATGCCGCGCCCCCATCCACCGGCACCAGCTGGATTTCGACGTGCCTCACCTGGTCCTTGGTGCGGCCGCAGAACCGACAGCGGCCGAGCCAACCCCAGGAATGGCGGCTGCCTACGCGCTTGTTCGTCACGGGGCTGACGCCGTAGCAGCCCAGAGTCTCGGTGTGCCGGATTTTCCGGATGAGAGGGGTCGCGCTCATGCCGCACCCCCGAACCGAAAGGCCATCTGGGCGAGTGCGTCCTGCGTCGCAGGATTGAGCCACAGCGCCTCGACGCGCGGCTGGGCGCCGTCGGCGTGGGTGCTGGTGGTGACGCGCATCCAGCCGGGCAGCGCGGCGTCGTAGGACCGGTGCGGATAGCCACTGAGGACCACCATGCCGGTCAGCTCGCACAGCGCGCCCAGCAGCCGTGCATGGTCCTCGGCCGTCAGCTCGTGCACGTAGCCGTGCCCCCGGTGCGACAGGCGGCGGGTAGTCGGCAGATAGGGCGGGTCGACGTAATGCAGTGTGGTCGGCCGGTCGTGCATCCGCATGACCTCGACCGCATCGCGGTGTTCTATGACGACTGCCTGAAGGCGGTCGACGGTCAGTCGCAATGCGTCCGGATATGCTGCCCATTCACGCGCCGCAGTGCATTTACCGCGATCGCGATTGCTACCAGACCGAAAGCCGGTCGTTCGATCGGCGCGGCACGCATCGGACCCGTATCCCATGAATGACCTGACGATCAGTCTGCGGGCGCGCTCGACCGGATCCGCATCGGGCGCCGGCCGGCGACAATCGGCGTCCTCGGCCCGTGCGAACGGCGTGAGGCGCAGTCCTGCGATCAGGCGTTCCGCCTGGTCGGCGTTACGCAGGACCCGGAACAAGCCGACCACGTCGTCGTCCAGGTCGTTATAGACCTCGGCGCCGACCCGCGGCTTGCGCAGGAGGACGGATGCCGCACCGCCGAACGGCTCGACATAGCAATCGTGCGGCGGGAAATGCTCGATCACCCACGGGGCAAGGCGCCATTTGCCGCCATGCCAGCGGAGGGCTGGACGTGGGATGGCGTTCATGCCTGTACTCCCCAAATCTTCGCGTCCTCTGCAAGAATTTCATCCATTGCGCCCGGAAGCGCGTCCAGGACAGAAAACAGATCCAGCAGCCGCACCAGGCGAGGCTGTGAAGCTCCCGCCTCCCATTCCTTTACGATCTCGGCCCTGACCCCAACGGCCTTGGCCAGATCCTGCTGGCTCATGCCGGATTTTTCCCGCTCTCGGCGCAGGATCGCAGCAATCGTGCGCGTCAGCGCGACCTCACGACCGGCGGGTATCTGATGGACCGACCGCACGCGCGTCTTGTCCGGGGCAGGCTCTTGCACCGAGCCCAGCCCGACTGCGTCCAGCAAAAAGCGCTGTGCTTTCTCAAGCGGCGTCCAAAATGCATCGGGCGGCATAAGTTCCTGATCGTCGCCATCTTCCTGCACGACAATGCAGGTCCAGCCCTGGCTGTGGTCTTTGTTGTCCTCCCATAGGATGAGCGCCCCGGCGCGTTTGCCGTCCACGATGAGCGTCATCTCGTCGTCGGTTTCAGACGGCACCCAAGCATATCGCTGCTTGCTCATGTCGCCCCTCCCTCATCGGGAGCCGACTTGATTTCGATAATTCGCACCTGATCCTGCGTGCGATTACAGAATTCGCATCGCCCCAGACGGTCCCACCTATGCCGGCTTCCGACAACGCGGTTGGTCACGGCACTAAAGCCCCAGCAACCCAGGGTCCGAACCGTTCGAATTTTCCTGCCTCGGCGGGTTCGCATCATGCTCGCCCTCCCCGCGCCCAAGCCTGCCGCCCGTCGCCGTCGCCGTCGCAACCGGCGCAGATCGCCAGGGCCTCGACGGTGTGAAAGGTGAAAATGTCCCGACCGCCCGACCAGGTGGTGCGGATCCAGCCCCGGCCCGCGCAATCGCGGCAGGCGCGCAGGGCGATGATGATGGCGAGCCAGCACATCATGTCCCGCCCTCCCGGTCCGCCTTGATCCCCAGATCCACCAGCCACCGCACCGCCGCGGCGAAAGTCAGCGGATGCTGGCCGCCGATGGCGACCAGGTGGATGTCGCGCACGGTGTCGACCGCCAGGCAGGTTGATACGATGCGGCGCTTACCGACCGGGCGCAGGGATTCGGCGGGCGGTGTACGGTATTTCGTGGCATCCTCCAGGCCGTATTCGATCAGGGTACGGACGCGGTCCATCAGCGACCGGCCGCGCATCGTCTCAATGTGGCGGATCTGCCGTCCATGCAGACAGACCCGGTTCAGCGCCATGCCGGCACTGTTGACGTTGCGGATAGCCGGCACCCCGGCCCGCGCCGTCATGATGGTGCGGGCGATGGCGTCCTCGATGTCGATCTGGCCCGGCGTCATGACAGCCCCCACAGCACGACGCAGATGGTGGCCAACCAGAACAGCACGGCGAAACCTGTCGCGTTCAGCAGCGCCTTTGCCGACATCACGAGATAAACCCCCGATGCGGGATCATGCGGCTGGCGCGCGGAACCGGCGGAATATGGGGCACGCCGGGGTTGCGCAGGATGATGTCCTCGATTTCCTGCGCCAGGCCGATGGCGACGTTCACGAGCGTTTCCGCCATGTCGGTATTGCCCTGGTGGCGGCTCAGTTCCGCGCTGCGGCGCAGGAACGAGATATCCTCCAACAATTTCGTCACGCGCTCCTGACGATCGGGGGCGCAGTTCTCCAGCTGGCGCATCAGGTCGATGGCCGGGACGGACTTGGTCATGGGGTCGGTTCTCCGGTTCCGCTCGCGGCGGAGTTGGGAAATTCGATGATTTGGGCGGGCTGCGTTCCAGACCGGCGCGCCTCAAGCCGCATCGCGGCGGCGCGCAGGCGCACGGCCTGGTGGCGGGCATCGGCGGCGGCGCGCAGGCTGCGCTCCTGGTCCAGTTCCGACGCAAGGCGGTCCAGAGTGTCGGACAGGTACAGCAGGCGCGACGGGTCAACAGGCGGGTCGGCCAGGATGCCGTCCACGGAACGGGACAGCGGCGTGATGTCGATGCCGCCGGTCATCGCGCAAGGCCCGCCGATACGCGGCGACGCACGCGGCGCGCCGGGATGGCCCGGTCGCGGCGCGTGGCCTCAGCCTGCCGGGCGGCGGCGGCATCGATCTCGCGGGTGATGGCGGTGCGCGCCACGGTGCAGGCCGACAGCAGGTCATGCCCGTCGATGTCGGACATCCGATGCGACCGTGACAGGATCGACGACGCAACCTCGATCACGCGGACCAGGGCAGCGTTCGTGCCCAGCTCGGCCCGTGGGACGGTGACGGTTTCCAGCGCCTGCAGGGTGCGATCGGCGCTCATGCCGGCAGTCCCTGCATGCGGGAATGGCCGTTGCCAGCCATTCCCGCAGCTTCCATCATCGATGTGTCAACCGAATCGATGAGGAAACCAGTGGTAAAGCAACCGATGCGACCGAGCGCGCCGATCCGGCCGCCGGTCGTTCCGAGATCTCCGGATACGAAAAACGTGCCTCCGACCGCGCCACGGCCAACGCCGGCCTCGCCAATGACGCGGCAGGGGCCTAGCGGACCGCCGCCAACACGAAAAGGCTGACGACCAGCGCCGACATCGGAACGGCCAAAAACCACCGCCAGCCCAGCGTCAGCGAACGGAAGGCGGCATGAAGCGCGGCGTCGTTGGTCGTCACCCCAACGGCGCCCGCCTGTGCAAAGGCCTGCAAGACTTCCAGTTCGCTCGGCTCCGTCATGTCGGACGCCACAAGCCACCCAATATCCGCACCGCCGGCGCTCCAATCCTTTGGCGTGAATACTCGTGTCAGAAGGAAGGCAGACGTCGCTGCAGGAATCAGAACACTGAGTGCCATCGCTACAACGGCCGCTGCGGAAAGGTTGCCGGGCGCGGTCGAAACGAGCCTTGAGAGCGTTGCGGTGACCGTCGCAATGACCTCTGCACTCAGCCATCCGAGCAATGTCGTTGCGCGCGTTTCGTAGACGCCGAGCGTCGTGGTCTGCGTCGCGATACGCTTCTCGATCTGCGCCATCGCTTCTTTCGCCTGCCAGAGCGGGAAATCCGCCCCGATCGCGCCCCACGCTGGCTCCTGCGGGGCGGGCAATGGCGTGATTTCGTCTTCCGCCATGGATGCTCCTGATCTGGTCGGAGTGATGTTTCCGGCGAACCGTCGCCGGTGCAAGGGTGGCCGTGCTCATCCCCGCACCACCCGCAGGCGCGACGCCGCATTGGCCTCGATCGTCAGGGCGCTTTCGAGGTCCGCCATCGCGCGGCGGATCTGCGCGCGGGTGGTGGCCGTGGGGATGACGTGCGGGGTCGATGCGTCGTGCAGCAGGATCGACAGCACACGCGACGCGGCAAACCTGCGGTCGCTGCTGGTGCTGAGGTGGCTACGCGCGCCGGTCGATGCGACGCTGTGAGGGGATGCCTGGGCATTCATGGTTGCGCCCTCCGCATACGGGAATGGCCGTTGCCAGACATTCCCGCCGCTTCCATCATCGAACGTGCAACCGAATCGATGAGGAAACCGACATGTTCAAAGGTGCCCAGCCTTCCGAAGCCGTACGCCTTGAGCTTATTCGCGCCGCGACGCGCCTGACGGAGAAGCACCTGGAAATGCGCGAGCGCCTTTTCCCACTTCAGGCCCCGGAGCAGCAGGACGTCCAGCGTCTGGAGCTGTGGGCGGTCAGCTACATCACGACGATCTGGGGCAGCATGCTCGACCAGTTGGAAAGGGAATGGCATCGCCACGTTCAGGGCGATCATTGGCCGCCCGATCTCTGATCGGCACTGAGTGGCAGGCAGGCGATCGCCTCGCGCACGAAGCCGTCCATGCGGTGAAGGGTGGCGACCAGGCCGTAGCGGGCATGTCCTGGCATGACGGCGCGGGCGACAGCATGCACGACCAGGAATTTCGCTTCCGTGCGGCATGCCGTGCGGTGCTGCGCGGCCTCAAGCCAGCCACGGACCTGCTCCGCGTTGCCTCGGCTATCCGAAGCGCCGGTCAGGGACGCAATGATCAGCAGCAGGTCGGTGTGGGCAAGCGTGAGCCCGTGACGGCAAGGCAGAAGACTGCTGGCCGAAGGCTTGTCGCCGTAGGGCGTGGGCGTTGAGTGTGCGGGCAAGGAAACCTCCATCGCGGGGTGGCGATGGAGAATACTAAGCAATGCCTATTTATTTGGTCAATAGGCAATGCCTAGCGGATAGTTCGTTTTCCAAATTTTGGGCCGCCGATAGAGAAACGGACATGTGGTCAGATACGAAACTGCGCCAATTGGCTGTGGTGCATGAGGATCACACCGGTGGTGCTAGCGAGCTGCCGCGCCGACGGCGTGAATTCAGCATTTGAGGCAACTAGCGCGACGTGCGCCCTCTGATGCTCCTTCGCGGCGAATGCTTCTTGGACCGCTTTATTTCCGACTGGCTGGCCGTATAGCTTGCACTGCACTACGATCTTCTGACCTCTGCGCTCCGCAATGACGTCTGCGCCTTGGTCGCCGCTCGCCTGCGTGACTCGCGCGTCCCAGCCAGCCTGCTGCAACAGAAAAGCGCAGTGTCGTTCATAGTCGATCGGGTCCATCCTAGGATCGAACGTACGCGGATCGCTCACGAACTGCGGCGATGTTGAGTCCCTCGAAGGTTCAGCAGACGCGATTGCGTCAACGCGTTGCGCAGTCTGGGCCGCTATTAACGGCCATTGGTCCCCAAGACCGTTGCCAGTAAGAAAGGTGAGAAGACGAGACTCACAGAAGTAACCGATCTCTTTTTGCCATTTTGCTAGGTTTATTGTTCCGTAATGGTCCGGGGTTGCAAGTTGCAACTTGCGAATCTGGAGCGCATTAGACTGTCGGTCAATCTCTGTATTTACTATGGCCAGGGCTCCTTCTAGGCGTCGTCGTGCGATAGCCTTCTTTCGCAGTTGAAGGCCAAGTAACCCCAACGCTCCCATTAGAAGAATAATGAGACCGGTGTGGCCCCCTGAGTCAGCAGGGGCGGCCGGCGCCGTGCCCGGTGACGGAGTCGATGGTGCCTCCTGTGCGACTCCTTGGTCGCTGTTCCGCCCTGCAGCTGCAGCCGACGGGATGGCGCCCGAAGAATCGGCAGGCGGCGCGCTTCCTGCTTCTGGCTGAACAGGAGAGACGGCCGGGTCGTCTGTCGATGTGTGTGGCGCCTGATCCTCGGGCACAGATGGCGACTGTTCGGGAGGGGCCGGCAAGCCAGAGGCTAACTGGTCGGCAAGAAAATAAAGAGGAGGCATGCCGGAGACGGGCGGATCGTGGCGGAGCAATTTTATTCCGTCGTGTTCCGAAATCGCCTCCCATGTATCGTTCGGGCTAATCTGGAAGCAACGGCCATCCTGTATCACAAATCGGACCCAGCGCATATCGTGCTGGCGCGGGTCTTCCTTGTTCGCCAGTGCCTTGGTTGCGCGAGGATTAACGCATGCATAGATCGGAGCGGTCACGTGATACAGGTCTTCAGCCAAGGCTGAACTGCTTAACAGGTTGAGGCCTAGGCAGGAAAGAAAGACAGTCAAAACCAGTCTTTTGGCCACAAATATCGTGTGGCAATCATCGTTCTGGTCATACACGTCCGCAATCCCCCGGTCAGGATACTATCCAACGATTCATGATTACGTTTGGCAGCCTAGATCAGCAAGTGGGGGACTTGGTAAACACGACCCATTCTGCGGCCTCGTTTTCGAGAGGCTTCCATGCTCGCGCCAGATTACGCTCAATCTTACCAAGATTTGGGAAGGTGGAAATCGATCGGTGCGATCCATTCGATCGGCGCGTCGTAGATGGGTGGCACCATTGGGTTCACCGAGAGGAGAGTGAATGTATCTGAAGCGGCTCCAGCTACGACTGTCTTAAGGACCATCTGATCATTGGCAAGCTTCGCGACCACGTCCTGACCCAGCATCTTCGCCGATGGAGACTCCCTGCCTGGGAGCCGGATTCCAATCAGCTCGCCCGGTTTATACCGTGGCAGCATAGATTCGCCCTGCACCCGTAGAACGCGACCAGGGTAATTGAAGAACGGCAGGATAACCTGTTCCTCTTCAAGGCTTTCGTGGTCGTAAATCACTACCCGATCGGCTGCCCCAACGTAGCCCACAACCTTTGTCCTAGTTCCAAACACTTCGTCCTGGAGCGATTTCACCGCCACTTCAGACGCGGCTCTACGTGCGGAATGCGGATCACCTAGATCTGTTCCGCATAGCTCTTCGAGCGTGACCTGGTAGAGTTCAGCCAGTGCAGGCAGGCGATCTAGAGACGGCTTGGATCGCCCAATTTCCCATTGCGCGACTGACGGCCCCGAGATTCCAAGAGCTTTGGCGACCTTGACCTGAGAAAGGCGTGTTGCGCTCCGCAAGCGTCTAAGTCGTGTGGGCCAATCTTCCATTCCGGCAATTTGCACTAGGCGATGACTACATGCGCCTAGCGTTTGCCTATTGCATTGGATGATAGGCATTGCTTAGTATGTATCCATGATGAACGAAACCGTCAGGCGAGTGATTGATGCTGCTGGAGGCCCTACGGCGCTCGCTCGGCACCTGGGTATCAAAATACCATCGCTCTATTCATGGCGCCGAATCCCGGCCGAGAGGGTGAATGCCGTCCATGCGGTTACGGGCATCCCCCGGGAGGACTTGCGCCCGGATCTGTTCGCTCCTGGGCAGTATCCGGTCGACTCGTCCCGCGCCTCGAAGAGCCTTGCACGAAGGGAGATCGCGGCATGAGCGATAAATTGGATATTGAATTGCCGGCCGATTGCCCAGTTTGTGCGGGCAATGCTGCAGGTGCGGAGGAAGGGATCGCGGCATGATGACCAACACCATGCGCGCGCGGGTGCGCGAGATGGCTCTCGGATATGCAGCCCAATTACAAACCAATGCTCGCCTCACTCGGGCAGAGGCTGCTGCCCAGATCGTCGCGGCCGCCCGGGTTTTTGAGGAGTATTTATCGGGAGGGACGCCTGCCATCAACGACCTGGACCGCATCGGCGTACAGGTCGAGGATTTCGTCGCGCGTGAAGGAGGCACCATTCCTTCCCCGGGCGGAAGCTTCAAGGATTTCGGCGTAAATGGTGCGGATGAGACCCTCCCGGGTGAGGATATGCTCCCGGTCGTTAACGGGTTCGAAAGCCATGACGAATCGTCTCCTGATTGTGTGGACAGCAGCAGGATGAACGATGACGACGGTGCTGTCATGGCGCCGTCGTCCAATGTCGCTGCAAATGGGGCGTCGGCATGACGGCTCGCGACACGTCGGACTGGGACGAAGTCATCGATCAGCGGAGCATTGAGATCGAGGCGTTCCAAGCGCGCTCTAAGAATCTCGTCTGCTTTCGACGCCATGAAGGATCGCGCTCCAGAACGATGCGCAACGTGTTGCGTCGAGCTGCGCATTTTCTGCGTCGGGTCCTGCGGTGATGACGCGTGGTTTCGTCTGCTCGGCCGCTGCAACCCGGCCCTGGATCGACGTGATGATCTTGGGCGGCATTGCCAACAAAAGCTCGGTGACGACCGTGCGCAGGAACAGGACTTCGGTGTCCAGTTTCTGCAGGCGAATCTGCATCTGCCGGATGGTCTTGTCACCGGTTTCAGGCATCGGGGGATGTCTCCTGGATTGTATTCGTTTGTGAATGGGATTGCAGCATGAGCCACGACATTTCTGACTGGGACGAATACATGGCCCAGCGCGCTAAGGAGACGGCGGCGTTTCGTCAGCGCGCGATAGCGCCATCACCCAGTCGCTGGCGGCGATGCTGGATGTGGTTATCGCGTATTCGCGGTGCGGCTGGTCGGTCACGATGACTGGGGCGTCTTTCTCCAGCGTGGCAACGAGATCCCGCGCCTTGTCGCGCACTGCCTTCGGGGCGCTTTCCGCCAGGGTCATCACGACCGCGCGCAGATATCGGATTTCGTTCTGCTGCATCTGCAGCAGGTTGGCGATTCGCTGTGGCGACAGGGCGGTCAAGAGCGGTCTCCGGGATGGTTATTCAGTTGCGAATAAAGGGGCGGTGGCGTGATGACGTCCAATCAAAGGCAATTCGCGTTCATGCAGGCCGTTCGGCTGCTTGAGCTGGGAGCGATCGGTGGTTTCGCGGCCCGAGGCAGGGAAAGCTATGTGTTCTCTGCTGCGGAGCGCATCATCGCATTCCTGGGTGATGACTCTGCTCTCCTCGGTGGCGCTCCGATTGTCGGAGTGGAAGCGGGGCTGTCCACCACGACCGAGGATACCGCGGAAGATATCCCGGCCGAGAGGATCATGCTTGTTGTCGAAAAGCCGGTCGCTGCGGAAATCTTTCATGCGCTCATGTGCCAGCGGGATCGTCATTACGCTCGGATGCAGGAGAATGTGATGTGGAATCCGGCCGATGACGAGCGGTTAGAATTTCTCGACGCGGCGATCCGTCTGGTGCAGTCGCAATTGTTCGGCCCGAGCCCGCTGTGATGGGAATCAGGCGCCCTTTGCCCCAGCGCTTCTCAGTCCACGCCTTATGCATGTCGGCCTGCAAGGTTTCGAGCGCCCGGCGCCTGGGTTCCGTCTTGTGCGGATCTTCTTCCGGATCGATCCAGGCCGATGCCGTGCGCCTGAAAAAATCGTCGCAGAGCCGGGTGAATGCATCGTCGGTAGTGGCGGCCGGCATCTGGTCGAGGACGAATGTCAGCAAGAGGTGCCGCGTCGCCACGGCGTGCTGTTCGAGTGCCCTGATCCGGCGCGTCAGTTCCGCGATCTGTGGATCCGGGTTCGGCCGTGTGTTCATAGAATCCTCCATGGTCTGGTCGGGCGACCCCATGGTGGTCCGAAGCGGCCGGGGCGACAATGCCCCGGCCGTCAGGGGTTTCGCGTGATGACCGGCGGACTGCGGCATATCGGCGATGTGCTGCCGGATGCGCTGTCCGCCGTCGCGGGCGGCTGGCTGGCGCGTGGCACCCAGCCGGCCGGCCCGTCTTCGTCGTCTGTTTCTTCCCGCGCTGACTCCTCCCGCACCGTTGTTCCCGACCTCGACAATCGGAACGATGGCAGAGAGGACACCCAAGATGTTGGGTATTTCACCCAAGCGCGCGGGTATTTCACCCAAGGCCCCGCCGGCGGAGCGCCCGATGTCGGGTAGCACCATCCACGAACAGTTCCAGGACATGATCTGCGACGAGGTGCAGTCCCGTCGCGGGCAGGGTCTGAAAACCGCATTTATCGAGGTCGCGCGGTTCTTCGGCCTGACCGAGCGTCGTGTGCGCGCGGCGTGGCATCATGAAATCCGCACTGTCTCTGCGGATGAATGGCAAGCGGTCCGGGACCGGCGCGTCGCCGCCCTGCGCGCCCGCCAGGCGCAGATCGCGCACGAAATCGATCTGCTCGCGGCGCGCCTGGATGAGGGTGTCGGGGGTGGCCGGTGATCGGCCTGCGGTGTGCCGTGGCCCGTGGCTGGCATGCGGTTCAGGCATTCGCGCGCGGGGCCTGCGCCTGGGTGGTTTTGGAATATCGGGTTGCCTGGATGGATTGGGAACTCAGCCAGATAGATCGGGAGCGGCGCTCGATCGACGTTGCGCAGGACCGCTTGCGGGAGCGGTTCGACTGGCTGCGGGCCCGAGAGCGCCGGTTGGACCGGCGTCAACGCGATTGGTTTGGCGGGTCGTGACGACGCGGGCGATGCCCGCGGCCGCGCCTGGACATCGGAAGGAAGAGCGATGAAGGCACAAATCGACTGGATGCGGCTTGGTCCGATCATGGACCGCATGGCCTTGGATGGCGCTTCGGTACCGGCGATCGCGGCGGCGCTGGGGGTTTCCGCGCGGACGGTGCGCGGGCGGCTGGCCGATGCCCGCGGCGACCGCATCGCGGGCCGTCCCGTCGTCGTGCGGTCGCATCCGCGGGGCGCGTTCAGCCCGATGCAGGCGTGCGCCTGATGCCGAGCGGACAAAAGACTGACTGGTCGCGGATAGATCCCCAACTACCTAATCTTCTGCGGTCGGGCAGGACGGATCCGGAGATAGCTGCGCAGTTCGGCATGCCGCGATCGTCGATTGCAGACCGGATCAATCTGCTCGAACTGGGCAGCCTGCGACAACGCCGCCTCGGTGGCAGGACGCCGGCCGTCAAGAAAAGCGAGCAGAGGCCCACGCCGAGAGTGCCGCCCGGCCGCGAGATGCCAGACGCGGCGCGCGCATCCGCGCCGCGCATCACCAATGCAGACCGCCTGCGTGATCAGGTCCGCGTCACATCGTCGGGCGCGACCTACGTGCGCGGCGGCCGCATGCTCGCTCTTGTCAGCCGAAACGGAGGCGGCAAGAATGGCTGACGACCTGCTGACACTCCGGGGTTTTTATTCAGAACTGAATAAAGACATTCGCGCAGCCGGAAGCGCATCGCAGTTCGCGCGCGATTGCGGTGTGAGCCCCCAGGCGGTCCTGAACGTCCAGAACACGAACCGGCGCGGCAGTGACGAACTGCTGGGCAAAATGGGCTGGGAGCGCGTCGGACGGTACCGGCGCAAGCGGACGCCTTCGGCATGAACCACATTCCGGAAAAGGTGCGCTCGCCCTGGGGCGCGGCGCTGCGCGAGCGGCCATCGAATGTCGCCGCCGAACAGGCGCTGATCGGTGCCCTTCTGGTGAACAGCGCCAAGGCCGTGCCGCTTGTCGAGGAAATCATCGAGCCGGAGCATTTCTATGTTCCGCTCTACGGCGAAATGTATGCCGCCATCCGACGCCTGGTCCAGGCCGGGCGCGTGGCGGACCCGACCGTCATTTCCCCGATCTTCCGCCACCATGACGCGTTGGACGGCGATGATATCGGCAAGGTCATGGGCGAACTGATGATGGCGTTCGTCGGCTGGCCGACCGTTCCGGCCTACGCCACGGCCGTACGCGAGGCATGGCTAATGCGGGCGCTGTTCGATCTGTGCACCGAGGCGACCGATCTGTGCTGTCGCCCGGGCGAGCAAACGGCTGAGGACATCCGCGACCAGGTCGAAACCGGGCTGCTGCGGATCGCGCAGGGATGCGGCGAGAGTGATCCGCTGGTACCGCTGGATGAGGCGATAGGCACGGCTGTCGCCAACGCGCGCGAGGCCGCGCAGCGCGAGGACGGAATTTCCGGCGTGACCTGGGGATACAAGGCCCTCGACCGCATGACGGCAGGTCTCCATCGCGGGGATCTGACGCTGCTGGGCGCCCGACCTGCCATGGGCAAGACTGCGCTGGGGCTCGGTATCGCCGCACGCGCGGCAGCGGCCGGCAACCGTGTGCTGTTCTGGTCCGGTGAGATGCGGGCCGAGCAACTTGGCGCACGGGCCGGGGCCGCATGGGCTGGTCTCTCCACGCTGTCGGTCTTCACCGGGCGACGATGGGATATCCCGGAGGATATCGTGAGCGGCCGCCGCGAGGAACTGGCCGATTACCAATGGCGCGATCTCGAAGATGGGCAGCGCGCGGCCGCTTCGCTGCCACTCGTGATCGACCACCGTGCGGGTATCACCGTGGCGCAGCTCCGGGCACGCGCGCGCCGCATGGCGCGGCAAAAGCAGGGCCTTGATCTGATCGTGGCTGATTACATTGCCTTGATCAGGGGAAGCGATGCCCTGCGGCGCGGCGCCAACCTGAACGAGATTCTCTCAGAAGTCAGTCTGGATCTGAAAAACCTGGCATCGGAACTGCACATCCCTGTCCTGTCCCTATCGCAGCTCAGTCGTGAATCGGCGAAGCGCGACGACAAGACGCCGCGCCTGGATGACCTGCGCGACAGCGGTGCACTGGAACAGAATGCCGCCACGGTGATTTTCCTGCATCGCGAGCATTATTACCTGTCCAAGATCGCCGATGACGGAGAAATCCCGCGCCGGGTGAACGAGAGCCGCGCCGACTGGGAGGCGCGTTGTGCCCGGATCGTGGAAATGACCCGTGAGAGCAAGGGCAAGGCCGATATCATCATCGGCAAGAACAGGCACGGCCCGACCGGCGCATGCCGGATGCAATTCGACGACAATACCACATGGTTCCGCGACCTGGGCGAAGATCCTCGGTCGCCGGCATGGATCATGACTGGACCGGAGTTCTGACCATGGCACCCGTACGACAGAGGCCCGGGCGACATGCCCGAACGGTCATGGGCGATCAAAGGTGGCGCGTCCTGCCGCTCGGCGCACGGGCCGCCTGGCTCGAACTGTGCGACCTGGCGGACGCCCTGCCGCATATTCGCGCTCCAGCGTCAGCCCGCGTGGCCACGATCGAAGAGATTGCCAGATTGTTGGCAGCAGACATCGCCGACATCACCCCGGCCGTCACGGCGTTGGTCGCAATCGGTGTGATGGAAACCTACCGCGACGGATACAGGCTAAGGGCGTATTGAGATGAACCTGAGCAAAACCCAACAGGGTATGGCCGCACGGCTGGCCGTCATGACGGTGACGCATATCCGCATCCTGGCCATGCCGGTGGAAGCGATCGTGCTGTGGCAACGGTTGGTCTGGGCCATCATCGAACTGGGTATCGACGGCGTGCTGCCTATCGGTGAGGCAGCGGGATATACGCTCGACGCGCTCGCACGTTTTCGGGTTCACGTTACGGAAACCCAACTCGAAACCTACATTGAAACCTGGGCGAAAAACCTAGCTATAACCTACGACCCGGGTACCCGCACCTTGTCGCTCCCAGAGGAGCTGATGCCGTCGCGGCGCGCGATCGCGTCCCGAAAGAACGGCATGAAGGGCGGGAGACGGCCAAAAAACAGAAATCCCGAGCCGCAAAACGATCCCCGCCAACGCACGGCAATGATGCCCATTCCAGGAGGACGCACCGTGGATCATGAAACCCGACGCCAAACCCAAGAGCCGCAATGTGCGCCTATAGCTAAGCTAGCTAGTACTGATAATAGATCTGAAGCTATAGCTGGCACGCGCGCGCAAAAACACGAGATCAGCGATACAGCCTTCCATCGGATCGGACGTGGGGCGCTGGATGCTGCTGGCTTCGATCCGGCGCGGTCGGTGGCGAATTACGGCATCGTCCGCCAGTGGCTCGCCGATGCGCTGACTGCCGGCTTGAGCGAGGCCGAGGCGGAACGATTGATCCTAGCCACCATCCGCAAAGGCTCTGAGCGGGCAAAAGCCAAGGCCGCAGTCATCACAACATTGAATTTCTTCAAAAATTCTATCCCCGAAGCGATTGCGCGCCGTGATGTTCCGGATCTCGAACTGACTGCCGAGGAAGAAGTTCTGTATCGAGAGGCGCACAAGGAATGGGTGAAGCTGAGCAGACATGCGGATGTCGGTCCTCAGCCGCGCCGCGAGGACTTTGCCGTTCGTGGCCGGAGCGCGGCATGAATTCGCGCATTGTCCTGGCAGACGGGCTGTCAGTCGCCGATGCTGTCGCGGGGCGTCTGTTCGAGGCAGCGTGCACCCTGGCGGCGATGCCTATGCATGGGTTGAAGCCTGCTGGCTGCCGGGTGGCTTGGCCCGAGGTCGTGGCGGAGGCGGACCTGAATTGGATCAATGCCATTCCGGATGATGCCATGCGAATGCCGCGTCCGACCTCCGACGCCATCTCACGAATGGACGAGGCGATGGGGTGGATTTCGATGATCGATGGCGACTGCATCAATTGGCGGCGCGTCGTGTGCATGCGCATGATCGTACACCCGATCTCGCATCGCTACCGCTGGAGTTGGCGCAAGATCGGCGATCGCCTGCATATCGATCACCACACCGCCAAAAGCTGGCACAGCCTGGCCGTAGCGGTCATCGCAAAAAAAATCGCACAACCGGAATTTTTCACTTCCCAAATTCCCCACTTTGCCGCATAGAAATTCCTAGTGGTGGCGGCGTGCATCCTTCGGGGTTCGCGCCGTTTTTCGTTGGCCCGCCGCACGGCCGAGGAGCCCCGACGCAGGTCGGGCGAGCCATGCGCAACACGCGCGGCCAGGGATGGGATGCCCACCCCGACGCATAACTCATGGGTCCCTCCTGGAGGGGTCCCCTACCGGGAGCTATTCGCACCCCGGTTAGTCGCTCTCTTTGATAAAATTTTCAAAGGGTTGGTGTTTCTGTTGGTGTTGTTGTCGGAGGTCAGGGTGGATCAGCCGGAGCTGCCCAGCGCACCGACGGTCAATAAGCGCAAGCTGGCCAGCCTGCTTCGCATCTCGCTGCCGACCCTGACCAATTGGCTAGATCGCTGGCCGGAATTTCCGGTGGCGGCGGGCGGCCGCAATGGCGTGCCCTACGCGTTCGATCCGGCGGCGGTCTTCTCGTTCCTGGCCGAGCGCAGGAAGGAAGAGGCTGAGCGGGACGCCAGTCGCGACGAAGAGCTGATGAAGCTCCAGCTGTCGTTCGATGCGTTGTGGCCGTCTGCTGAGCCAGAACCGGGCATGTCGTCACGGATCCCGGTCAAGGAACAGATCGACCTGGCGCGGCTGCGCGACCTGCAGATGAAGCAGGCCGAGCGGGCCGGCAAGCTGGTTAACGCCGAGGAAGTGCAGGACCTGTTCATCGGCGCGGTGTCGCGCCTGTCCCGCGATATGGGCACGTTCCTGCGGCAGCTCGGCCGCGACCAGGGCTGGCCGGATGCCATGGTGCGTCAGGCCGAGACGCGATTTGCCGACATGCAGCGCCAGGCCGTCGAGGGCGCGTTGCGATCTTTGGAGCCTGAGACTGCCGATGACGGAGGTGCCCAGCTTCGGCTCGCTGGCTGAAGTCCAGTTCGCGGACCCGCGCGCGATCGTGGCGCGCGCCCTGCGCCAGTTCCTGCCCGCCGAACGGGTCGATGTGGCCGACTATGCCGCGGCCCACCGTTTCCTGAACAACCGCGGCGGCGGCTTCGTCGGCAAGTGGAACCATGACGAGGCGCCGTATCTGGTCGGTCCGATGCAGGCCCTGACCAGTCGGACCCATCTGACGACGGCTATCGTCGGGCCCGGACGGAGCGGGAAAACGACGGTCGGCCAGAACTGGATGCTCCAATCGGTCGGGAACGACCCGGCCGACATGCTGGTCTACGGATCGACCGAGGCGATGATCGAGGCGTACGTCAAGGCCGAGATCGAGCCCATGATCGACGGTCACAAGGAACTGGCTGCCGCCCTGGGCAAGGGCGCGAAAGCCCGTTCGATGGCGTTCAAGAATTTCCGGTCCATGTGGGTCCAGTTCCTGGCCGCGACCTACAGCAACCTGATCAACAAGTCGGCCGGCCGCATCATCATCACCGAACTGGACGCCTGCGACGACAAGGAGGGCGATCCCTACAAGCTGGCGGACATCCGCCGCCAGACGTTCGGTTATGAATCCATGGTCCTGGCCGAAAGCCATCCCGACCGCGCGGCAGGCCTGGACCCGCAGAAATGGACTGCCGGCATCATGCGGCTCTATGCCGACAGCGACCGGCGCGTCTGGTATTGGCCGTGCCCGCACTGCAACGGGTTTTCCTCGCCGAACCCCACGGCCAGCCGGGTCATGACCCTGGACTGGCCGGAGAATGCGCCGCTGGACGAGATCCGCGACGCCGCGCGCATGGCCTGCCCCTGCTGCGGTGCGCTGATCGAGGACAAGTGGCGGCGAGCCATGAACCGCGACGGTATATGGGTCGGGCGCGGGCAGGCCATCAGCATCGACGGGGACGTGACCGGCGACCTGATCCAGTGCGATACGGCAGGTTTCTGGATTACGGGCCTGATGTCCCCATTCATTATCGGGGGGATCGGTAGCCTCGCCCGTGCGCGCGTGGAAGCGGAACGCGCACTGGAGCGCGGGGACGATGATGCCCTGCAAAACCTGAAGGACGTCATCGTCAAACGCTGGGGTCTGCCGTTCGATCCGCCAGGGAGCGCCGGCGTTCTGGATGGGACAGTGCTGGCTGACCGCGTCGAGCCTGATCTGGTAATGGGCACCGTTCCCGCTGGTGTCCGGTTCCTGACCAGTGCAGTTGATGTGCAGGCCTCACGATTTGAGATAATGACTCGCGGCTGGGGGGAAAACGGGGAAAGTTGGATTGTCGACCACCAGGTGATCGATGCTGATCCGGCGAAATGCACTGAGGACTGGGACGATCTGATCGACGGGATCGCCGATCGTCTCTATCCCCTGGCGACCGACGCGCAGATGGGCATGCGCGTCATGGCCACTGGCTATGACAGCGGCGGTGAAGCCGGGGTAACAACGCAAGCCTATGATGCATGGCGTCGGGCAAAGAAGCGCGGGAAAGCCCGCAAATATGGGATGATCGGCGGCCGAGAGGCGTGGAGCCTATTGCCTCTCAAGGGGGCATCCAGTCTTGATGCCCGGTCGATCGCAATCTCTTACCCCGACAGCCAGCGGAAAGATCGGCTGGCCGGCGCGCGCGGGGAGGTCCCGTTGGGGATCTTCAACCCCAACCGTATGAAGGACGACGTAAACGCGGCCTTACAGAGCATCGATCCGGGCTCTGCGGTCATCCACTTCCCTGCCGACCTGCGGTCGGTGGCTGCGCCGCACGCATTCTTCGAGCAGATCGTCGCCGAGAACCGTCGCAAAGACGGCAGATGGGAAAAGAAGACATCTTCCGCCCGCAACGAGGCCTTGGATCTTCTCGTCATGACAGGCGTGATGGCGCGAATCATGGGCATTAACCGCATGGATTGGAGCAAGCCGCCCTTGTGGGCTGAACAATGGGACAGGAATTCCATGGTGAAGCCGATAATCGTCAATCGGGCCCCGGTGCCAGCGCCTGCGATGGAGGTGGTGCCGGGTCCTGCGCCATCCCGCCCTTCGATGGGCGGGCGGAGACGGTGGGCCACGTAGCAGTAAGGGGGTCATCTGATGGCACTGGATCTGCGGGTATCTCTGGACAAGGGAAGCCTTCAAAATGATCTGGCCAAGTTATCGCAAGGCGAGATCCGAACAGCCACGGCATTTGCCATGAACATGCTTGCAGCCAACGGGAAAAGGGCAGTCGTAGACCGAATGAAAGAAGTCTTCGACCGCCCCAATCACTTCACGCTGGATGGCTTTTTTGTTCGTCCAGCAACGGCAGATAACCTCACGGCCTGGGTCGCCAGCAAGGATTTCGCCCCCAACGGAACGCCTGCGATAAAATATCTTGGCCCCCAGATCCATGGGGGCGCACGCGATATGAAGCGGTCGGAAAAAGCTCTCGCCCGAATTTCCGGAGGGCAATACTGGCTGCCCGGACCGGGTGCCCCCCTCGATCAGTACGGAAACATCCGACCGGGAGAGATGACGCGCATCCTGTCCAGGCTTGGCCTGATGGCCGACGCCTCATCGAACATGACCGACAAGACAGCGCGGCGCCTGGCCCGGCAGGGCAAAGCGGCGAAGGCACAGCGCAGCGAATATTTCGTAGCGCGCGAACGTGGAAATGGTCGACCGAAGGGAATCTACAAGCTCATGGGGCCTGGAAAGGTCTCAGCGGTGCTTATTTTCACTCCACGCGCTCCAACCTACCGGATGCGCCTGCCGGTCGAGCAGATCGTCCAGCAGGCATTCAATGCCCGACAGGACCGTGTTGTGGCCGCGGCCCTGCGCCGCGTGCTGCGTCAGAGAGGACTTTGATGGCCAAATCTGTTTTCCCCGTCTCCTGCGGCCCATGGGCGGGCATGACGGAGGCGCAGGTTCTCGCGGCGCGCAATGGGGCGCAGCAGGCCTTGATCCAGTTGATGAGCGGCAAGCGCCCCCAGTCGGTGAATTACGCGCAGGGGGACGGCAGCCGAGGAGTCAGCTTTGCGGCCGCTACCCAGGCGGAACTGCGGCAGAACATTCGTGAATTCAACATTCTCCTCGGCGCCGCGACCCCGAGGCGAGCAATGAGGCCATATTTCCGATGAAAAAACCCGGCTTCCTCGGTCGCATGTGGCAGGCGGTCGCTGGCGACAGCCCGATCCATGTTCCGTCGACGCTGCCAGGAAATTTCATGGGCGGCATGGGCGGCGCATTTGCCTATGACGCGGCCAACCTGTTCGGCGAGGAAAGCGCCGAGTGGAATCCCCTCCTCCGCTCGCCGGATAACGCGATCAATATCAACCGCGACCGGATGGCAGCGCGGGCGAACGACCTCTATCGTAATGACGGATGGGCACGCGGCGGCATCACGCGGATCCGGGACAATGTCGTCGGCGCGCAGTTCCGCCTGGTCGCGACGCCCGACCATCGTGCCCTCAGCCGGCGTTATGGACCGGCCTTTGACGGCGAGTGGGCGCACGATTACCGGCGTGCGGTCGAGGCCGAATGGCGGACATTCTCTGAAGATCCTTTGTTCCTGTGCGATGCGGTCCAGAAAATGACCGTCATGCAGATCTTCGGACTTGCCTTTCTGCACCGGATGAAGGACGGGGATTCGGTCCTCGTCATGGGATGGGACCCCGACCGGCGCGACATGGGCTCGAATTCCGCGACGACGGTGCGCCTCGTCCATCCCGATCGGCTGTCCAACCCGTACCAGCAGATGGACACGCACAATTTGCGCGGCGGTGTGGAGTTGAACGACGATGGTGCAGCCATCGCTTATCACATCCGACGCGCGCATCAGTACGACTATTTCGATGCCGTGGAGAGTATGATCTGGGATCGTCTGCCCCGCTTTACCTCCTGGGGGCGGCCTGTCTGCATCCATTCCTACGATTCGGATGATGCCGACCAGCATCGGGGAATCAGCGCATTCACCCCTGTCATGAACCGGTTCCGGATGCTGTCGCGCTATGATCAGGCTGAATTGCAACAGGCCCTGATCCAGACGATCCACGGCATGTTCTTCGAAAGCCCGTATGACCCGGAGGATGCTGCGCTGATCATGGGCGGCAGCGACGAGGTGTCGCCCTATCAGGCGGAAAGGGCGCGGTTTCACCGCGAGAACCCAATCTCGATCGGAGGCGTGCGCGTTGCATCCCTCGCTCCTGGCGAGAAGATCGGCACAGTCTCGGCCACCCGCCCCTACAGCGGCTTCCAGGACTTCCAGCATGCCTTCCTGCGCAATTTCAGCGCGGCGATGGGTGTGTCGGCAGAGCAGATGAGCATGGATTACAGCCAGACGAATTACAGTTCGTCGCGCTCGTCCATGCTGGAAACGTGGAAAACAATGCTCCGGCGGCGGCGCGATTTCGCAATCGACACGGCCACGCCGGTCTATGTGGCGCACCTCGAGGAACAGTTCGACCGCAAGCGTGTGCCATTGCCCCGAAACGCTCCTGATTTTCTGGAAGCGCGCGCGGCCTATGCCCGCTGCAACTGGATCGGACCGGGCCGAGGATGGGTCGATCCGGTGGCAGAGCGTCAGGGCGCCGTCCTCGGCCTCGATGCCGGCTTCGGCACGCTGGAGCGCGAATGCGCAGAACAGGGGTTGGATTATGAGGAGGTCCTGGATCAACGCCAGATCGAACGGCGCATGATGACGGAACGCGAGCTACCCTTCCCGGAATGGGCGGTCGGCGTTCCGGCCAATGACGCAACAAAGAAGCCGGACGCACAATGAGCCGCTTTCCGTTCCTCGCCCAGCGCCTGTTCAACGTGCCGGTCGCGATCCATCCGCAGAAGGCGGAGGTCGTGGTGTGTGCATTGGCCGACCGGCTCGGTGTCACACATCTGTTTCACGGCGGAAAGGCGATCGCCCTCGATGCGTCGACACTGGCTGATGAAAGCCCTGCCCTCGACGTCGGTTATGATGTCGTCGGCGGGGTCGCAGTCATTCCTGTGGTCGGCACGCTGGTTCAGAAGCTGGGCAACCTCCGGCCCTATTCGGGCATGACCGGGTATGACGGGATCCGGATCAATTTCATGACCGCGCTGCTCGATGCGGATGTGAAGGCGATTGTCCTGGATATCGACAGCCCCGGCGGAGAGGTCGCCGGCTGTTTCGATCTGGTCGACCTGATCTACGCCAATCGGGGAAAGAAGCCGATCTGGGCGATTCTGAACGAGAACGCGTTCAGTGCAGCCTATGCACTGGCATCGGCTGCCGACAGAATCACGGTGCCGCGGACGGGTGGTACCGGATCGGTTGGTGTCATCTGCATGCACACGGACCTGTCCCGCGCGCTGGACAAGCAGGGCGTCGTCGTCACGCTGATCCGCTACGGTGCCCGGAAGGCCGAGGGATCGGAGCTGGAGCCGCTCTCGGATGACGCTCGGGCCAGAATGCAGGCGGATATCGATCAGATGGGCAGTCTGTTCTGCGATACGGTCGCGCGCAACCGCGACATCAAATCCACCCTTGTCCGGTCATACGAGGGCGGAACCTTCCTGGGCGCGGCGGGAGTACAGGCCGGATTGGCCGACGCCGTGCGCGCGCCAAGCGACGCATTCGCCGAACTGCTGTCGTCGCTCTGATCAATCAGAAAACTGAAAGGGAACAGGTCAATGGCAAATCGTGCCAGGGGAGCGCTGTCGTTCGCCCATCTGCTGGGCTCCACCACCCTCTCGCGCGGGCGTCGCGCGGAAGAGGATGACAATCGCGTCGACACCGACGAAGACGACGATGGCCGCGACGGCGCATCCGATGACGACGACGATGATGCCCGACCGAGGGGTCGCCGCGCCAGGGGCGCGGACGATGACGCTGGGGACGATGACGAAGATCGCCCCAATGGGCGCCGGGCCCGGCGCGCCGATAATGACGATGACGGCGAAGCGGGCGACGGCGAGCCTGCGGGGCGCCGGGCATCGCGTCAGCGGGCGAATGACGACGATGATGACGACGCCTCGGCCGATGACGAGACGGACGAGGACGATCCGCAGGCCTCGGCCGCCCGGTCCCGTGAGCGAGCCCGATGCGCCGCGATCTTCCGGTCCAAGGCGGCCGCCACGCGCCCCGATCTGGCGGCACATCTCGCATTCAACACCAGCCTGCCGCGCAATCAGGCCGTGGATCTGCTGCGCGCCAGTGCCGCGGGCGCCCAATCGCGGTCCGGCGACACCGGTCTTTCCGCCCGTATGCGCGCATTCGGCGATACGCGTGTCGGAATGGACCGGGCGGCGCCTGATGAATCTGTCGGCGCGTCCCGCAGTTGGGAAGCATCGGCGGCGCGGGCCGGCATCAAGCTGAAATCCTGAAGGAGATCGGGGAAATGGTCAGTCCAGTCCTGAACGAATATTTTTATGACGGCGCATTTCTGGTCCGCGAGGCTAACGGTTTCCTCTCGCGGGATCTGGGGGAAATCGTCAATGTCACGGAATCCGATGCGACCTTTGAGGGCGGCCTGGTGGTCAGCGCTGGCGGAACGGCCCAGGCCGATGTCGTCGTCGGCGTGGAGAACACGGGCAACGGCACCGTTGGTGTTGTAACGGTCGCCAGCGGCACGGTACCGGGCAACTATGCGGTCGCGTTCACAGCGCCGACTGCCTTCACGGTCTCCGATTCCTCCGGGAACGAGATCGGGGCCGGCACGACGGGCGCCGCGTTCTCCGGCGGGGGGCTGGCGTTCACCATCGCGGCGGGCGCAACGGCATTCGTTGCCGGCGACGGCTTCACGATCGTCGTCGTGGCGAATGACGCGCAATACGTGCCTTATACCGGGGCGGCGGCGGCGGTCGGCATCCTCTTCAATCTGGTCACGGTTCCCGCCCTGTCCTACCGCAAGGTCACCGTCATCAAACGGATGGCCGAGGTCAACGGCGCCGAACTCCAGTGGGATGCATCGGTGACCGCCGCCGCGAACGCGGCAGCCCTGCAGGCGCAGGCGCAGGCGTTGGCCAGCCTGGCGGGCGCGGGCATCGTCGCCCGATAATTCCTGGCGCAGTCGCGCCTCTCTAAACAACGACAGCATGCGCGTTTCCAGGCCTCGGGCCGGGAGGCGCGGCTGCGCACGCACGGAATGCAGATATGGTTTCGCTGAACGTCTTCAATCGTGACCCGTTCACGACGATGGAGCTGACCAGCTACGTCGACAAGGTACCCTTCAACCCGACCGGAATCGGCGATCTCGTCCTGTTCGAGGACCTGCCGATCCGCACATCGTTCCTGATGGTCGAGGAACGCGATCAGAAGCTGGTCGTCATCCCCACATCGCCGCGCGGTGCTCCGGCGACCGAACGCGACACGGAAAAGCGTAAGGCACGCTTCTTCCAGGTGCCGCGCCTCGCTCATGGCGACACGATCTATGCGACCGAATTGCAGAATGTGCGCGCCTTCGGCACTCAGACTGAACTGATGCAGGTGCAGGACGAAGTCAGCCGCCGCTTGGCAGGCCCGACCGGACTGACCGCGAACATGGAATATACCTGGGAACTGCACCGCCTGGGCGCCATCCAGGGCAAGCTGCTCGACGCGGATGGGTCCGTGCTCTACGACTGGGCGCAGGAATTCGAGATCGAGCGTCCCGAGGAAATCGGCTTCGCCCTTGACGCCGCCGATCCCACGCTCGGCAGCTTGCGCATTCAGTGCAACAAGATCGTTCGTGCGATGATGCGGGCAGCCCAGGGCGCATGGCTTCCTTCCACCCGTGTCATGGCGATGTGCGGCGATGATTTCTGGGATGCGCTGATCACGCACAAGGACGTCCTCACCACCTACTTCAACTGGGAGGCGGCTCGGGAACTGCGGAAGGGAACCGCCTTCGAGGCGATGGACTTCGGCGGCATCAGCTGGTTCAACTATCGCGGGTCGAACGACAACACGACGGTTGCCGTACCGACGGACAAGGTGAAGTTCTTTCCCCAGGGTGCCCCCGGCGTCTTCCAGCGCGCCTTGGCGCCAGCCGAGGCCGCCCAGTGGGTGAATACGCTCGGCAAGCCGATCTATGTCATCCCGATCTTCGATCGCGACCGCAATTTCTGGTGGCGGATGGAGACCTACTCCTATCCGCTGCACATCTGCACGCGCCCGGAAATCCTTCAGTCCGGGCGCATGGAAGCCTGACCGGCGATGGCCATCGACTGGGACGGCCTGGTTATCGGGCCGTGCATGCAGGCGTTCGGGGATGACACCGTCACCTGGACGTCGGCCGCGCCGGGGGCGCAGCCCGTCGCCATCACCGCCATCTTCGACAACGGGTTCCGTGCCTTTATGGTCGAAGGCGGCGACGGCGGCATGGCCCCTGACCATATCACCGCCAGCACGCCGATCCTGGGCGTGCAGCTCAGCCAGTTCCCCACGCCGCCCCTGCAGGGCGACACGGTCACCGTCGGCGGCCAGGTCTACCTGGTCAACGAGGTCCAGCCCGACGGCAAGGGGGCCGCGCACCTGCAACTGATCGAGGCCGACGGATGACCCTCTATCGCGTGGAACTGCGCGAGGCCGTGGCCGCTGCGATCCTGGGGGCGAACACGGCGGTGGGGGCGAATGTCTTCACCGCCCGGACGATGCCCAGCCGGGCGGCCGACCTGCCGAACGTCTATATCCAGAGCCCGTCCGACCGGGGCGAAAGCCTCAACCGGGGGCCGCCGCAATTCCTGCGGACCGCCCAGATCATGGTGGTCGCCCGCGTCAGCGCATCCAGCGGCCCGGCCGCCGAGACTGCGCTGGATGCCCTGACCGAACAGATCGAACTGGCCATCATGACCAACAGCCCGCTGCTGTCCATGATCCAGCAGGTCAGCAGCATGGAAATCGGCATCCGGGTCAACGCGGACACCAACCCGGTGATCGGCGAGGCGCGGATGGATTTCTACCTGGAATGGACCGAGTTCTACCCGATCACCGGGCCGGCCCTGACCTCCATCACCGGTACCCTGCAGTCCGGCGGGAACACCGATTTTGCCGCCATGGACGTCACCTTCCCTCAATCCTGAGGACATCCCCTCATGTTCGTAAAACCCGCCCCGGGCCGCGCCGTGCGCTGGCCCGGCACCCGCCGGCTGTTGTCCGAGGCGGGCGAAACCGTCCCCGAAACGACCTTCTGGCTGCTGTGCGAGCGCAACGGCGACGTGGTGAAGGCCACGCCGCCCGTGGCCGCCCCCGTGGCCGCCCAGCCCGCACCCGCCATCCCGCCCGCGCCTGAGGTCCAGAAATGAGCGGCAGCATCACCATCCCGGGCTATGCCGCGAACACGCGCGTTCCCGGCATCCGCTTCGCCCTGGACAATTCCAAGGCCAATACCGCCCAGACCGCGCGGCGCGTCCTGATCGTCGGCCAGATGCTGGCCGCTGGCTCCGCGACCGCCGGCACCGCGTCGATCTCCGCTGGCCCGACCGACGCGGTGACGAAATACGGCGCCGGGTCCCAATGCGCCATCATGGTCGCGCGCTACATGGCGCTGGACAGCCAGGGTGAGGTCTGGGTGCTGCCGCTGGGCGACGATGCGGCCTCGGTCGCCGCGACGGGCTCCGTCACCATCGGCGGCACGGCGGCCGCCTCCGGCACGCTGGCCCTGTATATCGGCGATGCCCTGGTGCCGGTGCTGGTGACGGCCGGCGACACGCCCGCCACGATCGCGACCAATATCGTCTCCGCCGCTGCCGGCGTATCGGGCCTGCCGGTCACCGTGGCTGTCGACGGCACCACGGCGGGGAAGGTCGACGTCACGGCGCTCAACAAGGGGATGTCCGGCAACGATATCCTGCTGGGCCTCAACGTGCTGGGCACCGCGGGCGGCCAGCAGACGCCGTCCGGAATCACCGTCACGCTGGCGCAGATGACCGGGGGCACGCAGAACCCCACGACGCTGGCCTCGGCGCTGTCCGGGCTGGGCGACCGGGTCTATGACCTGTTCATCCACCCCTATACCGACACGGCCAGCCTGTCGGTGTTCAAGACGCAGTTCGACAACCTGACCGGCCGGTGGGCACCGTCCGAACAGATCTATGGCCACGGCGTCACCGCCTATCGCGGCAGCTATGGCGAGGCCACGGCCTTCGGCCTGACCCAGAACGACCCGCACACGACGATCATGGGCATATCCGACAGTCCGTCGGCGCCCATGGCATGGGCCACCGAAATCGGCGCGGTGACCGCGATTTCGATGCGCACCAATCCCACCCTGCCGATCACCGGCAGCGCGGGCGTACTGAACGTGCTGCCGCCGTCCGATGCCGGCCGGTTCATCTCGTCGCAGCGCAACAGCCTGCTGTGGGATGGCATCTCGACCCACAAGGTCGATGACAGCGGTACGGTGATGGTCGAGCGGCTGATCACGACCTACCAGGAAAATGCGTCCGGCGAGCCGGACGACAGCTACCTGGACATCGAAACCCTGCTGACGGCGGAAATCTGCCTGCAGGACATGCAGACCTACCTGTCCAGCCAGTTCGGCGGATACGGCCTGGTCGCCGACGGCACCGTGATTCCGGCGGGGGCGAAGTTCACCACCGCGCAGCTGATCGGCAAGTCGGTGGTGGCCCGCTATCGCTGGCAGGGGCAGCAGCTGTGGGTTCAGAACGCGGATACCTTCGCGCAGAACCTGGTCGCGCAGAACGCCGGCAACGGGCAGGTCAGCCTGCTGATGCCGTACGATTTCGCCAACCAGCTTTGGCAGATCGCCGGCAACTGCCAGTTCGTGAAATCGTAAGGGGAACACAAAAACCATGGCAACCGTCTATCGTGGCCCCCTTTCGGGCCAGGCGACGCTGACGATCAATGGCGAGGTCTTCAACATCGTCGGCGAGGCGCAACACCAGGCCAGCGGTCCGGTCAACGAAACCCTGAAGGGGCAGAGCGCGGTCGAGGGTTTCTCGACCATGCCCGGCGAGGGCTTCATCCAGGCCACCCTGCGCGACCGCCCCGACTTCGACGCCACGTCGCTGCAGGGTGCCAGCAGCCTGACCGTGGTGATGGTCAAGGTCAACGGCCAGATCGTTACCGCCGTGAATGCCTGGCAGACCGAGCGGATCAATGTGAACACGCAGGAAGGAACCTTCGAGTTCCACTGCGAGAGCGACACCGTGACCGTGGATGTGGTGGCATGACCCTGGATCTGTCCGACGAATACGTCCTGTCCGCCATGGCGGCCCCGGACGACGAAGCCGCCCCCGACGAGCCCGGCCTGATCGTGCTGGACGAGTCGATCGAGTGGAAGGGGACCCGCTACACGGAACTGCGCCTGCGCGAGCCGCTGGTGGCCGAGGTCCTGTTCTCGACCAGGGTCATGGGTGCGCGGGCCACACGATCGACGGCCTACGCGGCGCAGCTTGATCTGGTGGCCCGTGTTGCCAAATGGCCAGCGGCGGCGATCGACAGGCTGCCGGTCAGGGCCCTGGACCGCGCGGTGGCCTACGTCACCGATTTCGAGGAAAATGCCCGCCGGCCTGCGGATGAAGACCCCGACTTGTCGTCCGATCTCCGCCTGGTCCTGTCTCCGCCGGTCCAGGCAGTCGGGCAGGACCATGGCGACATGGCCTTGCATGAACCGACCGTCGCTCAGCGCAAGGCCTATATCGCCCGCACCGCACGCGAAACGCCCGAGGCCTTCGTGCAGGGGGAAATCGACCTGGTCGCTGCCGTCAGCGGCTGGCCGATGGCCGCCGTCCTGAAAATGCCGATCGGGAAATTCGCGCAGGCGGCGGATTACCTGACCGGTTTTTTTACACGTGGCCCGCGAACTGGGCCGAATTACCGGGCGAGCTGAGCCGCTTTTTCACGGGCTGGACCCGGATCGAAGCGGAGAGCCTGACCGGAACGGCGATGCTCGAATGGGTTGAGCAAGCCAACCGCATCGGCGAACAGCAGAAGAAAGCGGCAGAGAATGGCAAACGTCGGCGCTAAGGTCACGATCTCGGCCGTCGACCGCGCGTCGGCGATCGTGGACCGGATCAACGGACGGCTGGACCGGATGCGCGCGCCGGTCGAGCGCCTGCGGTCATCGTTCGGGCGCTTTGCCCACCTGTCGGGCCTCAGCACGCTGAACAACGGCATGGCGCGCGTCGGGCGCTCCGCCCTGGGTGTCTTCCGCACCATGGGGCAGATCGTGCCGGTCCTCGGCACGATCACCGGCGCGGCCAGCGTGGCGGGCGTCTACCGCCTGGCGACGGCCTGGGCCGAGGTCGGCACCCGGCTGGGCACTGCCGCCCGCGCCATGGGCATGGCGCCGAAGCGGTTGCAGTCCATGCGCGGCGCGGCCGAACTGGCGGGCGGATCGGGCGATGCCATGGGCGACGCACTGCAGCAGCTCTCCACCACCAGGTGGGAAGCCGCGAACGGCTTCGCGCCCGAGGCCGCGGCGCAGTTCCAGGCGCTGGGAATCTCCCTGCGCGAATTGCAGACGATCGCGCCTGATAAGATGTTCGAGCGCATCGCCCAGAAAATTCGCGCCATCCGCGACCCCGCCGCGCGCACGATCGCGGCGTTCGCCGCGTTCGGCGGGGCCGCGCAGGGGCTGATGCCGATCCTGAATGAAACGGAAGATCAATATCAGGCCGATGTCCGCCTTGCGGACAAGTATGGCGCCTCGACAGAACGCAACACCGACGCGGCCAGGCGGTTCAATCATTCCTTCGTGGCACTGCGCCTGGCGTCGGAAGGGTTCGGCGACAGCCTTGCCGAATCGCTATCCCCCGCGCTGGAAGATCTGAACGGCTTCTTCGCGGACCTGATCAACAATAATCGGGAATGGATCTCGCAGAAGGCCGGAGAATATGCCCGCGACTTCGCGCGGTGGATGCGCAATGGGGGCTGGCAGGAGATCAAGGATCGCATCCATCGCGTCTATGACGAGATTTCCGGCGTAGTGGACGGGCTGGGGGGCTGGCTCGACACCGCCAAGCAGATTGCGATGATCGGGGCCGAGTTGTGGGGCGCCAGCGTCGTGCTCCGCATCGGACAGGTCGGCATGGCCATTCTGTCCCTGGCGACGTCATACCGCACCCTTCAGGCCGCGAAAGAGGCCGCAGCGGCGGCGGGAGGAGCCTCGTCGGTTGCCAAGGGGGGCGTTCTCGCTGCCGTGGGCCGCTTCGGGTTGGGCGCCGCCAAACGGACCGCCTTGGGCTGGGCGGCCTACGAGGCGCTACATCCTTCTTATACCGCATCAAACGACACGCTTTCGTCGGACCTGCGCCGGTCGCTCCGCAGCGACCCTACGAAAAACGATGGTCTGTTCGGCATCTACGCCCGGAGCGTCGCAGCAATCGAACATGCCCGTTATGACCAGATGGGTGGCGCCGGAGGCGCCTACGCCGGGCGATACCAGATGGGCAGGGGCGCCATCACGGACGCGGCACGTTGGCTGCACGAGGCCGTGCCATCGCAGGCCCAGTTTCTGAACGATCCCGGAATGCAGGAACGGTTTTTCCGCGCTTATACTGCGTCCAATCAGGCGACCCTGAATGCCTATAGCGGGTCCTTCAGGAGAATGACCGACCAGCAGAGGCTGGAGGTTCTGGGCTACGCCCACAACCAGGGCGCCGGGGCGGCGCTGACCTTCCTCAGCACCGGGAGGGTCGGATCTGATGCCAATGGCACGCCTGGGACAGCCTACTCCGACCTGATTGCCAGAAATCTGGCGGCATCCGCCCCGCCCGTCACCGTCCCGCCCGGCAACGTCAACGGCCCTAGTCTTGCAGACGCGATCGCGCTTTTAAGGGTCGAGATCCGTCACGAAAACGCCCCGCCCGGGTCGACCGTCCGGGCCACGTCGGCCAGCCCGGGCGTGCGGGTGTCATCCATCAGCCAGAGCCGGGCGATGACGCCGGAGCTATCGGGGGGAGGTTTGTAACGTGTCCGGTGCCCTATCATCCCTGGTCAGCACGGCGGCCGAATATCTGCAATGCTCGTTCCGTGGCGTACCCTTCGCGGTTGTGGGCAGCGGCGGGCAGCCGGGGCGGAAATTCGCGGTCCATGACTATCCCTACCGCGATACGCCCTGGGCCGAGGATCTGGGGCGCAAGGGACGGCTCTATCGCGTCCGGGGCTTCGTCACGGGCGCACTGGCGGCGACACAGCGCGACCTGCTTGTCAACGCGGTGGAGACCAAGGGCCCAGGCCTGTTGCTGCATCCCTCGATCGGTGCAGTCCAGGCCGCATGCCTGCGCTTCGAATGGCGGGAGCGGGATGGCTATTCCGGGGTGATCGACCTGGAATTCGAGTTCCTGGAGCAGAAAAACTACCTCGGCGGCCTAGTCCTGACGGCGTTGCATGCCGCGATCGGCGTGGCGACGCTGGCGTTCAACGCCGCATCGTCGTCCGATTACGGCAACGCCACCGCGGCGCCTATGGCCGTCGGTGCCTCGGTCGTGGCGGCGGCCGTGGACACAGCGACCAACTGGGCGGCCGGCGCGGTGTCGGCCCTGTCGTCGCCCGCCGCCTTTGCGGCGTCGGTCGCGACGGTGCCGGGCAATAATGGGCGCTATGCCAACCTCAATGCCGGCATGGTCGATCCGTCGGCGACGGTGTCCAGCGCCCTGGCGGCCTTGGGCATCAGCCAGCAGACACTGGCCGCCACGGCGGCGGCGATCGCGGACCAGGCCAGCACCGGCACGCTGGCCGCTGCCGTTCTTGCGGTGCCGGAGGCCTTGCGCACCGCGATCCCGGACCCGGGCACCCAGATCGCGCTGCTGATGCAGCTGACGTCCTACGATCCCGCCGTGCTGGCGTCGTCGGCGCCGATCGGGGGCGCGATCGCGACGGTGCGGACGGCCACGGCGGCCCTGTGCCGCCAGGGCGCGTTGCTGTCGATCGCGACCGCCTGTTCCGACTGGCAGCCCACGTCGTCCAATCAGGCCGAGGCCCTGCGCCAGCAGGTCGGCATCCTGCTGGACAACGAGGCCACGATCGCGGCTGACGCGGGCTATGACGCCACATGGCAGGCCCTGCGCGCGTTGCGGGCCGATGTGCTGCAGGATCTGGCGCAGCGGGCCAGTCAATTGCCCGACATCATCACGGTGGAGCGCAATGCCCCGCTGCCCGCCCTGGTGCTGGCCCAGCAGGTCTATGCCAACGCCACGCGCGCCCCGGATCTGATCCAGCGGGCCAACCCGATTCATCCGGCCTTCATGCCGACCAGTTTCGAGGCGCTGTCCAGTTGACGAGGGCTTACGCGGCGATCCGTTGCGGAACCAGCAGGTCGGCAGGAATGCCCCATGCCGCCCGGATTGCCGCGATCATCGTCAGGCTCAGGTCCCGCCGGCCGGCCAGCACCTCGCTGGCGCGGGGGCGCGAACCCAGCACCTGGGCCAGGTCGGCCTGCGCCAGGCCGTTCTGCTCCATGTAGAACCGCAGCACATCGATGGGGGCGGGCGCTTCGATGGGGAAATGCGCGCGCTCATAGGCCTCGATCAACGTGGCCAGCACGTCGAACCGGTCGCCGTCCGGCGATCCGGGGGAGGGCTCGTTTTCGAAATAACGCTCGATTTCCTTGAGCGCCCATTCATGGTCCGCGTCTGTGCGGATCGGTCGAATGTCCATCATCATCACACGGTCTCCGGGTCGATGTCGTCATAATCCTTGTGTGTGCCGACAAACTTGATCAGCACGCGCTTGTGGCGATAGGCCACATGAACAATCAGCCGGTACTTGTTGCCGCCGATATTGAAAATCACCCGGTTGTCGCCGACGAAATCCGCGCTGTTGAACATCGCGCGGATATCGGCGGGGCCGGCCCATTCCGCCTTCGCCGCCAGGGCATACCACGCGCGCAGCGGTGTCTCCGCCTTGGGTTCGGCGACCCAGAAGTCCCTGAGGGTTTTCAGCGCGATCACGTTCATGTCGATTTTCTAGCATGTTCCATTTTTGGGAACAAGAGAAATATTCCCAATTTGGGAACTGTGGAAGGTCACCAAAATGTCAGGATTGCTGTCATCGATCGGCGACGTGCTGGGCTACGGCAACCAGCCGTCGGACGCGGTTTCGATCGTCGTGGGCGGCGTCAAGATCACCGGCTGGACCGAGGTGCAGATCCGCTGCGGCGTGGAAATCATGCCCTGGTCGGCCGACCTGATCGCCACCGAATGGCAGCCGGACAGCCAGACCGCGGTGACGATCAACGAAGGCGACGTATGCCAGATCCTGATCGGCAACGACCCGGTCATCACCGGATACGTGATCACGGTGGACCGCGAGATAACGCCGGACAGCCACACCGTCCATGTCGCCGTGGCCTCGAAATCGATCGACCTGGTGGAATCGGCGGCCGAGATTGCGACCTATCAGCTCAACAGCATGAATGCGCTGGCGATCATCCAGAAGCTGGCGGCGACCGCCGGCATCTCAGTCTATCCGGTGAATGGTGCCGGCAATGTCGATATCCAGATCTTTTCGATCATTCTGTCGGAAACGGCGTACGAGGCGATCGAGCGGGTGTGCCGCCTGGCCAACTGCCTGTTCTATGATCGCCCGGACGGCAATATCACCCTTGCCCCGGTCGGCACCACAATTGTCCCGTCCGCATTCGCCCAGGGCCGGAATGTCGAGGCAGCGCGCGTGCGCGCCAGCCAGGCGGGGCGTTTCGCGTCGATCCAAGCAATCATCCAGACGCCGCTGGTGCTGACCCAGTCGCCGACCAGCAGCGACTATGTCAGCGAATTCACGGCCAAGACCAAGCCGGTCAATGCCATTGCCTACGACCAGGGCGTCACCAACACCCGGCCCTGGCGCAAGATGCTGCTGCCGATCGAGGCCGGCGACGATGCCAATTACGACTACGCCAAACGCCGCGTGCAGTGGGAATCCAACCGCCGCTACGGGCGGTCGCAAGTGATCGAACTGACCTGCGACAGCTGGCGCGACGGACAGGGCAATCTGTGGGCGCCCAACACGGTTGCACAGGTCAGTCTGAAGGCCTTGAAGCGCGACGGGATCGAACGGCTGATCGTGGAATTGGTCTTCCGGCGCGATGAAGGGGGTACGCATTGCGATGTGACCCTGATGCCGCCCGAGGCCATGACGCCGGAACCCATCCTTCTGCCGGTGCAGCAGAATGAAGGCATGCGTGCCATCACCAGCACCGATACCGCGCCGCTGCCGGGGGGCATGTGACGGCGCCGCTGCGGCGCCTGGGCCAGCGCATCCTGATGGCGCTGGGCATTGCGCGCCAGATCGCAGATACCGACGAAAGCTTGACCGTTTCACGCCTCCAGGTGGTGCTGCCGGGAGGCGAAATCCGGTCGGACGTCCCGCTGCTGCAGCAATACGGGTTGGCAAGCCGCCCGGTGGAAGGGGCAGACATCGTTGTGATCTTCCAAGGCGGCGACCGTACGCGCGGCGTTGCCGTCGCCAGTGGGGATCAGCGCAACCGCCCGGCCGCCCTTCAACCTGGTGACGTGAGCCTTTACCATCCCCGGACCGGATCGCGAGTCTGGATGAAGTCGGATGGATCGATCCAGATCGATCCGGTCAGCGGCAAGGGCACGATCAGCGGCAACTGGACCTTCTCCGGCACTGTCACGGCGGCCGATTTCATCGCCGACGGCGTGCATCTGACGACCCACGAACATGGCGGCGTGCAACAGGGCAACGACCAGACCGGCGCGCCCGTCACCACCTGACGGATAGAGCATGGATATCGCAATATCATGGGACCCGGACACGGGAACCGGAGACTGGTCGATCATGGGCGGCGACCTGGCGCTGGGCGACGCCCTGACATCGGCGGTGATGATCTCGATCTTCACCGACCGCATCGCGCCGGCCCAGCCCGATACCACCGACGTCGCGGCCGGCATCACGGGGCCGGCCGGCCCCACGGGCAGCGCCCAGGACGACCGGCGCGGCTGGTGGGGGGACGCCTTCGCCGATGTGCCGATCGGCTCGCGCCTGTGGGAACTGGCGCGGGCCGTGAAGGCGGGCGCGACGGCGATCCCGGCGGAGGTCAAGGTCATCCTGGCTGAGGCCCTGCAATGGATGGTCGATGATGGCGTCGCATCGTCCGTGGTCGTCGATGCGTGGTGGAACCCCACCAACCGACAGGGTGTCGAGTTCAGCGTGGCAGTGACCGAGGCCATGGCATCGACACCGACCACATTCCGTTTCGCCTGGTCCTGGCAGGAACTCTCGTAAATGCCCTATGCACGTCCTACCTTGACCCAGCTGCGCCAGCAGGCGGTGCAGGATGTCGTCAGCGGCGGCATTCCGGGCGTGGTCTCCCTGCTGCGCTTCTCGGTCCTGTATGTGCTGTCCATGGTCCTATGCGGGCTGGCGTGGCTGCATTACGGCTATATCGACTGGGTGTCGCTGCAATCGGTGCCCTGGACCGCGCAGGATGAATTCCTGGCGGGCTGGGCGGCCCTCAAGAACGTCTTCCTGAAGGCGGCGACGGCCGCATCGGGTCCTGTGTCATTCGCGGCAACCGGTACCTCGATCATCCCGGCGGGCACGCAGATCACCCTCACCGGCGGCTACGTCGCCACCACGACGGCCGACAGCGTCACCACCAACGGCGTGACAGTCGCGAACGCCACGATGGCGGCGGCCGGCGCGGCCGGAAACGTGCCGGCCGGCACGATTGCGACCCTCAGCAGCCCCGTCCCGGGCATCCAGACTTCGGGCACCGTGACGGCATCGTGGACCGGGGGCGCCGACATCGAGGACCAGACCTCCTTCAGAGGGCGGACCATTGCGGCCTATCAGGCAGGCGGCACCAACGGGAAGCCGGTGGACTATGTCGGATGGGCGACGGACGTCGCGGGAATCACCCGCGCCTGGTGCGCGCCGAACGGCGCCGGCGCGGGAACTGTGGTGCTCTATATCATGCTGGACAAAGCCCAGGCTGCCCACGGCGGATTCCCGCAGGGAACGAATGGGGCATCGACCGCCGAGCCGCGTTATGCGACGGCAACCGGCGATCAGCTGACCGTGGCGGATGCGGTCAGCGTCGACCAGTCGGTCACGGACCTGGTTATCGTTTGCTCGCCAATCGCCCAGCCGACGCCGTTCGTGATCGCCGACCTGGGCACCGCGAACACGGAAGCCAACCAGGAAGCCATTACGGAGGCGCTGCAGGACATGTTCACGCGCCTCTCCTCGCCGAAGGGCACGTGGCAGCCGCCTGGCGCGCCTTATGCGAACGGCACGATCCACCCGAACATGTGGGACGAGGCTATTTCTGCGCTCGGACTGCCCACCTTCAGTGTCGCGTCGCCTTCGGCCCCGGTCGTTGGAGCAACGAACGGCTGCATGCCCACGCTGGGCACCATCACCTTCGCGTCGTGAGCCATGGCTGCACCTGTCTTTTCGATGGCGGATTTCCGGTCCGCGATCCTGCGCCTGTTGCCCAGTGGCCCGATCTGGTCCCGCGAGCCGGGCAGCATGGCCTTCAGGCTCGCATCTGTGTGGGCACCCACGTTTCAGCGGAATGGGGCGCGGGCCGGCAACCTTCTGGTCGACGCCTTCCCGGCGACGGCGGTGGAACTGCTGCCGGAATGGGAATCAACCCTGGGTCTGCCCGATCCCTGCGCGGGCGACAGTCCAACCATCGAACAGCGTCAGGCACAGGTCGTCGCGCGCCTGACCGATACTGGTGGATCATCGGTCGCCTATTACACCGCCCTGGCGAAATCGCTTGGTTATGACATCACCATTACGCAATTCGCGCCATCGCGTTTTGGAAAGACCTTTGGCGGCACGTTCGGCGGGGACGACTGGGCCTTCGCCTGGAAAATCAGCGCCCCGCAATTCACGATCCGGCAGCGCCAGTTCGGCGACGTCTTCGGCGAACCCTATGCGACCTGGGGAAATACCGTCCTGCAGTGCGAGATCCGTACCCGCGCGCCCGCGCGGACCATCCTCATGTGGGACTACGGCGGCCAGGGCAATCCTGCCGTTCTCGGCAATTTCGAACTCGATTTCAACACGCTGACTTGAGGGTCCAATGGAACTGTTGATCGCGCCCAATACGGTGCCGCAAGCCAGTCGAGATACGATGCCCGCAACGGGTACGCCCGGCTGGGCCACCGACGGGGACCCCGCGCTGAATATCCCGGCAACGGGCGATCTGGCCTGCCATTACAATATGATGATGGCGGAGATCGTGCAGGCGATCCTTGACGCCGGCATGGCTCTCGACCGCACCAATTGGGGGCAGCTGTCGGCGGCAATCCAGAAGTTCGTTGCGAACGAAACCCTGCGCGCCACGACAATCGAGAGCAACCTGCAAACGAGCAAGCAGGACATTCTGGGCTTCACTCCAGTCCAGCAGGGAGGCGGCGCAAACCAAGGCACGAACAAGGTCTTTTTGGGCTTCGATTCTGCCGGTTCAGGTCGTGCGCGCCTTCAGGTCGACGCTACCGACAAAGGGACCCTCGCATACTACGCGGACTTGGTGGCCATTGCAGCCTCCGGGATTGCATCTGGAAACGGCTGCATCGAAGCCCCGGTCGGCAGCGGCATTTCTTTGCTGTTCCAATGGGTCACATTCCAGGCCACCACGGGCCCGGGTGGGAGCGCCAACGGATCATACGAGACCAACAATATTTCCGTGACGTGGCCGCGAGCGTTTTCGACCTTTCTGGGCGTGCCCGGAACGACTGTGTTCGATATTGGCGGCATCGGGATGGGTGAGCGTTGCTGGGTTATGGGCGCTCCCAGCGAATCCGGCGGAGATTTTCGCCTCGCCTGCAATCAGAATGCCGCCACCATGACGGGCAATGCATGGGTAGTGGGGATCGCATAACATGTCTTGGCAATACTCATCCTCGGGCGGATTCCGTCCGGCCACGACCGCAGACGCGGTGTCCTCTGGCTACACATTCGTCGACGATGACACATACGCCTCGCTTTTCGAGGCGCAGGCCAAAGGCGCGCGGATTCAGGCCAATGCGTCGGGCGCCCCAGAAGCCATCGACGGGAACGGCAATGTCGTCGACCTGTCGACCGTTGCGTCCACCGCGACATATGTGCAGACGGTCACGGTGACCCTGGCCCAGCAGGCACAAGCAGCGATGTCCATCGTCAACCAGCAGGCCGCCCTTGCCGCCGTCATGGGTCAGACATTCGGGCCGGCCATGCGCGCCTACGTCACTGCGCTCCAGGTGATCGTCGCCGGCACCGACACCACCAGCGCCCCGCTGCCGGCCGCACCGGCGGCTTATACCGATTGAGGCACTCGATGAACCGAATCCAATGCGGTGTCCTGGCAGCGGTGCTCTGCCTTGTCCCGTCTCTCGTGCGCGCCCAGTCCCAGATCGTGCCGTTGTTGCCTGGTCAGCTTCTGTCAGCTGCCATTCTATCGACCATCCAGTCCGGAAAAGCGGACTATTCGGGTCTGGTGGCAGAGGTCGCGCGGGCCTCGGCCGCCGAGGGCACATTGCAGTCGAGCACCGTCGCCAATATGGACGGATCGTCCACAAACCAGCTGCTGTCGACGCCTGTGGTATCGGGGGGCAGGCTGGACGGCGCGCAGTCGATCCCCGGATTTGCGAATGACGCAGCCGCGCGCACGATCGCCCAGCATTTCGTGGACCTGCCGAATGTGCTGGATTTCGGGGCGGTTGCAGGAACGGCCGACAGCGGAAATGGTTTTCTATCCGCCTATGAGACTGCCCCGGCGACAACGGGATTCCGTGTCCTCAATTTCCCGTACAGCGCATCAGGATATACCGCGAACGCCCTGTCCGGGGCATCCAACGATTACCTGTATCCCGGCGTGGGCAGCCTGAAAAACGAATTGCCGGGCATCTACTACCTCAATGGGAACGTCGTTGCGGGGACAATGGGAGGCACGCCGGAGAACGGGCACGGCACGTTCAACAGCGAAATCACGAACCCGTGGAACGTAGTGACGAACATTCGCGAGGTGCTGGACCCGGCGGCCGTACCATCGCGCGGCGCCGGCGTAACCTATGTCGGGCATTCGGTTGAGTGCCTGCCGCAGCGGCCAAACGCGTCCGACGCAAACACGACGATTCGAGGAATTGCGTGCCTGTATTTCGGTGGGGATACGGGGACCGGTGGCGCGACTGGAACCGCCTATGGTTCCGAAATCGTCAACATGGTGCAAAACGTCGACACCAATTCCGGAAATATCCTGGAGTTGAACCAGAACTGGAACGGGCAGGTTGCCGACGGCGGCTTCAGCCGCACGCTCTACATCACGGGCGGAGGGAACTACCCGAACCCGAATTCGGCGGCTATCGAGATCAACCACGGCACCTATTCAGGCGGCAGCGCGCCGTACGGATCAGGCATCGTGATCCGCGGGTCAACCAATGATCTGGCAATGTTCCGTGCCTCTGCTACCGACCCGGGGTATTTTCAGCTCGGACTCAATGAGAATGCGGCGTATATCTACTCTTTGGACAAGCAGGCCAATCTTTGGGCAACGTCTCTGGCGACGCATAACGCGGCCGGCACTACCACGTCCGCCATCGACACCAACGGATACTCGACCGCCGCTGGCTATACCGCGTCCAACGGCATTGCCGTGAATGGCGGTCAGATCGTTATTGGCAACACAGCGAGCATCGCGGGGAACACATCCCTGACGTGGGCCGTGATATCCGCCCTTATTGGCGTGCCGGAAAGCTCGATGCTCTGGTGCCACGATTGCCGGGCGCCCGGACAGGCGGCAGGCGCCGGCACCGGCCGCTGGATCTATGCGGACAGTGCCGGTCACTGGTTGGATCAGGCCACGGGAACGACACCGACAAATTGACGGCCGCTGGCGTCATGTCAGCGTCCTCCCGATCGAGACGATCGCAGCCGCCCAGTAGGGCGGCTTTTTTATTGGAAAATCGAATGCCTCAAGACCTGGCTCCGAAGGGAGATGCGGAGCGCGTCCGCCTGCTCGAAGACCGAGTGCTGGTGCTGGAAACCAGCCTGTCTGCGCTGGACGGAAAGCATGAGGACCTCAAGTCCATGGTCGACCGCAAGATCACCGAACTGACCACGTTCGTGACGTCGCGGCTGGATGCCGTGTCGCGTCAGATCGGCGACGTGAATGACAAGCTCGCGCGGCTATTCGGCGCCCGGGCAGTCGTCACAGGCCTGATCACGCTGGTGACGTCGATCCTCGGATCGGGCGTCGTACACGTCGTGGTGTCGCTCACAGGAGGCAACTCGCCGTGAGCGACATCGACATCGCAGCCCGTACTGCCTGGGGTGAGGCACGGGGCGAAGGTGCGCGTGGGATGCAGGCCGTTCTGAATGTGATCGGCAATCGCGCGGCGCAACCCGGCTGGTGGGGCGCTTCGATCGGATCCTGCTGCCTCAAGCCCTGGCAGTTTTCATGCTGGCTGCGGACCGATCCGAACCGGACGAAGCTGCTGGCCGTGACGGATTCCGACCCGCAGTTCCGCCAGGCGCTGGCTTTGGCCGAATGTCTGTCCGCCGGCGATCTGGAGGACCTCACATGTGGCTCCGATCACTATTTCGCCGACGGCATAGAGCCGCTTCCGATCTGGGCAGATGGCCGGAGGCCCCGCTGCACTATCGGGCGTCACGTCTTCTATCGCTGTGGCCTGCAAGGGAACGAGCAATGAACACCGCAACCCGCGTGTCCGGCATCGCCGGTGCGCTCAGCGCGCTGCTGCTGTGCCTGCCGGCGCAATACAGCCTCTACGCCGCATGGCTCGTCGTCACCTGCGCGGCGATCTCGGCGGGCGTACCTGCGCCCGCACCCGGATCGCGCTGGGGACCGATCTACCGCGCGATCAATGTCGTCGCCCTCAATGTCGGCTGGGCAGCCAACCGGCTGCGCGATGCCAACTCGCCGGCCGAGAGCGACACCGCCCCGCCCGCCTGACTGCGGGGCACCCCAATCCTACCCCCCCGACCGCCCGCGAGGCGGTCTTTTCGTATGGAGGCCCCTATGGCCGATCTGAAATCCGTCACCGCCCTCGAAGCCCTGATCTCCGACGCCGCCGGAAAGAGCGAAAGCGCCGCCGTCAAGGCCGACATCGCCATCGCCGGCACGGCCGCGTCGCTGCTGGCATCGACTCTGGTCCCGCGGCTGGACCCGGCGCTGGACATCGACGGCGTCGATGCGGCGCTGGCCAAGGTCTTCTCGGGCCTGTCCGACCTCAAGGCCGCGATCGCACCGCCCGTTCCCGCGGTGCCGGCCGAGTCTGCGCCGACGGTCTGACTCCAGACCATTGATCTGACCCCAAAAATCAACAGGAAAAATTAAGATGGCCCATCTTTCCCGCCGTTCCCTGCTGCGCGGCGCGATCGCGCTCGCCGGCGCTTCTGCCCTGGCTGCCTGCGCCGTCTCCACGAACGGCAATGTGACCACCATCACGCTGAACGTCGCCAAGATCGACGCCTATGGCCAAGCCGGGCTGAACGCGGCCGCGACCGTGACGGGATTCCTGTCCACCGTCCCGGCGGCTGCGCCGTATGTCCCGCTGATCGCGGCGGCCGAAACCGCCCTCTCCGGCGCACTGACGGCACTGTCATCGGCGGCAGGCTCGGCGCTTACGATCGACTACAATGATGCGACCTGGAAAACCCGTGTGGACAGCGTGCTGCATGCGCTGGCCGCTGTCGGCACGGCGATCGGCGTAGCCCTGAAGGGCATGGGGCCGGCATTGCCGGCGTCGATCGCCGCCGACGCCAACACGGCAGTGAGTGCGCTGCGGACCGTCATCAGTCTGTTCGAGGGCCTGGTTGGCGTGTCGGCCGCCCGCGCCGTCGCCGCGCCAGAGATGACCGAGGCGCAGGCGCTGCGGGTTCTCGGCGTCAGCCGGTGACGCGCGCCGCGTTGGCCGCGCTACTGGCTCTCTCCGGCTGCACGACGCTACCGGAGCGCGCCCGGAGCGCCCTTGTCGGCCAGCCGCGCCCGGCCGCCCTCTCCTGCATGGGGGTGCCGGACCGGGCGGAGCAGCGCGGCGACATCGAAACCCTGACCTGGCGGCAGGACCAGCAGGTTCAGGGGCCGTTCGACATCAAGGGTCCGCTGTCGCTCGAATTGAGCCTAGGCGGCCATGGCACCTGCCGGGCGACCGCGACGATCCGCGACGGGCGCATCTCCTCTGTCGTCTATTCCGGGCCCAGCGCCACGCTGCTGGGCCGCAACGGGGCCTGCGCCGGTCTTGTGCGCGGGTGCGTTCAGCCCGACCCCAGCAAATCGGAGCCTTCTCCATGATTCATGATGTCGCCATTGGGCTGCTCGGCGCGCTCGGCGGGCAGGTCCTGGCGCTGATCTCGCTCAAGATCCTCCGCGTCCGGCGGTCGCAGCAGCTTCGCGACGCGGGGCTGGAGTGATGGGCCGCAAGCTCGGCTGCCGGCCGGCCGAAACACGCCCCGGCCAACCCACCATGACCAGCCTGCGCATGATGGCGCGCCGCGCGCCCCCGCGCCTGATCCGCGACCATATCGACCCGGCGCCGCTGATGCTGGGCAATGACGTGCTGGGGGACTGTACCTCGGCCGGCCTGGGCAACCACATCCGCGCGACGGCCGCGCTGGCCGGCTATCAGGTGGCCGTGCGGGACGCTGACGCTGTGCTGTTCTACGAGCGGTCGACTGGCTACATGCCTGCCGATCCGGCGACCGACCAGGGCGGCGTCGAGGTGGACGTGCTGACCCATGCTGCGCGCGACGGATACGCGCTGGCCGGCCAGACGCTGTTCCCCCTGTGGGGCAGCGCCGATCCGGCGGACCTGAACGGGCTGCGCAACATTATGGCCGGGCTGGGCGCGGCCTATCTGGGCGTGCATCTCGCGCTGGCCGACCAAGCCGAGGGTGGTGTGTGGGACACGGCCACGCCGGGCGACCAGACGCCAGGATCGTGGGGCGGGCATTGCCTGCTGGCCTGGGCCTATGACGGCGTGGCGGAGGATGCGCTGGTCACGCTGCTGACCTGGGGCACGACGCAGCGCTGCACCTGGCGCTGGCTGCGGTCGCGGCTGATGGAGGTGCACGGCCTGGCCTGGCGGCAGTTGATGCCGGCCGGCGGCCTGGCACCGGACGGCGAGGATTGGGACGCGCTGGTGGGGGCGAACCGGGATTATCTGGCGGGATAAACAGACAGAAAGCCGCTCCTGTGTTCAGTCGTATAACTGAACCAGTGCGGCTTTTGTGTATAACGTCTTGAAAAAGCTGGTCGGAGTGAGAGGATTCGAACCTCCGGCCCCTGCGTCCCGAACACAGTGCTCTACCAGGCTGAGCTACACTCCGAACTTGACGGGGGCTATACAACCCATCCCGGGTCTCCGCAAGTGCCCCCTCGCCATCTTTTCGCCGGCCGTCAGGTCGCGGGCACCGTCAGGGGCCGGCATCCCGCGTCACAGGCGGCTGACATCCTCGGTCGTCGGCAGGTGGGCCGTCGCGGTCAGGCGCGCCATCACCGTGGCGACATCGGGCACGACCTCGAACAGGTCCAGCGCCGACGTCTCGGCGAAACCGTCGTGAACGGCGGCGTTCAGCATCGCCAGCATCGCATCGGCCCAGCCCGCGACGTTGACGATGAAGATCGGCTTGTCATGCAGCTTCAACTGCCGCCAGGTCACGATTTCCATCGTCTCGTCGAAGGTGCCCAGGCCGCCGGGCAGCACGACGAAGGCGTCGGCCCGCGCGAACATCAATTGCTTGCGGCTGTGCATCGAATCGGTGACCGTCAGGTCGTCCACCCCCGCATGCATCACTTCGCGCGATTGCAGGAAGGTCGGGATCACGCCCGAAACCTGGCCGCCGGCCAGCAGCGTGGCGTCCGCCACCGCGCCCATCAGCCCGACATCGCCCCCGCCATAGACCAGGCGCATCCCGGCCTCGCCCAGGCCGGCCCCCATTTCGCGCGCCGCGGCCAGGAAGGCGGGACGGGTTCCGAAACGGGATCCACAGAATACGGCAACGGCGGCAACGGACATGAATCCTCATCCTCCTGTTTACAATTCGGACGGCTGGCGCGGGTGGACAGGCGGCCTGGCCGCGTCCGCGTGACATCCCCGGGGGCCGGCTCGCCACAGGGCGAACGTAACCAGCCTCTCAGGCGACGCCGGGGCGGGTCCGCCCTCGCAGCAGCACAGTGGCACCGACCCCCGCCCCGGTAAACAGGGCCGACGCCAGAAACATCGGGCCGTAGCCCAGGCTCTGGATCATCAGGCCCAGCATGGGTCCCGACAGGCCGATGCCGATATCCAGGAACACGCTGAACGCCCCCAGCGCGGCCCCCCGGTTCTGCGGCCCGACGCGGGACACGGCCTCGACCCCCAGCGCCGGAAACACCAGCGAAAATCCCGCCCCCGTCAGCGCCGCCCCCAGGTCGGCCGACAGCACGCCGGTGCTGCGCCACAGGATCAGCAGGCCCGCCGATTCGACCAGCAGCGACACGACTGCCACCTTCAGCCCGCCCTGCCGCCCGATCTGGCGCGAAAACAGCAGCCGCACCAGCACGAACACCACGCCGAACACCGTCAGGGCCAGCGCCGCCCCCTGCCAGTGCCGGGCCGAGAAATACAGCGACAGGCACGCCGAAATCGCACCGAAGCCGACCGACCCGCACGCCAGCACGACGCCGTGCGGGAACACCCGCCAGAAGACCTGGCTGAACGGCAGCACCTCACCCTTGGGCATCGGCGGCACCGGGGCGTAGCGCGAGGCTGCCAGCAGGCCGCCGAAGGCCAGCACCGCCGACAGCAGGCCCACCCCCAGCAGGCCGCCGAACGGGGCGGGCAGGTGGGACAGCATCTCGCCCACCGGGGCGCCCAGGGCGATTCCGCCATATGAGGTGATGCCGTTCCACGAGATGACCTGCGCCGTGCGTTCGGCCCCCACGCGGCCGATGTTCCACAGGATGGCGCCCGTCGCCGTCCAGCTTTCGCCCACACCCATCAGGATGCGGCTGGTGATCAGCAGCAGGACCGACAGGCCCGGGCGGTGAGGAAACGCCCCCGACAGCATCAGCGCCACGCCCGCCGCCGTGCAGGTGGCAAGGCCGATCACGACCGCGGGCTTGGCCCCCCGGCCGTCGACGAACCGGCCCGCCGTCGCGCGCGAGGCGAACGTCGCCAGATATTGCAGCGACACGGCCAGGCCGGCGACGACGGTATTGTAGCCCAGCGTCTGATGGACGAACACGGGAATGACCGCCATCGGCAGGCCGATATCGACGTAGCAGATCAGGTTGAACAGCACGACCGCCAGGATACGCAGCGTGGGATTACCCGAAGACGTCCGCAGCGATGTCATGGCGAAGGGGAGGCTCCTGTCTCTTTTGCGGACACCATACGACCCCCGCCGGGTTGCCGCCAAGGTGGCGGGACGCCCTACCCGGCACCCTGTCCCGCGGAATCGTCGCCCATGTCCACCTCCAGCCCGTCACGACCGCGCGAGAACGGGACGCGGCGTTGACGCCGCCACCCCGGGGTGCGGCATGATCGTCTGACGGTCCGGGATCGGTCCCGGGGCAGAGGAGGACGTATGAGCGACGACATGGGAAGGCCGGATACGGGTGGGTTCGTCACGCTGTCGTCGCGCATCGTTTATGAAAACCCGTGGACCCGCCTGCGCGAGGACATCATCCGTCGTCCCGATGGCGGCGAGGGTCTGTACGGCGTGGTCGAACGCGGCGAATTCGTCGTCGTCCTGCCGTTGGGAAACGGGCCGGAGGGGCCTACCGTGACCCTGGTCCGGCAATATCGCTATCCGGTGCGCGCGCGGCTGTGGGAACTGCCGATGGGCATGTGGGAACACCGCCCCGACACCGACCCCGAAATCGTGGCCCACGGCGAACTGGAAGAGGAAACCGGCCTGCGCGCCTTTGCCCTGCGCCATGCCGGCACGCTGTACCAGGGGGCGGGCTATTCCACCCAGCGGGGCCATGTCTACCTGGCGACCGGCCTGACGCAGGGTCCGCCCCGGCGCGAGGCCACGGAAGGGGACATGACCAGCCACACCGTCCCCCTGGCCGAGCTGGAGCGCATGATCCGCGACGGCGAAATCACCTGCATGGTCACCCTGGCCGCCGTCGCGCTGGTGCGTGCCCGGGGGTGGATTCCGTAATCGGGGGTCCGGGCCTCAGGCCCCGGCGGGTTCGGGCAACGCATAAACCTTCGGTTCACGATCGTCGGGCAGGCTCGCGCTTCACGCGCAGGAGCATGCAGCACCCCATGACCGAAGGACATGCCGTCGACACCCTTCCCGGCGGGACCTCGTCCCCCCCGCCGACGCCCCGCGCGCTGATCGTCAGCCAGTACGTCAAATCGGTCGCCTTTGCGGTTCCCGCCGCGCCGGGAGTGCATGCCGCCCCCAAGGGGATGCCCGCCCTGCATCTGGACCTGGATGTCGATGCGCGGCAGGTCGAGGGAGCGTCCAGCCTGTTCGAGGTCGCGCTGATCCTGCGCTGCCGGGGAAACGCCCCCGCCGGCCAGGGGCCGGCGCGTGCGGTGTTCGAGGCCGATATCGCCTATGCCGCCCTGGTGTCCCTGCACGACGCGCCCCCCGCCGCGCTGGAACCCCTGCTGCTGATCGACGTGCCGGCCATGATCTTCCCGGCGGCGCGCAACGTGCTGGCCGACCTGACGCGCGAGGCCGGGTTCGCGCCGGTGCTGATGCACCCGGTGGATTTCCCCGCCCTGTATCGCGCCCGCCGGCCCACCTGACGGCCCACTGACGGCCACGGATTGCATTTCCCGCGCCGTGTTCGCACATTCCCCTCGATTGTCGTGCCGCGCCGACGCGCCGCGACGCCGGATCGAGGATGGGATTATGGGTATGACGAGCGGACGCGACCTGAACGCCGTGCTGGGCCGGGTGGACCGTACGCTGGAATCCAGCCTGGACCGGCTGTTCGATTTCCTGCGGATTCCCAGCATTTCGGCCCAGCCGGCCCATGCCGGCGACTGCCGCCGGGCGGCGGAATGGCTGTGCGCGGAACTGACCGCGATCGGCCTCGACGCCTCGGTGCGCGATACGCCCGGCCACCCGATGGTCGTCGCCCATGACCATGGCACGGCCGAGGGGCCGCATGTGCTGTTCTACGGCCATTACGACGTGCAGCCGGTCGATCCGCTGGACTTGTGGGATTCCGCGCCGTTCGACCCGAAACTGGTCCGCAATGCCGACGGCACGGCGCGGATCGTCGCGCGCGGCGCGTCCGACGACAAGGGGCAGGTCATGACCTTTGTCGAGGCCCTGCGCGCCCTGAGGGCCGAACACGGCACCTTGCCGCTGCGCGTCTCGGTCGTCATCGAAGGCGAGGAGGAAAGCGGCGGCGCCAACCTGCTGCCGTTCCTCGAAGCCAATCGCGACGAACTGCGCGCCGACGTGGCGCTGATCTGCGACACCTCGATGCTGGACGGCGGGGTGCCGGCCATCACCACCGCCCTGCGCGGCATGGTGGGCGAGGACGTGACCATCCATTGCGCCAACCGCGATCTGCATTCGGGTATCTACGGCAACGCCGCGCGAAACCCGATCGAACTGCTGTGCGGCATCCTGGCCTCGGTCCGCGAGGCCGGCAGCGGGCGTGTCGTCCTGCCAGGCTTCTACGACGGGGTGCAGGACCCCTCGGCCGAGGTCCGCGCCCAATGGCAGGCCATCGCGCCGTCCGACGCCGACTTCCTTGGCCCCGTGGGCCTGTCGGTGCCGGCGGGCGAACGCGGCTATTCCGCGATCGAACAGACCTGGTGCCGCCCGACCTTTGAAATCAACGGCATGACCGGCGGTTATACCGGCGACGGGTTCAAGACGGTGCTGCCGGCCCAGGCCTCGGCCAAGGTGTCGTTCCGGCTGGTCGCGGGGCAGGACCCGGCCCGCGTCCGCGCGGCCTTCCGCGACCATGTGCGCGCGATGCTACCGGCCGATTGCACCGTCGAATTCGCCGCCCATGGCGGGTCGTTTGCCAGCGTCGTGCCGTCGGACGGCCCGGCGCTGCGGGCGGCGCTGACCGCGCTGGGCGCGGAGTGGGGCCATCCGGCGGTCACGATCGGCAGCGGCGGCTCGATCCCGGTGGTGTCCGAGGTGAAGCAGGCCCTGGGCATGGACGCGCTGCTGATCGGCTTCGCGCTGGAGGACGACCGCATCCACTCCCCCAACGAGAAATACGACCTGACCTCGTTCCATCGCGGCATCCGCTCGTGGGTGCGGGTGCTGGGGGCGCTGGCCGACGTGTAAGCGGGGCTCTGCCCCGCACCCCGCCAAAGGCAGTCGCCTTTGGAAACCAGTCGTTGAAACAGATCGGGGTCAAGGGGCCTGCGGCCCCTTGCGGATTCGGGCGGAGCCCGCAAAAGACCCCACCTCATAGGATAGTGGCAACATGACAGACGGCAGGCGGACGATGCTGGCGCTGACGATGGGCGATCCGGCCGGGATCGGGCCGGAGATCACCGCCGCCGCGTGGCGCGCCCTGCGCGCGGGCGACGGCCCGGTCTTCGTCGTGCCGGGCGACGTCGCCCTGCTGTCCGCCCACGCCCCGGTGCGTGCGGTAGCCGACATGGCCGAAGCTGCCTTGGTTTTCCCCGACGCCCTGCCGGTCCTGCCCGTCGATCTGGTACGGCCCGCCCGGCCGGGCCAACCCGATTCCGCCAACGCGCCGGCCATCACCGGCAGCATCGAACGCGCGGTGCGCCTGGCGCAGGCCGGCCAGATCGCGGCCATGGTCACCAACCCGATCAGCAAGCTGGTGCTGAAGCAGGCGGGTTTCCCTCACCCCGGTCATACGGAATATCTGGCCGAACTCTGCGGTGTTGCGGGGCAGGAGGTCATGATGCTGGCATGCCCCGAACTGCGGGTGGTGCCGGTGACGGTGCATGTGTCGCTGCGCCGCGCGCTGGACAGCCTGACCACGGCGGAAATCATCCGCTGCGGCCGCACGGCGGCGGCGGCCTTGCGGCGTGACTTCGCGATCGCGTCCCCCCGCCTGGCGGTCGCCGGCCTGAACCCGCATGCCGGCGAGGGCGGGGTAATGGGGGACGAGGAACAGACGATCATCGGCCCGGCCATCGCGGCGCTGCAGGCCGACGGGTTCGACGTCACCGGCCCCTGGCCGCCCGACACCATGTTCACGCCGCCAGCCCGGGCGCGCTATGATGTGGCGCTGTGCATGTATCACGACCAGGCGCTGATCCCGCTGAAGACCATCGACATGGCGGGCGGGGTGAACGTGACGCTGGGCCTGCCCATCGTCCGGACCTCGCCCGACCACGGGACGGCGTTCGACATCGCGGGACAGGGTGTCGCCGACCCGTCCAGCCTGCTGGCCGCCCTGCGCCTGGCGGATGACATGGCGCGCAACAGGGGGGCCGCATGACCGATTCCACTCCGCCCAAGGTGCTACGGCCCAAAATGCTGCGGTTGGGCGTCAACATCGACCACGTGGCGACGGTGCGCAACGCGCGCGGCGGCGCGCACCCCGACCCGGTGGAGGCCGCCCGCCTGGCCGCAGCATGCGGCGCGGACGGCATCACCGCCCATCTGCGCGAGGACCGGCGCCATATCCGCGATGCCGACCTCGCTCGCCTGCGCGCCGACGTCTCTGCCCCGCTGAACATGGAAATGGCCGCAACGGACGAGATGGTGGGCATCGCCCTGTCCCTGCGGCCGCATGCGTGCTGCATCGTCCCCGAACGCCGGGCCGAGGTCACGACCGAGGGCGGGCTGGACGTCGCCGGCCAGGTCGCGGCCCTGGAACCGCGCGTCCGCGCGCTGGGCGAGGCGGGCATCCGCGTGTCGATGTTCATCGACCCCGACCCGGCGCAGATCGCGGCCTCGGCCGCCATCGGCGCGGCGGTGGTGGAACTGCACACCGGCGCCTACGCCGAAGGCCGCGCCGGCGAACTGGACCGCCTGCGCGCCGCCGCCATCGCGGCCGACGCGGCCGGGCTGGAGGTCCATGCCGGCCATGGCCTGACCTACGACAATGTCGGCCCGATCGCCGCCCTGCCGCAGATCGTGGAACTGAATATCGGCCATTTCCTGATCGGCCAGGCGATCTTCGACGGCCTGCCTGCCGTCATCGCGCGGATGCGACAGGAGATGGAGCGGGGCAGGCAAGGGCTTTGCCCTTGACCCACCAAAGGGCGTAGCCCTTTGGAAACCCGTGACTCTATAAGACGAATGGGATGCAAGGGCCGAGGCCCTTGCCGGGTTCGGGCGAAGCCCGGCCTTTACTTCCCCGTTCCGCCCACCGTCAGCCCGGTCATCTTCAGCGTGGGCTGGCCCACGCCCACCGGCACGCCCTGGCCGGCCTTGCCGCAGGTGCCGATGCCCGGGTCCAGGGCCATGTCGCCGCCGATCATCGTCACCCGGGTCATCGCGTCGGCCCCGTTGCCGATCAGGGTGGCGCCGCGTACCGGGGCCGTGACCTTGCCGTCTTCGATCAGATAGGCTTCCGACGCCGCGAAGACGAACTTGCCCGAGGTGATGTCCACCTGGCCGCCGCCGAAATTGACGGCGTACAGGCCGCGCTTCGTCGAGCGGATCATCTCGTCGGTCGTGGAGTCGCCGCCCAGCATGATGGTATTGGTCATGCGTGGCATCGGCGCGTGGGCGTAGGATTGCCGCCGGCCATTGCCGGTGGGGCGCACGCCCATCAGGCGCGCGTTCATCCGGTCCTGGATGTAGCCGGTCAGGATGCCGTCCTCGATCATTACCGTCCGGCCCGACGGCGTGCCTTCGTCATCGACGGTCAGGCTGCCGCGCCGGTCGGGCAGGGTGCCGTCATCGACGACCGTCACCCCCGGGGCGGCGACGCGCTTGCCCATCAGGCCGGCGAAGGCCGACGTGCCCTTGCGGTTGAAATCGCCTTCGAGCCCATGGCCCACGGCCTCGTGCAGCAGGATGCCGGGCCAGCCCGACCCCAGGACGATCTCCATCTCGCCCGCCGGGGCGGGGACGGCGTCCAGATTGACCAGCGCCATGCGCAGGGCCTCGTCCACCGCGCCCTTCCACACGGCCTCATCCAGCAGGCGGGTGTAGGAATAGCGCCCGCCCAGCCCATGACCGCCGCTTTCGCGCCGGCCGTCCTTCTCCACCACCACGGACACGTTCAGCCGCACCAGCGGCCGCAGATCGGCGACGCGCTGGCCGTCGGCACGGATGATCTGCACCGCCTGCCATTCCGCGGCCAGCGAGGCCGAAACCTGCACCACCCGGGAATCCCGCCCCCGGGCATAGCCGTCCAGCGCCGACAGCAGGGCGGCGCGCGACGCGAAATCGGTCTCGCCCAGCGGGTTGGCGTCGCCATACAGGTGCCGGTTGGTGGCCTGCGGGCCGGCGGCCATGACGCCGGAGCGCCCGGCGCGGACCTGCGTCACCGTCTCCGCCGCGCGCATCAGAGCCGATTCGCTCAATTCGTCGGCATGGGCGAAGCCGGTTTCCTCGCCCAGGATGGCGCGCAGGCCGAACCCCGACGAGGTATCGAAGGTGGCCGACCGGATCACCCCGTCGTCCAGCGAGATCATCTCGCTCTCGCGATATTCCAGGAACAGTTCGCCGTCATCCATGCCCTCCAGCGTGCGGCGGACCAGGTTTTCGGCCTCGGTGCGTCCCAGCGTGGCCCCCGCCCGGTCGAAGAACAGACGGTCGGTGGCGGTCAGTGGGTTCAGGATGGGGGGATTCAGGATAGGAGCGGTCGAGGGCATCGGGCGGTCTCCGGACGGCGGGGTCGGTTATCGCAAGTCATAATCGTATTCCGACATGGGGCGAAACCGTCCGATTGGCCAGCACCGGCAGGTGCCGAAGGGGTGAACTTCCCTCCATCCGGGCCGTTTTTCTTTCCGATCCCGCCGCCGCAAGGCATCCTGACCCCGCCAAGTCCCTGACCGACCGAGGAAACCGCGCCCAGTGACAGTGCCCGATCAGACCCGTCCCCCCGCCTCCGCATGGTCCCGCGTCCGCATCGCACCTTCTCTGGCCGGCCTTCTGGCCGTCCTGCCGGCCGTCATGGCGCCGGCGGCGGTGGCCCAGGATGTCATGCAGGGCGCCCCCCCGGACAGCGCCGCGCAGGCCATGCTTCTGCCGGCCCCTTTTCCGCCCCCGGTCGCCGCCGTCGCGCCCTTCGGCGCGGCCCTTCCGCCGCCCGCGGTCTATCTGGCACGGCTTCCGGCCGGCCCGGCGGTGGCGGTGCCCTCGGCCGACCAGCAGGATCTGCGCCCGCCCTCCATCGCGCTGGACGGTTTGTTCGCCGCCATCGGCGCGGCCCATGTCTTCGACGACGCCAAGACCGTCGCCGACGCCATCCCCGACGAGGCCCCGGACGCGCTGCTGGCCGATTACGCGGCGCAGAAGGCCCGCCCCGGATTCGTGCTGAAGGATTTCGTGGCCCAGCATTTCTCGGTCGCGCCGCGCCGGACCGTGTCCTACCGCCGCCGGCCGAACGAGGGCGTGCGCGATTACATCACCGGCATGTGGGAGGTCCTCAGCCGCCCGCCCGACACGCTGGTGGCCCATTCGTCGCTGCTGCCGCTGCCCTACACCTATGTCGTGCCCGGCGGCCGGTTCAGCGAGATGTACTATTGGGACAGCTATTTCACCATGATCGGCCTGTACGAGGATGGCCGGATCGACCTGATGCGCAGCATGGTGCGCGACATCGCCTCGCTGATCGACCGGTACGGACACATGCCCAACGGCAACCGCACCTATTACCTCAGCCGTTCGGAACCGCCCTTCTTCGCGCTGATGATCGACCTGCTGGCGATGCATGACGGGCAGGTGGCCTACACCACTTTCCTGCCGCAACTGCAGCGCGAGTACGATTACTGGATGGATGGCGCGGCGCAGACCGCACCCGGCGGGGCCTACCGCCATGTCGTGCGCCTGCCCGACGGGACGGTGATGAACCGCCATTGGGACGATTTGTCGACCCCGCGCGACGAAAGCTCGCCCCAGGACATCGCCACCGCCGCCGCGACAAACCGCCCGGCGGCGGAAGTCTACCGCGACCTGCGGGCCGGGGGCGAGACGGGATGGGATTTTTCGTCCCGCTGGCTGGCCGACGGGCACACCTTGTCGACCATCCACACCACCGACCTGCTGCCGATCGAGCTGAACTGCCTGATCGCGCATCTGGAACAGACCCTGTCCCATGCCTATGCCCTGAGCGGGAACACGGCCCTGTCCGCCCGCTATGCGCATGAGGCCACGGCGCGGATCGACGCCATCCGCCGCCTGCTGTGGGACGGCAAGCAGGGGGCCTTCTTCGATTACGACTGGAAGAAGGGCGCGCTGTCGCCGGTCCTTTCGGGGGCGACGGTCATGCCCCTGTTCCTGCAGATGGCCACCCCCGACCAGGCGAAGGCCGTGGCCGCGACCCTGCGCGCCCGGCTGCTGAAAATCGGCGGGCTGGCGACCACCGACCGGGTCAGCGGCCAGCAATGGGATGCCCCCAATGGCTGGGCGCCGACGCAATGGATGGCGATCAAGGGCCTGAACCAGTACGGGATCGACGACCTGGCGCAGGAGATCGCCGCGCGCTGGATGGGCCGGGTGATCGGCACCTATGAAAAATCCGGCGTGCTGCTGGAAAAATATGACGTGGTGAACCCGGTGATCAGCCCGACCGGCGGCAAGGGCGGCGGCGAATATCCGATGCAGGTCGGCTTCGGCTGGACCAATGGCACCCTGCTGGGCCTGATGAACCGCTATCCGCAGGACACCCGCGTGGTGCTGGACCGCAACCCGCGCGCCGACCAGCCGGCCGCCCAGCCCCTGCCACCGTTCAATGCCTATGACGTGAAAGGCCCGGTGGTCGATCCTGCCCCGGTGCCCCAGGCCCAGGTGCCGCCTGCGCCGCTGCGTCCTTCCTCGCCCGAGGTTGCTGCCCCTGCGGTATCGCCCCCCGCCGCGCCGGCCCCTGCGTCAGGGTCGGCCGACGCCGCGCAGCCGGTGCAGGGTCACGATGGCGACGGTCAGAAGGACGGCGGCCCAGGTCTGGTGCACGGTCCCGGCCCAGGCGGGCACGACCAGCAGCAGGGTGGTGACCCCCAGCGCGTACTGGATCAGCACGGCCCAGCCCAGTAGCATCAGCGCGTCCTGCACCGGCTTGCCGATCTGCGGCGTGCGCAGGCCCATGAACACGCAGGCCCCGATCGCCAGCGCGGTGGCGGTCGCCAGCAGCCGGTGGTCGAACTGGATGGCGGGAATATTCTGGAACCAGTTCAGCCAGAAGGGCGTCAACCGCGCATAGCCGGCCGGGATCAGGCGACCGTCCATCAGCGGGAACGTATTGTAGGTGAAGCCCGCGTGCGTCCCTGCCGTGAAGCCGCCGGCGATGATGGTGATCCCGATCAGCACGGTGGCGATCCGCACCAGCCGCCGGGTGCGCACCACCGGCGGCGTGGCCGGGATGAAGGGGGCGACGGGCGTGCGCACGGACAGGGCGGTCCACAGGATCGCGATATACAGCGCGAAGGCGCAGCACAGATGCAGCACCAGCCGAACCGGCGCCACCGCCGTGCTGTCGGGGTTGAAGCCCGAGGCGACCATGAACCAGCCGATGGCCCCCTGCAGCCCGCCCAGCACGAAGAACAGCAGCAGCCGCGCGACCAGCCCGCGCGTCAGAGCGCCGGTCACCGCGAACCACACCAGCGGCACCAGCAGCACCAGCCCGATCATCCGGCCCCAGAAGCGATGCGTCCATTCGGCCCAGAAAATCTTCTGGAACCCCGACAGGCCGAAGCCGTCATGCAGGATCTTGTACTGCGGAATGGTCTGGTACAGCGCAAACTGCCGTTCCCATTCGGCATGCGTCAGCGGCGGCACGATGCCGGTGACCGGCCGCCAGTCCATGATCGACAGGCCCGAACCGGTCAGGCGGGTATAGCCGCCCAGCGCGATCATGCCGATCAGCATGAAGCACACGGCGAACAGCCAGACCGACACCCGGCGACGGTTTCGCAGGGTCACGGGCGTTGCGTCGTCGCGGCCGCCGGCCGGACGGTAGGAAATGCTTGCGGACATGCGGTCGATTTAGACCGCCCTTGCCGCCGGCCGCAAGGCGATGCTAGGGCGCAAGCCATGCCGTATTCCGATCCCCGGGCCGGCGCGGTCGGGCGGGCCAGCCCCCCGAACCCGCCGGATGCCTCCGGCCGGATGCGCGCGCTGGCGCGGCCGGCCCTGATGGTGGCCGCGTTCATGGCGGTGGGTACCCTGCTGCGCTTCACCCCCGGCCTGCACGGGCTGATGGCCGATACCGCCTTGCTGCGCGATGGGGCATGGGGGCGGGCGGTCTTCCTTCTGGTGGCCACCCTGTTCTGCGCGCTGGGCCTGCCGCGCCAGGTCGTCTGCTTCGCGGCCGGGGTGGCGTACGGCCCGTTCGCCGGGGTCGGATTCGCCACGGCGGCGACGGTGGCGGGGGCGGTGGCGGGGTTTTCGTGGGCGCGGTGCGTCGGGCGGGCGGCGGTGCGCCGGTGGCTGAGCGGGCGTCTGGGCGGGCGGCTGGCACGCCTGGACACTCTGGTCGCGGCCAGTCCGTTCGCCACGATCCTGACCTTGCGGCTGCTGCCGGTGGGGTCGGCGCTGATGCTGAACCTGCTGGCCGGGGTGTCGGCCGCCCCGGCGCGGTCCTTTTTTCTGGCCACCCTTGCCGGAAGCCTGCCCCAGACAATTGTCTTCGTCCTGCTGGGCAGCGGCGCGCGGATCGGCCACGCATGGCAGGTGGCTCTGGCGGCGCTGCTGTTCGCGGCCTCCGCCGCACTTGGCCTGTGGCTGATGCGACGGGGCGGCATGACGCAGGGCGCCGCCCGGGACATGTCCTGAAATTGCCACGTTCCCGCCGGTTTTGGCGGGCCCTGTGCGACCAACGGCAAGGTGGGCGGGCTGTTGCGGAGATGCACCGCGTACAGCGAATTGCTGCCTTACTGTATTTAGATGATGAAATGCGAAGGGCCGCTGGGATAGTAGGGCCCGACGATCTCTTACGGAGTGCCGCCATGGCGTCTTCCGCGATAGCCGCGAGATCCGACGATGCCCCTGCCGCCGCCCAGACTGCCGCGCCCATGAGCTGGATCGCCATCCTGCTCGGCTTTCTGACCGCTGTCGGTCCGGTATCGACGGATATCTATCTTCCCGCCTTCCCGGCGCTGGAGGCGTCCCTGCACGCCCAGGCGGGGTCGGCGCAGATGACGCTCGCCGTCTGGTTCGTCGGCCTGGCGGTGGGGCAGATCACGATGGGCCCGCTGTCCGACCGGTTCGGCCGGCGGATGCCCATGCTGGTGGGCACGCTGGTCTATACCCTGGCCTCGGTCGGCTGCGCCCTGGCGCCGGACATCTGGACGTTCTCCAGCTTCCGGCTGCTGGCGTCGCTGGGCGCGTCGGCCAGCCTGGTCATCCCCAGCGCCTGCGTGCGCGACATGTCCAACGGGAACGAGGCCGCGCGGCTGATGTCGCGGCTGGTGCTGGTCATGGGCGTGGTGCCCATTCTGGCACCCACCCTGGGCGGCTTCGTGCTGTCGTTCACCACATGGCGGTCCATTTTCTGGGCGTCGGCGGTCTACGGGCTGATCTGCATCTTCCTGGTCGCGCGCGTACTGCCCGAAACCCTGGCGCCGGACGACCGCAGCGTGATGTCGCCGGTGGCGCTGGCCAGCCGTTACCTGACGCTGGTGCGCGACCGGGGGTTCATCACCAACGCCCTGGTGGCGGGCTTCGCCGCCTTCATGTCGTTCACCTACCTGTCGGAAGCGCCGTCGGTGTTCATCCATCTGTTCGGCTTCTCGCCGGCGCAGTTCGGCATGCTGTTCGGCGTGTTCGCCGTCTGCATGATCGGCGCGTCGCAGTTGAACGGCATGCTGGTGGGGCGTATCGACGCGACCCGTATCCTGGGCCTGTCGGTGGGGACGGCCTTGCTGGGCACGGTGGCGATGGTGGTGGTGTCGATCGTCATGGCCTTCGCCATGCGGGGCGGCGCCGTCCTGCACGGCCTGGCGCTGATTCCGCTGATCCTGACGATGATGGTGGCGCTGGGCACCACCGGCATCATCGGCCCCAACGCGACGGTGGGCGCCATGGCCGACCATCCGCGCCTGGCGGGCAGCGCCGCGGCCTTCATCGGTACCTTGCAATATGTGCTGGGCGCCGTTGCCGGGGCCGTGGTCGGCATGTTGCCGGCCAACAACCCGGTGCCGATGGCGGGGGTCATGCTGCTGGGGGCGGTCATCATGCTGCTGATGGTGCTGATGCGGCCCGGACGCCCGCGCGATGCCGAGGCGACGCTGCCCGACGTGCCCGTCCTTCATTGATGCGCCCAGGCCCGGCGCCCTGCGGGCTTGCGGGCGACGGCGGCGGCGGGCTACAGCAGGTCGGGATTTTTCCGGTCCGGACATCAGGTTCGGGCCGGCTTTTCGCATGGGATGGATTTGGACACGGACATGACGACCGCCACGATGGACCTGAAGCAGCACATTCGCGGCATTCCGGATTTTCCGAAGCCCGGCATCCTGTTCTACGACATCTCCACCCTGATGCGGGATGCGGATGCCTGGCAGGTGGCCATGGGCCGGATGACGCGCGCGGTCGCGCCCTGGGCGCCGGACATGCTGGCCGCCATTGAATCGCGCGGCTTCCTGACCGCCGCCCCGCTGGCCAGCCGCCTGGGCTGCGGGCTGGTGATGCTGCGCAAGCCCGGCAAGCTGCCGGGGGCGACGGTGTCGCACGAATACGACCTGGAATACGGCACCGACACCCTGCATATCCAAGCCGACGCGATCCGCCCGGGGCAGCGGGTGGTGGTGATGGACGACCTGCTGGCGACGGGCGGTACGCTGGCTGCGTCGGTCGCGCTGCTGCGCAAGGTGGGGGCCAACGTCGTCGGCGCCGCCACCCTGATCGAGATCCGCGCGCTGGGCGGACGCGAGCGCCTGGACATCCCGGTCGAAACCCTGGTGTCCTACGACGACTGATCCGCGCACGCTTTCGCCGGCCGGAAAGATACGGTTTGGGGAAGTCTGTTATGCGGAACGTTGCCTGCCGGGCGACGGTCGTGTGATCTAGACAGGCAGAGGAACCGTCGCAGGGGCGGCGTCGCACGCCGGAGCGGGGAGCAGGAATGCCGGGATGAGGAGTCTTGCGCTGACCCTGGCCCGGACCCGCGTCGGCGACCTGTGGTCCCGCCTGTGGTCGGCCCCCCCCCGGCGGCAGGACCAGTTGCGCTGGCTGTTCGCCCCCGACCTGCTGACTTTCGGCTACGCGCTGCGAACGACGATCACGTCGCTGGTCGCGTTGGGCATCGCCCTGTGGTGGGAACTGGGCAGCCCGCAATGGGCGGCCCTGACGGTCTGGATGGTCGCCCAGGGCACACGGGGCAAGAGCGTCGCCAAGGCGCGCTGGCACCTGTTCGGGATGGTCGTCGGCACCATCTGCGCGGTGGCGCTGGTCGCCGCCCTGCCGCAGTCGCCGCTGCTGTTCATCGTGGCGCTGGCGGTGGGCATCGGCCTGTTCTGCTTTGTCGGCACGCTGCTGCCCGGCCCGGCGACGATGACCAACTACCGTATCCACGGCATGCGGGCCAGCGGCTTCACCTACGCCATCATCGCGCTGGACGGCATCGCCGACCCCGAACACATCTTCCAGATCGCCATGGCCCGCGCCACCTACATCGTGCTGGGCATCGTGCTGGAATCCTCGGTGTCCGCGCTGTTCCAGTTCCGCCTGGGCGAACGGGCGCGGGACCGGCTGACGCACAACTTCCTGACCGCCATCGACGGCGCGGCCCGGTCGCTGGCCGCGCTGCTGGCCGGCGACGGGCAGGTGCTGTCGCGGGCGCGGAGCGTGTTCGCCACCATCACCACCCTCAGCGACCAGATCGAATTCGCCGAGGTCGAACTGGGCCGCCATCACGGCCATGAAGGCGATCATGCCCGGGCGGCCCTGGCGCGGATCGCGGTGCTGCTGTCGCGCGGGCTGGACCTGGCGGCGCTGATGCATATGCCCGGCGGGGTGCCCGCCGACGGGTTCCACGCCAATGCCGAGGGGGTGCGGACGTTCCTGCTGGACCTGCCCGCCCGGCTGGAAAGCGGCGATGTCCGTCCGGTCCTGGACCGCCTGGGGGCGCTGCGGGCCGCTTGCCGGCAAAGCATCGCCGATTCGCTGGGCGAGGAGATGGGCAGCGACAGCCGGCCGCCGGCATCCGCCGACGCGGCGGCGGTCCTGCAACGGCAGAGGATGCTGCAGCACGGGCTGGACGCGATGCTGGACGATCTGGAACAGGCGATCATCCAGTTCGAGGCCAGCCTGCATCCGCTGCCGCACGACCATTTCCATTACCGCATCCGCAGCTTCCGCGACTGGCAGCAGGCGCTGGCCAACAGCCTGCGGGCCTCGGTCACGATCTTCGGCGCCGGGGTGATCTGGATCGCCACCGGCTGGCGCGACGGGCTGACGTTCCTGATGTTCGTCTCGATCGTCTGCAGCCTGTTCGCCACGCTGGAGAAGCCGGCGCTGGCGACGCAGGCGTTCCTGACCGGGGCCTTGTGGGCGGTGGGCGTATCGGGGGTGCTGGTGCTGTGGGTGCTGGCCACCCCCTCGAGCTACGAGATGCTGGCCCTTTGCCTCAGCCTGCCGATGCTGGCGGGGGGGCTGGCCTTCGCCTATCCGACCATCATCCTGGCGGCGGTGTCGTACAATCTGTTCCTGCCCATCCTGATCGGCCCGGCCAACCAGGCCCGCCTGGATGAAATCGCGTTCTTCAACACCGCCATGCCGCTGATCCTGGCGCTGTGGTATGCGATGTGGACGTTCCGGCTGGTGCTGCCGTTCGATACCAAAGGCATGCGCTGGCAGATGCGCACCGGCATCCTGAAGGGGTTGCGGCTGCTGGCGCGCTCACGCACTCTGCCGTCGCCGCTGTATGTCATCGAACGCAATGTCGACCGCTTCGTGCGGCTGCTGACCAATGCGGAACAGACGCCCGAACCGGTGGTCGACGCGTACCTGCAAGGCATCCTGTCGGCGATGACCATCGGTCTGAACGTGATCCGCCTGCGCGCGGTCCTGGCGCGCAACGTCCTGCCGCCCCAGGCCCGGCAGGTGATCGAGGAAATGATGGGCCGCATGGCGCAGTTCAGCGGTCGCTATGGCGGCCATTACGGGCGCACGGCGCGGGCGGCGAAGCTTGCCATCCAGCGGATCACCTCGGAAGCCGGGCGGGAGGCGAATCTGGCCACCCGGATGGAAATGGACCGTGCGCTGTCGAGCCTGAACGTGATCTCGTACGAACTCGACACCAACCAGATGTTCTTCGACGCCGCCAGCCCGTATCTGGATTCCGCCCTGGGTTGACAACGGGGTCGTTTCGGCGGCGTCATGCGAACCAGCCCGCGGTGAGCGACCACGACACGCCCCTTCCTGGCGAGACCCCGGCGCAACTTCTGGCGGCGGCTCATGACGAGATGAAATCGGTTTCCGGAGCCGCCCGACATCTTCCGACAAGACGGTCCGTCGGGCTCGGCCTCCTGGCCGCCCCTGCCTTGTGCGGGCCCTTGCGCCGTGCTTTTGCCTCTGAACACACCAGCTTTCCGTTTTCGGTGGCGTCCGGAGATCCCTCTGCATCGGGCGTCGTACTCTGGACACGCCTGGCAAGATCGGCGTTCGACCCCGAACCCATCTCCCACAATCCCATCCAGGTAGAATGGGTCATCGCCAAAGACTGGGATCTCGTGCACGTCGTCCAGTCAGGACTGGCTCTGGCGCGACCGGCCCTGGGTTTCAGCGTTCATGTCCATGTCCAGGGATTGCAGGCGGCGCAGACCTATCATTATGGATTTTATCTCGGGGGAGAACGCAGTCCGGTGGGGCGCACCAAGACTCTTGCGTCCCCGGATCAAAATCCGGCCTCGGCGCAATTTTCCGTGGTGAGCTGCCAGAATTGGGAAAACGGCTATTTCGATGCCTACCGGGGTATCGTGGAAGACGACCCTGATTTCGTCTTGCACCTCGGGGATTACATCTATGATGTGACGCGGGGAGGCGGCGTTCGCCGGCACGAGATGTCCCGCCTCCCGATGACGTTGGCGGAGTACAGGGCGCGGCATGCGCTTTATCGGACTGATCCAGCTCTGATTGCCGCGCATGAATCCCTGCCGTTCGTTTTGCTGCCCGACAATCACGACGCGTTGGAACAGGATTCACGGGACCCTGCCCAGCTCGCGCGTCGTGCGGCGGCTTATCAGGCGTGGTACGAATTCCTGCCTGTGCGCCATCCGGCGCAGCCCCCGTCGATGCGGATTTATCGCGGAATGGATCTCGGCCGCCTTGTCCGGCTCAATCTGCTCGACACGCGGCAGTTCCGTGGCGACGAGACGATCTGCAAAGATCATTCGGACCCGCGTTTCGGCTTCGGGGTTTATGAACAGGCCTGCCCGGCCGCCGCCGATGCGCGCCGCACAATGCTCGGTTGGTCTCAGGAGACCTGGCTGACCGGCAGACTTCGCCATGTGCCGGCACGCTGGAATGTTATCGGCTCGACAGTCATGATGTCGCCGATCAACATGCGCCACGACAATGACGTTTATCGCTACCTGGGCAGTTGGGACGGCTATGACGCCAATCGCCGACGGATCCTGGATACACTCCAGCGATACCGGACACCGAACCCCGTCGTGCTGTCCGGCGATCTTCATTCCACCCTGATATCACGGGTTGTGCGTCGCGCCGGCGATGATCCGCGGTCGGGGGTGATGCCGGAGTTTCTGGGCACCTCAATCAGTTCCCTATGGCCGGAGCCACTCGCTGCACCCATCAGAAATGCACTGCCGGACAATCCGCATGTCCAGCATTATGATTCTCTGCACCGGGGGTATCTGAGATGCACCTTCACGCCCACGCGTATGTGGGTGGAAACGCGGCTGATTTCGCATACCGACAAACCGGGCGGAAAGGTGCGGACGGCGGACAGGTTTGTCGTCGAAAACGGCTCTCCAGAGATTCTGGTTGCCTGACACGGCTTGCGACATCAGGTCCGGCTCATTTCCAGCACTTCATGAAACGAATGGGAGGCAAGGGCCGAGGCCCTTGCCGGGGTCGGGCAGAGCCCGACCTTCCCTTACCGCCGGCGGTTACTGGTTATCGTCGGAATCGCCGTTGCTGTCGCCCTCGTCACCCGACCCCGGCGTTACGGCCACGAAGATGTTCTGCCCATTGCGCAGGATCCGCAGCAGCACCGACTGGTTGGCCTTCAGCGCCGCGCGGACGGCGGTTACGGTGGCGCCGGGGTTTTCCACCGGCTTGTTGCCCACGGCCTGGATGACGTCGCCGGCATGGATTCCGGCCTGTTCGGCGGCCGAGCCCGCCTGCACGTCGCTGACGACGACGCCGCGCACCGTGCCGTCCAGGCCAAGCTGCTGGCGCAGGTCCGGCGTCAGGGGCGACAGCGAGACGCCCAGGCGCGGCCCGCCCTCGTTCTTGTCGCCCACCGAGCCGTCCGGCGACGCGGCGCCCGACAGGTTGGCGATGGTGACCGAGGCCGTCTGTTCGGCGGAATTCCGCACGAAGCCCAGCGTCGCCTTGGTACCGGGCACCACCGAGGCCACCTTCACCGCCAGATCGTGCGGGGTATCGATCTTCTGCCCGTTCAGAGCGGTGATCACGTCGCCGGCCTTGATCCCGGCCTTTTCCGCCGGGCTGCCGTTGCTGACGCTGGCGACCAGCGCGCCGCTGGGCGGTGCGCCCTGCCCGCCGGCCTTCAGGCCCAGCGCCTTGGCCATCGCCGGCGTGATCTGCTGCGCCACCACGCCCAGATAGCCGCGCGTGACGTGGCCGGTCTTTTCCAGTTGGTAGACGACGTTCTTCACCACGTCGGACGGGATGGCGAAACCGATGCCGATCGACCCGCCGCCCGAGGGCGACAGGATGGCGGTGTTCACGCCCACGACCTTGCCGTCCTGGGTGAACAGCGGGCCGCCGGAATTGCCGCGATTGATCGGCGCGTCCACCTGGATGAACGAATCATACGGGCCATCGCCGATATCACGCCCGCGTGCCGAGACGATGCCCGCCGTCACGGTGCCGCCCAGCCCGTACGGGTTACCGACCGCGACCACCCATTCGCCGGGCTCGATCTTGTCGGAATCGCCCAGTTCGATGAAGCGCAGCTTGCCCTGCGACGTCACCTTCAGCAGCGCCAGATCGGTCTTGGGATCACGGCCGACGATCTTGGCCGGCAGGGTCGTGCCGTCATCCAGCGTCACCGTGACCTTGGTCGCGCCCTTCACCACATGGTTGTTGGTCACGACAAAGCCGTCGGCCGAAATGATGAAGCCCGACCCCCGGGCCTCGACCGTGCGGCGCTGCTGCTGCTGCGGCATCATCTGGAACGGAAAGGGGAACGGGAACGGGGATTGGGGCTGCCCGTCCATGCCGCCTTCGTCGTCGACGGCGTCGGCGCGCAGGCTGGCGGTGATCGACACCACCGCGGGCTTCACCTGCTTCACCAGGTTGACGAAATTCGGCAGCGTCTGAATTTGCGTGTCGGGCCGGATCACACCGGTGTCGTCGGCGCGCGCGCGCGCGACAAGAGCCCCATCGGCCGCGCCGCCCAGCGCGGTGCCCGCGACCAGCGCGGCCAGCACCCCTGCCCGCAGCCGACGGACGCGGGGGAAAGAATTCGGCTGAAACTCGTCAGACATAGCGTTCCTGATTGTTGCCGGGGCGGCCAGACCGGCGATCCGCCCCGATTCCACTGTCGTCATCGGCAGCGTGCGATACCGGACCGCACACCACCCCTACCTGCCGATGAAAGATGCGTTAACTGCACGCCGGCCGCAAATCATCGGCCGCGCAGGCCAGCAAAAAAACCGCGCAGCAGGGATGCGGACTCGGTCTCGCGCACGCCGCCGATCCATTCAGGGCGATGCAGGCAGTCGGGGCGGGCGAACAGGCGCGGCCCGTGTTCCACTCCGCCGCCCTTGGGGTCGTAGGCCCCGAATATAATGCGCCCGACGCGGAAATGCACCGCCGCCGCCGCGCACATCGGGCAGGGCTCCAGGGTCACGACCAGGGTGCAGCCGGCCAGGCGCGGGCCGCCCAGCCGCCGGGCGGCCGCGCGCATGACCAGCATTTCCGCATGGGCCGAGGCATCGTCCCCGGCCTCCACCGCGTTGCCGGCATGGGCCAGCACCGTGCCGTCGGGCCCCACCAGCACCGCCCCTACCGGAACCTCGCCCCGCGCGGCGGCGGCGCGGGCCTCGTCCATCGCGATCGACATCGGGTCGCGCGGGTCGCGGGGCGGACTGTCAGGACTCATCGCGCACCGGGCGGAGACAGCAGAAAACCAGGATTCATCCCTCCCGCATCGTGCAACCCGGATCGGGCCGCGGACGTTCGATCCATACCGCAGGCACCCGGTCCATGCGCCCGTGGCGATGACGGGGCGCGATCACAACATGTTACAGGCGCCTGCGGCGGCGGATACGATGCGAAGGCCGCGATCCCGGGAAAGATATTGATTTTGCTGGACAGACAGGAAACCGGGTGACACCCTTGCCGCAATCTGGGTAACGTTTCCTGTAACAATCGAAACCGATATGAACAGGAGGAAGACGATGAATACACTCACGCTGATCCTGGCCGCCGCGGCAATCGTGATCGGTTTTTCGGCCTGCGAACCGGAACTGATGGGTCACCATACGCTGACCGCGAGTGCGCATTCAGTCGTCTACGACGGCTGATCGGCGCACCCCGATTGCCTTGACGCCGGGATTTCAAAGGCGATGCCTTTGAGAGGGTCCAAGGGGCAAGGCCCCTTGTGCCTCGCGGTTCAGAAACGCTCGCCGACCATTTCCTCGCTGCGGCTCCACAGGGCCTCGGCATGCGCCGGGTCGAGGGCATAGGCGCGCACGCCCTCGCTGATCGCGCTGATCGTCACGTCGTCGGGTACGATCGTGCCGACATGGCAGTTCTCGCAATAGCGGCCACCAATGGCCTCGGCCGGCGCGACCACCCCCGCCCATACGGATGTCGCGGCGCCCTGGGGGATGGTCTTCCACGCGAAGGGCGGCTCGCCATTGGCGGCGCGCTGCTGATTTATCTGCGCGACCATCGCTTCGAGCTGGGCCGGGTCCATATGGCGGGCAAGTTCGGTCTGGATGCCGCCGGGATGAACCGCCGTCGCGCGCACGCCACGGGCGCGATGCCGCTGGTCGAAGGCGACCGCGAACAGGATATTGGCGGTTTTCGAGCGCCCATAGGCGACGAACGGGTCGTAGGGCGTATGCTCGAAATTCGGATCGTCCAGATCGACATCGGAAAAGCGATGACCGGACGAGGCCAGATTCACCAGCCGCGCGCCGGTGCGCATCAGCGGCGCAATCCGGTTGACCAGCACGAAATGGCCAAGGTGGTTGGTGCCGAACTGCGTTTCGAACCCATCCGCCGTGTGGCCGAACGGTGTCGCCATGACGCCGGCATTGGCGATGACCAGATCGAACGGTTCGGCCCTGGCGTTCAATGCATCCGCGCAGGCGCGCACGCTGGCCAGCCGGGCAAGGTCGAGTTCGACCAGTTCGAACCCGCCGCCGCCCTGTCGCGCATCCGCGCGCACCTGTGCCGTCGCGGCCTGGGCCTTTTGCAGGTCGCGCGCCGCACCGACGACATATGCGCCATGGGCGGCGAGCGCGCGGGCGGTCTCTATCCCCAACCCGGCCGAAACGCCGGTCACCAGCACGCGCTTGCCGGCGAGGGTCACGCCCGCCAGCACCTCGTCCGTCGTCGAGGTCGCGCCGAATTCGTCTGCCATGATGGCCTCCGTGATCTGTCCGGAATATGGATACGCGGCATGCGCGTCGAAGGGCGGCGCCATGCGCGTTATGTGGAGATATTCTCCGCTTATTCATATACGGAGGATTGCTCCGTTTAACAAGGGGGAACCGCTTGGCCGAGGACAAGAGCGCGCGACGCCGGCCGCGCAGCGACGGGCAACGCAACCGCGAACGGCTGATCGCCGCCGCCAAGGCCGCGTTCACCGAAGGCAAGACGGAGGTGCGGTTCGATGAGATCGCCCGCCGCGCGGGGGTCGGCATCGGCACGCTGTACCGTCATTTCCCGACCCGCGACGCGCTGATCGAGGCGGTCTATCGCACCGAGGTCGAACGGCTGGGCGCGGCGGCCCGGCATCTGGCCGCGACACATCCGCCGCTGGAGGCCCTGCGCGACTGGATGCGGCTGTTTGTCGATTACATCGCGGCCAAGCAGGTGATCGCACCCGCGCTCAACTCGCTCGTCGGCGGGCCATCCGCGCTTTACGCCGCGTCGGGCGACAGCATGAAGACCGCAATCCGCGACCTGGTCGCCCGCGCCGTCGCCAGCGGCGAAATGCGCCCCGACCTCGATCCCATCGACCTGCTGCGCGCCCTGGTCGGCGTCGCCAACATCGCCTCCGACCCCGGATGGGAGGCCAGCGCCAAGCGCCTGGTGGATATTCTTATCGCGGGGTCGCGGCCGGAGGCGTGATGGGTGGATGCGGGCAGGAAGGCGCAAGAAGCACGCGCGTTTACGCCTTCCGCAGAAACTCGGCCTTGAGCATGTAGCTGCCGGCCTCAACCGCGTGGTCGCCGCCGCGCAGACGGATATTCTTGATCCTGGTGCCCACCTTCAGCGTTGTCGAGGACCCCTTCACCTTGAGGTCCTTGATAACAACGACCGTGTCGCCATCAGCAAGTATGACACCATTGGCATCGCGCACCACATCTTCGGCCGATGCGGCTTCGGCGATGTCGGCAGGCCATTCATAACCGCAGACCTCGCAGACATGGTTCGCCCCTTCGACGTGCGTCTCTTCCAGGGTGCATTGCGGGCAGGCGGGTGCGGAGGTGCTCATGAACGGGACTTAACCCCACGGCGCCTGGCACACAATCCCCCGCACCTGTTGCGTATCCCGCCCGCATCGAGCGACTTTGGAAACGCGATGGCAAGGATCAGGGCTGCGAGTGCTTGCTGACAGGCAATACCCTTGTCATGCCTCAGGCGGTCCGAAATTTCTCATTCAGCTTTGCGCCTGTGCAGGCCGTCTGTGTGTGTTCAAATATGAATCCCGTAAGCGGACGTAACCCAATTGCATTCGGGCGGCCGGTCTGGGGGGTAAGCGGAATGTCCGCTCTCAAGGGGGAAGATAAGAAAAGTAGTCATTCTGCTTCGCATCATTATTTCTGATCAGGGCCATAGAATGTTCCCGTATTTTCACGCACCCCGACGTTGGTGATGCTATAAGAATCGAAATGAAGATGCATTGCAGGTGGAAGCGGTTCGGGGTCGCTGACGTCCACCGTTCCGAATGTCCGATATTTAAAATCGAACATGACCGTTCTCTTCTGGAAGAATTGCCATCCCAATGATATTCTCTCAATATTTTCTGTAATGAGAAAATCCTGCCGTGGCAGGTCAAAGTTGGCAACCGATACAGCTACCTTTTCACTCAGATAGCCATGATTCGCTCCCACGAAATCGAGCATGACCTGAGGTCGCATTTTAAGCGCCCTTTCGGTAAAGCCTAATCTCTTTGCCTCATTCAGAGGCAGCATATCTCTACCAAGGTCTGGGTCGAAATGAATCCTTACCTTTTTCCCCGCGATCGTCCCGTCGACGGCGTCATCTTCATACAAATTCGCAACGTGAGCATCTGCCCCCAGCAATCGCGCAGAAGAGCCACATCGATCGTGATCCCAATGATAGAACGCCAACTTCCTGTGAGGGATATCAATTAGCTCGATTAACCCATACTCGTCGAGAAACTCGCGGCCGATGATGCCCACAATGGGCAATCCATCGACACGCACCGGGAAAGCGCGCTCTACGATGAGCGCCTTCAGGTCGTGAAGCTCAAGTGTTCCGAATTGGAGACGATCGAGGTGCGTCAACTCCGCCGACTCCCGTTGCCGGTCGATCCCAATAGCGGTCACCGAACCATCGTCGGCGAACCAGAAATTGTCAGATACATTTCTTACGAGAAATTTTCCGTATTGGGGGGACACAAATAGTGCGCCGCGCATACCGTCGAATTTCGCCTCCACCAGGGGACTGTCTCCTACTCCCCCCAGTAGCGGCAGCACGGTCGCAGCACTGATACATTCGGCGATCGGCGGCAGGTCACGACCGAAGGCAGTCCCGGCTGCGGAAATGACTACGCCAGTAAAGGCCAGAACCGTGATGGTCTTCAGCAAGGCGGATGTCCATGCCATGCAGCGTTCGGCCGGCAAGCGGCAGTTGAGAACGCTCGTCGAAAGTGTGGAACACATAATTCCAAACCAATCCATGAGACGGACCCACCAATAAGTGAACGAAAGACGATTTTCGTACAGGCATATATGTCCGCTTTACCGAAAGCCAATCGCCTGCGTAAGCGTCCAGGATGGAGGCGGTAGCTGTCAGCAGGCACCTGACGCCACCGTCCGCTATTGAGAGTTTCATATCCGAAAGCGCAGCGAATGTTCATGTGGGGCAGCCCCAACCGCAAGCCGATGCCTCGCCGATTTCATGACACGCGAAGGATTCAGGAAGCCCGTTCCGAAACCGTCTGGTGCATCAGGTCGGACAGGCTTTCATAGATTTCCGCACCCTCCATCCGCGACACGTTGAACCGCATGAAGCCGCCCGCCGCGCCGTTGGCGCTGAAGGCGTTGCCGGGGGCGAGGACGATATTGTGGGTGAGGGCGCGGCGGGCGAGGTCGGTGGCGTCGCAGCCGTCCGGCAGGCGGGCCCAGAGGAACATGCCGGCTGTGGGTTCCAGCCAGGGCGTGATGCCGATCGCCTTCAGCCGCCGGATGGTGGTGGTCATCGCGCGGGCCAGGCGGGGGCGCAGGGCGGTCAGGTGGCGGCGGTAGCCGCTGTCGGTCAGGACCATATGCGTCAGTTCGGCGGCCACACGGCCGCCGGAAATGCCGGTCGCGACCCGCAGGTTGATCAGCCCGTCGATCCAGTCCGGCCGCGCGGCGATATAGCCGCAGCGCAGCGAGGCCGAGATGGTCTTGGAGAAGCTGCCGATGCGAATGACCCGGTCCAGACCGTCGAAAGTCGCAAGGCGGGGCGCCGGGGTGTCTTCCAGATCCGCGAAGATGTCGTCTTCGGCGATGATCAGGTCATGGGCTTCGGCCAGTTTCAGCACGCGATGCGCCGTGACCGGCGACAGCGTTGCGCCCGTCGGGTTATGCAGCGCCGAATTGGTGACGTAGAGCCGGGGCCGGGCCTCCGTCGCCAGAGCCGCGAAACGGTCCAGGTCGGGGCCATCCGGCGTGTAGGGCACGCCGACGACCCGCACCTGATGCGCGCGCAGCATGGCGTGGAAATTGAAATAGCACGGGTCGTCCACCATCACCGCGTCGCCCGGCCGCAGGAAATAGCGGCAGACCAGATCCAGCGCGTGGGTGCCGGAATCGGTCAGCAGGATCTGTGCCGGAGCGGCCATGATATCATGGTCCGCCATGCGCCGGGCCAGCAGGCGGCGCAGGGCCGGCAGGCCGAGGGGCGCGTCGTACTCGAACAATCCGTCACCGGTGCGGGCGATCGTCCGCAGGGCGCGGCGCATGGCGTCCTCCGGCATCCAGGCTTCGGGCAGCCAGCCGCAGCCGGGGGCGATCCGCCGGCTGGCGTCCTCCAGCGACTGGCGCAATACCATCAGCGGGTCGATATCCCGGTCGCGGGGTGCCGGTTCCATATCCAGTGACAGGGGCGCCAGCGGCGCGGTCACGAAGAAGCCGGCGCCGGCGCGCGCGCGGATCACGCCTTCGGCGGCCAGGCGGTCATAGGCCTCCACCACCGTGGATTTCGAGACCTTCATCGTTTCCGCCATCAGGCGGATCGACGGCAGGCGCGCGCCCGGCGTCAACTGGCGGCGGTCGATACGATGGCGGACTTCATGGACGATCCGCGCCACGCGCGTGCCGTCCCGGGGTTGGGAGTCATTCATCCTTACACCAATCCGCCTAACGAATGGCACGCCTCAGGGCGCTGCCCTGAAACCCGCCAAAGGGCATCGCCCTTTGGAAACCCAGTCGTTTTATGATCGGGGTCCAGGGCCTCAGGCCCCCGATCCGGGATAACGGGTGGGTTCGGGCAAAGCCCGATCTGTCCTGCCGCCTGTGCCATTCCGTACTGTATCCTTGATCGGTACAGTACAAGATAATCGTACCGGACTGTCTCTGGAAAGCCTGTCCCCTCCTGCCGCAAAAGGATTGCGGGAAAGGAGACAGGCGATGGCACTGAACAAGACGACCGAAGGATGGATCTGCGGCCTGGTGGGCGTGGCGATCTTCAGCGGGTCGATGCCCGCGACGAAGCTGGCCGTGACGGGGTTCGACCCCGTGTTCCTGACCGCCGCGCGGGCCGCTCTGGCGGCTGTGCTGGGGGCGCTGTTCCTGGCCGGCATGCGCGCATCGCCCCCGGCCCGCACGGATGGTTGGCCGCTGGTGACGGTCGCGCTGTGCGTCGTCATCGGGTTTCCGCTGCTCAGCGCCATGGCGCTGCGGCATATGACGGCGTCGCGCTCGATCCTGTTCCTGGGCCTGCTGCCGCTGGCGACGGCCTTCTTCGGCGTGCTGCGCGGGGGCGAGCGCCCCCGTCCGCCGTTCTGGCTGTGTTCGGCCGGCGGGGCGGGGCTGGTGGTGCTGATGGCGGCCCTGCAGGGCGGCGGCGGGTTCGGCACGGCCGACCTGGCGATGGGCGCGTCGGTGCTGCTGTGTGGACTGGGCTATGCCGAGGGCGGCGCGCTGGCCCGCCGGCTGGGCGGCTGGCAGGTCATCTGCTGGGCGCTGCTGGTGGCGGCCCCGCCCATGGCCCTGGTGGCGCTGGTGCTCTGCCCGCCGTCGCTGCGCGGCATCCCGCCGGCGGCGTGGCTGGGGCTGGGCTATGTGACGGTGTTTTCCATGCTGGTGGGCTTCGTCTTCTGGTATCGCGGCCTGGCCCTGGGCGGGATCGCCGCCGTGGGGCAGGTGCAGCTTCTGCAACCATTCCTGGCCTTCGCCCTGGCGGCTGCCCTTCTGCATGAGGCGATCGGCTGGCCGCTGGTGCTGACGGCGGCGGGTGTCGTCTGCTGCGTGGCCGGGGCGCGACGTTTCGCCGCCCGAGGGTTGCCCGAACCCACCAGGGCCTGAGGCCCTGGACCCCGATCCCCCACCCATCACGGAGGAAACCCCATCATGGAGGAAAACGATGTCCGATCCGACGACACGCTGGATCGCGCCCGCGCGGGCTGAAACGGGCGTCTACCTGGCCAATGCGGCCTGCGGCCTGACCTCGGCCCCCGTTCTGGAGGCGGTGACAGGTCATCTGCTGCGCGAGGCCGAACGGGGCGCGCCCTGGGCGGCGGCCGAAGCGCGGGAGCGGCTGGACGCCGGCTACGGCCACGCCGCGCGTCTGATCGGCGCCCGGCCGGACGAAATCGCCTTTGTCGAGAGCGGCAACGGCGCACTGCGTGCCCTGCTGCTGTCGGTCGGGTTGCGGGCAGGGGACCGCGTGCTGGTCGATCGCGCCTGCTGGGGCGGGACGCTGGCGATGCTGCGGGGGCTGGACGGGGTTTCGGTCGACGTGATGGCGACGGACGCGCAGGGCGAGACCGACGTCGCGGCGACGCGGGCGGCGGTGCGGCCGGGCACGCGGCTGGTCCTGACGACCTGGTGCCCGGCGACGGGCGGCCTGGTCAATCCGGCGGACGCACTCGGGGCGCTGGCGACGGAGATCGGGGCGGTGCATCTGGTCGATGCCTGCCAGGCATTGGGCCAGTTGCCGGTGGATGTCGATGCGCTGCGGTGCGACGGGCTGGTGGCCAGCGGGCGGAAATGGCTGCGCGGCCCCCGGGGCACCGCCGTGTTGTATGCGTCCCGCCGGTTCCTGGCGCGCACCCAGGCCGTCATGGCGGATCAGTTCGGCGCGGGACGCGAGGATGCGCGCCGGTACGAAGGGGGCGAGGCCTTCATCGCGGGGCGGCTGGGGCTGGCCACCGCGATCGAGGGCGCGTTGACACTAGGCCTGCCGTTCATTCGGACCCGCATCGCCGATCGGGCCACGTGCCTGCGTGACGGGCTGCGCGCGCTGCCCGGCGTACGCCTGCATGACCGGGGGGCGGTGCTGTCGGGGATCGTGAGCTTCACCATCGACGGGCTGGATGGGGCCGACATCGTGAAGCGCCTGGGGCAGGGCGGCGTGACCGCCAGCGTCGTGCCCGCGCCCTATGCGCCGCTGGAGATGGCGGCGCGCGGCCTGCCCGCGATCGTCCGGCTGGCCCCGCATGTGTTCACGACGGACGCCGGGCTGGATCGCACGGTGGGGATTGTGAAGGAGTTTGCCTGACCACCCCTTGAGCCCGGATTTTCCGCCCGGCACGCCGGGGCGATTTCCTTCACCGCGATATTCCTCTAGGTCAGGCGGGATGACCCGATCCCGCCCCCTGATCGGCGTGACCCTGGACAGCGAGGACGGCGCCCCCGACGGCGGGGCCTATTCGCGCTATCCGTGGTATGCGCTGCGCCGCAACTACATGGATGCCATCGCCGATGCGGGCGGGGTGCCGGTGGCGCTGGCGCACCATGCGGCGCTGACGGACGACATCATGGCGCGGATCGACGGGCTGGTGATCACCGGCGGGGCGTTCGACGTCGACCCAGCCCTGTATGGCGACAGCGCGCGCCATGCCGCCGTGACCCTGAAGGCGAACCGGACCGGTGCGGAACTGGCGCTGGCGCGGGCGGCGATCGCGCGGCACATGCCGGTGCTGGGCATCTGCGGCGGGCAGCAGCTTCTGGCGGTGGCGCTGGGCGGCACGCTGATCCAGCATATTCCCGACGCCTGCCCCGGGGCGCTGGCGCACGAACAGCCCAACCCCCGCGACCAGCCCGGCCATGAAATCGACATCGTCCCCGGCACCCTGCTGGCGCGCGTGACCGGCGCGGCCCGCCTGGCGGTCAATTCCGCCCATCACCAGGCCGTCCGCACGCCCGGGCGCGCGGTGGTCTGCGCGACAGCCGACGACGGTATCATCGAGGCGGTCGAATATCCCGCCCATCCTTTCTGCCTGGGCGTGCAATGGCATCCGGAATTCGCCATATCCCCCGCCGATACACGCCTCTTTCTTGCCCTGACCGACGCCTCGGGATCCAGACGATGAACCAAGACGACACCCCACACCCCGACCGCGGCGAACGGATCGCCAAATGGCTGGCGCGCTCGGGCGTGGCCAGCCGCCGCGATGCCGAGCGGATGGTCGAGGAAGGGCGCGTGCGCCTGAACGGCGAGGTGGTCACCCATCCGGCGACCTTCGTGGGGCCCGGCGACATCGTGCAGGCGGACGGCGCGGTGATCGAAACGCCCGAGCGCACGCGGCTGTGGCGCTATCACAAGCCGGACGGGCTGGTGACGACCCATCGCGACCCGGAAGGGCGGCCCACGGTGTTCGCGTCGCTGCCGGCGGGCATGCCCCGCGTCATCAGCGTCGGACGGCTGGATTTGAACAGCGAGGGGCTGCTGCTGCTGACCAATGATGGTGAACTGGCCCGGCGGCTGGAACTGCCGTCGAACGGCTGGATCCGGCGCTATCGCGTGCGGGTCTTCGGCGTGGTGGACGAGGCCCGGCTGAAGGCGCTGGCCGGCGGCAGCGTGTTCGAAGGGGTGCGTTACGGCCCGATCGAGGCCGGGCTGGATTCCCGCAAGGGCGACAATGCCTGGCTGACCGTGTCGCTGCGCGAAGGCAAGAACCGCGAGATCCGCAAGGTGATGCGCGGGCTGAACCTGCATGTCAGCCGCCTGATCCGCACGTCCTATGGCCCCTTCCAGCTGGGAACCCTGCTGCGCTCCGAACTGGAGGAGGTGCCCGGCAAGGTCCTGCGCGAACAGGTGCCCGGCCTAGCCGCGCCCGCCCGGGCCGGACGCCACCGCTAGCCCCCGGACCGGCCGGGATGCGCATCGTCGCCGGAACCCGTCGCGGGCGCGCCCTGGCCGCCCCGCCGGGCCGCACAACCCGCCCCACCGCCGACCGCGTGCGGCAGGCGCTGTTCGACATGCTGCTGCACGCGCCCTGGGCGGGGGCCGACGCGGTGGTGGGCGCGCGGGTACTGGACGGATTCGCCGGCACCGGCGCCCTGGGGCTGGAGGCCCTGTCGCGGGGCGCCGCCCACTGCACGTTCTTCGAGACCGACCGCGCGGCCCTGGCGGCCCTGCGCGCCAATGTCGCCGCCTGCCGCGCCGAAGCCGCCGCCACCATCCGCGCCATCGACGTCACCCGCCCGCCGCCCGCCGGCAAGGATGGAGCCTGCGGGCTGGTGTTCCTGGACCCGCCTTACGGGCTGGGCCTGCCGGCGCGGGCGCTGCAGGCGCTGGGGCGTGCGGGATGGATCGCACCCCGCGCGCTGATCGTCGTCGAGACCGCCGCCGACGAGGACGCGCCGGCCGGAGCCGGGCCGTTGCTGGCGGAACACCGGCACGGGGCGGCGCGGCTGTCGATCTGGCGCGCCGCTACGGGTCAGGCCGATTAAGGCGAAGGCAGGACGTTGCGCCCTGCCTCCTTCTCATACCGAGTCCCGACATGCGGGGGCATCCTGGTACGTCAGTGCGGGCGCGCCTTGCAAGAAACCGCCCGGCGCCGGGAAGCCGGTTCGGCATGGTGACGGCCTACGAACGCGTCCTGCCGTTCAGGGCATCGAGGCAGTCCGCGCCCACGTCGCTCAGGTGGATATCGTGCAGGGCCTCGACCGCGCGGATGGCGCGGCGATGCCAGGTGGCCGGCATGCCGGCCGGGGCGCAGATGGTCCGGCCACCCCGCACCGGGCCATTCTTGGGGTCCAGCGCCGCCACGACCGCGCGCGGATTGCGCGGCAGCGCCTGACGCAGGGCAAGTTGCAGCGACCGGGTGGTCGCGGGGTCGGTAGCCGACATCAGATCGGGCATCAGGTCGATCCAGTTCTGCCAGCCGGTTGCCACCGCACGGCGCGTTTGGGGCCATTCCTTGTTCTGGGTCAGGGCCTGCACGACCTTCTGCGGCCCGTCCTGCTGGATCTGCCGCGCCAGCGTGCGGGCCGTCAGGGTGCGCGTGGCCTCGGCGGGGCCGAAGGGTGGCGTTGCCGCCGCCCCGACGCGGATCGAGGTCGCCACGACCAGGCAGGCAACGCAGGCCAGGCCCCACGAGCGGGCAAAACGGGCGAAAAGGGCGGCACGCATCCGCAAGACCATTCTCCATGCAGAGGATACAAGACGAGGGAATGGAGAAAAACGGCGGATCATGGCGTGGTCCGGGCGGCAAGGAGACGTTTCGGGGGCAGGCGCGAACAATGTGCGGGAATGGTTGCGGGTGGAGGCCCATGTCCCTATAGCGGGCGGCAACCCGGCCGGCACGCCGGATTTCATCCGTTCCGGCCTGCCCCGTACCCGACCGGAACCGGACCGCCATACCCCCAGGGAGCATAAAGTGATGAGCAGCATGTCAGCCTCCGAGATCGCCCGCCTGCAGGTCTGCCTGCGCCGGCTTCTGGGTTCGCCCGAACTGACAGTCAACCCCCCGCCGCGCGCCGGCCTGTCGGTCGAGGTCGCCGTGAAGGGCGAGGTCATCGGCACGATCCACCGCGACGAGGACGAGGGCGAGGTATCCTACGCCCTGCATATGACCATTCTGGAAGAGGATCTGCCGGCCGAGACGGCCGCCGCACGGTCGCGCCGCTGAATGGGCCTGCCCGGCCCGGAAAGGTCGGACATTGCCCAAACCCAACCGTTATCCACGAGCGGGGGGCCTGAGGCCCAGGACCCCGATCAGAGGCATTGAAGGCAAGTGGTGCCTTCGGGGCCGGCTAGCGGGCCAGCAGGACCCTCTGGGCCGGTTCGGCCGACGCTTCCATGATCGGATGGTCGGGGCGGGTGGACGGCAGATCCACCCGCGTGATCTTCCAGCGCCAGCCCTGGATGCGCATCTGCAGATGCAGGGGGCTTTCATGTTCGTGACCCGGCACCGCGATGCTGGCCTCGAACATGTCGGGGCGCATGAAACGGACATGGACGTGACGCAGGATCGCCACCCGTGCTTCCCCGGGGACGGCGGGGGCCGCGGGCATGACCTGCCCGACGAGCGACCCGAGATTGTTGGCGTTCACGTTCAGATCCACGGCATTGGACACCGCCGCCGTGGCGAAGGATGAGCCGAATTCCGGCAGTTCGTCGTCGGCTGCTGTCTGGGGGCCGACGACGCTGTCGACAATCTGCGTCTTCAGGCTGGTACGGACAGCGCGCCAGTTCAGGAAGGACCCCAGCGTCCGCATGTCGTTGGCCTGGAGGGCCGAGGAGACCGACCACAGCGTCACGAACGGCGAAGCGACGAACAGGGAGAGGGACATCACCAGCGTCACGGCGCAGATCCGGCGGGCCTGATGCCGACGGACGGCGACCATGTGGCCGACTGGCATGAGACGTCCCAAACGGTGCATCAAATCGTCCCCTGATCTTGCATCCAGACCATATCGTAAGCATATCGGGCATGCATGGTTTTCATGCCGCGCGAAATAAATTGTCACAAAAAGATGATCCGAAGGCCGTATTCGTCCGGCCGCGCCGGGTTCATACCATGCGCACAGGCCCATCCGAGGCAGGACGCATGATCGCCGATTTTTCCGAAACCGAGATCCAGCGCTATGCCCGCCATATCCTGCTGCCCGAAATCGGGGGCGCCGGGCAGGCGGCCCTGCGCGACGCCAGCGTGCTGGTGGTGGGCGCGGGCGGCCTGGGGTCGCCCGTAGCGCTGTACCTGGCGGCGGCGGGGGTCGGGCGGATCGGGCTGGTCGATGACGACGTCGTTGATCTGTCGAACCTGCAACGCCAGATCGCGCACACCACCGACCGGATCGGCCGGCGCAAGGTGGATTCCGCCGCCGAGGCGATCCACGCGGTCAATCCGCTGGTCCAGGTCGACCGCCACCCCATGCGGCTGGACGCGGACAATGCCCGCGCCCTGGTCGCACGCTATGATCTGGTCTGCGACGGATGCGACAATTTCGGCACCCGCTACCTGGTGGCCGACGCCTGCGCGCTGGAACGGCGCACATTGGTGTCGGCGGCCGTCCTGCGGTTCGAGGGGCAGGTCTCGACGTTCCGGCCGCATCTTGGGGGGCCGTGCTATCGCTGCCTGTATCCGTCCGCGCCGCCGGCCGACGCCGTTCCGTCCTGCGCCGAAGCCGGCGTTTTCGGCGCGGTGACCGGGGTGATGGGAACGTTGCAGGCGACCGAGGCGTTGAAGGAGCTTCTGGAGATCGGCGAAAGCCTGTCAGGCCGCCTTCTGGTCTGGGACGCGCTGGCGGCGCGGTTCCATACCATCCGGCTGTCGCCCGATCCGGCGTGCCCGCTGTGCGGCCCGCACGCGACGATCCGCGACCTGTCGGCGCATGCGGCGCTTGCGAAGGGGGCAACCGCGAAGGAGGCCTGCGACATCCATGCCGGATGAGACTTTCCGGGCCTCTGACGCCCCGGCCGGGGGGCTGGCGATCCTGCTGCTGGACGGGGGGTACGAGCGCGCGCATTACGCCTTCGTGCTGGCGGCGGGGGCGCTGGCGGTCGACCGCCCGGTGATCCTGTTCGCTGCCGGACAGGGGGTGCATGCCCTGGCCCGGGACTGGAGCGGCCTGCGTGACGCGGTGCGCGATGCGGCGGTGCAGGCCAGCGGCGTCGCCGGGTTCGACACGCTGCGCGCGGCGGTGTGCGAGATGGACGGCGTCCTGCTGGCGTGTGAATCCGGGCTGCGCATCGCCGGTCTGGCGACGGATGCATTGCTGCCCGAGGTCGAGGTGGCCGGCGTTCCGACGTTTCTCGACGCGGCCCGTGGCCGGCAGATCGTCAGCCTGTGAGGCGGGATGACCTGTCCGTTCCCGACGGATCCCCCTTGCCGAGCGGCGTGGGCCTTGGCAGGGATGCAGCCATGATCCTTTCCCTATTGCCCATCCCGTCTTCCGGCGCGCGCGGTCGCGTCGGGGGCGGTACGTTGTCGATCGCCCTGATGGTCCCGGCCGTGCTGTATGCGACGGCGGCGGCGGCCCAGGGTACCACCCCCGGTGGCGCGGCCCATCACCGCCACCACCATCATCATGCGGGGACCACCACGGCCGGGGCGGCGAAGGGCGCGGCATCCAAGGGCGCGCACCGCCACCATCACGGGGCGGCCGGGCACGCGGCTTCGTCGGCCGCCCATGGCCGGCACGCCGAGGCCCCGCCGCATCACCATCATGCGCCGGCGCACCGGTCCGCCGCGACCGCGACACACCATGCGCCAGGGATTGCCACCGGGGTCGCCACCGGCATGGCCGCAGGGGCCGTGGCGGGGGCGGTGACCGGAGCTGCCGCGCCGACCGTCCCCGCGAACGGGACGGCCCCCGCCAACATGCCGCCGGCCGGGGGCACGCCCGACAAGGATCAGGACAAGGGCACGGTGACCGGCCTGCCGCTGCCGCGTTTCGCGGCGCTGCGCGCCGACGAGGTCAACATGCGTTCCGGCCCCGGGCAGCGCTATCCGATCCAGTGGGTGTACCACCGCCGCGACCTGCCCGTGCAAATCGAACGCGAATTCGACGTCTGGCGGCTGGTCGAGGATTCGGACGGGCAGAAGGGGTGGGTCCACCAGGCCACCCTGGTGGGAACGCGAAGCTTCGTGGTGCCGGGCCTGCAGCCGGTCGATCCGGCCCAGCCGGCCAGCGTTCAGCCCACCACCGCCCAGCCGGCCGCCGCTCAGCCTGGCACGGCCCAGCCTGCGGCGGGCCAGCCGGCCCCTGCCCCGGCCGGCCATTCGGATACACGGATCGTCGGCCGTCTGGCGGACCCGGCCGAAGCCGCCAGGATCCCCGGCGCCGTCATGCTGCGGTCGTCCGCCGACGCCGCGTCGTCCATCGTCGCGGTCCTGCGGCCCGGCGCGGTCGGCACGTTCCGCACCTGTGCGGCCGGCACCAGCTGGTGCCGGGTCAGCGTGCAACATTATTCCGGCTGGCTGGACCGTAGATCGGTCTGGGGCCTGCTGCCGCAGGAGACAATCCAGCCGTCCTGACTTCCGCGCCCGCCGGTCCGTTTCCAGGACCGGCGGGCCGGTCGAAGAAAAAAATCCAGAAGGAGAAAATGCCCATGACCATCGTCTCCGCGCCACGCCCCCGGCGAACGAAAATCGTTTCGACCCTGGGCCCCGCCTCGTCCGACGCGGCCACCATCCGCGCCCTGGCGGAAGCGGGCGCCGACGTGTTCCGCCTGAATTTTTCGCATGGAACGCACGCCGACCATGCCGCGCGCCACGAGATCATCCGCTCCGTCGAGGCCGAACTGGGCCGGCCGATCGGGATCCTGGCCGACGTCCAGGGCCCCAAGCTGCGCGTCGGCACGTTCGAGAACGGCCGCGTGACGCTGGAGACCGGGGCGGCTTTCCGGCTGGACCTGGACGACACCCCCGGCACCGCCGCGCGCGTGCGCCTGCCGCACCCCGAGATCATCCATGCCGCCAATGTCGGCAGCAACCTGCTGCTGGATGACGGCAAGCTGCGCCTGGTGGTCAGCGCGACCGGGCCCGACCATCTGGACACGATCGTCGCCGTCGGCGGCGTGCTGTCGGACCGCAAGGGCGTCAACGTCCCCGACATCGTCCTGCCGATCCCGGCCCTGACGCCCAAGGACCGCAAGGACCTGGATTTCGCCCTGGAACTGGGCGTCGAATATATCGGCCTGTCCTTCGTCCAGCGCCCCGAGGATGTCGAGGAAGCCCGCGCCATCGCCGGCGGCCGCGCCTGGATCATGACCAAGGTGGAGAAGCCGCAGGCGATGGACAATCTGGACGAGATCGTCCGGCTGTCCGACGCGGTGATGGTCGCGCGCGGCGACCTGGGCGTGGAACTGCCGCCCGAGGCCGTGCCGCTGGCGCAGAAGCGGATCATCCGCGTGGCCCGCCAGATGGGCAAGCCGGTGGTGGTCGCCACCCAGATGCTGGAAAGCATGATCAGCGCCCCGACCCCCACCCGGGCCGAGGCGTCGGACGTGGCAACCGCCGTGTTCGACGGCGCGGACGCGGTGATGCTGTCCGCCGAGACGGCGGCGGGCCAGTTCCCGCTGGAGGCCGTCGGCATCATGAACCGCATCGTCAGCCGGGTGGAAGACGACGCGGTGTGGCTGTCGATCATGCAGGCCAGTTGCCCCGCGCCCGAAGGCTACGTCGCCGATGCGATCGCGGCGGCGGCGGGCCAGATCGCCACCACCGTCAACGCGCGGGCCATCGTGGCCTTCACGCTGGCGGGCGCCACGGCGCTGCGCATTTCGCGCGAACGTCCGTCGTGCCCGATCATCGGCCTGACGCCCACGGACGAGATCGCGCGCCGCCTGTGCGTGGTCTGGGGCGTGCTGGCGCAGTCGGTCGGTCAGGAAACCCCGGTCCGCACCGTCGAGACGGTGGTCGACCAGGCGGTCGAAGCCGCCGTGTCCAGCGGGCTGGCCCGGTCCGGCGACAATGTGGTGATCGCCGCCGGCCTGCCCTTCGGCGTTGCCGGCAGCACCAACACGCTGCGCGTCGCCCGCGTTCCCTGAAGCGGTCGGGCCTCGCCCGAACTTGGCAAGGGCCTCGGCCCTTGCGATGCGTCCTTCAAAGCGGGCTGACGTTTTCCAGCCGTTCCAGTAGCGGGTGATCGCGAAGATAGAGCAGGAACCCCGCGCCGGTGATGGTCAGCCCGACCAGCGCGATCGCGATCGGCACCGATCGGCTGGACGCCCACGCGCCCAGCACCGCACCGCCGAACAGGCCGAAGATGGCGGCCAGGCGGCGCCAGGTGCCCCGCGCGGGGCCGCCGGCCAGGCGGCTGTCGTGCACCAGCCCATGCAGTAGCAGCGTCGCCGCCGGCAGGGTCAGGTCCGTGACCTGGGCATGGCGGGTGGCCGAGGTCTGCAATCCCATCGCGACGGCCATGATGACCAGGGTGACGTAGTAGCGCCCCACCATGTCGATCCACCAGACCGCCGCCGCCGCCAGGATCAGCGCGCCCACCCCCATCAGCAGGTCGGCGACGGTACGCCGGCGGGAATGCGCGCGCCGCACCAGCCGCCCGCCCAGCGCCGCGCCGACCAGATAGGACGTGATGGCCAGCAGCCCCGGGCCCAGGATGGATTGGGCCGAAACCAGATGCACGGCGATCAGAATGACCGTCGCGGTCATGTAGCCGGTGAAAACCTGAAGATGGGTCAGCGAAATGGCGTCCAGCGCCCCCATCGCGACGGTCACCATGATGATGGCGATGACCAGCCTGGGATCCTGGGATTGGGTTTTCACGGCGTGCGTCTTTTCACTCCTGGGGGTTTCCCGTCGGGGTTTTAGCGGGTGTCGCGGAAAATTGAACAAAAAAAGAGGTGCACCGCATTGCGATGCACCTCCTGCGAAATCAGGTCCCAGGGGTTTCGTGACCCCCGGCTTTTTTGTTCCTGCGATCGTAATGCCGCAGGTTTCTTGTTCTTGGGAGCGGGCCGTTCCGGTCTTCTCGCTCTGGTGGGTCTTTAATGACCTGTTTTTTTCTGGCCGTCAACGGAAATATATAAATAAACGTGGATCACTGCTTTTGTTGCAGTGCACAATACATTGCACTGCACAATATACGCGGACCGTGACCATCGGCTATTGCGTAACGTCCTTGCCTGAAACGCGAAAAGGCGGGCCTTGCGGCCCGCCTTTTGCAATCGTCCGGTACGCCGGTGTTCAGCCGGCCGTAGGATGCGTCGCCACAGCCGTCCTGGCCGGGGCGTGTTCCATCCAGCCGCCGCCCAGCGCCCGGTAGACGGTGATCAGATTCTGGTACCGCGCTTCCTGCACCACGATCTGGTTCTGCTGCGCAGTATAGAGCGCGCGCTGCGAGTCCAGCGTCGTCAGGTAGGAATCCACCCCCGCGTCGAAGCGCATCCGCGCCAGCCGGTAGGCGTCGGCCGACGATACGACCAGCGCGTCGATCTGGCGGGACTGGTCCAGATAGGTCGATCGCGCGGCCAGCGCGTCCGACACCTCGTGGAACGCGGTCTGGATCGCCTTTTCATATGCCATCAGCCGCTGGTTCCGCCGCGCCTTCGATACCTGGAGCGACCCTTCGTTCTGCCCCCAGGTCAGCAGCGGCACCTGTATCTGCGGGTTGATCCCCCACGTGGTGCCGCCCGAGGTGAACAGGTTGTGGAACTGCAGGCTGGACACCCCGTCCGACGCCGTCAGGATCAGGCGCGGGAAAAAGGCGGCACGCGCGGCCCCGATATCGTCGTTGGCCGACAGCAGGGCGTATTCGGCCGACATGATGTCCGGCCGGCGGTCCAGCAGGTCCGACGGCACGCCGGCCGGCAGGTCGGCCATCACGGTCTGGCGGCCGAAGGGTGCGGGCGGCGGCAGGTCGGCCGGCAGCGGCGCGCCCACCAGCAGCACCAGCTGGTTTTCGTCCTGCGCCACCTGGCGCTGGTACTGGGCGCGGTTCGCCGCCGCCTGCTCGACCTCGGTCTCGACCTGCCGCAGGGTCAGCTGGTCGGTTTCGCCCCGGTCGAAGCGCGCCTGGGTCAGGCGCAGGCTTTCCTGCTGCGAGGCCAGGGTCTGTTCCGTCACGCGCAGTTGCTCATGATCGGCCAGCCAGGCCACATAGGTCGTCGCGACCTGCGAGATCACGCTGATCAGCACGCCGCGCTGGTTTTCCGCCTGGCTCATCATCTCGTCCGTCGCCTCGCGCGACAGGCTGCGGATGCGGCCGAACAGGTCGATCTCGTAGGACGAGAAGCCGATGCCGGCCGAATAATAGCGGAAGGTGCCGACATTGCGCCCCAGCCCCGGCGCGAAGCTGAGGCCTGCGTTGTCGGACGGCCCCTGGTATATCGCCTGGCCGGTCGCGCCGATCTGCGGGAACAGCGAGGCATGCTGCACCCGGTACTGGCCCTGCGCCTGGATGACCGCGTACGCGGCCGAACGCAGGTCGCGGTTTTCGCGCACCGCCAGCGCGATCAGGGCCTGCAGGCGCGGATCGACGAAGAAATCGCGCCAGCCCAGGTCGGCCGCGGCGGTGCCGATCTGGCCGGTACCACTGGCGTGATAGGCTGCGCCCTGCGGCCAGGCCGCCGACACCGGCAGCGCCGGGCGCTTGTAGTCCGGAATCAGGGTGCATCCGGGCAGGGCCGCCATCAGCAGCAGCGCCGCCCGGCGCGGATGGAGAACTCCCTTCATTGACTTATTTCTCCTGACCGGACGGAAACGAGGCCCCGGACGGCGGCGCGTGCGGATCCGTCCGGTCCTTGATCCGGGTCACCCGGAACAGCCGCAGCACCAGAACGAAGAACAGCGGCACGAAATAGACGGCCAGCAAGGTCGCCGACAGCATGCCGCCGACCACGGCGGTGCCGATGGCGACACGCGCGCCCGACCCGGCGCCGGTCGAGATGGCCAGCGGGAACACGCCGCAGACGAAGGCGATGGACGTCATCAGGATGGGGCGCAGGCGTTCGCGCCCGGCCTTCACCACGGCCTCGAGCAGGTCGTCCCCGGCCTCGAAGAACGCCTTGGCGAATTCCACGATCAGGATGGCGTTCTTGACCGCCAGCCCCACGGTGGTCAGCAGGCCGACCTGGAAATAGACGTCGTTCGCCAGTCCCCGCGTCAGGGTCGCCACCAGGGCGCCCAGCACGCCCAGCGGGATGACCAGCAGCACCGCGAAGGGAATCGCCCAGCTTTCGTACAGGGCCGCGAGACAGAGCAGGATGACGGTCGCGGCCAGGGCATAGAGCGGCGCGGTGGACGAACCGGAGGCCATCTGTTCGAACGACAGACCAGTCCATTCGTAGCCGATGCCCGGCGGCAGCTTGGCCAGCGCTTCCTGGATGGCGGTGACGGCGGTGCCGGTGCTGTAGCCCGGCGCCGGCTGGCCCAGGATTTCGAACGCGTTCAGCCCGTTGTAATCCTCGACCTTCTGCGGGCCGACGATCCATTTGCCGGACGCGAAGGCGTTGAACGGCACCAGCCCGTTCGTCGCGTTACGCAGGTACCATTTATCCAGGTCGCCGGGCAGCATGCGGGCATCGGGCTCGCCCTGGATGTAGACCTGTTTCACCCGGTCGTCGCGCATGAACTGGTTGACGTAGATCGAGGCCAGCGCGCCCTGGATGGTGATGTTGATCTCGGCATTGGTGATGCCCAGCGCGTTCGCCTTCTCGCGGTCGATATCCAGAAGGTACTGGGGCGCGTCCTCCATGCCGTTGGGGCGCACCGCCACCAGACGCGGGTCCTTCGCGGCCGCCATCAGGATCTGGTTGCGGGCGGCCAGCAGCTTGTCATGCCCCAGATGCCCGCGGTCCTCCAGTTCCAGGTCGAAGCCGGTCGCGTTGCCCAGTTCCAGCACCGCCGGCGGGTTGATGGCGAAGATCTGCGCCTCGGGGTCGCCCCAGAAATGCATCATCACCCGCATGGCCACGGCCGAGGACGTGCGCGCCGCCCCCGGACGGACGTCCCAGTCCTTCAGCCGGATGAAGAACGCGCCGGCGTTCTGGCCCTGCCCCGCGAAGTTGAAGCCGTTCATCGAGAAGACCGAGACGACGTTGTCGCCCTCGGATTTGAGGATGTAGTCGGTGACCTTGCGGTTGATCGCGGCCGTCTGCTCCTTGGTCGAGCCCGGCGGCGTGGTCACCTGGCCGAACACCAGCCCCTGGTCCTCGTCCGGCAGGAAGCCGCCGGGGATACGGGTGAACAGGAACACCGTCAGGCCGGTGACCGCCACATACAGCACCAGCGACAGCACCGAGCGCTCCAGCATCCAGCGGATGCCGGACTGATAGCCCCGGTTCGTGCGGTCGAACGTGCGGTTGAACCAGCCGGCCGGCCCGTGCGTCTTCTCGTGCGTGCCGGGCTTGAGCATCGTGCCGCACAGCGCCGGCGTCATGATCATGGCGACCAGGACCGACAGCCACATGGCGGACACGATGGTGACCGAGAACTGGCGGTAGATCACGCCGGTGGACCCGCCGAAGGCCGCCATCGGCAGGAACACCGAGGTCAGCACCAGCACGATGCCGACCAGCGCGCCCGAGATCTCATCCATCGACACGCGCGCGGCTTCCTTGGGCGACAGCTTCTTTTCCGCCATCACGCGCTCGACGTTTTCCACCACGACGATGGCGTCATCGACCAGCAGGCCGACGGCCAGCACCATGGCCAGCATGGTCAGGGTGTTGATGGTGAACCCCAGCGCCGCCAGCACCCCGAACGTGCCCAGCAGCACCACCGGCACGGCAATGGTCGGGATCAGGGTCGCGCGGAAGTTCTGCAGGAACACCAGCATCACCAGGAACACCAGGCCGATGGCCTCGAGCAGGGTGATGACGACCTCCTTGATCGACAGCACGATGAAGGGTTCGGTATCCAGCGGATAGACGACCTTCAGCCCCGGCGGGAAGAATTTCGACAGCTGGTCGATCTCGGCGCGCACGGCGGTTTCGGTCGTCAGCTGGTTCGCCCCGGGCGCCAGCTTCAGCGCCATGCCGACCGTGGGCTTGTTATTGTAGTACGAACTGACGGTGTAGCTCTGCGGCCCCAGTTCGACCCGCGCCACGTCGCGGATACGCACCTGCGAGCCGCCCTGCTCCACATGCAGCAGGATGGCGCCGAATTCCTCGGGCGAGGTCAGGCGGGTCGGGCCGATGATGGTGGCGTCCAGGCGCGCGCCGGGCTTGGCGGGCAGGCCGCCGATCTCGCCGGACGAGACCTGGATGTTCTGGGCCTGGATCGCCGCCTGCACGTCATTGATGGTCAGGCCGTACTTGAACAGCTTGCCGGGGTCCAGCCAGATACGCATCGCGTATTCCGAGCCGAACAGCGTATGGTCGCCCACGCCCGAGACGCGGCTGATCGGGTCGGAGACGTTCGACGCCACGTAATCGGCGATGTCGAAGCCCGACATGGACCCGTCGGTCGAGATGAAGGCCAGGACCAGCATGAAGTTCTTGACCGCCTTGGTGACGGTCAGGCCCTGGGCCGTGACCTCGGCCGGCAGGCGCGGCTGGGCGAGCTGCAGCTTGTTCTGCACCTGGACCTGGGCGATGTCGGGATTGGTTCCCTGCTCGAACGTCAGGTCGATTTCCATCTGCCCGCTGGCATAGGACTGCGCCGAGACGTACTCGAGGTGGTCCAGCCCGTACATCTGCTGCAGGATGGGCCGCACGACGGTGTTGTTGACCGTTTCGGCCGACGCGCCGGGATAGGTGACGCTGATGGCGATCTGCGGCGGCGCGATGGAGGGGTACTGGGCGATCGGCAGGCGGAAGACCGAAACGGCGCCGACCAGCATGATGACCAGGCCGATGACCCATGCGAAGATGGGCCTGTCGATAAAGAAACGCGACATGGACGATTATCCCGCCTTCTGCCCCTGGGGGGCATCCGTTTGTGCGACCTCGCTGGGATTGACGGTGTCGCCGGGGTGAATTTTCTGCAGGCCGCTGACGACGACCTGTTCGCCGGGCTTCAGCCCCGCGGTCACGATCCAGTCGGTACCGACGGCCGGCCCCGTGGTGACGGGGCGGATCGACACCTTCTTGTCCGCGCCGACGACCATGACGATGGGGTCGCCGTGCGGGGTGCGTGTCACCGCCACCTGCGGCACGCGCAGGGCGGTGGGATCGACGCCTTCCTGCAATTCGGCGTGCACGTACATCCCCGGCAGCAGCAGGTGCTCGGGGTTGGGGAACACGGCGCGGACGACGACGGTCGCCGTCGTTTCGTCCACGTTGACCTCGGAGAATTCCAGGCGGCCCTGGGTTTCGTAGCTGCTGCCATCCTCCAGCGTCAGGCTGACGGTCGCGGCGTCGTCGCCGGCGCGGCTCAGCCGGCCCTGCTTCAGTTCGCGCCGCAGTTCCAGCAGGCGCGTGGCGGGCAGGTTCACGTCGACATAGATCGGGTCGAGCCGGGTGACGACCGACAGGTTGGAGGTCTGGTTGACGGTCGCCAGCGCGCCCACCGTCATCAGCGACCGGCCGATGCGGCCGCTGATGGGCGACAGCACGCGTGTATAGGCCAGATTGACCGCCGCCCCGCTCATGGTGGCGCGGGCCAGGGCGATATCGGCGTCGGCTTCCCGCGCGGTGGCCAGGGCGTCGTCGTAATCCTGCCGGCTGACGGCATGGGCGCGGGCCAGCGGGCCGTAGCGGTCCAGCCGGGCCTGGGCCGTAACCCGGGCGGCCTGGGCGCGCAGCAACTGGGCATGCGCCGAATCATAGGTGGCCTGGTACGCGGACGGGTCGATCTGATAGAGTTGCTGGCCCGCGGTGACGTCCGAGCCTTCGACGAACAGCCGCTTCTGGATGACGCCGTTCACCTGGGGGCGGACCTGCGCGATCTCCACCGCCTCGGTCCGGCCCGGCAGGTCGGTGGTGAGTTCGACCGGGCTGGCGCGCAGGGTGATGACGCCCACCGCCTGCGGCGGCGGTGCGGGTGGGGCGGCCTTGCGGTCGCAGCCGGCCAGCGCCAGCGACGCGCCGGCGGCGAGAAGGACGGCACGGAAGGGACGAGGGTGCGTCATTGCGTATATCAACCCTGGAAAAGACGTGGTGCGGCACGAACTGGGGCACGGGAATTCGTGGGCCAGGCGGCCCCTGAACCAGACCCATGCATAAGCGGCATATGGAAACTGCGTGGTTTTCTTGATCGGAAACTATTTCGTTTCTAAAATCCGGTCAATGGCCCCCGAGGGGCCCCCCCGCCGAACCAGACGCTACGAGGAGAACCGGTAATGCCCGACATCGGGGCCACGATACCGGCCATGCCGCCCCCGCCTGCCGACGACGACGCCGCGTGCCAGGAGAAGCGATGCCCGGGGCGACCGCCCGTGCTGGAGGAAGGCGAACGGCGGGACCTGATCATGCGGGCGGCCTGCAAGGTACTGCACGATCATGGCTACCATTCCGCGTCGATGGACAAGCTGGCGCACGTGTCCGGCATGTCAAAGAAGACGATCTACCAGATGTTCCCGTCGAAGCACGATTTGTTTCGGAATCTGATTCGCGAACGGCTGTTCGACGGAAAATACACGCCGCTCATCGGCTGCTTCGCCACGCCCGAGGACGAGCTGGTGGCGATCCTGCTGTCGATCGCCACCAACGTGCTGCAACCCGACCGGATGTGCCTGATCCGCGCCATCGTGGGCGAAATCCGGGATTCACGCGAAATCCGCAAGATCATGGACAGCATCGAAATCAGCGGCCACAGCAACCAGGTCGAGGCCTGGCTGTCCCGTCAGCAGGCCGCCGGCGGCTATGCGATCGACGATGTGGTGGAGTTGGGCCGCGGCCTGTTCGGCATGACCATCGGCAAGATGATCCTGGCGGAACTGTTCCACTGCCGCGAACCGGCCACTCCCGCGGCGATCGAGGCCAATATCCGCCGCTGGGTGCGGTTCTTCCTGCGCGGCCTGTCGGGCGAGGGCGCTTGCGCGGGGCACCGGGCGGTGGCGCTTTCCGCGTGACGTCGGCCCGCCCGGCATAGGCATTAATTTTGAGTCAATTTCGCGGGCCATCGGGCGGGGCGTCGTCCTTGACCCAGCAAAGGGCCTAGCCCTTTGGAAACCCGCGACTTTATAAAACGAATGGGATGCAGGGGCCTTGGCCCTTGCCGGGTTCGGGCAAGGCCCGGCCTTCCAAGCGGGCTTCCGCCCGGCGGGAAAGCGGCTATCATCGCGGCGATGAGTGCAAGACACGTCCGGAAGGTCGCGATCCGGGCCGCCTGGGCGGCTGGCGACCGGACCCCGGACCGCGAGAACACCGGATCGACCATGGAGACCGCGCGGTGACGGGCCGCCCAGCCCGATTCTGTTCCGGCGCCATCATGCGCCATGTGGTGGTCATGGCCGGGACCGGCGCCATCGGGCTGATGGCCGTCTTCGCGGTCGATCTGCTGAATCTGTTCTATATCTCGCGTCTGAACGACCCGGCCCTGACGGCGGCCATCGGCTTCACCGGGGCGGTCGGCTATGTCCAGATCGCGGTGTCGATCGGCATGTCGATCGGGCTGGGGGCCGTTACCGCCCGGCAGATCGGCTGCGGCCACCACGAGCGGGCGCGGCGGATCGCGTCGTCCTTCCTGCTGGTGATGATCGCCACGACCGCGCTCCTGGGCCTGGGCATGCTGCTGTTCTCGGCCCCGATCCTGCATCTGTTCGGCGCGACCGGACGGGCGGCCGAACAGGCCGGGCGCTATATCCGCATCGTCTCGCCGGGCTTGTGGCTGATCGCAGTGGGCATGGGCTGTTCCAGCCTGCTGCGCGCCGTGGGCGACGCGCGGCGGTCGATGAACGTCACGCTGGTGGGGGCGCTGGCCTCGGCGGCGCTGGACCCGCTGCTGATCTTCGGGCTGCATCTGGGGCTGGAAGGGGCGGCGATCAGCACCGTCCTGTCGCGTGGCTTCGTCGCGGCGCTGGGGTTTCATGCCGTCCGCCGGCACGACATGCTGGAATGGCCGGCCGCGCGCTACATCCTGTCCGACGCGCGGCTGGTCGGCGGGGTGGCTACGCCGGCCATCCTGACCAACCTGGCGACGCCGATCGGCGGGCTGGTCGTCACCCATGCCATGGCCACCTTCGGGCTGGCCGCCGTCGCGGGACAGGCGACGATCGACCGGATCGTGCCGGTGGCCTTCGCCTTCGTCTTCGCGCTGACCGGGTCGGTCGGCCCGATCATGTCGCAGAATCTCGGCGCCGGGCAGCTGGACCGTGTGCACCAGACGCTGGTCGCGTCGCTGAAGCTGGTGGCGCTGTGCGTCGCGGTCACGTGGCTGATCCTGCTGCCGGCGCAGAATCTGGTGGTCGCAGGCTTTTCGGCACAGGGCACCACCGCGGCGCTGATCCGCCTGTTCTGCACCTGGACCGTCGGCGGCTACGTCTTCATCGGCATGCTGTTCGTCGCCAACACGGCATTCAACAATCTGGGTTTCCCGCTGTACTCCACCCTGTTCAACTGGGGGCGCGCGACCCTGGGCACGATCCCGTTCGTGTGGATCGGCATGCGATACGGGCCATGCGGCGTGCAGATCGGCCAGGTGCTGGGCAGCGTCGTCGTCGGCAGCTGGGCGGTACTCAGCGCTTTTTCGGTGGTGCGCCGGCTGAAGCCCGGACGGGTGACACCCGGCCTGGCGACCGAACTGCCGGCCCGTACGGCCAAGAGCGCGATGGTGGAACTGGACGAGCTGGACGAGGAACAGCAGGTCGCCGACGATCTGGCGGACCGTCCCAGCAACCGGACGGCAACGTCAGCCTAGCCCGACCCCGGCTGGGACAAAGCCCTGCCTTCGCGGGCCGGCATACCCCCTTGGGATTATGGTCACGCGCGCACCGCCGCGTCATGCTGCCGTCGCAGGGAGGGGCGTGGTGGACGGCAATGTGAAACTCGACCGGACGCTTGGCCTGGGGTCCGTCGTTCTATTCGGCCTGGCCTATATGGCGCCGATGATCGTCCTGGGCACCTTCGGCACGCTGGCCACCGCCAGCCGGGGGACGACGGCGATGTCCTACCTGATCGCGGCGGCGGCGATTTTCCTGACGGCCATGAGCTATTGCGTCATGTCCCGCGTCCATCCGGTGGCGGGGTCGGCCTACAGCTATGCCCGGCGGGCGATCGGCCCCGGCATCGGCTTTCTGGTCGGGTGGGCGGTGCTGCTGGACTATATCTTCCTGCCGATGGTGATCTGGCTGATCGGGGCGGCCTATCTGGCCTTCGCCTTTCCCGGCGTTCCCGGCGGGGTCTGGATCATCGGCTTCATCGTTCTGACGAGTGCGATCAACATCGTCGGCATCGCCTGCGCGAACCGGGTCAATATCGTCCTGATGCTGGTGCAGATGGCCGTGCTGGCGGCCTTCCTGGGGCTTGCGGCCCGCTATGTGCTGCTGCTGAACGGTCCGGGCGGGCTGGTGTCGGTTACCCCGTTCTTCACGGCCGGCGTCCCGTTTTCGGCGTCGGTGGCCGGGGCCGCGATCGCCGCCTATTCCTTCCTGGGCTTCGACGCCGTGACGACCCTGGCCGAGGAAACGCGCGACGCCAGACGGATCATGCCGAAGGCGATCCTGGTCATCGCCCTGGGCAGCGGGCTGATCTTCGTCCTGTCCGCCTATCTTGCGCAGTTGGCCCATCCCGGAGCGGCGTTCGCCTCGACCGACGCGGCGGCCGCCGAAGTTGCCCGGGCCATCGGCGGCGATCTGTTCGTGACGGTTTTCCTGGCCACGCTGGTGGTCGCGCAGTTCACCTCGGGCCTTGCCGCGCAGGCCAGCGTCGGCCGCCTGCTGTACGCCATGGGCCGCGACAGGGTCCTGCCGCCGGCCTTCTTCGGCAGGCTGCATCCGCGCTGGCTGACGCCGGCGTTGAATCTGCTGCTGGTCGGCGGGATCGGGCTTGCGGCGCTGGCCATGGATGTCGCGACCTCAGCCTCCTTCATCAATTTCGGCGCCTTCCTGGGATTCGCCACCGTCAATCTCTCGGTGATCGCGCTGTATCTGAAGGGCGACAGGCGCATTCGCGCGCTGGGGGCGCTGGCGGGTGTCGTCGTTCCGGCGCTGGGCGCGGTGTGCGATATCGTCCTGCTCTGGCACCTCGACCGCCACGCGCGGCTGCTGGGCCTGGCGTGGCTGGCGCTCGGGGTCGCCTATCTGGGTTGCCGGACACGCGGCTTCCGGCGCACGCCGCCCGACATGGAGTTCGCCGGATGAGGCGGTCCTCATGCCCGGAACCTTCATGCCCAGAACAGGCGGAACAGTTCGGCCTGGCTGGAAATGGCCAGCTTGGCGTAGATCCGCCGGCGATGGACCTTGACCGTGTTGGGCGCGCACCCAAGCACCGCCGCCAGCGACGGGGTGGAATGGCCCTTCAGGATCAGGGTGACGATCTCGGTCTCGCGCCGGGTGAGGCGCTCATGTTCGATCCTGGCTACCGGCCCTGCGCCGTCACATACGCGGCCAGGGGCGAGAAACCAGTGTCTCTGCCCGAACGCGCAGACGATCGGCGCGACGGAGTGCAGGCGATCCCGTTCCCCGGCGGTGAAGGGGGGCGCGGGGCCAAGGCGGGACAGCGACAGCACGCCGACATGCCCGCCGTCCAGCGGCAGGACGAAGCCGATTTCATCGACGATCCCCGTCGCGGCGTAATGCAGCCGGTAATATTCGGTCTGCGTGAAACTGTCGGGTGCGCAGTCCCGCATCGCGATCATGCGCGGCTGCCCGTCCGCCCTGACGGCGTCGTGGAACGGGTCCAGCACGAAGGCGCCGGTCAGGTAGCGATCGACGATCAACGCGCGGTCCGCCACCAGCCTTTCGCTATACAGATCGAAGGCGCGACCCTCGGGCGAATAGAAAAAGCCGTTCATCATCTGCGACGGCGCCAGCAAATCCAGCGCCGCCCTCAGGGCGTCGGGAAAGTCGCGGGTGCCGATCGCGGTGGCGGCCGCGCCCAGGGACGCATTCCAGGCGTGGAAGGACGGGAAGTCCACGGGGGAGCCGGCCAGCGGCCCGGGTACCCAATCCATGAAACGCGCCCCTGTTCCTGCCGCCCCGGGAAAGGGAGCAGACCCGCCCCCCGGAGGCAAGCCTGCGCTCCTGTCGCGGTGGCGTCATGACCCATCCGCTGGACCTGCCCGCGCGGGAGATCGCACGCGGCGTGCGTGCGGCCACGTTCAGTGCGGAATCCATCGTGGCGGAATCGATCCGCCGCGCCCGGAGCATCGAGGCCACGCTGAACCCCTTCACCCTGATCCGCGCGGCGCAGGCGATGGAGGCCGCCCGCCGCGCCGACCAGGCGGTGGCGCGCGGTGCTGAGACCGGGCCGCTGCACGGCGTGCCGTTCGTGGCCAAGGACCTGACCCCCACCGCCGGCGACCTGACGACGCTGGGGTCCTGGACGCGCCCGGACTGGGTACCGGACGAAACCGCGCTGTGCGTCCGTCGCCTGCAGGCGGCGGGCGCCATCCTGATCGGCAAGACGACGACGCCGGAATTCGCCTATTCCAGTTTCACCAGCAGCCCGCGCTGGGGCGTCACCCGCAATCCGTGGAACCCGGCCCGCAGCCCGGGCGGGTCGTCGGGCGGGTCGGCGGTCGCCGTGGCGACAGGGGTGGTGCCGTTCGCCGAGGGCACCGACATGGGGGGCTCGGTCCGCATTCCCGCGGCGCTTTGCGGCGTCGTCGGGTTCAAGCCCAGCCTCGGCCGGATTCCGATGACCATCCTGCCCAGCCTGTTCGACAATATCTCGCATTTCGGCCCGCTGGCCCGTAGCGTCGATGACGCCGCCGCCTTCATGGAGGTGACGGCGGGCGGCAGCGACGAGGATATTTCCTCGCTGCCGATCGACTTCGACGGCGCGGCGGCACGGGCCGGCACGTTACGCGGCCGGCGCTTCGCGCTGTCGCTCGATCTGGGCTATTACGCCGTCCAACCGCAGGTCGCAGCCTTGGTCCGGCAGGCCGCCGACGCGCTGCGCCAGGCGGGCGCCGTGGTCGACGAGGTGGCGCTGGACTGGACGCGCGCCGTCAACGACCAGTGGTTCGACCTCTGGTGCGTGTTCATGTCGGCCTATTTCGGCGACGAGCTGGCCACCCATCGCCCCCGCATGGACCCGGCGGTGGTCGCGATGATGACGCGCGGCCTGGCGATGGACGCCATGACCTACAAGCGGATCGACCTGCTGCGTACCGCCATGTGGCGGGACATGGCCCGGCTGTATGCGCGGTACGACGCCCTGATCTGCCCCACCTGCGCCATCACCGCGCCTCCGGCGGGCGCAACCGACGACGATTATGCCGCCACCCTGCCCGACGGCCGCTTCGGGGGGCTGGACATGACCTGCCCCTTCAATCTGCTGCCGCAACTGCCGGCGCTGTCGATACCCATTGGATGCGCGGCGGACGGGCTGCCGGTCGGGTTGCAGATCGTCGGCCACCGTTTCGCCGACGAGCAGGTGCTGGCCTGGGGCGCGGCGCTGGAGACGATATTGTCCGCCCCGGCCTGCCCGGCCGCGGGGGACGTCGCGAACATGATATTCTGACCCCGGGCGGGAAGGATGCTAGCGTGCCGACGCCCGCGCCGATCGGCCGGACCAGAAAGAAGAAGGAAATCGCAATGTTCAATCGGGGCCTTAAACTGTTCGCCGTCCTTGCGTGCGGGCTGGTGTCGATCCCCTCGCTTGCCTCTGCGGCCGATACGGCCTCGGGCGACCTGACAGGGGCCGACGGCACGTCGAAAGGGACGGTTCAGGTGACGGCGGCACCGAAAGGCGTGCTGGTCCGCATCCAGGCCAAGGGCCTGACACCCGGCTGGCACGGCGTGCACTTCCACGAGAAGGGAAATTGCGCCACGCCCAAATTCACCAGCGCGGGCGGGCATGTCCACGCAGTGACGCCCGTGGTGCATGGCCTGCTGAACCCGGAGGCGAATGACGCGGGCGATCTTCCCAACCTCTATGTCGGCCCGGACGGTTCGGCGACGGTCGAGCTGTATTCCACGCTGGTCTCGCTGACGTCGAAAGGCGGCCATCCGCCCCTGCTGGACGCCGACGGCGCGTCCCTGGTGATCCACGCCCATTCCGACGATTACCAGACCCAGCCGATCGGCGGCGCGGGCGACCGGGTTGCCTGCGCCGTACTTCATTAGGAAACCCGAAGGACAGATCGGGCGTTGCCCGAACCCACCAAAGGGCCGAGGCCCTTGCCGGGTTCGGGCGGAACCCTGAGGGCCCGGATGGACTCTCAGGCTTTTTGCAGGCCCGGTCGTCCACGTTCCACGGCAAAGCTTGCATAGGTCGAAAGCTGGCCGTCATGCTCCATGACCTTGTCCACCACTTTCAGGTCCGCGTGCCAGACGTCGCGCCCGACATCGCACAGCACGTAACCGCGCTTGTCCGTGGTCGCCTTGAGCTGCGGATTTTCGCGGCGGACGGACCGGCTGAACGCATCGTCGTCGCCCAGCCCGTCTGAACCGGACGAAATGGAAGTCGCCAGGAACTCGACCGAGACGGGTTTGGGATAGTCGGGGTCGTAGACCAGATCGCCTGCGAAATGACGGTGGGCGTCGCCAGTCACGTTCACGACATTGCCGGGGCAATGCTGATCGATGAACTGCAGCAGGCGCTTGCGCGCGTAGAGATAGCCGGACCACTGGTCCATGCTGTAGATCAGCTCGGAATGTGCCGACTTCCGATGGGCCAGATCCATCATCATGACCTGGTGCGCCAGCATGTTCCACCGCGTGTCGGACCGGCCCAGCCCGTCGAACAGCCATTGTTCCTGCGGCGCACCCATCATGGTGCGCTCGGGCGACCAGACATCGGGCCCCTGCGGCGCGTCATGGTCGCCATAGACCTGGTCGCTGCGATACTGCCGGGTATCCAGAACGAAAATATTCATCAGGTCGCCGTACCGGAAATCACGGTACATCTGCATGTGGCTGCCATCGGGCAGGGAACGGATACGCAGCGGCATATGCTCGTAATAAGCCTGCATGGCGGACGTGCGGCGTTGACGAAAAACCTCGGGCGGCGTGCCGTCCTGATCAGTGTCGCCCGCCCAGTTGTTATCGACCTCATGATCGTCGGAACTGACCAGCCAGGGCGCAGCGGCATGGGCGGCCTGCAGGTCCGGGTCCTGCTTGTACAGGGCATAGCGGCGGCGATATTCGTCCAGCGAGTAACATTCCGGGCCCACATGGCGACGGAGCGCCTTGAACGGGCGGCCGTTCATCTTGTGGATGCCCTCCCCGCTGTCTTTGCCTTCGTAAATATAGTCACCGTAATGGAAGACGAAGTCGATCGGCTCGTTCGCGATGGCGCGCCAGGCGGTATAATAGCCCTGTTCGTAATGCTGGCAGCCGGCCGCGGCGAAACGCAAACGCTGCACCGGTGCGCCCGGCAGCGGAAGCGTGCGGCCGCGGCCGATGGCGCTTTCATAACCGGCAATGCGGAAGCGGTACCAGTACGGCCGGTCGGGTTGCAGTCCTTCGACCTCGACATGCACGCAATGCGCCAGTTCCGGATGCGCAATGGCCTGCCCGTTGCGGACAATGCGGGAGAATTTTTCGTCGTCTCCCACCTCCCAATCGACCAGAACCGGGCGCAGCGTCATGCCGCCGCCCTCTTGCAGGGGCGACGGCGCCAGCCGCGTCCACAGCACGAATCCGTCGGGTGACGGATCGCCCGACGCTATGCCCAACTGAAAGGGCGAGACGTCAAAACGAGGTTTTCCATCGAGATTTCGCGGCGTCGCCGCCTGAAGATGTTTCAGCCGCGTGGACAGCAGCAGGCCCGCGCCCATTCCCGTCAGCAACGTCCTGCGCCTTAGAAACACCATCCGGAAGTCCTCCCTCGAAGGATGAGGCGGCTATCCGCCCTGCATACCGTCAAGACAAACAAGAAGCCCGCATGCCCACACCGCCCCCTCTCTTTTCATAAAATTGTCACGGAACTGTCCCGGCAAATTCCGTAATGGACAGGCATCATTTTCCAGACATCGTTCTGAACCGGGATTGCAAGACCCTTGGCGGAAGATTGGTTGCCCTGTCAGACGGAATGGCTGCGCCTCTATCGGCGGGTTCGTGCCCTCACGCGCCGGGACGACGCCGAGGATCACCTGCAGGCCGCTCTTCTGAACTATTTCGAACGGCCCGAGGGCACCGTTACGAGTCCCGAAGCCTATATCACCCGAAGCGCGCTCAATCTCTCCCTCAATGCCCGCAAACGGGAACAGAACGGCTGCGTCGCGCCGGCGGACCGGAATGAGATGCTTGTGGAGGTACGGGATCCGGCCCCGTCACAGGAAGAAGCCTATGCCGCGACCCAGCTCATGGCGCGCTTTCAGGAAGGCTGCGCGCAGCTTCCGGAAAAGACGCGGCAGGCCTTTCTGCTGAACCGCGTCGAGAAAATGAAATATCGCGACATCGCCGCCACGCTGGGTATCAGCGAAAGCAGCGTTGAAAAACATATCGCCAAGGCGCTGGTCTTTCTTTCATCCTGGGTCAATCCTTGAAATATCACCCGAACACCTCCAACGTTCAGAAACGTGCCGCCGAGTGGATCGCGCGCCTGCATGCCGACGACTGCACGGATCGCGACAGGGACCATTTTCTGCGCTGGCTTCATAGCGACCGCCGTCACGCCACCGTCTTCGAACATCTGACCGACCTGTGGGAGATGGGTGGTGGGGTCGTCCTGCCGCACGCCGCCGCCGTGCGCCCCAAGGAACGCGCACACCGCTTCACCCGGCGGCATGCGCTGGCCTGCCTGGGCGCCGGTGGGCTGCTTCTGACGCCCCTGTCACGGTACGCGCATGCGAAACGTGTGCTGGAAACCGGCGCCGGAGGGCTGCGCAGCGTCACCCTGGCCGGGCAGACACGATGCCAGCTCGACACCAATACCCGCCTGGTGCTGTCGGATGGCCGGCCCGCCGTTCTGGAGAAAGGGCAGGTTGTCCTGTCCACGGAAGTGGTCGCCCACATCTCGGCGCGGGACGTCGATCTGCATCTTCCCGTTCATACAACGGCAGATATCCGCATCGACCCGGGCTGCACCGACGTGACGGCCATTCGAGGCCGGGTCTTTCTGCACGACCCGCGCCTTCCCCGGGACGGAACCTGGATCAACCCCGGCCAACGCCTGCGGATCTTCCGTAACGGAAGGATGGATGTGGACACGCCCGACCTGGATGAACTGCTGTCCTGGCGAAGCGGGCGCCTGATCTTTCGCAACCGTTCCCTTCGCGACGTCATCGCGGAAATCAACCGCTACACGCCGCGGGAAATCGTCCTCGCCGCGCCGGCCCTGGCGGACCGGCGGCTGAGCGGCGTCTATTACGTTGCGCAGGGCGACAGCTTTCTTCAGATGCTGCCCCGCCTTCTGCCCGTCAGGCTGGTGCCCGTGACAGAAGGTTTCAAAATCGTTCCTGTATGACGTTTTCATGAAACCGCGCCTCCATGACGGAGGATTCCCGGTTTTCATCTGTCTTCCTGCCGAGACCGCCACCGCACGCGACAGCAGGACACACGATTCATGACAGCCCACCCCCGGTCCATCCTTCAATCCGTCCTTCTTCTGACGGCAGGGGCCTCCATTCTTACGCCGCCCGCCCTGGGCGCGGCGTCCGGCACCACCGCCGTGCATATTGCCCGGCAGCCGCTGGATCAGGCGCTGGAAGCACTGGGACGGCAAACCGGACAGAGCATCGTCTTCCCGCCCGAACTGGTTGCCCATCACCAGGCCCCGGCGGTCAACGGCACCATGACGCCGGGCGAAGCCGCCCACCGGCTGCTGTCCGGCAGCGGCATGACGGTGGAACCCATGCCCGGCGGCGGCCTGGTCGTGCACAAGGCAAGCGCCGCCCCTTTCAAGCGCACGGCCCGCAAGGTGCGCGCAAGCCAGGCTGAGAGCATCGAGCAGGTGGTTGCGACCGGTCATCACACCCGGTCGGTCATGAGCATCAGCGGCGACCAGATACAGGAGATGATGCCCGGCCAGAACCCCATGCAGGCGCTCGACCTGCTGCCCGGCGTGACCTTCACCAACGTCGATCCGTGGGGCAACAACGAGCAGAATTCCAGCATCTTCGTGCATGGATTTTCCAATACCCAACTGGGTTACACGCTGGATGGCATTCCGCTGGGTGCTGGTGCGTACGGAAATTACAATGGTCTTTCCCCGCAGCGCGCGGCCATCAGCGAAGATATCGGGCGTACCTCGCTGTCATCCGGCGCCGGCGCGCTGGGAACGGCCTCGACCAGCAACCTGGGCGGGACGATCGAATTCACCACGCGCGATCCCAAGCGGAAGGCGGGGGCCACGATCCGTCAGACCTTTGGCGAGTACTCCACGTTCCGGACATTCGCCCGTGTCGATACCGGCCAGTTCGGCAACGGCAATGCGGCCTATTTCGCGTTTGCCCGGCAGGACGCCCGTCCGTGGAACCTGGGCCCGGCCAACCGCCAGGGCGGTTACCAGGTCAATGGCAAGTTCGTCCACAGGGATGAAAACACGACCGTCACCGCATATTTCGACTGGCAGAACAAGGCCGAGCCGAACACGCAGGGCCTGACCGCGCCCACCGATCTTTATGCCCGTGGCGCCTTCTATCCCGACCTCGATGCGGCGATGGCGAATTATCCGTCCGAGTCCTCGAAGGCGAAAGCGCCGGGCGCGCCGAACAATCTGTATTACTTTTCCGCCGCCCAGCGGACCGACTACCTGACCTACGTGAATATTTCCCACAAGTTCGCGCCGAACCTGACGTGGGACAACCAACTGTATTTTCATTACGATGACGGCGCAGGGGTGGTCGCCACCTCGGTCCGCACGAATGCCATCCTGACCATTCTGGGCTCGTACCTCGATCCGACGGGCACGAAATACATCAAGAACGGTCAGTTCACCTACACCGTCGCCGGAATCGACCCGAAGGTCTGGGACGCGACCGGCGGAACCGGCTATGCCGTCCGCACCACGGAATATGACGATTACCGTGGCGGCCTGATGAGCACCCTGCATTACCATATCGGCCACCATAATATCGAAATCGGCGGCTGGTATGAACGCAACAACAACAGCCAGGGCCGCTACTGGTACCCGCTGACCACCACGAATACGCTGACGCCGTACGAAACGCCAAAAAACCCGCTGTTCACGCAATGGAACAACGTGTTCTTCACCAATACGTTCGTCACCCACCTTCAGGATACCTGGCGGGTCACGCCCCATCTGACACTGACGGCGGGGTTCAAGTCGGAACTGGTCTATACCAACGGCACGCTGCCGGTCGCGGCATTGCCGCAATCCCTTGCCGCCGCGGTGACGGGCGCCAAGACGCTGGTGGACACAAGTACCCATACTGTTCCGGGTGGCACGATCCCGTCCGTCGAGCCGTTCCTTCCCGCGTTCGGCGCGTTGTGGAGCTTCACGCCGCATGAACAGCTCTTCGCCAACATCCAGGAGAATATGAACTCCTTTGCCCAGACCGGGTACGGTTCGACCTCTCCGTGGGCCGTCACCACCCAGGATGCGTTCGAGGAATTCAAGCGGACAGGCAAGCCGGAGACATCCTGGACCTACGAGACCGGCATCCGTACCAGCCATCCGCTCCGGGCCGGCCCGCTGACGGGCATCAGCGGACAGCTCGAATATTACCATGTGGACTTCTACAACCGTCTGGGCGCCATCAAGCCGCCCAACCAGGGCATTTCCGGCGTTGGCGGCACCGTCGCCAACCTGGGCAACGTCTCGACGAACGGCATGGACCTGTCCTTCACGCTCCGCTTCGGTCCGCATTTCTCCGTCTACGACACGGTCTCGTATATCAGCAGCATCTACGGCAACGACTTCATGGACGGCGCCACGCTGTATGCGACCAAGGGCAAGAAGGTGCCTGCCATTCCCGTCTGGTCCGACAAGTTTGTCATCAGCTACAACCAGGGTGGTTTCAATGCCCAGTTGAATGGCAGCTATATGGGTGTGCGCCCCGGCACGCTGACCAACAGCGTCATGGTGCCGCCGCGCCTGCTGCTGGGCGTCAGCTCCGGCTACACGTTCCAGCATATTCCGCACATGGACAGCCTGAAACTGCAGTTCAACATCAGCAACCTGACGAATGCCCGCTCGTGGTCGTCCCTCACCCCCGGTGATGCCGATACCTATGTGGGGTATCCCACCCCGCCGCGCATGTTCTTCGGAACGATCGGCGCGTCTTTCTGACGGACATACGCCCGGCCCTTTGGTGTGACACCGCAGGGCCGGGCCCCGCGCACCAGCGATGATGAACGTCGCATGCCGTGATATGCTGGCCCCGCACAATGGGGGCGAGCACCATGGCCAGACTGACCGAGGAAGAACGCGCGGCATTGCCGGACACGGATTTCGCGTTGCCGGGACGGCGTTACCCGATCCCGGACGCGGCGCATGCGCGCGATGCGCTGGCGCGGGCCAGCGCGATGCTGAACGAGGGGCATCTGAGCCCCGATGAGTATGAGACCGTCGTCCGCCGCGCCCGTGCGCGGCTGGGCGAAGAATAGGCCGGGCTCTGCCCGAACCCAGCCGTTATCCAGGATCGGGGGGCTGAGGCCCTGGATCCCGATCCTGGATAAAATGACCTGGCTTTCAGGGCAGCGCCCTGAGGCATGCCGCGAAAGAGCCGGCACCTGTGCGGGAACCCGGTCATATCACGATCGTTTCGGCTGAACGGGCAGCCTGTCCCGATCATCACCGCACAGCCTCGAAGGGACGCCGCGTCATGCTGCTGCTGATCTGCGGTCTCGTCCTCTTTCTGGGTATGCATTCGGTCCACATGATCGCGCCCGCCTGGCGGGACCGGCGGGTCGCCTCCTGGGGCCTGATGCGCTGGAAGGGCGTCTTCTCGCTGGTCTCGCTCGCCGGTCTGGTCCTGATCGTGATGGGGTTCGGCATGGCACGGATGCAGCCGCACATGCTGTATGGCCCCCCGGCGTGGCTGCGCCATGCCAATGCGCTGTTTACGCTGGTGGCTTTCGTTCTGGTCGCGGCGGCCTATGTGCCGCGCAACCACATCAAGGCCCGCCTTGGCCATCCGATGCTGGCCGGCGTCAAGACATGGGCGTTCGGCCATCTGCTGGCCACCGGCATGGTGCATGACGTCGTGCTGTTCGGCCCGTTCCTGCTGTGGGCCGCACTCGATTTCGGGGTATCCCGCCGGCGCGACCGGACGGCCGGCACCGTCTATCCGGCCGGATCGGCGCGGGGCGATGCGACGGCGCTGGTCATCGGCGCCGTCGCCTGGACAGGCATGGCGCTCTGGCTGCATGCCGCCCTGATCGGCGTGCCCGCCCTGGCCTGACGATCGTCCACGGCACCCATCGCCGGCTTTGTCAGGCGCTGTCGCGCAGCCGGTATTCTACGATGTTGGTGCTGCCGGGCACCCGGAAACGGTTGATGAGGGCCGTCAGCCTTTCCGTCTCGCCTGCCAGGCTGCGGGATGCGGCGCGGGAATGGTCGGCGGCGGCGGCGTTCTTCTGGGTCGTCTGGTCCATGGAACTGACCGCGATATTGATTTCCGACAGGCTGGAGGATTGCTCCTGCGCCGCCACCAGAATCTGGTTCAGACTGTCGCTGATGCGGGCAATAAAGTCCGAAATGTCCTTGAGCGCCTTTCCGGTATCGCTGACACATTTCGAGCCCGTCTGGATCTCGGAACCGGTCTTGCGGACCAGGGTGCCGATGTCCTTCGCCGCCTGGGCGCAGCGCAGGGCCAGGGCCCGTACCTCGCTGGCGACGACCGCGAAACCCCTGCCGGCCTCCCCGGCCCGGGCGGCCTCGACCGCCGCGTTGAGCGCCAGGATATTGGTCTGGAACGCAATCCCGTCGATGGCTTCGACGATGGTGACGATCTGCCTGGAACTTTCCTCGATCCGCTGCATCGCCTGATGGGTCTGCCGCATGATTTCAGAAGAGGCGGTGGCGGAGCCGCGTGCCTGCAGGCCGATTTTCTGCGCGGCGCCGATCTGGGCTGCCGAGCTGGCCACGCTTTGCGTGGTCTCGGTGACCGCGGCGACCGTTTGTTCGAGCGCGGCCGCCTGCTGCTCGGTGCGCTGGGCCAGGTCGTCCGCCCCGGAAGCGACATCCGACGTTCCCGTGCGGATGACCCGGCCGGACGCGGCGATTTCCGACAATGCATCGGCAAGCTGGCGGACGGACTGGTTGAAATTCCGCCGGAGGGGTTCGAATTCCAAGGGTAGGCTGTCGCTCAGTTCAAAGGACAGGTCGCCCTTCGCCAGCTTGCTCAGGCCCTCGTCCATCGTCCGGATGACCCGGTCGACGTTTCTGATCTTTTCTTCTTCTTCCTGCCTGGCCTTCTGTTCGAGCCGTTCGTGCCGGCGGCGGGTTTCCGCCGCTTCCACCTCGGCATGCCGGGCCTTCAGCAGCGAGACGCGGAAGCCTTCCAGGCCCTGTGCGACCATGCCGATCTCGTCACGCCGGTCCGTCCCCGAAATCCTGTCGTCATACCTGCCGTGGCTGAGATCGGACACGGCGGCGAGCAGGTTGCGGAACGGTTTCCTGATCAGCCTTCCCGAGATGAGGTAGATGAGCAGCACCGACAGCACCATGAGGACGAAGCCCGACGTTACGAGCGCGACCACATTGTTGCGCACCGGGGTACTCAGGGCGGATACCGGCACATCGACGACCAGGGTCCAGACGTTGTCGAAGCCCGGGATCACGAAAGGGATCATGATCCGCTCCTGCGTGCCGCCCTGGAAACCCCGGATGATCTGGATCTTGCGGGTGGAAACCGCCCGGGAAAGTTCGCTTGTCCCTTCCCCTTTGTAGGGCTGCATCAGCAGCGTCTCGTCCGGGTTCGCGATCCAGAGCATATCGTCGGAGATCAGCGCGATGTTCCTGCTGCCGAATATGTGCGCATTGCCCAGCAGGGTGACGATCCAGTCGAGCGGCGTGTCGATACCGGTCACGCCAATCTTCTTGCCGTCGAAGACCACGGGATAGGCGAACGAGACCATTTCCACATGGTTGCTCTCCGCCACATAGGGGGCCGTCAGTATCCCGTTCCCCCGGGCCATCGGCAAAGTGTACCAGGGATGGTCGTACTGTTCCTTGATGGCGTGATATTCGATCGACTTGTCGGCCTTCCGGGTAAAATAGGGAAAGAATATCCCGTTCGAATTGCTGCCGATCGCATGTGCGTCCCTGCGGCCGTCGAAGCCCGAGGGCGTTTCCTCCATCCACATGCCGAAGCTGTCGGTGAAGCGCGTTTCGCTTTCATTGAGCAGGCTGAGGACTTCCGCCCGGTTGCCGGTCCCGGCCTTGTGGGAGGCCTCGATCGATCCGGCTGTGCTGCGGACTATCGCATTCTGCTGGGACATTCGCGTTACGATCTGGTCCACCAGGATCCGGCTCTGCGCGGTGGCTTCCGAGAATACGCTTTTTTCGACCTGCGATTTCATCATCCATGCCGAAATCGTCACGGCCATCGCCTGGATGACGATGAAGGCAAGACCGCACATCAGGACAATTCGCGTGGGCAGGCTGTTCCGTGGACGATTCGAATGAGCAGGCATCAGGAACTCTATCCTTTTACTCTCACAGCCTTCCAACGGGCGAATACCGTCTTTATCAACCTACATCGTTTCCTGAGAAAAACAATTTGCGCCGCCCGGGGGCGAAGGTCGGGCATTGCCCGAACCCAGCCGTTATCCAAACTCGGGGGCCCGAGGCCCTGGACCCCGATCATGGAGAGCGGATTGGTCGGCCAAAGGCCGGTGGGTTTTGGCGGGCTTCAGGTCCGCGCCCCGAGGCCTGTCGCAAAAGAGCTGGTCATACCGCCAGCTTTGCGCACACGGGGCGTCGCCCCTCGAGCCACCAAAGGGCTTGGCCCTTTGGATGCCCATGACTTCGTGAAACGAGACGGGAAGGCAAGGGCCGAGGCCCTTGCCGGGTTCGGGCGGACGCCCGGAAATCAGCCGGCCTTGTCCAGCGCGGCCTCAAGCTGCGGCAGAACCTCGAACAGGTCGCCCACCAGCCCGTAATCCGCGACCTGGAAGATCGGGGCCTCGGGGTCCTTGTTGATCGCCACGATGACTTTGCTGTCCTTCATGCCGGCCAGATGCTGGATGGCGCCGGAAATACCGACGGCGATGTACAGCTCGGGTGCGACGATCTTGCCGGTCTGCCCGACCTGATAGTCGTTGGACACGAACCCGGCGTCGACGGCCGCGCGCGACGCGCCGATGGCCGCCCCCAGCCGGTCGGCCAGGGGTTCGAGCCGCTTGAAATTCTCCTCGTTCTGCAGGCCGCGGCCGCCGGAAACGATGATGCGCGCGGCGTCCAGTTCGGGCCGCTCGGACTTCGAGCGTTCGATGGATACGAATTCCGACACCGCCGGGGCGTCGGGCGCCGTGACCTCGCGCACCGCGGCATTGCCGCCCTCGGCCGGGGCCGGGTCGAAATTCGAGGCGCGAACCGTCAGCACCTTCTTCGCATCCGACGATTTCACCGTCGCCAGCGCGCTGCCGGCATAGATCGGGCGGACGAAGGTCTCGCCATCGACGATCGACACCACGTCGGGGATCGGCTGCACGTCCAGCAGGGCGGCGGCACGGGGCAGCACGTTCTTAGCGGTGGCGCCCGACGCCGCGACGATGTGGCTGTACGCGCCGGCCAGCGACGCGATCAGGGCGGCCAGCGGTTCGGCCAGGTCGTGGGCGCTGCCGGCGTCGGTCGCGCGCAGCACCTGCGCGATGCCAGGGATCTGCGCGGCGGCGGCGGCAACGGCCGCGTCGCCGGTGACCAGGGCGTGGACGTCGCCCAGGGCCAGAGCCGCGGTGACGGCGGAACGGGAAGCCTGCCTGATCGCGCCGGCCTCGTGGTCCAGAAGAACGAGTACGGTCATGATCAGATCACCTTCGCTTCGTTACGCAGACGCGCCACAAGATCGGCGGCGGACTCGACCTTGACGCCCGCCTTGCGCGTCGGCGGCTCGGCCACCGACAGGGTGGTCAGGCGCGGTGTCACATCCACCCCCAGATCGCCGGGGGCCACCGTTTCCATGGGCTTCTTGCGCGCCTTCATGATGTTGGGCAGCGAGGCATAGCGCGGCTCGTTCAGGCGCAGGTCAGCCGTCACGATCGCCGGCAGCGCCAGCGACACGGTTTCCAGCCCGCCGTCGATTTCGCGCGTCACCACGGCGCGGCCGTCGGCGATTTCGATCTTGCTGGCGAAGGTGCCCTGCGACCAGCCCAGCAGGCCGGCCAGCATCTGGCCTGTCGCGTTCATGTCGTCGTCGATCGCCTGCTTGCCCAGGATCACAAGATCCGGGCTTTCCTTCGCCACCAGCGCCTTCAGGACCTTGGCGACGCCCAGCGGTTCCACCGCCACGTCGGTCAGGACCAGGATGGCGCGGTCGGCCCCCATCGCCAGCGCCGTGCGCAACGTGTCCTGCGCCTGCTGCACGCCGATCGACACCGCCACGATCTCGGTCGCGATGCCTTTTTCCTTCAGGCGCACCGCTTCCTCGACCGCGATCTCGTCGAACGGGTTCATCGACATCTTCACGCCCGCCGTCTCGACACCCGTGCCGTCCGCCTTCACGCGGGGCTTGATGTTGAAATCGATCACGCGTTTTACCGGGACAAGAACCTTCATTGACGTCTTTGCCTGTTGCCTTCGGAGGGAGGGGGGCCGTTCAGGACGCCCCCATACCGCATTTCACCGGAAAATCACATCCCGCCCGGATAGTTCGGGCCGCCCGCACCCTCGGGCGTGACCCAGTCGATGTTCTGGGCCGGGTCCTTGATGTCGCAGGTCTTGCAGTGCACGCAGTTCTGCGCGTTGATCTGCAGGCGCGGCGCGGTGTCGGTATCGACGGCCTCGTACACCGCCGCGGGGCAGTAGCGGCTTTCGGGCGAGCGGAACACGTCCCAGTTGACCGTCTTCCACAGGTCGGGGTTGCGCACCTTCAGATGGACCGGCTGGTCTTCCTCGTGGTTCGTGGCGGACAGGAAGACCGAGGACAGGCGGTCGAAGGTGATCCGGCCGTCCGGCTTGGGGTAGGCGATCGGCGTCGAGACGGTGGCCGATTCCAGGACCTCGTTATCCGCATGGCGGTGGTGCAGGGTCCACGGCGCGCGGCCGCGCAGCAGCATGGCGTCGATCCCGGAATAGAGCGCGCCGCCCTTCATGCCGAACCGCGCGAAGGCCGGACGGATGTTGCGGACCCCGCGCAGTTCCTGCCACAGCCACGATTGCCGCACCCGCCTGGTATAGGACGCGGGTTCGGCCTTGCCGGCCGCCATCGCCTCGGCCACCGCCTCGGCCGCCAGCATGCCGGATTTCATGGCGGTGTGGGTGCCCTTGATCTTGGGCACGTTCAGGAAGCCCGCCGCGTCGCCGACCAGCGCGCCGCCGGGGAAGGTCAGGCGCGGCACCGACTGCAGCCCGCCCTCGGACAGGGCGCGGGCGCCATAGGCGATGCGCCGGCCGCCCTCGAAGAACTTGCGGAAGGACGGATGCAGCTTCAGGCGCTGCATCTCGTCGAACGGCGACAGCCAGGTGTTGGGGTAGTCCAGCCCGACGACGAAGCCGTAGGACACCAGGTTCTCGCCGAAATGGTACATCCACGCGCCGCCATAGGTGCGGTCGTCCAGCGGCCAGCCGAAGCTGTGCTGCACCAGGCCGGGGCGGTGCAGGTCCTTGGGGATTTCCCACAATTCCTTGATGCCCAGGCCGTAGGTCTGCGGGTCCACGCCCTTGCGCAGGTTGTACATCGCCATCGCCCGCTTGGTCAGCGAGCCGCGGCAGCCTTCGGCGAACAGGGTATAGCGGGCGCGCAGTTCCATGCCGGGCGCATAGTTCGCGCCGGGCTGGCCGTCACGGCCGATGCCCATGTCGCCGGTGGCGACGCCCACCACGCGGCCGTCTTCCTCCAGGATTTCGGCGCCGGCGAAGCCGGGATAGATCTCGACGCCCAGTTCCTCGGCCTGGACCGCCAGCCAGCGGCAGACATCGCCCAGGCTGACGATGTAATTGCCGTGGTTGCGCATGTGCGGCATCACGCGGTCCAGCATCGGCACCGTGTAGCCCCGGCTTTCGGTGAGGTAGAGCATCGCCTCCTCGCTCACCGGGGTGTTCAGCGGCGCGCCGCGTTCCTGCCAGTCGGGCAGCAGTTCGGCCAGCGCCCTGGGTTCGATCACCGCGCCCGACAGGATGTGGGCACCGATCTCGCTCCCTTTCTCGATCAGGCACACCGTCGCGTCGGGCGCCAGTTGCCGCAGCCGGATGGCCGCCGCCAGGCCGGCCGGACCCCCGCCGACAATGACCACATCGAATTCCATCGTCTCGCGCGCGTGTTCGGTCATACCTCTCTCGGTCCTGCTGCGCCATGATCGGGGGGAGCCACGGCCTGGGTGGAAATTCCTGGATGCATTCCTAGAACCGAACCGGGCCGAAACGCAAAAAAATGACCGTGGGGTGTCCGCGCGAGGATCAGCCCGCCGGGCCGAAGGCCAGTTCCTGGGTGGCGCACCACTCGGGACCGACGAAATTGACGATCAGCGACCGGCGCAGGCCCCGGATCGGGCGGCGCACGAACCCGTGCCAGCTGTCGGAAGCCGGCACGAACAGCAGGCCGGAATTGAATGCCCCGGACGCCCGGGCGACGGCGCGCCCGTCGCCGGTCATCAGGTCGGTCCCCCACGCGGCGGCATCGGCATCGGTGGACAACGACACCAGAAGCGTCAGCTTCTTGGCCCCGATATCGGTATGGGGTTCCAGCCAGAACCCGTCCGTGTCCAGGCACAGTTCCAGCCGCAGCGCCGTCCCCGCCAGCCGCGCGCCACACAGGCCCGCCAGCGCCTGCCGCGTCGCGGGGGCGTCGAACATGTCTGCAAGGACGGCCAGGCCAGGGACCCGCGCGCGCTGGGACGGGGTGACGAAGACACGGTTGGCGTTTCGGGCCTCGCGCCGGCCGCCGGTGTCGCCGCCCCGGGCTCCGCGGCCGGGGTCCCAGTCCAGCAGGGCCGCCACGCAGGCGGGCGGCAGGAGGTCGGCCAGCGTCCAGTGCGCGAACGGCCAGTCCGCGCCTTGTGCCGCGTCCAGCGACGCGGCGAGGCAGGCCCGCGCCGCCTGGGTCACGACGGCCTGCCCCACGGCCGGGCGCGGATCGTCCTGTTCAGATGGCGGCGGCATGCCGTGTCACGTCAGCCGGGGCGCGATAGGCATCGAACAGGGCGGCCACCGTGCGCAGGAACGGCCGTCCGGCCTCGGTGACGCGGATCACCGGCCCGTCCAGCGTCACGAACCCGTCCGCCGCCAGTTGTCCCAGCGCGGGGGCGGCGTCCGCGAAGCAATCGTCGGGCGCGGCGTGGCGGCGGGCGATGTCGGCCAGGTCGGCGCGCAGGTCGCACATCAGCGCCTCGATCACGTCGGCCCGCAACCGGTCCTGGGCGGTGCGGCGCACGCCGCGCACCACCGGCAGAATGCGCGCGGGGTCGGCCAGCAGACGGGCGTAGGCGGCGGTAGTCGTCGCGTTCTGGGTCAGGCCCGGCCCGAAGGCGGAAATCGCCGAGGCGCCGACGCCGATCAGCACCGACGCCGGATCGACGGTATAGCCCTGGAAATTGCGGCGCAGCGTTCCAGCCTCGGCGGCCAGGGCCATGCGGTCGGCGGGCCGCGCGTAATGGTCCAACCCGATGGCCCGGTAGCCCGCGCGGCGCAGCACCGTGTCGATCCGCGCGCGCTGGGCCAGGCGGTCGGCCGGACCGGGCAGGGCGTCGGCGGGCAGCATGGCTTGCCGCTTCTGCTTCCAGGGTACGTGGGCGTAGCCGAACACTGCCAGCCGGTCGGGGCGCAGGGCCGCAACCGAGGCGGCGGTGTCGCCGACACCCTGCTCGGTCTGGTGCGACAGGCCGTAGATCAGGTCGATATTGACGGACCCGATGCCGGCGTCGCGCACCCGCCGGATGCAGTCCGCGGTCTGCGCGTGGCTCTGGATGCGGCCGCAGGCGCGCTGCACCTCGGGGTCGAGGTCCTGCACGCCGAGGCTGACGCGATTGAAGCCCAGCGCCCCCAGCAGGGCCGGATACTCGTCGGGCAGGTAGCGGGGGTCGAGTTCGATGGCGATTTCGGCGCTGGCCTCGACGCGGAACAGGCGGCGGATGGTCTGCATGACCTGCCGCAGGGTGCCGGGCGGCAATGTGGTGGGCGTGCCGCCGCCCCATTGCACATGCGACACCGGGCGCCCGGGGCCGAGCCGTTCGGCCACGCGCGACAGTTCGTCGATCAGCAGCGCGCCGTAGGCCGCCCGCCCGTCGGGGTTGCGCATCACGGCGGTGTTGCACCCGCAGAACAGGCACAGCGCATCGCAGAACGGCACGTGCAGATACAGCGACAGCGCCGTCCCCGACGGGACGGCGCGCAGCCAGGCATCGGCGTCCGCCGGGCCGATATCCCCGGTGAACTGCGCCGCCGTCGGATAGCTGGTATAGCGCGGCAGGTTCCCCCCGTAGCGGGACAGGAGATCGGAGGAAACCGCCGCGGTCACAGGATCAGAACCGGTATTCGATACCGGCGCCGACGACCGTCGGGTCGAGCGAATCATGCGCCCGGATGAAGGGCCCGCTGGAGCCGCCACGGTCGTTCGCCCAGGCATGCATGCGCATGAACATCTGCTTGACGTCGAAGTTGAAGAACCAGTTGCCGACCAGCTGATAGTCGAAGCCGGCATTGACGGACGGGCCGCCGGTGAAGCCGACATTCAGCTTCTGCACCAGGCCGCCGGCCGGCGAGATGTTGTGGAACCACGCCATCGTGCCGCCAACGCCCACATAGGGGTTGAAGCGCTTGTGCGGACGGAAATGCCAGGCAAACGTCACGGTCGGCGGCAGGACCCAGGCGCTGCCGACATCGACATGGGCGGAGCCGCCCACGCCCTCGGCCGCGACCTCGTGCCGCGTGCTGGCGGCGATCAGGTCGACCGACAGGTTATCGGTGAAGAAATATTCGAACGTCAGTTCCGGCATCACCTGGCGGGTGGTCTTGATCCGGCCCGGCACCGCCGCGCCGTTGATCCACAGCTTGCTGTCGCGGTCCTCGGGCATCACACCCAGCGCGGACAGGCGGATCAGGAAGTCGCCCTTGCCCAGGCCGATCTTGGTGCTGGCGCAGGTTTCGAACAGCCCGCAATGCCCGCCATGCGCGGGCGGCGGCGCGACGACCGGGGCGACGACCGGCGCGTTCACGTAGGCCGACGGGGTGGCGGTCTGCGCGTATCCCGCGACGGGCGCCAGCATCGCCATGCCGACCGCCATGTGGAAGGCAAGGCTACGGGTCAGTTTCATTCGTTTCGGGCCTCTTGATCTTTTCGCGATGAACACATCGTGTGGTCTGGCAAAGATCACGGGCATCCAGGCGCCGCCTTGACATGAATCAAGACGGTCCGGCCGGGGGATCGGCCACCAGCCGCACCGTGACGGCGCCCGCTTCCCGGTGGCCCCGCGCCGCCAGGCCGGCCAGCAATGCGGGTTCGGTGGCCGGCAGCATCGTGCGGACCGCGCCGCACCGGGCCTGCCGCGCCAGGGCGTCCAGCGCCGGCAGGAAGGCGTCCAGCACCGCCCCATGGTCCCCGAAGGTCAGGACGATGAAATGCTCGGCCGTCAGAACCCGGCCGAAACGCATATCTGAGTCGCAGTGAAAGGATATCAGGCCGCAGGGAAAGCCGCCGCCCCCATGGCGCGCCACCAGCATCCCCCGCCGCAGGCGGGGGCCGGGCCGCGTGGCGCGCCGTGCCGAACGCATCCACAGGCGGCGGTCCATTGCCGGAAAGGCCGACCGGACGAGGGGGTAGACCACGGCGATGTCGTCGGGCCGCAGCAGGTCGACGACAATGCGGGAAGCATGATTATCCAACGGGCGACCCGGCCTTCTTTTTGTCATTGCCCGGGGACGCTCGCGATCACGGCCCTTTCGGGCATTGATTCAGATCAACTCTGCCCGCATTCTGCGCCCATGTCGTGTCCCGCTGGCGAGCCCCGCCTTCCGGCGGACCACGGACCCGTCCACCCCCGGACAGGTCCGAACCGGGAGGAGCCCGGAGCACAATGCCTGACCAGACCACCTGCCAGTTCGAGGCCCGGCCCCGCCGTATCAGCCTGGCGGGCGCGCATCGCAGCCCGGAATACTGCCTGAGCTGCGGCGTCCGCGGCCGCAGCGTGTGCAGTGTCGTGGACGATGCCGACATCGCCCGGCTGGCGGAAACGGCGGTCGAGACGCTGGTGCTGCCGGGCCGCTGCTTCATCGAGGAAGGCGGGCCGGCGACCGATTTCTTCAACATCACCGCGGGCACCGTCAAACTGTTCAAAGCGCTGCCGGACGGGCGGCGGCAGATCACCGGTTTTGCCGGGACGGGCCATTTCCTGGGGCTGGCGGTGTCCGACCATTACGCCTTCGGGGCCGAGGCCCTGGACACCGTGCGGCTGTGCCGGTTTTCGCGCGCGCGGATGCGGCATCTGCTGGACGATTTCCCCCGGATGGAGCGCCGCCTGCTGGAGGAAGCATCGAACGAGCTGGTCGCGGCCCAGAACCAGATGCTGCTGCTGGGCCGCAAGACCGCGCGCGAGCGGGTGGCGAGCTTCCTGCTGGACCGCGTGCAGGACGCCCTGGACCCCACCGGCGTCGTCCCCCTGCCGATGACCCGCGCGGACATCGCCGATTATCTGGGCCTGACGATCGAGACCGTCAGCCGGACACTGAGCTGGCTGCGCCGCGAAGGCATGATCGCCATCGGCAAGGGCCACGCCATCCACATCGCCGCGATGCCGCGGCTGGAAGCCCTGGCCAGCGGCGACGCCTGAGGGATCGGGTCGGGCTTTGCCCGAACCCACCAGGGATAAGACGACCGGGTTTTCAGGGCAGCGCCCTGGGGTATGTCACGTCAGTCCGCGCGCCATTTCGAGCGTCCGGGCATTATCGCGGACTGGACCGTGCGCGGGCGCGTCGGGCCACCGACGATATGGCCGATCGGCGTCAGCACGTCGACATGGTCGCAGATGATCTTGAAGACCGCCAGCAGCGGGACCGACAGGAACGCCCCCCATACGCCCCACAGCCAGTCCCAGAACATCAGCGAGCCCATGACCAGCACCGGGTTCAGGGTGAAGCGGCGGGCCAGCACCATGGGGGTGATCGTCTCGCCTTCCATCAGGTGGATGCACAGATAGACCGCCGGCGGCAGCAATGCCTGCAGGATCGAGGGGAAGACGAACAGGCTGACGACGAAATAGATCACGATGCCGGTCATCGGCCCGATGATGGGGATATAGTTCAGCAGGAACGCCACCACCCCCCACAGCAGCGGGTTCGGCAGGCCGAACACCCAGCACTGCAGCATGTTCGCCAGCCCCACCAGCACGTTGATGATCGTGATCGTGGTCAGGTACAACGAGACGTTGCGTTCGATCTGGTAGGCGATCTGCACCGCGCGGCGCTTGTCGGCGAAGGTCGGCATGATCTCGACGAAGCGGCGCAGCAGGCTGTCGCCCTGCGCCAGCAGGAAGAACAGCATCAGCATCATCGTGAACAGCTGCCCGACGAAGGCGCGGGTGCCCAGCAGGACGCTGGAGCCGAACGTGCCCAGCCCCCCGCCGGGTGTCGACGACGGCGCCAGCAGCACCACCTGCGCGCCTCCGCCATGGCTGCGCTGGCCGCCGACGACCGACAGGAAGTTCGCAATCCGGTCGTTGGCCGCCTGGATCATCTGGATTGGTCCGCGCAGCACCACCAGGTGGGCCTGAAGTGCCGCCATTGTCTGCGGCGCGCGGGCGATCCAGCCGGCGGCGGGGACGGAAATCGCCGTCCCGATGGCGCCGACGACCCCGAACACGCACAGGATCAGCAACAGCGCCGCCAGCGTCTTGGGCAGGCGCAGCCGGAAGTGCAGCATCCGCATCGGCGCCGACAGCAGCAGGTTCACGACCAGCGCCAGCACGATGGGCAGGATGATCGCCGCCGCGAAATACAGGGTGTAGAACACCGCCAGGATCGTCAGGACCAGCAGACACACCGTCTGCACGCTCAGGCGGCTGCGCCGCACGACCTCGATGGCGCGCTGCTGCTGGTGCGCGTCGAACGTCGTGGGATCGTCGATATCGGGTACAGGCGGCATGACCCTGTCTCATGGCTTGGCGCTCCGCCGGACCGGCCGGCGCCTTGGGTTGGGGTAGTCTTCCGCCACCGCGCGCGCAAGGCACAAGTGGCGGCGCATCGGTGCCCCGCGCAATGCGCAACGACGGATCGGAAAACCCGTCAGGTCACAGAAACGTGAGGCTGTGTGCGCGCCGACAGGGACGATTTGCGCAGATCGGCTCTTGAAACCACCGGCGATCGGGTTTCACCTCTGCCGAGGAAGGGGATCGCCCCTTGCACGGCCCCCCGAGGGCAATCGGACGACGGAGGATGTCATGGCCTGGACTGCACCCAAGATCACCGAAATTCCGCTGGGCGCGGAAATCAACACCTACGTCTGCGGCGAAAAGAAGTAAGCCGATCGCGCCGCCCGCCTCGCGCGGGCGGCGTTTTTCTTCTAGAGCTGTCGGCCATGATCGACATCATCGTTCTCGGCGCGGCGGCGGGCGGCGGCTTTCCGCAATGGAATTCCAACGCCATCGGCTGCAGGCGCGCCAGGGCCGGGGATCCGGCGGCGCCGGCCCGCACCCAGGCTTCAATTGCCATCAGCGGCGACGGCCGGCACTGGTTCGTCGTCAATGCCTCGCCCGACCTGCGCACGCAGATCGGCCAGACCCAGGCCCTGCATCCGCAGGAAGGCCTGCGCTCCACCCCCATCGCCGGAGTGATCCTGACCGGGGGCGAGGTCGACACCGTCACCGGCCTGCTGACCCTGCGCGAACGCCAGCCCTTTACCCTGCTGGCGACGCGGCCGGTGCTGGACCTGCTGGATGCCAACCCCATCTTCGAAGCCCTGGACCGCGCGGTCGTCGCCCGCGCCACCCTGCCGCTGGATACCCCCTGCACGCTGGCGCTGCCCGACGGCGCCCCGGCCGGCCTGACCGTCACCGCGTTTGCGGTGCCCGGCAAGGTGCCGCTCTACACCGAAAGCGGGCCGGACCCTGCGGCGATCGTCGAGAATGGCGAGACGATCGGGCTGGTGATTTCGGACGGGACCCGGCAGGCGTTCTTCATCCCCGGCTGCGCGCGCATGACCGACGCCCTGCGCGCGCGCCTGCGCGGTGCGGAACTGGTGTTCTTCGACGGCACGCTGTGGCGGGATGACGAGATGATCCGCGCCGGGGTCGGGCAGAAGACCGGCCAGCGGATGGGGCATATGTCCGTCGCGGGCGACGGCGGCGTCATCGCCGCGTTCGCGGACCTGGACGTGCGGCGCAAAGTGCTGATCCACATCAATAATTCGAACCCCGTCTTGCTGGCGGACAGCCCCGAGCACCAGGCGGCCCGCGATGCGGGATGGGATGTCGCCCATGACGGCATGAGACTTACGGCATAAGGATCGCGGCATGACCGGCCAGTCTGTTTCCCCCGATGCGCTGGAGGACGCCCTGCGCGCCATCGGCGCCGAGCGGTATCACAACCTGCATCCGTTCCATCGGGCGCTGCACGGCGGGACGTTGACCCGGCCGCAGGTGCAGGCCTGGGCGCTGAACCGCTATTACTACCAGTGCCGGATCCCGGCGAAGGACGCGACGCTGCTGGCCCGCCTGCCGACGGCGGAACTGCGCCGGGAATGGCGGCGGCGGCTAGTCGACCATGACGGCGACGCCCCGGGCACCGGCGGCGTGGCACGCTGGCTGAAGCTGACGGACGGGCTGGGGCTGGACCGCGCCTATGTCGAATCACTGGACGGGCTGCTGCCGGCGACCCGCTTCGCCGTCGATGCCTATGTCGCGTTCGTGCGCGACCGATCGATCCTGGAAGCCATCGCCTCATCGCTGACCGAGCTGTTTTCCCCCACCATCATCAGCGAGCGCGTGTCGGGCATGCTGCGGCACTATGACTTCGTGACGCCCGAGACGCTGGCCTATTTCCAGCCCCGGCTGACGCAGGCGCCGCGCGATTCCGACTTCGCCCTGGCCTATGTCCGCGAACACGCCCGCACCGCCGGGCAGCAGACGGCCGTACTGAACGCCCTGAAATTCAAATGCGGCGTGCTGTGGGCGATGCTGGACGCGCTGGATTACGCCTATGTCGCGCCGGGACGCATCCCGCCCGGCGCCTTCCGGCCCGATCCCTCATGACCGACCAGCCCGCCCCGGCGGGGCCCGACACGGCCGAGCAGGCGGTCGTGCGCTTCATGCGCGGCGTCCGCCTGCAGCATGACCGGGTGCGCGACCAGTGGGTGATCCAGGCGCCGGAACGCGCCTTTGTTCCCGATCCGGTCGCGACCGAGATCCTGCGGCTGGTCGATGGACAGAGGCCGGTTTCCGCCATCATCGACGATCTGGCCGCCCGGTTCGACGCGCCGCGCCCCGTCATTGCCCGCGACGTGCTTGCGCTGATTGCCGAGTTGACCGGCCGGCAGGTGCTGACCACATGAACGCCATGCCTCCCGCCGCCCCCCCGCCGATGAGCCTGCTGGCCGAGCTGACTCATCGCTGTCCGCTGCAATGCCCGTACTGTTCCAACCCGCTGGCGCTGGACGGGCGGGAGAGCGAGCTTTCGACGGCCGAATGGCTTCGCGTCCTGGACCAGGCGGCCGAACTGGGCGTGCTGCAGGTGCATTTTTCGGGCGGCGAGCCCATGGCCCGCCCCGACCTGCCGGACCTGGTACGCTTTGCGGCCGGGCGCGGGCTATACACCAACCTGATCACGTCGGGCGTCCTGCTGACCGAGGCGAATTTCCGCGCGCTGGCCGATGCGGGGCTGGACCATGTCCAGCTTTCGTTCCAGGACGTCGATGCCGCACCGGCCGAAAAAATCGGCGGCATGACGGGCGCGCAGGTAAAGAAACTGGCTGCCGCGCGCATCGTCGTGGCGGACGGCATGCCGCTGACGCTGAATTTCGTCATCCATCGGGGCAATGTCGCGCGCATTCCCCGCATGCTGGACCTGGCACGCGACCTCGGCGCCCGGCGGGTGGAAATCGCGCATACGCAATATTACGGCTGGGGGCTGGTGAACCGGGCCGCCCTGATGCCCACCCGCGCCCAACTGGACGAGGCCACGCGCGCGGTCGAGGACGCGCGGGCCCGGCTGGGGCCGGCGCTGGCCATCGATTACGTCACCCCGGATTACTATGCCGACCAGCCCAAGCCCTGCATGGGCGGGTGGGGCCGGCGTTTCGTCAATGTCTCGCCCGCCGGGCGGGTCCTGCCCTGCCATGCCGCCGAAACGATCAAAAGTGTGGCCATTCCCGACATCCGCACCGCCAGCCTGGGCGAGATCTGGGCCGACGCGCCGCTGTTCCGCCTGTTCCGCGGCACGGACTGGATGCCCGAGCCCTGTCGCGGCTGCGCCCTGCGCGAGAAGGATTGGGGCGGCTGCCGCTGCCAGGCGCTGGCCCTGCTGGGCGATGCGGCGGCGACCGACCCGGTGTGCGCCAGGTCGCCGGCCCATGCGCGGATCACCGAAATCCTGGACAGCCTGCCGGACGCTCCGCCCCCGCTGGTCTATCGCCGTTTCGGTAATGCTCCGGCCTGACGGTGTCGCTTGGGGGCGTTGCCCCCAAACCCCGCCAAAGGCCGGCGGCCTTTGGAAACCGATCTGTTGATGCCGGATACGACGCGACAGCACAGGCCCTAAAAATTCAAAATCCCCGCAGAGCGTGTTTGAAAATGTGGGCTGGCGAGCGAGAGCGGAGCGGCCTTATGGGCCGTGAGCATCGGAGCGCAAAAATGCGCGTCGGATCGCCGCCAGCGCGCTTTTTCAAACACGCTCTCAGAGGTTGCAGGACACCCGGCCGCCGATAAAGCGCGGCGCGCCGGGGATGTAGAGGTAGGTCGTCGTCGCCTGCCCGCCCGAAGTGTAATACTGCCGGTTCAGGATGTTCGAGGCATAGAGCGTGACCTGCCAGTGGTCCGAGGCGGGCCGGAGCGTCACATGCGCGCCCAGCAGGAAATAGGGCGGAAGACGGTAGTACCCCGTCCCGCCCGGCGTGAGGGCCTGCGCACCGCGATAGAGCCAGTTGGGCCCGAATTCGACCGCGTAATCGGGGCTGACGGCCTGGCGCCAGTCGAGCTGGCCGTTGAGCGTCAGTTTCGGCTGACCGTTATCCACGCCTGCGAAATTGTCGTTGATCGCCTTCCACACGCCATGCTGCGCGTAATAGGCGTTCGTCCGGGCGCGGTTCACGGTGGGGAAATCCTGGAACGTGCCGCGCTGCCAGCCGAGATTCTGCGTGACGAACAAATGACGGAACGGATGGATGTCGATGGTCCCCTCGAAGCCCCAGCTTTCCGATTTCGGCACGTTGGTCAGCTGGCTCAACGGCCCGTAATCCGGGATCAGGATCGTGCCCAGAATCTGCTGGTTGTGGAAATCATTGTAGAAGGCGGCGGCATTGATCCGCAGCACGTTGGGAATGGGGTCGCTCTTCAGCCCCAGTTCATAGGTCAGCACGGTCTCGGGCCCGAAGGGCGCGAGCTGCGCCTGGACCTGCGTATTGTTGGCCGTGAACCCGCCGGGTTTGAAGCCCTTGCTCATCTTGTAATACAGCAGGACGTTCCGTGCCGCCTGCCACGATACGCCGACCTGGCCCGCGAACTGCGCCGCCGCCGTGCTCTCGCTGTGAAAATCCAGCGTGCGGCCGCCATAGACCTGCGACGTGAGCCCCGTAATCGCGCGGTCGTCGATCTCGTGCAGAAGCCCCGTGAAAAGCGTCACGTTCCCCGGCAGGCGGTAGCTGACATGGCCGAACTCGGACGTGGCCTCCTGATCCAGGCCGAAGCGCGAAACCTGCATGTAACCGCGTGCCGGCCGGTAGTCGGTGTAGTCGAAATAGAAGCTCTGGTTCATGCGCGAGCGCTGATAATACGCGCCGATCACCCATTGCAGCCTGTCCTCGGGATGCGTGTTCGACAGGCGCAGTTCCTGCGTGAAACTGTTGGCGGCGATCGTGCGGTAGGTGTCGGCCTGGGCGGCGGCGGTCGCGTCCTGGTCGGTGTACTCGCCCTCGCGCTCGGTCTCGAAGGCGCTGACCGAGGTCAGGGTCACGGGTCCGAAATCGTGGGCGACGTGAAGGTCGGCGCCCCAGAACCAGTTGTCCTCGCTGGGTTTCAGCCCGGCCTTCCGCCCGATCAGCTTCGTGAAGGCGTCCTTCGCCGACCATTCGGTCTGCGTCCAGCCGACGGTGGGGATCGGCGCGGAACCGATCAGGCGGGCGATCGGGATGGCACCCACCACCTGGCTCTCGTCGCGCATCACATGGCCGGACAGCAGGATGGTGGTCCGGGAATCCGGCGTCCATTTCAGTTTGGCGCGCAATGCCCAGCTATTGGCGTCGCCCAGATGGGCGCCGTCCAGCGGATCGGTCTGCCAGCCGCCGCCCTGGCGTACCTGCCCGGCAAGACGAAAGCTCAGCCCCCGCGCGATCGGCCCCGAGACATAGGCCTCGCTACGGCTGCGGGCGTAGGACGCCATGTCCTGGCTGGCGCCGAAATGGAACATGTTGGTGGGGTCGCGGGTTTGCAGCTTCACCTCGCCGCCGGTGGTCGACTGGCCGTGCTCGGTGCCGACCGGGCCGGGGGTGACGGTCACGTCCGCCAGGTCGAACATCATCCCGGACGCCATGGTCGAATAGGCATAGGCCACATCGTCCACGTAGGTCAGGACGGGGCCCATGTTATTCTGGGTGAAGTCGTTGAAGCCGAGGCCGCGCAGGTAGAAATTGGTCGAAGCCGTGCCGTTGATGCTCTGCACCGTCAGGTTCGGCGCCACATATTCCAGGCCGCGCAGGTCCACGACGCCCCGCTCGGTCAGCCGCTCGGCGGTCAGGCGTGTGGCGGAGTCCGCCAGGTGCTGGGCGCTGGCGTGGGTGAAGGCCCGGCGGATGCCGCTGACCTCGACCGTTTCCGGTGCAGAGGGATCCTGACGCGGCACGGGCTTCACGGCCGCCGTCTTCGCAGGCACGGCCAGAGCGGGCGCGCAGGCCAGCATCGTCACGCCGGCCAGGGAAACCCCCGCCGCCCTCAGCCGGCTTCCCCCGGTTCGGCGCATCTTCCTGTAACCGGTCATGCTGGGCCGCCGTACCTCCGTTCGAAATCGCATGTTCCCGCTGCGCTATGGCCGATCCCGCCCGAGGGTGCAATGGAGAGCCTGGCCCCCTCAGCGCCAAGGGCGCCTGCCCCAGGGCGCAGCCCTGAAACCCGCCAAAGGCCACAGGCCTCTGGAAACCCGGTCGTTTTATTCGTGCTCGGAGCCCAGGGCCTCGGGCCCCGCCGGGTTCGGGCAAAGTCCGCCCTGTCCGGCCAGCCTTTGACGCGGTTCAAGGGGCAGCGCCTGGCGCGCGCCCAGCACGCGGCGTGCGCGGCCGGCATCGAACTGCCCTTCCCATGCCGCGACGGCGACGGTCGCCACGCAGTTGCCGACCAGATTGCCCACCGCCCGGGCGATGCCGACGAACCAGTCGACCGACAGCACCAGCACCAGCCCGATGGGCGGGATGGACGGCACGACGGCCAGGGTTGCCGCCAGCACCACGATGCCGAAGCCCGGCACCCCGTGCGCGCCCTTGGACGTCACCAGCGCCATGCCCAGGATCAGCGCCAGCTGCCCCGGCGACAGCGGCGTGCCGGTCGCCTGCGCCAGGAACAGCGTCGCCAGCCCCAGATAGATCGACAGCGCGTCCAGGTTGAAGGAATAGCCCGCCGGCATGACCAGCCCCACGACATCCGCGCGCACGCCCAGCGCCGTCAGCTTGCGCATCACCTGCGGCATCACCGCGTCGGACGAGGTGGTGGCGCTGGTAATGATCAGTTCCTCGCGGAAATAGGCCAGGAACGGCAGCAACCCGACCCCGCACGCCCGCAGCACGCCGCCGAGGCAGACGGCGACGAAGGCCGCCACGATCAGGACGTAGAGCAGCACGAACGACATCAGCTGGCCCAGCGACCCCAGCCCGTAGCGCGCGGTGGTGTAGGCGACCGCGCCCAGCACCCCCAGCGGCGCGAACCACGTCACCACCCCCATCATGCGGAACAGCACGGCATTGACCGAGGCCACCAGGGCGCGGACCGGCTGGCCGGCGTCGCCGGACATCAGCAGGCACGCGCCGAACAGGATGGAGAAGAACAGGATTTCCAGCACGTCGTTGCGCGCGAAGGCCGCCACCGGGCTGGCGGGGATCAGGTTCAGCAGGAACCCCGCGACCCCGCCCTGCCGCATCGCGTCGGCATGCCCGGCATAGGCCGCCAGCGCCGAGGGATCGAGCGTGTCCATGCGCACGCCCATGTGCCGCCCCGGCGTAAACAGCCAGGCGCCGCCGACCCCCATCAGCAGGGCCAGGGTGGTCATGCCCTCGAAATACAGCAGCGCCTTGAGGCCGATCCGCCCCACCGCCCGCAGGGATTCAGCCCCGGCGATCCCCTGCACCACGACGCAGAACACCAGCGGCCCCACCACCATCGAAATCAGGTGCAGGAACGCATCGCCCAGCACGCGCAACCCCGCCGCCCACCCGGGTGCGGCGACGCCCAGCACTGCGCCCAGAACGGTGGCCGCCACCACCGTGACAAACAGGCGATGCCCCGATCCGCGCGCGGACAGGGTGGGGGCGGCGGGGGCGGAGGATGTCATGCGGTCCTTGTTATCCGACGCGGGGCAGGGTGACGACGAAGCGTGCGCCGACGACTGCCCCGTCGGCGCCCATGCGGTTTTCCGCCCGGATGGTGCCTTTCAGGGCCTCGACGATCTGGCGGCTGATGGACAGGCCCAGTCCGGAATGCTGGCCGAAATTCTCGCTGGTCGGGCGTTCGGAATAGAAACGGTCGAAAATGCCGTCCAGCTTGGCCGCCGGGATGCCCGGCCCTTCGTCCGTCACGGCGATTTCCACCATCCCGCCGGAGGCCGGCGCGGCCGCCAGCACGATCCGCCCATCGGACGGCGAGAACGAGATGGCGTTGCCGATCAGGTTGCGCAGCACCTGCACCAGCCGGTCTTCCACCGCCAGCACCGCCAGCGGCCGGTCGGGCGTCTCGCCAGTGCTGGTCACGCTCAGGATCGGCTGGCCGGGCGTGCGTGTCGCCTGGTGGATTTCGGCCAGCACGGCCAGGATGGGCACGACGGCGACCGGTTCGGTCCGCGCGCGCGACAGTTCGGCGTCCACGCGGCTGGCGTCGGAGATATCGGTGATCAGCCGGTCCAGCCGCCGGACGTCGTCGGTGATGATCGACAGCAGCCGCCGCTGCCGGTTGAGGTCCTCGATCCGGCCCAGCGTCTCGATGGCCGAGCGGATGGACGAGAGCGGATTCTTGATTTCATGGCTGACGTCGGCGGCGAAGCGTTCGATCGCGTCCATGCGCGCCCACAGCGCGCGGGCGCTGTCGCGCAGGGCGCGCGCGACCTCGCCGATCTCGTCCCGGCGGGCCAGCAGGCGGATGGGCACGGTGTCGGTCCGCCCCGACATCTCACGCATCACATGGGCCGACGCCGCCAGCCGCAGCAGCGGCCGCGCGATGGTCAGCGACAGGTACCACGACAGCAGCACGGTAATCGCCAGCGCCATCAGGAACAGCGACAGGATCGACGACCGCACGGCGAATACCGAGCGATCGACATCCCGCGCCTGGCGCGTCAACTGGATGATGCCGATGGTCTGGCCGTCATGCATCACCGGCTCGGCGACGGTGACGATCAGGTGGCGATGCGCGGTGCGGCGGATATAGGGCGGCATTTCCGGCGCCGACGGGCCGCCGGGGCCGGCCACCGGCTGGACGCTGGGGTCGGTGTCGGGTGTGTCCAGGGTCACGATGCGCGCGCCCGACAGGGTGGGCAGCAGCGACAGCAGCGCGTCATAGAACCGTTCGGCGAACCCCACGCGCGCCGGCGCGTCGTCGGCCAACCGGCCGCGGTCGCCGTCATCGTCGCCGCCCAGGGGCGAGGGCAACGGCTGGGCGTCGACATGCCCGCGCGCCCCGCCATGCTGGACCGCCGCCTCCTCGACGCGGCTGTCGGCCACGACCTGCCCGTCGGGCGCGAACAGGCGGGCATGGGCGCTGGGGCTGGGTTCGGTCAGGCGCAGCAGCAGCGGGCGGGCCAGCGGCGCGTCCAGCACCGGCTGCGCCCCGCGCCCGAAGGCGACCGCGCTCTGCCCCAGCGCGCCGGCATAGATCCGCGCCTGTTCGCGCAGCGCCGTGACCTCGGCCTCCAGCAGGCTGTTCTGGAACTGGTTGAGGTACAGCAGCGTCAGCGCCAGCAGCATCAGCGGCAGCGCGTTGACCAGCAGGATCCGGCGCATCAGCGGCGAGACCAGCCGCGTCCGGTATTCCATGTAGGCCGCCGCCGCGTCGCGGTTCAGGGCCGCGGCACCCGGGACCACGACGTTGCGGAACCGGGTGAACGGATCGGGCAGGGACAGGGTCCTGTTGCCGATGCGCACCCTTATTCCTGGCACCCTTATTCCTCCTTGTAGCGGTACCCGATGCCGTACAGGGTCTCGATCTGGTTGAATTCCTCGTCCACCTGGCGGAATTTCTTGCGCACGCGCTTGATATGGCTGTCGATGGTGCGGTCATCGACATAGATGTTCTCGCCATACGCCGCGTCGATCAGCTGGTCGCGCGACTTGACCAGCCCCGGCCGCGCCGCCAGCGCCTTGACCAGCAGGAATTCCGTCACCGTCAGCTGGATATCCTTGCCGCGCCACAGGCACTGGTGCCGGGTCTCGTCCAGCGACAGGTCGCCGCGCACCATGGTCCCGCCCGTCGCCTGGCCGCCGGCGGCCTCGACACGGCTGGCCTCGTTCCGGCGCAGCAGGGCACGGATGCGCTCCAGCAGCAGGCGCTGGGAAAACGGCTTGGTGATGTAATCGTCAGCCCCCAGGCGCAGGCCCATCAGCTGATCGACCTCCTCGTCCTTCGACGACAGGAAGATAACCGGAAGCTGCGACCGGCTGCGCAGGCGCTGCAGCAGTTCCATCCCGTCCATGCGCGGCATCTTGATGTCGAGGACGGCGAGGTCCACCGGGCGGCTCATGATCCCGTGCAGCGCGCTTTCGCCGTCTGTGTAGGTCCGCACGGTGAAGCCCTCGGCCTCCAGTGTCATCTGGACCGACGTCAGGATATTCCGGTCGTCATCGACCAGCGCGATGGTGTGTTTCGTCGGCTCCATTCCCGTATTCTCGCTCCATGCCGGCCGGTCTGCGGCCTTCCCGCTCTCGCCCGGGCGGGCTGGCCGGCCCCGGGGTGGCGGACAGCATAGCGCCAGCCGGCCCGCCCTGTCATGGGCGGCGATCCTGACCATCCGTCCATGTTCAGGCGCGCGGGCCGGGCGGCGCGTGTCCGCAGGGCGGAGGAAACCCGCAAATTCATCATGCCGCACACGCCCGCGACGCCTTGTCCATCGGCGCGGGCTCACCTACTTCATCAAGCATGAGCCACGATACAGACCCCACCCCCGTCGTCGACTCTCCGAACGGAGAGGCCGGCGTCTTCCCGCCGGGCCAGCCGTCCGGTACCGCAACGGACCAGGACGCCGCCCAGGCCTCCGGCAGCGCAGGCGGCGAAAGCCGCATCCAGGAACTGGAAAGCGCGCTGGAGGAAATGCGCGAGAAATGGATGCGCGCCGAGGCGGAGATGCAGAACCTGCGCACCCGCACGAAGCGCGAGATCGAGGACGCGCGCCAGTACGCGACCCAGAAATTCGCGCGCGACGTCGTAGAGGCCGCCGAGAACCTGAAGCGCGCGCTGGCCAGCCTGCCCCACGTGACCGAGGGTGAGGACCGGCTGATCGCCCAGATGCGCGAAGGGATCGAGAGCACCGAGCGCTCGTTCATCGGCATCCTGGAACGCCACGGCATCACGGCCGCCGACCCGGCCGGCACGCCGTTCGACGCCAACCACCACCAGGCGATGGCCGAACAGCACAGCGACGAACATCCGCATGGCACCGTGATCCAGGCCTGGACCCCGGCGTGGACCCTGCACGGCCGCCTGCTGAAGCCCGCGATGGTCGTGGTGTCGAAGGGATCGCCGAGCCCCGACAAGGCAGGCAGCTGAAGCGCCCCGGCCGCGAAAGTGCCAGGCCGGCGCCCGTCCCATGAAACGCCCCTTGAAACGAACGGCGGGGCTGAATACATGCAGGACAGGTTCGGCGGCACGGCCGCGGATGTGGTGAACAGTCCGTCCAATCCGTCAGAACAACAGGATCTAGGGTCCCATCCGGTGCTTCGGGCCGGGTCGGGCCGCTGAGAGGAGAGCATTCATGAGCAAGGTTATCGGTATCGACCTGGGCACGACCAATTCGTGCGTCGCCATCCGCGAAGGCGACGAGACCCGCGTCATCGAGAACAGCGAAGGCGCGCGCACCACCCCGTCGATGGTCGCCTTCGCCGACAATGGCGAGATGCTGGTCGGCCAGTCGGCCAAGCGCCAGGCCGTCACCAACCCCACCAATACGCTGTATGCCGTCAAGCGCCTGATCGGCCGCCGCTATGACGACCCCACCGTGACCAAGGACAAGGGCCTGGTCCCCTATTCCATCGTCGCCGGCGACAATGGCGATGCGTGGGTCGAGGCGCAGGGCAAGAAATACGCCCCGTCGCAGATCGCCGCCTTCGTGCTGGGCAAGATGAAGGAAACCGCCGAGGCCTATCTGGGCGAGACGGTGTCGCAGGCCGTGATCACCGTCCCGGCGTACTTCAACGACGCGCAGCGCCAGGCGACCAAGGACGCCGGCCGCATCGCCGGCCTGGAAGTGCTGCGCATCATCAACGAGCCGACCGCGGCGGCGCTGGCCTACGGCCTGCAGAAGAAGAACGGCGGCACGATCGCGGTCTATGACCTGGGCGGCGGCACGTTCGACGTGTCGGTGCTGGAAATCTCGGACGGCGTGATTGAGGTGAAGTCCACGAACGGCGACACGTTCCTGGGCGGCGAGGATTTCGACGCGCGGATCATCAGCTACCTGGCCGACGAGTTCAAGCGCGAGCAGGGCATCGACCTGCGCGCCGACAAGCTGGCGCTGCAGCGCCTGAAGGAAGCGGCGGAAAAGGCGAAGATCGAACTCTCCTCCTCCAAGGAGACCGAGATCAACCTGCCGTTCATCACCGCCGACGCCTCGGGCCCCAAGCATCTGGTGCTGAAGCTGAGCCGCGCGAAGCTGGAAAGCCTGGTCGACGACCTGATCCAGCGCACGATGGATCCGTGCCGCGCGGCCCTGAAGGACGCGGCGGTGTCGGCCGCCGAGATCGACGAGGTGATCCTGGTCGGCGGCATGACCCGCATGCCCAAGGTCATCGAGGCGGTGAAGCAGTTCTTCGGCAAGGAGCCCGCACGCAACGTCAACCCCGACGAGGTCGTGGCCATCGGCGCGGCCGTGCAGGGCGCGGTGCTGAAGGGCGACGTCAAGGACGTGCTGCTGCTTGACGTGACGCCGCTGTCGCTGGGCATCGAGACGCTGGGTGGCGTGTTCACCCGCCTGATCGACCGCAACACGACGATCCCGACCAAGAAGAGCCAGACCTTCTCGACCGCCGAGGACAACCAGGGCGCCGTGACCATCAAGGTGTTCCAGGGCGAGCGCGAGATGGCGGCGGACAACAAGCTGCTGGGCAATTTCGACCTGACCGGCATCGCCCCCGCCCCGCGCGGCGTGCCGCAGATCGAGGTGACGTTCGACATCGACGCCAACGGCATCGTGTCGGTGTCGGCCAAGGACAAGGCGACCAACAAGGAACAGCAGATCAAGATCCAGGCGTCGGGCGGCCTGTCCGATGCCGACATCGAGAAGATGGTCAAGGACGCCGAGGCGAACGCATCGGCCGACAAGGCCAAGAAGGAACTGGTCGAGGCCCGCAACCAGGCCGAAAGCCTGGCGCATCAGGTCGAGAAATCGCTGACCGAGGCCGGCGACAAGGTTCCGGCCGGCGACAAGGCCGAAGCCGAGGCCGCGATCGCCGCGGTGCGCAAGGCGCTTGAGGGCAGTGACGCCGCCGCCCTGAAGACCGCGTCCGACACGCTGTCGCAGGCGGCGATGAAGATCGGCGAGGCCGTCTATAAGGCCGGCCAGGCCGAAGCGGCCCCGGGTGCCGGTGCCGCCGGCGCGACCGGCCCGAACGGCGAGAAGGTCGTGGATGCCGATTTCGAGGACGTGGACGACAAGAAGTCCGCCTGACCCTCGCACAGACACCGACGACCGGCGGCGCGGGCCACACCCCGCGCCGCCCCAGTGACCCAAGGCGCCCGCGCTTCTGTGAAGGCGGGCGCTTTTTCCATGTATGACAGGGCCGTTCGAACCCATGGGCGTCCATTGCCCCTGATGGCGCGGACATTCCGGCACGGCCCCGCCAGTGAGGACCATGATGGCCACCAAGCTTGATTACTACGCCGTTCTCGAAGTCTCCCGCGATGCAAATGGCGACGAGCTGAAAAAGGCGTATCGCAGGCTGGCCATGCAGTACCACCCCGACCGCAACCCGGGGGACGAGTCCGCGGAAGCACGCTTCAAGGAGATCAGCGAGGCGTACGACGTCCTGAAGGACGAACAGAAGCGCGCCGCCTACGACCGCTTCGGCCACGCGGCCTTCGAGGGCGGCGGCCCCGGCGGTGGCGGCGGGTTCGATTTCGGTGGCGGCCTGGGCGACATCTTCGAACAGATGTTCGGCGACATGATGGGCGGGCGTCGCGGCGGCCGCCGGTCCGGCGGCGACATCCAGGTGCAGGTGACGATTTCCTTCGTCGAGGCCTTCACCGGGGTCAAGAAGCCCATCACCGTGCCCACCCGCGTGACCTGCGAGTCCTGCGACGGCACCGGTTCGGCCGACCGCGACCAGGGGGCGGTGTCCTGCCCGACCTGCCATGGAGCAGGCAAGGTCCGCGCCCAGCAGGGCTTTTTCCTGGTCGAACGCGCGTGCCCGACCTGCCATGGCACCGGCAAGATGGTCCGCAACCCGTGTACCGCCTGCCATGGCGCCGGCACGGTGGAAAAGGATCGCACGCTGGAAATCGCGATCCCGGCGGGGGTCGAGGACGGCACGCGCATCCGCCTGTCCGGCGAGGGCGAGGCCGGCGGCAAGGGCACGACCCCGGGCGATCTGTACATCCATGTCGCCGTCGAACCCCATCCGATTTTCCAGCGCGACGGCGCCAACATCTATTGCCGCGTGCCGCTGCGCATGACGCAGGCCGCCCTGGGCACCGAGATCGAGGTGCCGGTCGTGGACGGGACCCGCGCCAAGGTGAAGGTCCCCGCCGGCACCCAGACGGGCGAGAATTTCCGCCTGCGCGGCAAGGGCTTCTCGGTGCTGCGGTCGTCGGCGCGCGGCGACATGTATATCCAGGTCTCGGTCGAGACCCCGCGCCATCTGACCAAGCGCCAGCGGGAACTGCTGGAGGAATTCGAGGGCGAGGCCGGCGACCACGACCGCGCCAACCCCGAAAATGCAGGTTTTTTCAGCAAGGTGCGCGACTTCTTCGAAGGCAAGCTCTGAAATCTGGACGCGGCTGCACTGCGCTTCGCTACCCCCGGCCATCAAGGTCGCGTCCCTTCGATTCATGAGCGGGATCCAGGCCCCCCGCCCTGATGGGTTCGGGCAACGCCCGGCCTGTCCCGCTGTTGAAAGGGGGGCAGGATAGCGGTAGAAAACGTCGTCCATGGTGATCCCCCCACTCGCACCGTGGACATCCAGGCGGCGCGATCCCCCGGTCGCGCCGCCTACCGTTTTCTGGCGTTTTTCGGGGGCATGAGTCCGGGGCATGCATATGACGACGACACAGACGGTCCGGATCGGCATTGCCGGGATCAACGGACGGGTCGGGCGCCTGCTGCGCGAGGAAGTCGCGGCCAGCGGCGCCGTGCTGGCCGGCGGCACCACGCGCGACGCCGGCCCCGCGGCGCCCGGCCTGTTCGCGACCCTGGCCGAACTGGCCCCGCGCTGCGACGTGGCGATCGATTTCACCCACGCCACCACCATCCGCGACCATGCCACGATCCTGGCGCAGGCCGGCGTGGCCTGGGTGCTGGGCACCACCGGCCTGTCGCCGGCCGACCAGGACGCGGTGCGCGAGGCGGCGTGCCGCATTCCCGTCGTTCAGGCGGCGAATTATTCCCCCGGGGTCACGCTGGTCACGCGCCTGGCGCGCCAGATGGCGGCAACCCTGCCGTCGGGCAGCTACGACGCCGAAATCCTGGAAATGCATCACCGCCAGAAGGTCGATGCCCCGTCCGGCACCGCGCTGGCCATCGGGCAGGCCGTGGCCGACGGGCGCGGCATCGATCTGGCCACCCATACCGAAAGCGGCCGGACCGGCCATACCGGCCCGCGCGGGGCGGACGCCATCGGCTTCGCCGTGCTGCGCGGCGGCCAGATCGTGGGCGAACATACGCTGCTGTTCACTTCGGCCACCGAACAGATCGCCCTGACCCATCGGGCGTTCGACCGGCGCGTGTTCGCAACCGGCGCCGTCCGCGCGGCCTGGTGGGTCCGCGACCGCCCACCCGGCCTGTACACCATGGAAGACGTGCTGGGGCTGACATGACGGGGGGCGCGCCGCCTATTCCCCCGATCGGGACCGTGATATCCTGTGAAAACACTTGACGGTCTGTAGGTATTCGGCCAAACGGACCCGCCCGGACCCCGCATGCCCGGCGGCGTCATATCTTTCACCGTTTCGAGGTAGACAGGACCATCATGCGTAACAAAGGCGATTTTCTGTTCACATCGGAATCGGTGTCCGAAGGCCATCCCGACAAGGTCGCCGACCGGATCAGCGATACCGTCCTGGACGCCTATCTGGCCGCCGATGGGGAATCCCGCGTCGCCTGCGAAACGCTGGTGACGACGAACCGGGTCGTGCTGGCCGGTGAAGTGCGCGGACCGTCCTCGGTCACCACCGAAAGCCTGATCGAGGGCGCGCGCGCCGCGATCCGTGACATCGGATACGACCAGGCCGGCTTCTCGTGGAAGAATGCCAACGTTGAATGCTACCTCCATGCGCAGTCCGCCGACATCGCCGTCGGCGTCGATAGCGCGGGGAGCAAGGACGAAGGCGCGGGCGACCAGGGCATCATGTTCGGCTTCGCCACGCGCGAGACCGAGACCCTGATGCCGGCCCCGCTTTATTACGCCCATGGCATCCTGCACCGCATCCGCGACCTGCGGAAGGCCGGCGACGCCCGCGTCGCCAATCTGCAGCCCGACGCCAAGAGCCAGGTTACGCTGCGTTATGTCGACGGCCGCCCGGTCGGCGCGACCTCGGTCGTCATCTCGACCCAGCATGACGAGGGCGCCAGCCAGCCCGCGATCCGCGACGCCCTGCGCGAGATCGTGCGCGACGTCCTGCCCGAGGGCTGGATGTGCCCGGACGACGAATTCTACGCCAACCCGACCGGCGTGTTCGTGATCGGCGGACCGGACGGCGACTGCGGCCTGACCGGCCGCAAGATCATCGTCGACACCTACGGCGGCGCGGCCCCGCATGGCGGCGGCGCGTTCTCGGGCAAGGATCCGACCAAGGTCGATCGTTCGGCGGCCTATGCCTGCCGCTACCTGGCCAAGAACGTCGTGGCGGCCGGCCTGGCCGATCGCTGCACGCTGCAGATCTCCTATGCCATCGGCGTGTCGCATCCGCTGTCGGTCTATGTCGACCTGGACGGCACCGGCAAGGACGTGGACGAGGCGAAGCTGGGCAGCGTCCTGCGCGAAGTCATGAACCTGACGCCGCGCGGCATCCGTCAGCACCTGCGCCTGAACCGTCCGATTTATACCGAGACGTCCGCCTATGGGCATTTCGGCCGGACGCCGGACGCCGCCCGCGACAACTTCACCTGGGAACAGACCGACCTGGTGGACGCGCTGCGCGGCGCGTTCAACCGCTGATCGCCGCACCAGGCCCAGCATGACGGCACGGCAGGACGACGCCGCACCGCAGACGGGGTCGCCCGTCTCGGCCCCCGAGGTCAAGGCGTCGCCGGACCGGTTGTACGGCCGGCAGCGGGGCCACCCGCTGCGTCCCCGCCAGCAGCGCCTGCTGGACCTGACGCTGCCGCGCCTGCGCCTGGACCCCTCCGTGCTGGCCGACCCGGCACGCGGGTTCGGCCGCACGCCGTCCGGACTGTGGCTGGAAGTCGGGTTCGGCGGCGGCGAGCATTCACTGGCCCAGCACACGGCCCATCCCGACGTCGGCTATATCGCCTCCGAAGTGTTCGAAAACGGCATGTGCTCGCTGCTGTCCCGGCTGGTGCCGGACGGGCAGGAAGGCACGGCCCCGGTCCCCGACCTGCTGCGCCTGTGGGACGAGGACGCGCGTGCCCTGCTGCGCGCCCTGCCGGAGCAGTCGATCGATCGGATGTTCCTGATGTTCCCCGACCCGTGGCCCAAGGCCCGGCACGCCAAGCGCCGCTTCGTCCATCCCGCGACGATCCAGCTGGTGGCCCGCGTGCTGAAGCCCGGCGCCACCTGGCGCGTCGCCAGCGACGACCCGACCTACCAGGCCTGGGTGGAAGAGGTCATGGGCGCGCAGGATCTGTTCGACACCGCCCCCCCGGCCACCGAACGGCCCGAAGGCTGGCCCCCCACCCGCTATGAAACCAAGGCCCTGCGCGCCGGGCGGCAGCCGCTGTACTGGGTGTTTACCCGGCGTTGAGCCGGGGCGCTGTCCGAAGGCAAGGGCGTTGCCCTTGACCCACCAAAGGGCCTAGCCCTTTGGAAAACCGGGACTTTATAAACGAATGGGATGCAAGGGCCGAGGCCCTTGCCGGGTTCGGGCAGAGCCCGACCTTACGACAGGGCAACACCCGTCAGCCGTTCCGACACCTCCCACAACCGCCGTGCCGTCGGCAGGTTACGGGCCTGCGGCGGCACACGGGCGGCGGCCACCCGGCCGCGCCGTTCTCCTCGTCCCGACGGGCCGTAATAGCCGCCATCCGATGCCTCGGCCCCGGCGGCGGCGAACAGGATGGGGCGGGCGCCGGCCTCGGCCGACTGTCCCAGCAGGCGGAAGGCCGTATGGGTCAGGCGGCGCATCAGCCGTTCGGCCACGCCCTGCGGCGCGTCCGACCGGCTGACCGCGATATCGGTCAGCGACCACCCGGGATGAGCGGCGATGGAATGGAGCGCCCAACCCGCCGATTGCGCCCGCCGGTCCAGTTCCAGGGCGAAGATCAGATTGGCCAGCTTGCTCTGCTGGTACGCACCGAAGGGGGTATAGCGATGGCGCGATTGCAGGTCGTCGAACACGACCCGCCCCCGCCATGCCGCCAGGCTGGCGACGCTGACGACGCGGCCGCCGCCCGACGCCCGGACCAGCAGCGGCCGCAGCCGGGCGGTCAGGGCGAAATGGCCCAGATAGTTGGTCCCGAACTGAAGCTCGAACCTATCAGCCGTTTCCTGTCGGATCGGCGCACCCATCAGCCCCGCATTGTTCACCAGGATATCCAGCGACGACACCTGATCCGCCAAGTCCCGCGCGAAGGCGGCGACCGACGTCAGGCTGGCGAGGTCCAGCGGCATGAACCGCGCCCGCGCCTTCGCCACCCGGCCCTGCAGGCGGGCCAGCGCGGCCGCGCCCCGGTCCGGATTGCGGCCGGCCAGGATGACCGTCGCCCCCTTTTCTGCCAGCCCGCACGCGGTTTCGTACCCCAGGCCACCGGTCGCACCCGTTACCACGGCCACCCGTCCGGTCAGGTCGGGGGCGCGGTCGATCGTCCATTTGGCGGGTACGTTCATGCCGGCTTTTCCCCTTTCTGTTCGCGTTCGGCCGCCTCCATGGCCTCCTGGGTCAGGCGCAGTTCATTCTTCTTGAGAAAGAGGAACCCGCCGCCGATGACCGCGGCCGCGACAAGCCCCAGCGCGATCCCCACCGGCCCCGAGATCTGCAGCACCTCGTGCCCCAGATAATAGGTGCAGAACGCATAGCCCCCCGCCCAGCCGATGCCGCCCAGGGCGTTGAACAGCAGGAACGTATGCCACGGCATCCGGTTCGCCCCCGCCAGCAGGGCGACGAAGACCCGCAGCACGGCGATGAAGCGGCCGAAGAATACCACCTTGCCGCCATGACGGCTGAACAGATACCGCCCCAGCATCAGGCGCTGCGGCGTCAGGTAGACCTTCGACCCATGCCGTTGCAGCAGGCGGTAGCCGAAGATCCGCCCGATCAGATAGCCGAAATTGTCCCCCATGATCGCCCCCACGACAGCCGCCACCGCCACCCAGCCGATATCCAGTCGGTGCGTGGCCGCGCAATACAGGGCGGACGAGATGATCAGCGTTTCGGCCGGCAGGGGCAGGCCCATGCTTTCCAGCATGACGACTACGCCGATCACGCCATATCCGTACTGTATGAAAAGGGATTCGAACTGATGAAGCAGGGGACCGGACCTGTCCTGTTGCGAAGAACAGGCTGAGGAACCGTCTGGCCAGCGCGGTGTCAAGTCAATACGACGAACGGGACAGGCAAACAGGAGCATACACATGGCAGATCCGACCGTCCCGAATGGGCCGTCCGTGGCCGAACGGCCCTATGGAACCTGGCCCTCCGCCGTCACCACGGCACTGGTCGCGGGCAAGACGGTGGGATTGTCGGCGGTGCAGACCGATGGCGACGCCATCTTCTGGCTGGAAACCCGGCCTTCGGACGCCGGCCGCACCGTCCTGGTCCGCTGGACGGCGCAGGACGGTGCGGTCGATATCACCCCCGCACCGCTGGATGTCGGCACCCGGGTGCATGAATACGGGGGCGGGGCCTATGCCGCGTCGGGGGGCCGCGTCGCCTTCAGCAGCCGTACCGACGGCAGCGTCTGGATCGTCGAGGGCGACGGGCCGGCGCGGGCCATCAGCACGCTCGGCGGCCTGCGCTTCGCCGATTTCGCCTTCGATCCCGCCGGCGACCGGCTGTTCTGCGTGCGCGAGGACCATCGCGCGGGTGGCGAGCCGGTCTCGACCCTGGTGGCGCTGCCTCTGGCGGGCGGCGATCCGGTGACGCAGGAGGGACAGATCCTGGTGTCCGGGCCGGATTTCGTCAGTTCGCCCCGGCCCTCGCCGGACGGGCGCCATCTGGCGTGGATCGAGTGGGACCATCCCTGCATGCCGTGGGAGGCGACACGCCTGCGCGTGGCCCGGCTGGCACGGGACGCGGACGGCGGATGCGCGCTGGACGACGTCCGTACGCTGGCGGGCGACGGCGATCCGGAATCGGTCATCGAACCTGCGTGGGCGAACACGCGGGTGCTGTATGCGGCGTCGGACCGCAGCGGCTGGTGGAACCTGCTGCGCTTCACCCTGCCGGACGGCGCGGCCGCGCCCGTCGCCCCGATGGAAGCCGAGATCGGCCTGCCGCATTGGGTATTCGGGCAAAGCAGCTACCGTCTGCTGCCGGACGGGTCGATTCTGGCCATCGCCATCGAACATGGCGAGGGGCGGACGATCCGCATCAGTAGCGGCGGCGCATCCGATGCCATGGCGGTTCATTCCATCAGTCTGGGCCACCCGGCGCAGTGTCCGGCCCCGCTGGCGGACGGGTCTCTGGCATGGATCGACACCCCGCCGGACGGCCCGCCGGCGGTGGTGCGTGGCCGCGACGGCGCGCCCCCGGACATCCTGCGCGTGGCCACGACGCTGCCGCTGACGGCCGGCGACATCGCGCGGGCCGAGACGATCCGCTTCCCCCTGCCCGACGGGCCGGGCGGGGCGCAACAGGGCCACGCCTTCTTCTACCCGCCGACCAACAGCCGCTTTCGCGGCCCGGCGGACGAAAAGCCGCCCCTGATCGTAATGGCCCACGGCGGCCCGACCGGCCGGGCGAGCGAGGCCTTTTCCTTCAAGGTGCAATGGTGGACCAGCCGCGGCTTCGCCGTCGTGGACGTCAATTATGGCGGATCGACCGGCTTCGGCCGTGCCTATCGCCGGCGGCTGGAAGGGAAATGGGGCGAAATCGACGTGGCGGACTGCATCGCCGCCTGCCGCCATCTGATCGAGACCGGCCGCGTCGATCCGCACCGCATCGCCATCCGCGGCAGCAGCGCCGGAGGGCTGACGGTGCTGCTGGCGTTGGCGCGGTCAAGCCTGTTCGCCGCCGGCGCCAGCCTGTACGGCGTCACCGACCTGCGTGCCCTGGCGCAGGAGACCCACAAATTCGAATCCCGATACCTGGACAGTCTGGTCGGCCCCTACCCGGCGGCCGAAGCCGTCTACCTGGCCCGGTCCCCCCTGACGCAGGCCACCGGAATCCGCGCGCCGGTATTGTTCCTGCACGGGCTGGACGACGCCGTGGTCCCGCCCGGCCAGGCCCGCACCATGGCCCAGGCCCTGGCGAACAACGGCGTGCCCCACGCCCATTACGAATTTCCGGGCGAGGGCCACGGCTTCCGGCGCGAGGAAACCATCCGCCGCGCGCTGGACCTGGAACTGGATTTCTACGGTCAGATCTTCGGCTTTACAGTGCCGGACGTTGGCGAGCGGGTCGTCATGCGGTCGTGACGCGGGGCTCTGCCCCGCACCCCGCCAAGGCGGTCGCCTTGGAACCCGCGACTTCAGGAATTGAATGGGATGCAGGGGCCTCCATTCCGCCGGTACCGCCCAAGAGTCATTCCTGACGCGGATGGGTATAACTCCCTTCTGTATTCAGGGGCCACGAGGCTATAGTTCATCCGGTTCCGCAGCTCCCGGCCCGGCGTCGGGCGTCCACCGGCTTCATCGCGCCTGCCGTCCCCACGGAAACACCCCGTTTCCGCAGGGACGACAGGCCCCGCATACAGGATCCGAGCCTTTGCCGACCCTTGGCCGCTTCATCCCTGCCTCTCTGGTTTCTCCGCGCATCCGGTCGGCGGCACGGCAGAGGCTGGCCGAACTGGGGGGAATGACGCTGTGGCTGCTGGCGCTGGCGCTGGCCGCCGCGTTGTGGAGCTACAGCCCGCTCGACCCGTCGATGAACACCGCCAGCAGCCAGCTGCCCACGAATCTGCTGGGTGTCGTGGGGTCGTACCTGGCCGACGCGCTGCTGCAGAATGTGGGTATCCTGTCGGCCCTGCCGGTGTTGGCGCTGACGGCGTGGGGCTGGCGCATCATCCGCCATGCCGGGCTGGGGTCGGTCGCACTGCGGGTTATCGCCCTGCTGTGCGCCATGCCGGTGCTCGGCGCGCTGCTGGCGGCGGTGCCGATGCTGGTCCCGTCGCTGCCCACGCCGCGCTGGCCCACCGAATCGGGGCCCGGGGGGGCGTTCGGCATGTCGATCGCCCATGCCGCGCTACAGGCCGGGGCCTCCATCCTCGGCCCGGCGGGGCGGCTGGCGGTGTGGGGGCTGGGCCTGCTGCTGACGGTGCTGCTGGTGCCGCTGGCGATAGGGCTGTCGCTGGCCGAATGGACCGCGATCGGCCGGGGCATCCGCGTGGCGGCCCGCCAGCCGATGCGCCTGGCCCGCCACAAACCGGCCCGGCCGGCCGCCGACACGGCGCCCGCCGGTACCGGACGGTGGAACGGCGCGCTGGACGACGCGCCGGCCCCCGCGCCCCCGCCGCCGCGTCCGGAAATGACCGCCACCGCCCGCGCGCCCGCCCCGCCTCCCCGCACGATCCGGGTGGAACGGCCCGAACCCCGACCCGCCGCGCGCCCGGCCCCTCCCGCCCGGACGCCGGCCCGCCCGTCGCTGGGTACCGGCTGGGTCCAGCCGCCGGGCATGGGCGACGACGACGCCGCCGACCCGCCGCCGCTGCTGCTGGGCGGCCCGCGCGCGCAGGAAATCACGGCGTGGAGCACCGAGGAACCGGCTTTCCCCGAGGAAGAGGAGGAGGTGATCGCAGCCCCCCCCGCGACGGTCGCCGAGGGGCCGCGCGGCACCTTCCTGGACCGCCTGTTCGGCGGCCGGCCCGCCGCCGGCGAGCGGCCGCCCGCGCCCGACATGCATGCCCCCCACGGCGAGGAGCGGCCGGCCGGGCACGGGGGATATACCCCGCCGCCACCCGCCGACGGGCGCGACCCGTGGCGCCTGCCCTCGGCCGCGCTGCTGCGGGCTGCCCCGTCGCGCACCGAGACCGGACCGTCGCAGGAGATGTTGCAGGCCAACGCCCGCCTGTTGGAAACCGTGCTGTCGGATTACGGCGTGCAGGGGCAGATCGGACAGATCCATGCCGGCCCAGTCGTCACGTTGTACGAACTGGAACCCGCGCCCGGCATCCGCTCGGCCCGGGTGATCGGCCTGGCGGACGACGTGGCGCGGTCGCTGTCGGTGCTGAGCGTGCGCATCGCCACGGTGCCGGGCCGCAACGTCATCGGCATCGAGGTGCCGAACGCGATGCGCGAGACGGTGTACCTGTCCGAGCTGTTCACCGACGACGCCTGGCATCATGCGTCGTCGCGCCTGTGCCTGGCGCTGGGCAAGGATATCTCGGGGGTGCCGGTCTATGGCGACTTGGCGCGGATGCCGCATCTGCTGATCGCGGGCACCACCGGGTCGGGCAAGTCGGTCGGCGTGAACGCGATGATCCTGTCGCTGCTGTACCGGCTGTCGCCCGAGGAATGCCGTCTGATCCTGATCGACCCGAAGATTCTGGAACTGTCGATCTACGAGGGCATTCCGCATTTGATGACCCCGGTGGTGACCGAGCCCGCCAAGGCGGTCGCCGCCCTGAAATGGACGGTGCGCGAGATGGACCGCCGCTATCGCGCGATGTCGCACCTGCAGGTCCGCAATATCGGCAGCTATAACGAGCGCGTGGCCGAGGCCCGGGCGCGGGGCGAGGTCGTGACCCGCCGGGTGCAGACCGGCTACGACCCCGAAACCGGCCGTCCGACCTTCGAGGAACAGCAACTGGCGCTGGATTCCATCCCCTACATCGTCGTGGTGATCGACGAGATGGCGGATCTGATGATGGTCGCGGGCAAGGAGATCGAGGCCGCGGTGCAGCGCCTGGCCCAGAAGGCCCGCGCCGCCGGCATCCATGTCATCATGGCCACGCAGCGCCCGTCGGTGGACGTCATCACCGGCACCATCAAGGCGAATTTCCCGACCCGCATTTCCTTCCAGGTCATCAGCAAGTTCGACAGCCGCACGATCCTGGGCGAGCAGGGGGCCGAGCAGCTGCTGGGCCAGGGCGACATGCTGTACATGCAGGGTGGCGGCCGCATCACGCGCGTCCACGGCCCGTTCGTCGGCGACACCGAAGTCGAGGACGTGGTGCGTTTCCTGCGCAGCCAGGGCGAGCCGATCTATGACGACGACGTCATCTCGTCCCAGGACGAGGACGGCGGCGGTAGCGGGGGCGGGGGCAGCCGGTCGTCCGGCAACGGGCTGGGCGGCGGCGGTTTCGACGAGGAGACGAGCCTGTTCGACCAGGCGGTGGCCATCGTGGCGCGCGAGGGCAAGGCCTCGACCTCGTTCATCCAGCGCCATCTGTCCATCGGCTACAACCGCGCGGCGAAGATCATCGAGCAGATGGAAAAGGAAGGCATCGTCAGCGAGGCCAACCATGTCGGCCGCCGCGAGGTACTGCTGCGCCGTCCAGACGAGGAATGAGGACGGGCGACCCACGCGGGGCGCAGCCCCGCACCCCGCCAAAGGCAGTCGCCCTTGGCAATCAGGTGGAGCCGTTTCCGATCCTGTTCCGCGACAGCCGCTTCGTCGTGATCGACAAGCCGGCCGGGCTGGCGGTCCATCCGGGGCCGGGCGGCGGCCCGTCGGTCGAGGATGCGTTTCCCCTGCTGTCGCGCCGGCGGGACGGGCCGTGGCTGGCCCACCGGCTGGACCGCGACACGTCGGGCTGCCTGCTGATCGCATTGCGCAAGCAGGCGCTGCTGGCCGCCCAGCAGTGTTTCGCGACGGGCACCGCCGCCAAGACCTACTGGGCGGTGGTGCATGGACGGCCGGCCGCCATGCAGGGCACCGTCGATCTGGCGCTGGCCCGTCGGACGGACTCCAGCGGCTGGCGCATGGCGGCAGCGGCGGACGGCCAGCCCGCGCGAACCGACTGGCGGGTGCTGGCGTCCGACGGGCAGGAAAGCTGGCTGGAACTGCGGCTGCTGACCGGGCGGACGCATCAGGCACGGGTGCATTGCGCCAGCCTGGGCTGCGCCATCCTGGGCGACCCGGTCTATGGCCGGCCGGACGGCCATCGCCTGCATCTGATGAGCCGCCGGCTGGCCCTGCCGCTATCGCCGCCCGTCATCGCGGAAGCCTCACCCCCCGCCCACATCCGCGCCACCCTGGCCCGCCACGGCTGGACCCTGCCCGAATAACCAGATTTCAAAGGCAAGCCTTTGATGCGCCCGATCTGTCAGGCCCGCTCGAACACTGCGGCGATCCCCTGTCCGCCACCGATGCACAGGCTGACCAGCCCGGTACGTGCGCCCGTGCGGGCGAGTTCGTGGAGCAGGCGCACGGTGGCGATGGCGCCGCTGGCGCCGATGGGGTGGCCCAGCGAGATGCCGCTGCCGTTCGGGTTGACCCGTACGGGGTCCAGGTCCAGGGCGCGGGTGACGGCGCAGGCCTGGGCGGCAAACGCCTCGTTGATTTCCAGGATGTCGAGGTCCGCGGTGCCCAGCCCGGCGCGGCCCAGCGCCGTGCGGGTGGCGGGCACCGGGCCCATGCCCATCTGTGACGGTTCCACCCCTGCGTGCCCGTAGGCGACCAGGCGCGCCAGCGGCGTCAGGCCCAGGCGGCGCACCGCGTCTTCGGACGCCAGCATGACCATGCCGGCACCGTCATTGATCCCCGACGCATTGCCCGCCGTGACCGTCCCGCCGTCTTTGAGGAAGGCGGGGCGCAGCCCGTCGAAATCGGCCCGGGCGGCATCGTGGCGCACATGTTCATCGCGATCGAACAGCGTGGTGCGGCCGCCGGCGCGGATTTCGATGGGGACGATCTGGTCATCGAAATAGCCGGCACGGATGGCCGCCGAGGCCCGGCGATGGCTTTCGAACGCCAGATCGTCCTGCATGGCGCGGGTGATGCCGTGGCTGCGGGCGACGTTTTCGGCCGTGATCCCCATATGGACGTCGTCGAACGGGTCGGTCAGCGCGCCCACCAGCAGGTCCAGCAGGGTCTGGTTGCCCAGCCGCCGGCCGAAACGGGCGTCGGTTGCCAGATGGGGGGCGCGGCTCATGATTTCGACCCCGCCCGCCACCGCGATGTCGACGTCGCCCAGGCGGATGGCCTGCGCGGCCGACAGGATGGCTTGCAGGCCGGAACCGCAGATGCGGTTGACGTTCATCGCCACCGTGCCCACCGGCAGCCCCGCCCGCACCGCCGCATGGCGCGAAAGATACAGGTCGGTCGGTTCGGTCGGGATGACGTGCCCCAGCACCACCTGCCCCACCGCATCCGGCGGCAGTCCGGCCCGCGCCACGGCGGCGGCGATCAGTTGCGCTGCCAGTGCCGAGGGGGCGGTGCCGCGCAGGGCGCCGCCGAAACCGCCGATCGCGCTGCGCACGGCCGAGACGACGAAGATGCTGGTCATGGCCGAGGGATCCGGACGGTCTGTTGGTCTTGTTGGCGGCATGATGGCATGTTTCATGCCGCCGCTCCACTCCCGCCCGCGTCCGGGCGGGGCGCAGGCAAGGGCCGAGGCCCTTGCCGGTATCAGGCCTCGACGATCGCGGTGTGGCCGCGGGTGGGGCGGAAGCGTCCCTCGTGCAGGGCGGTTTCGATGTCTTCCAGCGACGCGCCCCGCGTTTCGGGCACCATGAAGAAGATGAATATGACCGATGCCAGATTGACCCCGGCATAGAACCACATCGTCCCGCCCAGCGAAATCAGGTTCACCAGGGTCAGCGCCGTGCTGGTCACCAGCAGGTCGCTGCCCCACAGGGTCGCGGCATGCAGGCTGGTTGCGGTGCCGCGCATCGACAGCGGAAACATCTCGGCCCCCAGCAGCCAGCCGACCTGGATGCCGCCGGAATTGAACATCATGAACATCAGCAGGAACACGATGATCATCCAACTGCCGACGCTGCCCTTGTCGGGATGGATGGCGAACATCAGCCCCAGGCCCAGCAGGCTGACAACCGACCCCGGCCCCATGATCAGCATCAGGCGACGCCGGCCGACACGATCGACGATCGCCGAACCCAGCATCGTCATGACCAGATAGACCACCGAAACGCCCAGGCTGGCCAGCAGGGCCGAGGAATGACCGAAGCCCGCGTCCGACAGGAAGGTCGGCGCGTAATAGATCATCATCTCCAGCCCGCCGCACTGCGTGAAGAAGGCGACGCCCAACGCCGCGACCAGGGCCGGACGCACCCAGGGCTGCCGCAGGCCGCGCCAGCCGCGATTGGCATCGTCGACATTTTCGGCCGCTTCGTGAATCTTCCTGATTTCCTTACGGATTTCCTTGCGCGAGGTCCGCACGCGCGTCAGTTGCGCGACCGCCGAGTCCAACCCCTCGTTTTCCGCCGTCCAGCGGGGGCTTTTGGGCAGGAAGAACATCGACACGAACACGAAGGCCGCCGGCAGGGCCGCCACGGCGATCATCGGCCGCCAGCCCCAGGCGTCGCGCGCAGCGAAACCGATGATATTGGCCAGGAAGATGCCGACCCCGATCGCGACATTGAACAGCGTGACCAGCCTGCCGCGCCGGGCCGCCGGTGCCAGTTCCGAGATATACATCGGAACCACCTGCGTCGATCCGCCGACGCCCAGCCCCAGATAGACGCGCGCCACGATCAGCATCCCGACATCCGGGGCGGCGGCGCAGGCCAGCGCGCCCGTGACGAACACGGCGGTGACGATCATCACCGAGGCCCGGCGGCCAAAGCGTTCCGACAACCAGCCCGTGCCGATGGCGCCCGCCACGGCACCCGCCAGGATCGCCGACGCGACCAGTTCCTGATACAGGCTGCCGAGATGGAAATCCTGCGTGATCAGCAGCAACGCACCCGAGATAATGCCGGTGTCGTAGCCGTAGAGGCCGCCACAGATGGCGGCCACGGCGGCTGCGAGCCAGAGAGTTCGTCCTGCGTTGTCCGAAACCTCGAAATCGGGCAAGGCCGGAAGGGTGGCCGATTGCGGCGAGAAATTCTGCATCCTGTTCTCCTTGTTCGGAAAAGAGCTTCACACTCCTGCCACGTTGCGGGGCCTGGCGGGGATGCCCATGCCGGGCGCGCGGGCGTTCAGGCCAGCGGGAGGAACAGGGCCGCCTTCATGTCCCCCATCGCGCCGAGCATGTCGTGCAACGTGCTCCAATCGTCCCGGGTTGCAATCGGCTGCCATATCCTCTCCATCGTTTCGACCAGCATCGTGCCGGGGACGACCCGGCAAAAACAGGGACTGGCAAGATCCAGCCCCGGCCGGGGAGAATGGGATTCGATCCGCCGATGCAACGGCACGAAATCCGCACTTTCGCCGAGGCGGCCATGGGGACTGTTCGCCGCACGATGTCTGCTCTGTGTTCCACCATACCCGTCGAAGAACAAAAATTCAAACCCAATGGCCGATCGTTCGAGGAAACGCCATGTCCAGGCCACCAACGGGCTGTCATCCGCCTTGGAAAGCGATGACAGGACAAGGCGTTTCCTGATACCGCCGTTCATCTCCTTTCCATAACGATCTGGGAAATCGTCGAAGATCTTCTGTAGATCATCAACATTCGCCACTGGAATCAGGCATTCCGTCAGCCGTGCCAGCGATCATGAATAACCGACCGGGTTTCCAAAGGGCAGTGCCCTTTGGCGGGTTTCAGGGCAGCGCCCCGAAGCAGGCCCATTGGATCAGGATGCCGGGAAGATCGGCAGGTCCAGCGTGTCCGGACGCGGGGCAAAGCAGGCCTCGATATCGGTGGGGGTCGCCGTCCCGACGTCGGCCCAGCGCGGCGCGTTGTCCTTGTCCACGATCTTGGCGCGCACGCCCTCGGCGAAATCGGGATGGCGGATCAGGCTGGCGATCAGGCGGTATTCCTGTTCCAGCACCATATTCAGGTCCGGCAGCCGGCGGGCGGCATGATAGGCTCGGAAGGTGACCCGCAGCGCGAAGGGCGAGGCATGGCGCAGCGCGTGCAGATCCTCCGCCGCCCAGGGTTCGGGGCAGGCCGCCAGGCGGTCCATGATGTCCGCCACGCCCGGCGCGTCATAGATGGCGTTCAGGCTGTCGGGGCGCGGCAGGTCCGGCCGGTCGACAGGGCAGGCCATGTCCACGACCTGCCCCGCCGGCTGGCGGGCCAGGCGATCCGCCAGTTCGGGCAGGGCGGCGGACGGCAGCATCCGGTCGGCAAAGCCCGCCGCCACGGCCTCGGCGCCGAGCATGCGCCCGCCGGTCAGCGCCATGCGCAGGCCGTACAGGCCCGGCGCGCGCGACAGGATGTACGACCCGCCGGCATCGGGGGTCAGGCCGATGGCGGTTTCGGGCATCGCGACGGTGGTGCGTTCGGTCACGATACGGTAGCGGACATGGCCGCCCAGCCCGATGCCGCCGCCCATCGCGATACCGTCCATGAAGGACACCACAGGCTTGGGAAAATGCGCCAGCACCGACACCAGGCGGTAGCCGTCGCGGAAGATGGCAGCGGCGGCGTCCGGCCCGTCGGCCGCCAGCGCGGCGCGGATGGTCCGCAGGTCGCCGCCGGCGCAGAAGGCGCGGGGGCTGGTGCTGTCGATCAGGATGGTCTCGATCCCGGGATCGTCGCGCCAGGCCTCGAGGCAGGCGGCGATACGGTAAAACAGCGGACGGTCGAGCGCATTGAGCGCCTTCGGCCGGTTGAGCGTCAGCCGCCCGAGGCGGCCCTGCCGCCCGATCAGCAGCGTGTCGGCATCCATCTTGATGGTTTCCTCCTGTTTTCCCCCGCGTGATAATATGACAGAAAGATGCGCAAAGCGGGTTGTCGGCCGACAGGGTCGGACGCCGGCAGGAAAGGTGCAAGAATGACGGTTGATTCCCAGACCTACCGGGATGCGATGGCGCGGCTGGGTGCAGCGGTCAACGTCGTCACGACGGGCACGCGCGACGATCCGGTCGGCTTTACCGCGTCCGCCGTCTGTTCGGTCACCGACGCGCCGCCCACCCTGCTGGTATGCATGAACCGGGACTCGCGCGCCCGTCCGGCCTTCCATGCCGGCGGCCCGATGTGCATCAACGTGCTGTCGGCCGGGCAGCGCGACATTTCCGGCGCGTTCGCCGGCAAGCTGGACATGTACGAACGCTTCACCTTCGGCCACTGGACGACGATGACAACCGGCGCCCCGGTGCTGGAGGAAGCCGTGACCTCGTTCGATTGCCGGATCGACCGCATCGTCGAGGTCGGAACCCACAGCGTCATCTTCGGCCTGGTCGATTCCATCCGCATCGGCGGCGCGCTGGGCGGGCTGGTCTATTTCAACCGGGCCTATCACGCCCTGCCGCACGGCGGGCAGGACACGCAGGAGAGCACCTGATGGCCGTATCCCGACGCCGTTCCGCCGACATGCCGCCCGTGATCGACGGGCGCGCGCTGGTCGCGCTGCATACGGGGCTAGCGCTGTTCATCGGGCTGATGGCGTGGTGGACCTGGTCGCTGCCGGCCTGAACCCGGACGTTGCCCGACCCCATCAGGGCCTGAGGCATACGCGGCCCCTCACACCGGGCAGGCAGGCCAGCAGATAGGCCAGGGTGCTCAGCGCGCTGATCCAGAACGAGGTCGGGCAGTCGGTCCACCACGACAGCGCCAGCCCGCCCCAGCCTTCGGCCACCGCCAGCACGACCGACAGCACGATCCCCCGCCCCGGCGAGGCCGTCAGGCGCTGCGCCGTCGCGGCCGGCCCGACCATCAGGGCGAAGACCAGCAGCACGCCCGTCACCTGCACGCATTCGGCCGTCGCGATCGCGACGATGGCCAGGAAGGCGGTGGATATCGCGCGCAGCGGCACGCCCCGGGCCTCGGCAGCCTCGGGCTGGAGGCTGGCGAACAGCAGCGGCCGGGACAGCACCGCCATCGCGGCGAGGCACGCCGTGCCGAACAGCGCCAGCCAGCCCAGCATCGCCCCGTCCACCCCCAGCACGTTACCGAACAGCAGGGCGGTGGCGCGGGTGGCGGACGTGGTCAGGAAATGCAGGAATAACAGGCCGAACCCCAGGGTGCAGGACAGCACCAGCCCGATGGCGACGTCCCTGCCCTGGGTGGTGCCGCGCCCGCCCAGGCCCATCGCCAGCCCGGCCGCCACCGTCAGCGCCAGCAATCCCCACAGCGGCGGCACGCCCAGCAGAAGGGCGCCCGTCGCGCCGGCAAAGCCGACATGCGACAGGGCGTGGCCAGCGAAGCTTTCCCCGCGCAGGACCATGAAATAGCCGACCAGCCCGGACAGGACCGCGACGATCCCGGTCGCGGCGAAGGCGTGGCGCATGAATTCGAAGGCGAACATGATCGGGTGCTACCGGCCGGAGTCAGGTGTCGGCGACGACGAAGATGCGCCCGCCGGCGCGGATCACCTCGACCGGCGTGCCATACAGGGCGGACAGGACGGGGCCCGTCGCGACCTCGTCCACCGGGCCCAGGCGCGCGGCGCCGCGCCCGACATACAGGACCTCGTCCATCACGCCCAGCAGCGGATTCAGGTCGTGGGTGGAAAACAGGACCGCGATGCCCAGCTGGCGGCGGATGTCGTTCACCAGGGCCACGACCGCGCGCTGGCCATGGGGGTCCAGGCTGGCCAGCGGTTCGTCCAGCAGCAGCAGGCGGGGCCGCCCCACCAGCGCCTGCGCCAGCAGCAGGCGCTGGCGTTCGCCGCCCGACAGCTGGTGGATCGGCCGTTCGGCCAGATGCGTGGCGCGGACCAGGGCCAGGACGCGATCGACCTCGGCCGCGTCATGGCGGCGATGGCCGCCCCAGCGCCAGTCGCAGGGCAGGCCCCAGCGTTCGCCATGCAGGGCGGCGGCGATGAAACTGCGCCCGTCCAGGCGCGGCACGACGCGGCCATGGAACTGCGGCATGTAGCCGATATCGCGGTTGCCGCGCCCGACCGGACGGCCGAAGACCGAAATCTCACCCGCCGCCACCGGCACGATGCCCAGGATCGCGCGCATCAGGCTGGTCTTGCCGGCCCCGTTGGGACCGAGAACGCCGACGAACGCCCCTTCGGACACCGTCAGGCTGGCATCGGACAGGATGGTCCGGCCGCCGATGCGAATGGTGGCGCGATCCAGCCGGACCGGGGGCGCGGCCGGCCCGGGCGGCGGCATGCGCCCGGCCGCGTCGCAGCAGGCGTCGGTCATGTCGTCCCCAACCGTCATTTCATCCTTTGTCATGCCAACCGGCTTTTCAAGCGACACGCCTCAGGGCGCCGTTCTTTGGAAAACCATTCGTTTATCCATGATCGGGCGGCAGGGCCAAAGCCCCCGACAGGCGATCGAGCGCTCCGGCGATCCAATCCTGGTAGCGCATGCCCTGCGGCAGGCTTTCGCCGACGCGCAGGACCGGAATCCCCGCCGCCCGCGCCAGCCCGTCCAGCCGGTCGGTCACGGGGCTGGCCGTCTGGTCGTTCACGATCAGCACCCGCACATGGCGACCGGTCAGGTCGCCCTCCAGCAGGGCCACGTCGGACGGGGCGGGATCGGTGCCGTTCATGACCGCACGCTGGAATGCCTCGTCGCGCATCGCAAGCCCTACGGCGCGCGCCATCCCGCCGAAGACCGGTTCGGACGCCGCGACGGGCACGCCCGCATAACGCGCCCGCAGGGCGTCGATGCGCGCCTGCAGCGGAAGGAGAGACGCCAGGAACACCCGCAGCCTGTCCTGCAACGCGGCCCGGCGGTCCGGCATCAGTTCGGCGCAGTTCTCGGCGAAGGCCGTGGCGAAGGTCCGAACGGCCGCCAGATCGTACCACAGATGCGGGTTGTCGCCGTCGCGCCAGCCCACCTGCCTGGACACCACCAGCATGACCGGGTGCGTGCGTGCATCGGCGTTCGTCAGCCGGTCGATCCAGCCGTCATAGCCGCCGCCGTTGGCGATGACGATCCGCGCCCCACCCACGATGCGGCCGTTCGACGGGCTGGCCTCGAACAGATGCGGGTCGCTCGACGGGTTGCTCAGGATGCTGGTGACCGCCACATCCGGACCGCCGACCTGCCGCGCGATGTCTCCCCACACCGTCTCGGCCGCGACGACGGGCAGCGGCGCCGCCCGCGCCGGCCCCGCCAGGAAGGCGAAAACCGCCAGCAGCACGAAGCCCAGGACGGATAGCGGATGGTGACGGCGGAATGCCGGGCAGGACATGGCGGGACGATCCGGAAGGGGCACGGGCACGAAGTTATACGTTATAATATAACAAATATCGAGCCTTCATATAGCGCGCTTTCCGGCGTATGGAAACCGGGGGCCGGGCCGCCCGGGGCGGCGTCGCCACGCGGGCTGGCGCAATGGGGGGCGGACGGAAGGCCGGCATGACAGGACACAGCTTCACCGACAGGACCGGAGCATTGCTGGACAGTGCGGAACGGCTATGCGTGGCGCGCGGATCGCGGCTGACGGAACTGCGGCGCCTGGTCCTGGGCCTGGTGCTGGATGCCGGGCGGCCGGTGGGCGCCTATGACCTGCTGGACGGACTGCGCGCCGACAAGAAGGGCGCGGCCCCGCCTACGGTCTACCGGGCCCTGGATTTCCTGCTGGAACAGGGGCTGATCCACAAGATCCAGCGCCTGTCGGCCTTCGTCGGCTGCACCCACGTGCTGGACGCGTCGCACGCGCATGCCGGGGGGTGCCATCCACACGCGGCGCAGTTCCTGATCTGCACCGGGTGCGGGCAGGTGACGGAACTGGACGACCGCAACATCGTCCACGCGCTGGTCGATGCGACGCGGGACATCGGCTTCATGGTGCGCCAGTCGACGGTCGAGGCCGAGGGGCTGTGCGGCGCCTGCCGGACCGGATCGCCCGTCCCCGCGCGGGCGGACGGCGCGCCCTGATTTTCGGCGCGCCCGCCCCCGCGCCACACGCCGCCGGATGACATCCCGACAGATCGCTATACAATCGGAGCCATGGTGAAGAACGGATTCAGGGTCAGGCCGGCCGGCCTGAGGGATCGGCGAACGGGGCTGACGCCGTTCCGGATCGAAGACGCACAGGGCCGGCAGGTGGCCCGAATTGCAGCGCGTCGCGACACGCAGGCCCTGGCCCTGTACTGGCGGGGCCGCGGCTGTCGCGAACTGGCCGGCATCCTGCCGGGATATGGACCCGAGGACCGTCTGCGGCGGAGTATCGACATGGCGCGTTCCCGCCTTTCTTCCGACGACATGCGCGAACTGCCGCTGCCCGAAGGCGCCGCCGACCGGCAGCCCCCCCGCCCGCGCGTGCCCCGCGCGGTGCGGCGCCCCGCGATCAGCACCGCGCAGGACGATCTGTTCCAGACCCGCACGCCGGCCGAACCGGCGGCGGTCGCCCCGGCACCCGCGCCCCCGGCGACGCCGCCCCGACGGGTCGCGCATCTGGATGCCGGCGAAATCCAGCTGGCGCGGGTGCATTATCGCGGCCTTCAGCCGTCGGACCCGCCCGACAGCTTCCTCTATCACATCGCGTCGTCGCGCCACGCCGAACAGATGCTGCGCGACGGGCTGGATCTGAACCCCCGGCAACCGCTGCCGCTGACCGAGCGGGGCGGCGTGCCGTACTGGCTGTCGCTGCTGGTAGATGACGCCGACGTCATGATGGACGGGGCGGAGGAAGAGGACATCGCCGTCCTGCGTCTGAAGCGGTTCATGGTCGATGACCTGATCGAGGACGACCCGGATGCCACCCGCAGTTCCGGCGTCGCCTGCTATTTCCTGACCGGCGGCGGCTGACCGCCCCCACACGCACCAAGGACGAACCCACCCATGGACACAGCAATCGCGGAAGTCGAACGCGGCGGCCGCGTGGAATCGCGCCATGCCGGCACCGCCGTGGTGGTGGACGCCGTCGGGGACGTGGTCTTCGCACTGGGGGACATCGAGCGCCCGACCTTTCCGCGTTCGGCCGTGAAGGCGTTCCTGGCCCTGCCGCTGGTGGAAAGCGGCGCCGCCGACCGGCTGGGCCTGGGTGACGAGGAACTGGCCCTGGCCTGCGCGTCGCACACCGGCGAGCCCGCGCATGTCGCCGTCGCCGCCCGGATGCTGGCGCGGGCCGGCCGCGACGTCGGCTGCCTGGAATGCGGCACGCACTGGCCGGTAGACGACGCCGCGGCGCGCGACCTGGCGCGGAGCGGCGGCGCGCCGTCCGCGCTGCACAACAATTGTTCGGGCAAGCATGCGGGCTTCATCTGCCTGGCCTGCGACCGGGGCGAGGCGCCGGGCGGCTATGTCGATCCCGGACACCCGATCATGCGCGAGGTCACGGCGGCGCTGGCCGACGTCACCGGCGCCCCGCACCGGGCCGACAACCGGGGCATCGACGGATGTTCGATCCCGACCTACGCCATTCCGCTGCGGGCGCTGGCCCACGGCTTCGCGCGCTTCGGCACCGGGCACGGGCTGGGGGCCGAGCGGGCACGGGCCGCGGCACGCCTGCGTGCCGCCGTGGCCGCGTCGCCGTTCATGGTCGCCGGCACCGGACGGTTCGACACCCGCCTGATGCGGGCGCTGGGCCCCCGGGTCTTCAGCAAGATGGGGGCCGAGGGCATCATGGCCGCCAGCCTGCCGGAGCAGGGCCTGGGCATCGCCGTCAAATGCCATGACGGCGCGCCCCGCGCGGCCGAAGTGGCGATGGCCGCCCTGCTGATCCGCTTCCTGGGTTCCGCGGGCGGGGATGACCCGATACTGGACACATTGGCCCGGTACGAACTGAAAAACTGGAACGGCCTCAGGGTCGGGGAAGTGCGCGCCACCGGCGTGACCTGACCGCCTGCCTGCCCCCGCCGTCCGGACCTGAAAACAACAAGAAAAAAGGCTCCGCCCATGAATGCAATCTCGCCACCGTCCAAAGAAGCCATCCATCTGCGTTCGATCGTCATCGGCTGCCTGGCGGCGCTGGCCGGGCTGATGTCCGGCCTGGATATCGGCGTCATTTCCGGCGCGCTGGATTTCGTCGCCCGGGATTTCCACGCCTCGACCGTGGCGCAGGAATGGATCGTCAGCGCCATGATGGCGGGGGCTGCGGTCGGCGCGCTGGTGGCCGGCTGGATGTCGCATCATCTGGGACGCAAGCGGTCGCTGGTGATCGGGGCGGCCATCTTCATGGCCGGGTCGCTGGGCTGCGCGTTCGCCTGGTCCACGCCCAGCATCATCGCCGGCCGGGTGGTCATGGGCCTGGCCATCGGCATCGCGGCGTTCACCGCGCCGCTGTACCTGTCCGAAATCGCCAACGAGCGCGTGCGCGGGGCGATGATCTCGACCTACCAGCTGATGATCACCGTGGGCATCTTCCTGGCGTTCGTCAGCGACACGCTGTTCAGCTACAGCGGCAACTGGCGCTGGATGTTCGGGGTGGCGGCCATTCCGGCGGGTCTGTTCCTGATCGGGGTGCTGTTCCTGCCGTTCAGCCCGCGCTGGCTGATGATGAAGGGACGCCGGCAGGAAGCGCTGGAGGTCCTGCGCACCCTGCGCGCCAGCCCGCAGGAGGCCTCGCGGGAAATCCGCGACATCAGCGCGCAGCTTCAGCAGAAGCAGCACGGCTTCGCGCTGCTGCGCGGCAACCGGAATTTCCGCCGGTCGATCCTGCTGGGCATCCTGCTGCAGATCATGCAGCAGCTGGCCGGGATCAATGTGGTGATGTACTACGCGCCGAAGATCTTCGCCCTGGCCGGCTATGTCGGCCCGGCGCAATTGTGGTGCACCGCCATCGTCGGGCTGGTGAACATGCTGGCGACCTTCGTGGCCGTGGGGCTGGTCGACCGGTGGGGACGCAAGCCGATCCTGTATACCGGCTTCGTGGTCATGACCTTCGGCATGGGCGCGCTGGGCCTGATCATCGACCGCGGGGTCGCCAGCCAGACGACGCAGATCCTGTCGGTGTTCATGCTGCTGGTCTACATCACCGGCTTCGCCATGTCGGCCGGCCCGCTGATCTGGGTCCTGTGTTCCGAGGTCCAGCCGCTGACCGGCCGCGACCTAGGCATCGCCATCTCGACCCTGACCAACTGGCTGAGCAACATGGCCGTGGGCGCGACGTTCCTGACCCTGCTGCAGACGCTGGGCAACGGGCCGACCTTCTGGCTGTTCGCGGGCTTCAACGCCCTGTTCGTCGTGCTGACGTGGCTGTTCGTGCCCGAAACCAAGGGCATGTCGCTGGAAGCGATCGAACATCGGCTGATGACCGGCATCCGCCTGCGCGACATCGGCCGGTGAGACTGGTTCAAGGGGCTTTGCCCCTTGAACCCCATCAAAGGCGACGCCTTTGAAATCCAGTCGTCAAGAGGCCAGGAACGTGTCCGCGTACAGGGCCAGCACGGCGGCGGTGTCCACATCGACCGCCACCGACTGGGACGGGTAAGGGTCCCAGGCGGGCGAGGGCGGGCAGAGGGCGCCCTCGGGCTTCTGGATGGTCTGGCCGTCGGCGATGCCGCCGCACACCACCCGTACGGGTCCGCGCCGCCGGGTGAACAATTCCGGGGCGATCACGTTGATCACCGCCAGGCTGTCATGGGCGAAAATCCCCGCCAGCCCGCGCGTGCGTTCGTGGAAATCCTGGTAGAACCGCGACACCGCGCGCAGGAACGTCCCATCCGTGCCGCCCTGCGCGCCCAGCCGGTCCAGATAGGCCGCATCCATCACGACCTGCTGCGTGACGTCCAGGCCCAGCAGCGTGACAGGCCATGCCGCCGTCAGCACGGCGTCGGCGGCCTCGGGGTCCGCCAGGATATTGGCCTCGGCCACCGGGGTCATGTTGCCGGCATGGCCGCGCGTGCCGAACGCGCCGCCCATGATGCTGACCCCGGCGACCAGGCCGGCGATCGCCGGATCGTGGCGCAGGGCCAGCGCCAGATTGGTCAGCGGACCCACGGCGATCAGGGTGACCTCGCCCGGATGCGCCCGTACCAGATCGACGATCACCTGCCAGGCCGGCCGCGGGTCGGACGCGCGCGCCATGCTCTGGGGCAGCGTCAGGTCGCCGATGCCGTTCGCGCCATGGACATGCGGCGCCCCCAGGCCGGCAGGCCGATCCAGCGGCGTCGCCGCCCCGCGCGCGACCGGCGCGGCCAGGCCCATCCAGTCGGCCAGCCACAGCGCGTTGCGGGTGACGGTATCGACGTCGAGGTTGCCGTGCACGGTGGTGATCGCCAGCAGGTCGAATTCCGGACGGCGCGTCAGGAAGCGCAGCGCCATGGCGTCGTCCACGCCCGGATCGGTGTCGAAGATGACTTTGTATCGCGGCAAAATGATCCCCTTTCTGACGTCATGCAGGGGGCAGTCGCCCCCTTCACGCCCGGACTTGAACCCTGGGTTTGCAAAGGGCGACCGCCCTTTGCCGGGGCTTGGGGCAGCGCCCCAAACTTAACTGGCGGTCCACCCGTCCTGCGCCAGCGCCACCCCGGCCAGATACAGGCTGCCGCAGATCACGACCCGGGCCGGCGGCCCCGATGCCCCCTCGGCCAGCCGCGCCAGTGCGTCGCGCACCGTCGGCCCGGGGGTCGCCCGGCCCGCCGACGCGGCGATGATGGCCTCGACCGGCAGGGCCAGATGCTGACCGGGTTCGGCCACCGCCTGGACGCTGGCGGCATGCGGCAGCATCGGCGACAGGAAGCCCGAAGCGTCCTTGGTCTGCTTCATGCCGACCACCAGATGGACCGGCCGGTCCGCCCAGCGCCCCAGCATATCCGCCAGCGCCTGGCCCGCGCCGGGATTGTGCCCGCCGTCCAGCCACAGTTCCCATCCCGGCGGCAGCATCGCGGCCAGGTCCCCGGTCAGGCGTTGCAGGCGGGCGGGCCATGTCGTGCGGGCGATCCCGGCCCAGCCCGCCTCGGGCACCGGCAGCCCGCCGGCCCGCAGCGCCGCGACGGCCAGGCCGGCATTGTCGATCTGATGCGTGCCCGCCAGCGAGGGCGGCGGCAGGTCCAGCGCCCCCTGCGCGTCGGCATAGCGCAGGCCGCCCGCCACGGGTTCGATCGTCCAGTCCTCGTCGCGTACCAGCAGGCGCGCGCCTTGCCGCGCGGCGGTCTCGCGCAGCACGGCCATGGCCTCGGCTGCCTGCCGGCCGGTCACGACGGGTACGCCGGGCTTCATGATGCCGGCCTTCTCGCCCGCGATGACGGCCAGGCTGTCGCCCAGGAACGCCTCGTGATCCATGGAAATCGACGCGATCGCGCAGGCGGCGGGCCGCGCCAGCACGTTGGTGGCGTCGAAGCGCCCGCCCAGCCCGACCTCGATCACCGCCAGATCGGCCGGATGACGGGCGAACAGCACGAACCCGGCAGCGGTCAGGACCTCGAACACCGTGATCGGCGCCCCGTCATTGACGCGCTCGACCTCCTCCAGCACCGCGACCAGTTCGTCGGTCGACACGATGCGCCCGGCGACGCGGAAGCGTTCGGTGACATCGACCAGATGCGGTGACGTCATGACATGCACGCGCCAGCCCGCCGCCTCGCCGATGGCGCGCAGGGTGGCGCAGGTGCTGCCCTTGCCGTTGGTACCGGCGACATGGATCACCGGCGGCAGGTGTTGCTCGGGGTGGCCCAGCCGCGCCAGCAACCCTTCCAGCCGGCCGAGCGACAGGTCGATCAGCGCGGGATAGAGCCGGTTCAGCCGTTCCAGGACGGCCCCGGCGCGCCCGACGAATTCCGGCCCCAGCGTGGCCCCACCTGTGGACATGGCGGCGCGGGTCAGGCCGCCGGACGCAGGGCGGACGCGATCTGCCGATGGTTCAGCAGGCCAATCAGGCGGCCCAGCATTTCGGGCAGTTCGGGGCGCTTGACGACCATGTCCACCATGCCGTGATCCAGCAGGTATTCCGCGCGCTGGAACCCCTCGGGCAGCTTCTCGCGCACCGTGTCCTCGATCACGCGCTGGCCGGCGAAGCCGATCAGGGCGTTGGGTTCGCTGATCTGCACGTCGCCCAGCATGGCGAAGGAGGCGGTGACGCCGCCGGTCGTCGGGTTGGTCAGCACCACCAGATACGGCAGCCCGGCCTCGCGCAGCATCTGCACCGCCGCCGTGGTGCGCGGCATCTGCATCAGGCTGATCATGCCTTCCTGCATGCGCGCCCCGCCCGAGGCGGTGAAGACCACCAGCGGCGCCTTCTGCAGCACCGCCAGCCGCGCCGCCGCCACGAAGGCCTCGCCCAGGGCGGCGCCCATGGTGCCGGCGATGAATTCGAACGCCATCACCGCCACGACGGCGTCATGACCGCCGATCTTGCCGTGCGCCACGGCCATGGATTCGTCCAGCTGCGACTTCGCGCGCTCGTCCTTCAGGCGCTCGGTGTAGCGTTTGCGGTCGCGGAACGACAGTGGATCGACCGCCACCTTGGGCAGGTCGATCTGCGTGTAGGCGCCGTCGTCGAAGGTCCAGCCGAACCGTTCGGCCACCGAGGCGCGCATGTGATGACCGCAATGCGGGCAGACATTCATCGCCTTGTGCAGATCCTTGACCAGAACCATCTGGCTGCAGGATTCGCAGTTGGTCCACAGATTGTCCGGCACCTCGCGCTTGAGCAGACCGCGGATCTTGGGGCGGACGTACTCGGTCAGCCAGCTCATCACATCTCTCCATGACGCAGGGCGCGATCGCCCCCGAAACCTGCCTCATTACAGGGTGGGGGCCGGGAACGCCAGATCTGCCGTCGGTAAGGACGGCCCCGGGGGCCGCCTCAGGGTCGTCGGGGGGCGGCCGCTCAGCCCCGCGCGGCGCGCACCGCGTGGGACAGGTCGCCCAGTTGCGCCAGCACGCGGGGCAGCGTGTCGGCGGTGGCGCGCCCGTCTTCGTCCAGCGTGTCTTCCAGCGTGGCGAGCAGGGCCGAGGCCACGACCGCCGCGTCGGCGACCCGCACCGCCGCCGCCGCCTGGTCGGGCGTGCGGATGCCGAACCCGATGGCCACCGGCAGGTCGGTCGCCGCCCGCAGGCGCGGCAGGGCGGCGGCCAGTTCGTCGCTGCTGGCGGTGCGCGTGCCGGTGACGCCGGTGATGCTGACGTAATAGACGAAGCCCGAGGCATGGTCGAAGACCACCGGCAGGCGCGCATCCGTCGTGGTGGGGGCCACCAGCCGCACGATGTCCAGCCCTTTGGCGGCGGCCGGGCCTTCCAGCAGGTCGGCCTCCTCGGGCGGCAGGTCGACGATAATCAGCCCGTCCACTCCGGCCCGTGCCGCGTCGGCGCAGAACCGCTCCGGCCCGTAGGCCCCGATCGGGTTCAGATAGCCCATCAGCACGATGGGGGTGTCGGAATCGCCTTCGCGAAAGCGGCCGACCATCTCCAGCACCTTTGCCACGGTGGAGCCCCCCTTCAGGCCCCGGCGTGCGGCGGCCTGGATGATGGGCCCGTCGGCGCTGGGGTCGCTGAAGGGCACCCCGATCTCGATCAGGTCGGCGCCGGCCCCGGGCATGGCGCGCAGCAGCGCCAGCGAGGTGTCGTAATCGGGGTCGCAGGCCTGCAGGTAGGGAATGAGGGCGCCGCGTCCCTGCTCCTTCAGCGCGGCGAAGCGCCGGGCGATACGGCTTGAGGGGCGGCTCACAATGTCACTCCCAGATGTGCGGCGACGGTGAAGATATCCTTGTCGCCCCGGCCAGACACGTTCAGCACGATCAGGGTTTCGGGGTCCAGGGTGGGCGCGATCCTGGCCACATGCGCCAGCGCGTGCGAACATTCCAGCGCCGGGATGATGCCCTCGGTGCGGGTGCAGAGCTGGAAGGCCGCCAGGGCCTCGTCGTCGGTCGCGCCGACATATTCGGCCCGCCCGATCTCGTGCAGCCAGGAATGTTCCGGCCCGATGCCCGGATAATCCAGGCCGGCGCTGATGGAATGGGCTTCGTCGATCTGGCCGTCGGCATCCTGCAGCAGGTAGGTGCGGTTGCCGTGCAGCACGCCCGGCCGCCCCCGCAGGATCGAGGCCGCGGTCTCGCCGCTGTCCAGGCCCCGGCCGGCGGCCTCGACGCCGATCAGGCGCACCGACGCATCGTCGAGGAACGGGTGGAAGATGCCCATGGCGTTGGACCCGCCGCCGATGGCCGCCACGATGATGTCGGGCAGGCGGCCCTCGGCCGCATGCATCTGCTGGCGCGTTTCCTCGCCGATCACCGACTGGAAGTCGCGGACCATCTCGGGATAGGGGTGCGGCCCCGCCACCGTGCCGACCAGGAAATAGGTGTCGCGGACATTGGTGACCCAGTCGCGCATCGCCTCGTTCATCGCGTCCTTCAGCGTGCCGGCGCCCGATGTCACGGGCACGACCTCGGCGCCCAGCAGGCGCATGCGGAACACGTTGGGCTTCTGCCGCTCGACGTCGGTGGCGCCCATGTAGATGACGCATTTCATGCCGAACAGGGCGCAGACCGTGGCGGTGGCGACCCCGTGCTGGCCGGCGCCGGTCTCGGCGACGATGCGGGTGCGGCCCATGCGGCGGGCCAGCAGGATCTGGCCCATGACGTTGTTGAGCTTGTGCGAACCGGTGTGGTTCAGCTCCTCGCGCTTCATGTAGATCTTGGCGCCGCCCAGTTCCTGCGTCAGGCGATGGGCGAACCACAGCGGGCTGGGACGGCCGACGTAATCCTTGAGGTAATAGTCCAGCTCGCGCCGGAAGGCCGGGTCGGCCTTGGCTTCGGCATAGGCCTGGTCCAGTTCCAGCACCAGCGGCATCAGCGTCTCGGCCACGAAGCGGCCGCCGAAGATACCGAAGCGGCCCCGTGCGTCCGGCCCGCTGCGCAGGCTGTTGGGCCTGGCCGGCGCGTCCCCTGCCGGTGTCCCGTCGGGCTGCGTCTCCTGCATGTCTGCTGCGCTCACGTCGTTCTCCAGAAGCCTTCGGATACGGGCGGGAATCCCCGCCGTCCGCCGGTGCGCCCCACGCGGCGGCGTAGCGTGTTCTGGACCGAGTGCCGGAAAATTACCAGTCTCCTGTACCGTCCCCATGCCCCGATGCCCGGCCCGGCGTCATTTGACAGGCGCGCCACGGCACCGGATATCTTGGCCTGGCTCCGGGGTCTGGCCCTGGGTTTGACCGGAACCGGAGGGATAAGGACGGCATGTTTCTTGCGCACAGGCCCGGCGCGCCCGCGCAGACCATCACGGGCGAGGCCGACGCAGCCAACACCCCCTGGCTGGACCTGCTGGACCCGACCCCCGACGAGCAGGCCCTGGCCGCCCGCATCACCGGCCAGCGCATCCCGACCCGCGACGACCTGGAGGAAATCGAAAGTTCGTCGCGCCTGTTCATGGAAGACGAGGCCGTCTATCTGTCCACGCCGCTGGTCCGGCGGATGCAGGACAATTTCTTCGTCTCGCCCGTCGGCTTCATCCTGTCGCGCGACCGGCTGCTGACGATCCGCTTCACCGCGTACTCGGCGTTCGACCTGGTGGCCCGCCAGATCGCCGACCGCCAGGACAAGCTGAGCGGCGACGAGGTCTCGGTTCTGCTGATGGAAGCGGTCGTGGACCGGCTGGCCGACATCCTGGAACATCTGGGGCAGTCGCTGGACACCCTGTCGCGCGAGGTGTTCCGGGCCGACCAGCCCAGCGCGGGGAAGGGCGACATGATCCTGCGCACGCTGCTGCGGCGGGTCGGGCGATCCGGCGACCTGGCCTCGTCGGTGCGCGACAGCCTGCTGGGGATGGAGCGGATCGCGATCTTCGTCAGCGAGAACAAGAAGCACGATCTGTCCGAACGGCTGCGCGCCCGCCTGGCCACCGTCGCGCGGGATATCGGGTCGCTGAACGATTTCGTGTCCCAGACGTCGAACAAGGTACAGTTCCTGCTGGACGCCACGCTGGGCTTTATCAGCATCGAACAGAATAACGGCATGAAGATCCTGACCGTCGTCAGCTTCATCGGCGTCGCCCCGACGCTGGTGGCCGGGATCTACGGCATGAATTTCCACGATATTCCCGAACTGGGCTGGCGCTACGGCTACTGGTATTCGCTGGCGCTGATGGCGGCGACGGTCATCGTGCCGCTGTTGTGGTTCTGGAAGCGGGGATGGCTGGGTCCAGGCCGCTGATTTCATGGGGGGCGGCCCAACGAAGGGGCCGCGCGCAGGCGTGAACGCCCGCGCCCGCGCCGGCCTTGACCTTTCGGACGGGCATCCCTACTGTCGCAGTCATCGCTGACGAACTTCACCCGTCACGCGCCCCCTCCGTCTGGAACGATGTTGACCAGTTTCCGGTTTGTCCGGTCATTCGGCAGGTGTCCATGCACCTTCCTTCGGGTCAACCTGTTCTCTCCCCGATCGTGACCTGCCCATTCAAGGCATCGTGAATGCATCTCGCCGAACTCAAGGCCAAAACGCCCGCAGACCTTCTGGCCTACGCCGAAAGCCTGCAAATCGAAAACGCGTCGTCCCTGCGCAAGCAGGACATGTTGTTCGCCATCCTCAAGACCCTTGCCGACAATGATCAGGCGATCCATGGCGAGGGCACGCTGGAAATCCTGCCCGACGGCTTCGGTTTCCTGCGCTCGCCGGAAGCCAACTACCTGCCGGGCCCGGACGATATTTATATCTCGCCCAGCCAGGTGCGGCGTTTCGGCCTGCGGACCGGCGACACCGTCGAGGGGCAGATCCGCGCCCCGCGCGACGGCGAACGGTATTTCGCGCTGCTCAAGGTCAACACGATCAATTTCGAGCCGCCCGAGGCCGTCCGCCACCGGATCAATTTCGACAATCTGACGCCCCTCTACCCCGAGCGCCGGCTGAAGATGGAGGTCGAGGCCAACGCCGTCGGCGGTGAACCCGAAAAGGGCACCAAGGGCAGCAAGGGCCAGACCAAGGATTTCACCCCCCGCGTCATCGACCTGGTCTCGCCGATCGGCATGGGCCAGCGCGCCCTTATCGTGGCCCCGCCGCGCACCGGCAAGACCGTGATGCTGCAAAGCATCGCCTCGTCGATTTCCGCCAACCACCCCGAAGTCTTCCTGATCGTCCTGCTGATCGACGAACGGCCGGAAGAAGTCACGGACATGGCACGCTCGGTCCGGGGCGAGGTCGTGTCCTCGACCTTCGACGAACCGGCGACCCGTCACGTCCAGGTGACCGAGATGGTGCTGGAAAAGGCCAAGCGCCTGGTCGAGCACAAGCGTGATGTCGTCATCCTGCTGGATTCCATCACCCGCCTGGCCCGCGCCTACAACACCGTCGTGCCCTCGTCGGGCAAGGTGCTGACCGGCGGCGTGGACGCCAACGCCCTGCAGCGGCCCAAGCGCTTCTTCGGCGCGGCCCGCAATATCGAGGAAGGCGGATCGCTGACGATCATCGCCACCGCGCTGATCGACACCGGCAGCCGCATGGACGAGGTCATCTTCGAGGAATTCAAGGGTACCGGTAACTCGGAACTCATCCTCGACCGCAAGCTGGCCGACAAGCGCACCTTCCCCGCCATCGACATCACCAAGAGCGGCACCCGCAAGGAAGAGCTTCTGGTCGAACGGTCCGAACTGTCGAAGATGTGGGTCCTGCGCCGCATCCTGGCCCCGATGGGGACGATGGATGCGATGGATTTCCTGCTGGACAAGCTGAAGTACAGCAAGACCAACCGCGATTTCTTCGACGCGATGAATACCTGACCGGCAGATCCACGCCGCACGGAAAGACCCCGGTACCGGATGACGGTACCGGGGTTTTTTCATGGGCGATGTAAAAACGGTGATTGGGGCAGCCCCCAGTCGAACAGGCCTGCATGGCGTCAATGACGCGTGCGTCTTCCCAGCGTGCCGCCCGCACCCATCATCGTCATTCAAATCATACCGGACGTGGCTTACAGAGTGAGGGTCAGCGCGAAGCGCGCCGAGATCGGCTCCAGAGGGTGGACGGTCGCGCCTGTGATGGCCTGCGCCATCGGCGTGATGCGGTAGTCATAGCCATATTCGATGGCATTATCGTGCGAGTTGGTGAGGTTGAAGATCGAGACGGTCAGCTTCAGCCGCTTGGAGAAACGATAGCCGGCATCCAGATTGACCTCGCGATAGCCCTTTGCGCGCAGGCTATTGTCTTCCAGCAGAGGATACCCGCCCAGCCAGCGCACCTGCAGGCCGCCGAACCACGGCCCCTTGTTGTCGAGAAGTACGCCGAAGGACCAGATGAAGTTGGGAGCGTTGGCGACATAAGTGCCGCCGATCCCGTAATATTCGGGATCATGCGTCCGGTAGCGGGCATGGGAATAGGCGATATCGGTGTTGAGTTCGACCCAGGACAGCGGGTTGTACTGGGCCGAGAACTCGACGCCCTGCCGGCGGCTTGGCGGCCCGGCCTCGTTCACGCCCTCGTCGGCGTCGTACATCAGTTCGGAATCGAAATCGATCCGCCAGAAGGCGAGTTGCGTGTTGAGGCGGCGCAGCGGCGTCGAGCGGATGCCGATCTCCTCCGAGACCGCCTTTGTCATGAGCGGGGCGAGCACGGACCCGGCCAGGAAGCGATCGCCCGAGAACGTGCCGACGACGCCGCGCAAATCGTTGGAATGGAAGCCGCGTCCGGCGCTGAGATAGAGTTCCGTCTTCTGCCAGGGGCCGAAGATCAGGCTGCCCTTGGGCTGGAAGAGTGTCTGCCCGACGCGGCCGAAATAGCCTGTGACGAGGCTGTGGTCGGCGCCGTGATAATATTCCTCGCGCAGGCCCACGACGGTGCGCAGCCAGGGCAGCCAGTGCGTCGTGTTCTGCACATAGCCCGCCACCCGCCCTTCCTGAACGTTGTCTGCGTTGCAGACATACAGCCCGCCGCCATAGGGGCTGTCCGGGCAGGTGGGCAGGACCACACGTTGGCGCGTATGCCGACGGTCGATAAAGATCGTGTCATAGCGCCCGTCGAGGCCGAAGACGGTCTCGGTCCGGAGGGCACCGACCAGGTCTGTCCGCATGTAGCTGGCCGTCCCCCCGACCTTGGTCCGGGTCTCGTCCTGCCCGAACTGGTCGCCATCGACGGGATCGACCAGATAATGGGTGAAGTTGTTCCACAGCGCGAGGCGGCTGTGATCGGCAAAGAAGCTCGTGACCCATTTCCGGCGGTCGCCGCCCAGCCGGTAATGGCCCGAGAGGCTATAGCGCTCGGTGAAGCCGCCATCGCTGGGATCGAGCGAGCCGAATCTGCTGATGAGATGGTGCTGAATCGCTTCAAGCGGCTGATCGTTCGTCGCCCGCCATTGCCCACGGTAATACATGCCGGTCAGGTCGAACCCGTTGGTCGCAGTGCCATGGACGTAGCGCGCGGCGGATTTGATCGCGCGGAAATTGTCGGGATACGTCCACGGACCGTCCGCGTGGTCGATCTCGAAAGCGCCGACCAGACGGTCCTTGTTGGGAAAATGCGCGGTCCCGCCGGTGAAGAATCGCGCGTCGCCCAACGTCCCGCCGCTGCCGCTGATCGTAGTGGGCATGTCATCGACCAGATGGACGCGGTCCGATCCCGCCACGCCGAAATCGCCCGTCGTGGCGTTGAACGGCCCCTTGGTGTAATCGATCGAGCCGAGCAGTTCGGGGATCAGGAAGTTGAGGTCCGTATAGCCTTGCCCATGGGCATGAGTGACCTCGTTGATCGGGATATCGTCCACGAAGCTGGCGAGATCCGTGCCATGGTCGAGATTGAAGCCGCGCATGAGGAACTGGTTGGCCTTGCCTTCGCCGGAATGGGCGGTGACGACCAGTCCCGGCACCGCTTCCAGAAGCTGTCCCACGCGATAGGCGGGGCGGAGCTGGAGTTCCTCCCGCGTGATGGTGCCCTGGGCCGCGGAGACCGCGCCCCCCAGCAGGTTGAGGCGGGAGGCGGTCACGGTGATGGTTTCGTCCACGCTGCTCTTTGTGGCGGCGGGCGTGGTCTGCCGTGGTGCGGGGCGGTTGCCCGCAGGGGCAGGCGTCTCTTGTGCGGCCAGCGCGGAGGATGTCAGAACGACATGGAGAAGACCGACACCCACGATCGGACGCAGGGACTTCATGGAACGCTTCGGGCCTTTCATCCAGACGCGGGGGACAGGCGCGAACGGCCTGGGCGCCAGTTTTTGGCATTATCATACTAATATTTGAATACGTCATACCGCGTAAGCGCGACTGACAGGGAGGCGAGGGGAATGGAGCGCATTACGATCACGATCGATGCGGAATTGCTGGCGATCGTGGACGGCGTCATGGCCCGGCGCGGCTATGCCAGCCGCTCGGAAGCCATCCGCGACATGATCCGCGACGCGGCGTCGCGCGAGGATGTGCTGTCGCGCAACGGCGTCTGCGTGGCCGTGCTGGATTACGTCTACGACCATGAGACGCGGTCGCTCGCCCAGCGCCTCACGCATGAGTTGCACGCGCATCACCACCTGTCGGTGGCGAGCATGCATATCCACCTCGACCATGATCGTTGTCTGGAAACGACGGTCCTGCGGGGGCCGGCCTCGGCGCTTCAAAAGCTTTCGGACACGATCACGACCCAGCGCGGCGTCCACCACGCCAATCTGCACGTCATTCCCCTTGCGGCACAACCCGACCGATAGCCAGAGGCCTGGCCTCCGGACTGCCCCACCCGGAAGCGGACGGGCCATGACGCCCGATGACCATGGAAAATGGCGCGGGCATGCAGTACTCCATGCGGCGGCGTCCCCCACGGGGTGCACGATGATAAAGGTGACAGACCATCCATGGCAGACGCGTCGAATCCGGGCATCACACCGCCCCGCCCCCATACCCGGGCCGAGGATGTCTATGCGCTGATCGTGGGCTGCACGCTGATCGTCCTGGGGCTGCTGCTGTTGAAGACGGCGGGCCTGGTCACGGCAGGCACGGCCGGGATCGCGCTGCTGCTGTCCTATACGGTGCACCTGCCGGTGGGCTTGCTGTTCACCCTGGTCAATCTGCCGTTCTTCCTGTTTGCCGCCCGGGCGATGAGCCGGGTTTTCGCCCTGAAATCGTTTCTGGTGAATATCCTGATCTCGCTGTCGTCATTCGTGACCGCGCGGGCCATCCATATCGCTTGGGTGCATCCGGCCTTCGCGGCGGTGGCGGGCGGGACGGCGATCGGTATGGGAATTCTGGCCCTGGCCCGGCACGGTGCGGGCGTCGGCGGGACCGGCGTTCTGGCGCTGTGGCTCTACCGGCAGCGGGGGTGGAATGCAGGCCTGGTGTCGATGGCGTTCGACGTGGTGATCCTGACGGTTTCGGGCCTGCTGCTGGGCGCGGCCGGCCTGATCTGGTCGAGTTGCAGCGTGCTGGCCATCCACGGCATCCTGTTCACCTGGCACCGGCCGGGCCGCTATACGGGCTATTGAGGGCGCCGCCTCAGGGCGCTGCCCTGAAACCCGCCAAAGGGCATCGCCCTTTGAAAACCCGGTCGTTTCACCCCTGATCGGGGTCCAGGGCCTCAGGCCCCCGAATCTGGATAACGGGTGGGTTCGGACAAAGCCCGACTTCACCGATCACGGCAGCAGGATCGTACTGCCGGTCGTCACCCGCGCTTCCAGGGCGCGGTGGGCATCCGCGGCGTCGGCCAGGGCAAAGCGCTGGCCGATCCGCACCGACAGCACACCCTGGCCGATCAGGCCGAACAGTTCCTCGGCCCCCTTCAGCAGGGCCGAACGCTGGGCAATGTAGGTCGTCAGCCCCGGGCGGGTCAGGTACAGGCTGCCGCGCGTGGCCAGCATTCCCACCGATACGCCCGTGACCTCGCCGGACGCGTTGCCGTAGCTGACCATCAGCCCGCGCGGCGCCAGGCAATCCAGGCTGGCCACGAACGTATCCTTGCCAATGCTGTCATAGACCACCGGCACCATCGCCCCGTCCGTCAGCTTGCGCACGCGCGCGGGCAGATTGTCATGGCCGACCAGCACGTCGGCCGCGCCGTTCTGCAGGGCCAGTTCGGCCTTTTCCTCGGTCGAGACCACGCCGATGACCCGCGCGCCCAGATGCCGCCCCCATTGGCACATCAGCAACCCGACCCCGCCGGCCGCGGCATGGACCAGGATCGTCTCGCCCGGTTTGACGTCGTACACCTCGCGCAGCAGGGCGTGCACCGTCAGCCCGCGCAGCATGACGCCCGCCGCGACCTCCGACGATATGAAGGGCGGCAGGGGCACGACACGATCGGCCGCGATGGTCCGGACTTCGGCATAGCCGCCCAGGGCCGTGGGGTAGGCGACGCGGTCACCGGGGACCATGTCGGTGACGTCGGCGCCGACGGCTTCGATCACGCCCGCGCCTTCCATGCCCAGGACCGCCGGCAGGGTCGGCAGCTTGTACAGGCCCTTGCGGAAATAGGTGTCGATGAAATTGACCCCCATCGCCTCCTGCCGGATCAGGATTTCCCCGGGCCCGGGGACGGGCGTGGGCAGCGCTTCCAGCTTCAGAACCTCGGGGCCGCCGTAGTCATGGATGCGAATTGCCCTGAACATCGCGTTTTCTCCGTAGGTTCTTGTTGCGTCTACGCCAGGGCCGGAACGGCGGCCCCCTCCAGCCCCAGCAGGAACAGCTTGTCGTCCAGGCCGCCATCGCCCGAATAGCCGCCCAGGCCCTGGACGGCGACGACGCGGTGACAGGGGATCAGGATCGGGATGGGATTGACGCTGTTGGCCTGCCCGACCGAACGGGGCGACCCGCCGGCCAGCAGCGCGATATCGCGATAGGTCCGCGTCTGGCCCACCGGAATGGCGCGTAGGGCCTGCCACACCCTCTGCTGGTAGGCCGTGCCGTACGGCGCCAGCGGCAGGTCGGCGAACGGATCGGCCCCGCTGTCGAAATAGGCGTCCAGACGATCGCGGACGGTGCGCAGCAGGGGCGTCTCGTCCTGGTCGCGGCCCCAGCCCCAGTCCAGCGCCACGATCGCGCCGTCGTCTTCCGACAAGGTCAGGTCGCCCAGCGGCGAGTGTATCGAGAGTTGCGGCATTCCGTTGTCCCTGGCCCTTGGCCCTGCGTCATCCATCCGTGCCCGACGAACCCATATCCGCCGCGACGGTGACTCTGTACTCTTCCGCCGGATGACGCCACATGCAAGAGGATAGCACGGGATCGCCGGCCCACGGTGGCCCCACGAACAGGGCAGGGACGGACGCATACCCCATGACGGCATTGGCAGGACACCCACCGATCTTCGCACTGGCCACCGGCGCCGGACGGGCGGCGATCGCGGTCATGCGCCTGAGCGGGGCAGGGTGCGACGACATTCTGCGCGCCCTGTGCGGCACGCTGCCCGCGCCCCGGCAGGCATCGCTGCGCGGCCTGTGGCGCCGCGACGATCCGTCCGGCCCCGTCCTGCTGGACCGGGCGCTGGTGCTGTGGTTCCCCGCGCCGCGCAGCTATACCGGCGAGGACAGCGCGGAACTGCACCTGCATGCCGGCCCCGCGGTGATCGCGGCCGTGTCCGACGCCCTGGTGGCGCTGGGGGCACGCCCGGCCGAACCGGGGGAATTCACCCGCCGCGCCTTTGCCGGAGGCCGGCTGGATCTGGTCGAGGCCGAAGGGATCGCCGACCTGATCGCGGCCGAGACCGAAGCCCAGCGCCGTCAGGCGCTGGACCAGTCGGACGGCAGGCTGAGCCGCCTGTATGATGGGTGGGCGGCCCGCCTGCGGGTTCTGCTGGCGCATCAGGAAGCGTTGATCGACTTTCCCGACGAAGACCTGCCGCCTGAGATCGAACAGGCGCTGCTGGGCGATCTGGCTGCCCTGCGATGCGAGATGCAGGCCCATCTGGACGACGGCGGACGCGGCGAGAAGCTGCGGCGGGGCCTGACGTTCGCGATCGTCGGTGCGCCCAATGTCGGGAAATCGAGCCTGCTGAACGCGCTGGCCGAGCGCGAGGCCGCCATCGTGTCATCCATCGCCGGCACCACGCGCGACGCGATCGAGGTGCGGGTGGTGCTGGGCGAAGTGCCGGTGACCCTGATCGACACCGCCGGCCTGCGCGACACCCAGGACGAAATCGAGGCCGAGGGGGTGCGCCGGGCGTTGTTTCACGTGAAACACGCCGACTGCGTGATCGCGATGTTCGACGGCGACGCGCCGCCGGCCGATGTGCCCCAGGGGGCGATCCTGGTCCGCAACAAGATCGATCTGGGGCCGGCGCCCGGCGGCACCATTGGCATCAGCATCCATCAGGACCGTGGCATGGATGTATTGCGCGCCGCCCTGGCCGAGCAGGCACGGGCGTTGACGGCGGCGTCGGCCGGCCCGCCGCTGACCCGGGCGCGCCATCGCGCGGCGATCGAAGAAACAGCTTCCCATCTGGCCACCGCACTGGATATGGACTGGCCGGAGATGCGCGGCGAAGACATGCGCCAGGCCATGCGGGCGCTGGGCCGCCTGACCGGCGCGGTCGGCGTCGAGGAGGTGCTGGACACGGTCTTCGGCCAGTTCTGCATCGGCAAGTAGGAAAAGGAATTCTCGGGTGAAGGGCCAGCACGACGTCATCGTCATCGGGGGCGGCCACGCGGGGTGCGAAGCCGCCGCCGCCGCCGCGCGCAGCGGGGCGCGCACCTTGCTGCTGACGCACCGGCTGGAGACCATCGGCGCCATGTCGTGCAACCCGGCGATCGGCGGCATCGGCAAGGGCCATCTGGTGCGCGAGATCGACGCGCTGGACGGGCTGATGGGCCGGGCGGCCGACCGGGCCGGCATCCATTTCAAGCTGCTGAACCGATCGAAAGGGCCGGCGGTGCACGGGCCGCGCGCCCAGGCCGACCGGTCGCTCTATCGCCAGGCCATCCGCGACCTGCTGGCCGAAACCCCGAACCTGGACATCGCGGAAGGGGCCGCCGGCGATCTGATCGTGGATGCCGCCGGCCACGTGGCCGGCGTGGTGTGCGAGGACGGGCGGCAGTTACGCGCCGGCGCCGTGGTGCTGACGGCGGGGACTTTCCTGCGCGGCATGATCCATATCGGCCATGATAGCACCCCCGCCGGGCGGGTGGGCGAGGCGCCGGCCCAGGCCCTGGGTCAGCGCCTGCAGGTGCTGGGCCTGACGATGGGGCGGCTGAAGACCGGCACGCCCGCGCGCCTGGACCGCGCGACCATCGACTGGGACGCTCTGGCGGAAGACCGGGGCGATGCGGTGCCCGAACCGTTCAGCCGGCTGACTACCTCCCTTGGCAACCCGCAACTGTCCTGCCGGATCACCGCCACCACGGCCCGCACGCACGAGCTGATCCGCGCGCATCTGCATCTGTCGGCGGTCTATGGCGGGGCTATCGCGGGGCGGGGGCCGCGCTATTGCCCATCCATCGAGGACAAGGTGGTCCGCTTCGCCGAACGCGACAGCCACCAGATCTTCCTGGAGCCCGAAGCCCTGCCGGGCAATCCGGGCGGCGATCTGGTCTACCCGAACGGCATTTCCACCAGCCTGCCGGCCGACGTGCAGGCCCAGATGATCCGCTCCATCCCCGGACTGGAACACTGCACCATCGTGCGGCCCGGCTACGCGGTGGAATATGATTTCGTCGACCCGCGCCAGCTGACGCCCGGCCTGGAGCTGGCCGCCCTGCCGGGCCTGTTCCTGGCGGGACAGGTCAACGGCACCACGGGGTATGAGGAAGCCGGCGCCCAGGGCCTGCTGGCCGGCGTGAACGCGGCCCGCCGCGTCGGCGGGTCGGCACCCGTCAGCATCGACCGGGGGGCGGCCTATATCGGCGTCATGATCGACGACCTGACCACGCAAGGGGTTTCCGAACCCTATCGCATGTTCACCTCGCGCGCCGAATACCGGCTGAGCCTGCGGGCCGACAATGCCGACCTGCGCCTGACCGGGCGAGGGCTGGAATGGGGCTGCATCGGGGCCGAGCGGGCACGCCTTTTTCAGGCCGACCGCGATGCCATCGACGGCGCGATGCAACGCGCGGCCAGCGAAAATTTCCTGCCGGATACGTTGAACCAGGCCGGCGTCCCGGTCTCGGCCGACGGGCGACGGCGTACCCTGCTGGACGTGCTGGCCACGGCGGCGGCGCCCGATGCCATCGACCGGGTCGCCCCCTGGTTCGCCGACCTGCCGGCCCGCGTTCGCCGCCATGTGGAAACCGAAGCGCGCTATAGCGGCTACCTATCCCGCCAGGCGCGCGAGATCCGGCAGTTGGAGGCCGACACGCGCATCGCGCTGCCCCATGACCTCGATTATCGCCGCATCGGCGGGCTGAGCACCGAAATGCAGGAACGTCTTGCCGCCGCCCGCCCGGCCAGCTTCAGCGCGGCGCAGCGCATTCCCGGTGTCACGCCCTCGGCGCTGGTGGCGCTGTTGTCGCACCTACGGCAGGTGGCATGATGTTTCACGTGAAACCGAACCCCGCAGGCGAGGCCGCGCCGTCGCCCGAACTGCGCCGCCGGCTGGACCTGTTCGCCGAGATCCTGACCAGGTGGAACGGGCGCATCAATCTGGTGTCCCCCCGCGATCTGCCCCATCTGTGGGACCGCCACATCGCCGACAGCCTGCAGTTGGCCGGCCTGATCCCGCCCGGGGTCCGGCTGGCGGACATGGGGTCGGGCGGGGGCTTCCCCGGCCTGATCGTCGCCATGGCGACCGACGCCGACGTGACCCTGATCGAATCCGACGTCCGCAAGGCCGCCTTCCTGCGCGAGGCCGCACGCCTGGTGGGCGTGCGCGCGACCATCGTGGCCCAGCGGATCGAACGGGCGGACATCGCGCCGGTGCAGGTCGTCACCGCCCGCGCGCTGGCCGCATTGCCGCAATTGCTGGACTGGGCCACCCGTTTCCTGAGCCCCGACGGATTTTGTCTGTTCCTGAAGGGCAGAAACGTCGAGGATGAGTTGACCTCGGCCGCTGCCGACTGGCACATGGCCATATCCCGATTACCAAGCCGCACCAACGCGGACGGTACCATTCTAAGATTGGGCGATATCAGGCGTGTCAGACACTCAGAAGAACGTGCAGCGGGTCCATGACGCCGTGCGCGCTCCTCGTATTCTTGCCCTCGCGAACCAGAAGGGCGGCGTCGGCAAAACCACGACGGCGATCAACCTGGCCGCAGGGTTGGCCGAGCAGGGCTTTTCGGTCCTGCTGATCGACATCGATCCGCAGGGCAATGCCTCGACCGGGCTGGGCGTCGGCTATGACGCCCGCCGGCTTGGCACCTACGCCCTGCTGATGGACGAAACCCCACCGGACGATCTGATCCAGGCCACCGAAATTCCGAACCTGTCGATCGTGGCGGCGGATACCGAACTGGCCGGCGCGGAGCTGGAACTGGTCATGCAGGACCGGCGGGAATTCCGGCTGCGCGACGCCATCGCGCGGGCGGGGCAGGGGTTCGATGTCATCCTGATCGACTGCCCGCCCAGCCTGGGCCTGCTGACCCTGAACGCCCTGGTCGCGGCCGACGGGGTCATCGTGCCCCTGCAATGCGAATTCTTCGCGCTGGAAGGCATCAGCCAGTTGGTCCGCACGGTCGATCGCATCCGCCGTGCCTTCAATTCCGACCTGCATGTCGCGGGCATCGTGCTGACCATGTACGACCGGCGCAACAACCTGTCGGAACTGGTGGCCGCCGACGCGCGCGGCTTCTTCGGTGACCAGGTGATGGACACCCTGATCCCGCGCAACATCCGTATTTCCGAGGCCCAGAGCCATGGCCGCCCGGCCATGACCTACGACCCGAAATCCAGCGGCGCGATGGCCTATCTGGCCATGGCCAACGAAGTGGTGGCCCGGATGGGCATCAGCAAACCCAAACGGAAGGCCGCCCGGGCATGAGCACGAAGAAGGATCAGGCCCGCCCGCGTCTGGGCCGGGGGCTGGCGGCGCTGCTAGGCGACCAGGCCCCCGCCATTGCCCGCGTGTCGGGCAAGGCGACCGACGACCGGGCCGGCACCCTGCCGGTCGATCTGCTGGAACCCGGCCCGTTCCAACCGCGTCAGGTCATGGAACCCGAGGCCTTGAGCGAGCTGGCGGATTCGATCCGCACGCGCGGCATCCTGCAACCGATCCTGGTCCGCCCGCACCCCGAGCGCGAGAACGTCTTTCAGATCATCGCGGGCGAACGGCGATGGCGCGCGGCACAGATGGCCGCGCTGCACGACGTCCCGGTGCATATCCGCACGCTGGACGACGGCGACGCCATGGCCGCCGCCCTGGTCGAAAACCTGCAACGCGCCGACCTGAACGCGATCGAGGAAGCCGAGGGCCTGCAACGGCTGTTGCAGGATTATCGCCTGACGCAGGACGAACTGGCCGGCGCCCTGGGCAAATCGCGGTCGCATGTCGCCAACATGGTCCGGCTGCTGAATCTGCCCGGGGCGGTACGCAACGCCCTGCGCAATGGCGAGCTGACCGCCGGCCACGCCCGCGCCCTGCTGGCCCACCCCGACCCGGTGGCGGCGCTGAAGATCGTCCTGGACCAGGGCCTGAACGTCCGCCAGACCGAGGCCCTGATCCAGAAGACCACCCGCCAGGCGCAAAAGCCCGCACCCGCCGCCGCCGAACGCAAGGACCCGGAAATCCAGGTGCTGGAACGCGACCTGTCGGCGCGTCTGGGCCTGAAGGTGCAGATCGCCTTCGACGGGAAGGGGGGATCGATCCGCATCCTCTATCATTCGCTGGACCAGTTCGATGCGGTGCTGGCCCGCCTGAATGGCTGATGGACCGTCTGGAAACAGGGGGATTTTTTTCAACAAAACCCCTTGCCCTCCTGGTGGTGCGCTGTTAGAAGCGCGTCACCCGAAAGGGCCAACTCCATGGGCGCATAGCTCAGTTGGTAGAGCAGCTGACTCTTAATCAGCGGGTCCAAGGTTCGAGTCCTTGTGCGCCCACCATGGAGCCCTCATAAATTCATTATTTCCTGCTGTAGCCCCAAAAAGGCGCAAGCCTGCGACCCTCTCAGGGTCGCCATGCACGCATGAGGGGTCGATCGCAACGACAGTCGCGCGTCTGACCGCGGATCGTATCGAAACAATCAGGGGATAAATCTGCGCGGCGCGCAGATCCGCCCAGCCGCTACCTCTGATCCGCCAGATCAGCCACCCCGTCGAGCCGATCGGCAATGCTCGCCATCAGGTGCTTCACGTCATCACTGGCCTGCGTCTGGTCCAGCAGGACTGCCATTTTCTCGACGTCGGCCTGCAATTCGGAAATTAGAATCTGGAGTTGCGCCCGTACCGCGTCGTCGTTCTCGTTCCTGTAGCCTGTCATCGCTCACTTCCCGCTTCCAAGACCCTTTCTACGCCACGCCGGGAGGGATAGGCCAGCGACAGCCGGGAAAGGGACGAAGACGGCGCTTGCCCCCTCATTGGCGGCATCTGAATACCCTTGGCAGTCTCTTCCTGAAACGAATAGCCGTCATCAGGTCACGAGAGGCATCACCCGATCGCACCGGGACGCACACCCGCAGACGCGATGGCCCCCGGTGCATGGGTTCCGACCCGCCGGCCCGCGGTCAGGGCGAAGCGGCCCGGTCCGGCGGCGGCTAACGCCAGCAGACCACCGATAATGCTGATATTCTTGTAGAAATGGATCATGTTGTCATAGCGCGGCATGCCGGACATGGCCCAGAACGGATGGCCGATCAGGCCGGTCACCAACGTATAGCCCGCCAGAATCAGGGCCAGCGGCGTGGTCAGCACCCCGGCCACGAGGGCCAGCCCGATCCCCAGTTCCGTCAGCGTCGCAAGAACCGCCGCCAGTTCCGGAAACGGGGCACGGGTCTGCGCCATATAAGCGACGGCACCGCCGAAATCGCTCAATTTCCCCCAGCCCATGACCAGGAACAATGTCGCCAGAAGGATTCGGGCGACCAGAAGGAGCGTATCGCGCGAAAATGCATTCATCGTGAACATGGCATACTCTTTCAGTTTCTGTGCTATTCGGACCGGGCAGGCCCGCACATGCTGCGGTCATCGCGGCTGTCTGTCTGGAACCGTATCGTCCTGCCTGCTCCGGAAAAATAGAAACAATATAAACTGTTTGTTTCTATTTTTTATATGAACTCCGGCGTCCGAACGGCCGCCCCGACCTGCGGGACGGTTGCCTCTTTCGCCTTTCTCGTTCCTCATCGGGGAATGCCCGGTCACAGGATAAAATTGGACGCATTGTGCCCCGAACATGCGCTGGAAATGTTCGACGGGCTGTCCGATCCCGCCGCCTACCGTTTCCTTTCCGATGACCCGCCGGACACGATGGCGGCATTACGGTCGCGCTATACGCGGCAGGCGGCGGGCCGGTCGCCGGACGTGACACAGCAGTGGCTGAACTGGGTCGTCCGGCGTGCAGACGACGGACGCGCAGCCGGGTATATCCAGGCGACGATTCAGGGCGACGGGGCGCTGATCGGCCATCAGATCTTTCCCAGCTTCTGGCGACAGGGCCTCGCGACCGCCGCGCTCCAGGCAACGATATGCCGGCTGTTTTCGACCGACGGCGTCGAAAACATCGCCGCCCTCATCGACACACGCAACGAAGGATCCATCGGCCTGGTCGAAAAGTTCGGCTTTCGTCGCATCGGAACCGTCAAGGGCGCGGATTATTTCAAAGGCGCATCCAGTACCGAGCATGAATACGCCCTGTCACGATCGGGGTGGCATGACTGCCCGTTGAACCGCGATTCCTGATCGAAACCAACGAATGGGATGCAAGGGCCGAGGCCCTTGCCGGGTTCGGGCAGCGCCCGACCTTCCTTTGCCTCTTTTACGAGGCTTTTACGAGGCCACCCGTTCCGAAGCCGTATGAAACGGATAATCCGTGTATCCGCGCGCATCCCCACCATAGAAGCTGGCGCGATCATAGCGGTTCAGCGTCCATCCTTCGCGCAGCCGCGCCGGAAGGTCCGGATTGGCGATGAACGACCGGCCGAAGGCCACCAGGTCCGCATCGCCCGACGCCAGGACGGCCTCGGCGCTGTCACGGGAAAAACCGCCCGCCGCAATGATCGTGCGCGAAAAGCTGCGGCGCAGCACCCCCGCGTCCACGGGATCGGGCTCGGCATCCCCGCCGATCCGCGGCTGCACGATGTGCAGATAGGCCGTCCCCATACGGTCCAGCGCCGCGGCGACATGGCCGAATGTCGCGTGACGGTCGCTGTCGGCCATCGACCCGTAGGCGCCGCTTGGCGTCAGCCGGACCCCCACGCGGTCCGCCCCCCAGATGTCGATGGCGGCCTGCGTGACCTCCAGCAGGAAGCGCGCGCGGTTCTCGATCGGCCCGCCATAGTCGTCGGTGCGCCGGTTGGTGCCGTCCTGCAGGAACTGGTCGGGCAGGTAGCCGTTCGCGCCGTGGATTTCCACCCCATCGAACCCGGCCGCCAGTGCGCGTTCCGCCCCGCGACGGTACTCCTCGACGATCAGCGGGATTTCATGCCGTTCCAGCGCCCGGGGCATGTCGAAGGGGATCGGCCCCTGCAGCGTCCAGGCCTGGCCATCGGCCCGGATCGCGGACGGCGCCACCGGGGCCTCGCCGTTCGGCTGCAGCGCCCGCGCCGATTGCCGGCCCACATGCCATAATTGCTGGAACATCCGACCACCCCTGGCATGCACCGCGTCGGTAATGCGCCGCCAGCCGGCAATCTGCGCATCATCATAGATCCCCGGCGCACGCTCGAACCCGTATCCCTTCACCGACACGGGCGTCGCCTCGGTAATCAGCAAGCCGCCTTCGGTAGTGCGCTGGCGGTAATAGTCCCGCATCAGATCGTTCGGCAGGTTGCCGGGGCTGGAGCGCATCCGCGTCAGCGGCGCCATCACGACGCGATGCAGAAGGGAGGCCGGGCCGACCCGCGTCGGCGTGAACAGAAGCTGAGACATCGAATTCGTCCTTGTCGATCCGGCGAACCGCCCCAAGGGCTCCGCCGCTGGACAGGACCATGCCTATTCTCTTGCCAAGGCGGCAGACGGCCGGCAGACCTAACGTTCATTCCCAAAAGGAATAACCATGGATCGTCTCCAGGCCATGACGTACCTCGTGCGGGTCGTCGAAACGGGTTCGTTCTCGGCGGCCGCCCGGCAGTTGAACGTGGGCCAGCCGGCGGTGTCCAAGGCGGTGGCGCTGCTGGAACAGCATCTGGGCGTCCGGCTGCTGCTGCGCTCGACCCACGGCCTGACACCGACCGAGGCCGGGCTGCGCTATGTCGAGGCCGCCACCCGGGCGCTGGAGGAAGCCGACGCGGCCGAACGCGCGGCACGCGGCAGCGGCGCGGGGCTGGGCGGGCGGCTGCGCATATCCGCGCCGACCACCTTCGCGCGCCAGAACATCATCCCGCATCTGGGCGGCTTCCTGTCCGCCCACCCGGACCTGGATCTGGAGATCGTGCTGGACGACCGGCGCGTGGATCTGGTGGCGGAAGGGATCGACATGTGCCTGCGCGTCGGCCCGATGGAGGACACCAGCCTCGTCGCCCGCCAGATCGCGCGGGGACGGCGGTCGGTCATCGCGACGCCGGCCTATTTCGATCGTGCCGGCCGGCCGCGCACGCCGGGCGACCTCGAACGGCATGACGCCCTGATCTACACCCAGGGCCGGGGCACCGCCTGGACGTTCCGGCAGGGAACGCGCGACTGCCCCGTGACGCTGCGCGGCCGCCTGCGTCTCAGCGCCGCCGAGGGCATCCGGGCCGCGACCCTGGCCGATCTGGGACTGACCATCGCCTCCGACTGGATGTTCGCGCCGGAACTGGAACATGGCCGCGTCGCGCGTGTGCTGGAAGAGTGGACGCTGCCGCCGATCGACCTGTGGGCGGTCTTTCCCGCGGCCCGGCTGACCAGCGCGAAAGCCCGCGCCTTTACGGATTTCGTCAGTACCCTTCTGGCACCATCCTGAACGCAGCGTGCCGGTTCGCCCCTCACTGGCGTATGTCACCCAAATGACGTTACTCTGGCGCATTGGACAGGAGACGGTTTCGATGCGAGTAGCGATAACCGCCATGGCGATGGCGGCGACGATGACGGCGACGATGGCGGGGGGCGCCCATGCGGCCCCCATGGAACATCCCCAGGCCGACGCCCAGGCGCTCGACCTCGCGGAAAAGGCCATCGCGCTGCGGTCGGTCGCCGGGCCGGGAAACCAGACGTCCCAGGTCGCGGCACTCTACAAGGCGGCGCTGGTTGCGGGCGGCTTTGCCGATCGGGACATCACGATCACGCCGGTCGATGACACGGCCTATCTGATCGCACGCTGGTCGGGAAGCGATCCGTCGCTGAAGCCGCTGGTCATTTCCGGGCACATGGACGTAGTGGAAGCCAAGCCGGCCGACTGGCAGCGCGATCCGTTCAAGCCGGTGGTCGAAAACGGCTATCTGTTCGGCCGAGGCGCCACGGACATGAAGCTGGACGGCACGCTGGCCATCGCCTCGCTGGGCGAACTGAAACGCGAAGGGTACAAGCCCCGCCGCGACATCATCATCGAATTCTCGGGCGACGAGGAAACGGCGATGAAGACCAGCGCCATCATCGCCGACAAGCTGGTGAATGCCGACCTCGTGCTCAATATCGACAGCGGCGGCGGCGTCCTGGACGAACATACCGGCAAGCCCGATTATTTCACCTGGACGGGGGCCGAGAAGACCTACGCCGATTTTGAAATGACGGTCACCAATCCGGGGGGCCATTCCTCGGAACCGCGCGCCGAAAATGCGATCGACCAGCTTGCCGCGGCACTGCTGCGGATCCAGCACTATCAGTTCAAGCCGGAACTGAACGATCTGACCCGCGGCTATTTCCTGAGCGCCGCAAAATGGGAACCGGCGAAAATCGGCATCGCGATGCGCGCCTTTGCCGCGAACCCTGCCGACAGGAAGGCCATCGCCACCCTGACGGCCGACCCGTCCATGATCGGCAAGATCGGCACCACCTGCGTCGTGACCATGGTCAACGGTGGCCATGCGCTCAATGCGTTGCCGCAACGCGCGACCGCCAATATCAATTGCCGCATCTTCCCCGGCCATCCCCGCGCCGCCATCATGGCGGAACTGGAGAAAGTCGCCGCCGACCCGAACGTCCATTTCACCGACGTCAGCGCAGGATCGGTCGCCACCGATGCCTCACCCATGCGCCCCGATTTCATCGCGGCCGTGGACAAGGCCCTGAACGCGACCTATCCGGGGGTTCCGGTATTTCCCAGCATGTCCTCGGGCGCCAGCGACAGCATGTGGTTTCGCAATCGGCACGTACCCAGCTATGGCGCAAGCGCGCTCTTCCTCAAGGAGTCCGAGAATTTCAGCCACGGCCTGAACGAGCGCACGCCGATCGCAGGCATCCCGCTGGCGATCGATTACTACCGGTCGCTGTTCACCAGCCTGTCGCACTAGGAAGACAACGGGCTTTGCCCGAACCCACCAGGGCCCGAGGCCCTGGACCCCGATCATGGATAAGACGACCGGGTTTCCAAAGGGCAATGCCCTTTGGGGGGTTCGGGCAGAGCCCCGATCTTCCCGAAAACTCCATTCAGAATCACGAGATGCATTCCATGAGCCCTCGTCGCCCCCTCGCAGCCCTCCTTCCCGCCGTGGCCCTTGCGACGCTGACGTCCGCGCACGCCGCGTCGCCGGCATCTTCCCCTTGGGCACCGGTCGACCCGGCCCGCATGTCCGCCGCGATCCGCACGCTGGCCTCCGACGATTTCCAGGGCCGCGCCCCCGCGACGGAAGGCGAGGCGCGGACGGTCGCCTGGCTGATCGCGCAATATCGGAAGATCGGGCTGCAACCCGGTGGCGAGGCCGGCGGCTGGACCCAGGACGTGCCGCTGCTGCGAACGCGGATCGGCACGCCGTCGCGGCTCGACGTCACGATCGGCGGGGCGGCCATGCCGCTGGAACTGAAGAAGGACATCTATCTGGCCACCCTGTCGCCCGTCGAACGGCTCCAGGTCCATTCGGCGCCGCTGGTCTTCGTGGGGTATGGGGTGCACGCGCCCGAACGCCAGTGGGACGACTACAAAAACGTCGATCTCAAAGGCAAGATCGCGGTTTTCCTGGTCAACGATCCGGATTTCGACGCCCAGCCTGGCGAGCCCGTCGCCGGACGGTTCGGCGGCCGGACGATGACCTATTACGGCCGCTGGACCTACAAATATGAAGAGGCCGCGCGCCGCGGCGCCATCGGCGCGCTGATCGTGCATGACACGCCGGGCGCCTCCTATCCGTGGACGACCGTGATCGCACCGGGCGGCGAGGCGTTCGACATCGTGCGTGACGCCGCAAGCGACAAACCGGTACCGCTTCAGGGCTGGCTGGAAGGCGATGCCGCGACGCGCCTGTTCGCCCGCGCGGGGCTGGACCTTGCGGCCCTGCGCGTGAAGGCGCGCGACCCGGCGTTCCAGCCGGTGACGATTCCGGGCGCGACCCTGACCGCCGACGTGCCGGTTTCGGTCGCGCACCTGCGCAGCCGCAATGTCATCGGCAAGCTGACCGGCGCGAAATATCCTGGCGAGACCGTCATGTATGGCGCGCATTGGGATGCCTTCGGCGTCGGTACCGACACGCAGGGCCGGCCGGTGATCCGGCGCGGCGCCATCGACGACGGGTCGGGAATCGCTGCCGTTCTGGAAATCGCCCGTGCGTTCAAGGCAGGTGCGAAACCCGACCGGACGGTAATGTTCGCCGCCTGGACCGCCGAGGAACGCGGGCTGCTGGGCTCGACATGGTATGCGGCGCATCCGTTGGCGCCGCTGGCGAAGACGGCGGCGAATTTCACCATCGACGTGCTGCAGATGGCCGGCCCCGCCCATAATGCCTTCGTGATCGGCGCGGGGCAGGACAGCCTGCAGGACGATCTGGCGGTCGCCGCCCGCGCGCAGGGCCGCATCGTGCAACCCGAAACCCGGCCCGAGCGCGGCGCATTCTATCGCGCCGATCATCTGCCCTTCGCCCGCGCCGGCGTGCCGGTCGTGGCCATGATGGGCATGGCCGGCCCCTACGACCTGCTGTCGGGCGGTGTCGCGGCGGGCGAAGCGTGGCTGAAGGCCTATATGGCCTGCTACCATCAGGCCTGCGACGCCTGGAGCGCGAACTGGGACCTGCACGGCGCGGCCGAGGACACGGCGCTGCTCTACTATGTCGGACGTGACGTGGCGTTCTCGCATGCCTGGCCGCAATGGAAGACCGGTTCCGAATTCGCCGCCATCCGCGCGGAAAGCGCCGCCGAGCGGGGCGAGTGAGGGCAGTTCAAGGGGCTTTGCCCCTTGGACCCCATCAAGGGTGCCGCCTTTGAAATCCAGTCGTTCCGGGGCGGGTGCATTGTTTCTCTTTGAATCATGACTTCGCGGCCGGGCGCCTTATCGTGACAGGGATAACCCTGTCACGATGGAACCTTCATGCTGCGGCATATCTTCGCTGGATTGGCCTGCCTGGTTTTGGACGCCGTCATGGGTCCAGCCAGCGCGGCCACACTTTCGACGGACGATTTCAAAGGCGAGGCGTCGCCGACATATTATCCCGGACAGTGCGGCGGCCGGTTCGCCTGCTCCCGCCTTGGCGTCACGACCGGGAACGGCAGCCTGACGGTGGACATGACCAACCTGCTGAAGGATGGCAGCCCGGCCGTGCTGGACGGCAACGTCCTGGACGAGGACGACGACCACGCCACTTATGCCCTGCGCACGCTGAAATCCCGCTTCACGCATCTGGATTTCGGCGTCGATGCCTTTCGTTCGAAGACGGCGCCGCAAAGCACATGCACCGTCCGTTATCGCGACAAGGCATTTTCAAGCCTGGATTGTACCTACTACATCGGTAATGATTTTGGCGATTTTGAACCGGTACAGTTCAGCTTCTTCCGGCGCACCGATGCCCCCTGACCCCAACCGGGATACTGGACATCGCCTTTCGAATCCCTCGTGAACAAAGCGCGGATTATCACATTTCGTGACATTTCCCGGACTCGTCCGCCGCGCTTCTTTCAACGATCATGGTCCTGCCCGAACAGAGAGTCTCCGATGCCGAACCGAACCGTCATCCCCCATGCCCGGCAGAAAAAGAGTACGAGGCGCGCGACACCGATACTCGGTTGTCTGGTCCTTCTTGCAACCCTGGCGGCCTGCGACCAGTCGCCGGACGAAAATTCGTCGCAATGCCGGCGCGATCCGCCGGCCGGATCGCAGAGAAGGGAGGGCGGTCATGGCGGATTCGGTGGCATGCGAGGCGCGGGCATGGGCGGTTTCGGTGGCGGCATGATGAGCGGCCGCCTCGGCGGCTTTGGTCCGGGCCGTCAGGACGGCGGGTCAAGCCGCTGCCGACCGCGGCCGGGCAATGAACCGGACCGACGATCCTCGAGCGCGCAGGGCGGTCGACCCGGCAGGCAGGACACCATCACCCCCTCGGATATCCACATTGGCGACCCCCGCTGACGCCCGGTTCATCGTGACGCGCATGCTGCCCTGTCTCTGTGTCCTGGCGCTGCTGGCGGGATGCGCCTCCCCCCCTGTGCCACGCGACGATGACGGCCTGCCCGTCATCGACGGCCCACGCGCAAACCGCTCGGCCGGCGGTCGGGGTGGCCAGGGCATCTGGTCGGATATTCTCCACACCGCCATGCAGACGGGCATGCAGGCCGGTATGGGGATGCTTCATCACTGATCGTTCCCGGGAGTTGCCAGGTTCGGGCCATTCGCCCGGCCCTGCGGATGGATGGCCCGGCGCGAGCTTCTCCGGCCCGTTCAGAATGACGCGCTGACGGTACCAAAAAACTGCCGGACCGCGCCACGTTCCAGCGACTGATAGTCGCCACTCAGCGGGTTGCCGTTTTCGCCCATCATCGAAATATATTTTGTATTCAGCAGATTATAGACGTTGAATCCGAGGGACAGATTCTTCAGCGGCCCGTAATCTCCGAAGTGGTACTTCGCCCCAAGCGTCACGAGCCAGTAGGCCGGGACGGACGTATCGTTGACGTAGGAGAAATAGCGTTTTGAGTAGTAATTGGCGTCGATATGCGCTTCGGCGCCTCTCCAGGCATAGCTCAGGCTGGCTTTGTACATGACCTGCGGAAAATTGACGACCTTCTTGCCCTTCATGGCGTAGACGGCATCCGGTTCAACGAGGTCGCGACCGTAGGTGGAATGATTGTAGCTCACGCTGTTGTAGATGGAGAGCCCGCGGAACGGTCGGAAAGTCAGTCCCGCGTCCATCCCGTACATCGAGATGCTGCCGGTATCGACCATGGTCGTGATGGGGAAATTCAGTGTGCCCTCGGTCGCCTGCTGAAGCCTATGGCGGACGTCGGCGTGGTAACCGTCCAGCGAGGCCGTCACGACAGGCGAGGTGTAGCGGTATCCGACAAGGTAAACCCAATCCTTTTCCGGTTTCACCGAATGCTGGAGCGTCTTGAAGGCGTCCTGATTCTGCACGCCCCAGAGCGAGCCGCTGCCCCAGGGTGCGACGGTATAGCCCCGCATGTTCTCGGCCACGTCGAAATACAGTTCATGGCCGGGGAGGAACCGCCAGTTCGCGCTCACGTTGGGCAGGAAGGCGGACGCGGCGGTCATGCTGCCGTTCGCCAGCGCGGCCTCACCGGTGTAATCGGTGTTGTTGTAATTCGCACCGCCCGATGTGCTGACGATCATGCTGCGGAATCCCGCGTGGATATCCAGGTTTTTCAGGACATGATAGGTATCTGCCAGGAAATACTGGAAGGTGTTGGTCGTCCATTTGAAGTCATAGGACGTCAGGAAGGCAGGACCGTACGTGTTATACGGCCCTATCGTCTTGAGGGGAGCACCCTGTCCAAGAAGCGGTTCGTTGAAGAAATACTGGCCCGATTCCTGATTGTTGTTTTCCAGCCAGATTCCGGAGTTGAGGCTGTTGCGTGCGATGTCGTAGCGGACGGCGGAGGTCATGCCGTAGCGAACCTCCCGCGATTCCCACACCTGTTCGGAGAAGGGGGCACCGGTGGCCGAGGGCTGCCACGGGTCGCCGTAAGTGGTGTAGAGGACTTCGCTGTTTCCGTAGAAGTTGGTTTGCCAGCGCAGGTGATCGGTCATCTCGAAATCGAGATTGAGCGCGCCGAGATAGGAAACCTGATGCTGCCCGCCGTCATAGAGGCTGACCGACCAGGGCTCCTGACCGGTGATTTTGTCGTATCCCGGCGGAAGGTAGGTCCCCTGGGCAACGTGATAGGCGGTGGCGTAGTCTGGATAGAAATATTCCGTTCTCCAGCCAAGATTGTTCAGGATTTCAAGAGACTGGTCGGCATAACCCCACTGCGAGTTGTTCGACCAGTTCATGAAGGCGGACACCTTGGACGCGTTATTGACGGGCTGGACAAGCTTCGCCTCCGCCTGTTGCCCAAGCTGGTTGCCGTAGCCTTTCCATTTCTGCGTGTCAGAGCGTGCATAGGCCAGGTACATCTTCGTGCCGGTCCGGTTCATCGCGCCGGTATCGAAACGGCCGTACGTTCGGAAGGAGGAGTTGCTTCCGAAAACCTGCGAGAGTTTTCCGCCCATTTTGTCTGCCGGGTCGTCGCTGACGAAACGGATCGCGCCGCCGAGATTGGTGTTCGACGGAACGTCGACGGCGCCGCCGCCCTGGGAGACCGACATAAAGCCGATATCGTCGGTGATGATGGCCTGGCTGACATTCAGGCCGCTGATCGTATTGTAGGACTGATCATTAAGCGGGACACCGTCGAGCGTCATGCCCAGCCGGTCCCAGAAAAAGCCACGCATGTAGAGGCTGCTGGACCAGGCGTCGAGCCCCAGCGCGTCGCCGGAGCTGAAGCTCAGACCCGGCGTGCGGGCGGCGAGGATTTTGAGCGGGTTCGTGCCTTCCACGAACTGTTCCATGACGGCCTTGCCGACGGCTTCCTCGCTGCCGCGCGAGACGGCGCGGCTGGTCTGGACCACGATGGATTCGCTGTCCGGCTTCGGTGCCGCGGGGGGCAGATGCCGTGTTCGCGCGGCTCCGTTCGGGCGAGTCGTAACCGGACTGGCTGGCGCCGTTCCGACGGGATGCCGATGGGATGTCGCGGATGTTCCGGGAGAGGCGGTGGCAGCCCAGGCGGTGGATGTGAGAAGCACTGCCGAGAAAATGCCTGTGGAGCAGCGAACGAGCAGGCATGACGAAAAGCGCGACGTCGCGCGGTAAGTATATGCCATGATTATTACTCTATCTTTGCCGGGATGAGACAGCGCGGAATTTCGGAGACGTATCTTTCTAGGTATAGCCCCGGCTGACCAGGCATTCCTGGACAGCGCGTTCCGCCTCGTCGATTGCGATATTCGTAAAGGCCGACGCACCTGAATCGGCGTTGGCGATGGCGATCCGGCCGTAGGGGCGGCGGCCGACGACATGCGGTTGTTCGGCCTCCGGGAATTCGGGATCGCCAAGCGTGTCGTATGTGTATGCGTATCCGTGCGGCCACCGGTTGACGGTCAGGCCGAGGATATCCTGTTCCTCCCTGAAACCATAAGGTCCGAAAATACGCTGAAGCTGCAGGCGTGTTTCTTTTTCTATGGTTTCGAACGGTGTCGCGAGCATTTCCGCCCGGCCCATGCGGTTCTGTTCCTTGCGCGGATGGCCGGGGAAATTCGGATTGCGCAGCATGTGGAGCGTGACGGGCTCGTCAGGCGAGAGAACCGTCTCGAATGCGCCGAAGCGCGCCGGGCTGTCGAGAAGCAGGTGCTGATAGTAGCCGTGCGGGACGCTGAGGCTGCTGATACCGGCCTGCTTCCAGGCATGCCAGTTGCTGAGGACGACGCTGGTGTACATCATCGGCACTTTCGACGGGTATTTCAGCGCCTCTCTCTGAGGGTCCGGCAATTCCGGAACGATGTAGGGAATGATGTTGTTGAAGCAGGCCAGGACCACGTTCTCGGCCGTGACCGCGTGACGTACCGGGTCGGAACCGTCCGGCTTCTGATACACGATACGCACCGGCGCCTTTCCGGCGGCCTTGTCCTGCGCGCTTGCCCCCCCGACATGCTCGACACGAACAACCATCTGTCCGAGCCGGATGCGGACCGGCGACCCGGCTCTGTCCAGTTCGCCGTAATCCGCTTGGGCCGTTACGATGCTTTCCATGGTCTGCGGCGTCCCGAAGACCGCGGGAACCAGCTGGCCGACAAGCAGGCGGGCGATGGAGGCGTTGCCGTCGGGGAAATGAAAGACCGGGGAATCGTCGACGGGGTCCTGCTCGATCCTCATGCCCGCGAAGCCCGGCGCGCCGTAGCGCATGGCCATGAAGGCGGGACAGCTATCGACACGCATGTTGTTGCGATATCCGTCGCCATGGAAGAAGGCGACGGCTTGGTCGGGAAGTTTCGCGTAGTCCCGAAGAAAGGTTTCATAGCTGATGGATTGCAGGAGGGTGCGGCGGCCCCGCGGCGTCATCCCGGGCAGGAAGTTGACGCGCGGATCATGCAGATGGATGAGCGCCCGGCGGGACGGTTCGTCCAGCGGGGCGTCCTTCCAGAACGACGCCGGTGCATTCGGTGTGTAGCCCGCCAGGATGCGATCGGCCGTGAAATGGTCGCTATCGAAGAAGACACCCCGATTCATGCCGGAGAATATCCTGGGCTGCTCGATTCCGCCCGTGCGGGACAGGTCGATGCCGAGCTCGGAAAGCAGCGACTTTGCCGTGAAGCTGTAGGGGAACGGCGATTCGATGCTCATCGTGCCGCCATAGGACAGCAGCGTGCGCCCCCGGATACGGTACTCGTTTCTTTTGGCATGCCCGCCGAAATCGTCGTGATTGTCGATGACGAGAATGCGCGTGGCCGACCCGAGCGCGCGACGATAGAACCAGGCGGCGCTGAGCCCGGAAATCCCGCCGCCGACAACGACAAGATCGTAATGTTCGCCGGTGTCGCGGGCCTGAACGGGCCCGGTGAAGCCGCCGTCGCGTGCGACATGGGCGATTTCGAACGAACCGGGATACTGGCCGCGCAGACCCTGCTTCAGCGGGGGATCGTCTGCACGGGCGATGGTGGAATCCGCTGCCGAGGCGGCGTTTGGTCCGGCCAGCAGGCCGGAGAGGGTGGCGGCGGATACACCGTTTATGAAGTCTCGTCGTGTTATGGAGGATCTTGTCATTTCGGAAACCTCTTTCCACGGGTGATGCAATGTCGCCTGTTGGGGCGGGCATCCGGTTCAGAAGGTGGCCGGACCGGGGGATGGCGGGACGAAAGGAAAAATCTGGCGGTCGAGCAGTTCGGCGACGGCGCGATGAGCGGCTTCGAACGCGGCGTCGGTATGGGGGCTGGCGGCGGAATCCGCATTGGCGATGGCGATGCGGCCGAAGGGCTGGCGGCCGGTGACGCAGGGGCGGTTTTCCGATGCGGTGAAAACCCATTCGGGCGGGTCGTAGAGGCTGTTGTAGGTATAGGCATAACCGTGCGGCCAGCGATTGACGGTGATCGCGGCGATGTCCCTGTCCGCGTCGAAGCCGCCTGGTCCGAGGATATGTTGCAGCTGCCCCCGTATTTCCTTCTCGAAAGTGTCGAAGGAGGTGGCAAGGAGCATGGCGCGGCCGGCGCGATGCTGATCGCGTTTCGTCGGCAGGCCGGGCACCCCGAAGGTCTTGATCATGCGCACGACGTTCGGCATCGCGGGGTCGGATGGTGCCTTGAGGCCGCCGAGCGACGCCGCTTCGGCAAGCTGCACCTGTTCGAAATACAGTGTCGGACAATCGATGTCGGCGACACCAAGTTTATGGAAGGCGCGCCAGTTCCGGATCGCTACGTTGGCGTAGACGATCGGCCCCTTGACGCCGTAGGCGAGGGCGTCCTTCTGTTTCGCCGGCATGGTCGGCACAAGATAGGGGATGACCATGTTCCAGCAGGCAAGCACGACCTGCCGGGCGCGAATGCGGGTGATCGCGTCCGGATGCGGGTCGCCGGCCGGGGCGCAGAGGATGGAAACGGTTTCAGCCTGATCGGGCGGTCCGTCGTGCGCGATGTTCAGTGCCAGGGTGGACAGGCGGATGCGCGTCGGATTGCCGGCGAGATCCAGCTTCGCATAGTCGAATGTCGCCGTTCCCATCTCATCCTGGGTCCGCGCCCTGGTGGCGCCAGGGACGAGCGAGGCGACCAGGAGCCGGGCCAGGGTGGCGTTTCCGTCCGGAAAATGCACGGACTCACCGCTTTCGGCCTGTCTGCCGTGCTGTCCGCCGGGGAGATCGGACAGCAGGCCTTCGGGCAACGTACCCAGTCCGAGTCCGGAAAAGCCGGGATAGCCCATCGCCCAGGCGAACAGGGCCGGCATGGCATCGGCGCCGACACAGAAAACGCCCGCGCCGGCCTTGCTGAAGATCCGCACGACGGACGGATCGACCTTGGCGCAATCGCGCAGATAACGGTCATAGGCCATGGTCGCGAGGCGTTTCTTCTTTTCCGCGACGCTGGCACCGGCGAGATAGTCGGGTTGCCGCGATGCCAGCAGCCTGGCCAGATCTGCGCAGGCTTTTTCGCCGAGCGGCGCCTTCGCGACGAAATCGGGGCCGAAGCCATACCACGATGTACCGGGCGGGACGTGTCTGGGAACCAGGGTGTCCGCGGCCCAGCTTTCCCGGTCGAAGAAAAAGGCGCGATCCATGCCGAGCCGTTCGTACAGGCCGGCCTCCCGCCGGTTCTCGCGCAGGTAGGCGGAAATATCGACGCCTATCTCGTCGAGAATGCGTTTTGCCCATTCGTTGTAGCGGGCAGGGGACTCGATTTCGAGCGTGCCGCCGTTGAGGGCCAGGAGGCGGCCATCGACGATGAATTCATTGCGTTTCGCATGACCGCCGAAATCATCATGATTTTCGAGGATCAGAACAGATTTGCCCGACCCTGCGTACCGGTGGAAGAAGTGGGCGGCGGCAAGGCCGCTGAGGCCACCGCCGACCACGACGAGATCGTAGAGTTCGCCGTCGTCATGCCCGCCGGTTGGCCGGAGGGTACCGTCGCGCAAGGCGTGGCCGGCTTCGAACGCGCCGGGGTGGCTGCCGCGCAGGCCGGTTCTGCGGGGCGGAGGCACGCTGTCCGGGTCGGTGGCGCCGAAAGCGGGAAATGTGCTGCAGGAGATGTTGGCGCATGCCGCGGCAGTCGCGACGCCGTTGATGAAATCCCGCCGCGTGATCGCGGACCTTGGTCCTGACCTGGGGGGCGGGCATCCGGGCCTTGGATCGGGGCGGTCGGACATGGACGTACAACTCCGTAGCATGTTTCCTGACGGCCCGGTATTTTGCGGTAGCAGGCATGCCGGACGGCGGGAAAGACGCAAACAGTGAGTGAGCGATGAATTCGTTGTAGTATCGTGACGAAACGAATGCAAGATTTTTTACTGTCGTGAAAAATTGGCTGTATCCGGACGTATGATTATCGGTTCGTGAAGGATGTGCATGGAAAATCTGGACGGCGCCCTGGGGCGGCGCCTGCGTGAGCGGAGAAAGTCGCGGGGTCTGTCGCTACAGCAGATTGCCGATCAGGTCGGGATTTCGGTCGGGCATCTGAGCCAGATCGAACGCGGCATGTCCTCGCCGTCCGTGCGGGACCTGATTCGTATCGCAGAAATTCTGCAAACTTCGGCAGGAGAATTCCTGGACCTGTTCGAAGAGCCGTCGCGGGACCGGATTGTGGTGCGGCATGCGCAGCGGCCGCCTGTCGCGCTGAAGAACGGGATCACGAAACTGCTGCTGACGCCGCATGAGGAGGCGCCGCTGAAAATGTTCATGGTGACCCTGGCGCCGGGCAGTACGACGGGCGACGAATTATACGCTCATGAAGGAATCGAGGCCGGACTGGTTCTGGAGGGCCGGATCCGGCTGATCGTGGAACACCGGGAGATGCTGGTGGGCCAGGGCGACAGCTTCCGCTTCACGAGCGATCGGCCTCATCGCTTCATGAATGCCCATGACGGTGAAAGCCAGGTGCTCTGGGTGAATTGCTCGATGCTTCCCGTGCATCTGGTCTAAACAGGCCCTGGTGCGGAACCGCATGGGCGGTGACGGTCAGCATTCAGTTCGTGCAGGCTCCGCTCTCATCCGCACCTTCAGCGGCATGCCTCAGGGCGCTGCCCTGAAACCCGCCAAAGGCCGGCGGCCTTTGGAAACCGACCTGTTTTATTCATGATCGGGGTTCGGGGCCTGGGGCCTTCCGGCTACCCCTGCGCCATCGCCGCCAGATGCTCGACCATCGGGGTCAGGCGGCGGACGATCTGCCGGACGCCGTCCGGACTGGGATGGATATGGTCGGCCTGCACCAGAGCGGGGTGGGCCGCGACGCCGTCCAGGAAAAACGGGTCCCACAGGATACCGGGGCGGTGCGACAGGCGGTCGAACACCGCGCGGAAGGACTGGCCGTAGGGGGTGCCCATGTTGGGCGGGGCATACATGCCCGACAGCAGCACCGGCAGACGCAGCGCCTGCAGGCGATCGAGAATGGCCGTCAGGTTGCGCTCCATCAGCGCCGGGTCCAGCCCGCGCAACCCGTCATTGCCGCCCAGTTCCACGATGACCGCGTCCGGCCGGTCGCCCAGCGCCCAGTCCAGCCGCGCCAGGGCGTCGGTGCTGGTGTCGCCCGACACCCCGCCATCCAGAATGGTGATGCGGTCGCCGCGCGCATCGAGCGCGGCCTGAAGCCGGACCACGAACCCGTCGCCATGCGCCAGGCCATAGCCCGCCGTCAGCGAATCCCCCAGCGCGAGGATCCGGACCGGGCGGGCAGGGCCGTCCGCCGCCCGGCCCGACGAACCGATGCAGACCGCGCCGCACAGGCACAGGACGGCAAAAAGGGTTCGGGCCATTCGCCCGCGCCATGTAGCGTATGAAACGAGGCAAACCGGATTGTCGGAAGGAGCACGCATGGACGGCGAAGGATTCCCCAGCGGACGACCGGCCCTGATAGAGGCGGAGGACCTGTGGCTGACAGTGCCGGCCCGTCCGGCGGGGGTCAACCCGAAGGGCGGCGGCCAGAACGACAGGGCCGGCGGCCTGGACATCCTGTCCGGCGTCAGCCTGCGGGTCGGCGAGGGCGAGGCCGTGGGAATCGTCGGCCCCTCGGGGTCGGGCAAGACCTCGCTGCTGATGCTGCTGGCCGGGCTGGAACGTCCGACGCGGGGCAGAGTGCGGATCGCGGACACGGTGCTGGGCGACCTGGACGAAAACGCCCTGGCCCGCTTCCGCCGCCGGACCACGGGCATCGTCTTCCAGTCCTTCCAGCTGATCCCGACCATGACGGCGCTGGAAAACGTGCTGGTGCCGCTGGAACTGGCCGGCCGCGCCGATGGGGTCGCGACCGCGACGGCCGCCCTGGCGTCGGTGGGGCTGGACGGGCGTCTGGGACATCTGCCGACCGAACTGTCGGGCGGCGAGCAGCAGCGCGTCGCGCTGGCGCGCGCGTTCGTCACCCGGCCGCGCCTGCTGCTGGCGGACGAACCGACGGGCAATCTGGACACCCGCACCGGCGAGAGCGTCATGGCGCTGATGTTCAGCCTGCAGCAGCACTACGGCACCACCCTGGTGCTGATTACCCACGACCCGGCACTGGCCGCCCGATGCGACCGCCGGCTGCATGTCCGCGACGGCCGGGTAACGGCCGATCATCCCTTGCGGCGGGACGATCCATGAGCCCGGCCCCGACGCCCGGCCTCACGCCCGACGTCGTCACCCAGGACGCCGGGCCGACGGGCCTGGCGGCGCTGCGGCTGGCGGCGCGGCTGGCGCTGCGCGACCTGCGGGGGGGCATCGGCGGATTCCGGATCGTGCTGCTGTGCCTGGCGCTGGGGGTGGCGGCGATCGGGGCCGTCGGCGGGTTGCGGGCCATGATCCAGGACGGGATCGCGGACCAGCAGCGCACGCTGCTGGGCGGAGACCTCGCGATCGACAGCAGCGACCCGCTGCCCGACGCGCTCTCCCGCTTCGTGACGGCGCATGGGGGGCGGATCGCGCATGTACTGCGCATGCGTTCGATGCTGTATGCCCCGCACGACGTCGCGGCCGACAGCCAGGCCGGGCCGGGTGGACGGATGCTGGTCGAAATCGAAGCCGTCGACGGGGCCTATCCGCTGGTGGGCGCTGTCGCCAGCACGCCGTCCCGGCCGCCCGGGCAGGCGCTGTTCGCCGATACCGACCCGCCCGGCGTGCTGGCCCAGCCGATCGTGATCGACCGGCTGGGCCTGAAACCGGGGGACCTGCTGCGGATCGGCTCGGCCCGGTTCCGCCTGGCGGGGACATTGACGCACAGTCCCGACAATGCCGGCGGCGTGGTGCTGGCGCCGACCGTGATGATGGACCGCCGGGCCCTGGACGCCGCCGGCCTGCTGCAGGTCGGCGCGCTGGCCAACCGGTCGCTGCGGATCGCGCTCGACGGGCCGGACATGGGGCGAAGCGCGCGCGCGGCGGAGCTGGCCGACGCCATCGCCCGGCACTTCCCCGACCAGGGCTGGCGAATCCGGGGCGTGGCCGACGCCGCCCCCGGCCTGACACGCACGATCGACCAGGTCGCGCGGTTCATGAGCCTGACCGGCCTGACAGCCCTGCTGCTGGGCGGGCTGGGCGTATCGGCGGGGGTCGCCTCATGGCTGGAGGGGCGGGGGCGCACCATCGCGGTCCTGCGCTGCCTGGGGGCACCGGCCCGGCTGATCTCGTTGACCTTTGGCCTGCAGATCATGGGGCTGTGCGGCATCGGCATCGCCGCCGGCATGGCGGCCGGCCTGCTGCTGCCGTCGGTGGGGGCCCACGCTCTGTCGGGCCTGCTGCCGGTGGCCCCCACGCGGACGGTGGCGGTGCGGCCCGTGCTGCTGGCGGGCCTGTTCGGCGCGCTGGTGGCCGCGTTTTCAGCCATCCTGCCGCTGGTTCGGGCGGCTGCGACCCCGCCTGCGTCCCTGTTCCATGACCAGGGACGCAGGCGGGGGCTGGACCGCGCCGGCCGGATCCGGACGGGGGCCGCGCTGGCGGCCTGTGCCATCCTGCTGGGCCTGCTGGCCGAGGCGATGACGCCCGGTCACCTGTTCGTCGCCGGGTTCGTCGGCGTGGCGCTGGCGGCGGCCGGCGCCCTGGCACTGGTCGGGCTGGGGCTGCGCCGCGTCGTCGGCCGGATGGTACGGCACATGGGGACGGAACGTGGTGTGTTGCGCCTGGGGTTGGCGCTGTTCGCCCGCCCCGGCGCGCCGACGGCCCGCCTGGTCGTGGCACTGGGCGCGGGGCTGGCGGGCATGGCCACGATCGTGCTGGTCGAAGGCGCCATCATGGCGCAGTTGCGCGACCAGTTGCCGCGCCAGGCGCCGTCCTTCTATTTCGTCGATATCCAGCCCGACGACCTCGACCGGTTCGACCGCGTGGCGCGCGCCCAGCCCTCGGTCAGCGAAATCCGCCAGCTTCCGTCGATGCGCACGCGCATCGTCGCGATCGACGGGGTGCCGGCCGAACGGGTGCCGGCCACGCCGCAGACCCAGTGGGCCCTGCGCGGCGATCACGGGCTGACCCTGTCGGCGACACCCCCGCCCGGCACGCAGCTTGCCGCCGGGGCATGGTGGCCGGCCGATTATGACGGGCCGCCGCTGCTGTCGCTCGATTCCGGGCTGGCCGCCGGATGGGGCGTGAAAATCGGCTCGGTCGTGCGGCTGAACGTCCTGGGCCGGTCGATCGATTTCCGGGTGGCGAACCTGCGCACGGTGGCGTGGCGGTCGCTGCAGCTGAATTTCGCGTTCGTGGTGTCGCCGGGCCTGCTGTCGCACGCCCCGCACACCTTCGTGGCGACGGTGATGACCTCCGGCCGGCCGGATCAGGACGCCGCCGTTCTGGCGGCCGTCACCGACGCCCTGCCTGGTGTCACCGGCATCCGGGTCGCCGACGTGCTGGCCGAACTGGGAACGCTGGTGGGTCGTCTGGCCGTGGCGCTGGCGGCGGCGGCCTCGGTCGTCCTGGCATCGGGCGGCCTGGTGCTGGCGGCGACATTGGCGGCAGGGTGGCGGCAGCGCGTCGCCACGGCCGCCACCCTGCGGGCGCTGGGGGCTGGCGCGGGGCAGATCCGGGCGATCTGGCTGGTGGAATTCATCGTGCTGGGGCTGGCCGCCGGCCTGTGCGCGGCGGGGCTGGGCACGCTCATCGCCTGGCTGGTGACGCGCGGCGTCCTGCATATGCCCTGGACCGGCGCATGGACCGACCTGGCCCTGACCCTGTCGGGCACGCTGGTTGCGATGATCGGCTCGGGGATGCTGTTCTGCCGCTGGGCCCTGCGCGCCGCCGGGCGTAACCGACGTTAGACAAGTCGGGCTTTGCCCGAACCCACCCGTTATCCCGGATTGGGGGCCTGAGGCCCTGGACCCCGATCATAAAACGACTGGGTTTCCAAAGGGCGATGCCCTTTGGCGGGTTTCAGGGCAGCGCCCTGAGACTCAAGGCCGCCGTTCGACTTTCAATTCGCCGACCGTCAGCTTCTCGACCCGCATGTCCCGGATGGTGACCCGTCCCAGCGCCAGCCGCCCGATCGCGACGGCCCCGATGGCCAAGGCGCCGACCGAGAGCGCGCCAACCGCCAATGCCCCCACGGATCCGGCTCCGAGGCCCAAAATCCGCAGTCCCCGGCGCCCGGGTGACGTTACGTCCATGTCTACCTTCCTGCCATGCAGGCCGTTTGGCGTCGCCGCTCTCCCCTCAACTGATGGGGCAGGTCAGACATGACATCAAAACATGATCCCGCGAGGACCGCAGGCGGCTCGGACATCGGAGATCTGTCTATCGATAACAGGGAAGGTCGCGACGCGGCGATTATCCGTCAATATGCCCAAAGGCGCTGACAGACCAAATCGCCAAAACGGGTAGAAAGAGGGGCAGCGTTTTGCCCCTCAACCCGATATACTGATTTTTTGTGAAAAACCGGCAGGAACTGGTGGAGCCAATCGGAATCGAACCGACGACCTCCTGAATGCCATTCAGGCGCTCTCCCAACTGAGCTATGGCCCCGCCGTCACCGTCGCCAATCCGTCCGGCGCCGTGTGAGTGCGCGGGGTATAACTGCCGTCCGACCCCTTGGCAACCCCCTATTTACGACATCACCACCCCATGCTGGCGCAGGAAACCCAGCAGCTTCAGAAGCGGCAGACCCAGGATGGCGGCGTGCTCGCCCTCCACCCGGTCGAACAGGTGCACGCCGCGCCCTTCCAGCAGGTAGGCCCCCACCGACGACAGGATCGCCTCGCCCTCGGCCGCCAGGTAGCGGTCGAGGAAGGCCTCGGAAAACGGCCGCATGGTCAATTGCGGCCGCGCGACATGCCGCCAGATCGTCTGGCCGCCACGCCGCACCACGACTGCCGTATGCAGCACATGCGTCCGCCCCCGCAGCCGCAGCAGTTGCACCCGCGCACCATCGCGATCGGCCGGCTTTTCGAACCATTCGCCGTCGCAGGCCAGGATCTGGTCGGCGCCGATAACCACCGCGTTGGGATCGTCGATGCGCCCGGCCTTCATTTCGGCCAGCAGCAAGGCCGCTTCGTCGGGCGACGCGCCCTCGGCCAGCGCCGATTCCCGAATGGCGTGCTCGTCGACGCGGGCGGGGCGGGATTCAACGGACAATCCAGCCTGTTCCAGCAGAATTCTGCGGGTTCGGGACTGGCTGGCCAGTACTATCCGGGGCGACTCGGCCTGTAACCGGGCGGGGGTAGGTACTAATGACGAGTCGCTCATGATCGGTGCCTCCGTACTGCGATAATCAAAGGGCTTGTTCGGCCCGAACGAGTACTGGGGTACATGGGGATAGTACTCCGGACGCTTCTTGACCGTACCGAGTACCGTGGACAACGTCCATCGGGCTCCGTACGGTGGGTTGTACACAGCGCCTTGTCGGTAGTTTCTGGATAAGTTCGCTAACCCCTTGAAGATCAATCGCCTGCAAACTGTACACCCTGTGGGAAAGACGGGGTACGTTTTTGGAAACGTGGGTACCCCGTCATCCACAGGCCCTATAACCCTCAACAGCATTTCTTTCTTCTTATTTCATGTTTAGAGGTGGGACCCGAAAGCTGGTGACGACGTACCGGACGTTCACGACGGTCCTGTCATCTTCGGCGAAAGTACGGAATATTCCCCCGATGACAGGAATGAACGACAGGGCGATGACGGAAACAGGCAAACCTCTGCTGCGGGTGCTTCAGGGCGAGGCCGTCTGGCCACCTCCGCTGTGGCTGATGCGGCAGGCCGGGCGATATCTTCCGGAATTCCGGGCGTTGCGGGACAAGGCGGATTTCATCACCCGCTGCATGACGCCGGATCTGGCGACCGAGATCACGCTGCAACCCATCCGGCGCTATGCGATGGACGGGGCGATCCTGTTTTCCGACATCCTGATCCTGCCCTGGGCCATGGGCCAGTCGCTGGATTTCGTGCAGGGCACGGGGCCGGTGCTGGGTGCGATCCGGTCCGAGGCCGATCTGGCGCGGCTCGACCCCCGGCGCGTTGCCGACGCGACGGCGCCCGTGATGGAAACGCTGTCGCGCCTGCGCGCGACCCTGGACGGCCCCGACCCGATCGGCGCGGCGCAAGGCGGCAAGGTGGCGCTGCTGGGCTTCGCCGGCGCGCCCTTCACCGTCGCGTGCTACATGGTCGAAGGCCATGGTTCGCGGGATTTCGAGGCGACGCGGGGCATGGCCTATGCCAACCCGATGCTGTTCGACCGACTGATGGACATGCTGACGCGGGCGACGGCGGACATGCTGTGCGCGCAGATCGATGCCGGGGCCGAGGCCGTGATGCTGTTCGACAGCTGGGCCGGCCTGCTGCCGCCGGCGCAGTTCCGCCGTCATGTCATCGCGCCCACGCGGGCCATCGTGCAGGAAATCCAGACCCGTCGCCCTGGCATTCCGGTCATCGGCTTCCCGCGTCTGGCGGGCATCATGGCCGCGGAATATGCTCGCGACACCGGCGTGAAAACCATGGCGCTGGATACCGGAACCGACATGGCGGCGATGGCCGGCCTGGTGCCGGACCTGCCCTTGCAGGGCAATCTCGACCCGCTGCTGCTGCTGGCCGGCGGCGACGCGATGGCGGCCGAGGCCCGGTCGATCCGCGATGCGATGAAAGGCCGGCCGCATGTCTTCAACCTGGGGCACGGGGTCGTTCCCCCCACCCCGCCGGAACATGTCGGCGAACTCGTACGCATCGTCAGGGAGGGGTGAGCATGCTGCCCAGGGCTGTTCGGCCGGACGGGCGCCTGCGCCTCGTCATCTTCGATTGCGACGGGGTGCTGATCGACAGCGAGGGGCCGTCCTGCCGGGCGGTTGCGCACGAACTGCGCCAGATCGGGCTGGATCTGGACGATGAGGCGGCGGTCCATCGCTTTGCCGGCAAGGCGCTGACGGCGATCAAGATCGAAGCCGAGACCGAAACCGGCCGCGCGCTGCCGGCGGATTGGGCCGCGACGATGCAGGGCAAGCTGGTCGAACTGATGCGGCGGGAAGCCCGGACCATCGACGGGGCGCACGGCATGCTGACTGCGGTGGTCGGGCTGGACCTGCCGGTGCGCGTCGGCTCCAATTCGTCCATCGCGGAAATGGATGTGAAATTCGGTCGTACCGGCCTGGACCAGTTCGTGGCCGACCGCATTCATTCGGCGCGGGACATGGGCAAGCCCAAACCCGATCCGGCGGTCTATCTGCACGCCGCGGAAATCGAAGGCGTAGCCCCGGACGATTGTATCGTGCTGGAAGACACCGATACCGGCGCGCGGGCGGCACAGGCGGCGGGTATGGCCTGCGTGCTGCTGCGCCCGCTGGACCATCCGGCGCCGGACTGGCCCGGCCTGTTCCGCATCGGGCACCTGTCCGAATTCGCACCGTTCCTGGAACGGATCCTGGCATCGCAGGGCCGGGACGGGGGACGGTCTTGATCGAGGGGTTCCTGCCGTTCCTGGCATGGTTCAAGGCCCTGCACGTGATGTCCCTGATCGCGTGGATGGCGGGCCTGTTCTACCTGCCGCGCCTGTTCGTCTATCATTGCCAGGTCGCGCCCCGGTCGGCGGAAAGCGAACGGTTCAAGATCATGGAACGCAAGTTGCTGCGGCAGATCATGACGCCGGCGATGATCTGCACGTTCCTGTTCGGCATCCTGCTGGCCCTGACGCCGGGCACCGTCGATTGGCATGCCGGCTGGTGGTACACCAAGATTGCCGGCGTGCTGGGCCTGGCGGGTTTTCACGGCGCCTGCGCCTCCTGGCGGCGGCAATTCCAGTCCGACCGCAACACGCGGCCGGAAAATTTCTATCGCGCAGCAAACGAAATTCCGACCGTGCTGATGATGGTCGTTGTCATCATGGTGATCGTCCGGCCGTTCTGACGGTCGGGTTCAGGCAAGTGCAGCGCCCGATCTTCCTTTCAATGCCTATGGGGGCAAAGCCCTTGTGAAATGACGCCGCCATATGTTTTCCGATAGGTTCGGCCTGTCAGGATGGGGGCAGCGACAATGGATGTAACGGATCATGCGTTCGGGACCGACCGGATAACGGTTCGCGTCGCCGCGGCGGGGGCCGAGCTTCATTCGCTGCGCGATGCGGCGGGGCGCGAGCACATCTGGCCCGGCCTGCCGGCGTGGCCGCGCCATGCGCCGGTTCTGTTTCCCATCGTCGGACGACTGGCCGACGATACGGCCTGGATCGACGGCAAGCCCTACCACCTGACCCAGCACGGTTTCGCCCGCGACCGGATGTTCAACTGGGTCGAGCGGACCGGGGCCGGATGCACGCTGGTCCTGACCGATGACGAGGCCAGCCGGCACATCTTTCCCTTCCGCTTTTCCCTGACGATCACGTATCGCGTCGACGGGAACGTGCTGCATGTCGGCTATACGCTGCACAATCCCGATGATCACGTCGTCCTGCACGCGTCGCTGGGCACGCATCCCGCCTTTGCGTGGCCCTTGCGTCCCGACGTGGCGAAGGAGGATCACATCCTGGAATTCGCCCATCCCGAACCCGCGCCGGTCCGGCGGCTGGCCAAGGGATTACTGCTGCCCGACCTGTTTCCTTCGCCGATCGAAGGGCGGGAGCTGCCCCTGTCCGAAGATCTGTTCGCGGCCGATGCGCTGATTCTGGATCATCCGGCCAGCCGGCAGGTCACGTTCCGCACGCCGGATGGCCAGGGGCTGACGATGGCATGGCACGGCTTCAGGCAACTGGGTCTGTGGATGAAGCCGGGGACGGATTTCCTGTGCATCGAACCGTGGTATGGTTTTGCCAGTCCGGTGGGTTTTTCAGGGGATTTCGCAACGAAGCCGGGTTTGCTGCATATCGCGCCCGGGCAAAGCTGGACCGCCGCATGGTCGGTAAGACTGGAGCCTGGTCTCAATCCGTAGTATGAATGATTCTTCGGCGGCATATCTCGGGGCGCTGCCCTGAAGCCCGCCAAAGGGCATCGCCCTTTGTAAACCCAGTCGTTTTTATCCATGATCGGGGTCCAGGGCCTCAGGTCCTGGTGGGTTCGGGCAAAGCCCGATTTGAATACGGTCGTTTTCCAATGTGTGGACGTTTTGCCAACGATCTGCCGAAAGAGCTGATGCAACAGATCTTTCGGACGACGGGCCCGGCGCCGGAGTGGCTGGCATCCTGGAACATCGCGCCACGACAGCCCGCGCCGGTCGTGCGGCGTCATCCGGCAACGGGCGAACGCAGGCTGGATCTGCTGATGTGGGGCCTGGTGCCCAACTGGGCACGAAGCATGGATCGGCAGCCGATCAATGCGCGTGCCGAAACGGTGGCGACCTCCGGCATGTTTCGCGCGGCGTTCCGATCGCGGCGGTGCCTGGTCCCGGCGACGGCCTATTATGAATGGAAGAGCGGTTCGCACCCCCGCGCGCCCTATGCCTTTGCGCGGCGCGACGGGGCGCCGCTGGCGCTGGCCGGCTTGTGGGAGTCGTGGGAATACGAGGGCGATATTCTGCGCACGTTCGCGATCATCACGACCCAGGCCAGCGACGCGATGCGGCCGATCCATGACCGGATGCCTGTCCTCATCGCCGACCGGGACCAGGACACGTGGCTGAACGCCCCGCCTCAGGTCGCGGGCGATCTGCTGCATGGGACCGGGGATGATGTCCTGCGCTTCTGGCCGATCGGCGTGGCCGTTAACAACACACGCAACAACAGACCGGAATTGCTGGACGCGGGCTGATAATCGGGTGGCGAAGGCAAGGGTGAAATCCTTGCCGGGTTCGGGCAGAGCCCGGGCTGTCTCGCCAGCCGGTGTTATTCCTCGAACGTCACCGCGACGTCCCCATTCGCCGACAGCCGCACGGTGTCGCCTTCGACGCCGGCGATCAGGCCGATCGAGATGTAGTGATTTTTGCCGTCCGCGGCGTCTGCTTTCGCCAGTCGGATGCGATGGTGCTCGACATGATCGACGGTGCCGACATGCACGCCGTCGGCACCGATCACATCGGCATGTTCCTTGATCCGGGTCAGGTCAACCATCGGATTTTCTCCAATGCTCCAGACCCGGTCTAACGCGGCATCGCATGCCCGGTTGCGGCGCTCGTCAGGGGTGTTCCGCGTGGTGGATGTCATCCGCCGTGGACGATGCCGGGGCCGGCGTGCGGATAAGCCAGTAGACGATCCCCAGGGACAGGACGGCGGCCGACAGCGCCAACATTTCCAGGACATTCACGCCGTTGAGGTCAAGGACGATGAATTTCCGCACGGTGGCCATCATCCCAATCAACAGCACCGAGCGCATGCGGACCATGCTGTGCGGTTGGACGTCGGGCAGTACCAGGATGGAATGTTTGAATTCCAGGGCGATCAGGACGGTAAAGAACATGCCGAATACGCTTTGCAGCACCTGCGGGCTGGTGGGCGACAGGCCGGTGGTCAGCAGCATGTGTCCGACGGCCACCACGACATGGAACAGCGACAGGCTGGCAATGATGACGATCAGGAACGTCAGCACCAGCATCGCGCATTCTTCGAACAGGTCGAATGCTTTCGCCGTCTGCAGGAAGCCTGGTATTCGGGAAATCATCTCGGTCCGCCTCTGTCTATCCTATGAGGCCAAGGTAACAGAAACGCGATCGCTTAGACACCGTAAGGTCGGAAGGCAGGGGCGGGGGGAATTCAGGCCGCCTGTGCGCCTGCCTCGGCCAGGATGGCGCGCAGGACCGGCCATAATTTCGGCTGGTCGGCGACACTGACCGTAAAGCGCAGCATGGTGGACGGGGCCTGCATCGGCGAGAACAGCGAGCCGGGCGCCAGCAGCACGCCGTGTTCCGCGGCCAGGCGCGCGACGGTTTCGGAATTGCGCCCGCAATCGGCCCATACGAACATGCCCGCATAGGGCAGGTGCGGCAGCATCAGGCCGCAGCCGGTCAGGGCCTCGATGCAGTGATGGCGCGCCTGGTCGACACGCTGGCGCACACGGGTCAGGTGTCGCGCATAATGGCCTTCGTGCAGAAGGCGATGCACCACGCTTTCGCCCAGGCGCGGCGTCGTCAGCCCGGCCAGCAGCTTCAGTTCGGTCAGGCGCGCGATCAGGTCCGGCCGCGCGGCCAGCATCCCCACCCGCAGGCCCGCCGCCAGCGTCTTGGCATAGCCCCCGACCAGGATGACGCGGCGCAGGCGGTCCAGCGTCGCCAGCCGGATGGGCACGCCCGGGTGGAAATCCGCATAGGTGTCGTCTTCCACGATCAGGAAATCATGCCGTTCGGCCAGGCGCAGCACGTCATGGGCCGCCGCCGCGCCCAGCGTATGGCCGGTCGGGTTATGCACCGCGCTGTTGATCAGGAACAACCGGGGCCGGTGCGCCGCGGCCAGCCGGTCCAGCGCCTCCAGGTCGGGTCCGTCCGGGCCGCGCGGCACGCCGACGATGCGCGTGCCATAGGCTGCCAGCCGCCCGAACAGCAGGAACCAGCCGGGGTCCTCGACCAGAACGGTGTCGCCGGGCTGCACCAGCAGGCGCAGGACCAAATCCAGCCCCTGGGTCACGCCGGCCGTCGTCATCAGGTGATGGTCGGGATGGGCGGCGATGCCCTGGCTTTGCAAGGTCGAGGCCAGTTGCGCGCGCAGCGGCGGATGTCCGCGCGGATGGCCGTAATCGAGGAATTCCGTGCCGGCCTGGCGACCGACCGCGCGGATGGCGGCGGTGATCATCTCCGCATCCAGCCAGCCCGGGGGCAGAAGGCCGGCGGCGGCCGGAATGGCGACCGGCGCGCCGTCATCGAACATGCCCCGCAGCAGCCATGCGACATCCAGTCGCGATGACGGCACGCCGGCCGGCGAAACCGCATCGGCGATCGGCGCCGCCGCCGCCCGCGTTCGCACGAAATAGCCCGACCCGTGGCGGGGTTCGACCAGGCCGCGCGCCACCAGCCGTTCGTAGGCCTCGACGACGGTAAAGCGGCTGACGCCGGCGCTGTCGGCCATGCGCCGTACCGACGGCAGGCGGCTGCCCGGGCGCAGGGCATGGTCGGCGATGCGGGCCGAAAGCTCGTCTTCCAACTGCGCGACCAGCGTCCGGTCGCCCCCGCGCACCGGCTGCCAGCGGGGCAGAAGGCCCGAAGGGCGGGGGTGTTCAACTGGCATGGTCCAACTCCCGGTACAGTATGGCGAAAGGGGGGTTAACTGTACCGGTCCTGTTCCGGCCAGATCGTCAATACTGTCGGCAGGCACCTTCCCGCAAACGGAGATTTACCCATGTCCGCCTTCTGGCACAGTTTCGGCCCCCTGGCGGTGTTCGCCCTGGTCGCGTCGATCACGCCCGGGCCGAACAACACGATGCTGGCGGCGTCGGGCCTGACGCACGGCTTCCGGCGGACGCTGCCCCATATGCTGGGCGTCTCGGCCGGCTTCGTGGTCATGGTGGGGCTGGTGGGCGTGGGGCTGGACACGGTCTTCGACCGGCTGCCCTGGCTGTATGTGCTGCTGAAATATGTCAGCGCGGTCTACCTGCTGTGGCTGGCGTGGAAGATCGCGCAGGCGGGCGCCGGGGCGTCGTCGTCGGGGGCCGGGCGGCCGCTGGGCTTTCTTCAGGCGGCCGGTTTCCAGTGGGTGAACCCGAAGGCCTGGGTCATAGCCATCGGCATCGTGTCCGCCTATACGCCCCGCGACGAATTCCTGTTCAACCTGCTGGTCGCCTGCCTGATCTGCGGGGCGATCAGCCTGCCGACGGTCGGCCTCTGGGCGGGGTTCGGCGCGGGCATGCGGCGCTGGCTGGCGCGGCCGGCCATCCTGCGCGGCTTCAATCTGGCGATGGCGCTGCTGCTGGTGGCGTCGCTCTACCCCCTGATGCAGGAGGCCGCCGCGCGATGAAGACGATCGGCCTGATCGGCGGCATGAGCTGGGAGAGTTCGGCGGTCTATTACCGCCTGATCAACGAGGGCGTGCGCCAGCGCCTGGGCGGGCTGCATTCCGCGCGCTGCCTGATGTGGTCGTTCGATTTCGCCGAGATCGAGGCCCTTCAGCGCGCCGATCGCTGGGACGACGCGACGGCGCTGATGATCGACGCGGCGCGGCGGGTGGAACGGGGCGGGGCAGCCTTCGTAATGATCTGCACGAACACCATGCACCGCATGGCCGACGACGTGCAGGACGCCATCGGCGTTTCGCTGCTGCACATCGCCGACCCGACGGCCGAACGCATCCGCGCGGACGGGCTGCATCGCGTGGGCCTGCTGGGCACGGCCTTCACTATGGAGCAGGATTTCTACAAGGGCCGCCTGGCCGGGCGGCACGGCCTGGACGTGCTGGTCCCGGACGCGGGCGACCGCCAGACGATCCATCGGGTGATCTTTCAGGAACTGGTGCAGGGGCGTCTGCTGCCGGACTCGCGCCAGGCGTGCCGCGAGATCATCGGGCGGCTGGTGGAACGCGGGGCCGGGGCAATCATCCTGGGCTGCACGGAACTCATGCTGCTGCTCGGCCCGCAGGACAGCCCGGTGCCGCTGTACGACACCACCGCGCTCCATGCCCATGCCGCAGTGACGATGAGCCTGGAGAAATGAACTCCCGATCGCCGAATGTCCGCGCAGGGGGCAGAGCGCGATCCGCGTGATCACGAAGATCCTGGCTTTTGTGTCGGAAACAATACAATAAGGAGGATTATCCTCCTTGACCCGCCGCCCTCTGGAATTCAGCATCGCAATATCTGGACACAGGGTCGCGATATTGCGTCCAAAGGTTTTGCCCCTGATGTCCGCCAAGTATTGAAAAGGAACAAGGAAGAGGCGTACGCTACCACAGGAACACGGCAGGCACGGGATCGCCGGCAACTTCGGTCTGTCACCGTCTCGTTGATGTGGAGAACCTGATTGGGCTGGAGACCTTGCCGACCGGCTGAGTCCAAACGGGGTATCAAGAGCGCCGTCCTGCTGGTGGCGGCCTTCGGGGTAAGCGCCCTGACCACGCGCTTCCTCTGCTCTGACGAGTTCGGCTATTCTTCCTTCTGGCCGGCAAATGCGGCGATGCTTGTCGCCCTGCTCACCCTGCGGGCACGCCTTTCGGTCTTTGTCGTGGTGGCGTGCTTGCTCCTGAATTTCTTCATCAACAAGCTGAGCGCCCTGTCGCCGCCCGAGTCATTGCTCGCATGCATTCTCAACGTGATTCTGGTGTTGCTTGCCGCGCCGTTCACCCGGCGTTTCTGTGGTGCGCTTACGGACCTGACCCGTCCGCACCGTTTCGTGGCGTTCACGATCATCGCGATGCTGTCCGCTGCCACCGAGGCCGGGATCGGCGTCCTGATCGAGACCGTGTTCCTGAACGACCCCGGCACGCCGTTCGCGGAATGGCTGCAATGGGTTTTGTGCGACGCGCTCGGCCTGATGCTGGCCACGCCTGCGGCCCTTCATCTGGTGCGATCGTCACTGCGCGCGCGTCCCTACCCCGATCCCGACGGCAAGGCCGTTACCCTGCTTATGCTGTGCATCCTGTTGACGATCCTGAGTTTCTCCTGGTCCAGATCGCCGTTGTTTCTGTTTGTCTATCCGGTGCTGGCGATGCTGGGCTTCCATGCCAGGCCGATCTGGATTCTTATCTCGATCTTCTTCGTTTCGATCTTTGCCTCGGCTTTGACGGCGCACGGCTTCGGGCCGATCGCCCAGCTGTCGCCGGACGGGCATCTCATGCGCGAGGATATGCTGCAGCCGTACCTGTTCTCGCTGTTCCTGGTGGTGTTGCCGATCAACAATGCCATTGGCGAGAGACGGCGCTATACCCGCAGGCTCCTGCTGATGAAAGTCAATCTGGAACACGTCGCGACGCACGATATGCTGACGTCGGCGATGAATCGCCAGATGTTCGAAACCGCCCTCCGTTCGATGATCAGGAACGCCACGCCCGGCGCCGTACTGTTCATCGATATCGATGATTTCAAAGGCATCAACGACAGTCTGGGACACCAGGCGGGAGACGATTTTCTCAGGGTGTTCAGCGCAAGACTGATCGAGTTGATCAAAGGCTTCCAGGGCTGCGTGGCCCGCTATGGGGGCGACGAATTCGCGGCGATCATTCCCGGGACGTTCTCATACGAAAAGCTCGATCTTCTCTGCGCCTCCTTGTCGGACAGCCTGCGCGAACCGTATCTGTTTTTCGGGATCGAACGGTCGGTCACCGCCAGTATCGGCGCGGCGACGATTGAATCGAACAGCATCAATGCCGACGACATCATGCGTCGGGTCGATATCGCCCTCTATATGACCAAGGCGTCGGGGCGCAACGGCTACTCCCTCTTCAACGACCACGTTGTCGAAGCCCCTCCGCCACGCGTGAGCACGTGGCGGTAGCGGCACCCACCAGGGCGCTGCCCGCTTATCCATGATCGGGGTCCAGGGCCTCAGGCCCTGGCGGGTTCGGGCAAAGCCCGAATTTCCTGCCGGCAGAGAACCGCGTTAGGCGAAGATTTTCACAGATCTGTCGGTGGAGGTCGAGCGCACCCTGATGCGGGCGCGGCGCCCCAAATCCAAACCGGGCCATGGGGCGCGTCCGCGTCGAACCCGCATAACCGTCGCCGTACAGCAACGTTGTCTGGCCGGGGGATGGGGATGAAAGGGCGATAACATGAACAACCGGCCAGCCACGCTTTCGCACCATATCTTACAGAGCGCGGGGACGATGATCGGCGTCTGCGTGACGCTGATCGGGCTCGTCAAGGTCGTCGAGGCCCGTGTCGGCCCCTCTCATGTCGACGAATATGCCGCCCTGACCTCGCTGCTTTTCCTGGCCAGCGCACTATGGTCCTATATTGCGATGCGGCATCCTAACCGCCCGCGTCTCGGCGCCCTGTGCGAGGCCTCCGCCGACCTGTGCTTCCTGCTGGGGCTGATCGCGATCGCGCTGATCTCGACCTTCTTCGCCTACGAGGTCATCTGACGGGGCAGGGCCGTGATGCACTGCTGTTTGCTCGACCGTGCGACGTTGGTCGCGCGGGAGGGGCAGCAAGAAGGGCAGGATTTACCCTTTTCTCTCAAGGCTCTGATTTTTTGAGGAAAATAGTCAGCCAGTGGTGGAGCTGAGGGGAATCGAACCCCTGACCTCCTCATTGCGAACGAGGCGCTCTCCCAACTGAGCTACAGCCCCACTGCCTGACGCGCTGGATAAATAACGGCACGCCGGCGTTTGTCAAGCGGCGATCCGGGGGCGGGGTGGAGTTGTGCCGGCCTGCGGCTGGCGATAGGATTTCCGTCCAGCCATCGCAGGGGATTGCCGCGTTGATCACTCTTGTCTTCACCCTGTTGTTCGAACTGATCCGGCTATACACATGGGTGCTGGTGATCTCGTGCGTGTTCAGTTTCCTCTATGGATTCGGCGTGCTCGATCCCCGTAACCGGATCGTGTGGAATATCGGCAGTTTCCTGAATCGCCTGACGGAACCCGTCCTGCAGCCGATCCGCCGTATCCTGCCGGCAATGGGCAACATGGATTTCAGCCCGCTGGTGCTGCTGCTGCTGATCCAATACCTGCTCACCCCGTTGCTGCGGCAGCTTTATTTTGCCCTGATCATCGGCGGCATACCCTGAGAGACGGGCAATTTTCATCCTTCACGAAGCGGACATAATTCCGGCCCACGATGGCCGGCGTGACAAGAGAAAGGACATGGCCATGACCGGACGTATCGCCGTTTCGTCGGCTCTTGCCGTTCTGGCGCTCGCTGCGGGTATCGGGGCGGCGCGGGCGCAGATGCCGAGCATGCCCGGGATGCCCGGCATGAATATGGGCAGTGGGCTGGGGATGCCGTCCGTGACGTCGGCGGCGCCGGGCAATCTGGCGGGCGTGCTGGGGTTCTGCGTGCAGAACAACTACCTGGGTGCCGGCGCGGCGTCCCCGGTCATGAGCGCCCTGGGCCAGAAGACCGGCACCGACAGCAGCCAGTACCAGGCCGGGCAGCGCGGCCTGCTGGATACCGGAAATGGCGGGACATTCTCGCTGGCCGGCGCCGGTCAGGGCATCAAGCAGCAGATGACACAGAAAATCTGCAACATGGTCCTCAGCCGCGCGCAATCGCTGCTGTAACCGTAAGGGGCATCGCCCCTTGCCGCCTTATTCGCCGATACTGAGCAGCACCTTCGACGCGCTCTGCCGGTCGGACGACGCGGTGAAGGCGGCGTCATAGGACGTAAAGCCGAATTCGTGGGTGACCAGCCCGTCTGCGATGTCGGGATGCGTCGCCAGCAGGGCCAGCGCGTCGGCGAATTCGGAATCGAATCGGAACGATCCGCGCAAATCCAGTTCGCGCGCGATGATCTGCGCCATCGGCACTTCGATATTGCCCGGAGGGAACATCCCGACCTGGACCAGGACGCCGCCCCGGCGTGTATGCGCGATGGCGAAGGGCAGGGCCCGGACGACGCCGGTGGCCTCGAACACGATGTCGAATTCCTCGTCCGGGGCGGCGGTGGCGGTGTTCCAGGTCTCGGTCGCGCCCAGGCGGCGGGCGACCGACAGCGGAAAATCATGCAGGTCGGTGGCCACGATGCGGGCGGCCCCCCGCACGGCCAGGCCGGCGACGATCAGCGCCCCGATGGGGCCGGACCCCTGGACCAGCACCGAGGCCCCGGCGCAATTCCCGGCACGGGCGATGGCGTGCAGCGCCACCGCGAACGGCTCGGCCAGTGCCGCGCGGCGCAGATCCAGCCCCGGCGGCAGATGATGCAGTTGCGACGCGGCGACGGTCATGGTCCGGCGGAACCCGCCATGGGTGTGGGGCAGGTAGGCCGCGCTGCCGAAAAACCGCATGTTGCGGCACAGGTTATGCAGCCCCCGCCGGCATTCGGGGCATGTCCCGCACGGGCGGGCCGGGTGGATCGCGACCGGGTCCCCGGCCTGGAAACCGGTGACGTTGGCGCCGCAGGATACGACGATGCCCGACACCTCATGCCCCAGCACCATGGGTTCGCGCAGGACGGATGCGCCCACCCCCCCATGGTGCAGGTAATGCATGTCCGATCCGCAGATGCCGCCCCAGGCGATGCGGACACTGACCTCGTCAGGGCCGGGCGGTGGAAGTGCGATCGAATCGATCCGCAGGTCGCCCGCGCCATGGATGACCAGGGCGTCGGTGGTGGAAAGATCCGTCATGAGATCCATCGCGTCGATATCCGCAGTGAAAAGGGGGAGCCGGCAAGGCGTGCCGCGACTATTGATCCGGATGGGGGGCGACAGAAATCACGATAAAGTCACTCTCGGCCGCCACGAGGTTTTCGGTGCTATCGCGGCACATCATGTCGCCGCATCGCGGCGTCGTACAGGCATGGAGCACATGGATGGCGGATCAGGCAGGAACGGGCGGGGCGGCCAGCGGCGTGTCGTCGGTGGTCAGGGACCTGGAACTGATCGCCCGGCAGGAGGGCGATCTGGTCCTGCCCGGCCTGACCGAGGACGACGCCTGGGAACTGGGATGCTGGCTGCGGCGTACGGCGGCGGACAGCGGCCACCCGATCGCGATCGACATCCGGCGCGGCGGGCAGACATTGTTCAGCGCGTGCCTGGACGGGGCGACGCCGGACAATCTGGGCTGGATCGCGCGCAAGACCCGCGTGGCCGAACGCTTTCATCGCCCTTCCTATGCGATCGGGTTGCTGCTGCAGCAGGAAGGCAAGACCATCACCACGCGTTTCGGCCTGCCGGAGGCCGAGTACGCCCCCTTTGGCGGCGCCTTTCCGCTGCGTGTGCGCGGGGTCGGGGTGGTGGGCACGGTCTGCGTGTCCGGCCTGCCGCAACGCGAGGACCACCGGCTGGTGGTCGAGGCGCTGGGCGCGTTCCTGGACGTCCCGGTGAATGGGATTCAGCTTCAGCCCTGATTGCGTTTATAAATTTTGCAGCGCACAAATACGAATTTGTGAAGTAGATCGCCTCCGCGGGTGCTTGCGGCGCATGGGGCGATGCCCTCTATCATGCCAATGCGTATCCTGCGGGGGCGGCGGCCATGCCGTTCCCGGGAAACGGGTTGCCCGGACGACCGACAGACAGGACTGCAACGCGAGGGAGGGGGCCGGATACGGCCCTGTGGAACTCTCGGCGCCGTATCGTGTTTTTTGGTGCAACGTCCGACCGCCACGGCAATCTCAACAATAACATAACGGGAACGGACCGGGGCCTGGCGCCTCGAGGGAGGACGGAATGACGCATCCGACCGGATGGGGTCTGATAGGTGCCAGCAATGTCGCACGGGAATGGATCATCGACGCGATCCGGGCACAGCCCGGAGGCGAGGTCCGCGCGGTTCTGAGCAGCAGTGCCGAGCGCGGCGCCGCCTTCGCCCGCGACAACGACATTGCCTATCACACCACGTCGCTGGACGATCTGCTGTCCAGGCCGGACATCGACGCGGTGTACATCAGCACGAACAATCGCCTGCATTTCGAGCAGACCATCGCCGCGGCGCGGGCAGGCAAGCATGTGCTGTGCGAAAAACCCCTTGCCCTGTCGGTCGAGGATGCGAACGAGATGGTCCGCGTCTGCCGTGCGTGCAACGTCGTGCTGGGCACCAACCACCATCTGCGCAACGCGGCGACCCATATCGCGATCCACGGCATGATCGAGGACGGGCGGGTCGGGCGGCTGATCGCCGGACGGGTCTTCCACGCCAATTTCCTGGCCGCCGCCCTGCAGGGCTGGCGCGTCAACGACCAGGGCGGCGGGGTGATCCTGGACAGCACCATCCATGATATCGACACCCTGCGTTTCCTGTTCGACCAGAACCCGATCAGCGTCTTCGCCATGACGCAGAGCGGCCGTCTGGCCCAGGACGGGATCGAGGACGGGATCATGGCCGTCCTGCGCTTTCCCGACGACATGCTGGTCCAGATCCATGGCGGCTATACCGTGCCCTATGCCCCGGGCGGGGTGGAGATCATGGGCGAGCGCGGCGTCATCATCGGCCGCGATTGCATGAGCCAGCGCCCGATCGGCACCGTGTCGGTGCGCGATGGGGATGGCGAACGTGAAATTCCGTTGAAGCACCATAATCTTTACCACCGAGCCCTGGAACTGTTCACCGATGCCATCCATGGCGGCGGCCTGCCGGCCGCCACCGGCGAGGATGGGGTTGCCTCGCTGGCCATTGCGCTGGCCCTGCGTGAATCCGCCAGAACCGGACGCGAGATCGGGGTAGACGTGACATGAAACAGCCAATTCTTGCCGGGGCCGCGCAGATGCGCGCCGCCGGTCCGTTGCCGCGCGCCGCGACCCGGGATGCGGGGATGGCGCACCACACCGTGACGACGGCGGACCTGCGCCGCGCGGCGTGGACCAGTTCCCTGGGCAGCGCCCTCGAATATTACGATTTCGCGCTTTACAGCCTGGCGGCGGCACTGGTGTTCGGGCCGCTCTTCTTCCCGCACCAGAGCCCCAGCATCGCGCTGATCTCCAGCTTCGGCACCTATTTCCTGGGCTTTGCCGTCCGGCCGGTGGGCGGCATCCTGTTCGGGATGATGGGCGACCGGTACGGGCGCAAGATGGTGCTGCTGATCACCGTCACCCTGATGGGCGGCGCCAGCACCGCGATCGGCCTGATCCCGACCTACCAGAGCATCGGCATCTGGGCGCCGGTCCTGCTGATCGTGCTGCGCTTGCTGCAGGGGCTGGGGGCCGGCGCGGAACAGGCGGGCGCCGCCGTGCTGATGACCGAATACGCGCCGAAGGGACAGCGGGGATTCTATGCCGCACTGCCGTTCCTGGGCATCCAGATCGGCACCGTCGTCGCGGCGGTGGTATATTTCGGGCTGCTGTTCCATGTCCGGGACGTCCTGGACAGCTGGATGTGGCGCCTGCCGTTCCTGCTCAGTTCGCTGATCCTGGTGGTGGCGCTGTACATGCGGGTGAAGCTGAAGGAATCGCCGGCCTTCGCCGAGATCGAGGAAGAGGAGCGCGCGCAGTCGCAGTCCCTGGCCGAGGTCGTGCGGGAATCGTGGAAGACGATCCTGCTGGGCATGGGCCTGCGGATGGCGGAAAACGGCGGGTCCTCGATCTACCAGGTGCTGGCCGTCAGCTATTCGGTCAATGTTGTGGGCATGCGCAACGCGACCGGCGCGCTGTCCCTGCTGTGCGCCGCGATCGTGGGGGCGTTCGTCGTGCCGGCCGCCGGCATGCTCAGCGACCGGTTCGGGCGGATCAAGGTCTATCGCGCCTTCGCGATCCTGCAACTCGTGGCGGCGATCCCGGTCTGGTACACCCTCAGCCTCGGCTACCTGCCGCTGACCATCCTGGCCCTGTCGATCGCGCTGGGCTGCGCCACGTGGGGGATGTTCGGAACGCAGGGGGCGCTGTTGCCGGAAATGTTCGGCAGCCGTCACCGGTATCTGGGCGTGTCGATGACGCGCGAGATCTCGGCCGTGCTGTCGGGCGGCCTGGCCCCGCTGGTGGGGTCGGTGATCATCGCCATGGTGTCCAGCCATTATGCCGACGCGGCCCGTCCGGGCCTGATCTCGTGGCTGCCGCTGGCGCTGTATGTCATGCTGCTGGCCTGCATGACCATCGTGGCGACCCTGTTCGCGCCCGAACCGCGCGATCGCGACCTGCTGGACCGGCGGGACCTGATCAATAGCTGAAGAGCCGCGCCGCCCCCGGATGGCTTTCGCCGCCGGGGGCGGTATCGTGGCGTCGTTCCGAGTTGGCGTGCAGGAGTATTTACGTGACCGCTTCAGTCGATCATCTGGCCGGGTCCTTTCTCCGGGTCCGGTCCGGTGCCCCGCCCCTGGCCCGCCTGCCCGAGGGGTACCGGGTCGTGTCCGCCGCCGACGCCTATGCGGTGCAGCACGAAACCATCCGCGCCCTGGGCGGGCGGATCGCCGGATGGAAGGTCGGGGCACGCACCCCCGAGGCCGAGCCCTTCGCTGCCCCGATCCTGCAGGCGACCCTGTTCGACGACACCACGGTCCTGCCGCCGGGCCTGTGCCGCCATATCGGCGTCGAGGCCGAGATCGCCTACCGGTTCGGCCGCGCGTTGCCCCCGCGCGACGAACCCTACACCACCGCCGAAATCCGCGACGCGATCGCCTCGGTCCACACGGCGATCGAAATCGTGGACACGCGCTTCGTCACCCCCGGCAGCCAGCCGGCGCTGGACCATCTGGCCGACCAGCAGAGCCATGGCGCCCTGTTCGTCGGCCCCGCGGTCGCCGACTGGCAATCGCTTGTTCCGCTGGAGGAACGGGTGATCCTGACGATCGACGGCAAGGTGGTCGCCGATCATGTCGGCGGCAATTCGGCGGGCGACCCCATCCGCACGCTGGTCTGGCTGGCCGGGCACGCCGCGCGGTACGCCGGCGGCCTGGCCGAAGGCGCGATCGTCACCACCGGGTCGACGACCGGCACCATCTTCGTCGCACCCGGCGCCCGCGTCAGCGCGACCTTCGCGCATCTGGGCACGCTGTCGATCACCTGCTGACCCTGGCACTGCTGACTCTGGCATCTGCCGGGCCCGGCCGCCTCAACCCTGTTCCATTCCCCCGCCCGCCATGCCGGGCGAAGACCGGAGACCATGAATGAAACCCGACATTCTCCTGCTCGAACCGATGATGCCGCAGATCGAAAAGGCGCTGGACGATGCCTATACCGTGCATCGCTTCACCGACGTGGCGGCCCTGAAGGGGGTCGCGTCGTCCATCCGCGGGATTGCGACGGGCGGGGGCGTGGGCGTGCCGCCCGACGTGATGGCGGCATTGCCGGAACTGGGGATCGTGGCGATCAACGGCATCGGTACCGACGCGGTGGACCTGAACGTGGCGCGTGAACGCGGCATCCGTGTAACGACGACGCCCGGCGTGCTGACCGCCGATGTCGCCGACATGGCCCTGGGCCTGATCCTGGCGACCTGCCGTGGGCTGGCGGTCGGCGACCGCTATGTCCGGGCCGGGTCGTGGGGTACGGCGCCGCTGGCGCTGGGCCACACCGTCACGGGACAGAAGATGGGGATCCTGGGCCTGGGCCAGGTCGGCCGCGCGATCGCAGCCCGGGGCCAGGCATTCGGCATGCCCATCGCCTATCACGACATCCGCGAATTCCCCGAGACCGGCTACACCTACCATGCCGACCTGGTCGAACTGGCGCGCGCCAGCGATATCCTTGTCGTCGCGGCGTCCGGCGGCGCGCAATCGCGCAACATCGTCAACCAGGCGGTGCTGGAAGCCGTGGGCCCCGAGGGCGTGCTGATCAACGTGGCGCGCGGCAGCGTGGTTGACGAGGACGCGCTGGTCGCCGCCCTGCAGGCCGGTACGCTGGGTGGCGCCGGGCTGGACGTGTTCCAGCACGAACCGCATGTGCCCGACGCGTTGAAGACGATGGACAATGTCGTGTTGCAGCCCCATCGCGCCAGTGCCACGGTGGAGACGCGCCTGGCCATGGGCGACCTGGTCGTGCGCAACCTTGCGGCCTGGTTCGCCGGGGAGTCGCTGCTGACCCCGGTCGTGTAGCATGAGGACGCCCCGGTGCGGTTCCCGGCCCCGGGGCGTGTCGGGGCCTGGGACCACAGGAAGGGTTTTCGGTGCATTCATCGCCTGACACGGGGCCTGACGCGGGGCCGGGAACCCTGGCCCATGTCATCCTCGACGACCTGGATGACGGGCAACTGGCCAGCCAGACCCGGCGGCACGAGGTCGACCAGGCGATCGCCGACCTGCGGCAGACGGCCCGTTTCATGCCCGAGGGGCTGACCGGGCCGTTCAACCTGCATCTGTCGGTCCAGACCAACGGGCTGATCTTCGACCTGCGTCACGCCGACGACGACCGGCCGTTGCGGATCTATCGGGTCTCGCTGATGCCGTTCCGGCGGCTGATCAAGGATTACATCCTGCTGGTCGACAGTTTCGACGAAGCGGTGACCGAGGGCAACACGATGCGGGTCCGCGCCATAGATATGGGGCGGCGCGGCCTGCATAATGACGGCGCCGAACTGATGATCGCTCGTCTGCGGGGCAAGATCGAAATGGATGCCGAAACCGCGCGCCGGCTGTTCACCCTGGCCTGCATCCTGCAACAGCGCCGATAGGGGAACAGCGGGCCTCAGGCGTCGGGCTGTCCCACCACCAGTTCGATCTCGATCAGGACCTCGGGATCGTCGAAACCGGGGACCAGGCGCAGGGTCGTGGCCGGGCGGCCCGCTCCGAACGCTTCGCGCAGGTGGGGAAAGCAGGCGGCGAAGCCATCGGTGTTGTTCAGCAGAAAGACAACCCGCGTCACGTCCTGCATGGCATGGCCGCTCCGCGCCAGGACCGCCGCGCCGTGGTCCAGGGCCAGGCGGCATTGCTCGACCAGGCCGGGGCCGGCCTGGCCGGTTGCCCGGTCGATCCCCGTCAGATGGTGAACATGGATGTCCTGTCCCGTCATGTCGTGCGGACGCTCCTTTGCCTATCGCAAAAATAACGGAATCGTCATATTCCGTTTCCGATGAATTTCAACCGCTGAAATGCGCTTCCGGTCCAGCCTGTGCCCCTGCGGCCATAACGGCAATGATCATGTCGGTCGTCCGCATGTCGGGACAAGCGGGGAGGGTGAAAATGGATCGGGGCGGTCTGGGCGGCGTGCAGCTTCATGCAAGCTGCGCCGCGCGCGGCGGGGAAGGCGTCCTGCTGACGGGGCCGTCGGGGGCGGGGAAATCGGACCTGCTGCTGCGGCTGGTGGATGCCGGCTACGATCTGGTCGCCGACGACCGGGTCGATTTTCTGGACGGGTGGGCCTCGGCCCCGGCGCGTCTGGCGGGGCTGATCGAAGTCCGCGGCATGGGGATCGCGCGGATGCCGTTCCTGGCCCGCGCGCGCGCCGTGCTGATGGTGCGCCTGGTCGGGCCGGGGCAATGGCCCGACCGCCTGCCGGTGCCCGGACAGGACGGGGTGACGGGCCTGCCGGAAATCCGGATCGATCCCGCTTTGCCGTCGGCCGTGGCACGGGTCAATCTGGCCCTTGACTGCCTGGATGGGCGTTGCAAAATGTTAACGTCCGAGCAGATGTGATGCGTGCGGTTCTTTCCTTGCCCGCCCGTTCGGTGTCAGATGCAGGGGCGTCGACTGCCTATCCATGTGCGGCGCGACGACCGTTCGCGGTTTCCGAACGGTTCGGCCCGTTGTCCAGCCAGGATTTCCCGTGACGGATTCTTCACATGACGGAGTGCCGGCGCCACGTCGCATCCTGCTGGTCACCGGCCTGTCCGGGGCCGGAAAATCCTCGATTCTGCGCATCCTCGAGGATCTGGGCCACGAGGTGATCGACAACCCGCCGCTGGGCATGCTGGACGAGATCGTGACCCGTGCGGAACAGCCGGTGGCCATCGGCGTGGATTCCCGCACCCGGGGGTTCGACGCCACGGCGGTACTGGCGGCGCTGGCGCGGCTGCGCGTCAATCCGGAATTGCAGGCCGAACTGATCTATGCGACCGCCGAGGAAAGCGTGCTGCTGCGCCGCTATACCGCGACGCGACGCCGCCATCCGCTGGCGATGCGCGGCACGGTCAAGGAAGGCATCGAGGCCGAGATCGCGCTGACCGCCCGGCTGCGGGCGGCGGCGGACGTGGTGATCGACACCTCGGACCTGCCGCCGCCGGAACTGCGGCAGATCGTCGAAACGCGCTTCGGCCAGTGGGGCGGCCGCATGGCCGAGGGCCTGACCGTCGCCCTGATGTCCTTCGCCTTTCCCGCCGGCCTGCCGCGCGAGGCCGACATGGTCTTCGACGCCCGCTTCCTGCGCAATCCGTACTACGACCCCGCCCTGTCCAGCCTGACGGGGCTGGACGCCCCGGTCGCGGCCTATGTCGGCGCCGATCCCGATTATCTGCGCTTCCTGGACCAGATCGACGGAATGCTGGACCTGGTGCTGCCGCGCTTCGTGCGCGAGGGCAAGAAATACGCCACCATCGCCATCGGCTGCTCGGGCGGGCGGCACCGGTCGGTGACGCTGGTCGAAGCCCTGGCCGGACGGCTTGCCGAGCGTGACAGAACGGAATCTGCCCCCCATATTGAAAAGGCCTCTGGCCCGCCCGATGTGCAATCGGCTATGGCGGATGGGCGGGGGGCATGGCCGGTCATCGTCATGCACCGCGAGCTCGCCCGACAGGGACGCTGCAGCTGGCGATGGGCCAGCCGGCCGAAGGAATACGCGACGGACGTCGTGGAAGGACGATATTCTTCATGATCGGTATGGTTCTCGTCACCCATGGCGAGTTGGGGGAAACCCTGAAACGCGCGATGGAACACGTGGTGGGGCCCCAGCGCCAGTTGTCCACCTTGAATATCGAGGCCGAGGACGACCCCGTGCTGCGTCGCGGGGATCTGCAGGCGGCGATCGCCGGCGTCGATACTGGCGACGGCGTCCTGTTGCTGACCGACATGTTCGGCAGCACGCCGTCCAACCTGGCGATTTCCACCCTGGAAGACGGACGGGTCGAGGTTCTGGCCGGCGTCAACGTGCCGATGCTGGTGAAGCTGGCGCAGATCCGCAACGGCCATACGCTGGCCGAATGCGCGGACCTGGCCGAAGGCGCGGGGCGCAAATACATCTCCACCGCCTCGCATCTGCCGCCGCAGTGCCTGGGCGGCGCGCGCAGCTGCCTGTATGGCGACCGCCCGGCAGAGGTGCCGCCCCAGGTGGCGTACCGCGCCGCGCCGCGGCGGGTCGCCGCCGGCTGATCCGGGCATGTCCACGGCCGGGCTTGATCCCCAGGACCCCGAAGTTCTGTCCGTCACCGTGACCATGGTCAATCGCCGTGGCCTGCATGCGCGCGCGGCGGCGAAGCTGGTCACGGTGGCCGAGCAGTTCGACGCGAATGTCGAGGTCGCGCGCGCCGACCAGAGCGTCTCGGCCCGTTCGATCATGGGGCTGATGATGCTGGGCGCGGGACGGGGGGAATCGATCATGCTGCTGGCCACGGGATGGGATGCCCATGCGGCGGTCGAGGCCCTTGTGGCCCTGGTCGAGGCCGGCTTCCATGAAGACGACTGACGGCATGTCCAGCGGCGTTTCGGGCGCCGTCCCCGCCGAAGGACGCGGCCGGCGCGCGCGTGCCGCCGACCGTGGGACCCGGGTGCTGGCGGAATACCGGCTGGAAGGGGACGCGACCGCGCATGGGGTCGCCATCGGCCCCACGGCGATGGCCGTCGAAGGCCCCGCGCCCGATATCGACGAGGCCGCGCGCGCCGACGACCCCGCCCACGAACAGGCCCGCCTGACCGAGGCGATCGAACGGTCGATCCGGCAGGTCGAACGCCTGCGCGACCGGCTGGCCCTGCTGCCCGAGGACAGCAAGCTCGAAATCGGGTCGCTGCTGGAGGTCTATCGCCGGATGCTGGGCCCGTCGCGGCTGCAACGCGGCATCCGGCAGCGTATCGCCCAGGACGGGCTGCTGGCCGAGGCCGCCGTCCGGCAGGAGGCCGAGGCCCTGGCGCAGGCCATGCTGGGCGGGCCCGGTCGCCCGGCGCCGGCCGGCGAGGACGCCGCCGCCGCCCAGCGCCGCGCCGGCGAATTCCGCGAGATCGGGCGCCGGCTGGTCCGCAATCTGGGCCAGATGCCTTTCCGTTCGTTCAACGCGCTGCCCGTGGGCGCGGTGCTGGTGACCGAACAGCTGCGCCCCTCCGACGCCGCCCTGATCGACCCGTCGCGCATCGTCGCGGTGGTGACCGAAGAGGGCGGGTCGACCGACCATACCGCGATCATGCTGCGCGCGCTGGGCATTCCCGCCGTGCTGGCCGTCCACGGGCTGATGGCGCGGGTGCGCGACGGCGCCACCATCGTGGTCGACGGCAGCGCCGGCACGGTGGTGATCGACCCCGGCGAGGACACGCTGGCGGCCGCCCGTCGCGGCGTGGCCGACTACGCGCGCGAACGCCAGGCGCTGGGCCGTCTGCGCCGCCTGCCGGCCAAACTGTCCAGCGGCGAAAAGCTGCAATTGCAGGCCAACCTGGAACTGCCCGCCGAACTGCCGCTGATCGCGCAGTCCGGTGCGTCGGGCATCGGGCTGCTGCGCACCGAATTCCTGTTCATCAACGCCCAGACGATGCCCGACGAGGACGGACAGGAAGCGGTCTATACCGAAGTGATCGCGGCGATGGCCGGCGATACCACCACCATCCGCGTCGTCGACTGGGGCGGCGAGAAGCAGAGCGAGGCCCTGACCCGCGCGGGCCTGGCGGACGCGGGCGACAATCTCAACCCCGCGCTGGGGGTAAGGGGGCTGCGCCTGCTGCTGCGCCATCCCGCGATCCTCGAAACGCAGTTCGCCGCCATTCTCAGGGCGTCGGCGGCCGGCCCGGTTCGCGTCATGCTGCCGATGGTGACCTCGGCGCACGAAATCCGCGAGGCGCGCGAGATCTATCATCGCGTCGCCCGCCGCCTGCGCCGCCGGGGCGTGAAGCTGGGCGACACCCTGCCGCCGCTGGGCATCATGGCGGAAACGCCGGCTGCCGCGATCATGGGCGACGCCCTGGCGCAGGAGGCCGAGTTCCTGGCCATCGGCACCAACGATCTGACGATGTACACCCTGGCGGTGGACCGGGCCTCGGCCGAGGTCGCGTCGCTGTATCACCCGCTGCATCCCGCCGTGCTGCGCCTGATCCAGACGGTGACCGAGGCTGCGCTGCGCCAGTATCGGCCGATCTCGGTCTGTGGCGAGATCGCGGGCGACCCCCGGGTGGTGCCGCTGCTGATCGGGCTGGGCCTGCGGTCGTTCTCGATGACCGCCTCGGCGGTGCCGCGCGTCAAGCGGGTGGTGCGCGCCCTGTCGTTCGAGGATTGCCGGCGCCTGGCCCATCGCGTGATGCAGGTGTCGGGCGTCGATGAAGTGACCGCCCTGATCGACGCCTTCGCCGCCGGCGAATGATGTCCGGGGCGTGGTTGGCGTCCGGCCAGGGGGCCCTGGTGGGTTCGGGCAAAGCCCGATCATCGCCCCGATGGTGATGACAGTCCGTGCGGTCGAACTGCCCTGGCGGGATCCGGACGATGTGCTGTGGTCCTGGCGGGACGAACCGTGGCTGGCCTGCCTGGACAGCGGTGGAGAGGTCGGCCCGCGCGCACGCTGGACCATCCTGTGCCGCCGGCCGATCCATGTGGTCGATTGGCGCGGCGGGGTCTGCCGCCTGGACGGCGTGCCGGTCGCGGGCCAGGGGGCGGGGGAAGACATCGACCCGCTGGCGGTCCTGCGCGGCCTGCTGCCGCCGCGCATCCCGGCCGGCGACTGGCCGTTCGCCAGCGGCCTGATCGGCTTCGCGGGCTACGCGGTGGGGCAGCGCCTGGAAGGGGTGGCGACCCGCCATGCCCCGGATCCGGCCTGTCCGGATCTGGCGGCGGGCTATTACGATCATGCCCTGCTGTTCGACCGCATGGCGCGGCGGGTGCATCTGGCGAGCATTCGTGCCGAACCCGGCCCCCTCTTCGCCCGCACCATGGCGGAGTGGCAGGCGATCGCGACCGCGCCGCCGCCCGCCCCCCTGCCGCACCTGCGCTTCGTGCCCGACCAGACGCCCGACCACTACGTCGCGGCGGTGGCCCGCGCGGTGGAACGGATCGCCGCCGGCGACATCTTCCAGGTCAACATCACCGGGCGCATGCGCGCCGTCCGTCCCGGCGGCCTGGCGGATATCGACATCTATCGCGCGCTGCGCCGCGCCTCGCCCGCGCCGTTCGGGGCGTGGCTGGCCTGTGGGCCGGGCTTCGGCCTGCTGTCGGCGTCGCCCGAACGGTTCGTGCATCTGGGGGCGGACGGCACCCTGCGGACGCGGCCGATCAAGGGCACCCGCCCGCGCGGCGCCACCGCCGACGAGGACGCGGCCCTGCGCGCCGAACTGGCGGCGGACGACAAGGAACGGGCCGAAAATGTGATGATCGTGGATCTGATGCGCAACGATCTGGGCCGGGTGGCGCGGATCGGCAGCGTCCATGTCCCCGAACTGCTGGCGGTCGAACGCTTCGCCCATGTCCATCACCTGGTGTCCGAGGTGCGGGCGGTCCTGGCCCCGGGGCGGGATGCCTTCGACCTGCTGCGCGCCACCCTGCCGCCGGGCTCGGTCACGGGCGCGCCCAAGCAGCAGGCGATGCGGATCATCGACACGCTGGAAGCCTCGGCCCGGCACGCCTATTGTGGGGCGGTCTTTCGCATCGGAACCGACGGCGCGATGGACAGTTCGGTCATCATCCGCGCGCTGGCGACGACCCCGCACGGGATCGAGGCCGCGGCGGGGGGCGGGATCACCATCCTGTCCGATCCGGATCGGGAATATGCTGAAATGTGCCTGAAGATCGCGCCGCTGCTGTCTCTGTTCGACGGGACGGCCGGATCATGAGGTGGCTGTGGCTGAATGACGGGCTGGTGGCGGCCGATGCAGCGCGCATCGACCCAGGTGATCGCGGCCTGACCCTGGGCGACGGCGTGTTCGAGACGATGCGCGTGGCCCACGGCCGTATCGCCCATGTCGCCCGGCATCTGGACCGGCTGTGCCAGGGGGCGGAAGTGCTGATGTTCCCCAGGCCGGACCTGGACCGGGTCGAAGACGCGCTGCGCCAGGTGGTACGGCGCAACGACATGACGGACGGATCGCTGCGCCTGACGCTGACGCGCGGTTGCGGCCCGCGCGGGGTCATGCCCCCGGCCCAGCCGTCGCCGACCCTGCTGGTCACGCCCGCCCTGCCGCCCGCCACCCCGCCGCCGCCCGCGCACATGATCGTCAGCACACAGATCCGGCGGGACGAGGCCTCGCCGCTCTCGCGGATCAAGAGCCTGAACTACCTTCCCAACATCCTGGCGCGGCTGGAAGCCGCCCGGCAGGGCGGCGACGAGGCGCTGATGCTGAACCTGGCCGGCCGGGTGGCCGAGGCCTCGGCCAGCACCGTCGTCATCCACCGCCAGGGCCGGCTGGTGACGCCGCCGGTGGCCGAGGGCGCGCTGCCGGGCATTGCACGTGCGGTCCTGCTGGCGGCGGGGATGCTGGACGAGGCCCCGCTGGAACTGGACGATCTGCGCCAGGCCGACGGCGTGTTCCTGACCAGCAGCCTGTCGGTGCGCGAGGTCGCCCGTCTGGACGGGGTGGTCCTGGCGCGTAACGCGGGAATGGCGGACGCCATGCGGGCCTGTGTGTATTCGTAGGAATACCAGGTCGGGCTTTGGCCGAACCCACCAGGGCCTGAGGCCCTGGACCCCGATGGGGGATATTTCCAAAGGCGCGGGGCCTTTGGCGGGTCGGAAGGTCGTGCTTACAGGGTAAGGTTCGCGCGCAGATAATAATATCCGCCATTCATGTCGAGCTGCGAAGTGCTCATGTAATACTGCGGAACGCCGAGATAGCGGTTCTTGTCCGGTACCCTGCTGGGCCGCGCATCAAAGATATTGTCCGCCCCAAGCGTGAACGACCAGTTCCGGTTGGCACGGTAGGTGATGTCCAGGTTCGTGATGAATTTGGGCGTGTTCCGGAACGGAAGGAAGACCGAATTGGACAGGGCGCCCGTATTGGCCGCTCCGGTATAATAGGTCAGTTCGGACGTGGTCTGGCCGTAACGGATCTCGTGCACGCCGACCGTCCACGCCCCGTTCGTGAAACGTCCGCCGAATATGATCTTGCTGCGCGGATAGGCCGTCGTCAGATATGCGATGCTCTGGGCCGACAGAAGGGGCCGCCCAGTCGTACCGTCCGCCTGATGCGAAAGGCGGGTGCGGTTCAGATTGATGGCGACATCCCAGTTGATCGTGCCGACATTGCCCAGTCGGGTCGGGTAAGTGGCGGTCAGGTCCAGCCCCTGCGTGCGCGTGCTGGCCACGTTCGCAAACCAGTTGGCCGAAAGAGAGGCGTCCGCCCAGTTGTCCGATCCATCGGGCAAGGTGAAGCCGTTCAGGGCAAGAGCGGAACGCGCCGGATTGCCGATGATATTGCCGCCCGGCAGGATCTGGTCCCGCAGATTGATCTGATAGACGTCGACGGTCACATGCAGGTTTTTCACGGGCTCGATGATGATGCCGCCCGTGGCGTTCGTGGACCGCTCGGGCTTCAGCTGCGCGGCGCCATTGGCCAGGGCGCCGGGCGAATTCGCGGCAATCAGCCCGCGCGCCGCCGTGGGCGAGATGGTCAGCGAACTGTAATGCTCCTGCGCCAGCGTGGGCGCATGGAAACCGTTCGAGAGGGTGGCGCGGAAAGCAAGCCATTTGAAGGCATCGTAACGGGTGGAGACCTTGCCCGTTTCCGTATCGCCGACATCGGTATAATGCTCGTACCGGCCCGCGAGATCCAGTTGCCAGTTTTTCAGAAGATGCGTGGCGACATCGATATAGCCGCCAACCACATCCCGGTTGTAATTTCCGGCGTTGCCCGGGTTGGTTCCCGCCAGGGCGTCGGAACCGCTGCCATAGGTCGAATCGGGAGAACCCGTGCCGACCGAATAGCTTTCGTAGCGATATGTCGCGCCGCCGGCCACGTTGATGCTATGCGGCCAGCCCGATACATGAAACGCCCTGCTCAGGTCGAAGGTGTTGCTCCACTGCGCGTCGTTGAAGCCCTGCGCCTGAATGGTTGTCGGCGTGCGGCCGGTGTCGCGTGCGACAGCGAAATTTGCCGAGTCCTTGAGGCCGATGGCGTCATAGTCGCGTCCATAGACCGATGAAAGATCCCAGTTCCAGCCAAGAAGAATGCCCTTTACCCCCGCCGTGACCTCCCAGTCGTTCTCGTCGATCGTCTCGAGAGGCGAGTAACCCCTGGGATAAATCGCCGCGTACGCGGGGTAATTGGTCAGAGAGCCGGGCAGGCGATAGTTCTGATACGCTTCCGCATGCCGGTGGGCATAAGTCGCGAGTGCGTAAGCCTGGATATCGTCGGTCAGATTATAGCCTGCCTTGATCGCCACGCTTTCGCGCGTCTGCTCCGGCTGGCCCTGAAGTTTGTTGATTTTCGTCCCCGTCCTGAGATCGGGTGCGCTGCGGTAGGTGTGATCCTGGTGAACGAAGTCGCCGCTGACATGCATGAATCCGCGTGCGCCGAGCTTCGCGCCGCCATCAAGATAGACACCCTGCTGGAAGCCGTCCTTCGCCGCGGTGATGCCGCTGATCGACTGGGCATTGAAGCCATGATTCTGCTTCTTGAGAATGACGTTCACCACGCCGGCGACGGCGTCCGACCCATACTGGGCCGAGGCTCCGTCGCGCAGGACTTCCACGTGATCGATGGCCGCAAGGGGAATCATGTCGATATCAACAGGGGTCGTGCCCTGTTGCGGCCCGCCGTCGGCATAGAGATTCGCCGTGGTGTGGCGCCGCTTGCCGTCCACCAGGACAAGGGTCTCGTTGGGGCTCAGCCCGCGCAGACTGAAGGCCGATGTCAGGGCGCCGGTGTCGAATCCGCCGGTGGGAAGCGTAAGGGACGGCAGCAGCAGGCCGAGCGCCTGACGAAGATTCGGCTGCCCCGTCTCGGAAATCTGCTTCGCTGAAACGATGTCGATCGGCGCCACGCTGTCCCGCGCCTTTTTTCCTATCTCGCGCGTGCCGGTCACGATAATGGTCTCGCCGGCATCGGCCGCCTGAACGGGTCGGCCGGACGTGCGCACAGGCGCATTCACCGTCCGTGCATGTGCGGGCCCGGGTGTCGTGTCAGGCGTGGGGGCAGCCCTTGCCTGCATCATCGGCTCGAACGACAGAATGGAGGCGGCAAGCAGCGTGCACCGGAAGCTGCCATTCAGAACGGATATCGCCTTGCCGATACGGGCGGGATTCGTGGTTGGTGCAACGAGTGAGGGCAAGGGGCGTCTCCATAATTCACCAAAAGATAATGTTGATATAAAAAATACCACCATTAAGATTAGTGACTTGTATCATCGCTCCATACGATCGTGAATTTTTTAAATACACGTTTCAACCCATTTCCAGGGGGTGTGTCTTTTGGGATACATAGTGTTGCGATATCGAACCATGCCGACACGGGACCATGACCGGGCAGGCCCCGCCTGCGCCTGAATCTTGCACTGGACGATTGCCCCTGCGATCCGGGTTGGATAAGGGACGCGGGCTTTGCACCCCCTCGTGAAAGGTCGCCCCCGATGACCCAGACGCCCGTGCCGGTCCGGCGCGCCCTGATTTCCGTCTCCGACAAGACGGGACTGCTCGATCTTGCCCGCGCCCTTGTCGCCCATGGGGCGGAAATCCTGTCGACCGGCGGGTCGGCCAAGGCGCTGCGCGAGGCCGGCTTGCCGGTGACCGAGGTGTCGGACCACACCGGCTTCCCCGAAATCCTCGACGGCCGCGTCAAGACGCTGGTGCCGCAGATCCATGGCGGCATCCTCGGCCGCCGCGACCTGCCCGCGCATCTGGCGCAGATGCAGGCGCACGGCATTGCGCCGATCGACCTCGTCGCGGTGAATCTGTACCCGTTCGAGGCGACGGTGACCTCGGGCGCCGGCCCCGAGGACTGCATCGAGAATATCGATATCGGCGGGCCGGCCCTGATCCGCGCGGCGGCCAAGAACCATGACCATGTCGCCGTGCTGACCGATCCGGCCCAGTATCCGGCGATCATCGACGCGCTGGCCGCCGGCGGCACGACGCTGGCGGCGCGGCGCGCGCTGGCGGGGGCGGCCTATGCCCGCACCGCCGCGTATGATTCCGCCATCGCCACCTGGTTCGCGGCCCAGCGCGGCGACGTGCTGCCCGATCGGTTGACCGTGGCGGGCCTGCGCCGCGAAAGCCTGCGCTATGGCGAGAACCCGCATCAGCACGCCGCCTTCTATGCCGACGGCAGCACGCGCCCCGGCGTCGCCACCGCCCGCCAGGTGCAGGGCAAGTCCCTGTCCTACAACAACCTGAACGACACCGACGCGGCGTTCGAGGCCGTGGCGGAGTTCGACGGCCCGGCGGTGGTCATCGTCAAGCATGCCAACCCCTGCGGCGTCGCCACGGCCGACACGCTGGCGGCGGCATGGGACCTCGCGCTGCGCTGCGACCCGGTTTCGGCCTTCGGCGGGATCGTGGCCTTGAACCGCACCCTGGATGCCGAAGCCGCGTCGCGCATCGCCGCCATCTTCACCGAGGTCATCGTGGCCCCCGACGCGACCGACGAGGCCCGCGCCATCCTGGCGAAGAAGAAGAACCTGCGCCTGCTGCTGACGGGCGCGATGCCCGACCCGGCCGAAGGCGGCGTCACCATCCGCTCGGTCGCCGGCGGCTTCCTGGCCCAGACGCGCGACAACGGCCGGATCGCACCCGCCGACCTGAAGATCGTGACGGCCCGCGCGCCGACCGAGGCCGAGATGGCGGACCTGATCTTCGCCTTCCGCGTCGGCAAGCATGTGAAGTCGAACGCCATCGTCTACGCCAAGGGGCAGGCGACCGCCGGCATTGGCGCCGGACAGATGAGCCGCGTGGACTCCGCGCGCATCGCCGCGGTCAAGGGCGCCGAGGCCGCGAAGGCTGCCGGCCTGGACCAGCCGCTGACGACGGGCAGCGTGGTGGCCTCCGATGCGTTCTTCCCCTTCGCCGACGGGCTGGAAGCCGCCATCGCGGCCGGCGCCACCGCCGTGATTCAGCCCGGCGGATCGATCCGCGACGACGAGGTCATCGCCGCGGCCGACCGCGCGGGCATCGCCATGGTGTTCACAGGTATGCGTCACTTCCGGCACTGATCCCCCGGCGGCGGGGATTGCGGGGCGGGACGGGATCCATTTCACTGTCCCGCCCGTGCCGCGTCCGCCGCACCGGGACGGATGCAAGACGACAGAGACGAGCACTGGCATGGACACTTCCCGGCGTTTCCTCCTCCTTCCCGCCTCCTGCCTTCTGGCGGCCGCCGGGCTGTTCGTGTCCGCCGGGGCATTCGCCAGGGCGGCCGCGCCGGTCGCGCCGATGACGGCCCAGGAAAGCCATCCGATATCGGCCTATGATTTCGCGCCGCTGCCGGTGACGACAGGCGTCGTCGCCCAGTACCTGCCGACGCCGGCAGGGGATGTCGACGGGCTGATGCTGACTGATGGAACCCAGGTCCTGTGCTCGCACGAACTGGGCCTTGCCATCGCCAGCATCGTGAAGCCGGGCGACCGGATTTCCGTCAGCGGGCTGAAGGGCCGCGACCTGCCGATCGTCCGCGCCTATGCGGTGACCAGCCCGCGCGGCCGGCGGGTCGAGGACGCGGGGGCGACCTCGATGCGGCTGCCCACGCCGACCAGCGGGCCGGATATCGTGGTGACCGGCACGGTGCGGTCGCCCCTTTATTCCCTGCATGGCCAGCTGATCGGGGCGGTGATGCAGGATTACAGCGTCGTGTATCTGACGCCGGCCGAGGCCACGCGCCTGGCGGCGTGGCTGCAGCCGGGGCGCACGCTGCATGCCGTGGGCAATGGCAGCACGGGCGCGCTGGGGCGGGCGATCGACGCGCGCGACATCGGACCCGCGCCCGGCCAGACCATCCGCGTCGCGCCGGCCGACGCGCCGATGGCCGGCGCCTTTCCCGGCAGCGCCGCGTATGACGAAATCCCGGGCGCCACGTCCCGGCCGTGATTGCCCGACCCATCCCGCCGGCTGTAACATTGCGGTTGGCGGAGGATATTATATGCGCCAATTGCGTGTCAGGTCTGTAATATCCGCATGTCAAAGGGCGGGCCGTGAACGTGGATCGGCCGTCCGGTCGGTCGCCCGGTCCGTGCCAACAGGGGAAGCGGGGCTGCCTCATTGGGAAAGATGGCTGTTTTCCTCGGCAGGAAACGCCAGCGTTTGCTTGACAGCTTATTGCCACCTCGTTAGCTAGCGCCTGCACCCGCCTGGAGGTGTGAAATTTGGGTAAGGATCCGGACGACTCCCAGGAGTCCTTCGACCGCAGGTTGCGACAGGCCATGGACCGGCAGAAGCCGGACCGGGCGACGCAGCCGAAGGCGGCGGGGGGCGACATGTCCGACCTCGGGGTTGTCCTTCGGGCCGGCACCGAGATGGTATCGGCCCTGGTGGTCGGTGTCGCGATCGGATGGGGATTGGACCGATGGCTGGGCTCGCGCCCGGCGTTCCTGATCCTGTTCACGTTCCTAGGCGGCGCTGCGGGCGTGCTGAATGTCTGGCGTCTGGTCAGGACCATCGACACGCCGGGGGACAAGCCGGGCCCGTGACAGGGGCCGGAACGGTATAGGGAAGACGAAGTTGGCGGCCGGATCCACCATCGACGCACTCGGTCAGTTCGAACTCCACCCCATGCTGGGTGGGCTTGGGCAGTCGCTGCACTTCAGCCAGTCGCCGGTCATGATGATCGTCGCATCCATCCTGGTGCTGGCGTTCCTGTATGTCGGCATGCGTCCCGCCGCCGTCGTGCCGGGCCGTCTGCAGGCCGCGGCGGAAATCTGCTACGATTTCATCTACAACATGGCCGTGGACACGATCGGCCCGGAAGGCCGCGCCTTCTTCCCGTTCGTCTTTACCCTGTTCTTCTTCATCCTGGCCGGCAATTATCTCGGCCTGCTGCCCTTTTCCTTCGCGTTCACCAGCCATGTCGCCGTCACGCTCGCGCTTGCGCTGCTGGTGTTCGTCCTCTCGGTCATCGTCTCGCTCAAGGCGCAGGGCGCGAAATTCTTCGCGCATTTCATGCCTGCCGGCGCGCCGGTCGCCCTGGCGCCGCTGCTGGTGCCGATCGAGATCCTCTCGTTCCTCTCCCGTCCCGTCAGCCTGTCGATCCGACTGTTCGCCAACATGGTGGCAGGCCATGTGATGCTGGAGATGTTCGCCGCCTTCACGATCATGCTGGCCGGGCTCGGGCTGGTCGGCGACGTGCTCGCCGTCGGACCGGTGGCCATCAATATCGCGCTGATGGCGCTCGAATTGCTGGTGGGTGCGCTCCAGGCCTACGTGTTCGCGATCCTCACCTGCATCTACCTGCGGGAGGCGGTCGCACACTGATCGCGACCTATCCCCAGCCTCACCTGAACGCCTGAACAAACAAGGAAAGCCTCGCTATGGACATCGCTGCAGCCCGGGAAATTGGTGCCGGTATCGCCGTTATCGCCCTCGCCGGCGTCGGCATCGGCCTGGGTAACATCTTCTCCACGCTGGTCAGCAGCATCGCCCGCAACCCCGCCGCGCGTCCGCACGTGTTCGGCCTGGGCATGCTCGGCTTCGCCCTGACGGAAGCCGTGGCCCTGTATGCCCTGCTGATCGCCTTCCTGATCCTGTTCGTCTGAGCATCGGAGGCCGACGTGGCACGTTCCGCGGTGTCGATCACCCGAAAGGCGGCGTCGTTTGTGACGTCGTCCGCGCTGGCCCTGCCGCTGATGGCCATGGCCGCGCCGGGCGCGCGCGCCGTGGGCATGCCGCAGCTTGACTTCGCCAACCCCCTCGTCACCGGCCAGGTGATCTGGGGCGGCGTCATCTTTCTGGTGCTGTATCTGCTTCTCAGCCGTTCGGCGCTGCCGAAAGTCGAGAAGGTTCTTGCCACCCGTCGCCTGACGATCGAGAACGATCTGGATATCGCCCACCGCGCCAAGGCTCATGCCGACACCGCGGTCAATGACCTGCACCAGGCCCGTCGTTCGGCGATGGCCGAGGCGCAGGCCAACGTCGAGAAGGTGGTCGAGGACGCCCGCCTGGCCGCCCTGCGCCAGACGCAGGAGATGAACGCCCGTCTGGCGGAGGATATCCGCCAGGCCGAGGCGCGCGTCGCCGCGGCCCGGGCCCAGGCCCTGGGGTCCCTGCGTCAGATCGCCGACGAGACGGCGCAGGCTCTGGTTCATCAGGTGTCGGGTGCTTCGGTTCCGGGCGACGTGCTCGCCAGCCGGGTGAACGACGCCGCGACGGCCCACGGTTTCTGACCGGGGCGTAATAGGAACAGGTCCAAGACCATGCTGCACGAACCCCGTTTCTGGTCGGCCGTCGCATTCGTTCTGTTCTTCGTCCTGTTCGGGAAGAAGGTCTGGACGCCGCTGGTCAATGCGCTGGACGGCCGGGCGGCGCGCATCCGCGCCGATCTGGACGAAGCCGCGCGCCTGCGCCGCGAAGCCGAGCAGATGCTCGAGGACGCCACGCGCGAGCGCGAACTGGCCCTGGCCGAGGCCCGCGCCCTGGTCGAGCATTCGCTGGCCGAGGCGGCGCGCATCGCCGAGGAAGCCCGCAAGGAAGCCGAGGCCGTCGCCCGCCGACGCGAACAGATGGCCCGCGACCGGATCACGGCATCCGAACGCAGCGCGGTGCGCGAGGTCCGGCTGGCGGCGATCGACGTCGCCATGCAGGCGACGCGCGACGCTCTGGCCGCCGCTCTGCCCGCCGAGGCCGGCCAGACGATCATTGACCGGGCCATTGCCGACCTGCCGTCGGCCCTGACCCGTCACGCCGCCTGACGGGCCGCAGTTTCTGACCGCGCCCGCGTCCTCCGCCCGTCCGGACCCTGCTCTCACCATCGTGGTGGCGGTCCTGAACGAGGCGGACAATATCCGTCCCGTCTGCGTCGAAATGGCCGAGGCCTCCAAGGCCCTGCCGGACTGCGAATTCGTCTTCGTCGACGACGGCAGCACGGATGGGACCGTGGACGCCCTGCTGGCGGTCCGGCAGCAGGGCATCCTGACCGGCCTGCGGGTGCTGTGCCACGATCGCCGCCTGGGCAAGTCCGCGGCCCTGCGCACCGGCATCGAGGCTGCGCGCGGCCGCTGGATCGCGACCATCGACGGCGACGGCCAGGACGACCCCACCGAAATCGCCGGCATGCTGGCCCTGGCCATGGCCGCGACCGGGCGGCCGCCCCTGGTGGTCGGCGTGCGGCTGCGCCGGCGCGACACGCTGTCGCGCAGGATGGCGACGCGATTTGCCAACGGCCTGCGCCGGCGCCTGCTGCGCGATGGCTGCCCCGATACCGGCGCGCCGCTGAAGTTGTTCCTGCGCGACGATTTCATGCGGCTGCCGCAGTTCGAAGGGCTGCACCGCTTCCTGCCCTCGCTGATGGGGCGTTATGGCGTGCCCCTGCTGTGCCTGCCCGTGCGGCATCGCAACCGCCTGCACGGGCATTCCAAATACACGAACCTGAACCGGGCGCTGGTCGGCATCCGGGACCTTCTGGGCGTGATGTGGCTGAACAACCGCACGAGGCTGCCCCATCGCGTCATCGAACGCTGAGGAGGCGTGCCGGATGACGCGGCTGACCTTGCGCCACTATGTGCTGCTCGCGCTGTGCGCGTTCCTGATCTTCCTGCCCGGCCGGGCCACCCTGCCGCCGCTGGACCGCGACGAACCCCGCTATATGGAAGCCAGCGCGCAGATGCTGCGCAGCGGCAATTTCATCGACGTCCGCTTCCAGGACCAGCCGCGCTACCTGCAACCCGCCGGGATCTACTGGCTGGAGGCCGCGTCGGTGGCCGCCACCGGCACGCTGCGGCAGAAGGCGGTATGGGCCTATCGCATTCCCTCGCTGCTGGCGGTGACGGGCTCGGTCGTGCTGACGGCATGGATCGGGGCCACGCTGTTCGGGCCGGCCAGCGGGCTGCTGGCGGCGGGGCTGCTGGCGGTTTCGGTGCTGATGACGGCCGAAGGGCGCATGGCCACGATCGACACCACCTTGCTGCTGGTGGTTCTGCTGGCCGAAACCGGGTTGCTGCGCGCCTATCTGGACCGGGAACGCGACCGGCCGACCCCGCTGTCCGCCGCCCTGCTGTACTGGACGGCGCTGGGGGTGGGGCTGATGCTCAAGGGGCCGGTGGTGCTGATCCCGGGCTTCGGCACGCCGCTGGCGCTGGCACTGGTGGAACGGCGGGCGGACTGGTGGCGCCGGCTGCGGCCGGCCTGGGGATGGGCGCTGATGCTGGCGATCGTCCTGCCCTGGTGCATCGCCATCGGCGTCCTCAGCCACGGCGATTTCTTTTCCCGGGCGGTGGGGACCAACTTCCTGGGCAAGGTCGCCAGTGGCCAGCAGGCGCACGGGCTGCCGCCGGGCTATCACCTGGCGGTGTTCGCCGTCGCGTTCTGGCCGGGTTCGATCTTCGCGGCGATGGCGTTACCGTTCGTCTGGACCCGCCGGCGTCTGCCGTCGGTGCGGTTCCTGTTGTGCTGGATCGTACCACACTGGCTGGTGTTCGAGGCGATCGCGACCAAGCTGCCGCATTACGTCCTGCCGACCTATCCGGCCATCGCCCTGCTGACGGCCGCCGCAATCATGACAATGCCGCATCGCTGGTCCTGGCCGGCCAGCCGGTGGGGGCGGGGCGTGCTTGCGGCCTATGGGACAATCTGGTTCGTGCTGGGGGTGGCGCTCTGTCTGGCGGGGCCGGTCCTGCTGTGGCGGCTGGAACATGCCACCGAACCGGCGGCGCTGATCGTGCCCGCCGGCGCCCTGCCGCTGCTGGGGGTGGCGCTGTGGCTGCTGCTGCGGGGTGACGCACTGCGCGCGACCATGAGCGCGATCGCCGCCGCCGTGATCATCCACGTCGGCCTGTTTCTGACCGTCATCCCGAAATTGCAGACGATCTGGCTCAGCCCGCGTCTGGCGGCGCTGGTGGACGATTACCGTCCCTGTCCGGACACGGTCGTGGCCTCGCCCTCGTTCTCGGAACCCAGCCTGGTGTTCCTGGTTGGCCAGAACACCGCCCTTGTTGGCCCGGTCGGGGCGGCCGACCTGCTGCGGGACAACCGGGCCTGCGGCCTGGCGCTGGTAGACCGCAGGGACGAACCTGCCTTTCGCGCCCGCCTGCGCCAGAACGGGCTGGACGCCGTCGAATTCGGCCGCGTGGCGGGCCTGAACTATTCGACCGGCAAGCGCCTGGATATCGGGCTGTTCGCGCCTTCATCCCCCTGACGTTGCTTCGACAAGGGCTTTGCCCTTGACCCACCAAAGGGCATGGCCCTTTGGAAACCCGGTCGTTTTATCCCTGATCGGGGTCCAGGGGCCTCAGGCCCTGGTGGGTTCGGGCAAAGCCCGACCTACGTACGATCATCCATTGAAGAAAATCAGCGCGGTCGACAACCCGAAGGCGACCGCAAGGGCCAGGACGCCGACAAAATCCCAGATATTGAACGACCGGGCGCGATATGTGCTGCCGTGCCCGTAACGGCTCACTCCCCTCAACATGGGACCCTCCTGCCGGGAGGAAAGTGCCTCCCGATCGCCAGGATATGGGGGGCTGCCGGCCTGTTTGAAGACGGCATTCGGGGGCTCACGCAAAAAGAAGGGCCGCCGTCTGTCTGACCGCGGCAACTTGACGCGGCGTACGCCTTTCCATCATCTATCGCGATGAACCGGGGTGTCCGCAAACGCGGGCTGAGATCAAACCCGTTGTACCTGACCTGGGTCATGCCAGCGTAGGGAGAAGATCATGAAACGCATGCGCAGACATGCGCGCACGCTCTCGGGCGTGTTTGTCCTGTCCCATATTCCCGCCCTGGCCGTTGCCGCGTCCCCCCCGGTCCCTGCTGCCCCGGCCGCATCGTCCGGGACGGTGCCGGAGGGCACGCCGGTCCGTCGTCCCGCCGGCGAACGGATCGTGGTGACGGGCGACGGCACCTTCGCCACCGCCAACGGGCGGATCGGCAACCAGCCCGGCGGTGGGCTGATCCGGCCCGAGACCGCCACGCGGTCGGTCAGCACCCTGTCGGCGGACGCCATTGCCCGGCAGGCGCCGAGCGCCAGCGCGTTCGACATGGTGGCCCTGCTGCCGGGGGCGAACGTCAGTTCCTCCGACCCGCTGGGGTTCGCGGCGCAGACCAACCTCAATGTGCGCGGCCTGTCCGGCGATTCCATCGGCTATGTGCTGGAAGGGATGCCGCTGAACGACATCGCCTATTATTCCGGCTATCCGGGCCAGTTCGCGGACAACGAGAATTATGACGAAATCGCCCTGGCCCAGGGATCGGCCGACCTGGACAGCCCGGTCCTGAATGCCTCCGGCGGGCTGATGTCCCTGCGGTTCCGCGACCCGTCGCACGACGCCGGCGGGATGGTCGACGCCTCCTACGGATCGTATCACACCGACCGGGCATTCGCCCGGATCGACACCGGCGAGATCGGGCACAGCGGCATCCGCGCCTTCGTGTCCTATTCCCATGGCGAGACCAGCAACTGGCGCGGCTCGGGACGCGACCGGCGCCAGCATATCGACTTCAAGGCGGTGAAGGAGTGGGGGGATGGCAACCGCGTGTCGGTGCTGGGCACCTGGAACGACGCAGTGACCAGCAACTACCCCCAGATCGGCATGGCCGACTGGCATGCCTATGGCGTCTCCGGCCCGAACAATTACGCCAGCACCTACGACCCCGGAAACGCGGCCGCCGGGACGGATTACTGGCGGCTGTATCAGGACCCGTACCGCCTGTTCTATGTCGCGGCGCCGTCGCGCTTCACGCTGACGCGCGCGCTGCACCTGTCGGTGACGCCCTATGCCCAGTGGGGGTACGGCAACGCCCCCGGCGGCACCGTGCTGTCCACCACCGGCAACCGGCAGGGAACCGAGGCGCTGCCGTATGCCGTGTCCATTCCCGGCGCGCAGGACGGCATGGCGACGGTGATGGCGGATTATACCCAATCCAGCTATCGCACCGGCTTCACCTCGGCGCTGGACTGGCGGCTGGGGCGCCATCGCCTGACGATGGGGTACTGGTACGACTATTCGGACGATACCGAAACCCAGCCCTTCTCGCCGCTGCCGAGCAACGGCCATCCGGGGAATATCTGGGCGGATTCGGCCGACGGCACGATCCTGCTGCCCGACGGGCGGCAGCTTCTGGGCGGCGACAACCACACGATCTCGCAGGTCAGCGCCCTGTTCGTAGGCGACACGATGTCGTTCCTGGACCAGCGACTGACAATCGAGGCCGGGTTCAAGGAGGTCATGCTGTCGCGCGACGGCACCAACAACCTGCCGGGCCCGCAATACCGGTCGACCATGAACGTGGCCGAACCGCTGCCCAGGCTGGGGGCGCGGTTCCAGATCAATCCGCAGCATCAGATTTTCGCCAGCGTCAGCACGAATTTTCGTGCCCCGGCGGAATCCTCGCTGTACGACGCGTACGACCCCGCCAGCGGGGCGCTGGTCAATGCGGCCAACACCAATTTACGCAACGAATATTCGATTTCCGAGGAAATCGGCTACCGCTATGCTGGCCAGCGGGTGATCGGCAGCGTCACCTTCTTCAATTACAATTTCACCAACCGGCAGATCCAGACGGTGGTGTCGCATAACGGGTCGCTGATCGGATCGACCGTCAACGCCGGCGGCCAGACGTCGCGTGGCATCGATGTCGAAGCCGGGTTGCGGCCCTGGCATCATTTCAGCCCGTACGTATCCGGCGAGTACCTGCACGCCACCATCGACAACGACATGACGATGGACGGCGACGTGCTGCCCACTCAGGGCAAGACGGCCGTGCGCAGCCCGTCGCTGCAGGCCGCGGTCGGCCTGACCTATGACGACGGTACGTTCTTCGGCATGGCCAGCGTCAAATATGTCGGCCACCAATATGCGACCTTCATGAACGACGAACGCATGCCCGACCATACGACCGGAAACCTGACGCTGGGCTACCGGATGTCGTCGATCGGCGTGGCGCGTCATCCGGAATTCCGCCTGAACTTCATCAACATCACCGACAGCCATTATCTGTCCGGCGTCGCCAACCCCACCCTCAACGCGCGCGACACCACCGGCCGGTACGGCACGACGATCGCGGGCGAGGCCCCGACCTATTACGTCGGCGGCGGCTTTGCGGTGATGCTGACCGGTTCCAGCGCGTTCTGATCCCTCCATCGACCGGAGCCGACATGATGAAAAAGCTGCTGCGCCTGCTTGGAGCCTGTTTGAAAATGTGGGCTGGGGAGCGAGAGCGGAACGCAGTGAAGCGCCCGGCGTATGTTTTTGGGCACCGAAGCGGAGCGGCCTTATCGGCCGCCCGCCACGGAGCGCAGAAAACGCGCGTCGGATCACCGCCGGCGCGCATTTTCAAACAGGCTTTGTCGGGGCTTGCGATCGTGCCAATCCTGGGCACGATCCTGGCCGGGCCGGCGGCACGCGCGGATGCGCCGGACAGCGCACCGGAAACCGTGACGGTCATCCTCGACTGGTTTCTCAATGCCGATCACGCGGCCCTGCTGGCGGCGGAGTATGGCGGCGCGTTTCGTCGCCACGGGCTGCGGGTCAAGCTGATCGCGCCGGCCGACCCCGGATCGCCGGCGCGGCTGGTGGCGGCAGGGCAGGCGGATCTGGCGATTTCCTACCAGACGCAACTGGGCATGCTGGCGGAGCAGGGCATTCCGTTGCTGCGGGTCGGTACGCTGATCGACACGCCGCTCGATACCCTGATCGCGGCGCCGGGTATCCGTTCGCTGGCCGACCTGAAGGGGCGGACGATCGGGATCTCGATGGCGGGGGTGGACGACGCCGTGCTGGCGACGATGCTGGGGTCGGTGGGGCTGTCGCTGTCCGACGTGCGGCAGGTCAACGTGAATTTCCAGCTGGAACAGGCGCTGATGTCGCATTCGGTCGATGCCGTGATCGGCGCGACGCGCACCTACGAGCTGATTGACCTGCAGCAGAAGGGCGTCTCGCCGGTCGCCTTCTACCCCGAGGAGCACGGGGTGCCCCTGAATGACGAACTGATCTTCGTCGCGGCGCGCGACCATGCGCACGATGCGCGGATCGTCCGGTTCATGGCGGCGCTGGAGGAGGGGACGAACACCCTGCTGAACCACCCCGACACAATCCTGGCGCAGGCCATCAAGGAGCATCCCGAACTGGACACGCCGTTGAATCGCGCGGCCTGGACGGCGATCCTGCCGCGCGTGTGCAAGCAGCCGTCAGTACTGAACGGCCGGCGCTACCGGGCGTTCATGGCCTTCCTGCGCGAACGGGGTGTGGTGCGACGGGACCTGGCGCTGTCGGCCTACGCCGTCGATCCGGCGGACGGCACGCCGTAGGGCGTGGTGTCATGGCACGTCGCGTCATGAATGGTTTTCTCGGGGCATTGCCCTCGGGGGTCCGGGGCCTCAGGCCCTGGTAGGGTTCGGTCAACGCCCGACCCGTCCTGCCAGTGTAGGGCAGGGCGCCGGGCCCTGCCGGACGGCGTGGGAGTCAGGCGATGCGGTCGGACACGGCGGTGGCGACCACCAGGGCGGCGACGATCGGCAGAAAGGCAACCAGCGGCAGGAACGACGCGACGCCCATCGAGTTGGCGACAAGGTTACCGATTTCCTGAATAAGCATTATCTAAAATCCTATGGATTGGTGTTGGGGCGGGAACCAACACCGAATCCCGGGCCTGCGCAACAGGAAAGAATATGGGGTCTGATAGCTGAAAAATGCATAGTAAACGACACATGAATATTCTGTTCATTCTGTGAACATGTGGTCGTTTACTTGGGTTCGTCGACGGAATAGATCGCAGGGAATCCTGACGCGATTCTAGGCGATAACCGGTGCAGGACCAAATGAGGCCCCGGAAAGTGACTTAATTTTAAGCAGAATGATTTATTTTTCACCACACGCCGATGTGATCGAAAAAAGTTCGCTGGTATCGGCGGGCCGGGGAATATCCCCTGCCCGTGATGCCGGTCAGTTTTTCGGCTTGGGCAGCCGCATCCAGGATGTCGTCATGCGCAGCCCATGCCACGCCACCAGGCTGTCGCACAGGAACATGCCCAGCGCGCCCACCGTGCACGTCAGCGCGACACCGAACATCAGGACCAGCCACCAGGCGACGGCGGAATCCCGCAGGCTGCCCAGGAACAGGACGAAGGCGGCGCCGCAGGCCGATGCCCCGCCGATGGCGCCCAGCAGGATGGCGGCGTCCAGCAGCAGGGTGCGGCGGTGCAAGTGCTTCAGGTGCTGGCGCAGGCGGCGGCGCTGCGTGGCGCTGTTGGCCTGGTCCAGGGTTTCGGTCGCTTTCTCGATATGGTCGGACACGCGGGCCAGGCGCGTGTTGAACAGGTTCAGCAGCGTGCCGATGCCCGACAGCATGAAGACTGGCGTCAGCGCGGTCTGGATCAGATGGGCGACGCTGTCGACGGGTTCGTCGGGGAGCAGGGCGGGAAAGGGGGACAAGATGGGGCGCCTTCCGGTTGGTCGTCGGTTACAGGGTTGAAGCCAATCGGGACGCGCGGCGCAACAGGGCATACCGAGTTGTCTTGTTCCGCTTTCCTGAATCGGCCAGTCTGCGGGTGCAGGAGGGCCGTGCTGTGTCCCATAATTATGCGATGCCGCTGACACCCGAAAGACGTCTGGCCCGCCTGATGGCGCGGATACCGGACGACTGGGCGGTCCGGATCGAGAAAGTGGCGGATGCCGATGCGGTCCTGCGCTGGCGTGCCGCGGTCGGCCTGCCCGACGCCCCACCGCAATGGAGCGCATTTCACGACACCATGCCCGATGCGCTGGAGGCCGCGTGGAAGGCGGCGCGGGCCGGACGGTCCGACGTATCGCAGGGCGGGCGCCCCATCGGATAGAAGGCCTTGAATTTCCGAGGCTTGCGCCTATTGTAACGCTCCCGCGTCTTTCTGGGCCGCCTGGCCATGGATTGTCCGACATGAACCATCGTCCGGCATCGCCGTCCGTCGCCGAATCCCTGTGCGTGACCAGCCGCCCGCCTCGGTGATCGGTATATATTTCGATGTCATATTGACTTCGTCAATCTGGTGTCCCTAGTGTTTACGGAGTGCTTCTGTCGCATGCGGGCATCCCGGCGGAATTTCGGTGATGGGGTGGATGTGTCCGGACGTCCAGGAGGGACATCATGCGAAGGGCCGGCAAGGATAGCCGTTTCGGAATCTTTTCGGTTTTTTCCATCAGGGAATGCGACAGATCCGGGACGGATCGGGGCGAGGGGTGACGGCCCGGTTCTTATACGCACGTGCGGATCTGTTTCCGGCCCTGCACGTATACTGTCGGTTTCTTTCGTCGGCGCGCATGTCTTCGGGGCGAAGCGGCGAAAATCTGGATCGAGTGGATGGACATGGCGTTCCTGACGGATTCATCGCTGTTCCTCTGCCCGGTACCGATCGGCCTTGCCGCGGCGCCGGTCCTGCCTGACCATTTCATCTGTCTTCTCGATCATGCCGGTGACATCACGGGCTGGAGCGCCGATGCCGAGCGGATCTCGGGCTATCGGGCGGCCGATATCCTGGGCCGGCCGTTCTCCGATCTCTTTCCGTCCGACCAGGGTGGGGTGGGTGTGCTGTCGCAGGCGCTGGAGGCCGCGTGGAACTGGGGGCGAGGCGAACGAACCGGCACGGCCGGGCGCAAGGACGGCAGCCGTTTCCGCGCGCAGGTCGTCGTCCATGCCTTTACCGACGACCAGGGCCGGCCGACGGTCGGGGCCGCGGCCTTCATCCGCGACCTGACGGTTCAGAAACTGCCGGCCGGGCCGCACTGCCCGGCTGATACGGCGCTGGATATCATTCTGCGAAAACTGTCCGAAGGGGTTGCGCTGTTCGGGGCCGACCATGGGCTCGTCTATTGCAATGCCCGCTTCGGCGCCATTCTCGGCCTGTCGGAGGACCTTCTTCGATACGGAACGTCGTCCGACCAACTGCTGTCCGAACTGATGGGCGTCCCCGGCGATGGGGGCGATGCGATGGTCCTGCATCAGACTCATGTGGGACTGGAGGAGCAGCGCGACTGGACGATCGAGATCCGGCGCCTGGATCGTTCGGTCCTGCTGTCGTGTTTCGTGCTGCCCGACGGCCGCCGCGTCGTGACCTGCGACGACATGACCGCCCGGCGGCAGGCGGAAAGCCGGGCAACCTACCTCGAACAGCACGATCCCCTGACGGCCCTGGCGAACCTGTACGGTTTGCAGCGGCATCTGCAGATACATTGCGCGCGGCCCGGCAACCGGTTTTCCGTCTTCTATTTTGATCTTTTCGGATTCAAGCGTGTCAACAACACGATGGGGCATGCGGCTGGGGACGAACTGCTGCGGATTGCCGCCGGTCGTATCCGGGCGATCCTGGGATCGTCCGATCTGGGCGCGCATCTTCGCGGCAACAAATTCGCGATCGTCGCGCATTCGGAACAGGAAGATGGGGGGATCGACGCTCTGGCGCGCCGCCTGCGCACCGCCCTGACGCGACCGATTGCCGTTCTGGGGCATGAGGTCACGGTCGGCGTCGGTATCGGCATCGTTCGCTTCCCCGAGGACGGTGCCGATCGCGACACCCTGCTGTGGAACGCCGATATCGCGCTCCAGCACGCGAAGGATGGAGACGCCAGCCGCATCCGTTTCTACGATCCGGACATGGATGAGGCGCGGCGCCGGCGCATGGAGCTGGAACGCGACCTGCGCTTTGCGCTGGAGCGGGACGAATTCGTCCTGTATTACCAACCGTTCCTGAATCTCAAGACCAACCGCATCGTCGGTTTCGAGGCCCTGATCCGGTGGCAGCATCCCCAGCGGGGCCTGGTCTCGCCTGGTGATTTCATCCCGGCCGCCGAAAGCATGGGCCTGATGTACGACATCGGCGTCTGGACGCTGGATGCTGCATGTCGCGAGGCGGTCGGCTGGCCGGCCGATACCGTCGTCTCGGTCAATGTGTCGGCGGCCCAGTTCCGACATGGCGGGCTGGTCGAAACGGTGAAGCGCGCCCTGGCATGCTCGGGGCTGGATGCGATGCGTCTGGAACTGGAAATTACCGAAACCGCGATGATCGACGACGTACCCCATGCGGGCCGCGTGCTGCGCCAGTTGCGCGACATGGGCGTACAGATCGCGCTGGACGATTTCGGGACGGGCTATTCATCCCTCAGCTTCCTGCACAGCCTGCCCTTCACCCGCATCAAGATCGACCGCAGCTTCATCCGCGACATGGGCAACGGCATGGGCGACGGCGGGGCGATCGTCCGGGCGATTACCGGCCTGTGCGGCAGCCTGGGCGTGGTGGCGACCGCCGAAGGGGTGGAGACGCAGGCGCAGTTCGATTACCTGAAGCAGGTGAATTGTTCCGAAATCCAGGGATTTTTCTTCAGCTACCCCTGTCCGGCGGCAGAGGCGCGGAAGCTTCTGGACGTCCATCGGGATTAGGAACCGGTTCAGGGGTCTTCCCGCCTCAAGGGATTGGCCCCTGGGTGCCAAATTATAAGGAAAAGGAAGGTCGGGCTCTGCCCGAACCCGGCAAGGGCTTCGGCCCTTGCATCCCGTTCGTTTCACAAAGTCTGGGGTTTCCAAAGGGCTATGTCCTTTGGTGGGTCAAGGACAACGCCCTTGTCTTCAAATCCAATCGGCGTCCGCCCGTGATGGCGGGCATATTCGGTGGGGGTCAGCCCGGTGTGCGTCCGGAAGCGGGCCGTCAGGTGGCTGTGGCTGCTGAAGCCGCACAGGATGGCGATCCGCGATGGGGGCCAGCCCCGGCGCAGCAGGGTCTGCGCGCGTTCGATCCGCCGGCGCGTCACGAAGCCGTGGGGCGTCTCGCCGCGCGACTGGCGAAAGGCGCGCGCGAAATGGAAGCTGCTCAACCCCGCTGCTCCGGCCAGGTCGTCGAGGGAGAGGGGGTGGTCCATATGGGCATCGACCAGCGCCTCGACCCGGCGGAATGCCGCCATGGACAGGCCGCCTCGCCGTGGCAGGTCGGGACGCCGGTCGGTCATGTGGGCCAGCAGGTAGGCCATCAGGCCCGTCGCCGCCTGGCCCACAGCCACCCGGTCGGCGGGCCGCGACCACTGAAGCGGCAGGATGGCCGACCGCACCACGTCCTCGAGCGGGCCATGCCGGAAATAGGCGTCCTCGCGCAGGCTGACGCGGGCGGGGTCCATGTCGAACATCTCGCACGTCGCGCGGTCGAAGGCATGCGGCGCGATATAGAGATGGAACATCCGGATCGGCCCGCTGACCTCCCAGTCGCTGGTCGCCCGGGCGGGCATCAGGCACAGATCGCCCGCGCCGTTGCTGCACTTCCACCCGTCGTTCAGCCGTTTGCGGAAGCCTTCGCCATGTTCCAGATAAAGGCTGAGGGTATGGTGGTTGGGGTTGTCGTACCGGGTAAACGCAATTTCGTTCCGGTCCCACACCGCGATGGCCAGGCCGTCGCCGATCTGCGATGACGCCTGCAGCGCGACGCCGGCGTCGTGGAGGCAGCGAAATACGGTCAGGTCGGACAGGCTGGTCATCGCACGGGACTGGGCATGGGGTCGTGGCTTCCTGCACCGACCATACAGCGCCGGGGGGCCGGTTCAACGACGATGGCGCCAACAAACAGCATGATCCTGACAGCGGCCGGCCGGCCCCGGCCGGTTGTTTCCGCTAGGCTGGATCAGGTTCCGCCCAGAAAAGGTCCGGTCATGCTTGCCTTGCTGTTCTTCGCGGTCGTCCTGATCTGGGGCACGACGTGGTTTGCCATTCATGTCCAGGTCGGCGTGACGACGCCTCAAACGGCCATTTTCTGGCGTTTTCTTCTGGCGTCCCTGGTGATGGGGGCGTGGTTGCGTCTGTCGGGACGGTGGCGGCCGGTCCCGTTGCGGGTTCATGGCTGGCTGGCCTCGATGGGGGCCTGCCTGTTTTCGTGTAATTTCCTGGCGATCTACGGGTCGGAGACCTATCTGGCCAGCGGCACCGTCTCGGTCATCTTCAGTCTGGCCACCCTGTTCAATACGCTCAACCAATGGGTGTTCTTCCGCCATCGCCCCGGCCTGCGCAGCGTACTGGGCGGGTGCATCGCGATCGCGGGCGTGGGGTTCCTGACCGGCCTGACGGGTGTCGGCGGTATTTCCCCCATCGGAACCATCCTGGCGTTGACGGGCACGTTCCTGTTCTCGTGCGGCAACATGCTGTCCCGCCGGGCGGTGGCTTCGGGGGTCGACCTGCCGAACGCGGTCTTTCGCGGCATGGTGTGGGGATGCGTGTTCCTGGCCGTCCGGGTCCTGGCGGGCGGGTCGTCACTGGCCGGATCGACCGATCCCGCATGGATCGGGTCGCTGCTGTATCTTGCGGTCCCGGGATCGGTGGTGGCGTTCCTGGCCTATCTTCACCTGGTGCATCGGATCGGCGCGGACCGCGCGGCCTATACCACCATCCTGTCGCCCGTCGTCGCGCTGGCGATCTCCATCGTCTATGAAGGCACGCTGTGGACATCGGGCATGACGACCGGTGTGATCCTGATCCTGCTGGGCAATCTGGTCACCTTCGCGCCGCTGGGGCGGCTGGGCGTCCCGACGCCGGTCCGGTCGTAAAGGCACGACCCCGTAGGAGAAGGAAGGTCGGGCTTCGCCCTTGGCGCAAATCGGGCGGACCATGCGCCTGGCCGTATCCGGCAACGCTGGATCGGGGCGGCGGATCGTTCCACACTCGGTCTGACGAACGACGCGGCAACCGGGGCAGGGGACGATATGGACAGGCAGGCGGACAGGGGTGATATGCCGGTCATGATGTCGTCGGTGCTCGATGTGTTGCCCCTGTCGCGCGTCCATGTCCGCCTGCTGCTGATCGGGGGGCTGGGTTATCTGTTCGACGGTCTGGACGGGTCGTCCCTGGCGTTTTTCCTGCCGGTCCTGCGCGGGGCCTGGCATCTGTCGGGCGTGCAGGCGGGGCTGATCGCCTCCAGCACGTCGCAGGGTTATCTGATCGGCTCGTTCCTCTCGGGCTTCCTGGCGGACAGGATCGGTCGCCGGCGCATCATGATGTCGGCGCTGGCGCTGTATTGCGTGGCGTCATGCCTCAGCGCCCTGGCACAGGACTGGCAGTCCTATTTCGTCCTGCGCCTGGTCTGTGGCATCGGCACGGGGGCCGAGGCCGTGGTCATCATCCCCTATATCGCCGAATTCCTGCCGGCACGCCTGCGCGGGCGACTGTGCGGGGCGGTGGTCGGGTTCTTCTCGTTCGGTTATTTCCTGGCCGCGTGCCTGGGCTATTTCGTCGTCTCGGCCGCGCCGGAGGGTTGGCGCATGGCCTCGGTGATGACGGGCCTGCCGATCCTGCTGTTGTTGTGGTGGCGGCGCGCGCTGCCGGAATCGCCGCGCTGGCTGGAAATCCGGGGCCGCCATGCCGAGGCGCGTCTGGTCATCCAGGCATTTGCCGGGGGCAGAGGGCGCGATCGGCTTCCGCCGGACCAGGCGTGGGCGGAGGGGGCTTCGCCGGCCGGTCCGGGTGTGTGGTCGGCGCGGTGGCGTTCGCGGGTGCTGCTGTGCGTGTGGCTGTGGACGTGGCTGTTCTTCTCCTTCTACGGTTTCTTTTCGTGGATTCCGAGCCTGTTGCTGAAGCACGGGCTGAACCTGTCCGACAGTTTCGGCCTGTCGTTGCTGATCTTCGCGGCGCAGATCCCCGGATATTTCGTTGCGGCCTGGCTGAACGGCCCGTTGGGGCGACGGCGGGTGATGATCGGCGCGCTGTTGCTGGCCGCACTGTCGGCGCTGCTGCTGGTCCGGGCAGAGGGCGTCGCCGGCCTGCTGGCGGGGGCCATGGGGCTTTCGGCGGGACTGAACGGCGCGGTCGCGGCGCTGTACGCCTACACGCCCGAACTGTTTCCCACCCGCATCCGCGCGACCGCGATGGGCCTGGCGTCGGGGATCAGCCGCCTGGGGGCCATCGGCGGGGTGTTCGGCGTCAGCCTGATCGCCGAACGCGGCGGCACGGCCCCGGTCTTCGCCGTCACCGGCGCGGCGCTGGGGCTGGCGGTGCTGGCGCTGTTCACGGCCGCGCCGGAAACCGACAACAGCGCCCTGCCCGAACAATGACACGGCGAGCAGCGCCCTGAGACGTGCTGCGGCATGATAGGGTAGCATGGACGCCCAACTTCATGACCCGGGGAGTGAAACCGGATGCAAAAATCCCTCTACGCCACCATGCGCGCGCTGCCGGGACAGGCGGAGCATCTTGCCGGCCTGCTGCGGGACCTGGCGCGCGATGTCCGTGCCGAACCCGGCTGCGTGCGCTTTGTCGTCTACCGCTTGGAAAGCGACCCGGCGTTCTTCCATGTGGAAGAGACCTATCGCGATGCGGCCGCGTTCGAGGCCCATATCGGCATGGCGCATGGCCGGCGTTTCAACGATGCGATCAAGACACTGGTCGAAGGCGGCGCATCGATCGTCACGTTCCTCGATCCGGTGGCGTAGCGGCCACCGGCTGGACTTGTCCAACACCGCGTGGCATGCGCAAAATCTTGAGAGACTGGTTTGAACCATGTCCTGTTCGCGCCCCGCTGCGCGGCGGCACTCTTGCTTGACAGGCCGCAGTTCAAATCAGCCTCTGAGGGACGCAAACTGGTATCTATGATGATCAAGCGCAGGATTACGTTACTCCTGGCCGTGGCTGTTACCGGGTGCGCCCCGGACAATATTGCCAAGCGCCTGACCGGACGCGACTGCAATGCCGGCTATATCCAGGCAGGCGAGGACTGGTGCGCGCCACAGGCCAGGCCACCGGCCCCGCAGCCCTACTGCACGCAGAGCTGGAATGGCGTGGATTGCTGGAGCCGCCCCGACCTTATGCCGAACGTCGCCCGCGAGGTCGCGGAAGGGCCGACGGGTCTGACGCAGGACCAGAACGCGAACAGGCTGAACATGCCCGTCCAGAAGGTCCCGCCGACGAACGCATATATTCCGTAGGGCGGTGGGCGGCCGGCGGCGCCGGCCTTACTCGGGCAGGGAAATCGAATTTATCGAGGACGTTACTTCCTGACGCTTTGTCAGCAGCTTGAACACGCGCTCGCTGTTATGTTCCATCTGCCTGTCCCCGACCCGGTCGGTGATCCAATCCAGCGTGGGCCGATCACCCGCCTGCGCGGCGTCCGACGCCAGACGAAGCGCAAGAGCCTGCTGTTTCCTTGTCAGCGGGTTTTTCTTCGGGATTTCGGTTTCCGCGATCCTGCGCACATCGCGCACCGCCGCGGCCCACTCGTCCTTCCCTTCATGAATGCGCGCACTCATGTCCAGCGCGGCCATGTTCGTATCCCCCCGCAGCAGGGAAAGGGAGGCCGTCTGGTCGCCCGTCGCCAGGGCTATCTTTGCCAATATCCTGCGTTCGTTCGCTTTCAGCTCAACCGGAAGACCGGGATCGTCCGTTCTTGCCAGTGCCTCCGCCGCGTCCTTCGGCAGGTTCCTCGCGATATCGGCGTTCGCAAGCTCCTCGCCCGCCAGCGCGCGGACAGCAGGAGAATCAAGCATCGGGATTGCGTCGGAGAACGCCTGGGCCGCTTCGTCCGGCAGCCCGAGCGCAAGAAGCATCTTGCCATAGGGAACCAGAATGTCCCCCTTCTTCGGCCCGGGCGGCAGCTCCGGCAGATGCGCCCTCAGCAGCGCCGTATTGTGCAGCAGGCTGCCCTGGTCCGTTCCCTTTGCCCCTGCGTCGGCAATCTCGGCAAGGGTCTGGAAAAGAAGCGGAGCGACCATATCGTGCGATACCAGGGACGATGCGGCCTGCGCCTGATCAATGGCGGTCAGCGCGTCGCTCCATTTTTCCATCCGTCCATACACATCGGCCTGCAACAGACGCACGGCGGCTTCCCGGCCGGCCAGACGTGCGTCCGGGATCATGGAGCCGAACTGCTCGGCTGCCGAGTCGGGGGTTATGCGACCATCGGCAAGGTCGAGCGAGATCACCTGCTCGAGGGCCTTTTCGGAAATGATCGGGTTCCTGTTGTCGACCAGCTTCCGGAACGCCGCGTAGGCCCGGTCGCGTTTGCCGGTCCGCAATTCCTTGAACGCGGCGGCCAGCAGGTACGGTGCGCCTGCCGGCATGCCGTCCAGCGCGGACAGCTCATCCGGTGACCCGTAGCGCCCGATCTCTTCGGCGGCGATCGGAAGAACGATATCACGCACGGTATCGGGATAGTTTTTCAGCCTTGCGAAATCCCGCGCCAGAAGGGACGCGGCTTCCGTGTCATGCCCCCCCGTGGACGCTAGATAAAGACCGCGCCAGACCTGCGTCGCACGCACCTGGTCGTCCGGCCATGGTCCGGCCAGCAAGGACGCTTCTTCCGTGCTCCCGCTGAGCAGTTCGGACGCCGCGAGAAGGAACCGGACATCCGACCGGGCCCCTTCTTCCGGGTCATCCTGCAGGGCGACGGTCAGGATGCCGCGCGCTTCCACGAAGGCTCCGGCGCCGAATGCGGCCCGTGCGGCGTCAAGGCGGCGCGCGAAGCGCTGTGCCGGCTGGGAATCCGCGGCGGCGATGGTCGCATTATGGAAGCGTGCCCCAAGCGCCTTGCCCGAAAGGTTTCGAAGGTCCAGCCAGTGCAGGTCGACGTCACTGCCGTAGACCGCCGCCGCACTGTCGGGAACGGATGTGCCGGACGAGGTCAGAAGGGCGCCCTCGGGCGTCGCCTTCAGGCCGATGTCCGGAGACCGGGCCGCAACGACCACCCCCTCCGTCGTCGGCCACACGTCGTACCCGTCTCCGTTTCGAAGCGAAAGGATGCCGCCGTCGTCACTTGCCGAGGTGCCGACAAGAAGTCGCGCGCCCGAGGTCGGGTCGGTGATCGAGAGCACGCGCCCAGGCCGGCGCATCGGGTACAGGATGCCCCCGCTGTCGCCCTGCCGCGGGTTGATGACGGGCCTGTCGTTGTAATCGGCTTCGGGCGGGGGCTTGTCTCCAAGCACCCATCCTTCGGACTGCTGCGACAGGTAGAGATGCCGGGTGTCGGGAAGGCGCACCTGAATCACGGTGGCATCGGGCAGGGTATTGACGGTGAGTGTCGAGAAGATGCCGTCGCCGCGCAACGCGCTGGTGTCCATCGGCTCGGCATTGTCGACGACGATGACGAAATTGTCGCCACTAGGGAACCCGGCGATTCCCATGTGCGGAGGCAGCGGTATCAGAACGCGATTCCGCGAGGGTTCGGCCTGAGGCGGCACGTTCGCCCCCGTGGCGGCGGTCGTGGCCGTGGTCCTGACCCTGGCGTTCCTGCTCCTGTTGCCGGCGCCCGCCTTCGAAGGCGGGGCAGGAACATCAAGAACCGTCGCCTTCCATGAAGACGGCAGTCCTTTCGGGAGCCCCGCTTCGGAGGGATCGTTATCCTGCGGCGCGCCTTGCACCTGGGTCGGGGCAGGGGCAGAGGTGGGGGCGGGGTGGCGCCCGGCGGCCATCACCGGAGTCATAGCCGAGCATGACAGCAGCATGATAACCGGAAGCGCGATGCGACCTCTCACGCGCGAGGCTTTGAAATGCACGTGTCGTCAATCCTGAAGGCTGAATGCCTGGGCGCTGTGGCGAAAATCATCCGCAGCCCGGTTCGTCGGTGACGGCGCATGAAGCGATGATGACCGACGGCGGCGAAACGAAGGCACCCACCCTACGCGTGATGAACCCATCTGACGGAACCGCGCACGTGCGGGCGCCGGTCAGGCGAGCAGGTTGACGAAACTTGCCGTTGCGGAATTCTGCTTGTGCGACGTCGTCGAGGGAATGATCTGTCCCGTCGCATCGAACTGTGCGGACGACGTCGACCCATCGACATTTCTGGACACGATATTCATGCCGGTGGCCGCCGCATGTTCCGGCTTCGCGGCCCGATAGGCCGCATGCGTCATTTCCGTGGTCGCTGCACGCATGCTGGAAGCCAGCGCCGCGGCCGCCGAAGTGTCTGCCATCTTTATCGCCCTTCAAAGTCGGAGAAAGAACAGGGAAAGCAAAGATCTTCCCGGCAGAGAAGCCGAAACGGACCGAACGGCAAACGTGCCGCCGGATTGTAGCTTCCTGCTTTATGATCCCTGTCAGGCACGATGCGTCTTTCCTGGTTCATCATGTTCCGGCAGCGACCGCTGACCCCCGGCATCGACAGGACCGTCCACAACGGCCGCCATGCCATGAGCCATGGCTGACCTATACCACCTCAGATTATGGGATGGCCATGCCTTAGCCAAGGTGTTTTTTGGCCTCTGTCCCCCGTCCTTTCCCACGGAGCAAATATTTAAGAAATGTAACGATGCGGGCCGGTGATAGAGTGCGGACCTGACGCAATGGATCTGAGGCCGATCCGCAGTAACCGTGAAAATTTGGAAAATGGCTGCCATTCTGCCGTTGGCGAATGCGCAAACGAATTTCAGCGTCGGGACACGGCCAGCGATTACCGCGACGGCACGCCCGTTGGCCCGATCACCGACCTTTCCACGGCGGGGGCGAGAGGTTCAGGCTGATGCTGAAAATTCTGCATGGCTTGACAGGAGCGACCATTCCACCCCATCAGTATTCTGTACGACGTCTGATTTTCTGCTTACGAGGGCTAGCAATACAGGCCGAACCGCAACGCTGCCGATCCAGGGGTGTGAGGGGGCCGGACCGCCGGGAATGGACGGCGCGAGCATGGCCAGGCAGGGAAAATCCAAGGGAAGTGGTATGAGGGACGGTGATCATGTGTTCGGCAGGGCGACTGGGCCGGACCAGACCAGCCGGGGGCTGTCCAGCCGTTCTCCATGGGCGACGCGCGCATGACGTTACGTCCCCCGTTCCGCAGGCTGTGGCAGCGGATCGCGGCAGGTGGCATAACCGGCACAGATGGTATAAGTAGCGTGGACCGGCGTTCGGCAGGGCAATACCTGATGGACAGCCTGTGGACTGTATAAATATTCGTGCCCTTGGCCGGTGCCGGGGACATTGCTTGTGGCAGCCGTCAGAAAACCACGAGTGGACCAGGTCGTGATGCAAATACCCCGTCTGTCATTCGGAAAACTTGTACCCATTTCGTCAAGCCTGATGACGCTTCTGCTGGCGATGAACATGCATGCGCTTGCCAGCCACTTTAAAGACGATGGCGCGGACGCGACCGAGCCGACCATCATGCCTCAGGCCCAGGCAGCGGAAGGGCCGGCTGCCGGGACGGGTTCGGACGATCCTCAGCCGTCCGGCCAGGATTCCCCGACCCAGGCCGGCGGCAGGGAGGCCATCAAAAGCACCAATGATGCCCAGGGGTGGATGTCCCTTCTGACGTCCGATGAGAACGGCACAGCCGTAAACGCGGTTTCCCCCTCCGCGCAGGCGAAGAAGGCGTCCGCGTCCGAAGGGGGGTGCCAGCCGGGCGTGCCCTGCGCAAGAACAGCATCGGCGGCGACCGGCCCGGACGGGGATGTCGATCCCAAGGTCGGCAAGGCCGAGGCGGACCTGGTCAGGGATATTCTGGCGCGCCGATCCGGCATCGACAGTGAACAGAAGACTCTGGACGATCAGAGGCATGTCCTCAATGCGGCCAATGCCGCGCTTGACCAGCGAATGCGCGACCTCGACGCGTCCATGGCGCAGCTTGCCCAAAAGCAGGCGGCACAACGCGAGATCATGCTGGCCGAGACCGACAGGCTGGTGAGGATATACGAGGACATGCCCGCCAAGGAGGCTGCGGCGGTCTTCAACATCATGGATATCCATGTGCTGGTGTCTCTCGCCAACACGATGAGCCCTCGGAAGGTTTCAGCCATCATGGGGTACATGACGCCGGAACGTGTGAACCTGGTTTCACAATTCCTGGCTGGCGTGAGGAGTTTCCACACGACCCATGCATCGGACGACGGCAAGGCGGAGCAGGCGGCCGATATCGGGGCATCGCCCTGGTGGTCGCGGAACCCGCCCACGCAGCGGCTGGCCGAGCAGGGGCCGCTGAAACCTTCGCGGCAATAGCCATGAACCTCGCCGGGTTTGTCACGGGGGAACGCGTCCCGGAGTGACGGCCAAAGGCGGGTCAGGATGGTCAGGATCGTGGGCCAGGTGTAGAAACGGTTTGTGGTGACACGCCAGAATTTCATAACCGATGGTAAAGAGTAACGGACGGCAGACGGTGCGATGATGACTCACCCCGCAATGAAGGCTTACCGCAGCGTCGCGGACACTTCCCTGACAGGAAGACAGGCCGACGCAGCATGTTTCAAAATGCTCGCCAATGAACTTGAGACCGCCGCGGCGAGTGCCGATCCGACTGTCCGGCTGAAGGCTCTGTCGAGGCATCAGCGGCTCTGGTCGATGATTATGAAGGTGAATGCCCTGGATGCAGGCCTCACCCCGCTCGATGAGCGCAAACTTTTTGTCACTCTGGCAAATCAGGCCCAGAGATACGCGATCAAGGCCATGCTGGAGCCCGATTTGCCTCTCACCCCCTTGATTGAGATCGCGGAAAACGTTCGCTCCGGTCTGGAGGCAGTCGTGAGCGACAGTGAGCAGGAATTCAACACCGACATCCATCTCTAAGGCAACGGCAGGCGGGGCCACCGAAGCGGAGAGGCGTCTGAGGCAGGTTACGCGGCCCTTCTTGGCCGCATTGCCCGCGAATGATCGTTCAGAGAAAAACGGCCGCGTCGCACGCGGGTCCCGAATCTTCGGGAAGGAAACCCGCCGTCGAATACGAAAAGGTCGGCCCGCCCCTATCGGCAGGCCGACCGGACCATCATTATTGCTTCATCGCGATCGTGCTCTGAAGCAGCTGATCGGCTGTCGTGACGACCTTCGTATTGGCCGAATAAGCCTCCTGCGCGACGATCAGCGCGGACAGGTCGCTGGTCAGATCCGTGGTCGAGGACTCGACGTAGCCGACCGACAGGCTTCCCGTCCCATTTTCACCAACGGTACCTGTCCGCGCGGCGCCGGACGACGCCGTGGCCGTATAGGCCTGGCCGTCGACGGCGTTCAGCCCATCGAGGTTGGCAAAATTGGTGAGCGCGACCTTGCCGATAAGCTGCGTGTCGCCATTGTCGAACACGGCCATGACCGAGCCGTCGTCCTGGATCTCGGCCCCCTGATATGTGCCGCTGGCGACGCTGTCGCTGGTCAGTGCCGTGGAATCCGTGCTCAGGGCGGTCGCGGACAGGGAGGCGCCGCTGAGATTCATGGCATAAGTTGTGCCGTTAACGGTCGCGCTCAGAGCGCCCAATCCACCAGGAACCGCCGTCGGCGACGCCGGGTTCGAGATGTCTGTCACGGTTGTGGTGCCGTCAGCGTTGAAAACGACACTGTAAGGGACGGAACTGACCGGCGAGGTCCCTGAGGCGTCGTAAGGATCAACCGCCTGAACCGTCCACGTCGGAGGCGCGGCGGACGTCTGGGTCCACGCGGCCGATACGGGGGTTCCGCCAACATCCGTCGGCGTCGTCATGTACGTCTGCTGCGACCCTGTTTTGGTCCCCAGGGTGGTCGCCGCCATCGTCAGCGTGGGAGGAGTCGGTGTTGTGTCGAGCGTCAGGCCGGAGGCCTGGGGCGTGCTCGGGGTGCCCGTGGCGGCGGCCATCGTGGTGCCGCTGGTCCCCCCGATCGTGCCGAGGTCGAGCGTTATGTTCTGCGAAATCCCGTTGGCGCTCGTCGATGTGATGGTCGGCTCGACAGACGCCCCGCTCAGGGTCGAAGAATTGTAAGGGGCGCCGTCGCTGGTGCCGGTGACCGAGGCCAGGGCGCCATTGCTGTCGAAGGTCACCTGAAAATCGTTCGAGGCAATCTTTCCGGTGCCGTCCGCGTCATAGGCGCTGACATTCCAGACCAGAGGGTTTGTTGAACTCTGCGCCCAGGTCAGCGCAACCTTGGAGGCATTGCCGTTCGCGTCATACGTGGTGGCCGGCGCCGTCGTATAGCTCTGGTTGTAGGGACCCGTGGACGTGCTGCTCGGCAATGTTCCAACGGCGGCTGACAGCGTCAGGGTGGTCGTCTCCGTCGGGCGGAAGGCGACGTTGGCGATGTTGAGCTGCGTCAGGGACGTTCCAAGGGCGCCGGTCTTGGGGTCGACCTGGTACCCATCAAGGTAATAGCCGCTGGTGTTGACCAGATAGCCGGCCTTGTTCTCGTAGAACTCGCCGTTCCGCGTGTAGTACTGCCGGTTCTCGAACTGCGTGGTACCGGACGTGGCCTGGCCGGTCTCCTTCGACACGTCGAACAGACCGCTGCCGGATATCGCCATGGCCAGATCATCGGTGCTGGCAGAGGCGGTGCCCTGCTGGCTCACATGCTGCACGGTGACGGCGCTGACCGAATCCGAAACGTCCTGAGACGTCGAGGAGCCGGCCATCGATCCGGCCACGAAGTCCTGGAACGCCGTCGAGTTGGCCTTGTAACCCACTGTCTGGCTGTTGGCGATGTTGTTACTGAGGTTCGTGAACGCGGTTGACTGCGCGTTGATGCCGCTGACAGCCGTGGAAAGGGCATTAAAAACTGACATAAGCCGTCCCTGCCTCGTGCGAGCTGCTGTCTGGCCCGTCCGCCATCCGGCAGAAAAGAACCATTGCTTTCATCGTGAGCACAACGCATCACAATGCCGCTTGCTTCACCGTTCAGGGTAAAGCGAACATAAGCTGATGGGCCTTACGGGCATGGAATGGCGGCCGAAACATCCCCAGCGCGTCACCTGTGCCTTAACTTTGAGTGTTGAGTAGCATGCGCCCCATGAAATGCAAGGCCTTCCTTCACGGGACAGCGATGATTTGTTTCCTGTAACAGAGTAATACAACCGACGAAAACAAGGACATAATGCGCAGGCCAAGACCGTGGCAATGCGCTCAGGCGGGCCGTTACGTCTGCTGCGGCGCGCGCGCGCCGGGTGTCTTGAGCTTCGTGACGTACGCGATAATCGCCGCGACCGGCTGGAAATATTCGGGCGGGATCTCGGAATCCATAGGAAGCGTATAAAGGGCGCGGGCCAGGGGCGGGTTCGACACCGTGGGCACCTTTGCGTCCTCGGCGGCATGCCGGATGCGTACCGCCAGTTCGTCGATCCCTTTGGCGACAACCTGTGGCGCGCCCCCCGAACCGGTCTCGTACAATAGGGCCACGGCGTAATGTGTCGGATTCGTCACGACGACCGTGGCCGTTTTGGCGGCCTGGATCATGCGTTGCCGCGCACGCTTGCGGCGGATCTGCTGCAGCCGTCCCTTCACCTTGGGATCGCCTTCCGACTGGCGAAACTCTTCCTTGATGTCCTGAAAGCTCATGCGCAGCTTGCGTATCCGGTCGTAGCGCGTCCACAGGTCATCGAGAACCGCTATGACGGCCTGCACGACAAGGATGACCAGCGTGGCATAGGCGAACCACGAGACGAGTTCCGAGGCGAGGCGGGTAACCGTCCATCGCTCGGCCTCCGGCGCCACGCCAAGCGTCCCCTTCGCCACGCCGTAGAGAAGAAATCCAAACACCGAGAACTTGGTGATGCTCTTGAGCAGTTCGATCACGTTGTTGAGGCTGAATATGCGTTTGAGACCCCGCAGGGGCGACAGGCGCGTGAGATCGGGGACAAGTGCCTGCGGACGGAACAGAAGGCTCGTCTGGAACAGGCTGCATGCAACGGTCACCACGACGCTGCCCAGCACCAGCGGCGCCGCGAACTGCGCCCCTTCCAGGCCCATCTGTATGGTCACCCGGTAAATCGACGTCATATCCGGCGGGATACTGTCGAAATGGCCCATGATGCCGCCCATATGCGCGACAAACCTGCGTCCTGATGTGACGGCCGTCACGGTGGTGAAGATGAGCAGGAATGCGCCAAGTGCCACCAGCATCTGCACTTCGCGGGACTGGGCGACGTTGCCCTCGTCACGCGCGGTCTGAAGCCTTTTGCCGGTGGGGGCCTGGCTCCGTTCGCCGGTCGATTCATCAGCCATGCGCGCAGGTCCTCGGAATCCGTTTACAAACGGACGTTCAACGGTGCGATGTGCCGGCACCTATCCCGGGCAGGCCGACAAGAAGATCCCCCGCCCGTTCCTGCCACACGCCTGTCATCACCTGGATGAGCATGGCCAGAAGCAGCACCCCGCCCAGCAACTGGGCCGGCATGGCAATGGAATAGACCTGAATCGCCGGCATAAGCCGGTTCAGCACGCCCAGCATCGCGGGCCATAAGGTTCCGATCAGGACAAACGGCGCGGCCAGCTGGATCGCCAGGGCGAAAGCCTGCGACGTGGCCTCCGTGACACTGCGCGCCATGTCGCCGACCATGGGCATGTGCCCGGGAGGGAACAGGCTGTATGAGCCCGTGACGGCGGCCAGCGGCAACACATACAGGCCGGTCGACAGAAAAATGACCGGGATCAGCATTGACGCCATGCTGCTGATCGCCGTGCTTGATGCACCGAGTTCGGCGTCCGGTTGGAGCACGCTGGACAGGCCGGTGAAAACGGCGATGATCTGCATGGCGATATTCAGCGACACCGCGATAAGCCGCGCCAGCCACCCGATGAATGCGCCGCACAGCAGTTCGCCCGCGATGACCGCCACCGCCACGGAGGGCATACGCAAGGCGTCCCCCGATACCTCCACGAGACGGTCCTGGACCACCGGCAGGATAACGAAGGTCGTGGACAGGGCGATCCCGGCCCGGACCACCATCGGGGAGGTGGTTTCGCCGAGACCGGGGGCCGTCATGACCAGGGCGCTGACACGGCACAGGACGACAAGAAACATGGCGGCGAGAGCGGCCACCGATCCGTCCAGGAAAGACGGATGACCCGTCATGCGGGCGAGGCCGCCTTTGCCGCCCGCCCGTCTTTCACGAGCCACCGACCATGACCATCTGGTCGAAGATGAGGTGAGCGTATGTATTCAGCGTGGAATACATGAACGATCCCGTCAGCAGCAGGGCGGCCATGGCTGCGGCGAACTTCGGCACGAAGGACAGCGTCGCCTCGCTCACCTGCGTCATGGCCTGAAACAACGAGACCAGCATGCCGGCGCACAGCGACGCCAGCAGGGACGGGGCCCCCATCTTCACGGCCACCAGGAGTGTCTGGCGCAGCACCTCATGGATATCGACCGAATGATGCATATACCAATCCGCGTTTCGAATAACTCTTCGGGGGCCGCCAAAGGTCCATGATCGGGGTCCAGGGCCTCAGGCCCTGGTGGGTTCGGGCAAAGCCCGACCTGCCCCATTTTCTGTGACCCAGGAGGCTGCCCGTCAGATCGACATTCTCATGACGTCTTGATAGGCCTGAACAATGCGGTCGCGGATCGTTGTCACGGTTTGCAGGGTCAGCTTTGCCTCTTCGACCGACGTTGCGATGTCCGTCATGTTGCCCTGGCCCGACAGCCCGGCCGCGGTCTGCGCCTCGGCTGTCTTCCCCTGCGTGATGGCACCCTTGAGCGCATTCTGCAGTGCATCGCTGAACCCGGACACCACGTCGGACGATTGCGTGCCTCCATCGGCGTCCTGCGTGTTGGCGGACGCCTGCATGGCTTTCTGCGTCAACCCATAGGCGTTGACCGCATCGAGACCGCGTGTGGTGATATCGTTTATCATCGTGTCCGCGCCCAGCCCCCGCGGGTCTCAGCCGAGACCGCAAGTGCACTCCTGCCAATTATCCAAAGGGTCCATAACCTAGCCATTCCGCGATCACAAGGCTGTCCGGCCCGGAAAAACGCCACGATGAGCATCGGCAACCCGCGGGCTGCCGTGGTAAATTCCGTACCCTGTCAGGGGTCTGTCGGAAGGGTTTCGCTCCAACAGACCCGGCGTGGTTCCACGGCGGCGATGATCAGGAACCCGTGCTGCCCGAGTTGGTGCCGGTGCTGGTGGTGGCGCTGGACACATTCGTCACGTCGGACAACGGAATATGCGCGTCGCCCATCTCCACTTCCATGTCGGAGTCACCCTTCGCCACGCCGGTGATGGTGCCGCTGACCGTAAACGGTACATCGGAGGTGGTGCCGGAACTGCTGACCGTCTCGACCGCCACGCTGTAGGCGCCGTTCGAAAGCTGGTTGCCGTTATTGTCCGTTCCGTCCCAGGTCCAGGTATTGGTGCCGTTGCTGGCCGAGGCAACGACGTCCTTGACGATCACGCCGGCCGAGTTGGCCACGGCGATGGCAACCGTTTGCCCCGAGCTTCCTTCGAAGCTGAGCGAGGCCGAACCATTCTGAAGGGGCAATGTCGTCGTGTTGGCGGTTGCCGTCTGCCCGACCAGGCTGGCATCGGACGTCAACTGGCTGCCCTCGTTCAGCGAGATCAGCGAGGCGAGATTCTTGTTTGTCTGGACCTGCTGCTCCACCCCGGCAAACTGCGCAAGTTCCTGCGTAAAGGTGTCGGAACTCATGGGGCTGCTGGGATCCTGATGTTGCAGCTGCGTCGTCAGCAGGGTCAGGAAGGTGGTGTAGTTGTCGGCCAGCGACGTCAGCGCCGCCGTGGAACTGCTTGTTCCGCTCGCGCTGGTGGCGGACGAGTTCGCCGCACTCCTGGCAGAGGCCTCAGCCGCCCGGATCAGTGTGTTCTCATTGGTGATGGCTGACGTGGCCATTTCCTCTTTCCCTTCCTGTGACTGCGACCTTCATCCAGGTCATGCGGTAATGTTGATTCCCGGCCCGCCATATGCCCGGACAAGTCCCCTGGCCCCGTCGCCGCCGTTAGTGTCATTACCCGCCTGGCCGGCGAAGACGCCCCCGGCGCTCCATGCACCACTTCCGGGCGATTGCCTTCCATTCTGCCCGGCCCCGTTGCCGGGAGCTCCCCCGGAGGAGCTCCCGTCATATGCAGCCTGCCCTCCGGCCCCCTGGTCGTTGATATTTCCGCCACTATCGCCGGCGTTCACGACATCGATCTTCAGGTTGTGCGTCTCCATGCCGGTCGCATCCAGCGCGGCGACCAGTTCATGCCTGTTGTTCGCCAGATGGCGGGCGGTTGCTTCGTCCGCACTGTGAAGAACAACGCCGGTCGTGACGCCATCCGTCCCTTCGAGACGAATATGAACAGGGGTCGAATCGGCCGTCAGAACGGTCATGGAAACAGACGTCGGGCCGGCGGAGGGGCGTGACAGGGATGGGGACGAAATGATCTGGCCCTCCGTGTCGACGTCGCCGTTCCTCTGAGCTTCGGCGTGATCCGGATGCGCATCGGCAGCTTTCGCCTCGTGGGCGACGGAGAACGAACCGGGCTGGGACACTCCGATGGAGAGGCCGAGCGTGTTCGGGGCCTCGGCCTCTGCCTTCTGGCCGTTCCCTTCCGGTTCGCCGTCGGATGCATCCGAATTTCCGGCCATCCCATTCTGAAAATCGGTTGCCGCGACAGTTTCCATCCCGCCCGTCGGAGGCGGGGCGACACTGTATCCCGAGGACGCCGCATGGTCTGCAGAGGCGGGGAATGGCGTCAGCCTGTCGTTCTGGCTGGATGCCGCCATGGCGACGCTGCTGACGGTGGTCGCCTGATCCTGCTGGGGGATGACCCCGGCGACGTCCTGCGGCATCTGGGCGGCCACTGGGCCAGTGGCGGGCACGGACGCCGCAGCGCCTCCGGATGGCCCGGTCCCGACGGCGGAAGATGCGCTGGAACCGGAATGGGCCGTGGACGAAGCCAGCGCGGTCGCCGACGGCTGCGCATCTGTTCCTGCCGCCGCCGCAATGAATTGAACGCCATCAGCGCCTGACGTCGTCGATGCGCTGCTCTGCCCTGCAACCACCTGAACGGGCAGGGTCATGGGCCCGGCGGCATTCTGCGGCGTCTGGTCGGAGGGTGCGCCGACGCCGGACGCCGCGGCGCTTCCCGAAGAGACCATGGGACCGGCCGAGGCCGACGCTGCCTGAAGCTGTGGCAGGGCTGCGGAGGAAGCAAGGTCGGTCGCCAACGTCAGGGCATCCGTTCCCGTGCCCGCAATGCCTACGGCTGGCCCCGCGCTGACCTTCGAAGAGATCATGGGACCCGGCGAGGCCGATGCTGCCTGAAATTGGGGCAGGGCTGCGGAGGAAGCCAGGCCGGTCGTCAGCGCCCGTGCATCCGTTCCTGCGCCCGCAATGTCTCCGGCTGGCCCGGCGTTGACCGTAGAAGAGGTCACGGGACCCGACGAGGCCGACGCCGTCCGGAATTGGGGCAGGGCTGCGGACGAAGCCAACCCGGTCGTTACGGCCGCCGCCGGCGCAGCTGCGGGGGGGGCAGGGACCTGGGAAAAATCGGTGCCGGTTATCTCCGCACCGGAATTCGTCGATGCCTTGCTCTGGCTTCCCTGCACGGCCGGGGATGATTGTGAGACGAGAAGAGCGGCGGTGGCAGCCGCGATATCGGCCCAACTGGCGGTTCCGGTCAGGGAGGCGCTTGACGATGTGCCTGCCGGCGCCGTGTCGGACGTCCCGTCGCCAGCATCTGATGAGCCGGCTTTTTCCTTTGGCTGCTGTTCCGGTGGAGGGGCGACCTGCATGGGCGCGGCCATCTGCATCAGGGCGACGGCAGGCCATGCCAGCGTGTTCTGCGCCTGCTGCCTTACCTTCCGCGCATCATCTGCGGCACGCCCCGGCTGCTCGTCGTCTGCATCATGTGCCGGGGACGTGGCGGGGGTAGCAGCCTGCTGAGACGTTGGTGCCGGCACGGTGCCCGGTGGTGCGCTGGCGCTGTGATCCGTTGAGGAAGCCGATGTGATCGCCGAAGCGTCCCGCGTCGCCGCCGTGTGTCCCTGCCCCTCATGGTCGCGCGACGCTGTCAGGTCCTTGACGATCGCACCGAAGGCTCCATTCCCCCTGGCCGCAGGTTTCCGTGCGGTGCCGGACGATGGAGTCACCGTTGCCGTATTCGTCTGCGGCGACACGGAAAGAAGTGGGGACGACAACGGCATTGCCTGTGCCTGATTCTTAATGGTCGCAGGTTTCGCCACCGTAATACCCATCAGACACTCCAAGCTTCTGGCCAGCCCGTCGCCCCGTCAGGCCCCCACGGGTGAGTTCGATGACTCTGCCAGAGCGGCATCGAGTTCGCTGAACGACGGCATGAAAGCGTGCGGGATATCCTTGCGCCCGATTTCCGCACTGACCTGGGGCGGATTGCCCTGAAGATGCGCCACCAGAACAATCCGGATAATGTCCTGATAGCGACCGTCCTGCATTACCACATTACGCATCCGTCCCGCCAGAGGGGCCACGACACCATAGGACAAGAGCACACCCAGGAACGTACCGACAAGGGCGCCGCCGATCATCGCGCCAAGAACTGCGGGGGGTTTGCTGATCGACGCCATCGTCTTGATGACGCCGAGAACGGCAGCCACAATGCCCAGCGCGGGCAATGCATCGGCAATGCTCTGAAGACAGTCCGAGATGTGCAGCTTTTCCGTAAGGTTCTTCTTCAGCTCGCGGGCCATCACCTCGTCCAGCTGATAGGCATCGCCCATATTGAGACTGACCAGCCGCAGGTAGTCGCAGATCATGTTGCGGGTCTCGGTATCTTCACGGACACCGGGTGCCAGGGCGAAGATGCTGCTGTCGTTCGGATTCTCAATATGTTCCTCAAGGGCCATGTTGCCCTTGGCCTGTGCGAGGCGCATGAACCGGAAGAGCGTGACGAGCAGTTCGAAATAGGCCGCCTTGTCATAGCGCGCCCCGGTAAGCGTCAGCCTCAGGTAGCCAGGAGTTTGCTTGAGCGCTTCCTTGGAATTCCCCATCACGAATATTCCGACCGCCGACCCGACGATCGTGAGCAGTTCGAAGGGCATCGACTTCATCAGGGGCGCCAGAGCTCCCCCGGAGCCCACGAACGAGCCGAAGACACAGACCAGCGCAAAGACCAGCCCCCCGATGAAAAGCATTTAGCAGTCTCCACTTCCATCCACTTGAGCCGCGCAGCAGAAGCGCCATCTGCGGCAGTTCACGGTCCTTCCCGCCAGGTCATCCGGCGCCGCGCGCGGGATGGATCCATGCTGGTGCATACCGGTCCATGTCTATTGGGGCGTTGTTTCTTTCGGCGTTCCCGGACCGGCTGCCCCGTCGGACGGGGTGGGCGTGGCGGGCATGACGTCGCCGCTACCTGCCGCCGGGGCGGCAGGGTCGGGATATCGCCTGTGCAGGATAATCACGACCCTGCGGTTCCCTGCGGCCGCCGGATCGGATGGAATGGCGAGATCCCTGTCGGCGCGGCCCGAGACGTCCAGAATGTTGCGGTCCGGATAGCCGGCCTGGACAAGAATTTTCCTGGCCTGATCGGCCCGTAGAGCGGACAGGGTCCAGTTGGACATGCCCGATTTCTGGCCGGCGCGGTAGGGGGCCCCATCGGTATAGCCGATAATGGATATGCGTTCGGGCAGGGGCGCAAGCCATTGCCCGATCTCGGCCAGCATCTTGCTGCCCAGACGGTTCGCGGCGGTCGACCCCGGGTCGAACATCGAAAAATTATTCGCGTCCCGAAGCTCGATCCGGATGTCGTCCCTTTCGACGCGGACGGACATGTTGCCGGTGGCGTCCCGCAGGACAGGACTCTGCTCGACCGCCTTTTGAAGACCGTCGGCCATGTGTTGAATGTTCGCCTGTTCCGCGGCCGTGCCCGTCGTATTATCCGCGCCAATATAGCCCACGCCTTTGGCCGCGCCGGTTTCCGGACCGCCGATCGGAACAATGGCAAGCGGCGACGGCGTGAGGTGCGTGGCGATGCCGCGCGTTATGTCGTCGGCAGACCCGCCCTCAGGCGACGCTCGGGGGAATTCCTGTGCCCCCGGTTGCTGGTTCTGCTCCGTTTCCGACGTCTCGCCGTCCTTGACACGGCTGACCGACGTTCCTCCCGTCAGGGGCGACGGCTGGACGTCGAGCATCGCGTTCGTCGCTTGCAGATGCGCCCCTTGTTCGGCCATCGGATTGAAGAACTGCGCGATGCCCTGGCGCTGCTCGTCCGTCGTCGCGTTGAGCAGCCACATGACAAGAAAGAACGCCATCAGGGCCGTCATGAAGTCGCCATAGGCGATCTTCCACGCTCCGCCGTGGTGACTTTCCGTGCCCGTATCGTCGTCTCGCCGGATGATGACGGGGCGTTTATCGTTCTTCGCCATGTGGTGCTACCGCGGCGTCATGCGCCCCTGTATTGTGCCGTGCCGACCCGGCAGGACGGATTTCCGCGGAATGCGGCACGCCCCGCGTGTGTCAGGCAGATGGACGTGTCCAGCCAGACCTCGCCGCCGATTTCGCGCCAGCGGCGACAGAACGTGAAATCCTCGCTCAGAAATGTTCCGGTCTCGGGATCGATGCTTCCGTCGAACAGGGCGTAATGTTCGCCCCCCGTCTCGCCTGCCGCGTCAATCCGGCGATACGCCGTTTCGGGATAGCTCTTGGCCATCATGGTGATGGCCCGCCGGCTGATCATCATGAACCCCGTTCCCGCGAAATGGGTCTGGATGAGGGGGCCTTTCTCCCATGTCTGGTGCATGGCTTCGGTTTCCCCGACATAGCGCAGGGACGCCGTGTCCTGCGCTTCGCCACGCAGCACGTTCTCCTGGGTCGTCTTGTCCCAGAAACGGTCCTTGATCGGATACATGCCCGCTATGACATCCTTGCCGGCGGCCAGAAGCCGCGCGGGCGCTTCCGCCGGGAAGCCGATATCGGCATCGATGAAAAGGATATGGGAGGCATCCGACAGCGTCAGGAACTTGTGCAGCAGAGTATTTCGGGCCCGACTGATCATCGCGTCGTCGCCGAGCAGCGAAAGAGTCATCGGAACCCGCAACACGCCGGCGCAGGCAACGACGGATTCCATATATTCCTGCGTCACCACACCACCGAAGCAGGGCGTGGCGACGAATATTTTCGCATCCGGCTGCTGTGTCTGTTGCATGCACTTTCCTAATCGCTCATGGCCCGAGGGATAAACCGGGTTGCATCTGGCCTGATCACATTCCGCCCCTGTCAGAAAGCGATAGCGGGCGCATGCCGGTTTCTCAAGGGCGAAACGTGAGCGGGGACCCGCCGGACCGTCTTTAGTGGATCGATATCCGCAGTGACGGCGTCAATAATGACCGTTGCAAGACTATACGGAAGCAATATTGTTTCGCCGTGACAGATCGTCGATCTCGGCTTGCTCCCGGCGGCCGCGTATCTCTTTTTCAATTTCCAGTCGCCTGTCCAGGATCGTCTGCGCCGCCTTCAGGACCGCGTTGGCCTGCACAAGGGTTTCGCGCGCCTGATCGGACGCCTGACGGACGATGCGCAAGGCCTGCTCGGCGCGTTCGACAGCGTTCTCGCCAGCGGGCAGCCACAGGCGGAAATCATCCAGCGACGCATGCCCGCAAGAGACTTCGCGTCGCTCGCTGTCTATCAAGGCGCGGCGCCGCGCCACATTGGCCGCGGCCGCATTCTCCTCGGCCATTGCCTTGGCCAGTGCGGCGCGCGCCTTATCAACCTCCGTTTTCCGCAGGCGGATCAGGGCATGCAACGTTCGTGTCCTGCTATCCGTCACGTTGTCTCACGTAACGAGAGGACGCCACGCAGGGCATCGAAGCTTTCGGCAATCGTGGCTTTCTCGCCGCGCGACTGCTTCAGGACATCTTCAATGGCCGGCGCGACATGGACCGCCTTGTCTACCTTCGGGTCGTTTCCAGCCCGATAGGCCCCAAGGCGGACCATGTCCTGCATCTCCTCCCAGGTGGCCAGATCGGCGCGCGCTTCCTGGACGAGGATGTTCTCCTCGGCGGCATTGCATCCGGGAACGGTGCGCGAAAGGGAGCGAAGAACATTGATGGCGGGGTATCTGCCGGCCTCCGCGATCCGGCGCTCCAGGACGACATGCCCGTCCAGAATACCGCGAACCGCATCGGCGATCGGTTCGTTGTGGTCATCGCCCTCGACAAGGACCGAGAACATGGCCGTGATCTGGCCGGCCGTGCCGTTCGGGCCGACGGGGCCCGGGCCGGCGCGCTCCAGCAGACGGGGCAATTCGGCGAATACGCTCGGCGGGTAGCCCCGGGTGGCAGGCGGCTCGCCGGACGACAGGCCGATCTCGCGCAGGGCCTGGCAGAACCGGGTGACGCTGTCCATGAGCATGAGGACCGACTTGCCCTGGTCCCTGAAATATTCGGCGGCGGCCATCGCGGCATAGGCCGCTTCCCGGCGCATCAGCGGCGACGTGTCGGATGTGGCGACGACGACGACCGATTTGGCCAGCCCGTCGGGGCCAAGATCATCCTCGACGAATTCCCTGACTTCCCGCCCTCGCTCTCCGACCAGGGCAATCACGGCGACATCGCAGTCCGTATTACGGGCGAGCATGCCCATCAGGGTCGATTTTCCGACGCCTGAGCCGGCAAACAGACCCAGCCTCTGTCCCTCGCGGCACGTCGTGAACAGATTGAGCGCCCGTACGCCCAGATCAATGCGCGGGCCAAGACGCGCCCGGAGTGCTGCGTCGGGCGGCGGCGCATGCAGCCTCTGCGGCACGCCGTCAGGCGGCAGTGGCCCTTTCCCATCTATGGGCCTGCCCATGGGGTCGACGACGCGCCCCTGCCAGGACCCGTTGATGCTCAGCGTACCACCGGCCCGACGTCTTCTCTGCGTCTGGTCGAACAGATGGAAAATGGCCCGGCAACCGGACCCGATGCCTTCCAGCGACCCATACGGCATGGCGATTGCCGTGTCGTCGCGGAAGGCGACGATCTCGGCCCCGGTCTCACGCCCGTCCAGGCCGAAGAGGGTCACGCGATCGCCCACGCCGGTGAAATCCCGCAGGCCGCTGAGGGAAACGGACAATCCGGAAAGCCCGGTCACGCGTCCTTCAAGGACGCCAACAGGGACATCGTGACGCGGCTCGGCGACGGCATGCCGGATCGCCGCCAGAATATCCGGCAGGTCGGACGCGGCCCCCATGGACGGAGAGGGCGGAGGGGCGTGCGTGCTTATTGTGGCGGACGACATGCTGGGGTTATGGCGTCAGGTCGGACATGCCGGTACATGGCATCCCGCTCAACCCGTATCTTGGAGCCTGTTTGAAAATGCGCGCTGGCGGCGATCCGACGCGCATTTTCTGCGCTCCGCTTCGGTGCTCGAAAACACATGCCGGGCGCTTCACAGCGTTCCGCTCTCGCTCGCCAGCCCACATTTTCAAACCGGCTCTTAGAACAGCCCGGAGTAGATGCTTCCCGTCGACGTTGAGGAGCTGCTCGTGTCGAACAACGCCAGGATCCCTTCGTCGCTCGTGTCGCCTCCGAACAGATCCATCAGACTGGCCGGCTTGTCCGGCGTCTGGGGATTGATCTGCAGCATGGCGAGATATCGCTCGGCATATTGCTGGATTTCCTGAGGGGTCGACAGCTTCGTGAAATCAACCTTGTTCTGCAGCAGGCGGACCTGCTGGCTATAGTCGAGCGCCCCGAATTGATCGGGATCATAGCCGGAAACCGTCTCGACGACCTTCAGCAGGGTGGGGTCCGACATCACTTGCGACAGTGTCGTGACGCTGCTCATCTTGCGCGTGAAATAGAGCGCGTTGCCGACTCCGTTGTCCTGATTGCTGTCGCTGTTCTCGAACTGGCGCTCCTGGAACATCGTGACGATCGAACTGATGGTGTCCGACGTGAATGGCGTGGTGCTCGCCGTCCCGTTGTTCTGGCCCCACGTGGTGAAGGCGTCGGCAAAGGCCAGCCATGTCGCATTGCCGGATTTCTTCGCAAGCGACGTGGAGGATGTCGGGTCCTGCGTCAGCAGGTCCTTGATCAGGGCGGTCTCTCCGGAAATGGAGCTGAGATTATAGGCGCCGAGCACAACCTGCAGCGCCGAATAGTTTTTCAGAAGACCATCGACGGAGGTGATCGAGGGCGCGGCCTTCTCGAAAGCGGCCGTCTCGTTTCTGGTCGTGGCATCCGTCTTGGCATAGTTCGCGGCCGCGGTCTCTTCATCCTTTTCGGCGCTGATATACGCGGCTACCGGAGAGATACTGCTGATGGCCATCGGTCCAATCCTTCATTCGTGACCGCGACAGACAGGACACGACATTTCCACTGGAAGTCAGTATACGCTTCCCATACCCCCTACCATACAGATATGGCCGGTGGAATAAAGGCCCGCGCATGGCCGCATGCACCGGCCCACGGCGAATGCCGCGCCCGTCAGAACAGATCGATTTCGCCGGAACGCTGCGTCGTGCCCGGCGCGTTGTCGCCGCGCAACACCCGCACGACCTCGCCAAGCTTCACCCCGTCATACAGGCCGGCCACCCGGATTGGGGTTTCAGCCTCGGAGCAGGACATCAGGTTCCTCAGAACCGTCGCGACAGCATCAATCGTCTGCGTCGCCAGGTCCAGCTTCTGCAGATCGCGTGCCCCCTTGTCGCCAAGTGCATGATTCTGCAAGCATTCGTCCACCGCACGCTGCGCATCCAGAAGGTCCCCGCAGGCCTGGTCCAGAAGCGACGCCGCCCGCCCGAGGACCTGCTGCACCGTGATCTCCGGGCTTGGCCTGTCCTGCGCAATGGCGGAATGCATTTCCATCGTGGTCTCCCTCTCCATGCCGTGCGGGTCAGAACAGTTCGATATCGGAGCCACACTCCCTTGCCCATTTGCGCTCGGCTTCCGCCTCGCGCCGGCTGTAGTCGACCTCCTGACGCCCGATGCCCTGTGCGTCGTGCACCAGATTCTGCTGCGCCCGCCCGGTGGTCGGCCAGAAACGGACCCGCCGGGCCTGCGTGCCGCCGAGGCTTTGCGAGACGCAGTTTATGCCTTCGTCCGAAAGATAGTGCTGGATGAAATAGATGTTCTCCTGCCCGATGCGGCCAAGGGTGGGCACGACGGCGGCGCCCCCGAACGCCTTGCACAGCAGACGATTGCGACTTCCGCCCGCCTTGAGAATTCCGTTCACCAGCCTTTCCATCGAATGGACGCCGAACCGCATTGCCATTTCATCGTGGCTTTCGCCGCCGCCAGGCAGCAGAAAATGATTCATGCCGCCGACATGGGCGATGGGGTCGAACATGCAGACCGAGATGCAGGACCCCAGCACGGTACCAAGGACGACCGAAGGGTCGTCCGAGATCGCGACATCGCCCTGCACAACGGTCGTGACTTTGGACGTGTGCGTCACGTTATAGGCCCGAACACCTTTTCCAGAACCTCGCGCAGTTTCGCCACGGTATATGGCTTGGCCAGGAAGTTGTTCACGCCGGCCTTGACGGCGTCCTGAACAAGGTCCCTGCTTGCCTCGCTGGTCAGGATAATGAATGCGACTTTCTGGATCTTCGGGTTGCCTCGGACGGCGCGCAGCAATGCAAGGCCATCCATGACCGGCATGTTGAAGTCCGAAATGACAAGATGCGTCGGGTTCTGATCGAGATACTCGAGCGCCTCCTTGCCGTCCTTCCTCTGCGCGATACTCATGAAACCAAGTTGTGCCAGGCTGTTGGCCAGGACCTGGCGAATGGAAGACTGGTCGTCGACGATGAGTGCCTTGATCTGTGAAGCGGCTGGCATTGTCTTCTCGTTCTCTCTTCCTGCACATTCCGGTCATTGTCGCCGGCGTCAATCGCTGTTTGCGGTTTCCCGCCGATATGTCATATCAATACATTTGACTGGTCATGGCAGCGGCGCTGATCTGGCCAAGAGAAACAATCCGTGCCGCCGCCCCAATCTCGGCGGCAACCCGCGGCATGCCATAGACGACTGCCGACGCCTTGTCCTGCGCGATCGTGCGGGCGCCGGCATGGCGCATGGCCAGAAGCCCTTCCGCCCCGTCCCGCCCCATGCCGGTCAGGATGATGCCGAGCGCATCCTTGCCGGCCTGCCTGGCGACGGAATCGAACAATATATCGACCGATGGACAATGGCCGTTGACCGGCGGGGACTTGACCAGCCGTGTCGCATATCCCCCGTCACGCCGCTCCACCACCGTGTGCCTGTCCCCACCCGGCGCGATCCGGACGGCGCCGGGCGTCAGCACCTCGCCATCCCTTGCCTCGCATATGGACAGGGCCGGGATCTTCCGGTCCAGGCTGCTGGCGAAACTCGCCGTGAAAAGGGCGGGCATGTGCTGGCAGACGATCACGGGCGGGCTCTGTTCCGGAAATCCCGAAAGCACTTCCCCAAGCGCCTCCACCCCGCCTGTCGAGGCCCCGATCGCGACCAGGCCGATCGAGTCCCCCCATGTCTTCGGCCGGTGGAGCACGGGCTCGGCACTCCGGCGCGGGGGCCTGGCGTCCGGATGGGAGTGCGCCGCCTGGATGACCAGCCGTGCCAGCCCGGCGAAGGCATCCCCGCCCACGACCGAGGCCGGTTTGGGGAAACAGTCGAACGCGCCCATCTGCAGCGCCGTTATCGCCGTGTCGGCGCCCCGTGCCGTCAGGCTGGACACCATGACCACCGGAATCGGGCGCAGCCGCATGATCTTCTCGAGAAACTGGAGACCATTCATCCCCGGCATCTCGACATCCAGCGTGATCACATCCGGCTGGTCCTGGATGATCAGGTCCCGGGCCTCGATCGGGTTGGCCGCCTCGCCGCACACGACAATCTCGGGCTGCTGGTCGAAAGACCGCCTGATGAGCGCCCGCATCGTCCGCGAATCATCGACGATAAGAACCTTGACCGGCTTCTCCATGGTTCAGGGTTCCTTCCTGTAGATGGTCGGAGCGACCTGCTCCAGGCCGCACTGATTTTTGGACGCCACCCTCTCGGAGTGACCGACATAGAGGAAACCGCCAGGTTCAAGCCGCTCGGCCAGGCGACACCACAGACGTTCGCGCGTGGCCTCGTCGAAGTAGATGACGACGTTGCGGCAGAAGATGGCGGCGAACGTACCCTTCATCGGCCAGTCGGCATTGAGGTTGAGAACACGGAACGCCGGAAGGCTGCGAATGCCGCCCGTGAAGCGCAGCGCGTCGTCGCCATAGGGTTCCATGAACCGGGATTGCTTCTCGGCCGAAATGGCCTCGGCTTCCGCCCTCGGGTAGATGCCGGCCGCGGCCTGCGAGACAACGTCGGAGTTTATGTCCGTCGCCAGAACGCGCACGTCATGCCCGTGCGCGTCCGGAAAGGCCGACAGGACAGACATGGCGATGCTCCACGGCTCCTGGCCCGTCGAACAGGCGGCCGACCACAGCCTTCCTCGCCCCCCGGCGCGGACCTGCGCGGCGAGACGCGGCACAACGACCTCTTCCAGATGCGTGAAATGGGTCTTTTCCCGGAAAAAGCTCGTCACGTTCGTCGTCAGGGCGCAGATGAGCTTTTCCATCTCGTTCCGGCCGCCAGGCGCCTGCACGAAATCGAGATACCTTTGGAACGAGGCGTGGCCGGCCTCGCGTACCCTGCGGGAAACGCGCGAATACACAAGCGTGCGCTTCGTGTCCGGGAAATATATGCCGGCTTCCTCCTGCGCTATACGTCGCACGCGCTGAAAATCGGCGTCCGTATAGTCAGGCTCACCGGCCGGCCGCATGGTGTTCATTCAGACGCAACACCTTCGACAAGCTGGTTGACGACGGATTCCAGTCGAAGGACGCCGATCATCCGGTTGCCGATCATGACAAGTCCGCTAAGACTGCTGCAGTCGTCGGACACCGACTGGATGTCACTGCCCTGGATGTCGGCCATGTCGATGACACGATCGACCAGAAGCCCGCACATGATGCCCTGTGTCGATTCGACAATCACCACGACGCGGCGCGGGTTATCGAGCTGCGGCGGCACATTGAGATAAATCGCCAGGTCAATCAGCGTCAGGATGATGCCGCGCAGATTGATGGCGCCGCATACATAAGGCGGGGCGAAAGGCAGGACGGTCGTTTTTTCAAATCCCCGAATTTCACGGACGCTGAGGATTGGTATGCAATATTCCTGGTCGCCCACGGCGAACACGATCATCTTCACCGCTTTGGACTCCGCGGCCTTTTCTTCTTCCGTCATGTCCGGCTTCCCACTCAAATGCTGATCGCTCTGATGTTGCTTATTACGCCGCCAGCACTGCGCGGGCGTCTGATAATTTGGTATTGATGCGCCCGACGGCAGAGGCGATCAGCGCGGGGGCGTCCAGGATCAGGGAAACGCTGCCATCGCCCAGAATGGTCGCCGCCGACACGCCGGGTATCCGCCGGTAGTTCTTCTCCATGCTCTTGATGACGACATGCGCCTGATCACGGATTTCGTCCACGACAAGGCCCGCCCGTGCGCCTGATTCGTTCTCGACGATCAGCATGACGGCGCCGTCCCGGGGTTCGTCGGACACCGCAGCCGACAGGCCCAATTCCGATCCCAGCGGCACCAGCGGTATGCAGTCGCCGCGGATCGAAACCATTTTCTTTCCGTCCGGCAGGACATACGTGTCCTGCGGCTTGATGATCATGGTCTCGACCACGGACGAAACCGGAATGACCATCGTGGCGCCGCCGGCAACGATCAGCATGCCGTCGAGAACGGCCAGCGTCAGCGGCAGGCTGAGGCAGAACACGGTTCCGTTGCCCGGCACGCTCTGGATGGTGATCCGGCCGCCCAGGCTGAGGATCGCCTGCTTGACGACATCCATCCCCACCCCACGGCCGGAAAGATTCGATATCGTATCGGCTGTCGAGAAGCCGGGTGCGAAGATGAGATTGTTGATCTCGTCGTCGGTCAGGACCGCGTCCGGCGCGATGATGCCGCGCTTGATGGCCGTCGCAAGGACACGCTCGCGATTGATGCCGCCCCCGTCGTCCTTGATCGTGATCAGGATGTGCCCCGATCGGTGGCTGGCGGAAAGAAGGATATGGCCGATCGCCGGCTTGCCGGCCGCAAGGCGATCCTCCACCTTCTCGATACCGTGGTCGATCGCATTGCGCAGCATGTGGGTCAGCGGGTCGGACAGCTTTTCGACCAGCGTCCGGTCGACTTCCGTATCCTCCCCCTCAAGCGTCAGGACGACGTCCTTCCCGGTCATGGAGCAGGCCTCGCGCACCACGCGCTGCATGCGCTGGAACACGCTGCGTACCGGCTGGGCCCGGACCGCCATGACGGCATCCTGAATGTCGCGTGTCAGGGACTGCATGCTGGCGATGCACTCCCCCAGTTCGCGCGGCATCGAAGCATTGTTCCGGCGACACTGGGATTCAAGCGCCGCCTGGGCGATGACCAGCTCGCCGACGAGATCCATCAGATTGTCGATCCGGGGGAGATCGACACGGATCGTGGCCTGTTCGGTCCGCCGGACATTCGCTCCATTCGCGCCGCTCGCGACAGCCGCGGGCTGAATGGCGTCGGGGCGGGATACGGCAGGGGTGGCCTGCGCCGCCGTGACAGCGGAAGATGTCTCCGCAAGAGCAGGGACAGCCGGTTCCGGCGGCGCGACATCCAGCGGGGTCTCGCCCGACGGCTGCGCATCCGTGGCAGCTATTGCCTCGCCGCCTTCCGACGCCGGGTCGCCTTCGCGGGAAATCGTGAAGTCGCAGACATCGCCGCCCCAGTCGAACACCGATTGGACGGTGTCCTCCAACACTTCTGCGGGAAGAACGGCGCGCCACGACAGATAGGACCGGTCGGGCTCCAGCGCGTCGAAGGGCGGAAGAGCCGACGCGTCACAGGTCACCGTGATCTCGCCGCCCTCGACGGCCACCGCCGCGTCTGTAAGGCCGATCAGGATGTTCCTGGCGTCATCCCCGCGCGCGTACATGGCGTCATGCGGGCAAAACGTGACGATCAGCGGCGCAGGGGCCTGAACGGGGGCGGGGTCGAATCCGAAATCCAGCCCGAAATCCACCGGCACCGGCTCGAAATCCATGGGGACGGGCACGAAATCCATGGGAATCGGAACGAAATCCGAGGGGACGACGTCGTCGGTCTTATGCGCCTCCGCGTTGCCCCCGATGATGGACTCAAGTTCGATCTGGCTCTCGGCGATGCGTCCCGGATCCACCGACGGGCCGCCGTCGCGCGCCTCGACCACCAGGTCGCTGAGTACGTCCATCGCCTTGAGGAAAATCTTGACGACGTCCTGCGTGGGCGCAACACGACCCGATCGCACACCGTCGAGCGAGCTCTCGAACACATGTGCGAAACGCACGAGGTTTTCGAGGCCGAACGACGCCGCGCCGCCCTTGATGGAATGCACGGCACGAAAGACGGCGTTGATGGTTTCCTGCTCGGACTCGCCGTCCGACAGCGCCGACAGCCCGCGCTCGAGTTCCTGAAGCTGCTCGTCGCACTCCTGGAAGAAGACCAGGAGGATGTCGCCCATGTCACCACTCATTCTGAGTGCTCCTCCCGTTCAGGCGGTAACCCGGCGGATCGCCGCAACAAGACTGTCGGTGCTGAACGGCTTCACGATCCACCCCGTGGCGCCCGCCTCGCGCGCGCGGGCCTTCTTCTCGGGGCCGCTCTCCGTCGTCAGGACGATGATCGGGATATGCCGGAACTGATCCATCTTGCGGACAGCCTCGATCAGCCCGAAGCCGTCCATGCGCGGCATGTTGATATCGGTGATGATCGCGTTGGGCGGCGGGTTTGCGGCCTGCAGCACTTCCAGCCCCGCCACCCCATCCTCGCCCTGGATGACGTCGTATCCGCCACCCTCCAAGGCCTTGCGCAGCATGCCCTGCATGGTCCGAGAATCATCAACCGTCAGGACACGTATGGCCTGTTTTCCCACCATATTCATTGCTCCTTGGGAGGCATGGGCAGTTCCGACAGAAACTCGCTGGCCCCGAAGAGGACATAAGCTTCCCTGATCTGCTCTGACGGAGCGACGAAAGGGCATCCGCTTGCGATGAGAATCTGCAGACACAGGCCGCCGATATAGGTGACACCCGATGCATCGAGATGGACCTTACCGGCCCCGGCCTGTTTCCGCCCCTTGGCAATCATCTCCTTGAGAGCGAAGGCGGCGGAGGTATCCAGGCGCTCGGGCAGTGTCAGGCAGACCGCAGGATCGGAAGGGGTGGCATCCACCTTGGAGGATGACGACGTCCCGTGCTCTCTCAGCAGAGAACTGGACGCCATCAAAACTCCTCCCATCCCTGGTCGGGCGATGTTGTCGGAAGCGGGCTGCTCAGCATGGGGGCGGGGGCACGGTTGGCCTTCTCGACCGGCCGCGGGGGCGAGAAGGCCGAAAGGGCCTCGCTGACTGCGGCGCTGTCCCGGCCATTGTTGATCTTGAACCGGCTGAGGGTCTGCGCCAGCGTCTTGGTTTCGGCGGTCAGGTTGTGGCTGGCGGCCGTCGTCTGCTCGACCATGGCGGCATTCTGCTGCGTCACCTGGTCCATGTCGCCGATCGACGCCGTGATCTCGGACAGGCGTTGCGCCTGATCCTGCGCGGAGACCGAAATTTCCTCGACACGGATCGAGATGTTCTGCGTGCTTCCGGCGAATTCGGTCAGGTAGGTGCCGGTCTGCTGCACCAGGTCGACGCCCTTGCCGACCTGATCGGCGGAAACGGAAATCAGGCGCTTGATCTCGCTGGCAGACTTTGCCGACTGCTCGGCAAGAGAGCGAACCTCCTGGGCCACCACCGCGAAGCCGCGCCCCGCGTCACCTGCGCGTGCCGCCTCGACAGCCGCGTTCAGGGCCAGGACATTGGTCTGGAAAGCAATGCCGTCGATGACCGAAATGATCTCGCCAATGGCGTCGGACGATTTCTTGATCCCGTCCATCGCCTGCGTCGTCAGGACCATGACGCCGGTGGCCGACTTGACCTTTTCCAGGGCATCCTTCGTTTCGGTACTGGCGGCCGTGCATGTCTTGGCGGTGCGCTGCACGCCATCGGCGATAGTACGGACGGCCGCGGCCGTCTGGCCCAGGTTCGCGGCCTGCTTCTCGGTCCGCTTCGCAAGATCGTCGGATGCGGTCGAAATCTCGCTGGCGCCGGTGGCGATCAGGTCGGAATTGCTGGCGACGGCGCGCAGCGCCTCGCTCAGGCGCGACGCCGAGTGATTGAACGCATCACGCAGCGGCGCGAACTCTTTATCGAAGATGCTCGCCTTGATCCGGATCCGCAGGTCGCCCTTGGCCATTTCCGCCAGCGCCGAGCCCAGGGCGTCGATGACTTCATGCGTCTGGTTGTCACGTTCACGGCTGTTTGCAAGGGCGTCCCTGATCTCGGCGCTCATCGCCTCCTGGCGCGTCTTGGCCTCGGCCTGCTCCCGCACGCTGCGCGTGAACTCGACCATCACGCGGGCCAGGCGTCCCGTACCGTCCTTGTTGTCGAGGAACGGAACATCGCCCCGGACTTCACCGCGTCCCAGTCGCTCGCCGATATCGACAAGGGTTTCAAGCGGCGTGGTCACCACCAGCGTCAGCAGGCCCCAGATGGCGAACACGACCAGTTCGCCAAACCCGAGGGCAGCCATGTTCATGATGAACATATGCTCGACCGGCTCGCTGATGAAATATCCGACCGCCTCGATAATGATCTGGAGCATAAGATACGCTTCCAGACACAGCATCACGACCCTGATCTTGACGCGGAGCGGGGCGTCCTTGTTCAGCCACTTCAACATGCCGCTGCAACTTCCTTCATATTTTTCGGGACGCCGCGCATGGAGCTACCCGCGCACCAATCCCCTCTTCGGATGGCACGTCCGGCACCGACGGCCGTTTCACGCCCCCTCCCGTCGTCCACGGAAGAGAGGGAACGCCTTGCCGCATCCAGGACAATTCGGATGCTGCGGGGCAGTCCCATCAGGTCATGAACCAGGCAATCATCTCTATGTCCGAACGGGTAGCCATGCGTCAATGCCTGGCCCGTGACCGAATTCCCTTGTTCATCAAGAATACATGTTTTCAGCAATAGACTGCCGACGACACAACGCGGCGATACTGTTCTCGCCGCGCGGGGCCGTTGTCCTTGATCCGGATCATTTGCCGTCGAATGTTCTGCATGACCGCCCCCTTTTCGAGACGGTTTCCCGGCGTCCCGCTTCGCGAACAGGGCTGGCCTGCGTATTCTATCGCGCTTCTGCTGGCTGCGGTCCCGCACTCAGGAAATTGTCGCGACCGTTTTGATGCGGGAACGCGGATAGATCTCGGACTGCGAAAGAACGGAAACCGATGGGCGCACGCGCTCCACGATGGAACGCATGGGGTCGCGTACCGGCGTCGAAACGACGATGACAGGCACCTCTCCGCCCGTGGAGACCGCGTTGAAGGTGTCGCGGAGCTTGCCCACGAATGCGTTCAGCACCGAGGGGGGCATGGCCAGGCGCCGGTCGTCTGCCGGTCCGGTCATATGCGCTATGAACTCCCCCTCCCATTCCGGCGACAGCGTAATCATCGGGATGTATCCGGCCTGGCCGACCAGGGCGTTGCATATCTGCCGGGACAGGCGAATCCGCACATGGCCGGTCAGGGCCTGCACGCCGCGCAGGCCGAGGCTGCACCCTTCCTGAATGCTCTCCAGGATGGTCGGAAGGTCGCGTATCGAGACACGCTCGGCCAGCAGCGATTGCAGGACACGCTGGACCGTGCTGACCGGAACCTGCGACGGAATCAGGTCATTGACAAGCTTCTGCTGTTCACGCGGCAGGTCATCCAGAAGGGACTGGGTGGCGACGTATGTCAGCAGGTCCGGAAGGTTCTGCCTGACCGTCTCGCTGAGATGCGTGACGATGACGCTGGGCGGGTCCACCACGGTGCATTGCATCGCAACGGCCTTGGCCTTGAGCGACGGGTCGATCCATACGGCGGGAAGGCCGAATGCGGGCTCCGTGGCCTTGTCGCCCGGCAGGGCCGGTGCGCCGCCCGAGGGGCTCATGGCCATCAGCTTCGCCGGCTTCACATCGCCCGAGCCGATCTCGATCTCCTTGAGCTTGATGACGTACCTGTCCGACGGAAGATGGATGTTGTCCTGTATCCTCACCGGGGGGGTGACGAACCCCATCTCGGAGGCGATCGTCCTGCGCAGCGCCTTGATCTGCTCGGTAAGCTGCGGATTTTCGCCGCTCGTCAGGGGCAGAAGGCCGAAGCCCAACTCCAGACGCAGCAGATCCAGCTTCAGCATCTCGGAAATGGGCGCCACTGTCGGCTGCGCCGATGTTTCGGTGACGTCTCCGTCCGCGTCCCTGACCGGGGATTTGTGGCGCAGCCACGCGCCGGCGCCGGCCGAGACTGCGATGGCCAGAAACGGGAAGGCGGGAAGACCGGGCATCAGGGCGAAGATGGCCGAAAGTGCTGCGGCCAGGGCCAGCGGCTTGGTATTGCCGCCCAGCTGGCGGACAAGCGCCACGTCCGCCGATCCGTCCGTTCCGCCTTTGGTGACGACGATACCGGAGGCGGTCGAAACCAGAAGAGCGGGGATCTGCGAGACCAGCCCGTCGCCGACCGTCAGCATGGTGAAGGTGTTGACGGCCTCGCTCACGGGCATGCCGTGTCGCAGGACACCGATCAGCAGCCCGCCGACAATGTTGATCGCCGTGATGATGATACCGGCCACGGCGTCGCCGCGCACGAACTTGGCCGCGCCGTCCATCGCGCCGTAAAAGGTGCTTTCGGCTTCCAGTTCCTTGCGTTTTTCACGCGCCGTACGTTCGTTGATCGCCCCTGACGACAGGTCGGCATCGATGGCCATCTGCTTGCCGGGCATGGCGTCGAGGAAGAAGCGTGCCGCCACTTCGGCGATGCGCCCCGACCCCTTCGTGATGACCATGAAGTTCACGACCAGCAGGATGCAGAACACGATCCCGCCGATGACGACGTCGCCGCCCATCAGGAACCCGCCGAAGGCGGCCACCACGTGGCCCGCGGCATAGGCGCCCTCGCTGCCATGGCTGAGGATGAGGCGCGTCGTCGCGATTTCGAGCGACAGGCGCAGCAGGGTCGTCAGCAGCAGCAGGGTGGGAAACGACGTGAAATCAAGCGGGCGCTCAAGGAACAGCGCCACCATGAGCACCAGCACCGACGACGTGAGCGACAGCGCCAGGCCCATGTCCAGGACCAGCGTCGGCAGCGGAAGAATGAGGATGGACAGCAGAAGGACCACGCCAAGCGCAAGGCCGATGTCCGTGCCGGGGATCATGGACCGCCAGGGCACGTCGCGCCATCCGCCATTGCGCAGCGTTTCGGCCGAACGTGTCAGATTGCGCGAGGCGGACGAAATCTTATGTCGCGCCGCGGCGGTTCTGTCAGACAGCGTACCGCCGACCGGTTTCTTGACCGAAGTGCCATCGGCAGTACTCAAGGACTAGATTTCCCTTTTGCGCATCTTTGCAACGAGGTGTTTCCGGCGCAGTCTGTCATGGAAGCCGACCTGCCCGGCCATATGTCACCTGGGCATGGAGGCCATGTTTCCAGAGGGGAGAAAGTAACCGTTATCGTGAGTGTTGAGCAAGGCCGGAAAAGAGCGGTCATGAACCGCGATCGACGCAGAACAGCGTCGCATCGTGAAATGGCAGCCTTGCCAGCAGCCGCTCTATCCACCCAGAATACCATCTGACAAACCCGGCGTGGTCACGGCCCCATGTCCCCGCGCGTGTATGGCTGTCAGCACTTATGACGGAAGTGAATATGCAGGTATTATGCATCGGTGACAGTTCGATCCCAGGCGATGGACGGCCCTGCGCCGGCCTGTCAAAAGCCGCGATCGAGGGAGCCGTGTCGATAACGATGTCGGGCCCCGAAGGGGTTGTGGAAACGTTGCGCCGCGCGCAGTACGACATCGCGGTTGTCCAGCAGATGTCGCCGGATGTGCGGCTATTGCGCCACATCCGCAACAGTCGCCTTTCGACACCCGTCATGATCATCGCCCGGAACATCACCCCCGCGGGTGTTGCCGAGGTTCTGTCGGTCGGCGCCGACGACTGCGTGCCGGCGTCGGTCGATCCCACGGAATTGCTGGCCCGCCTGCGCGCCATCGTCCGGCGGGCCAGCGGACATGACAGCCTGAGCCTGCATATCGGACGGCTGACGGTGCATGTCGACAGGCGGCAGGCCCATATCGACGGGAAGCTGATTCCGCTGACCCGGCGGGAATACGACATTGTCGAACTGCTGGCGCTGCGAAAGAACCAGGTGCTGAGCAAGGAGGCTCTTCTCGACAATCTCTATGCCGGGCAGAGCGAACCGCACGGCAAGGTCATTGACGTCATGATCTGCCAGGTAAGGAAGAAGATGCGCAGTATTGGCATTGACGAGCCGTTCACGACGCTATGGGGAATCGGCTACCGCCTCAACGAGGATGCCTTCGCCCCGGTGGGGGCCAGGATGAACGGTATCGACGGAATTATCGGGCAGGTGTCGAGGGAATCCAGTATTCCGATGACGCCGGGCATCAATATCATGGTCCCTTCCGACGCACTGGACATCGTGTAGCGCCGCGAGATCATTCCGGACGCGGATAGTCAGTCAGGCAGGCGGTATTCAATCCACGCCTGTCCGTATCCGTCAGACGTCGCTGCGCAAGGTCAGCGCCCCTCCCGAGGTGGAATCCACCGCGTAGCGACCGGAAGGGGCGTAGCCGGCACATGATTCCTGAGCGGCATCCACCACAATAAGCCGGATGACGGCGTTCTGTGCGTCGATGGCGTTTTTCAGGAGCTTGCGATTGGTCCGCACCAGAGCGCCGAACAGTTTTGCCGCCTCTGCCATGTCGGGGGGGATCAGGGCCTGCTGCTGCTCGGGCGACAAGGACCCGTCGCCAGGGGGGCTGCCAGCATGAGCGGACAACGCCTCTTCCAGCGCCGTCATCTCCTTCTGCTTCTCCGGCAGCATGGCCGCCACGTCCTTCAGTTTTCCGGCGGTCAGGAAGTCGTTCTCGCGCTCAAGGACGGCGCAGACATCCTGAAAGCAGCGCAGGAGCCGGGCTTTCGATCTGTCGCGCGCGCGCGTCATGACTGCGCTTTCTCCTGCATGGCCAGCATCTGGCGATAAATGCTGTCGGACAGACCGATGCCGCCATTATTGGCGATCTGCTTGCCCATCTCCAGAACCTGAAGCGAACGGAACTGCTGCTCGGCCGCGCCCCCCCCGAACATGCCCTCCGAGGTGTCGGCGGTGTCGAACATCGGCTGAAGAAGCTCGCCGATTGTCATCCCCTCGAACTCGACGGCCGCCTTGCGCGCCTTCTCCACCACGCTGGTGCCCGTATCGGACTGCGCGGACGACAGGTGCTGGCCTACGGATGACAGGGCGCCTGTGATGCTTCCTACACTCATGATTCTGGCTACCTCACCTCAAGATCGGCCTGCAAGGCGCCATCGGCCTTGATGGCCTGCAGGATGCCGATCATGTCTCGTGGTCCCATCCCCAGGGCGTTCATGCCCGCGACCAGGCTGGCCAGGGTCGGGCCCTCACGCAATATCCCAAGACGATGCTCGCTATCCGTGCTTGCATTGATCTGCGTGCGTGGCGCCACGGCGGTCGTTCCGTTGGAGAACGGGCCCGGCTGGACGACCTGCGGCAATTCCGTGATCTGGATCGTCAGGTTCCCCTGGGCGATGGCGACGGTGGTCATGCGCACGTTGTCGCCCATGACGATCGTGCCGCTGGCCTCGTCGACAATCACCTTGGCCATCGTGTCCGGCTCGATCATGAGGTCACCGATACGATAGAGTGTCTGTGCGATATCCCGACCCGAGAGATCGACGAAGATAGTACGAGGATCGTCGACCCGCGCCATGCCGCCGCCGATATGCCGGTTGATGGCATTGGCGATGCGTGTCGCCGTCGTGAAATTGGGGTTGAACAGGGAAAGGTGGATGATCCCACCCGCTCCGAGCACCACAGGGACTTCGCGCTCGACCACCCCGCCGTTTGCGATATGGCCGCTGGTCGGAATATTCCGCGTAACGCTGGCGGCCGCGCCGGTGGCGGTGAAAGCGTTCGTCACCAGGGACCCCTGGGCAACGGCATAGACCTCGCCATCGGCGGCCTGGAGAGGGGTCACAAGCAGGGTTCCGCCCGTCAGGTCGCGTGCGTCGCCAACGGCGGACACCGTGACATCGATGCGCCCGCCACCGTGCGAGAACGGGGGAAGGGTGGCGGTGACCATCACCGCGGCCACGTCGTGCGTCTGAAGCTGTATCTCACGATCGCGGATGTTCACGCCAAGGCGGTTCAGCATGCCGATCAGCGTCTCGCGGGTGAAGATCGTGTTGGTCAGGCGGTCGCCGGTACCGCGCAGACCGACAACGAGGCCATATCCGACAAGCTGGTTTTCACGTACGCCTTCGTAATCGACGATATCCTTGATTCGGACCGAAGCGCCATGGGCTGCCGTCATCGGGAAGAGTCCGGCGCAGACCAGGACCGCCGCGATCAATGAGGGGACCCACCGCGACAGACCTGCCCTCTTTCCTTCCCGGCGGTGCGGCGAAGTGCACCCCTTGTCACGGCTACAGGCAGGCATGGTCGTCACATTCAATGGTCGCCTCAAGGCGATTCCTCATAGAACCGGTCACCTTTGCATTCCAGCCAATGGCTTCCGGAGAACATACCACAGCGTCACCGCAGAATACGCCCGCCGGGCATGACATTCAATGCCTCATGACTGTAACGCCGGCCTTCGGAAGCTCGTGCCCGCGGCACAAAGATGGCGTCCAGGCAGCGGTCACGCCGTCCTATGCCCGGTCATGAATGCGGGAAATCGCGAGGGTGACGGACTTTGCGCAAGAAGCCGAACAGACTATACGTCCTTGTTCATTTCGTTTCGTTCTCTATAAGCGGTGCGGCGCGGCCGGTACGGACATCGGGTCCGTCCTGGTCATGATCCGCCGCGATGGCCATTCGCCGGGTGGGCTTCGCGGGCTGCGGCCTATGGCCGGGAAGGACAGTTTCGGGATAATGACCTGATCATGCATGATCTCAACGGCTGTCCCGGCCAGGCCCCTGTCGCCGGCATGATAATCGGGTCGTCGGGTCTCGCCGGGGGCCTCGGGCCATCATCGGCCGACTGACCCGTCATGCCTGTCTTCCCCATCCGCCGTCCGCTCTGCCTGGCGCTTGTTGCCGCCATTCTGTTCCCTCATGTGCCCGCGGCTGCGGGCCGGACGCCGGAGGCCGCGCTGTGTCTGGCAGCGACGGCGCAGGCTGAACGGGCGCTGCGCATCCCCGACGGGTTCCTCGCCGCCATGAGCCGGGTGGAAAGTGGGAAGCTGGAGCCGGACGGCGTCATTTCGGCGTGGCCATGGACCGTCAATGCGGCCGGTGCCGGATATCACTACGCGACCCGTGAGGAAGCCATGGCTGCCGTCCGGATGTTTCGCCAGGAGGGGATCACGTCGATCGACGTCGGCTGCATGCAGGTCAACCTGCAACAGCACCCGGATGCCTTTCCGTCACTCGAGCAGGCTTTCGATCCTGTCCGCAATGCGCTTTACGCTGGGACCTTCCTGCTCCAGATGCACGACAAGACAGGAAGCTGGCCACGGGCGGCGGCGGCCTATCATTCACAGACGCCCGGCCTGGGCCCGTCCTATCAGTGGAAGGTGCTGGAAGAATGGGCCGTTCCGCAGGATGGACGAGGTGCGCGGCCGTTCCCGCGCAAGGGCGGGCAGACGGCGCCCTCCGCCGTGGCGCAAATCTTCCCGCATCCGGTCGCCCCCCTCACGGCACGGCATACGCCCGTCATGGTAGCGGCCGCGCCGGGGGAAGACGGAAAACCGGCCGCAGGGCCGGCACGGGTGTTTCATCCCTATGAAGGCGACAGGCATTTTGCCGAAGCCCCCACGCACAAGGCCGTAACGAGCGGCGTGCGGGGGCGAACGCTGGCATCCTACCGCTCGGCGCCCGTGGCGCTGGCCGGATCGCAGCGGCCGATGTACTGACGGGAAGCCCCCGGCATCCTTGCAGGCCCCGCCGGAAAGGCGGCGGCAGGCCTGATCAGTCGGCCTGCCATGTCTCCACCCATTTGTGCAGGGCTTCACCGACCTCGCGCAGGACGGGGGCGAAGCTCTTCTCGCGTGCGCGGAACACGCGCATGGTCGGATACCACGGCGAGCTGTCCCCTTCGTCGCCCCACCGCCAGCAGGCATCCCACCGGCTGACAAGCCACACCGGACGACCGATTGCACCGGCAAGATGAACCAGCGAGGTATCGACGGAAATAATCAGATCGAGGCTTCCCATGATGGCGGCGGTGTCGGCCATGTCCCGGATATCGCCCATCGGGTCGAACAGGGGCTGGCCCCGCCATGCCTCGATCTCGGCGCGCGGGGGGCCGAACTGGAGGTTCACCAGCGTGGCGTCGACAGGGCACAGGGCCGCGCCCATCTCGGCTGGCGTCGTGGACCGGCGTTTGTCGGCGGCGACATCCTCGGACATCACGCGCCGGCCTCCGGCCCACACCAGGCCGATCCGGGGCCGGCGGGCCGGCAGCATGGCGGCAAATCGCGCGATGTCGTCCGCATCGGCCCGGAGATAGGGAATGTGCGCAGGGATATCGCTTTCGGACATCACGCCGGCGATAAAAGGCAGGTCCGGAATGGGGGCGGCATAGCTGTAGCCGTCCTCCCGGCCGAATTCCGCGATCGACCTGACGGATACGTCTGGAAAAGACTGCGCCAGCAGGCGCACCAGGCCCGCAGGGACGGCGATCGTCACCTCCGCCCCCTGCTCCAGCAGATAGGGAACCGAGCGGATGAACTGGATCGTGTCTCCCAGACCCTGCTCCTGATAGAGGATGATTTTCTTTCCGGCCACGTCGTCGCCATGGCGCAGGCGCGGCAATGACAGGAACCACCACTCATGGTCAGTCCTCGGGGGGCGATCGACGTAGCGCGCGAATCCGTCCCGAAAATTCCCCGCCTTGAGCAGAGTAAGCGCGTACCCGAAGGCGATGGCTTGGTTATCCGGCGCCATCGTCAGCGCCCTTTCGTACCAGGGGAGCGCCTCGGCGGAGCGGCCGAGACGCTCGAGTGCGCACCCCATGTTGTTCAGAAGCGCGGCAGTCACTTCCCCGTCCGTGACCCAGTGGAAAAGAACCTGCAACGCTTCGAGGGGATATCCCGCATTGAGAAGCGACACCGAGATATATTCGCACAGGCTGGTGCGTTCCCCGGGGTGCCGGGCCATCATCTCGGAGAACAGCGCGATCCCTCCGGCGAGATCGCCACCTGCGATAAGGGTATAGGCAAGGAAGGACTGTGCCCGAATATCATGTGGTTCGCGAAGCAGAACGCTCCGCAGAAGCGTCGCCACGACGTCGTGTCGGGCCGTGTGCTTCGAGATCACGCCTGCTGCCGCCGTGGTCAGGGGCAGATCGTCCGGATGGCTGGACACGACTTCAAGTGCCAGGCGGAGGGCCTCAAGGTCCTGTCCTGTCGAGAACAGGGTGCTGCAGAGCTGAACGAGATTTTCCGGGGTCGGGGACCGCAGCACTGCGTCTTTCCCTGGCGGCACCGTTCCTGTTTTCTGCATTTAGGTATCAATCTGCATTATGAATGACTTTTCGACGGTTTGCGTCCAGGGCAACGCCCATCCTGTCGGCAGGCTGGATCAACCCGCCTTCCAGGTTTCCACCCACTTATGCAGGGCTTCACCGACCTCGCGCAGGACAGGGCCGAAGCTCTTCTCGCGTGCGCGGAACACGCGCGTGGCCGGGTACCATGGCGAGCTGTCGCCTTCGTCTCCCCACCGCCAGCAGGCATCCCAGCGGTTGACCAGCCACACCGGACGACCGATCGCGCCGGCAAGATGAACTGGCGAGGTATCGACGGAGATAATCAGGTCAAGGCTTTCCATGAGGGCGGCGGTGTCGGCCATGTCCCGGACATCGCCCATCGGGTCGAACAGGGGCTGGCCCTGCCACGCCTCGATCTCGGCGCGCGGGGGGCCGAACTGGAGGTTCACCAGCGTGGCGTCGACAGGGCACAGGGCCGCGCCCATCTCGGCCAGCGTCGTGGACCGGCGTTTGTCGGCGGCGACATGCTCGGACTTCACGCGCCGATCCCCGGCCCACACCAGGCCGATCCGGGGCCGGCGGGCCGGCAGCATGGCGGCAAATCGCGCGATGTCGTCCGCATCGGCCCGGAGATAGGGAATGCGCGCGGGGATATCGCTTTCGGACATCACGCCGGCGATAAAAGGCAGGTCCGGAATGGGGGCGGCATAGCTGTAGCCGTCCTCCTGGCCTAATTCCGCGATCGACCTGACGGATACGTCCGGAAAAGACTGCGCCAGCAGGCGCACCAGGCCCGCAGGGACAGCGATCGTCACCTCCGCCCCCTGCTCCAGCAGATAGGGAACCGAGCGGATGAACTGGATCGTGTCTCCCAGACCCTGCTCCTGATAGAGGATGATTTTCCTTCCGGCCACGTCGTCGCCATGGCGCAGGCGCGGCAACGACATGAACCAGCCTACCTGGCCATTGGTCATGGGGGCGCGGTCGACGTAGCGCGCGAATCCGTCCCGAAATTTTCCCGCCTTGAGCAGCGTAAGCGCGTAACTGAAGGCGATTTCCGGGTTATCCGGCGCCATCGTCAGCGCCCTTTCGTACCAGGGGAGCGCCTCGGCCGAACGGCCAAGGCGCACGAGCGCACATCCCATATTATTTAGGAGCCAGACGGTTATTTCTCCATCCTTGAGCCAGAGGTCAAGGATTTCCAATGCCTCGAGGGGGTATCCCGCGTTGAGAAGCGACGTCGAGATATATTCGCACAGGCTGGTGCGTTCCCCGGGGTGCCGGGCCATCATCTCGGAGAACAGCGCGATTCCTCCAGTGAGATCGTCGCCTGCGATAAGGGTATAGGCAAGGAAAGCCTGCATCGAAACAATATGCGGCACACGAAGCAGAACGCTCCGCAGAAGCGTCGCCACGATGTCGTGCCGGGCCGTGTGCTTCGAGATCACGCCTGCTGCCGCCGTGGTCAGGGGCAGATCGTCCGGATGGCTGGACACGACCTCAAGCGCCAGGCGGACGGCTGCAAGCTCCTGTCCTGTCGAGAACAGGGTGCTGCAGAGCTGAACGAGATTTTCCGGGGTCGGGGACCGCAGCACGGTATCTTTCCAAAGCGCGATGTTCATGAGCTGGCTTGCCTCATTTTCGCATGGAGACGCCGTTTCTGCTTTCTGCATATTCATTCCAATGGTTTTATGTCGCGCGGCCTGCCGGCGGCCCGCGTCCGTTACAGATCGGTACCCGCGCTTTCAGTGTGCATGAGATGCTTCAAGACTAATCGGTTGCCGCCGATGCGTCCATCCATCGCGCGTGGCGACGGGAGGTGCCGGCCGCTGTGCTGGCGGACGGGTCGGAATGTGCAACCGGCGTTGCACCCTCGAGAAAATTATGGTTATCGGGTTAATCGAACGTCGTTCGGTGTGGCCGGACGTCGTGCCTATGCCGTGGAATGGCGCAGGAAGAAGCGGAAGGAAACGGGCGTCACATGCTCGAAGCATTATCATCCTCGCAGGCGGCGTCAGCGCAAAGCGGGACGGATCTGCTCGGGCTGGCCGAGCGTCGGTTGAAATGGCTCGAATCCCGTGAGTCCGTGCTCGCCGGCAATGTCGCCAATGCGAATACGCCCGGTTATGTAGCGAAGGATGTTTCGCCATTCCACGGCGTCCTGCAGACGCAGATGACCATGACGCTTGCGCAGACCGAACCGGGCCATATGTCGGGGCAGGGGGGAGGCGTCCGGGCGGATCGGATCGGCGGCGCTCAGTCGCCCGACGGGAACGAAGTCTCGCTTGAAGACCAGCTTGAGAAGGTCGCTGACACCAACGACCAGCAGCGTCTGGCGACAACCGTATATAGCCGCTACATGTCAATGTTCTCGACCGCCCTCGGCGGAAATTCCTAGAGGCGGGAGTAAGATATGGATTTCTCGAGCACCATGGGTGTCTCCGCCGATGGGATGCGTGTGCAAGCGCAACGGCTGCGGGTCGCGGCGGAGAATCTAGCCAACAAGGACACTACGGGCACGACCCCCGGCGCGAATCCCTATCGGCGGAAAACGATCACGTTCAAGGAGGCCCTGGATCAGGAATCCGGCGCTTCCAGCGTGAAGGTCAAAGAGATCGGGCAGGATCAGACACCGTTCGAAACGCGGTACGACCCGTCACATCCGGCCGCGGACGCCCAAGGCTATGTCAAGATGCCGAACGTGAACTCGATGGTCGAGATCATGGACACGCATGAGGCCCAGCACTCATACGAGGCCAATCTCAACACCATGCAGATCACCCGCTCCATGCTGACACGTACCATCAACCTGATGAAGTAAGCGAGAGCGTGCGCTTTTCTTTTACCGCGTGGCACGGGCGCGCGCGGCACATTCGGTAACGACGGACTATTTTCGGCGAGGTGGTCCCGCGTCGTCCTGTACGCCACGCGCAGCCAAACCCCAAAATATGCAGCAGCAGACGCGGGCGGTCGCCATCCGTGGCCTCCTCGACAAAAAAATGCCCCCGACCGAAGTCGGAGGCACATTTTTCCGTGCTGTGAGCGCGGAGACGATTAGCCCTGGAACAGCGAGAGGATGTTCTGGGACTGGCCGTTCGCGATCGTCAGCGACTTGATCGCCAGCGACTGCTTGGTCTGCAGCGAGGTCAGCTGCGCGCTCTCGGCCGACATGTCGGCGTCCGTCAGCGCGCCGATGCCGGCGGTCAGGTTGTCCGAGACGCTTTGGCCGTACGAGGCCATGCTGGAGAGAAGGTTCGTGGCGGAGCCGAGTTGCGACGTGACGTTCGTCATCGCAACAATGGCCTTCTGCACCTGGGCGATCATCGTGCTGACGTCGCCGGTGCTCGCAGCGGCGGAGAAGCCGGCGCCGATGCCGCCGCTTCCATCCAGAAACACGTTCGAGGTCACCGTGGTGGCAGAGGCCGCCTGGCCGGATGTCAGGCCCAGTGCATCCGTCAAGGACGCGCCCGTCGTGCCCGTGACCGTCGCGCCACTCATGTCGCCGTTGATGGTGCTGTTGAAACCACTGACGGTTGCAAAATTGCCCTGCAGGCCCGTCACATAGTACAGGTTGTTCGACTGGATTGCGCTGCTGTCAGTGGTGCCGGCCAGCAGATTCACGCCGTTGGTCGTCGCGGTCTGGGCGATAGTGTCGATCTGCTGGAGATAGCCGTTGATCTGCTGGCTGATCTGGTTGAGGGAGTTCTGGTCGCCCGTGTTGCCGCCCACCGAGGTAACGGCCGCCTGGACGCTGTTCAGCAGAGTAATGATCTTGCTGGCGGCGGTATTCGTGGAGCTGACCACCTGGGACGCGAAGGACAGGCCGTCATTCACGGCGCCCTGGCCGGAGACGTTGCCCTGCATCTGCTGCGAGATGCCGAAGGCGGCCGCGTTGTCGGCGGCGGTCGAGACCTTCTTGCCGGTGGAGACGGCGTTTTCCGTCTGGCTCAGCTGGGTCTGAGTCGCGTTCAGGGTCTCGAGGGCGACCATCGCCGAGAGGTTGGTATTAACGGAAAGAGACACGGTGTTTGCTCCATATCGAGTCAGACCAGCGGGTAAGCCAGTGCAAGGCTCAGTAGAGCGGTAAATGGCTAAGAGAAGGTAAGGCGAGGGGCTTTTTTTGGATTTTCATCGAGAAAAAATGCCGGAAGACGCCGTGCCGGCGATCTGATCCGCCCTTTCCGCCCGCGCACCGCGCGCGCGGACCAAGATGGTTCTATTGCCGTCTGCAATCCCGGGATCATGATCCCCGTGGATCGGCACCAGGCCGTTTCAGGTCCGGATCAGTCCGCAAACAGCTTTTTTTTGAGCGTCTTCTTGTATGACCGGCTGCGGGTAATGGAGCTGGGCGCGGAAATGGTGACGCTGTCCGCGATTGCCGCCTCCTTGGCGGGGGTATCCGGCTTCAGGCGGTGCACGGACGCGCCGGCCCCATCTTTTTCCGTGTCGATCGCCACACTATTCGTGTCGACCTGAGAACCGGTGACGGAATCGGATGGGTCTGGTGCGCGCGCGGTCGTGTCGGCGGGCTCGGCTTTCACGTGTGACGGGGTGTGCGGTGACTCCGCATGGGGACCCGGATCCCTGACGTTCTCGGCTTTCTCGATCAGATTTTTAAGCTGGCTCTCCCGGGTGATGGCCTGGGTGACCAGCGCCTGGAGACGATCGGCCGAGGCATCGGCCTTGCCCGCCAGGCCGTCGAGTTCCGTCATCGCCATCTTGGCCTCCTCGATCATCCTGCTCAGCGGGCGTCCGCTGACCTCGCCGGCGATGCGCAGCTTCTCGACGGAGTCCTCGGCACTTTGTACGCTGCTTTCCAGTTTCTCGACGAAAGCGAGAAGGCTGGAACGGTCCCGCTTCAGGTTCGACAGGACCCGGCCGAGGTAGAAGCTGTAGATTATTCCCAAAAGCAGGAAGAACGACAGCATGACCTCAATGATCATCTGGATCTGTGTCAGCATCTGCTCAATGGTCTCCAGTCTGGTCCGGCTGCGCGGCTGCGGGCTGATAATGGAATGATCAGGCCTTGCTCTCGGGCCTGCCGGATGAGGGCGGGGTGGGAGCGTGCGCATCGTTGTGGTGCTGGCTGTCGGACGGAACCAGCCGCCGCTCGATCTTTACGGCCGCCTTGCCATGCAGTTTGCCGAGTCGCCCCTCGAACAGCGGGGTCTGGCCGCTCTGAAGCCTGACATGGATCGGCGTTCCACGCTGGTGGGGAAAGGTGATCCGCATGCCGGGCTGAAGGCCCAGAAGCTCGGAAAGGGCAACGGTCTTTTCCTCGAACACCGCGGAAACCTGCACGTCGGTTTCCAGAATCTCGGAAACCAGATGATCCTCCCATATCGAATCGCGGCCGAACCTTTCGCCCATGAACTGCTGGGACAACTGGTCGCGGACGGGCTCAAGCGTCGCATAGGGAATAACGAGGTCCAGATTGCCGTTCCGGTCCTCCATATCGATGTGAAGCTTGGCCGTCACCACCGCATTCGAGGCGCGTGCGATCGCGGCAAAGCGCGCGCTGATCTCAAGCCTCTCGAATGCAAGGGAAATGGTGGAAACGGGGCTGAAGGCGATCGAAAGATCATTGAGCGTCAGTGTGATGAGCTTCTCGATCAGCGACCTCTCGATGGCGGTGTGCGGGCGTCCCGCAACACCTGCGTGGCCGGATCCGCGCAGGCCGCCCATCAGGGTGTCGATGACCGAATAGGACAGCGAGGAATCGACCACGACGAGGCCGTAATTCTCCCATTGCACGGCCTTGAAGACCGCGAACAGGGATGATGACGGCACGGCATTCATGTAGTCGCCGAAGCGCATCGACCGGATGCTCTCGATCGTGATTTCGACATTGTCGTTCGTGAAACTGCGGAGCGTGGACGACAGGATCCTGACAAGCCGGTCGAACACGATCTCGAGCATGGGCAGGCGTTCGTACGCGACGAAACCGGCCTTGATGACCCGTTCCATGCCGCTTTCTTCCCGGACGGGAAAACCGGCGAAACTGTGCCCAAGAAGACTGTCGATCTCGGACTGGTCCAGCACATGGCCGCCCAGCACGTTGCTTCCCATCGACTCCGGGGCCTCTTTCTGCGCGGCGTGGGCGCTGGTCGCCTCATGCTGCGCCTCGGCGGCCGCCTCGTGGTGTTCGGCGCCTTCCGTCGTGTCGTTCTCATCCTGCATGTCGTCTGCCGCCCCGGTTCCCAACTGCGTGCCTTGTTCGGTGTTCCAGAAGCCTGCGATCTACTGGACGAGAAATTCGACGAAATACACGTTCGTCACCTGCAGAGGTAACAGAGTGATCCTCAGGCGGCGTGTTATGGCCTCGCGCAGCCGGTATATCCCGTCGCCGCGGATGTCCTGCGGCCGCGTCTCGTGCAGGTACGTCTGAAATATGTCCTGAATTTCAGGGACCGTGTTCTGCAGGGACGCTTCGTCATTCGCCCCCTGTATCTCGACCTTGGCGGTCAGTTTCACGTAGACCGGACGCCCGTCCCCGCTGTCGAGGTTGGAGACGATGGTCGGGATGCCCAGCATAATGGGCGGATGCAGAGCGGCCTGGGTTCTTTCGCTCGCGACCCGGAACAGCTTTGCCTTTTCCAGGACCGTCGCGCCACCTCCGACCAGGATGAGACCTGCGAGGCCGGCGACGATCAGCTTCCCCTTCGACTTCTTGCCATCAGCCTTGCGAGATGCTTCAATTCCGGCAGCCTCTGGCTCTTTCCCCCCTCCAAGCAGCGAGGTGCGGGCGCCGCCGGTTACAGTCTCGCTCATGTCTGGGTGGCTCCGGAATGGTTGGATAAAATATTTGTCGCTAGTTTAGCCACCGGATCATCCTGACTCAAGGCAAGGAGAGGATGGTTCGAAAGGCCGGCGTATTTCCGCGCCCCGGATCCGCCCTTGAACGGCAGGTCACGGACCCGAACAGGTACTGCAATAGCTGGCAAGCCTTCATAGGCTGGATTGCCGGAAACCATCCGTTTTTCATAAAATGAAAGTAATAAAGACAGAATTACGAAGCAATTCCGAGTCCCATATCGCCGTCGGCGCCGAAGGACATGCTTACCAGTATCCGCCGGTCACGTGTCGAGGCTGGTTTCCGCCGGGGTCGGCGTTGGGCGACCAGGCGCTCCAGTCCCACGCGGCGGTGTCACGCCTGTTCTCCGCCGCCATCGCCTGCATATCCGCCAGCAAAGGCGCTGGCTTCTTTCCTTTCTGCTGTCCGGTCGAGAATATTCTATAGGCCGCTTCCGACCCCATATAGACGCAGCCACAGCCGATCGGGTCGGCATAGAGATAGATAAATCCCGCCGGGGAGGGTCGGTACGTCAACTGCCCCGGCGGAAGCGTGTTCATCATGGCGTAGCGCGCGGTCGTGTCGGCCGGATGGGCGATGAAGCCTGCTTCCGACAAGGTCATGCCCTTGTCCAGGTAAGGTTTTGCCGGCGCGCATCCAACCAGACTTGCGCAGAGCAGCGTGGCCATGAACCGGGCCGCGTAACAATGCGGTCTTGCCGTCAGGCCTTGGGAACGCGCGTTTGGCACCATCGGACTGTCAGAGATTGGGGCTGTTGGCGCTGACGTTGTCAGTCAGGCACAGGGGTGGGAAGCTGGTGTAGGCCATCATCTCGGCGTAATGGCGGTTCATCAGGATGTCGATGGAATTCGCCGTAATGATGCGCCCCCCAAGGCAGGGGTGGGAGACGTTGACGGTTGTCAGTGGAAGGCAGCTCTTGATTAACTTCATGGCGCCGGCCGGCGAGACCGCATAGCCGCACAGGCCGAAGGCCTGGGTCAGCCTGAGCGGAACGGACGTTACATCCATGTCCCGGAACGTCTGGACGCCTTTCCGGACGGATTCTTCAGAGGTCACCGCAACGCATTGCGTGATTCCGGGCAGGAGTTCGAACTGAAGCGGGGTGTCCGAGTTGCTCCCCCACAGGATGATGTCCCAATCGCCTGGCAGGCTGGCGATGATCCGCGCGCTCTCCTGCTCGAAATTGCGGCAGAGAAAGGCGTCATCCTCAAAAATATGGGCCGGGACATTTCTCTGCGCGATATTTCCCCACAGTGCGACATGGGCAAGCCCCGACCCGATCGCCTCGCGTGTGAACTGGCACGCGTCCGCCACGAGGCCTTTTTCTTTCATCTCATTGACGTCGACCGTGCTGCCGTCGACGCCAGGCGAATGCACCAGTCCCGGAACGTGGGCATTGACCGCCAGGAACCTTTCGGCGCGTTCCGGAGTCTGCGCTGGGCTGATGAAGAATTTGTCCATGTCGGGTCCTGTTACGAGGGTATAAACGGTAGCGATGTGATCACGCGGGCGTCGGCTGCCTCGCGCGCCGTGGCGTTGATCGCGTCCGTGTCGGTATCTTTAGCCACCGTGCGCCTGCGGCCGTCAGCCCATGCGTGAATGGTCGGCGCATTCCGGTCAGGACAGAAGGCGCCGCATGTGCGACGCCCATGCGACGGGACCGGATGTCAGATGTCCAGCCGAAAAATCCTCGCAAGCGCGCGACCGTGGACATAGCGTAAAGAGATACGATAGCGCATGGCGAATGCAAAGCCCCGTCTGCCGGCCCGCCCGCACCCGTCTTGAGGACCCCGCCGCCCAGAGCCGTCAGATGTAACTTGCGAGCGTCATATCCTTCATGTCGGCAACCAGTATGTACGAGGCCTTGAGGCTTGTGCTGAGGTTGGACGACTGCGTGGCCACTTCGGCGATGTCGACGTTCCTGGAGTTCCCAAGCGCCGTCTTCAACATCGTCTCCATGTTCGACAGCAGGGTGGATCTGGACGTCAGCGCATTCTGCGTCACGCCGACCGACGTTTCCATGTCCGTAAGCTGGCTGATCGTGCTTTCGAGAGACGAATGCAGTTGGTTGACCAGATCCGAAAACCCGTTCGTCGAGGACGACATGCCGTTCATCGAGGAAACGATCATCATGTCGCGCATCAGGTCACGGATCGGGGACCCGGTCGAATTCGAGGTGGCGGACGTTCCCTGTGTCGCCACCGTGCCGATCACGGTTGCCGTATTGTCACCGGTGAGGACCGACTGCTGAAGCGCGGTTGCCGCACTCCCCGAAACCGACAGCGACGCCGAGAAGACCGAGACACTGTCCGTATTGTCAGCCGCGGCCGAGGTGGTCTTCGTCATGACGGACGCGGGGTCCTCGGAAGAACCGAGCGAACCGACGATGCCGGCGATCGTCGTGGCAAGGGTGCCGCTTGAGATCGACGTCGGATCTTTGAGCGGAGGCTCAGTCGAGGCCTGCCCGGCGAAGACGTACCCGACGCCGTTTGAGGTATTGAGCGTCGTTGCCAGTGCGGTCAGCGCATCCTGGGCCTGGGTTGTCGCGGCCGCGACCGTGGTGGGTGTTGTCGTTCCCCCGATGCTCAGCAGGCTTGTGGCCAGCGCCTGGGCTTGTGTCACGATCTGCTGCAGTGCAGTCGATGTGGCGCTCAGGTTGTTCTGCGCGCTCGAAACATTGGACTGCCAGGCCTGAACCTGCGTGATCTTCGGCGTAAGGCTGATGGCGGACGCCCGCGTCGAGCCAAGCCCTGCGTAGGTTTCCGAAAGCGTTCCCGCAGACTGCTGCCAGGACAGGGTCTGCTGGCTCAGCGTCATCTCCTTGATCCCTGCGGCAAGGATAAGGGCAGCGCCGGCGTTTCCATACTGGCCGATGGACGTGCTCATGACAGTCTCTTCCGCTCTTCTTAGTCGATCGCGTTAAGTAATGCGCTGAACATCGACTGCACGGCAGTCACCACCTTGGCGTTGGCCGCATAGGCGTTCTGCAGCGCGACGATATTGGACATTTCATTGTTCACGTCCACGCCCGAGACATTGGTGACCGTCGTCTGCAATGTCGTCTGTACCGAGGTGGCGGAGGTCAGGTCATCGCTGGCCTGGCCGATGGTCGCGCCCTGGTCCGAGGTCAGGGCCGTGGCCAGGGCAACCAGACCCTGGGTACCGGAATATCCGGTCGACAGGCTGCCGGTCGGGCCAAGGCCGGTCGAGGGAGCCGCCAGAGACCCATCAGACCCGCTCACGTCGTCCGAGGAGGTTCCGAACGCCGTGCTGAGGACCGCTGCAATGGTCGTCACATCGCCGTTTGTCGCAAGCGACGAAGGTGTGTTGACGTACGACGAACTGACGGTGAGCGTTGACGAAAGGCCAACGAGCCCAGCGGGTGTCGTTGCCGCCTTCGTCGTATCCGAGAGTGGAAGGGTCGCACTTGATAACGGCACCGCGCCGGTACCATCCGTAAACAGCGAAAGCCCCGCATTGCTGAACCGCGAGGCAAGCGTGTAGGAGAACGAATCCAGCTGCGCCTGCATTTTGGGATAGGTGACATCGCGCAGCGTGATGTTCGCTCCCAGCGTCCCGCCGGTCAGATGTGACGTAATGTCCTTGCCCGCAAGCGTGATCCCGGGGATCTGCGCGTTTGTATCTCCAGCCTTGTAGTACATCGCCGACGTGACGGCAGCGCCGGACGTGGACAACGGCCAGGTGCTGGTCGGCAGGGCAACCGTGCTGTCGCTCTGTCCGATCTGGTCGGGACGGGTCGGAAGTTCGGTTCCGTCCGCGGTGCGGACGACCATATCGCCGTTCGACGTCTCGGAAAACGTGACCGAGAGATCGGACGACAGGCTGGACATGACTTCCAGGCGCTGGTTCTCAAGGTCGGCCGTGTCCGAGCCAAGGGCCTTGAGATTCATGATCTGCTTGGAAAGCTGCCCGATCTGCGTCAGGCCCGAGTTGATGGAGGATACCGTCGAAACGGTGTTGTCTTCCGCCGCCTGGCGCTGGTCCGTATAGGCCGCGGCAAGGGTGTGAATGGTACTGGTCAGGGATTGCGCGGTCGAGATCACCAGCGACTGCGAGGCGCTTTGCAGCGGGGTCGCCGTCAGCGAGATCAGGGCGTTCTGCACATTGCCCAGTTCGTCGGAAAGCGTATCCGTGCTGCCGGAATCCGAGGACGTCGATCCCTGGATGGACGACAGCGGCGCGAGCGAGTTGCTCGTCGCGGTCAGGGACGCGACCTGGGCATTCTGGCTGTAGAGGGCCGTCTGCAGCGCCGTGTTCACGTTCAGCGACGTTTGGCCGATCTTGACGCCCGCGCCGACATGGCCCGCCATCGCCATTGTCACCGTGGCGTTCTCGCGCACATAGCCCGCCGTGCCCGCGTTCGAAACGTTTTCAGACGTGACGGCCAGCTGATACTCGATCGCGCTCAATCCGCTGGTAGCTATTGACAGCGATGATGTCAGACCCATCTCGTTTTCCCCGCGCAGTCTTGACTATGTATTCGCTCTGCAACAGCCACGATATATGCCGGGTGTCAATTGCGGCTACAAGGTTCCGCGCACGCTAGCAGTTTCGGTAGATTACGTAAAGCAAGGCTGTTTCGCGCTATCAACATTCCCGATTACGAGGGCGCCCCTCGGATCAGGCGGCTTACGCGCTCGGTTCGGTGGTGATCTTGTCTATCGCATTCTGGCGGCGGGTGGCTTCGGTCTGGATCAGCTGGAAGTTCAGATCGTAATCACGTTGGATCTCGACCATTTTCGTCGCCTCGGATACCGAATTCACGTTGCTCGACTCCAGCATCGCCTGCCGTATTTCCTTTCGGGCCACGGTATGCGTGGCCGTCGTCGGCCGGAGCAGATAATTACCTTCCTGTTGCAGCGTGTTGAGGTTGTCGACGGTGACGAGGCCGATGGTCGAGGAGACTCCGTTTTGAGTGGAGATCGTTCCGTCTGACGCCACCGATAGGATCTCGTCCTGCGGGGGGATGACGATGTTCCTGCCGTTCGTGTCCAGAAGCGGGTTTCCCGAACCGTCGGTGAGCGTCCCATCCGACCGGATATGGAACTGGCCGCTGCGGGTCAGCCGAACGCCCTGCGTCGTCCGAACGGAAAAGAAACCTTCGCCATTGATCGCGAAATCCGTCAGGTTTCCGGTCTGCCGCAGCTCCCCCTGAAGGTGGTCCTGATATGTCGCCTGGTCCTGCGTGTACGCCTCGTCCTTTTCCCCGGCCAGGCCGTGGACGTCCTTCTGGTGAACGAGAAATTCGGAAAAAAGCTGTTTCGACGTCTTGAATCCGTCGGTATTGGCGTTGGCAAGATTGTTGACGGTCAGATCGAGGGCACGTGTCAGCACATCGATGCGGGACAAGGCGATATACGTCGTGTTGTCCAATGTCTGCCTCCAGAAGGGGGATCGGGTCCGCGCAGGCAGACCGGTGCCGCGCCCGCCTCCTGACCGTGGTCTTGTAGAAGATATGGCAGAAAGCCGGCTATTCGAAAGATATTGGATCATTACCCGGACGGCAACATACGATGCGCGGCCCCATGGTCTTGATCGCAGGAATGCTGCAGGAAAGCCGACAAGGCCGCCTTTTCTCCGGAAAAGACCTTGCCATGTTCGTGAACGTGGTCTTACTTGCGGGCGCAAGCCGTACGTAGCGTGGGCACCATTCGGGCATATATGGCCATGCATGACATGCCTCCTGCCTGCGTGGTGGGATGACCACGAAGTTAAGGTACACCCGGAGGACTGTCCGCCTATGATGCGTTCCCTTGATATCGCCGGCACGGGCATGCAGGCTCAGACGACGAACGTCGAGACGATCTCCAATAACATCGCCAACATGACGACCACCGGCTACAAGCGGCGCCGTGCCGAGTTCCAGGATCTCATCTATCAGGATCTCCGGCGGGCAGGGACCATGAGCTCGGATACGGGCGACCTCGTGCCGGCGGGCGCGCAGATCGGTCTTGGCGTGCGTACCGCCGGGATTTACCGGATCAACGAGCAGGGCACGCTGTCCCAGACCAGCAATGCCCTCGACCTTGCGATCGAGGGACGCGGCTATTTTCAGGTGACGCTGCCGTCCGGCGAATACGCCTATACCCGTGACGGAACGTTCTCGCTGTCCGAGGACGGCACCATCGTCACGGCGGACGGCTATCCCCTCAATCCGAACATTACCCTGCCGAACAACGCCGAGAATGTGACCATCGACCAGAGCGGCCAGGTCCAGTATACGGTGTCCGGCGACGGGACGGCGCAGGTGGCCGGCCAGATCCAGATGTCGACCTTCCAGAACGAGAACGGTCTTGCCGCCATGGGTCAGAACCTGTTCACGGCGACGACATCCTCCGGTGACCCGATCACCGGCACGCCCCAGAGCGTGGGGTTCGGCTCGGTACGCCAGGGCTTCATCGAGGAATCCTCGGTCAACGTGGTGACCGAGATCACGGACCTGATCACCGCGCAGCGCGCCTACGAAATGAACAGCAAGGTCATCACGGCCTCCGACGAGATGCTCCAGACGCTGACGAATCTGAGATAGCATGCCCGTGCGCGCAGCAATCGCGGCAGCGGTCGCCGCGGGCATCATGACAGTCTGCACGGCGACCCTGTCGGCGGCGACGCTGCGAAGCGCCACGGTGATCACCTCCGACGTTGTAAAACTGTCGGATCTTTTTGCCGATCTGGAACCGCGGCAGGACAAAATCATCGGCCCGGCGCCCAAACCCGGGGCCAGCATCTATGTCGGCGGCCGGCAGTTGATCGCCATCGCCGACCAGTACGGCGTTGACTGGCTGGACGAGTCGCCGTCGGCGATGGCGACGATCACACGGTCGGGCCGTGTCCTCGACAAGGAATTCTTTGTCGGTCTCGTGCAGAAAAGCCTGCCGGACATCGGAACGGGTCCTGTCTCGATCGACCTTGCCGATTTCCATCCCATAACGGTTGCGTCGGACGACCCGAAGCCGGTCGTCCTGTCGGACGTCGATTGGGACCAGAGGACCGGGCGGTTCTCCGCCACCGTCTACCGGACCCATCCGACCGGCGACATAACGCAGGATTCCTTCCTCCTGACCGGAATCGTGCGTGCCCCGCGCAGGGTGCTGGTGTTTTCCCGCTCTCTGCCCGCCGGGGCCGTGATTTCCGCGTCTGATGTCAATATAGACGAATCCTATACTGGCTACGCGACCGCGAAAATATTCACGGATGAGACCGAAGTGGATGGCATGACGCTTCTGCACACCGTCGTCGCCGGCGAACCTGTTCTTGAGCGCGATCTGCACAGGACCGTGCTGATGCACAAGGGGGACCCCGTCCTGATCGTCTTTACCGCCCCGGGCGTTCATCTGACTGCAACCGGCAGGGCTTTGGAAGATGGGGGCAACGGCCAGTACGTGCACGCCCTCAACCTGGCGAGCAGCATGATCGTGACCGGCCGCGTGGCAGGTGCATCGCAGGTCGATGTCGATGCCGGGTCAGGCGCCGTTCCTTCGGACCCGAACATGTTGCGGCGTCTGACCGCGTCTGCCCGCGCAAACACGCGGTCGGACCTGTCAATCCGGTAGACGCCGCGTGCGCAGGAGACCTGCTTTGACAAAATACCGCCTGCCGGGTGCGCTCGTGACCGGATTGCTGTGCCTGTCGGGATGTTCCGGCCTGTCGGAAATCAGCGAGATGGGCCACCCGCCGCGCATGACCACAACGTCGGACCCGACGCAGGCCCCTGAGTACCGCCCCGTGACAATGCCGATGCCGCCGCTTCAGGCGCCCCCCACCGAGATCGGCAGTCTGTGGCGGCCCGGAAGCCGGGCCTTCTTCAAGGACCAGAGGGCGTCGCAGGTCGGCGACCTTCTGACCATCAAGGTCGGGATCGCCGATAATGCCGCGGTGACGAACAACACGACGGCCAGCGGCAGCGGGTCCGAGGATTACGGTGTTCCAAGCCTGTTCGGCTTTCACGGTACGGCGCTGCAGCACATCACCGGCGCATCCGCCGTCAACACAAGCAGCGCAAGCGCCAACACGGCCACGGGCAGGATCACCCGGACCGACGCCGTCGTCCTGACGCTGGCCGGGACGATCACGCAGGTGCTTCCCAATGGCAATTTCGTCGTGGTCGCGCGCCAGGAGGTCAGGGTTAACGGCGAACTCCGTCAGCTCATGGTCAGTGGCGTCGTCAGGCCGCAGGACATCACGGAAGACAACACGGTGACCCATGACCGGATTGCCGAGGCAAGGATTTCGTACGGCGGGCGCGGCCAGCTGACCAAGCTCCAGACGCCGCGATACGGGCAGCAGGTTCTCGACAGCGTCCTGCCGTTCTGATCCTGGCATCACGGGACGCACCGCCCGCGTTATGGCGCGGACGGCTTCCTAGCCGCCGAAGCTTCTGACCAGACCTCCGGCCACCATCTGCCACCCGTCGACCATCACAAAGAAAATCAGCTTGAACGGCAGCGAGATCGTGGCAGGCGGCAGCATCATCATGCCCAGGCTCATGAGGACGCTCGAGGTGACGAGGTCGATGACGAGGAACGGCAGGTAGAGCAGGAACCCCATCTCGAAACCGCGGCTGAGTTCGCCAATCATGAATGCCGGCATGAGCACGCGCCATGGCGTCTGGGCGGGGGCGGCGGGTGGCGGCAGATTTGCAAGATGCAGAAACGTCGTGATGTCGGCAGGCCGCGCATTGGCAAGCATGAACGTCCGGAAGGGTTCGGCCGCCGCGGCCAGACCATCCATTTCGCTCACGCGGCCATCCATCATCGGAACGATGCCGTGCGTCCAGGATTGTTCGAGAACCGGCTGCATGACGAAGAACGTCAGAAACAGCGCAAGACCGATCATGACCGTATTGGGCGGCGTTCCCTGTGCCCCGATCGCCCCGCGCAGCAAGGACAGGACGATGATGATCCGCGTAAAGGCGGTAACCATCACCAGCAGGCTGGGCGCAAACGAGAGAACCGTAACGAGGGCCGTCAGCTGCACAAGGCGGCTGGTCGTTCCCGTATCACCCATGCCCTTCCCGAGATCGAGCGTCACGGACTGGGCGTACGCACATGCCGGCATGACAACCAGCATGGCGACGGCCACGCACGCGGCAATGGTGCCGACCTTGACGACCCGTCCCGTGAACAACCCTGATATCAACGCGTCCGCTCCACTACTCGTATCACTCGCCTGGATCGGTGTCGGGCCGCGCCGGGGGGACTGTGCGCGGTAGATGGCCGGCCTCGTCTTCAATCCAGCCAAGGAACAGGTCATTTCCGCCGCCCGTCAGGATCAGGCCCTTTTTCTTGCCGCAGCTTATGAGGCTGACGCGCCGGCGCGGATCTATGGCCAGAGTCTCCAGCACCGCAAGGTTGCGCGTCCGGCGTCCCCGCGACAGGTAAGGTTCCAGGAATTTCAGGCCGTAGCGACTGAGCAGGATGAGTGCGACCACGATCACGAACGACAGCAGGCACGTCAGCCACGAGGCGCCGAACGTACCCGGATCATGCGCAAATGACCCCGTCAGAGGGGCTGCGAGAGCATTTGCCCCGGACACCGCCGATTCCTATCCAGGTGCGGTGGACGACGACAGGATTTCGGTCATGGTGACACCGATGTGGTTATCATCGACAACCACCACCTCGCCACGGGCGATCAGCCGGTTGTTCGCGTAGATGTCCACCGCTTCCCCCAGCTTCTTGTCCAGTTCCACGACAGCGCCACGTCCCAGCCGCAGAAGCTGGCTGACCGGCATCGTCGCCGTGCCGATGACGGCGGTGATCTTCACCGGGATGTCGTAAACCGCCTCCATCTGGCTGACCCCGCTCGCTGCACCGTCGGCAGGGTGCTCGGGGCCAGCCGTCTTGGCACCATCCGCCGTCCCGGTCGGATCCGACGACGTGCTGGCGAACTCCTCAAGTCCGATATCGTTGCCTGTGCTCATGGTTCTCTCCGCCTGCCCTATGCCTTCTGCACGCTCTGTTCCCCGCGCTGCCGCGCGAGGGCCGTAACAGCGGCAATAATTTTCTCCGCAACGGATTTTCGCCACTGTTCGGGATCAATAACGATTGTATTCGTTACAGAAACGACGCGTATCGTATCCGCTCCGGCATCCTGCGCCACTTCTATGCGGACGTTCGCATCATCTTTGAAGGTGGCCTGCAGGCGCTGTGCGTCGGCCTCGCCGCATTGGACCGTCACGGCGCCCTCGCATTCCTTCGCGAAGGCCGATGCGTCGGAAATAAGATCCCGCTGCAGGCCGGCCAGCACGGTCCCATCAAGCGCCGTCAGGCTGCTGACAACATCCGTGACCGTCAGCAGAAAGGCATTCGCGGCGTCGCTCAGAACCTGATTGCGCTGCTCGTTCTCCGCACTGAATGCTGCCGTGAGGGACGAAACGCAGGCTGCAAAACGCGCCTGCAGCGCCTCCTCCTTGTCCCGCGATCCTTTCTCGAGCCCCTCGCGGAACGCGGATTCACGCACGGCATCCACCTGGGCATGGGTCATCGTGACAAGGTCGGGATCGGGAACGGCATCCGCTTCCGCCGCTGCTGTGTCCGCGTCCGTCGCGGGGGCGGCCCCGAAATCTTCCAGATCGAGAAGTTCCAGCCGGACTGGCGCGGGCGCCGATTGCAGGGAGGCAGACACCGCTGTCACGGAATGATCTCGTCGTTGCCGCCGCTTTCGGTGAGATCGATTTCACCGGCATTTGCCATGTTCTTGATGGTGCCGACGATTTCCGCCTGTGCCGCGTCGGCGTCCCTGACACGGACAGGCCCAAGGGCCTCGATCTCTTCCATGAGAATACTCCCGGCACGTTTCGACATGCATTGCAGGAACATCTTCCGTACCGTCTCGGAAGCCCCCTTCAGGGCCAGCGGCAATTTGTCGCGATCCATCTCGTTGACGATCCGCATAAGGGATTCATGCGGCAGACGCTTGATGTCCTCGAAGGTGAACATCAGCGCCTTCACCTTCTCCATGTCGTCGTGATTGCGGTTGTCCATCGACGCCATCAGGCGTGTCTCGGTCTTGCGATCGAAATTGTTGAAGATTTCCGCAAGAAGCTCGTAGCTGTTCCGCTTGGACGAACGTCCCAGAGACGACATGAATTCCGAGCGAAGCGTGGCCTCGACGCTGTCCAGAACGTCTCTCTGCACCGTTTCCATGTGCAGGACCCGCATCATGACGTCGGTTGCATAGTCTTCGGGAAGCAGCGCGAAAATGCGCGCGGCATGCGCGGGCTGGAGCCTGCTCAGAATGACGGCGGCCGTCTGCGGGTATTCGTTCCGCAGATAGTTGGCCAGCACGGTTTCCTGAACGTTCCCCAACTTGTCCCACATCGTCCTGCCGGCCGGACCACGGATCTCGTCCATGATCTTGGCGACCTGATCTTCCGGCAGGGCCTTGCGCAGCATTTCTTCCGTGGTTTCGTACGTGCCCACCAACCCGTCGGCCGATTCAAAATTCCGGCTGAACTCATGGCAGACGGATTCCACCAGATCGGCCCGTACAAGGCCGAGGCTGGCCATGGTGACGGAAATGTCGCGGATTTCATCCTCGTGCAGCATCTTCAGAAGTTTGGCCGATTTCTCACGCCCTACGGCAAGCATGAGGATGGCGGCCTTCTGCCTGCCGTTCAGATGCGCTGTAACAGTATTCTGACCGCCGGAAGCGACGGGGGATATAGCGGCCTCGGTCATGCCTGTTTTCCTGGCTCGGGTGTGGCCAGCCAGTTCCGAATGATCAGAACGCTCTCGTCGAGGCTTTCTTCAACGCGATCCGAGACCTTTGCGATCGCCTCGGTCCGCAGTTTTCCTTCGACGCCCTCGATCCTGATCGTTCCATCTCCGGTTCCGTCGGAAGGAATCAATGCCCCCGCGGCGCCGCCGGCCAGGCGGGTGGCGTTTGCGGACATGCCCAGAGCGCCTTCATGCGCCGACCGCCCGGCGAGGGCAAGAATATTCCCCTTGCCACGCCGCAGCATCGGCCGGACGGCTATGAAAATGGCTCCAAGTGCCAGAATGATGGGGATGACCCATTCCGCGACGTAGATAAGGGTGTCACGGTTGAACAGGCTGCTGCCCGCGGTCGCGAATTCATTCCCGCCATCAGGCATGAACCGCATCGAAACGACATTCACCTCGTCGCCACGGTTCTTGTCGTACCCGATCGCCGTCTTCGCGAGCGTGGTGAGTCTTTCGATCTCGCTGCTGTCCAGCGGCTGCCAGACGTCTTTCCTGCCACTTCTGACCACCGTGCCGTCGACCATGACGGCAAGGCTGATCCGGGCCAGCCGCGGGCGTGTCTGGTTTATGACGCGGACGCGCTTGCCGATCTCGTAATTGTCGGTCTCTTCCTCACGGTCGTCGTTCGAACCGTTCCTGTTGTCCTGGTTCGCATTGGCGTTCGGCAGGTTGTTCGACACCGAAGTATTCGGGTTGGCCTCGGTATTGACGCTCTTGTCCGAACTGGTCTGCTGCGAGCGGAGAACCTGCTGGTTCGGATCGTAGCTTTCGTCCGTCTCGTGGATTTCGTCCGTATCCATGGTGACCGCTGCGCGGGCACGCACATGCCCCGCACCCAGGGTCGGCACCAGCATGTCTTCCACGGCTTCGGCCAGACGCTGTTCCTCGGCGTGGCGCAACTTCTCGACCGTGGTTTCCTGACCGGCGGCGCTGTCGGGGTCGCCGGGCTTCAGCAGGACATCGCCCCGCGTATCGACGATCGAGATATTCTGCGGGCGCAGGCTGGGGACAGCCGCCGCGACCAGGTTCTGAATGGCCTGGATGCCGTCGGGGGCCATGCGGCCCGCCCTGCCGATGTCAAGGATGACGCTGGCCTGAGACGGGCTGGTCTGGGTCGAAAAGAGATCGCGATGCGGAAGAACGAGGTGAACCCGGACGTTGCGCACCCCATGGAGAAGACGAATGGAGCGCTCAAGCTCGCCCTCCATGGCCCGTGTCTCGTTGATGGTCTGCTCGAACTGCGTGCTGGTCAGCGTCCCGCTCTTGTCGAACAGTTCGTAGCCGACAGCCCCCCCGCTCGGGAGCCCATCCTTTGCAAGCAGAAGCCTTGCGCTGGCGACCTTGTCGCGCGGAACGTAGATGCTCGTTCCGTCGGAGCTGGTCGTGGTGTTGATATGGGCCTTTCCCAGATCGTCGATCATTTCAGCGGCTTCGTTAAGATCGAGGTCGCCGTAAAGCAGGGCCATGGGCTGGACGCTGCCCCGAAAGACGAAAAGTCCGATTGCCGAGAGAAGAACGGCAGCCGCGATCCCCAGCGCCGCCAGTCGCTTGCGCCCAAGGCCCTTCAGACCAGCCAATATGTTCTGCATGGGAAGCGTTATGCCGTCATGACACTAAAGCGGAAAGGCACAAAAATCCTCCGGCGGCTTGACCATGCGATATCCCCTGCATCTCGCCTTATAACGATGCATACGCCATCAGGAAGGCTAAAAAGACCGTCCATGACGAAATGCATATAGAGCGGGTCGATTCTTGACTTGAATCATTTCTCGATCGCCGTCAGACAGTCCGCCGACCGCGCGGCACGTCTCCACAGGATTATGAGGATTATGTGCCGATAAAGCACAGTCTGATGTTTCTGAATAGTTCAGACGTTATTATACTTAATAAAAGATGGGAAAAGACTGCTGCATGAATGGTCCGGGGGCATCGGGTCGCGTCATCGACTGCGTCTGCCGGGGGCAGTCCATGAAGGGCGCGCATCCTGCCACGGCTGGCACGGAAGTACCCAACCTGATCGGGGTGACAAAGCTGGCAGGCATTTTGGAAAATTGGCGCACCCGAAAGGACTCGAACCTCTAACCCCCAGATTCGTAGTCTGGTGCTCTATCCAATTGAGCTACGGGTGCGCTGTGGGGCGCTGTGTAACCGAGTGTCGGGGAAACGGCAACCCCCTTCCGCATTTTTTTTCCGGAGCCACCCAGGGGACATCGGACCCCGCGTTACGGGGCCATGCCGCCGCGGGGGGCGACGGTGTGGCCCAGAAGGCCGCGCAGCAGGGCGCCGATATCGGGTTCGTGGGCGTCGCCGGGGGGCAGGCGGTGGTAGATCGCGTCGGCCCGCACGGCGGGTGTGCCGTCCACGGTGGCCAATCCCTGGACGAAGACCAGGCTGCGCGTGATGCGCAACGTTTCGGCCCGCAATTCCACCCATACTTCGCGCGGGACCGCCGCCATGAAATCCAGGCTCAGCGAGATCGTCGGCAGGAAGCCCGTCTGCAAATCCTCGCGGAACAGGGCGGCCATCGCCAGATAGGTGTCGCAGACGCTGGCCAGCTTCCCGCCGTGGCAGAGCCCTGCCCGATTGCAGCAGGCCGGCGTGACGCGGAACCCGCCCACCAACTGCCCGGCTTCGACGCCGACCAGGAAGCCGCCCGACAGGGCATCGAACCCGCCGGGGGCAAGGTCGGGCAGGGGGACGAAGCCCGGCGGGGACGAACTGTCCTGCGCGGGGTCGGCGGTCACGATCCGGCCCCTGTGTCGGGATGGCGGATGCGGGCGGTGGCGGCAGCGATGGTCATGGGGGGCGGCCTCCCGGCGGGATCTCCGGCTCATGCCGCATTACGCGGCAGGTCGGTCCCGGATGCCGGGGGCAGGACAACTGCCGGAAAACAATCCGTGACCGCGCCGGATCAGCTTCCCGGAAGCAGCACCCGCGCGGCCGCCGTGGCGACGTCGTGGCGCAGGCGCACGACGCTGTGCCCGCCTTCGGGATGAACCCGGTTCGTCAGGATCAGGACATAGCTGTCGCTGCCGGGATCCAGCCACAGCGACGTGCCGGTGAAGCCGGTATGGCCGAACGACCCCACCGGGAAGACGTCGCCGCGCGGGGTCGAATAATGGGTGTGGATGTCCCAGCCCAGGCCGCGCAGGTCCTGCCGGCCGGCGGGCTGCTGCGGCGTGGTCATCAGCACCAGCGTCTCGGGCTTCAGCGGATAGGCGCTGGGCCGCCCGGCGCGGCGATCCAGCAGCGCCTGGGCATAGACCGCCATGTCGGCGGCGTCCGAAAACAGGCCCGCATGGCCCGCGACCCCACCCATGCGGCGCGACGTAGGGTCGTGGACGACCCCGCGCAGCATGACGTGATGCTCGTCGAACTGGGTGGGCGCGATGGATGGCAGCCAGGCGGGCGGCGGCAGGAAGCGCGAGCGCGCCATGCCCAGCGGGTCCAGCACCCGGGTCTGGACGTAATGGTCCAGCGTGTCGTGCGAGAAATGCTGCACCAGCAGGCCGAGCGTGATGAAATTGATGTCGCTGTAGACGAAGCATTCGCCCGCCGGATGGTCGGGGCGCGTCTCCATGACCCGGCGCACGGCTTCGTCGCGGCCGGTCCAGGGCGTGGACAGGTCCAGGTCGGGCGGCAGGCCGGAATAATGCGTCAGCAGGTGGCGGATCGTGATCGCCGCCTTGCCGTTGTGGGCGAAGTCCGGGAGATAGCGGCACGCCGGGTCGTCCAGCCGGAAGGCCCCGGCCTCGTAAAACTGCATGAGCGCGACGGTGGTCGCGACCGGCTTGGTCAGCGACGCCATGTCATAGAGCGTGCCTTCGTCCAGCGCCTCGCGCGCCGGGACCAGGGCGCGGCACCCGTAGGCGCGGTGATGGACGATCCGCCCGCCATGGCCGATGACGATGACGGCCCCCGGGGTCTGCCCGTCGGCGATCGCGCGGTCCACCAGCCGGTCGACCGGGGTGAACGGGCCGGCGACGCCGGCCGCGCAGCCCCCCGCCATTCCGGCGCCGCCCGCGGCCAGCATCAGGCGCAGCATGGTCCGTCGGCTCGGTACCGTCATCGTGTCTCGTGCTCCATCTCGGTCGGATCCAGCGTAGGGCGGGCCGCCGCGTCGCGAAAGGCCGGGCCGGGCCGCAGCCGGCAGGGCAGCCCGATGGCGAAGGTCGCGGCCACCCCGATCGGCACCAGCCATGGAAAGGCGATGTTGCGGCCGCCCGGATGCACGAACAGGATCAGCACCGCCATGACCGCCAGCGTGCCGACGAAGGCCGGAACGGTGTCGCGCTGCCGCGCGCCCGGCACCAGCAGCCCGAACAGGAACGCCCCCAGCAGCGCGCCGTAGGAATAGCCTGCGATCGACAGGCCGAAGACCACGGCCGACCGACCGGTATTCGAAAAGCACGACGCCGCCCCGATCAGCAGCACCGCCCACAGCACGGTGATGCCGCGCGACAGCGTCACTGCCCCGATCCGCCCCCGCCATGCCGCGGGCGGCAGCAGGTCCGCCAGGGTCGATCCGGTCATCGCGTTCAGCGCCGAGGACAGCGACCCCATCGTGGCGCTGATGATGCCCGCGATCAGCACCGCCGACAGGGACGGCGGCAGGTCACGGGCGATGAAGGCGGGAAACAGCGCGTCGGGCGAACGCAGCCCCAGCGCGGCGGGCGACGCCCCGCCATTGCGGATCCACAGCAGCACCCCCACCGCCGACAGCAGGGCGAACAGGCCGGTGACGACGACCGCGCTGCCGACCATGGCGATCCGCGCCGCGCGCAGCGACCGGGCCGCCAGTACACGCTGGACCATCAGCTGGTCCGCCCCGTGCGAGGCCATGGACAGGATCGCCCCGCCCACCAGCGCCGTCGCCGGGGCATAGGGCGACGTCAGGATGGCGCCGTCGCCGTGGAAGACCGCGAGGCGTCCGGCGCGCCATGCCGCCCCCAGCGTCGCGCGGTCGGCATAAGGCCACAGCAGGCCGACGCACAGGATGGCCCCCAGCGTATAGAGGCCGAACTGGATGCTGTCGGACCAGACGACGGCCCGCAGCCCCCCGGCCGCGGTATAGGCGGCGGTCAGCGCCGTCAGCCCGACCAGCACCGGCAGCGGCCCCGCGGGCAGGTGCGCCGCCGCCAGCAGCGCGCAGATCGGCAGGGTGGAGGCGAACAGCCGCACCCCCTCGGCCAGCAGCCGCGTGCCCAGGAAGACGGCCGAGGCCAGGCGCTGCATCCCGCGTCCGAACCGTTCGCCCAGATACTGGTAGGCGCTGGAAAATCCGTCGCGCGCATACAGCGGCAGCAGCAGCCACGCCACGACGATGCGTCCGGCGACGTAGCCCAGGCCCAGCCCGACGAACACCAGGCCGCCGCCGTAGGCCACCCCCGGCACGCTGATGACGGTCAGGGTCGAGGTCTCGGTGGCGACGATGGACAGGCAGATGGCCCAGGTCGGCAGGTCATGGGGCCGCCGTCCGTCCGGCGCGCCGGTGCGCCCCCGCGACAGGCGCAACGACAGGGCGGCGAGGGCCAGCAGGCACAGGCCGATGATCGCGGGTTCGGTCAGGGACATGGATCTCCGTTCGGGGCAGGGAAGGCGGAGGCGGGGGCGGAGGCCGGGCAGGGCCGAAGGGAACTTTGCCCCGCCCGCAGGGTTTTTGGGAGGATACCAATCTGTAAAGGAGGCTTCCATGAGCCACGACCGTTTTCCGACATCCAGCCTGTGCCGCGCCGTTTTCCTGGTGGTGGCGATGCTGGGCGTGTCGGCGGGACTGTCGGCCTGCAACACCGTGCGGGGGGCTGGCGAGGACGTCAGCTCGGTCGGTCATGACGTCTCGCGGGGGGCAAACGCGACGCAAGGACATATCACCCATTCGACCGGCGCATCCCCCCAGTAGTTTTGTCGTCCGAGCCGTCAAGGGCCGAGACCCTTGCACCCCGACATGCATGAAGTCGGGGGTTTCCAAAGGGCCGAGCCCTTTGGTGGGTCAAGGGCAAAGCCCTTGCCGTTGGTTTGCTGCCCGCCCCGAAGGCCCGCAACATCGGCTTGAATCCGTGCCGGTCGAGCATGGCCCCGCGCCTCAGGCGTGACGCGAGCCTTGCTTTTTGGTTCATTCTTTCCCAATAATAGCGCATTCCGGTTCGTGTGACCGGGTTATTGACGTTCTCGGGGCGGGGTGAAAGTCCCCACCGGCGGTATTTGCGCCCGGTTTTCGGGCCGGCGCATCAGCCCGCGAGCGCCCGCACGGCCTTCCAGCCGGGCGGGGACAGCAGACCCGGTGTGATTCCGGGGCCGACGGTATAGTCCGGATGATAGAGAACGAGGTCCGCGCGGAGGCGCCACGTGGTGGCGCGTCCTGTGTGGTCCGTTGCGCCCCGGGTCCGTCCGAAGGATGGGACCGCTTGTCTTGGCTGAGGTTTCGGTAAGCTCAGGGGTGCGTCGTCCGGATTGCGATCCGGCGGGTCTTCCCCCCGTCATCGGCCGGGCGTTCCGGGCCGCGCTTGCCGAGGCGTCGCGCCACATGGGCGCCACCGCTCCCAATCCCCCCGTCGGCTGCGCCATCCTGGATGCCCAGGGCCAGATCCTGACCGTTGCCGCCCATCACCGCGCCGGTGCCCCCCATGCCGAGGCTCTGGCCCTGCGGACATGCGCGCAGCAGGGTCTGATCGACCGCGCGGCGACGGCCGTCGTGACCTTGGAACCCTGCAATCATACCGGCCGCACCGGCCCCTGTTCCGAGGCGATCCTGGCGTCGCCCATCCGCGCGGTCTGGGTCGGGGCCGCCGATCCCAATCCCCGGGTTGCCGGCGGCGGGGCCGCGCGCCTGCGCGCGGCCGGATGCGATGTCCGCCTGCTGGCGGATCTGGCCGGCCCCGATGCCGTTGCCCTGGCCGCCGGCTGCCGGGCACTGATCGCCCCCTTCGTCCACTGGTCGCGCACCGGCCGGGCGTGGATGACGGTTAAGCAGGCCGTCGCGGCCGACGGCTCCATGATCCCGCCGGCGGGGCGGACGACCTTTACCTCCGACAGCGCGCTGGACGTGGCGCATCGCCTGCGCCGGGCGACCGACGCCGTGGTGACCGGCATCGGCACCGTGCTGGCCGACCGGCCGGGCCTGGATGTGCGCCGGATGCCCGACCATGCCGCCCGCGCCGGGCGCCTGCTGGTGGTGTGCGACCGGCGGGGCCGCCTGCCGGATGACTGGCGCGCGGCGGCCACGGCCCGGGGGTTCGATGTGCGGACCTGCGACGACGTGGCCCGGGTCCCCGCTTTGCTGGGCGAGGCCGGCGCGCTGTGGGCGCTGGTCGAGGCCGGGCCGGCCCTGCTGGACGCGATGCGGGCGGGCGGAATCTGGGACGACTGGCTGACCATCGGGGTCACGCCGGACGGGCGCGAACGGATGGATATCACGGTCAGGAACGGGACGGACACGCCGCTGCGCCTGATCCCGGGCCTGGCTGCGTCGAGGGAGGAAGCATGTTTTCCGGCATCATAGAACATCTGGGCACCGTCACGGCCGCCAGCCATGGGGACCGGTCGCTGCGTATCGGGGTGGCGACGGGCATCGGCGACCTGTCGATGGGCGAAAGCATCGCGGTCAACGGCGTGTGCCTGACCGTCACCGACTATGACGCGACGGGGAACGCGGCGTTCTTCATCAGCACGGAAACGCTGGACCGCACGACGCTGGGCCTGCTGGCCGAAGGCAGCCGCGTCAATCTGGAACGCGCGGTCACCCCGGCCACCCGCCTGTCGGGCCATATCGTGCAGGGCCATGTGGACGGCACGGCGTGCCTGCTGTCGGTCGAACGGGCCGGCGAGGCACGGCGCGTCGTCTTCGGCGTCCCCGCGAGCCTGCGCCGCTATCTGGTGGAAAAGGGGTCGATCACGCTGGACGGCATCAGCCTGACCCTGAACGAGATCGGCGAAGTCGGGGCCGGGGACGCCGGCCCCGACGCCTTCGCCGTCGCCCTGATGATCATCCCCCATACCTGGACGCATACCACCCTGGGCACCATGGCACCGGGCGACGCCGTGAATGTCGAGGTCGACGTGATCGCGAAATATGTGGAGACCCTATGTCAGTATCGGTGATGAGCCCCGCGCTGGAGGCTGCGATCGCGGCGATCCGGGCGGGCGGCATGGTGGTTCTGGTCGATGACGAGGATCGCGAGAACGAAGGCGACCTGGTCATGGCCGCCGACCTGGTCACGCCGCAGGCGATCAATTTCATGGTCACCCACGGGCGCGGCCTGGTCTGCCTGCCGCTGGAGGCCGAACAGGTGGACCGCCTGGGCCTGCCGATGATGACGCAGGTGAACACCTGCCCGCGCGAAACCGCGTTCACCGTGTCGATCGAGGCGCGCGAGGGCGTGGACACCGGCATTTCCGCCGCCGACCGCGCCCGCACCATCCAGGCCGCCGTGGCGGCGGATGCCCGCCCGGCCGACCTGGTGTCGCCCGGCCATGTCTTTCCGCTGCGCGCCGTCCCCGGCGGCGTGCTGGCGCGCAACGGCCATACCGAGGCGTCGATCGAACTGGCGCGCCTGGCGGGCCGGGCGCCCTCCGCCGTGATCTGTGAGATCATGAACGAGGACGGATCGATGGCGCGGATGGACGACCTGCGTCCCTATGCCGCGCGCCATGGCCTGCCGATCCTGTCGATCGCCGAACTGGTCGGCTGGCTGGAACGCCGCGCCGCGACGCCGGCCGACTCCGAAGGACGGATCGAGAAGGTGGCCCAGGCCGCGCTGCCCAGCAGCTACGGCGGCGAGGACCTGGTGATCCACGCCTTCCGCGCCCCCGACGGGACCGAGCATGTGGCTCTGGTCAAGGGCGATCCGGGCCGGGCCGGCGCGGTGCCGCTGGTGCGGCTGCATTCCGAATGCGTGACGGGCGACGCGCTGGGCTCGCTGCGCTGCGATTGCGGGGCGCAGCTCCAGACCGCGCTGCACCGCATCGGCGCGGCCGACAGCGGCGTGCTGCTGTACCTGCGCGGGCATGAGGGGCGGGGGATCGGCCTTGCGAACAAGATCCGCGCCTATGCCTTGCAGGACAAGGGGTTCGACACGGTCGACGCCAATCACCGGCTGGGGTTCGAGACCGACGCCCGCGACTGGACGGCGGCGGCGGCGATCCTGCGGGCGCTGGGGGTCCGGACGCTGGACCTGATGACCAACAACCCGGCCAAGATCGTGGCGGTGGAACGGCATGGCTTTGCCGTCCGCAGCCGGATCGGGCTGGAAATTCCGCCCAACCCATTCAACCGCGCCTATCTGGACGCCAAGCGCACGCGCATGGGCCACCAGCTGTGCACCGCCCTGAGCGCGGCGGCCGAATAATAAAATCGGAAAGACCCTGACATGAGCACCCATACCCCGTCCCCCGCCCCCGACCTGACGTTCGCGCGCGCGCCCCGCCTGGCGATCGTGGTCAGCCGTTTCAACGAACCCGTGACCCATGGCCTGCGCGACGGGGCGCTGGAGTGGCTGCGCGAACACGACATCACGGTGGCCGAGGGCGACGTGCTCTATGCCCCCGGGGCCTACGAACTGCCGCTGCTGGCGCAGACGCTGGCCCGCACCGGCCGCTACGACGGGGTGATCTGCCTGGGCTGCGTCATCAAGGGCGACACGGCGCATTTCGAATTCATCAGCCTGGGGGCCGCCATGGGGCTGATGCAGGCGTCGCTGGCGACCGAAGTCCCGGTCGCGTTCGGCGTGCTGACCACCTACACCGACGAACAGGCCCGCGTGCGCTCGGGCGCGGACGAACATAACAAGGGCCGCGAGGCCGCGGCGGCCTGCGTGGAAAGTCTGGCCTTGATACAGAAAATCAAGGGCTGATACGCTCGACCCGCGGACCGCCGCCGTCGCCCGGACGGCGACCCGGCTGGCGCGGGGGCATGGGATGAGGCTGGTTACGTTCACGGCCGGGCTGTTCGGCATGGCGCTGACGGTCTGGCTGCTGTCGCGGTTCGGGTTTCACGCGATCCTGGGACTGGTCGCGCAGGGCGGATGGGGCATCGTAGCGGCCATCCTGTTCCATGCCGTGCAGGTGCTGCTGGCGGCCGCGTCGTGGCGCACCATCGCGGGGCACGACACCCCGGCGCTGCCGTTGCGCGACTGGATCGCCCTGCGCTGCGTGCGCGAGGGGGTGAACAATCTGCTGCCGGTGGCCCAGGTGGGGGGTGAAGTCATGTCGGCCCGCCTGCTGGCCCGCCGGGGGGCCGGGCTGCGCCGGGCCGCCGCCGCGACGATCTGCGACCTGACGATCGAACTGCTCAGCCAGGTGGTGTTCACGCTGGCCGGCCTGGGCATCCTGCTGGTCCTGGTGAAGCGTTCGGCCCTCACCGACGAACTGGTCGAAAGCGCCGGCGTCGCGCTGCTGCTGGGCGCAGTGTTCCTGGGCAGCCAGTGCCTGGGCGCGATCTCGATCGTCGAGGGGCTGCTGATCCGCATCGCCGCCCATCTGGGATGGAGCGGCGTGGACGGCATACGCGGCCTGCATGCCGAGATCCTGGGCCTGTACAAGGCGCCCGGCCGGTCGTTGCGCGCCGGGACACTGCAATTGGCGGGATGGGCGCTGGGCGCGGTCGAGGTCTGCCTGATCCTGCATTTCATGGGCCATGACCGGTCGCTGGCCAGCGGCTTCGTGATCGAAAGCGTGGGCCAGGCCGCGAAATCGGCGGGGTTCGCCGTCCCCGGCGCCCTAGGCGTGTCCGAGGGCGGGTTCGTCATCATCGGCAGCCTGTTCGGCCTACCGCCGGCCGTCTCGATCGGCCTGTCGCTGATCAAGCGCCTGCGCGAGATCGCCTGGGGCCTGCCGTCGCTGGCGGGCTGGCAATGGATGGAAACCCATTGGCGGCCTAGCCACAAGGGCAGGCTGGGGCACGGGGTCGGCCTGTCCGGGTCCTGATCCGGCTTGACCCGCCGGAGGGCATAGCCCTTTGGAAACACGTGGCTTTATGAAACGAATGGGATGCAGGGGCCGAGGCCCCTGCCGGGTTTGGGGCGGCGGCCGCCGGGCTGACGGCCGAACATGCGTCTTGCATCCGCACCGCATCCTGGGTCAAACGATGCCGCATCGCGCGGTGTCATGCCCGCCGCCATCGCGCCGCCCCCCTTTCCTCAGCCGGCATCCTGCGCCAGTTTTCCTTCCTTCGTTTCCGCCGTCAGCTTCTCAAGGGCCGAATTACGCATCATGCAGTCCCTTCCGATCGGTCGCCTCGTGGCGGTCTGTTCCCATCGCGCCGTGCTCGTGCTGCTGCTGTTCGTGGTCCTGGTCGGGGGCGCCGTGGCATGCAGCATGAAGCGGCTGGACGTCACGACGGACACCGGCACGATGTTTTCCGCCAGCCTGCCGTGGAAGAAGCGGTCGAACGAGCTGGCGCGCCTGTTCCCGCAGAACCAAGATCGCCTGGTGGCGGTGATCGACGCCGACCTGCCGGAAGAAGCGCAGGTGACCGCGCGCGAACTGGCGGACAGGCTGCGCGACGACACGGCGCATTTCCAGTCGGTCGACCTGCCCCAGCAGGACCCGTACCTGGTCCGCAACGGGCTGATGTTCCTGGACAACAAGACCCTGGCCTCGGTGCTGGACACCACGGTGACGGCGCAGCCCTTCCTGGGCGGGCTGGCGGCCGATCCGTCCGGGCGGGGGCTGTTCGACGCGCTGTCGCTGATCGCGCTGGGCGTGTCGCAGGGCCAGGCGGACCTCAAGAATTTCCAGCCGGCGCTGAACGCCTTCGCCACCACGCTGGAGCAGGCGGCCGACGGCCACGCCCAGCCCCTGTCGTGGGAACGGATGCTGGCCAGCGACCTGGCCGACCTGGGCGGGAAATTCCAGTTCGTGGTCACCCGGCCCCGGCTGGATTACGGGTCCTTCCAGCCGGGCGGGGCCGCCAGCGATGCGATGCGCCGGGCGATCGCCGGCCTGGAATTCGTGCGGTCGGGCCATGCGCGCGTCCATCTGACCGGCGACGTCCAGATCAATGACGAGGAATTCGCCACCGTCGCGCAGGGCATGGTCGCGGGCCTGCTGGGGTCGCTGGCCCTGGTCACGCTGTGGCTGTTCCTGGCGGTGCGGACCTGGCGCATCATCGTACCCATCGTCATCACGCTGGTGGCGGGCCTGCTGCTGACCACCGGTTTCGCGGCGCTGGCCGTGGGGACGCTGAACCTGATTTCCGTGGCCTTCGCGGTATTGTTCGTCGGCATCGCGGTGGATTTCGCCATCCAGTTTTCCGTGCGCTTCCGCGCCCAGCGTCTGTCCTGCGGCGGCCTGCCGGGACTGCATGACGCGCTGGCGCGCACCGGCGACGAAACCGGGCACCAGATCCTGGTCGCCTCGCTGGCGACAATGGCGGGCTTTCTGGCCTTCACCCCCACCGCCTTCGTCGGCGTCGCGCAGCTGGGCCTGATCGCGGGCTTCGGCATGCTGATTGCGTTTGTCTGCACGCTGACGCTGCTGCCGGCGCTGCTGCGGCTGTTCCGCCCTTCGCTGGACCACCCGGCGACCGGTTTCGCCGTCGCCCGCCCGGCCGATCGCGCCGTGCGCATCTATCGCGTGCCCATCCTCAGCGTCTTCACCTTCCTGGCGGTCCTGGGCGCGGTGCTGATTCCGGTCCTGACCTTCGATGCCGATCCGCTGCATACCAAGGACCCGAAATCCGAAGGGATGCAGGTGCTGCGCCAGTTGATGACCGACCCGCAGTCCTCGCCCTACGGGGCGCAGGTGCTGGCCCCGGACCTGAAGCAGGCCGAAATCCTGGCCGGCCGCCTGTCGCACCTGCCGCTGGTGGACGATGCGATGTGGCTGGGGTCGATGGTGCCGGAGGATCAGCCGGCAAAGCTGGCGATGATCCAGGATTCGGCGTCGATCCTGCTGCCGACCCTCATCGTTCCCACCCCGAAGCCGGCGCCGGATGCCGCCGCCCTGCGCGCGTCGGCGGGCAAGACGGCGCGGGACCTGCGCGGCGTGCTGGACAAACTGCCCCCCGGCGATCCGCTGCGCCGCATCCAGTCGGCGCTGGACCGCCTGTCGCACGCACCCGACCCGGTGATGATGGCGGCAAATGCGGCGCTGGTGCGCTTCCTGCCGGCGCAGCTGGACCAACTGCGCCAGATGCTGGCGGCGCAGCCGGTCACCATCGCGGACGTGCCCCCCTCGATCCGGCAGGAGTACCTGCTGCCCGACGGACGCGCGCTGGTGGAAATCCATCCGAAACGCGAAATGGTGGGCAACGCCGATCTGCACGCCTATGTCGCGCAGATCCGCAACATCGCCCCCGATGCCGGCGGCGATGCGATCGAGGTGGTCGAAAGTGCGACGACCATGGTCCACGCCTTCGTCTTCGCCGCGCTGTCGGCCATCGTCATGATCGCGGTGATCCTGCTGGTGGCGCTGCGGCGGCTTCTGGACATGGCGCTGGTGCTGGCGCCGCTGCTGCTGTCGGCGCTGATGACGGTCATCCTGATCGTCCTGGTGCCGGAACAGCTGAATTTCGCCAATATCATCGCGCTGCCGCTGCTGCTGGGCGTCGGCGTGTCGTTCAACATCTATTTCGTGATGAACTGGCGGGCCGGGGTGCGTGCGCCGCTGTCCAGCCCCACGGCGAGGGCGGTCCTGTTCTCGGCGCTGACCACGGGGACGGCCTTCGGCTCGCTCGCCGCGTCGCATCATCCGGGGACGGCCAGCATGGGCCGGCTGCTGCTGCTGTCGCTGAGCTGCACGCTGCTGGCGACGCTGATCTTCGTGCCCGCACTGCTGCCGAAGCGGGCGATCGACGAACGCTAGGCGAAGGCAGGGCCGCGGCCTCGGGCAGGGCCTGCCCTTCCTGAGGGTCCCCCTGTGCAGGCCGCCGGCCTGCACAGGGGGCGAGGCAGATCGTCAGCCGGCGTCCAGCGGCTTGTGCGGCACGGTCACGTCGCGGCCGGGCAGCATCATGTTCCAGTACAGCCGGGGGAAGACCTGGGTCTTGAGGAACCAGGCGAAGCGGCTGGGCTTGCGTTGGTCGTAATGAAAGCTGGGGGCGGGCACGCCGCCATACAGGAATTCCGCCAGCACCACCCGCCCATAGGACACCGTCAGCGGGCAGGCGCCGTACCCGTCATAGGTCTTGTCCAGCGGCCGTCCGTCCAGCGACGCCAGCACGTTCGCCACCACCACCGGGGCCTGCGCGCGGACGGCGGCGGCGGTCTTGGCGTTGCTGGTGCCGGCCACGTCGCCCAGGCCGAACACGGTGTCGAAGCGCACATGGCGCAGCGTCGCGGGGTCGACGTCCAGCCAGCCGCCGCCATTGGCCAGCGGGCTGGCCTTGATGAAATCGGGGGCGCTCTGCGGCGGGGTGACGTGCAGCATGTCGAAGCTGCGGGTGACGGTCGTGCTGCTGCCGTCCGGCCCGGTGACGGCGAAGGTCGCCGTGCGGTTCGGCCCGTCCACCGCGACCAGATTATGTTTGTAATGCAGGTCGACACCGTAATAGTCGATCGCGTCCTGCAGCGACGGCACGAAATATTTCACGCCGAACAGGGCGTCCCCCGCCAGGCAGAACTCGACCTTCATGCGGCTGAGCACGCCGCTCTGGCGCCAGTGGTCCGAGGCCAGATAGACGATTTTCTGCGGTGCGCCGGCGCATTTGATCGGCATCCCCGGCTGGGTGAACAGGGCGGTCCCGCCCGACAGCGACTGGATGCACGACCAAGTATATTCGACCGACTCGCGGGAATAATTGCTGCATACCCCGTTGCGGCCCAGCGTTTCCTCCAGCCCGGCGATCTTGGACCAGTCGAGCTGCAGGCCCGGGCAGACGATCAGGCGGCGATAGGCGATCCGCCGGCCATCGGCCAGGGTGACGGTGTTTTCCTCGGGCGTGAAGGATGCGACGGCGGCGCGCAGCCAGCGCACACCCTTGGGGATCAGCCCGCCTTCCTGCCGCAGCGTGTCCTTCAGCTTCATCACGCCCGCGCCGACCAGCGTCCAGCCCGGCTGGTAGGCATGGGTGGTGGCGGGGTCGATGATCGCGATCGACAGATTGGGCCGCTTGCGCTTCAACTGCGACGCGACGGTGATTCCCGCCGCCCCGCCGCCGACGATGACGACCGTAAAGCGGTCGGTGTCCGGGATATCCGGCTGAGTCGAAACCATGGGACACGCTCCTTGATTGAGATCGGTGGGGGACCCGGGAACCGCGCGGGGCCGGCTGCTTTCAGCGGCAGACTACAGCCCGGGGCGGGCCGGTCCTTGATACAGGTCAGGTCGTTCCGGGGCCGGGGGCGGTCAGGCCTTGAACCAGACCTCGACCGGGCCTTGCAGCTTCATGGTCATGGGGTTGCCGCGCCGGTCGGTCGTCTTGCCGACGGCCAGGCGGACCCATCCCTCGCTGATGCAATATTCCTCGACATTCGTCTTCTCGATGCCCTTGAAGCGGACGCCGATGCCGCGTTCCAGCAGGGCCGCGTCGTGAAACGGGCTTTCGGGGTTGGCGGACAGGCGGTCTGGGGGGGTATCACTCATCGGGCTGACCTTTGCAGGGTGACGATCATGTGCGCTGACATAGCGGTTCCCGGCCGTCAATCCAACCGCCTCGCCCCCCGGGCATGAGCACCGAGGGTTGCTGGCGGCGGCATGTCGCCCGGCGGCTGGGGCCGGACGGGGCCGGGGACCGCGCGCTGGCGCTGGCCGAGGAGGTGCCGGTAGCGCTGGCCTACAACGGCGTGCCGCACGCGGTGATGATGGCCACGCCCGCCGATTTTCGGGATTTCGCCATCGGTTTCTCGTTGACCGAGGGGATCGTGTCCTCGGCCGCCGCCATCCGCGACCTGCGGGTCGATGTCGGGCCGCGCGGGGTGGAAATCGGGGTGCGGATCCCCGGCGAGGATTTCGCACGCCTGCTGGGGCGGCGCCGGCGCGTGACCGGCCGCACCGGGTGCGGTGTCTGCGGGGTCGAGGACCTGGCGGCGCTGGACCCGCCCCCGCCGCGCGTGGCGGCCGGGCCGCGCCTGGCGCTGTCGGCGATCCGCCGCGCGCTGGATGCCCTGGCGGGGCGGCAGGTGCTGAACGCGGTGGTGCATATGGTCCACGGTGCGGCGTGGTCCGACGTGGACGGCGCGTTGCAACTGGTGCGCGAGGATGTCGGCCGCCACAACGCGCTGGACAAGCTGATCGGCGCCGGGCTGGCGGGCGGCACGCCTGGAAGTAGCATGGGACAGGACGGCTTCGCGAACGGGTTCTGCCTGATCACAAGCCGGTGTTCGTACGAGATGGTGCAGAAGGCGGCGATGGCCGGGATTCCGGCCCTTGTCGCGATTTCCGCCCCCACCGGCCGGGCGGTGGACATGGCGCAGGCGGCAGGGCTGACGCTGGTTGCGCTGGCACGACCCGACGCGCAGATGATATTCACCCATCCTGGCCGCATCGACACGGCCGGCTGACGACGATCCCGGCGAGGCAGCATGTCCGAACAGGTGAAATTCCGGCCCTATACCCATCCCGCAGGCGGCTGGGGCGCGGCGAAGGCCACGGCCAAGGTCCTGCTGGAGCAGAGCGTCGTCACCACCGGGTCGCGCGCACTGCTGTCGATGAACCACCCCGACGGGTTCAAATGCCCCAGTTGCGCCTGGCCCAACCCCGACCGGGAAAAGACCCTGGAATTCTGCGAGAACGGGGCCAAGGCGCTGGCGGTCGAGGCCACGAAGCGGCGCATCGGGCGTGAATTCTTCGCCGCCCATACCGTCACCGAGCTGATGGGGCGCAGCGATTACTGGCTGGAAGAACAGGGCCGCCTGACCGAGCCGATGCGCTATGACGCGGCCACCGACCATTACGTGCCCTGTTCGTGGGATGCGGCCTTCACTCTGATCGGCAATACGCTGCGGGCGCTGGATCATCCGGACCAGGCGGAATTTTATACCTCGGGCCGCACGTCGAACGAGGCCGCGTTCCTCTATTCGGTGTTCGTGCGGGAATTCGGGACCAACAATTTCCCCGACTGCTCGAACATGTGCCACGAACCGTCCAGCCGGGGCCTGCCACCGTCCATCGGCATCGGCAAGGGCACGGTGGTCATCGGCGATTTCGCCAGCACCGAGGCGATCTTCATCATCGGCCAGAATACCGGCACCAACAGCCCCCGGATGATGACCGAACTGGTCCACGCCCGCAAACGCGGGGTGCCGATCGTGGTCATCAACCCCATGCCCGAACGCGCGCTGATGCGCTTCACCGAGCCGCAGGACCCGGTGAAGATGGCCACCTTCGGCTCCACCGAGATCGCCAGCGAATTCTGCCAGGTCCGGATCGGCGGCGACATCGCCGTGATCAAGGGCATGATCAAGACGCTGCTGGAACTGGACGACGCTGCCCGCGCGTCCGGTGCGCCGCGCGTGCTGGACGCCGATTTCATCGCCATCCACACCCATGGGTTCGATGTGGTGGCGCAGGACGCGCGGGCCACCGACTGGGCCGACATCGTCGCCGTGTCGGGGCTGGAGGAAGCGCAGATCCGCCGTATCGCCGCCATCTATGCCCGCGCGAACGCCAGCATCATCTGCTACGGCATGGGCATCACCCAGCACCAGCAGGGCGCGCGCGCCATCCAGCAGATTGCCAACCTTCTGATGATGAAGGGGAACTTCGGAAAGAAGGGGGGCGGGCTCTGCCCGGTGCGCGGTCATTCCAACGTCCAGGGCGACCGCACCGTGGGCATCGACGAAAAGCCCACCGCCGCCTATCTGGCCCGCTTGCAGGCCGCCTTCGGCTTCACCCCGCCGACCGAACACGGCCATCACGTCGTCGAGTCCGTGAAGGCGATGATCGACGGGCGTGCGCGCGTCTTCATCGGCATGGGCGGCAATTTCATCCATGCCATCCCCGACACGCCCATTGGCTACCGGGCGATGGCGGGGCTGGACCTGACGGTGGGCATCGCGACCAAGCTGAACCGCGGGCACCTGGTCCATGGGCGGCAGGCGCTGATCCTGCCGGTGATCGCCCGGTCGGAAATCGACACGCAGGCCAGCGGCCCGCAATTCGTGACGATCGAGGACGCGATGTCCAATGTCGGCGCGTCGCGGGGGGTGCTGGAGCCCGCCAGCCCACACCTGCTGTCGGAAGTCGAGATCGTCTGCCGGATGGCGAAGGCGACCCTGCCCGACAGCGTGGTGCCGTGGGGCACCTATATCGACGATTACAATCTGATCCGCGACAAGATCGCCGAGGTCTATCCCGATTTCGCGGGCTTCAACGAACGCATCCGCGAACCCAAGGGCTTCCATCTGTACAACCCGCCGCGCCACCGCGAATGGCGGACCCCGACGGGCAAGGCCAATTTCCTGCCGTTCGCCGGGCTGGCGATGGACCCGCCGGTGGCCGACCCCGCCATGCTGCGCCTGGCCACGGTGCGTTCGCACGACCAGTACAACACCACCATCTACAGCAATACCGACCGCTATCGCGGGGTGTACGACACCCGCATGGTGCTGCTGATGAACGCGGACGACATGCGCGACCGCGCCATCGCCCCCGAAACCCGGGTGGTGGTGGAAACCCTGTCGGACGACGGCGTGGTGCGGCGGGTGGCCGACCTGTGCGCGCTGCCCTATTCCCTGCCGCGCGGAGCGGTGGCGGGCTATTACCCCGAACTCAACCCCCTGCTGCCGCTGGACCATTTCGACGAGATCAGCGGCACCCCGGCGGCGAAATCGATCCCGGTGCGGGTCATGGCGATGGCGCCTGCGTCGGAACCGGTCCCGGCCTGACCGGCGCGGGCGGCGGGACCATCACGTCCAGCAGCACATGCGGGTCGCCGTTGCAGGCGGGGTTGGCCAGCAGGGGCCGAAGCTGCCCGTCCAGCAGCAGGGTGCAGAAGCCATGCAGCAGCGACCAGCGAAAGGTGACCTGGCCCAGGGTCGCCAGATCGGATTCGGCCGGCATTCGCGCCTCCGACCCGACCGAGCGCAGCAGCACCGCCCACGAGGCCTGCGACGCGGCGGCCAGCGACTCCCGGCGGTAATCCAGCCGGTCGGACCGGAACATCAGCGTATACAGCCCCGGATTGTCCTGCGCGAAGCGGACATAGGCATGGACCGGCGCGCGGGGCGCGGGGTCGGTCGCGGCGCGGCGTATCGTCTCGGCTAGGCGCTGGAAGCCGATGGCCGCAAGGTCGCTCAGCAGGCCGGACAGATCGCCGAAATGATGGGCCGGGGCGGTGGCGGACACGCCGGCTTCCCGCGCGATGCCGCGCAGGGACAGGGCGGAGGGCCCGCCCTGGTCCAGCAGGCGTTCGGCGGCCTCCAGCACGGCCGCGCGCAGATTGCCGTGGTGATAGGGGGGTGTGGACATGACGGGCAGCCTAGCCCGGAGTTTTTATCTTTACAATGTAAAGATTGATGTGGAATCGTCCCGGCGACCCCTCCACCGGACGGGCATCGCGAAAGGGCATTCCATGATCGTGCAGGACCCGACTCCCGCTTCCGCCCCGTCGGCCGGCCTGCCGTCGATGAGTCTGACAACCGGCGGCCTGGTGCGGGAAATCGCGCTGAACGTCGCGCTGCCATGGGGCATCGTGACCGGCGCGGCCCGTCTGGGGTATGGCGCACTGACCGCCAGCCTGGCGGCGACGGGCGCGATGCTGGTGGTGATGCTGGCGGGATTGCTGCACCGGCGCCGCCTGGATGCGATGACGCTGCTGGCCCTGGCGGCCACGCTGGCGGGGGCGGCCTGCGCGCTGTGGTTCACCACGCCGCGCCTGGTTCTGGCGCAATCCTCGCTGGTGACCGGGATAATCGGGCTGGTCTTCCTGGGCTCGCTGCTGCGGCGGCGGCCGCTGGTCTATGACCTGGCGCGCGCGACGGTGGGGACGACGCCCGAACGGGTGGCGGCGTTCGAGGGGCGGTGGGCCTTTCCGTCCTTCCGCCGCTTCATGCGGCTGCTGACTCTGGCCTGGGCGGCGCTGCTGCTGGGCGAGGCCGCGTTGCGGCTGGCCGTGGTGCTGTGGTGGCCCAACCCGGTGCTGCTGGGGGCGATGCATGTGCTGTGGATCGTCATTCCGATCGTGCTGGTGCGCTGGAGCATCCGGACCGGCCGGCGGATGGCCGCCCGCGCCTGAACGCGCCCTGCGTGGCAGCCATGCCCCTGGCGGGGGCAGGCACCGCAGAATGGCATGGACAAGCGGCCGGGAAAGCAGGAAACACGGTGCCCCATCTATCGGGTTTACGGCGCCGCCCATGTCGTCCACCACCACTTCGCTGGCCTATCGTCACCGCATTCCCGTCGGCACCCTGCCCGTGTGGCAGGTCATCCTGCTGGGGCTGGTGACGGCGATCGGGCCGCTGGCCACCGACATGTACCTGCCCGCCTTTCCGGCGATCGACCGCGATCTGGGCGGCGGGCCGGGGTCGGCGCAGATCACCCTGGCGGCGTGGCTGGCGGGGCTGGCGGTGGGGCAGTTCTCGCAGGGGCCGATTTCCGACCGGCTGGGGCGGCGCGTGCCGCTGATCGGCGGGTTGCTGGTGTTCAGCATCGCCTCGGTGGGCTGCGCCATGTCGCACGATTATCACATGTTCTGCATGTGGCGGTTCCTGGCGGCGGTGGGCGGATCGGCGGGTGTCGTGGTGCCGCGCGCCATCGTGCGCGACATCGCCACCGGCGTGCAGGGCGCGCGGATCATGTCGCAGTTGACCCTGGTGTTCGGCCTGATGCCGATCCTGGCCCCCAGCCTGGGCAGCCTGGTCCTGTCGTTCGGCCACTGGCGCTGGATCTTCTGGATCGCCGTCATCTACGGCGTGCTGGGCGTGATCGCCATCACCTGGACGCTGCCGGACACCATGCCGCGCGAGAAGCGGATTCCGATGTCGGTCTCCAACGTGCTGTGGCGCTATGTCACCATCGTGCGCGAGCCGATGTTCCTGTCGGCGGCGCTGCTGATGGGGTGCTCGGCCTTCGTGATGTTCGGCTACCTGGCCAGCGCGCCGATCGTCTTCGAACATATCCTGGGCTTCACGCCCGGACAGTTCGGCCTGTTCTTCGGCATAAATGCCGCCGTGTTCATCACGGGGGCGCAGATCAACGCCCGGCTGGTGCATCTTGTGCCGCTGCATGTGCTGTTGCTGCGGGGCGTCTGCTTCTCTGCCCTGGCGGGGGCGCTTTTCCTGGCCCTGGCCATCGCGGGGCTGGCGGGGCCGGCCCATCCGGTGCTGGTCTGCGTGATGATCAGCCTGGTCACCGGCTCGCTGGGCTTCGTCAACCCCAACGCCACGGTGCTGGCGTTCACGCGGCACGGGCACCACGCCGGCAGCGCCTCGGCCCTGATGGGCACGTTGCAGTTCACGGTGGGCTCGCTCAGCGGCGCGCTGCTGGGCTGCCTGCCGATGGATACGGTGCTGCCGATGGTCGGCGTCATGATGATGGGCATTACGGGGATGCTGGCCTGCGGCCTGTGGCACCGTCGTCACGCCGAGGCGGGGTAGGGGGCCGTCAGGGCCGCCCGACCGAATCGTAGGTGAAGCCCGCGCCGCGCATCGCGGCGGGGTCGAAGATATTGCGCAGATCGACGATCGTCCGGCCACGCATCGCCGCGGCCAGATGGGCCGGCGACAGGGCGCGGAATTCGTTCCATTCCGTCAGGACGACCAGGACGTCGGCACCCCGCGCCGCGTCCAGCGCGCTGTCGCAATAGGTGATGCCGGGCGGCAGGTGGGGGCGGGCGGGCGCCATCCCGACCGGGTCGAAGGCGCGGATATCGGCCCCGCGTTCCGCCAGCCGGACCAGGATGGGGATCGACGGTGCCTCGCGCATGTCGTCGGTCTCGGGCTTGAAGGTCAGGCCCAGCACCGCGATGGTTTTGCCCTGCACCGCGCCGCCGCATGCTGCGATGATCCGGCTGGCCATCGCCACCTTGCGCGCGTCGTTGACGCCGACGGTGGCCTCGATCAGGCGCGTGGGCGCGCCGGCTTCCTGCGCGATGCGGGTCAGGGCCAGCGTGTCCTTGGGGAAGCACGACCCGCCGTAGCCCGGGCCTGGATGCAGGAATTTCCTGCCGATCCGTCCATCCAGGCCCATGCCGCGCGCCAGGTCGTGGACGTTGGCCCCCACGCGCTCGCACAGGTCGGCCATTTCGTTGATGAACGAGATCTTCATCGCCAGGAACGAATTGGAGGCGTACTTGGTCAGTTCGGCGGTTTCCAGCTTCACGAACAGCACCGGGGCCTCGATCAGGTAGAGCGGCCGGTAGAGGCTGCTCAGCACCGCGCGGGCGCGGGCGCCGCCGTCGGGCGCGTCCTCGTCCAGCCCGACGATGACGCGGTCGGGCTTCATGAAATCGCCGATCGCATTGCCTTCGCGCAGGAATTCGGGGTTCGACGCGACGTCGAACGCCAGGTCGGGGCAGGTCTGGCGCATGATCTCGGCGATGCGGCGGCTGGTGCCCACCGGTACCGTCGATTTGGTGACGATGACGGCATAATCCGACATGGCGCGGGCGATCTGCCGCGCGGCCTCGTGGACATAGGTCAGGTCGGCCTGGCCGTCGCCGTTGCGCGGCGGGGTGCCGACCGCGATGAAGATCGCTTCCGCCCCCCGCACGGCGGCGGCGATGTCATGGCCGAAGGACAGGCGGCCGGCGCGGACATTGTCGGCGACCAGCGTATCCAGCCCGGGTTCGTAGATGGGGATGCGGCCGTCGCGCAGGGCCGCCAGGCGGGCGGGATCGATCTCGACCACCGAAACATCGTTGCCGAACTCGGCGAAGCAGGCTGCCGAGACCAGGCCGACATATCCTCCGCCGATCATTGCGATGCGCACAGACATTCTCCCGAAAAGACAGGGAAATTCCCGGTTGCGCCGGACTATGGGGCGCGGGGTCCGATTTGGCCAGAGGCGCGCGGGGCCCGCCTTCGCGTTCGCGCACCGGCGGCGTATTTTTGCGCCGCACAATTTGCTTGACCCGCCGACGGTCGCCCGGTCATAGATACGCCATGAAGTGGCGCTGCGCGCGCTTCATGGACGTTTCCTCCCTAAACTACGGCGGCGTTTCAGGACGCCGCTTTTTTTTATTCGGGACCGTTTTCCGCGCCGGTCGGTCGTCCTTGTTTTGACGTGCCCGCCGTCCCGCGCTACGGCAGTGTCATGCCCCATCGACCTGCCCGAGCCCGTCTGAAAACGCTTTTTGCCGGCGATCCGACGCGCGTTTCCCGGCGTCTCTCGTGAACGCTATTTTCGATTTCATCGCGGCGCTGGGCCGTGCGGCGCTGAATCTGGTCCGGATGGCCGGGGCCATGGCCCTGTTCGGCCTGGCCGGCCTGTCGCATCTGATCCGCCCGCCCTTCTACTGGCGGATCTTCCTGGGGTCGCTGGTCGAGATCGGATTCTTCTCGCTGCCCGTGGTGGCGCTGACGGCGCTGTTTTCGGGCGGGGTCATCGCCCTGCAATCCTATACCGGCTTCGCCCAGTACCATGTGCAAAGCGCCATCGCCGGGATTGTGGTGCTGTCGGTTACGCGCGAACTCGGGCCCGTGCTGGCCGGGCTGATGGTGGCGGGGCGGGTCGGCGCCGCGATGGCGGCGGAAATCGGGACGATGCGCGTCACCGACCAGGTGGACGCCCTGACCACGCTTTCGACCAACCCGGTGAAATATCTGGTGACGCCCCGGCTGCTGGCCGGGACGCTGGCGCTGCCGTTCCTGGTGCTGGTGGCCGACATCCTGGGTGTTCTGGGCGGGTTCACCGTGTCGGTCGTCAAGCTCGATTTCTCGGCCCCCGCCTATATCGCCGCGACCCTGGCGACGGTGAAGCCGATCGACATCACCGTGGGGCTGGCCAAGGCGGCGGTCTTCGGGTTCCTGATCGCGCTGATGGGTTGTTATCATGGCTACCACAGCCGCGGCGGCGCAGAAGGGGTGGGGGCCGCCACGACCTCGGCGGTGGTGGGGGCCTCGATCCTGCTGCTGGCGTTCGATTACCTGCTGACCGACGTGTTCTTCTCGCAATGACGGACGCAACACCCAAGATCCGCATTCGCGGCCTGACCAAATCCTTCGGCCCGAAACGGGTGCTCGACGGGATCGACCTCGACGTCATGCCGGGGACGTCGTGCGTCGTCATCGGCGGGTCGGGCAGCGGCAAGTCCGTGCTGCTGCGCTGCATCCTGGGCCTGATCACGCCCGATTCCGGCTCGATCGAGATCGACGGCGTGGATATCCTGGCCTTGCCTGCGCGCCGGCGCGAAAGTGCGATCGAGAAGATCGGCATGCTGTTCCAGAACGGCGCCCTGTTCGACAGCCTCAGCGTCTGGGAAAACGTGGCTTTCGGCCTGATGGCCGCCGGGCGGCGGCACGGCGCGCGCATGGCCCGTGCCGAGGCCCGCGCCCATGCCGGACGGGTGCTGGAACAGGTGGGGCTGGATCCTTCGGTCGGCGCATTGTCCCCGTCCGAACTGTCGGGCGGCATGCAGAAGCGCGTGGGCCTGGCGCGCGCCATCGCCTCGCAGCCGGACATCCTGTTCTTCGACGAACCGACCACCGGGCTGGACCCGATCATGGGGGCGGTGATCGACGGGCTGATCGTCGATTGCGTGCGCCGGCTGGGGTCGACCGCCATCGCCATCACCCACGACATGGCCTCGGCCCAGCGGATTGGCGACCGGGCGGCCATGCTCTATCAGGGCAAGCTGATCTGGCAGGGGGCGGCATCGGCGCTGCTGAACAGCGGCAACCCCATGGTGGACCAGTTCACGCATGGCCGGCGCGAAGGGCCGATCAGCATGGAACTGCGCCGCTAGCACGCGCTCCGCCCCGTCCGTTTTCCGTTCCGGAGTTACGTCGCTTGGCCCGTCGTCCGTCGTCGCCCCGATTTGTCTGCCAGTCCTGCGGGGCGGCCTTCCCGAAATGGGCCGGCCGCTGCGAGGCCTGCGGCGCGTGGAACAGCATCGTCGAGGAGGAAGCGACGCCGTCGGCCACCGGTGCGCCGGCCACGCGGCGTGCCCGGGGGGCGAAGATCGCCTTCGTCAGCCTCGACGGCCAGGCGGAGCCGCCGCCGCGCATCGGCACCCGCATCGGCGAGCTGGACCGGGTGCTGGGCGGCGGGCTGGTGCCGGCTTCGGTGGTGCTGGTGGGCGGCGATCCGGGCATCGGCAAATCGACGCTGCTGCTGCAGGCGGCCTGCGCGCTGGCAGGCAGCGGCCGGCGGGTCATGTACATCTCGGGCGAGGAGGCGGTGGACCAGATCCGCCTGCGCGCCCGGCGGCTGGGGCTGGACGCGCCCGGGCTGGACCTGGCGGCGGCGATCAACGTGACCGACATCGCCGGCACGCTGGAGGCCGAGCGCGACGTGACGCTGGTCGTCATCGACTCGATCCAGACGATGTGGCTGGAAAGCGTGGACAGCGCGCCCGGCACCGTCAGCCAGGTCCGCGCCACGGCGTTCGAACTGATCCGCCTGGCCAAGCAGCGGGGCTTCAGCCTGATCCTGGTCGGGCACGTGACCAAGGAGGGCGCGCTGGCTGGCCCCCGCGTGCTGGAACACATGGTCGACGCCGTGATGTATTTCGAGGGCGATCGCGGCCACCAGTTCCGCATCCTGCGCGCCGCCAAGAACCGCTTCGGCGCCACGGACGAGATCGGCGTCTTCGCCATGACCGACCAGGGGCTGGTCGAGGTTCCCAACCCCTCGGCCCTTTTCCTGGCGGAACGGCGCGGCCACATCGCCGGATCGGCGGTCTTTGCCGGCATCGAGGGCACGCGCCCGGTGCTGCTGGAGGTCCAGGCCCTGCTGTCGCCCAAATCCGGCGATTCCGCGCCGCGCCGCGCGGTGGTCGGCTGGGATTCCTCGCGGCTGAACATGCTGCTGGCGGTGCTGGAAGCACGCTGCGGCATGAAGCTGCAGGGCATGGACGTCCATCTGAACATTGCCGGCGGCCTGCGGGTGCTGGAGCCGGCGGCCGATCTGGCGGTGGCGGCGGCGCTGGTGTCCGCCGCCACCGGGCGGCCGACCCATGCCGGGGCGGTCTATTTCGGCGAGGTCGGCCTGTCGGGCGAGGTCCGGCAGGTCGCGCAGGCCGATGCCCGCCTGAAGGAAGCGCAGAAGCTGGGCTTCGACGCCGCCTTCCTGCCGCGCCGGGTTGCCCGGGGCAACACGCGGCTGGTCGCGCCCGAGGGGCTGCACCTGAACGAAATCGGGCATCTGGGCGACTTGGTGGCGCTGTTCGGCGGCGTGGAGGAGGACGGGGACGCGGCATGACCGCCGGGCGCGTCATGCTGACCGCGCCCGCCCGGCTGGAGCGCGAGGTCCGCAAAAGCCTGTTTCTGGCGCAGGCGGCCCCGGTCGCCTCGCCGGCCGAGGCGCTGGCGTTCGTGCGCGCGGTCGGCATTGCGGACGCCACCCATAATTGCTGGGCGTACCGCATCGGGCAGGATTACCGCAGCGACGATGACGGCGAACCCGGCGGCACGGCCGGCCGGCCCATCCTGCAGGTGATCGACGGGCAGGGGTTCGACCGGACGGTGGTGGTGGTCACGCGCTGGTTCGGCGGCATCAAGCTGGGCGCGGGCGGGCTGGTCCGCGCCTACGGCGGGACGGCGGCGGAATGCCTGCGCCTGGCCCCCCGGCTGCCGATCGTGCCCATGACGCGCCTGGCCCTGCATTGCGGCTTCGCCGATCTGGCCCTGCTGCGCGCGCGGCTGGGCGCGCTGGACGCGACGGTCGAGGACGAGGCGTTCGACGCGACCGGGGCGGCGCTGGTGATCGCCGTCCCCGACGACCGGATGACCGAGGCCGTGGCGCGGATCACCGACCTGACGCGCGGGCAGTCGGTGCCGCGCGTGGTGGACGACGAGGCCACGTGAGGAGAGCCTGAGGCCCTGGACCCGATCATGACGCGGACCGGTATTTGAAACATCCCGGCGTGCAGGACGTTGGGTCGGACATGAGTTTTCCCTTTGCCGCTCTGGTCAAATTGCTGCCGGCCCTGGAACAGGAAGCGTCGGAAAACGACGGCGCCGCCGCGTTTCCGCATGACGGCATGGCGCATCTGCGACGCCTGGGGGCGTTCTCCGCCCCGTTGCCGCCCGCATGGGGTGGGCGCGGGTACGGAACCGAGCCTGGGGGCGCGCTGGGTCTTCTTCGGCTGCTGCGCATGGTGGGGCAGGGCAGCCTGGCGGTGGGGCGGCTGCTGGAAGGGCATGTGAACGCCATCCGGCTGGTCGCCCGCTATGGAACGGACGCGCACATGCGGCGGGTGGCGGCGGACGTGCGCGACGGGGCGCTGCTGGGCATCTGGGTCACGGAAGGGGTCGAACCCGTTCGTTTCCACGACGACGGCGCGGCGATCATATTGCACGGCGAAAAACTGTTCGCCTCCGGGGCCTTGCAGGTGACGCGGGCCTTGATCACGGCGCGGGCGCCGGACGGCGACACGCGCATGATCCTGGTGCCGCGCGACGATGCCAGTGCGGCCAGCCTGTCGATCGGCGGCATCACCGGCATGCGCGGGGCGGGCACGGGGCGCTGCGATTTCACGGGGGTGGTCCTGACGCCGGACGCCCTGATCGGACAGCCGGGCGATTACCTGCGCCAGCCGGAATTCTCGGCCGGGGCATGGCGGGGCATCGCGGTGGCGTTGGGCGGGATCGACCGGTTGGTGGATCTGTTGCGCCTGCAACTGGCGGACAGGGCGCGCGACGGCGATCCCCATCAGCGGGTACGCGTGGGCCTGGCGCTGATCGCGCGGGAAACGGCCGCGCAGTGGGCCAGAAAGGCCGCCCTTGTGGCGGAAGGGCGCGGCTTCGACCCCGGCGACGTCGCCGCCACGGTCAATCTGGCCCGGATCGCGGCCGAGCGCGCCGGGCTGGATGTCATCGAACTCGTGCAGCGGGGGCTCGGCCTGTCGGCTTTCGTGAAAGCCAATGTCGTCGAGCGGATCCTGCGGGATCTGGCGACCTATCTGCGCCAGCCCGCGCCCGACGAAACGCTGGTCGAGGCGGCCGGCTGGTTCACCCGGCGCGACCTGCCCCAGCCGGAGGGGCCGGCATGAAGGCCGGGCTGGTCCAGGCGGCGTTCCGGGCCTTGCCCTTCGGGCCGCTCGACCGGATCGTGCCGGGCACCGCCCTGATCCTGGCCCCGCATGCCGACGATGAAAGCCTGGGCTGCGGGGGGCTGATCGCGGCGTGCTGCGCCGCCGGGCGGCCGCCGGTGGTGGCCATCGTGACCGACGGCGCGGCCTCGCACCCCCATTCGCATGCGTGGCCGGCCCCGCGCCTGCGGGCACGGCGGCAGGCCGAGGCCCGGCATGCCGTCTCCCTCCTGGGACTCGCGCCCGGGCGCGTCGTCTTTCTCGGCCTGCCGGACGCCGACGCGCCGCATGAGGGGCCGGCATTCGATCGGGCGGTGGCCACCCTGGCCGAACTGGCGGCGCGGCATGCGTGCGGCACGGTGCTGGCCCCCTGGCGTCACGACCCGCACTGCGATCATGAGGCCGTATGGAAAATGGGCGTGGCGTTGAGGAAAATGTGCGATCTGTCCCTGCTCGCCTATCCGGTGTGGGGCTGGCTGATTGCGCCGGACACCGAACTGGACCAGCCACCACCGCATGGAATGCGCCTCGATATCGCGCGCCATCTGCCGGCGAAGACCGAGGCGATCCGCGCGCATGAAAGCCAGTATGGCGGCCTGATCGTGGATGACCCGACCGGATTCCATCTTCCGGAAAAGCTGTTGTCGGTCTTCGATGTGCCCTTCGAGGTCTTTCTCGATCATGAGTAGCGAGACCTGGCCCGGATCGGTCTTCGCCCGCCTGTATGACGGGCATCCCGACCCCTGGGGGTTCGAGACCCGCGACTATGAACGCCGCAAATATGCCCGGACGCTGGCGGTGCTCGGCGGCCGGCGTTTCGATTTCGCACTGGAACTCGGCTGCTCCATCGGAGTGATGACGGCGGAACTTGCTCCCTATTGCAGCCGGCTGCTGGGGGTGGATGTGGCGGAAGCGGCATTGCTGCGCGCGCGCGCGCGCTGCCGGGGCTGGCCGGGGGTCTCGTTCCATCAGGGGCATTTGCCCGGCGCGTTTCCGGCCTTGCCGCCGGGTTCGTGCGACCTGATCGTGGTCTCGGAATTTCTGTATTTCCTGTCGCGGGCGGACATCGGGGGCCTGGCGGAGCGGGTTCTGACGGTGCGGCGATCGGATGCGGCGATCCTGCTGGTGAACTGGACCGGGCCGACGGATACGCCCTGTACGGGCGACGAAGCGGCCGATCTTTTCGTACGGCAGTGTTGCGGAGCCGGGATGAACGGCGCCTTTTCCGAAAGGCAGGACGGCTATCGGATCGACCTGCTTGCCGGTGACATCAAGGCGGGCTGAGGGGATTGGATCGGCCTGCTGCCCGACAGGCCGGCGACGATGTCCGCCGCCCGGGCGTGATGCCATGCCAGGTCGCTGCGGCGCACGCCCCGCCGCCGCAGGGACGGGGTTTCGGCTTCCAGCCGTTCCCAGCACATGCCGAAATATGGCCCTATCATCCGATGGGCCACATGATGCGCGGGGACGCCCAGCATCGCCGCCAGGTCGGCCGTTGACGCCCGCGTGCCGAGGCCCATCCCCCGTTCGTCATGAAGATGTCGCAGCCATGCCCTGGCGCGGGCCCGGCGCAGGCAGTCGTCCGCCGGTTCGAGGCTGTCGTCCAGCAGTTCGTCCTGGCGTTTCATCCGTCGCGCGATGGTATCGGCCATCCCGCCCCTGGCCCGCCCGCGGATGCGGCCCGAAACGGTGACCTGCACGTCGGCGGCATGACGGATCGGCGTGTCGACCCGGCGGAGGGCCGCGATAAAAGCGCGGTCCTCGGCAATGGGAAGGGCGGGAACACCGCCCGCCCGGGCCCACGCGGCAACGGTGACGGCAATGCTGGCGCCGGAATGTTCGGTATGGCGCGGCCACGGGTCGTACGGGTCCGGATCGGCCAGGTCATGGATGCGGTCCAGCACCGTGCCGTAGGCGACCTCGCGGTCGTCGTCGCGATGAAGGTGCGCCGGGATGGCCAGGGCCTCCGTCGGGTCGATCAGCGCGCGCCCGCACACGACCTGCGCGCCGTCGGCAAACGCGGACAGGGTGCGCCCGATCCAGTCCGGGGCCACGATGCCGTCCGCATCGGTGGTCAGCAGGATACCACCGGCCCCGGCGCGTTGGGCCGCAATCTCCATGGCCTCGCGCCGGGCAGTGCCGGCATGGGCGTGCGCGTCGGGATAGACGCGGCATGCCACCGTCAGCGCAAAGGGCAGGGAAGGCGACATGTCGCGGGCGCGGGCGACGGTGGCGTCGGTGGTGTTGTTGACCAGCAGGACGACATGGTCGGGCGTGTGCCGGCCCTGTACCGCCAGGCCCAGCAGGCAGGGGCCGATGCGGGTTTCCTCGTCACGTACCGGAATGGCGACGACCATCGAAGGGCGGGATGAAAGGGACCGGATCGGCACGGCCTATGCTTCTGGCAGGTGAGTGCTTTCAACGGCGAACCAGGCGACAGGTTGCCTGTCGGCCTAGGCCCTTGCATCCCATTCGTTTCATAAAGTGCCGGGTTTCCAAAGGGCCTGGCCCTTTGGGGGACAAGGGCAACGCCCTGAGGCTCTCAGGCGTCGTGCACCAGATCCAGGTCGCCGAAGCGGGTGAATTCGCCCTCGAAGAACAGATGCACGGTGCCGGTGGGGCCGTGGCGCTGCTTTTCCAGGATCAGCTCGGCGCGGTTGTGGGCCAGGTCCATCTTGCGCTGCCACTCTTCCATCGCCGTCTGGTATTTCTCGCTCGACTCGTGGGCGGTTTCCTTGGGCTGGCGCTGCTGCAGGTAATACTGGTCGCGATAGACGAACATCACGGCGTCGGCGTCCTGTTCGATCGACCCGGATTCGCGCAGGTCCGACAGCATCGGCCGCTTGTCCTCGCGGCTTTCGACCTGGCGCGACAGCTGTGACAGCGCGATCACTGGAACGCTCAGTTCCTTGGCGATGGCCTTCAGCCCCTGCGTGATCATCGAGATTTCCAGCACGCGGCTTTCCGGGCGGGTGCCGACCGAGGGGCGCATCAACTGCAGGTAATCGACCACCACCAGGCTCAGCCCCTTGGTCCGGGCAAGGCGGCGGCAGCGCGTGCGCATCGCCGACAGCGAAATGGCGGGCGTGTCGTCGATATGCAGCGGCAATTGCGCCAGTTCGCGCGTGACATGGACGAAACGGTCGAATTCCTTCTGTCCGATATCGCCGCGCCGGATGCGCTCGCCCGACACGCTGGCCTGTTCGGACAGGATACGGGTGGCCAGCTGCTCGGCCGACATTTCCAGCGAGAAGATCGCGACCGACCCCTTGGGCTGGGTGCCGGGCGGGGCGTCCTGCGCCTCGCGCATCAGCGCGCGCGCGGCGCTGAAGGCGATCTTGGTGGCCAGCGCCGTCTTGCCCATGGCCGGGCGGCCGGCGAGGATCAGCAGGTCCGACGGGTGCAGGCCGCCGGTCTTCTTGTCCAGGTCGCGCAGGCCGGTGGTCAGGCCCACGACGTCGCCGGTGCGGTGGAACGCCTTTTCCGCCACGTCCAGCGCATCGGCCAACGCCCGGTCGAAGCTGGTGAAGCCGCCTTCCTGCCCCTTTTCGGTGGCCAGGCGGAACAGGGCTTCCTCGCTGGCGGCGATCTGGTCCACGCCGTCCAGGTCGGGCCGCGCGCCGAAGGCGTTGTTGACGACCGTCTCGCCGATGTCGATCAATTGCCGGCGGACCCAGGCGTCGTGGATCGCGCGGCCATAATCGCCGGCATTGATGATGCCGACCATCGCCGTCAGCAGCCGGCCCAGATAGGCGGTGCCCCCCACCGCATCCAGCAGGCCGGAATGTTCGAATTCGGCGCGCAGCGTGACCGGGTCGGCCAGATGCCCGGCCTCGATCCGCCGGGCGACGGCGTCATAGATCCGGCCGTTGACGGCATCGGCGAAATGCTCGCCGGTCAGGAAGTCCGACACCCGGTCATAGGCGCGGTTGTTCGTCAGCAACGCGCCCAGCAGCGCCTGCTCCGCCTGCATGTTGGCGGGGGGCTGGCGCTGCGACAGGCCGAGCAGCGTGTCGCGGGACTCGTCGGGGGAGGGGTCGATCTGGTTCACAGGGTCCTCTTACCAGACGCAGGCTGTGGACCGGTCTGTGGATAACCAAGGAACATGGGGATAACTTTACAGGCCCGGTCCCGTGGACGCCTGTTCAGCCGCGGACCAGGCGGTCCAGTTCCGCGTAGCCGGCGACGATGTGATAGAAGGAACTGGCCGGAATCCGGTCGCCTATCGGACGCAGCGCATCGTCCAGATGGTCGTTCCACGTGCCGGTCGGACAGCCGGTGAAATAGCGGCCCAGCAGATTATCGACGATGCGGACGATCCGCGCCCCGCTGGTGGCGGGGTCGTACATGGCGATTTCCGCGCGCAGGCCCTCGGTCTGCGCCCACAGCCGCGCCGACCCCCGCACGATGGCACCGTCGCGGCGCAGCACGTCGCGGATCAGGCCGGTCTCGGGATCGACGCCGTGGCGGTGGCCGAACCCGAACAGGGTGCGCGCGTGATCGGACAGGGCGCGGCCGGTCAGGCGCCCGTACTCGCACAGCAGCCACACCCATTCGTACTGGTGGCCGGGTTCGACCAGCCCGCCGGCCGCGCCGGGCACGGGCCGCCAGTCATCGGTGAAGGCTTCGCCCAGCGTGCCTGTCCGCTCGTCGAACAGGCGGGTGCGAAACAGATCGACCAGGTCGTGCGCCAGGGTGGCGTCGGACTCGTCGCCCGTGGTCTCGAACAGCGCCAGCGCGGCTTCCAGCAGATGCATGTGCGGGTTCTGCTGCCGGGGACCGTCCCCGCGCGGCAGGGTGTCCAGAAACCCGCCGTTGGGGGTGGCCATGGCGCGCCGCAGCCAGGCGACCGTCTGCCGCGCCAGATGAACCGGCGCGCCCGACGTGTCCAGCCGCCCGTACCAGGACAGGGCGAAGATGATGAAGGCCAGGTCGTACAGGTCGGCCGTCGGGTCCAGCACCGCGCCGCCGGCGGTCAGGCGGCTGACCCATCCGCCGTCGTCGCGCAGCCCATGCCGCATGAAGCGATAGATGCCCCCGGCCCGCGCCGCGCCGCCGGGCCAGCCGTACAGGGCGGCGCGGGTGAAGGCGTACAGCTGCCGGGCCTGCACGCGCAGGCGCTTGAAGCCCGGATCGGCCGCTGTGCCGTCCGGGTTCAGCTGTTCGCGCGCGCCCAGCCGGGCGGGGTCGTCCGCGTCGCCATCGCACCCCGTGGCCCCCCAGACGGGCAGGGCGCGGTCGAACAGCCACGATCCGAACGCGGCATGGGCCTGGCGGATGTCGTCGGGCAGCGCCGGCACGGAGGGGGTCATTGATCGCGCGTCCCGGCTGTTCCGGCGGCGCGGATGCGGCCCAGGGTCCGCGTCGTCGACTGCCCGTCCTCCAGCCGCGCCAGCAGCAGCCGGCCGCCGGCCGCCTGCACCACGTCGGCGCCCACGACCTGATCGGGGCGGTAATCGGCGCCCTTCACCAACACGTCGGGCAGCAGCAGCCGGATCAGATCCAGCGGCGTGTCCTCGTCGAAGGCGACGACGGCGTCGACATGGCGGATCGCCGTCATGACCGTCGCCCGGTCGCGCAGCGTATTGACCGGACGCTCGGGACCTTTCAGCCGGGTCACGCTGGCATCGGTGTTCAGCGCCACGATCAGCCGGTCGCACGCCGCCCGGGCCGCCGCCAGCAGCCCGACATGGCCGGGATGCAGCAGGTCGAAGCACCCGTTGGTGAAGCCCACCCGCAACCCCTGCGCCTTCCACCGTGCGACCTGCTCCGCCGCCTGCTCGCGCGACAGCAGGACGGGGGCGCCGCCCGCATGGGCGTGGTCCTGCGCATCCAGTTCGGCCAGCACCTCGGCGATGTCGGCCGTCGCGGTGCCCAGCTTGCCGACCACGACGCCGGCCGCCGCGTTGGCAACATGCATCGCCTGGGCCAGGGTCATGCCCGAGCCCGCGGCCAGGGCCAGGGTCGCAATGACCGTATCGCCCGCGCCCGACACGTCGAAGACCTCGCGCGCGCGGGCGGGAACGGTCTGGGCGGCGCCGTCGCGTTCGACCAGGGCCATGCCCTTTTCCGACCGGGTGGCCAGGATGGCGCGGGCGTCGGCCTGCATCATGGCGGCGTGGGCGGCCTGTTCGATCTCGGCGTCGCTGTCCACCGGCAGGCCGGTCGCCTGCGCCAGTTCGCGGGCGTTGGGCGTGATGCAGGCGGCCCCGCGATAGCGCGAGAAATCGCGCGATTTCGGATCGACGAAGACCGGGACCGACCGCGCGCCCGCGCGGGCGATGGCGTGGCGGATCACCGGGTCGGCGCAAGCGCCCTTGGCGTAGTCCGACAGCACGACGATGGTGGCGGCGTCGATATGGGCGTCGATCGCGGCGATCAGCGCGTGGACCTCGGGCTCCTGCACCGGCAGGCGGCTTTCCTCGTCGGCGCGGACGACCTGCTGGTTGGCGGCGATGAAGCGGGTCTTGCAGATCGTCGGCCGGGCGTCGGTGTCCACCAGCGCGTCGGTCAGCCCCGGCCGCGCGCTGAGCAGCGCGCGCAGCGCCGCCCCCGGCGCGTCCCGGCCCACCAGCCCGATCAGGATCGCCCGCCCGCCCAGCGACAGGATGTTGTTGGCCACGTTGCCGACGCCGCCGGGCATTTCGCGCGTGCGGCCCAGGCGCAGGACGGGAACCGGGGCCTCGGGCGAGATGCGCTCCATCTCGCCATAGACGAACCGGTCGAGCATGACGTCACCGATGCACAGCACCGTGATCGACGAGAAATCCACGGTGTTACGCGCCCGATCCGGCCGCGTCGAACCCGGCGACAAAGCCGGCCAGCCCCGCCTGGCGCCGGGTTTCCAGCCGCGCCGCCACCAGCACGGCGCGGGCCTCGGCGATCGCCTGGTCCAGCTCGGTATTGACGATTACATGGTCGAATTCCCGCCAGTGCGAGATCTCGTCGCGGGCGGCCTTCATCCGGCGGGCGATTTCCTCGGCATGGTCGGACGCGCGGTTGCACAGCCGGCGTTCCAGTTCGGCCAGGGACGGAGGCAGCACGAACAGGCTGACCACGTCGTCGGGCAGGGCATCGCGGATCTGCCGGTGCCCCTGCCAGTCGATGTCGAACACCATGTCGCGTCCCGCGGCCAGCGCGGCCTCGACCGGGGCGCGGGGCGTGCCGTAGCCCCGGCCGAACACCGTCGCCCATTCCAGCATCTCGCCTTCCTCGGCCATGCGCTGGAACTGGTCCATGGTGCGGAAATGATAATGGACGCCCTCGGTCTCGCCGGGGCGGGGCTGGCGGGTAGTGACCGACACCGAATGCAGCAGCCGGTGGTCGGCGGCGCGCAGCGCATTGGCGATGGTCGATTTCCCGGCGCCCGACGGGGCGGAAATCACCAGGCAGACCCCCCGGCGCGCGATCGGTTGCCCCAGCGGCGTCCGGGCGGGCGTCTGGCGCGCGGGGTGGGCCTGGCGTTCGCTGGTGGGCGTCATCGGCGGCACATTCCTCAGATCCTCAATCGGCCCGCGGCGGCGCGGGTTTGCGGTCTTTTATCAGGCGGTCTCTAATCTGGCGAACATGAAACAGGATACGATTCTCGTCACGGGGGCATCGTCCGGCATCGGTCGGTCCATCGCCCTGGCCCTGGCGCGCCCGGGCGCGCTGCTGCATCTGGGGGGGCGCGATCCGGCGCGGTTGCGCGATGTGGCCGCGCGTTGCACCGGGCGCGGGGCAACGGTGCGCATCCGCCGCCAGGACGTGCGCGACCGCGCGGGCATGGAGGAATGGATCGGCGGGGCCGGCGCGCTGGACCTGGTGTTCGCCTGCGCCGGAATCACGGCCTCGACCGCGCGTCCCGCCGGCCGCGACGCCCCGTGCGAGCCGGACGGCCAGGTCCGCCGCATGATGGACACCAATCTGAGCGGGGTGATCAACACCGTCCTGCCGGCGCTGGCGGTGCAGGCGGGGCAGGCGCGCGATGCGCGCGGGGTGCGGGGACGGATCTGCGCTATCGCCTCGGTCGCGGCCTATGTCGCCTTTCCCGGCACGCCGTCCTATTGCGCGTCCAAGGCGGCGGTGGACCGCTTCATGGTGGCGACCGGCGGCAACATGGCCCGCGACGGCATCCTGATGTCCAGCGTGTGCTGCGGCTTCGTCCGGTCCCCGATGACCGCGGCCAACTGCTTTCCCATGCCCGGCCTGACCGAAATGGACGATGCCGTGGCCGCCATCCTGCGCGGGGTGGCGGCCGGGCGGCGGCGCCTCGCCTTTCCGTGGTGGCTGGCGGCGGGGTCGCGGATGATGGATCTGCTGCCGCCGCGCGTGGCGGATGCGTTCTATTTCCGCCAGCCCGCCGGACGGGCGGGCTCGATGCCCGAGACGGGGGGCGGCATCGCCGCCGACTTGCCATAAGGATCTATTCACGCAACGATTGCACCGCCATTCCCCCGCGCGATCGGAACCTGTGACGATGCCTTTTCCGCGCCCGCCCCTGATGGAGGAACTCGGCGTCGCGGCGGTGTCCCGCCCGGTGCCGGCCGCGCGCAAGACCATGCCCGTCGATCGCGTGTTCTGGAGCCATTTTTCCCCCAATCTCGGCCCCGGCGGGTGGGTGACGGGCGTGCTGCTGGTGTCGCTGGGGCTGGATTTCCGCGCGGGCCTGGTGGCGATCCTGATCGGGAACGTGGTCGGCGCGCTGCCGGTGGCGCTGGCGGCGTCGATCGGCCCCGCGACCGGCCTGACGCAGATGGAGGCCTCGCGCCGCGCCCTGGGCCGGATCGGCATCCGCCCGCCGGCCTTCCTCAACTGGGTGTACTGCGTCGGCTGGGACGCGGTGAACAATGTGCCGGCGGCGGCGGCGCTGATCGCGTTCCTGTCCATCATCGCGGGGGTCGGCCTGCCGTTCTGGGTGGCGCTGGGCATCCTGGCGTCGGTGCAGATGGTGGCCAGCATCTATGGCCACGACATGGTGCAGGCGCTGCAGAAATATCTGGGCGGCGTCCTGCTGCTGGCGTTCACGGTGATCGGGGTGGAATGCGTCTCGCGCGGGATCGCGGTGCCGCGGGCCGCCCATTCGCCGGGGCTGGCGACGTTTCTGCTGGCGGTGGCGATCCTGGCCAGTTTCAACCTGTCGTGGGCGTCCTATTCGTCGGACTACACGCGCTATCTGCCCGCCGACAGCGATCCGCGCCGGGTGGTCGGGCTGGCGCTGGCGGGGCTGCTGGGGTCGGCCGTGCCGTTCCAGATCCTGGGCCTGCTGACGGCGGCCAGCATTGCCGAACCGTCGCCCACGGCGGTGATCGCCAGCCTGCAGCACGCCGCCGGCCCGCTGGGGCCGGTGGTGCTGGCGGCGATCGCGCTGTCGTCGGTCACCGGCAATTCGTTCAACGACAATACGGCCAGCTACAGCCTGATTTCCGCCGGCATCCATGTGCCGCGCGTGCTGGCCGCCATCATCACGGCGACGCTGGGCTATGTGCTGGCGGTCGCGGGGGCGGGGCGCTATGCCGCGCTTTATACCGACTATCTGGTGGTGACGATGTACTGGATCGCGCCGTGGATCGGCATCGTGCTGGCGGACTGGTACCTGGGCGACAGGACCCCCCGGCCGGTGCCGCCGGGCTGGACGCGCGGGGCGACGATCTTCGTCGTTACCTCGGTGGCGACGATCCTGCTGTTCTCGACCAGCCAGCTTTATACCGGTCCGGTCGCGCAATGGCTGGGCGGGGCGGACATCGGCTATTATGTGGGCTTCTTCGGAGCGGCCCTGTGGTATGGCGCCGGGCGGGCAAGCACGTCGCCGCCCCATGAATAAGGATCGTGACCCGCCGATGACCCGCGCCGCATGAATCCCTGCCGTCCCTTCATCCTGCGGCCGGTGGCCACGACCCTGATTTCGCTGGCGCTTGTGATGGCGGGGATGTTCGCCTATCGCGTGCTGCCAGTGGGCGACCTGCCCAACATCTCGGTGCCGATCATCTATGTCGTCGCGACCCAGCCGGGGTCGTCGCCGCAGCAGATGGCCAGTTCGGTGACGACGCCGCTGGAGCGGCGCCTGGGCCAGATCGCCGGCATCAGCGAGATCGAATCCGATTCCACCGACAGTACCTCGTTCATCCTGCTGACCTTCGACGACAGCCGGAACATCGACGGGGCGGCCAACGACGTGCAGGCGGCGCTGCGGGCGGCGACGCGGGACATGCCGACCACCCTGCGGATGGTGCCGCAATACTGGAAGGCCAACCCTGCCGACAGCCCGATCATGGTGATGGCGCTGACGTCGGACACACGGCCGGTGGCCGAACTGCATGACGTCATGACCACGCGCCTCCAGCCGATGCTGGCGCAGATCAAGGGCGTCGGCTGGATCGAGATGGTCGGCAGTTCGCCCCCCGCCGTGCGGGTCGAGATGAATCCCTTCCCCCTGTTCAAGTACGGCCTGGGGTTCGAGGACGTCCGCTCGGCCCTGGCCTCGGCCAACGCCAACACGCCCAAGGGCTTCGTCGATGTCGGACAGCAGCGCTACAGCCTGTCGACCAACGACCAGGCCCGGCAGGCGGCCCAGTATCGCGACCTGGTGGTGGGCTATCGCGACGGCCGGCCGGTCCGGCTGGCCGACGTGGCCACCGTGGCCGACGGGGTCGAGAACGAACGCCAGACGGGCTATTTCAACGGCCATCGCGCAGTCATGGCCGTGGTCCGCTCGCAGCCCGGCGCCAACGTCATCCGCGTGATGGACCAGATCCGCGAGCGGATGCCGGCGATGATGGGCGCGCTGCCCGCCGGCATGACCCTGACGCCGGCGATGGACCGGTCGATCACCATCCGCGCCTCGCTGGCGGACACGCAGCTGACGCTTCTGGTCTCGGTCCTGCTGGTGGTGGGGGTGGTGCTGGTGTTCCTGCGCGCGCCGCGCTCGACGCTGATTCCAGCGGTAACGGTGCCCATTTCGCTGGCCGGGACGCTGGCGGCGATGTACCTGCTGGGGTTCTCGCTGGACACGCTGTCGCTGATGGCGCTGACCATCGCCACCGGCTTCGTGGTCGACGACGCGATCGTGGTGGTGGAAAACATCGCCCGCCACATGGAGGCGGGGATGGGGCGGCTGGAGGCCGCGCTGCTGGGTTCGCGCGAGATCGCGTTCACCGTGCTGTCGATCACGATCTCGCTGGTCGCGGTGTTCCTGCCGCTGCTGCTGATGCCCGGCACGGCGGGCAAGGTGTTCTACGAATTCGCGATGACCCTGGCGGTGACGGTGGTGGTGTCGCTGTTCCTGTCGGTCAGCCTGACGCCGATGATGTGCAGCCTGCTGCTGGATGTCAGCCACAATGCGCCGTTGCCCCCCGGCGCGTCGCGGGTGCGCCGTGTGCTGCGCCGCCTCTCGGACGGGATCGAGGCGATGTTCGAGGCGGTGCTGCATCTTTATGTGCGTTCGCTGGACCGGGCGCTGCGGCATCGCTGGTGGGTGCTGTCCACGCTGCCGCTCAGCCTGGTGGCGACCGTGGGCATCATCGTCCTGATGCCCAAGAACATCATCCCCAAGCAGGACGTGGCCCTGATCGTTGGCTATTTCCGGGGGGACGAGGCCGGGTCCTTCCAGACCATGGACCGCAAGATCCGCGCGGTGGGCGACGCCATAATGGCCGACCCGGACACCGAATCGGTGGCCGCCTTCTCGGGCGATACGCGGGTCGAGGGCCAGGCTTTCGCCCAGATGATCGGCAAGCGCGACCGCGCCGACGGCCCGGACGAGATGATCGCGCGCATCCGCAAGCGCCTGACGGGCCTGACGGGCTTGCGGCTGTCGCTGTTTTCGGCGGGCGATGTCAACGGCGGCGGCGGCCGGCAGCAGCAGGGCGCCTATCGCTATGTCCTGCGCAGCGACGATGCCGAGGATATCTATACCTGGGTGCCCCGGCTGACCCAGGCCCTGCAGGGCAGCAAGGTGATGACCGACATCACCACCAACCTGAGCGACCGCGCCTCGGCCGTGCATGTCGAGATCGCACGCGACACCGCCGCGCGCTACCTGGTGACGCCGCAGCTGATCGGCAACGCGCTGTACGACGCGTACGGCCAGCGCAGCGCGTCGAGCATTTCGACGCCGCTTGCGACCTATCATGTGGTCATGGAGGTCGCGCCGTCCTATCGCGACACGCCGGACGTGATGCAGGCCTTCCGGGTGTCGACCGCCGGCGGGACGGCGGGCGGCGGCACGGTGTCCAATACGGTGCGGGTGCGCGTCGATAACGGACAGGCGGCATCGCGGGCCACGACGTTGAGCCAGCAGTCGTTCCGCAACGCCGTGGCCAACCGGCTGGCCGGCGGCGCCGGGGCGTCCAGCGGTTCGGCCGTGTCCTCCAGTGTCGAGACGATGGTGCCGCTGCCGGTGGTGGCCCGGATGGACATGCGGCCGACCTCGATCTCGGTCGGCCATCGCGGCGGGTTCGTGTCCGGCGCCATCTCGTTCAACCTGGCCAAGGACAGGACGCTGAGCGACGCCACGGCCGAGATCGAGGCGACCATGGTGCGCATGCGCATCCCCAGCACCATCCAGGGCGGGTTTACCGGCCAGGCGGCGGAGTTCCAGACCGCGCTGATCAACGAACTGCTGGTGTTCCTGGCGGCGCTGGCGACGATGTACGTGACGCTGGGCATCCTGTACGAAAGCTACATCCATCCCCTGACCATCCTGTCGACCCTGCCGTCGGCGACGGTGGGCGCGGTGCTGGCCCTGTGGCTCAGCGGGCAGGAATTCTCGCTGATCGCGATGATCGGAATGATTTTGCTGGTCGGCATCGTGAAGAAGAACGCGATTTTGATGGTGGATTTCGCCCTGCATGCCGAACGCGACGGCGCCATGTCGCCCGAGGCCGCGATCCGCGAGGCCTGCGCCAAGCGCTTCCGGCCGATCCTGATGACGACGCTGGCCGCCGCCTTCGGCGCGGTGCCGCTGATCGTCAGCGCCGGCTACGGGATCGAACTGCGCCGGCCGCTGGGCATCGCCGTGGTCGGCGGCCTGGCGATGAGCCAGCTTCTGACGCTCTATACCACGCCGGTGGTCTATCTGCTGCTGGAACGCGTCCGCGCGTGGGTCGTGCGCAAGCTGTCGCGACGCTGGCGCAGGCATATCCTGCCGCCGCCCGACGCGCTGGATCACCACACGGTCTGAGAGCCTGTTTGAAAATGCGCGCTGGCGGCGATCCGACGCGCGTTTTCTGCGCTCCGATGCTCACGGCCCATAAGGCCGCTCCGCTTCGGGGCTCGAAAACACACGCCGGGCGTTTCACTGCGTTCCGCTCTCGCTCGCCAGCCCACATTTTCAAACAGGCTCTGACGGTTACGGTGCGGTGATCGCGACGGGTTCGGGCTGTAGGGGCAGGTAGGATACGCTCTGGTCGCGCCCGCGCCGCTTGGCCTCGTACAGGGCCTGGTCCACCGCCCCCAGCAGGGCCGCGCCGTCCGTCATCCCGGCACCCGGCTCCAGCACCGCCACGCCCAGGCTGATCGTGACCACGCCGTCGTCGCGCCCGGCGTGGCGCCCGGCGTGGCACAGGCCCAGGCCACGCACCGCCAGGCGCAGCCGTTCGGCGATGCGCTCGGCCTCGGCGGCGGAGGTGTCGGGCAGCAGCACCACGAACTCCTCGCCGCCATAGCGCATGACAAGGTCGGTGCGCCGTACCAGGCCGCCCTGCAGCGCGTCGGCGACGGCACGCAGGCAGTTGTCGCCGGCCGGGTGGCCATAGTGGTCGTTGTAGGCCTTGAAGGAATCGACATCGATCATGATGACGGCCAGGGGCCGGCCGCTTCGGCCGGCCTGCGGCACCGCCTGTTCCAGGCACTCGTTCAGGCGGCGCCGGTTGCCCAGGCCGGTCAGGGCGTCCAGCCCGGCCATCCGGCGGTGGTACTGTTCGGTCTGTTCCTTTACCAGCGCCACCATGCCGGCGCTGAGCAGCATCATCAGGACCAGCGACGACAGGCCGACGAAGATCAGGCCGGCATGCGCCACCTCGGCGGCCCGATCGCCGCCGGACAGCCAGGCGGTGATCAGCGTGCGGCCGAAACAGCACAGGCTCTCGATGCCCAGGATGCCCGCCACCCACCATCCGGCGACCAGTCCCTCCCTTTCGCCGCGCAGCAGTTCCATCGGGGCGACGATGAAGAGCGACCCGGCCAGCAGGTTGGTGACGACCACCCGCAGGTCGGGGTGATCGGGAAAATCGAGGGCGAGGTACAGCGCCAGCCAGGCCACTCCGGGCGCCAGGACCACCCATGGCGGGACCCGTCGCCCGCGCGTCCTCCGGCAGGCGACACAGATGATGCCGATCGCCTCCATCACCCCGACATTGGAGAGGACGATCCCCGGCAGGGGCGGCAGAAGCGTGCGGACGGCGAAGGACACCGCCACCAGCAGGGCGGACGCCGTCATCCACAGCATCGCCACCTGCCGGCGATCCTGCAGCCACGCGCCGATATAGTTGCTGCTGGTCAGCAGGATCACCAGGATGATGGTCAGGGGCAGGATCATCGGGGGGCGTGGGTCCACGATCCGGGTGGCGGTATCCAGTCGGCCGGCATGCGATTGACCTTCACGTCGCCGATCCGTCTTCCGTCGATACGCCTTCATGATCGATCGCGTGGCGTAAGGAAAGGATGAAATCGCTGGGCGGCCGCGCGGGGCCGCCTGCACGGCACATGCCCCGGATTGCGGCCGGGCCGGCTTTTCGAGAATCGCGACCTCGCGCCGACTACCGACCTGCGCGGGGTGGCGAGCGGCGTCTTGCAGGCCCGACGCTACCCGACAAACAGCCATAGCCGGAACACCAGGTTTTCGACCGCGCCGTGGCGGGCCATCGCCGGCAGTGCCCCGATCAGGCGCAGCCGGTCGCGGCGGCGGCCGCGCAAGGCGCGGCCGATGCACGCCAGGTCGCGGCGGGCGCTGTCGGTCAGCACGCCGTCCTGGGCCAGCAACTGGCCGACATTCTGGCGGAATACGCCCATGAAGGCGCGCGGTCCGCGCCGCAGCGCGCGCAGGGCGCGAACCGGCAGGCTGGGGGCGCCCACGGCATTGTCGGGATGCTGGCGATACAGCACCATCGGGCAGGGGTCGACATGCGCCACGCCCCCCGCGCCCAGCACCAGCAGATAGGCCCACCAGTCGTGCAGCACCATGGGCGGCGGCGGGGCGCAGGCCGCGATCACGGCGCGCGCCGCGTCGTTGAGCATGATGGTGCAGCCCGTCGCGGCATTCTGCGTCAACGCCGACAGGAAGCATGGCGTGGCGGCATGGACGGGCGACAGACCCATGGTCCGCAACTCGCCGTCCACCAGGATCTGCCGCCCGCAATACAGGGCGGGCCGGTGGGCGGGCAGGCGCCCCAGATGGTCCAGCCCGCGCCGGATCTTGTCGGGCAGCCACACATCGTCCTGGTCGGCGAAGGCGACGACCGACCCGCGTGGCGCCGCGCGCAGCAGCCGCAGGTACGAGGGCGCGATGCCCAGATGCCGGCCCGACGCGTCGATCTCGACGCACCGGCCCGCGCCGTCGCCGCGTTGGAACGCGCGCATGATCTCGGCCGATCCGTCCGACGATCCGTCGTCGCGCCACAGGATCGTCCAGTTCGTGCAGGTCTGCGCCAGGATCGAGCGGAGTTGCGCGGGCAGGAACGCCGCCCCGTCGTAGACCGACAGCACGATGGTCACGGGAACGGCGGGCCGGTCGGCCGCCGGGCATCGTGGCGGGAGGGGGGCCGCCTCCGCAACCGTCCCGGCGAAGTCGATGTCGTCGATGAAACGGATCGAATCCATCGGCCGGCCGCTCTAGGGCGTGGGGGTGTCGGCCACGAGGGCCGAGACGGTGCGGGCGAGGCTGTCGCGCCAATAGGGCAGGCGAATGCCGAAGGTCCGGTAGAGCCGGTCGCAGT